>RAYQ01000103.1 GCA_003612395.1 Parablautia intestinalis
AACTAGTTAGTTTTATTAGTTTTTTAAAGTTTGACAGAAAATCTATAATCTGACTAGGCGTATGATTTGACGTTTACGGTAAAAATAAAGCATCTGAAATTTTAAGCTGTACATTAGAATACGAAGAAAGGAACGGATCATTTTACTGTAAGTAACCCGTTCCTTTTTCATGGATTATATCTGCCTTTTAAAACTATCAGGCAATTGTAAAATATGCAAAATAGTTAGCTTTATTTATTATTGCTTTCGCTGCCGAAAAAGATAGTATCATTTCCTGTAAGAATTTCTACCATGAGTAGCGCGCCTAATTTCAGAGCATATGTAAATGTGCCATATTGAGTAATATCGTCAACGTCTGCCTGAGCGTTACAATAGTTGTTAAATAATTCCTTTGCAGTGACATCCAATTTTGCTGTTAATTCTTCCATGCATTTACCTTTATGCTTTATAGCTTCATTGAGAGATGAATCATCCGAATACAGAAATGAATCCGGACGGACGTTTCCAAGGTATAATTGTTCTATTATGCTTGACATATTCGGTTCCTTTCTTTGATTTATTTGTTAGTGGCAGATTTTTAAAGCTCCAACAATTCCTTGTATGAATTTGTCACGCATGATATAATATTTACGCTCCAAATGCCATCAGGCAGTTGTTGGGTGGGAAAGTGGCTGGTTACTTGGTAGGTAGGCTGCCGCTTTCTCTTTTTTGTTTGGTTTGCGGATTCAATTTATCACCTCGTTTCATATCCGTGAAGTAAATATATATCCTGCATTAGAAAAAATCAATAGGTTTGAAAGGGATTTTCGGTTTGGGGAGAAAGGGGAAGGGGAGTTCGGGAGGAGCCAAAATGAAGGTAACATGTGGGAACATCAGCTGTGGGCTTTATCAGAATAAAGTCAGATTGGTAGTGTAAAATAGTTTGTGTCTTTGGAAAAAAATACCTCTTTTTGGGTAAGAATCAAGATATGACAATTCTTA
>RAYQ01000104.1 GCA_003612395.1 Parablautia intestinalis
TAATCCGACGATCTTTGTCGGGCAGTACGAAGTCTGTGACTGGCATGAACGGTTAGGCGGCGGAACCCAGGCCGATTCTATTATGGACAGGATCATACATAACTCTTATTCCATACCGACTACCGATAATAACCTTAGAAAGCTGTATGATTCCCAAAAAGCCAGAAAACTTATGGAGTCGTTAAACGCATAAACACGCAGGTTTATTTTTGTATGTGGCAGACGATAAGCCAACCATTAACAGGAAACGTTGGTGATTCCCCAGATGCTGCAACATTTATTATATTTTATCAGGAGGTTTTTAATGAAGATAAAGTTAGACAAACCGACCATTCCCAAGGATATTCAACAAAAAATACTAAATCTACAAGCATTGCTTGGTCAGGCGGACAATTTGAGGGATGAAATCCTGACATGGTATACAGCTGAACTGAAATCTTACGATTACAGGGCTGATGCAGAGCAGGAATTATTTGATCCGGGAACAGGAACCACTGTTGAAGGGATCTCAGAGCTTGCCATCATGGAGGCACTTTCCGAACTTCAGATCTTCAATGAAGTAAGAAAGAAAAATATAAGGTGAAATTTATTTGTCGTTAAACTGAAGCTGTCTTTTTAAGCTTTGTCCAAGTTTTATGAACAAAGCTTGTCTCGCCGATTCGATCAATAGACAAAAAGAGGGTGGATCCGCTCATCAAAGGTTCTGCCCTCTTTTGTTCCCAAAAGGATATGCTGGTAAAATAAGATTTCTCGGAATTTCATATCATCATAATTGGCTATAGGTCTGCTTTTGCTATTTCTCAATCATATTTAGGAACATTTCTAAATTACTCTGGATAATTCACGGTACTTTGACTACAACTATATCTTGTATCTATAGGCGGCTCCCAAGCATTAAAATAAAAACAGATTTCAGGTGGCTCTCAAGCTTTAAATTAGTGGCTCCCAAGTTTTAGAATAATCA
>RAYQ01000105.1 GCA_003612395.1 Parablautia intestinalis
TATAAAAACAGTTCTCCCATAGAACGGGTATCGTTTGATTCCCGGTTCTCCACGGAAAGCATCATATATCTTGTTAAAACGATTGCTGTATGAGCAGTCATTGCATCATAAGATATGGATCTGCATTCTTTGCTCAGATTAAGATAGCTCTTGCAGACTTTGAAGAACACTTCAATATCCCGGCGTTTTCCATAAATACGGATAATCTCTTCTTCACTTAGGCTTGCTTCTGTGGAAATGAGGCAGAGATATTCATTTCTCTTGTTCTTGTTACGGATATAGACCACTTTGGCAGGGATGGTTTTTCCTTCCTTTACAACGTCCACGCCGTTTTTTGTTTTTATTGTAAATCGTTGTCAGTGGCATATCTTCGCCGTTATACCGAAAGAACATTTCAGGTGTTTTCTTTACCATTGCAAGCACATCATATCCGATTTCCTTGATGGCATGAAGAGAGCCTGGAGAAGAAAACCAGCTGTCAAAAAGAACGTATTTAGCTGGAATATCAGCCTTTTTAGCAGATTTTAAAAGTTCCAGCATGGCGGTCGTTCCTTTCCTGACAGCAAGCATGCGGCGCTTATATCCAACCGTTCTTTTATCAACTTCCCTTGCTTCGTTGATTCTGTTCTTTTTATTTTCGGTGGAGAGAAGGACGCTGTTGACCGGGAGAAAAGTGCTTCCATCTGACCAGCCTAAGGTAAGCATACGGAAACCAAATTTATAACAATGCTTTGCATGGTCATATGCCTTTGCAAGAAGTTCCACTTTTTGGGAACGGTTACGCTCAAACATGGAATCGTCAACAATCAGCACGTTAACACGGTCTGCTGAATCAAGTGGAGCAATGGCATCCTTAATGATCCGGCTGGATAAAATCGTTGTGAACCGAAGCCGGTTAATCTGGAGCATTTTCATAAAACGATAAACAGTATCTTTAGC
>RAYQ01000106.1 GCA_003612395.1 Parablautia intestinalis
TGGATATATCCGGTATAGCCCTTTAAAAATGCTTCCGGATATTTCCCGCCTCTCCCCGGCTGGTACTCAAAATACCGAACCGGCCGTTTACAGTCCCGAATGCTGCAGTACACCCACATGTAAGAATCCGAAGTGTTCTTCCGCTCTGGTTCCTTCAGCACCTGTACGTGGGTCTCATCGATATGCAGATGCCCCTGTTTCAGAAGTTCCTGCCTCAAATGAGAGACCACATGAGAGAGCCAGTCCCGGTAGACGCAAAGGAGCCAGTTCGACATCGTTGCCCTGCTTAAGGAAAGGCCCAGGGCCTCCCATTCCTTTTCCTGGCGGTATAATGGAATGCCCAGCTCAAACTTCTGATGGATGAGCCATGCGATTGTGGAAGCAGACGCCAGGGAATGCATGACCGGGGAATACGGCACCGGGGACTTCTCCATATAAGGCGCTCCGTTTTTGCGGCATGCCCTGCATTCATAGGTTTCCCGGTAATGGTCGATCACCTTGAGGCTGGCAGGGATGAACTGTACCTCGGTACGGACAAACTCCTCACCGACTTTTACCATGGCGCCTCCGCACCTTTCACAGATCTGTTCTCTCTCATCAATCGTGTGGAGCACTTTGCTGCGGGGAATGTCTTTTATCAGTTTTTCCCGCTGGCCGGCATATTTTCTTTTGCGCAGATGCTTTTCGACCGCCACCAGATCCGGCTCCTGCGCCTTCGGATCGGCACAGGTTTCAAGCTCATTAAAAAGAGACATCTGTCCCTCTATTTCAAGGGCAGACGCCTTCTCTGATTTTGTCCCATAAAGTTTACGGGTAAGGAAATCAACCTGCTCCTTCAGGAGCCGGACCTGCTGTTCCAGTTCTTTGATCTGCTTTTTGTACTCCTGTCCTATATCCGGCATGGGCTGAAAACCTTCCTGTTCTGATGGAACCATT
>RAYQ01000107.1 GCA_003612395.1 Parablautia intestinalis
TGGATATATCCGGTATAGCCCTTTAAAAATGCTTCCGGATATTTCCCGCCTCTCCCCGGCTGGTACTCAAAATACCGGACCGGCTGTTTGCAGTCCCTGATGCTGCAGTATACCCACATATAAGAATCCGAAGTGTTCTTCCTCCCTGGTTCCTTCAGCACTTGTACGTGGGTCTCATCGATGTGCAGATACTCCTGTTTCAGAAGCTCCTGCCTGAGGCGGCCGGCCACATGGGAGAGCCAGTCCCGGTAGACGCAAAGGAGCCAGTTCGACATCGTTGCCCTGCTTAAGGAAAGGCCCAGGGCCTCCCATTCCTTTTCCTGGCGGTATAATGGAATGCCCAGCTCAAACTTCTGATGGATGAGCCATGCGATCGTGGAAGCAGACGCCAGGGAATGCATGACCGGGGAATACGGCACCGGGGACTTCTCCATATAAGGTGCTCCGTTTTTGCGGCATGCCCTGCATTCATAGGTTTCCCGGTAATGGTCGATCACCTTGAGGCTGGCAGGGATGAACTGTACCTCGGTACGGACAAACTCCTCACCGACTTTTACCATGGCGCCTCCGCACCTTTCACAGATCTGTTCCCTCTCATCAATCGTGTGGAGTACTTTGCTGTGGGGAATGTCTTTTATCAGTTTTTCCCGCTGGCCGGCATATTTTCTTTTTCGCAGATGCTTTTCGACCGCCACCAGATCCGGCTCCTGCGCCTTCGGATCGGCACAGGTTTCAAGCTCATTAAAAAGAGACATCTGTCCCTCTATTTCAAGGGCAGACGTCTTCTCTGATTTTGTCCCATAAAGTTTACGGGTAAGGAAATCAACCTGCTCCTTCAGGAGCCGGACCTGCTGTTCCGGTTCTTTGATCTGCTTTTTGTACTCCTGTCCTATATCCGGCATGGGCTGAAAACCTTCCTGTTCTGATGGAACCATT
>RAYQ01000108.1 GCA_003612395.1 Parablautia intestinalis
GCAAAGATTTCCGTATGGCCGCTGTAATGGTGACCCGCCATGTTAATGGACTCTTTATTGATAGGAGCGGTTACCACTGCCTGGACTTTTCCCTCCATAGCCTGTCTGATCCCGTATATGACATATTGGAAGGAGGCTTCCCCGCACTTTGCGCTGTTCTTTTTATATTCCCATTCCCCGGGAAGAAGCTTATTCATATTGATAAAGTCTATATTGCCAAATTCTCCTCTGGCTTCAGTTACTTCGGACACCTCTCTTAACTCAATTGGGAGGTTGCAGAAGCGAATGGCATCCTCCAAAGCGGCCCGGTCTCCAATCACTACCGGAATGCATTTCTGGTAGATTTCCACATGGCTCAATGCCTTTACAATAATTTCGGGCCCGACACCTGCCGGATCACCCATTGTAATGGCTATTCTCATTTTTGGCTTCATATATTATCTCCGTTCAGGATTTTCCTGCGCAGTTCTGTTGTGGATATCCCTTTTGTGTAGGGAACATAGACAACATCCACATTGACTTCCCCCAATATCTTTTCAAAATGATTCCAGCGGTCGGTGCCTTTCCAGTCATCGCCGATAAAGATAACGTCAAAATGATACAGCTCCCACAATTTCAATTTATCCCGGAATCTGTTGATTTCCGCACGGTCTACTCCCTTAATGGCTTCTATGATTCTCTTCCGGTCATTTTCATTTACTATCGGCCTGTGGTGTTTGTATTCCTCTACAACGGCATCCCCGTGTACTCCTACTATCAAATATTCACAATTCTGTTTTGCTGTTTGAATCATATTTAAGTGTCCGATATGAAACAGGTCGTACACACCGTCCGTATACCCGACTTTATATTTCTTTTTTATCTCCAATGTGTATCACTCCTCAGGCAATGTCAATTTAGAAAT
>RAYQ01000109.1 GCA_003612395.1 Parablautia intestinalis
AAACATTTTATACCAATATGTTTCATTGCGCGTTTCAAAATAATTTAAATTAGAAAAAGGAAGTATCATTTTGGAAAAAAGGAGAACAATTATGTGTAAAACAGACCCGATAAAAAGCAAAGAAGACATAGATAAATTAAAAAATTATTTTTTGGCAAATGGTCATATAAGAAATTATGCAATGGTATCTGTAGCATTAAATACTTCATTGAGAATAAGCGACTTATTACAGCTAAAATGGGAAGATGTATATGATATACGTTTACAGAGATTTAAAAAATATATTGCTATCACTGAACAAAAAACAGGAAAAAAGAATTGTATCGCAATCAACAAAGAAGTTAAATATGCATTAAGTATGCTGAAAAACTCTCTTACAATTGTTGATGAAAAGGAATATATTTATAAAAGCAGGATTGGGCAAAACCAACCGATTGCGCGAAGTACGGCTTTCAAAATTATCAAGAAGGCTGTCTATGATTTGCATATGGAAGGGGTTATCAGCTGCCATTCTTTACGTAAAACTTTTGGCTATCAGGCATGGAAGCTGGGAACGCCCCCAGCATTAATCATGTCTATCTACAATCACTCGTCAATGGAGATAACCAAACGTTATCTATCAATTGATCAAGATGATAAGGATGCAGTTTTTCTGGATATAAACTTGTAATAAAAAAAGGATTTTGCAGACAAAAAATACCCAAAATAAGATGATTTTTATAATTATGGCTAGTTACTAAACGATATATAATTCGTAAAACAGATTATAAATTATCTTGACGCTTGAATAATATTTGAAAAGCTGTTATATTAGTACGTATGAAACGCGCAATGAAACATATTGGTATAAAATGTTT
>RAYQ01000110.1 GCA_003612395.1 Parablautia intestinalis
GTGATCCGGCAATGCAGAGCCTCCGGCCTGACGAATCAGGTATGGTGCGAACAGCATGATATCTCTTTAAAAAGCTATTATTACTGGATCGCAAAGATCCGGAAGCTGGCTCTTGAGGAACTGCCCCGAAAAAGGAATGGATCCAGGCCGGTAATGGAGCAGACTGTGCTGCTGCCGGATGCTGCTGCGGAATTTACGGAAGTATCCCTTCGCGGCAGACAGGATTTCACTGCCGCTCCTGCGGCAGTGCTCCATATCGGTACTGTGACGGTTGAACTCTTTGAGGATACTCCCTGCGGCCTGCTGGAAACTATCCTGAAAGCAGTGCGGTCATGTTAGGCGACCTCTCCCGGGTAGAAAAGATCTATATACGCACCGGGTACACGGATATGAGGAAACAGCTGGATGGTCTGATCGATATCATCCAGTACAGCTTCCGGCTTGATCCTTACAGCAATTCCCTGTTCCTCTTCTGCGGGAAACGGGCGGACCGGATCAAGGCAGTCCACTATGAAGGGGACGGTTTCTGCCTGTTCTATAAGCGCTACGAAAACGGCCGCCTCCAGTGGCCGCGCACGGGCGAAGAAGCCAGATTAATCTCCCATCAGCAGCTCCGCTGGCTGCCGGAGGGACTGAACCCGGAGCAGCCCGGAGCGGTTCGGAAATGGGATCCCCAAAAGCCCGGGAAACCCGAAAATTCCTTATAAATACTGGAAAATCCTGCTGTTTTATGGTACAATGGTTCCATCAGAACAGGAAGGTTTTCAGCCCATGCCGGATATAGGACAGGAGTACAAAAAGCAGATCAAAGAAC
>RAYQ01000111.1 GCA_003612395.1 Parablautia intestinalis
CGACATCGCAGTAAGCACCTTTTATAACTGGGTCAGCCGCTGCAGGAAAGCAGCAGCGGATCAGATCCCGGCACCGAATTATGGTCATTGTGAGATCCCGCATTCAAAGCAGGACGTGGTTCCCATTGACATTGTTTCGGATCGCCTTCCGGAACAGCATACAGCATCGCAGATGCACCAGACGAACCCTGGCAATTCACATACGATTGAAGTGTCCATGAATGATGTGACAATCCGCATCAGCAATGATGCCGATCCTGTCCTGCTCACCAGTACACTCCGCCTGATCCGGGAGACCTCATGTTAGGTGATATCTCCGGCCTCGAAAAGATTTACATTGTCTGCGGTTATACGGATATGCGCAAATCGATCGATGGTCTCTGTGCCATTGTCGAAGACCAGCTTAAGATGGATCCGGCATCCGGTGCGCTCTTCCTGTTCTGCGGAAGAAGACGGGACAGGATCAAAGCGCTGTTGCGTGAACCGGATGGCTTCGTTCTGATCTATAAGCGGCTTACTGTCCCTGGCGGCTATCAATGGCCAAGGAAGCACTCGGAAGTCCGAGATCTTTCCTGGCGGGAGTTTGACTGGCTGATGTCAGGGATTGATATTGACCAGCCCAAAGCACTTAAAGCAGAGTAAAAAAGCATCTGGATTCCGGTAAAAATCCTGCACAGAAAAATGGCAGATTTCCTTATAAATTCAGCGTTTTTCAGCGCTTGTTTTCCTTTAGGAATGGCTGTATTTCTGGTATAATAGAGGTATCAAATCCAAGGAGAGAACGATGGCTTCCAG
>RAYQ01000112.1 GCA_003612395.1 Parablautia intestinalis
CGGTATTTTGAGTACCAGCCGGGGAGAGGCGGGAAATATCCGGAAGCATTTTTAAAGGGCTATACCGGATATATCCATACGGATGCTTATTCCGGGTACAATGGGGTGAAAGGGGTTACAAGATGCCTGTGCTATACCCATCTGCGCCGCGCCTTTGTGGACGCGCTGCCAAAAGACCTCCATGGGACGGAAGCTTCAAAGCCTGCGGAAGCAGTCGTTCGTCTGAATAAGCTGTTTGAGATCGAAAAGGAACTGGAGGGCCTTGACCCGGAACAGAAGAAAAAGGAACGGATCGACCGCGAGAAACCGCTTCTCGAGGCTTTCTGGTCATGGGCAGAGATACACTCTGCCGGAGAACTGCCAAAGTCGAAGCTCCATACAGCTTTCCAGTATGCCCTGAACAACCGGCAGGAGTTCTTCAACTATCTTGAGGATGGGAACTGTTCCATCAGCAATTCCCTTGCGGAGAACTGTATCCGCCCCTTTGTGATTGGCCGGAAGAACTGGCTGTTTGCCGGAAGTCCGAAGGGTGCTGCGGCAAGTGCAGGAATCTACACGCTGGTCGAGACAGCGAAAGCCAATGGGCTGGATGTAATGAAATATATCAAATATATCCTGTCAGATATGCCGGGGAGTATATTTCTTGAGAATCCGGAATATCTGGATGACTATCTGCCATGGGATCCCATGGTACAGGAACGGTGCCGATGACCACTGCCCTTTCAGTATAGAGGGGTAGTGGTTATTTTTCTATCCACTATCTTATTTGACGCTTAC
>RAYQ01000011.1 GCA_003612395.1 Parablautia intestinalis
CATAATCTCTCCTCCTGACTTTCTGGATAGATTATACCACTCGTTCTATGTGTCTATCAAATGGGGTATAAGGCAAAAAGCCGATTGCTGGCAGAATAAAACAAGGGAGAGAAATCGAAGATGAAATTATTTATCATTGAGGACGAAATGCCTATTCGGAAAGAGTTAACACAGTTTTTTAAAAAATATGGTTTTCAATGTGAAAGCAGTGACGACTTTCAAGACATAGTGCAGCTTGCGCTTAAGTCCGGGGCAGACTTGATCCTGCTGGACATCAACCTGCCTTATCAGGACGGATTCCAGGTGTGCCGGGAAATCCGGCAAAGCTCCCATGTCCCTATAGTTGTTCTTACCAGCAGGAACACAGACTTTGACGAACTGATGAGCCTGAATATTGGTGCGGATGATTTTGTATCTAAGCCATACAATGCACAGGTGCTGCTGGCACGGATACAGAAACTTCTTTCAAGGAACGGCAGAGCACAGGAGGGCGTGGTGCTTACTCATAAGGGGCTGACTTTGAATTTACTAAAGGCGGAGATCAGCCATAACGGCCAGAATAAGAAACTTACAAAGAATGAAATGGGAATTTTGCGTCTGTTGATGGTAAATAAAGGGAATATCATTCCACGGGATGCCATTATTGATGATCTGTGGCAGAGCGAAGAATTCATTGATGAAAATACGCTCAATGTAAATATTGTCCGCCTACGGAAGGCACTGGCAGAAATCGGGCTTACTGATTATCTGGAGACAAAGCGTGGATTGGGGTACCTTGTATGAAAGTGAAAGATTATGCGGCAGACCATATTTTTTCTTTCCTTTGTCTGGCAGTGTCGGGACTGCTTATTTTTGCGCTGCTCTGGCTGATCGAAACACCAATGGTTTTTATTTTCTTTGTGGAAAGCATTATGCTTACGGCTTATCTTTGTGCTTTTCTGTATGATTACTGGCGCAGGCGTAACTATTATACTCAGTTATGGAAAATACTGGACAGGCTGGAGGAAAAAACGCTGATTGGGGAAATTCTTGTCCGTCCCGATTTTTTAGACGGACAGATATTGGATGAGATACTCAGACGCTGTAACAAGTACCAAAATGACCGGCTGGCAGATGCCAAGCAGGACAGCCAGGAATACCGGGAATACCTTGATTCATGGGTACATGAGATTAAGACGCCGATTGCTGCCGCCCGCCTGATCATTGAGAACCATAAAAATACCACCACCCTGCGGATTGATGATGAACTGCGCAGGATAGACGGCTTTGTGGAACAGGTACTATATTATGCCCGCTCTGCGGCAGTGGAAAAAGATTTCAAAGTGGAAAAGACGACCCTGCATGCTCTTGTAAATTCTGCCCTGAAGACTTATTCAAAGCCGCTGATCCAGGCAGGAGGCAGGCCGGTTTTTTGCGGACTGGACATTCCTGTCTGTGCAGATACGAAAAGCTGCTCTTTTATCATCGGTCAGATTATTTCCAATTCGATCAAGTACCGTACTGAGAATCTGCAGGTCTCGTTTTCGGCATATGAGGAGCAGAATGCTGTCCGGCTGCTCATTTCAGACAATGGGATTGGCATATCCTCTGCGGATCTGCCCCGTGTTTTTGATAAAGGTTTCACCGGGGATAACGGGCGCCGCTACTCCAAATCTACAGGAATCGGCCTGTACCTTTGCAAAAAGCTCTGCGGTAAAATGAACATTGGTATTACCATTCAAAGTGATCTGGGACAGGGGACGACAGTCATTTTGTTTTTCCCACAGGAAAGCTACTTGCAGGAGGCGGGATTATGACCCGCCTTTTTGCTTAACATAAAGATGTCTGGCGAAGTCTGGCATCTGTTGTTTCCTTACATTTTGGTAATGAAAATGTAATCTAAAATAATGGCAGGTTTCAAGGCGGTATGATAGATTAGGGTTGCAATAGGGATTACCCTTTTGGAAAGGAGACAAACATACGATGAACGATGCAATCTTACAAGTAGATGATATCCAAAAGTATTATGGCAACAAGGGCAGTCTGACAAAAGCCGTAGACCATATTTCCTTTCAGGTCTGCAAAGGCGAGTTTTTGGGCATTATGGGGGCTTCCGGTTCCGGAAAGACAACGCTTCTCAACTGTATCTCCACAATCGATACGGTGACAAGCGGGCATATTTTTGTAGACGGGAAAGACATCACCGCCCTGCACGGTTCACAGCTTGCAGATTTTCGTGGAAAGAAGCTGGGATTCATTTTTCAGGACTTTAACCTTCTGGACACGCTGAACGCTTATGAAAATATCTCCCTCTCGTTATCTATCGCAGGAGTAAAGCCGGCAGAGATTCAAAGGAAAGTGCTGCAGATTTCAGAGGCTCTTGGGATCTGCGGGGTACTGGACAAGTACCCCTACCAGATGTCGGGTGGACAGCAGCAGCGTGTGGCGGCGGCAAGGGCAATGGTGACAGACCCTGCAATGGTCATGGCCGATGAACCGACTGGTGCTTTGGATTCTAATTCCTCCCGGATGCTGCTGACCATGCTGACAGAGTTGAATGAACGCCTTGACGCTACGATCCTCATGGTAACGCATGACGCCTTTTCTGCAAGCTACTGCCACCGCATCCTTTTTATCAAGGATGGGAAAATCTTTAACGAGCTTAACCGTGGCGCTGACAGCCGGAAAGACTTTTTTGCAAAGATTCTGGAGGTGGTTTCCGTTTTGGGAGGTGAGCAGAATGACCTCTTGTAAACTGATTATAAAAAATGTGAGGAAGAATATCCGGGATTACCTGATTTACTTTTTGACCCTTATGATCTCGGTAAGTGTCTTTTACGCATTTAATTCCATTTCAGACCAGCCGGCTTTTGCAGAAATGGGTATGACAAAGACGCTTTTGTATGACCAGTTCGGCATCCTGCTTTCTACACTGACAGTGCTGATTGCCGTTGTCCTTGCGTTCCTGATCATTTATGCGAACCAGTTTTTACTGAAGCGGAGAAAAAAAGAACTGGGCCTCTATATGGTTCTTGGCATGAAAAAGGGCCGTATCTCCCGGATATTCGCAGGGGAAACGTTTTGCGTTGGGGTGATTGCGCTTGTGACAGGCCTATGCCTTGGCGTTGCGTTATCGCAGGGAATATCATTAGTCGCTTTAAAACTGTTTGCTATTGAACTGTCAAAGTTCCAGCTTGTTTTTTCAATGGGAGCTTTTCAGAAGACTGCCCTGTGTTTTGCGGTTATTTTCCTGCTTGTCATGACCTTTAATGTATGGTCTGTCTCCAGCGTACAATTGATTGACCTTTTGACAGCCGGCAGGAAAAATGAAACATCACAAAATCGAAGCTGCCTTTTGCCCGTGCTGCTGTTTTTGGTTTCCCTAGCCTGCATCCTGTCTTCCGGGGTGATGTTCTACAGAAACGGTATTTTACCCTCACGGGAGAACCGGTCTTTTCAGGTGGCGGGCATCCTGCTTGTGGCAGGGACATTCATCTTCTTTTATTCCCTGTCTACTGTGTTTGTCCAGATACTACGGGCAAATAGTAACGTTTATTTGAGGGGGCTGAACACATTCCTCGTCCGTCAGATTGGCAGTAAAATCCGCACGAATTATTTTATCATGACGATTGTCTGCGGATTGCTCACAGTGACGATCTGCGCTGTATCGGTTGGCGTAGGCACCGCGCTTGCCATGAATGAACTGTCCGGGTCTGCCACACCCTATGACTTGAATGTGCTGTCAAATGTCAGCATGGACGGCGACAGTAGTATTTTGGAATATCTCGCATCTAAAGATGCCGACTTATCCGGCTATGCAGAGAATATGGAGCAGATCAGCATTTATGAAGCAGATTTTACTTATGGCAGTTTGTTTGAAGGTCAGAATGTGGAGCTGTGGCCCATTGACGAAGGGATTTCAGACAGCGGTGTTTCTGTACTTGCTGTTTCGGATTTTAACCGCGCCCTTAAAATGCAGGGAAAAGAACCTGTGGCATTGACAGAAAATCAATACCTGCTGAACTGTAATTACAAGGGAACTTTTCAGTATGTGGAAAAAGCATTGGAAAGCCATGCGGATTTAGTGCTGGCAGGAATTCCTTTGCAAAGGGCATCGGATACGGTTTTAGAGGAAACCTACTTTATGACTTCTGTCGGGAACAATGACCGGGGGACGCTGATTGTCCCGGATGCGGTTGCTCACAGTCTTACGAAAGATGTAAATGTGCTTTTGGTGCAATACCGGCCAGATGCTGATTCGGATGCGGTTTTGCAGAAAATGATCCCGATTGGGTTGGATGATACCTACGGTTATCGTTATGCGGAAAAGAACATGATGTATGATATGTTCTATGGACTAAATGCGTTGATTTCATTCCTCTGTTGCTATATCGGCCTGATATTTTTGGTGATCTGTGCCGCATTGCTGGCTTTGAAACAGCTTACGGAAACAACCGATAATATTTACCGTTACGGCCTACTCCAAAAGCTGGGGGCAAAGAAGGAACAGATTAACCGCACCCTGTTGTCTCAGACAGCAATCTTCTTTGCGGCTCCGCTTGCAGTGGCAGGTATTTTTTCTGCCGTCCTGATGGGAAAAGCAATGGAAATCGTAGAGGAATTTATGAACATTCATATTTCAACCAACATGGTTTTTACAGTTGTACTGTTCCTTGTGGTATACGGGAGCTACTTCCTTGCCACTTATCTGTCCTGCAAGCGGATGGTAGTAGAACATCAGAATAAACGAATGGAGGAATAAAGAATATGCCGGAAAATATTAAATGGGATGCTGTATTTCAAAGTATCGTTGATACATGGCTGCCGCTGTTTGGTGTCATTATCGCAGTTATTGTTATTGCTGTGGTAGTCCATATCATCAAGAAAAAATATAAAAAATGAAAAATGCCGGAATTAGTAGAAAGAAAATAGTACCAATAAAAAGAAATACCATCCTATCCATTATGTAAACTGCGGCATTGATCTGGTCTTTGCAGGCCATGCGCATGGCGGCCAGTTCAGGCTGCCGTTTATCGGCGGAGTGATTGCTCCTAATCAGGGTTTATTCCCTAAGTATGATGCCGGGCTGTATACAGACGGCGTCACGAACATGGTGGTCAGCCGCGGCATTGGAAACAGCATCATACCACTGCGTTTCAATAACCGACCGGAGATTGTTTTGGTGGAAATGAATGCCGGATAATACAAAAGCGTCAACCTCTCTTAATGATTAACAATAATTGACCAATATATAAAATGGAAATAAAAATCGAAAGGAAGGAAACGGTATGGCAAAGGAAGAGATTACACCGAGTGAATGGCAGATTATGGAAGTCCTGTGGGCGTGCGGGGAGCCTTTGACATCCTCCGAGGTCTACAAGAGGATGCAGGGGAATGTGGATATGTCGATGAGGATGGTGCGGGTGCTGATGAACCGCCTGAACCAGAAGGACATCCTCGGCTACACGGTGGATGAGCATGATTCGAGGGTTTACCACTACTATGTGCAGAGGTCAAGGGAGGAATGCGTGAAGGAGAAAAGCAGGAAGTTTGTGGACAGCTATTTTTCAGGCAGCGGGACAAATGCGATGGCGGCGCTTTTGCAGAGCTTCGCACTGACGGACGAACAGATAAAAGAGCTGGAGGAGATTCTGGAGAAAAGCAGGGACAGGAGGACGGAATCCGCAGATAAAGAGGGTGGAGCCCATGCCTGACTGGTCACGGATTGGCAGCCTTTTGGATTTCTGCGCGGCATATTACACTACCCAGCTTGTGCGGTGTGCGGCATTTTCCTTCGTGCTGATTGGGTTTGTGATGCTGCTCCGGAAGGTGGTTTTTTCAAGACGGACATTCATAAGGGGACTGTTATGGTCATCCTTCCTGCTCATCCCGTTTCTTGGAAAGCTGAAGCTGTTTTATGAAAATGCGGCTGTGTTGAGAATGACATGGCGGGTAACGCATGGAACTATGACCTGTCTATGGGCTGACCGTATTTATATGGTGGGCATTTTTGCAGCAGCCATATACATATTCGGGAAACGGTTGCACCTTCGGAAGTCGGTTGCCGGGATGGAGAGGGTTTCCTTGGATAATTCCGTAGTCAGCGTTACGGACATGAATGTCACGCCGTTTACCGTGGGACTGTTTGCACCGAAGATCGTCATCCCAAAGGTAATGCTGGAGAGCTACAGCAGGGAGGAATTAAGGTCTGTCATTCAGCATGGCGGACAACACAAAGAAAAGGGTGGAGAAGACATCGGAACCGGTTAAAACCAACAATACGGAAAGCACATCAGATTATTTAAGCAAATTGCAAAAGCAGGTTCCGTATATGACGCTTGAGGTTGGGAGCGGCCTGTCAATGGCCAAAGATAACAAAGTCAATACACTGACTGTAAATCCTAAATTGTTGGAGAAGATGCAGAATGACCCGGAGAAGGCAAAGGAATATACACAGCGGTTGAAGGATATTGAAAACGCACAGAAATTTGTAGATGGGTATATGAAAGCCAAGGGCTCCAAAACAAAATTTAGCCATTGGTATGTGGACGAAAATGGAAACTACTCACATATCGCCTATTATGAGCATGACAATACCTTCTATAAAAAACTTAGTGAGAAATCACGGGAGAATATAGAAAAACATATTAAAAAAACAAGAGAAAAAGCGGCAGAAAAACAGAAAGGGTTTCAGGAAAAACTGGAAGAAAAGCGGACTGGACAGGAAGATGGAACAGCAACTCCGAACAAAGCAGAGCAGCTTTTGGAAGAAAAAATGTCTAAATCCAAAGACGGAACAATTTATCTGAATGACACAGCTATCCGGACGATTATCGAGGCTGCCCAGGAAGAGAATGCAGGCAAAACCACTGTGAAAGATCAGCCTCAGGTTGGTGCGAATCTGGATTTGAAGATATAAGAGGAGGCGAGGATATGAATATCAGCAGTAACAATATGAAATAATATTATTGTTGTTCGGCGAATTATCTGCACCTGGATTCTTCACATGAAATGCGCCCTTCTTCTTTTGAGAGGCCCTCCATGTTGTAATTCATGACAAGCCTCTGACGTAGCGGTTCATGCGCATTCAGGCGCAGGGTATTGTTTAACTGGGGCTGTCCGGCAAGGAGGATGACGGCGCGGTCCCTGGAATCCATCTCAAAGTTGAACAGTATCTTTAAGTCGCTTAAAACGGCTCCGTTCATGTGGCTGGCCTCATTGATGATGATGACCGGGGTGATCCTTTTTTCAAGGGCAAGATAGTTGACCGGGTCCTGTATGAGCTTAAAGTTGTCTGTCTTGCGGGATGCAGGTTCCGCCCCAAAGATCGCACAACAAAGGTATGATAACACAGAAAACGCAGATGTAAAGAAGGTGACGGATTCTCCGTCTGGCTGGATACATCCGTAGATTCAACTAATCTGGGCAAAAACGGTGATTTGGGATGTAGATAATCTAAAGAATAATACTAATCTGCATTTTTGCAGGAGAAAGCAGGAGCGAGGTTATAGAGGATATTGAGCGGGCTTTGCCGTATCTGGAGGATACGGATATGCTGGAGCTGTCCGGCAGGGTGATCGGAAAACTGCGGGATATGACCGATGAAGAATTTGAACAGCTTGAATTGACAGAAGCGGAATAAAGCAAAGAAAAACAGGCTTTCCTTACCCGGTTTCCATACGGGCAGGGGGAGCCTGTTTTTTATTCATGACAATAGAAAATCCGAGAAACGTATTCTCTGTTGTATGCGTCAACCGGGGCAGCATATCCGGCATAAAGAATTTCTAAAATAACCCACAGCTATCTTTGAAGTTTTGACGGTTCACTGTATAATAGGTGCAGGAACGGAGGGCTCTGCGATGTCAAAGAAGAAAAATCGTCCACACGGGTATTAATGTAAAATATGCGGCGAATACAAGGCAAATGAAAAATTTTCCGGGAAAGGCCACGCAGCCCATATCTGCAAAGCCTGTTCCCGTTTAAGCGCTGCGGAAAAAGCGGAGTATGGTTTTCGTATGTTGTATTGTTTTATTGCAGACAGTGGGGAGTGATGAAGCGCTGTCATGAAAAAAACGGTTGAAAACGCTCTGAAAAGCGGGAAATTGACCACTTTTTGACTTTTTGATTGTATCATATTCTGGGAGAGGAGGCTGCTATGGCATACAAAATACTCATTGTTGATGATGAAAAAATGCTGACAGAGTTACTGTCAAGTCACTTACAGAAGTGTGGATATGAGACTTTTGTAGCGGAAAATGCGGAGCAGACAATATCCATGCTGAATGTCTATCCGGATTTGATTCTGCTTGACATCAATATGCCGGAAATAGACGGGCTGGAGCTATGCAAAATGATTCGACAAAATGTCGTCTGCCCCATTTTGTTTTTGACAGCCCGGATTACGGAACAGGACAAAATAAACGGCTTGCAGGTTGGCGGTGATGATTACATAACCAAGCCGTTCAGCCTGAGAGAGTTGACTGCGAGAGTGGCGGCTCACCTGCGACGGGATGAACGAAGCAAGTGTACGCCTAAAATCGTTTCTTCCCAGGGCTTGATTGTAAATCTTGCGGAACGTACCATTTTTTATGGGGAAAAGCCGCTGAACCTGTCAAACCGTGAGTTTGATATTGTGGAGTTTCTGATGCGCAACGCCAATCAGATATTTGACAAGGAACGGATCTATGAAGCCGTGTGGGGACTGAATGCCGAAGGAGATGGTGGAGTCATAAAAGAGCATATCCGAAAGATCAGGAATAAACTGAAGGAAGCTACGGGCAGGGAATATATCGAAACAGTTTGGGGGATGGGTTACAGATGGAAAAAATGAGGAAACCCGGATCAATGAAAAGAGCTTTTATCTGTGCGGTAGCTACTACAATGTTTCTTGTTTTTGCGGCATCTGTCCTGACGATTTATGGATGCTACCGTATACAAAAAGTGATACTTCCCGATTCTCAGGAAGTCTGGCTGAATACCCGGACGGTCACAGCGGACGGGAGGGTATTAAAGGGAGGGCAGAGGGTTATCCTTGACGAACCTGCCCAGGTGGGTATGCTTGTTCCTACCGGAGTGGATGTAACTTTGGAGAATACGGAATTCATAATAGAGAAAATTGAGTCTGGCTTCGTGGCGCTTCGCCCAAAGCAAAAGTTCGTATACAGAATGGCAGGCATTTCTATGGTGCTGTTTCCTTTTGTCTATTCCATTACAGGTATCATGCTGTGCGCATGGTGGTTTTATAGGAAAGAACTGTCACCGCCCATTCAGGTTCTTGCCGACGCAACAAAACATATTAGGGAGCAAGACCTGGATTTTACGGTTGATTATAACAGGAATGATGAATTAGGAAGGCTCTGTACCGCTTTTGAAGAAATGCGGCAGGCGCTCTATGATAACAACCGTCAGCTATGGAACATGATTGAGCAGCGCAGAATCCTGCAGGCATCAGTGGCACATGACCTCAGAAATCCCATTGCGATTGTTGAGGGATATGTGGAATATATGCAGCAATGCCTGGCAGATGGAAATCTGAATGACGAAGAATTGCGGCATACACTGTCTAACCTTGCGGTAACGGCAAAACGGCTTGAACATTATACAGATTATATCCGTGACCTGAATGCCATTGAAGAAACGGAAACAAAGTATTCCGTAGTTCAGTTACCGGACTTTTTAAGAAGAGCTACGGAAAGTCTTTTGTTTCTTGCAGAACAACATAGCCTGGAGATTGCATACCATTTTGCCATATCCGAATGTCAGGTGAAATTAGACGAGCAGATCTTTTACCGTATTGTCGAGAATATCTTTTCTAATGCCATTCGATATGCCAAAAGCAAGGTGAATTTTGGGTACTTCCTTACCGATGGTATGCTTATGATAACCATATCAGACGATGGCAAAGGTTTTTCAAGGGCAATGCTCCGTAAAAAGAACACCTTTCTTTATTCTGAGGATAAAACGGGAGAGCATATGGGCCTGGGATTGGCGACAAGCCGTGTCCTTAGCCAGAAACACGGCGGAAGTTTAGAATTTTCAAATATTTCTTCTGGTGGAGCTTGTGTAACAATTAAACTTGCAGTCCACAAAATGAGTTGATTTTTTTATTTATTAAAAAGGCTTGGAGCAAAAAAGTGATTGACAAAGAGGCAAATCAAGGTTTATTTTGGAGGAATTAAAATGGATAAGAAAAAAAATAATGAATCGGGTAATAGCAATCATAATAGCTATCGGATATTTAACAATAAGTATTGTGTTTGATGCGTGGACATATTCTTGGATTATATGAGTAATTTATGCGATTTATAGATTTGTTGCAAAATATATAAATCGAAAATTTTAGGAGGGATAAAAGAAAATGATTGTTAAAATAAGAAAATGGGAATTATCAGACGCAAAAGATTTAGCATTGACACTTTCCAATAAAGAAATACAAAATAATCTTCGGGATGGATTACCTTATCCTTACACCGAACAGGACGGAAAGGATTATATCTCTGCAATGCTTTCTGCAAATAAAAACGAAACCTTTGCGTTTGCTGTTACAGCAGACAATAAAGTGATTGGAAGCATTGGCGTTTTTCGCCAGGAAAATATACATAAACGAACTGCTGAATTGGGATATTACATTGCACAAGAATATTGGGGCAAAGGAATTATGACCGAGGCTGTAAAACAGATCTGTGAGTATGTGTTTGACAGTAGCGATATTATCCGCATTTATGCAGAACCGTTTGCACACAATAGTGCGTCTTGCAGAGTGCTTGAAAAAGCAGGTTTTCAGTATGAAGGTACTTTGAGAAGTAATGCCGTAAAGAAGGGCAAAGTTATTGATATGAAAATGTATTCATTACTAAAAAGAGAAGCATGATTCCCTGTTTGCCGGGAAGGTGTAGGAAGCGAAAAATCGGAATTTCATAAGGAGAGGATAATGGTTAAAGAAGTAAAATGGACAAAATATTTATGGCTGAGTTTACTTTCATTTGGAGCATTTATGCTTGAATTGCTATCAATATTTGCAATTGAAGTTATATTTCTGCATGTAGACATACAGAATTATACAATGCAGCAAAGAAGTATTCATTGTATCATAATGGTTTTTATGTGGGCGTTTTTCATTGGTGTTCTCCTGCTTTTTTCAAGGAAGCATTATCATTTTCCAGAAAGGGGAAGCAAAAGGGATAAGATTTCCTCGAAAAGTTTGATCGTAACGCTTGCTTGTTTCATTGGCTGCAAAATTATGACTTTCATTGATTGGCATACATTAAAGATTGTCGGAGAAGCAAAGGGGAAAACTGTATTCCAATTTTGCGCGCAATATTTATACTATATATTTGAAGTGTTGCTTGTTATTTTAATCATAATGTACGGGCAAAAAGCGATTGAAACTCTGTTGGAAAAAGAAAGCCCAATTCCTTTTGGCGGTATTATATTGGCTATGACATGGGGAGCGATTCATTTTGTGTCAAGAGGGGTAGGTCTTGAAATATGGAACGGAATTTCTACTATGTTGTTTTCTGTTCTTAGCGGTGTAATGTATTTAAGATTAAACAGGAAATGCTTGTATAGCTATCTTTTCATCGCTGCAGGTTATTTACTATAAATCGGGATTGATAAAGGAGAACAATATGAGAAAAACAATTTTATTTGTAATTTTGCAGCAATATGCAGATTGGGAAGCTGCTTACATTTCATCTGCAATTTCTATGTTAGGGCAAGACAACTATGAGATAAAAACAGCATCTTTATCAAAAGATTACGTTCAATCAATCGGTGGATTTAAGGTGTTGCCAGACTATGATGTTGCATCTGTTCCGAATGATTATGAAGCTCTTATTCTAATTGGTGGGATGACGTGGAGAAGCGAAAATACACAACCAATTAAGGTACTGGCAAAGGATTGTTTTCAAAGGGGAAAATTGTTATGCGGAATCTGTGACGCTTCTGCATTTTTGGGTACAGCAGGCATATTGAACCATGTTGTTCATACAAGTAATGACTTGAATGATTTGAAACAATGGGCAGAAACGAATTACACTGGAGAAACAAATTATATTGCGAAGCAGGCAGTTTGTGATAAAAATGTGATAACGGCTAATGGAACGGCACCTTTAGAATTTGCAAAAGAGATTTTGCTTGCATTACATATAACTGATGAAAAAACAATCGCTGATTGGTATAACTTTCACAAATTAGGCTTCTATATTGCTCCAATGCCTAAAATGTAAATTCCGGTTTTCAGGCATTGAGATATCCGGCTCGCTGCCTGTTCCTGTCGCCCCTTTGATTATTGATTACAAAAAAGAACCGATAACCGCATTTTTTACTCTTGCGTGTTATCGGCTCTGTGTCTGTGCGTCCGGCTCTTTGATAACCCAAATATGAAATTGTGTTACACTGATTAAGATTTCCTGCTTACATTTGAGGCAGAACAGCGGGAAATTCCGAAGCTCTGTGTCTCTGACCGCATTTTAATGCGTCTCTTGCTTTCGCAAACAGGGCATAATAACCATTTGAATTGCTGTTCCCGTCATGATTCATGGTTCTTATTCTTGCTTTCTTTTCGCAGTACAACGCTGCTGATAACGCTGATGCCGCCCAATAACGCACAAGATTTTGACGGGAAAAGGATTCCTGCCGCCACCAGACCAACACCGACAACTAAGTTACAAGCCGCTGCCGTTTTTAACGCTTTCTTTTTCGGGTTGGGAAGCTCTACGGAAATCCCCAATCTACTATTCAGCTTTTCGCAAGCCTGATTTACTTCTTTAATCATTTTGTCCTCCTTAAAATAATAACTGTATGCCGTGATTTACAATAAGCAACACGCCAATGCCTATGACAATCCATAGGGCTGTGGCTTTCTTTTCTTTCCCTTTTCTCTTGTTGCAGAAAAAATTTCTTTTACAAAGAAATTGGAAAATCAATCCCACACCCACAAGGCAGATACCGACAATCAATGATACGATTGAAATAGTCTGCATGATTTCCGCACTTGGAACGGGTACAAAATCGGGAATTGGAAAATTCATGTTATCGTCCCCCTTTCTTTTAATTGCTTAAATCTGATAAAATCATTTTTCTCATTGCGACTGCTGAAAAAATGATTCCTATAATACCGAAAATAACTGCCGCAACGGGAATTGACAAAAGTCCTGCGCTGCTTCCCTGTGAGTTTGATGCTATGGCAACAATGATGATAGACGAAACAACGGTTGCAATCGTTGACTTCTTTATCATTCCAACATACAGCGGGAGAAGCCCTAACAGGATAGCGGATATTGTTGTAACTGCCTGTGCCAGTATGTTTCCAAAGCTGAACGTGACAAAATCAAAACATTTTGCCGCAAGAAAGATTGTGGCATATTGGAAGATATTTGACAGCACATGGAACGTAAAACTAATGCAGCATATCAAAATGAGTTTTGCTGTAATCAGTTTCGTGCGGCTGATCGGGTAAGTGAAAAGCAAGCCGATTGTCTTGTTTCTGTATTCTTCAATCACAAATACGGAAATCAGTACCGCTTCCCATACAATCAGAGTAGCCCTTACAAGCATTGCCGCTAACGTAACCGTATCTAACTGGACTGGGGCAAATCCCGGAAGCGTGGATATATTGCCGCTTGCGGTTAAAAGGCTGGACGTAAAGGCGGAAAGCAGAAAAATGATAAAGTTAGCAATTAACAATCCGGCAATATGCGGCTTTAACGGTACTTTCTTAATTTCCATGCGGATAAGATTCCACATTTTTTCCACCTCCTCCCAATAAGCCTAAATAATAGGATTCAAG
Organism: Parablautia intestinalis; assembly: GCA_003612395.1. Classification (GTDB taxonomy): domain Bacteria; phylum Bacillota; class Clostridia; order Lachnospirales; family Lachnospiraceae; genus Suilimivivens; species Suilimivivens intestinalis. The sequence goes on from RAYQ01000011.1 coordinate 13,769, forward strand.
GTCTATCCCGTTCGCCGTAAGCTCTTTCATAGATACTTCCGCAAGCATAGCCCCGTGGTCAATAATTCCGATTGTGTCGGCAATTTTAGACAGCTCGTCAAGGATATGGCTGGATATTAAAATGCTTGTGTGGTATTCATGGTTGATTCGCAGTAGCAGCTCCCGCACTTCGATAATTCCCTGTGGGTCTAAGCCGTTTATAGGTTCGTCTAAAATGAGCAAATCCGGCTTTGTGAGCATTGCCCTTGCAAGCGCAAGCCGCTGTTTCATTCCCAAAGAGAATTTCCCTACAGCTTTATTGCCCGTTTCTGCAATACCCAACAATGACAGCGTTTCCATGATGTTTTCCGAAGCGCAGCATTCGTGGCCTGCGCCCATGTACCGGCAATGGAGTTCCATGTTCTCATATGCGCTTAAATGGCTGTAAAAAACAGGGCTTTCAATAATGCTGCCGATACGGGAGAAAACGGGATTGTTCCCCTTGTTGATAGTTTCGCCTAATAAACATACCGTACCTGTATCGGGGAAAATGATGTGGTACAGTGTTTTCATCAGCGAAGTTTTTCCTGCGCCGTTTGCGCCCAGAAATCCGTATACTTCCCCTTGCCTTACATTCATGCAAATATCATTCAGTATGGGGCTGCCCTCTATGGATTTTGATAAATGCCGGACTTCAACCGCATTTGTCATTCGCTCGCCCCCTTTTCGGGGCATAGCCGCCTTTTGAATATCAGAGTTGCTTTCTGTGCGATTCCGATAAGGGAATACCCCGAGCTGCCTATACATGGATAGGCAAAACAAGTAACCAGTTCCCAGCCGTCCTTACCGTAATGGTTCAGTTTATCAGACAGCGGCTTTTCGGAATGTTCTGTTTCCTTGCTGTCGATTGATAAAGTTTTGTACTCAAATTCTGTCATCAAAATCCTCCATTCTTTCAAAATCCTACAAATTTGTGCCTCTGCACAAATTTGCCGATTGAAAAATCTCTGATTTTTCAATCTATCTCCTTTACTCAAAAATATCTGCCACAAGGCTATCCACCATAAAATCAAAAACAGAGAAATAATCACAAGTGACGGAAAGCGTTTCTTTTGCATTGATTGTTGACAGCAGCGCACTTAAAATTCCATATGCCTGTGCTTCCTCCATTTTCAGATTGAGGTCTGCGGCATGGATAACCTGTCTGAAAAAATCGAAACTGTCAAACTTGATTTTCTTAATCGTTTCTTCCGGCAGCTTTGTCACAAAAGACTGAAAATCCGGCGTATTGACATTGTAGAGGAATGGCTTGCTGTCGTATTCCCGGAAAAGCCTTTTCATGGACTGTGCAAAGCCCTCTTTCGTCCGGCTTTTCCTGTTTATGTCGATAATCTTTTCTGTCAACCTCCTTTGTATGTCTGTGATTGTTTCAAGGAATAAATCTTCCTTTGTCGGGTAGAGCGTATAAAAAGTACCGATAGATATAACTGCCTTGTCGCATAGATTCTTAATGCTTGTCTTTTTGTACCCTTGCGCTGTCCAACATTCCTCGCATAGTTCTTCGAGCTTTTTGCGGATTGCTTTTTTATCAGCGTCCGAAAGGACTGGCTTTGATGGCATAGTTTCACTTCTCCTTTCTTTAGAACTATATTTGCGAATATTCGCAATAAATATTTACTAAATGAATAGTAACACAATTGATAGTTGTTTTCAAGTTTTTTTCTATTCCTTGACCACATTTTGACTTTTGGTTTTTATAATGAAAGTCGAATCAAAAACAAGTAGGAGGATAGACGATGCGAAAGCGATTCTTATCATTAGCTATGATTTTTGTTTTGCCCTTTGCTGTGGCGGCCTGCGGGAATTATAACATTGCGGACGAGAATGCCCCGCCGCAAAATGTAGAAGAAGACCCATTCGCCGGGGCGCAGGAGGACGGAGATTTAGGGTTTCTCAGCCATGGGGAAGCCAGTCCCGCCAGAGCGGATGACCAGAGTGTTTTGCCGTATGAGTATCATGGCGGAGAATTTGTCCTGGACTATCAGTTTGTGTCAGAAGGAAAATTGGACAGCATTGGCTTCCTGCTTTTTTTGGACGGAAAGCCGCAAGCCTACAAGGTGAACGACACGGGGGCAGAATACGAGTATCTCCACTGCTTCCGGACATCAGAAAAGCATGAGGAGAAATTTTCTTTTGTGTTCACACCGGACACAGGGAAAAAAGGCGATACCCTGAATATGACAGTTGTGAGCGTCACCAGGCCCGATTTCCAGCCTGATATGAAAGAAACCTCAAGCTATGGCTGGTATCATCAAAGCTTTGAAAGAGTGCTGAAACTGCATTTTAATGAGGATGCTCCGGAAAGTGACAGTATTTATGGAGAAAGTATAACTGCTTTTCGTGATGTCAGCATTTCAGAGGAAAAAGTCACTTCCTCTTTTATTGAGAATGAGCTTGTGAAAGCAGGATGGGATGGCGTTACGATGGATACCCTGGATAACAGTGTTTATTGGACGATGACCCATGATGGCGAGGTGGTGTATGACAATATCAACCTTACCGGGAAAGATACGCTTACCGTGCGCTACACCCTTTGTGGAACGCCAGGCGTAAGATACGGCATATCATTTTTCTTAAACCATAAGCCCATATCTTTTGATGGAGTGGTTTCCTGTGATGTCACATTAAGCAAAGGAAATGTGTGGATTATTGAGGCAACCATAGATACCAATAAGCTGGATGGCTTCAATACTTTTTATGCGACAGCCGTTGCAGCGGACGAAAATTCAGTTACAAGTAAAACAGGTTCAATTTTATTATACAAGGAGGACTAGAAATGAAAACAAAATGGATATGTATGATACTTATGCTTGCTTTGGCGCTTAATCTGTCGGCCTGCGGGAACAGACAGGAGAATGGAAACAGCTCTGAAAATGGAATCATAAACATTGAGCCGCAATCCGTAGAAGATGATTCATCGGAAAATACCGGAAATGAAAGCAGCGAAATGAACGTGATCGATCTGCAGGATAACGGTACAGATAAAAATATTATGGCGGTCAGCACGGTTAAGGATTCCGCTTTTTCAGGAAAGGTCAGCGGCTGCTATTATGCCGGTGGAAACCGGATTATCGTTGCGGCGGATAAACTTTATCTTTATGATATGGGGACAGGCGAAACAATCGGGAGTGCGGATATTTCCATGGAAGATTTATGCGTACAGACCTTTACAGACGGCTACTTTGTTGTGGGCCAGGGAAAGGCTGGCGGCGGTAACGGTTCATTTGCTGCATCAGAAAGCGATGGTATCAATGGATACATACTGAATAAGGACTTTGCTGTTCAGGATACCATTTCCTTTAGTGGATTATTAAGTGACGATTTTATTGTACAGATCACAGGGATCGCTGTTTCACAGGACGGAAAACAGGTTGCTTTCGGCGGTCTTCAGGGGCTTTACCTTTATGATATTTCTTCCCGGAAGGTTCGTACCATTCTGAACTATTCCGAAGAAGGCACGGCAGGTAATATGCAGATTGCAACCATGGACAGCCTTACCTTTACGGGGAACAACACATTAGTCTATGTAGGCATGGCTACAGATACCTCCATTGGCGGGGATGGAGTCAGTGTTTATGGTACAGTATCCACAGACAGCGCAAATCTCACGATTACCAAAACGGGGGATTACAAGATAGATACGGAAGAAGTGCAAAAGGGCGGAAACCTGCTTATTATGCCCCAGAGCTTTGACAAAAATAATGGAACCCTGCTGATGCTTGATACCATATCCAATAAAGAAAATACGATGTCGTTCTCAAGCCGCAGTGAGGGAAAAGATGGTATTTACTGCTCCGGGCAGGGAAAATATGTGGCTACTGCTATTTTGGAGGAAAGCAGTGTTACAATCAACATTTATGATACGGCATCGGGAAAAAGTATCCATACGGAAACCGTTCAGGACAGCAACAGTACCTATTTTCTGCGTGTTCCACAGATTTTAATTTTGGATGAATCCGGCACCTGTATCGTTGTGCTTGGACGGGGTATTGACGAGGTAAGCACCCTGATAACAACCTTTGGCTTTGTGGGGTAATTCCTGATGAAAATATCATTACGAAATGTTTCAAAGCAGTATAAGGGCAGGGGTGCCTTGGGCAAGTATGCCAAAGGCATATATGCCTTAAAGGATTTTACCACGGAACTTACGGAGGGTGTCTATGGGCTTTTGGGCGCTAACGGTGCGGGAAAGACGACACTGATCAATATATTTGTGGGTATTTTGGGAAGCGATAGCGGAACGGTTTTGATTGACGGACAGGATGCAGGAACTTTGGGTAAGGACTTCCTGTCAAAAATTGGATATATGCCGCAATATCCTATCTTCTACCGGGATTTTACAGTGATGGATTTTCTGCTGTATATGTGTGCGCTGAAAGGAATCCCTGATAAGCAGGGAAAAAAACGGGTTTTGGAGCTTCTGGGCATTGTCAATCTTTCAGATGCTAAAGAGAAAAAGATAGGTGCCCTTTCCGGTGGTATGCGGCAGAGGGTCGGCATTGTCCAGGCGATGCTGGGCGATCCTGAAATTCTTATTTTGGATGAGCCGACAGCAGGGCTTGATCCCAGTGAACGTATCCGTTTCCGCAACCTGATCTCAAAATTCGCGCAGGGGCGGACAATTTTGCTGGCCACCCATATCGTTTCCGATGTGGAGTGTATCGCAAAGGAGATTATGATCTTAAAGGAAGGCTCCTTAATAACCCAGGGAACTATCGACACATTAGAACAGAATATCTATGGGAAAGTGTGGGAGGTGACAGTAAACGGGGAAGACGCTGCCAGACTTGGAAACCAATATTATGTCAGCAATATGAAACAGCAGGGGGAACGCTTTTTAGTAAGAATCGTAAGCGATATGCTGCCAGCTTCAGACGCAGTAAAGGTTTCCCCTAACCTGGAAGATGTATTTTTGTATTATTTCCGTGGGCAATGAGCCAAGCGGACATGCTTGCATGTCCATTTGGCGAATGCCGCGAGAGTCGCAAGACCCTCCGTGGGCAATGAGTTAAGGGAGAGATAACATGACACGCTTAATCAAATATGAATTTTACAAATTATTCTGCAAGCGGTCAATACTTGTTGTACTCATATTGTTCAGTGTAGTAAACCTGTTCAAGATAAACAGCGAATTCCACTCGTATTCCTACCTGGCGGACGGAAATGACAGCCGCAGTTGGAACAGTGTGTATTGGCAGCTTTATGAGGATTACAGAGGGGAGATTACTGCTGAAAAAATCAATCATCTTCTTTCCATATATCAGCCGTTAGCAGACGCTACGGCTGATATGACAGCAAGTACAGCCAAAGACAATCCGGATATGATGACGGGAAATATATACAGTGACCGGAATATCCTGGAAAAATACTATGTGGAGCCTATGGAATATTTCTATCATTATCGGACTTATGCGCTTCAAGTGGCAGAGAGAGCAAAAGAAAATGCCGATGTTTACAAAGAACGGGGGCAGACTTATGAAGCACGTAAAAACAGTGTGATCTATCACCTTTATTCCGGGCGGGGCATAAAAGCCTTTGCCTATGAGGAAATGTATAACTATTATCTGAACTATGATTTTTCGGGCATATTGGTTTTGCTTCTTTGTCTGTACGGGGTTGTCAGTACCTTTGTCTGCGAAAAGGAAACACAGATGGATATGCTGCTGCTGACAAATCCGGGCGGCGGTAAAAAGACCACATTTGCTAAAATTACTGCGGCTTCTTTGTTTGTGATCAGTGTGGCAATATGGTTTTCTGTTGTGGATTATATTGGCTTTGTGTATTTCTTCGGAACGGCGGAAGGAGGAAATCTTCCGCTGTATGCTGTCAGCAATTTCAGCACGGCTGCGGTAAACTGTAATTTGTGGCAATACGTGATTCTGTCCGCAGTGATAAGGGCAGTCGGCGTATGGACGATGAGCATGGTGTTTCTATTGATTTCCTTGTTTGGGCGTAATGCTCTTGTTCCGTTTGTCGCTGATTTTGGAGCAGCCCTGTGTTTCATTATTACAGGTGCGTCGCAGAGCTGTTTCAGCAATGCCTGGCTCAAGATTATAAACCCATATTCGCTGCTTGCTAACCGTATACTATTTGGCAAGACCGAGTTTATTGGTTTTGCAGGATATCCGGTACAGAGTTTCCAGGCAGCAATTATTTTTGCCATAACCGTAGGGGTGGTTTCCATAACGGCAATGATGATGCTTTCTAAAAGGAACTCCTATTGCCGGGAAAGGAGGATAGATTGAAAAATCAGCCTGACGGCCGATTTTATCAATCACAAATTTGTGCTAAAGCGTTTTCAACGCTGCCCAAATTTGCGGGCTGTTGGCAAGAATGGAGGATAAAATGTCTGGATTTTTGTACGAAGTAAAAAAGATCATGCTCTGTCAAAGGGGGCTGTTCTATATTGCCCTTGTCCTGCTCTTTGGCACGGTCTGGACTGCCTTGTCCGACAACCCTGTAGACATAGCGATGGAGCAGTATAAAAATGAATATGAATGGTATCTGGAAAAGGTAAATGGATACTGCACCGAGGAATCTTCTCTTTATCTGGAGCAGGAGGCGGAGCGGATTGCAAATGCGAAGGAGAGGCAGAACAGCCTTTTGGAGAATTACTATGACGGGAAGCTCAGTGAAAGTGAATACAAAAAAGAGAGCCGGGAAATAGAGAAGGTTCTGGAGCGTCAAAATGGATTTGAGGTCATCTATCAGCAGTATCTCTATATCTGCGAAAATGTGGGGAACCGCTGTTTTCTCCAGACAAATGGATGGATGGGGCTTCTTGGCAAAGGTACGCTTAATTTCATTCTCTTCCTTGGCATTTTGCTGATTGTTACGCCTGTTTTCTGTTCTGAGTACAGCAGCCAGATGGACACCCTGATCCTGACTGCAAGGGAGGGGCGAAAAAGCGCTCTGTATAAGCTGATCATTATGATTGCGGTTGTCCTTTTCTTATCGTTGTGTATCTCGCTTATTGAATACGGGTTTTACAGGTTCAAATACGGACTGCCGGACGGGGATTATCCGATTCAGAGTATCCGTTACTTTGCGGACAGCAGCAAGAGTATGTCGCTGTTGGAGGGATATGTATTGATAGGGCTGCTCCGGATGTTTGGCGGTGTGTTTCTTACGATACTACTGATGTTCATTTCCGTTTTGGCAAAAAAGTATGCGGTCACCCTGCTTTCAGGTGCGGTGTCCGTGATTATTCCCTATATAGGCTTATCGAAAACCAGCATTTACCGTCTGCCTCTGCCGCTGCCGTTTCTGCTTGGAACAGACTTTTTTGCAGGGGACATTGTTATGAGCGATGCCCTGACGGGTGATGAGAAAATTATTTTTGCGGAGGTTGGCACGGTTACGCTGTTGACCCTGCTCTTTGTATCCGTGCTTTTGTGTACTTTGGCTGTTGTCTGGATTTTACGGCGCAATTCTAACAGATGGCTGATGAAATCAGGGCAAAAGAAGCGTGGGGCGGCTTTTGTTGTCATGTTTGGCCTGGCATTGGCAGTGACGGGATGTGCAGGCCGTGGAAAAACGGGAAGCGTTGTCTATAATTCATCGGCAGGCTATGACTGTATGGGATATGAAGTCATACGGGATGCAGGGAATTTTGATTATTCTCTCAAAAATACTTCCACGGGGAAAACATATCCTTTAGCACGTTCCCCTATGTTTGGGGTATTTTCTGATGAAGAAGAAATATGTGCGTACTATGTGTGTCCGCCATATCTGTATTACACCACATCGGTTATGGAAAGCTATGTCAACCGGGTGGGAAACTATAACAGTAATATAACGAAAGTGTCGGTTGTCGAGTTGAATCTGAATACCTTTGAGGAAAAAACAATCTTTGAGCAGATGACTAATTCCGGGCGTTCTCTTTTGGGCATTGACTATGAAACGGGGGATAAATGGAAGTTCCTGGATTTTCACCACGCCTTTTTCCTGAATGACGATAACCTGTTTTTCATTGGCAATGATGGCATAACAAAAGTAAACCGGTATACCAGAAAAACTGTAAAGCTCGACATTCCTGCAAACGGAAATATTTCATTCGATGGGGAAAGCATCTTTTACAAAAATGAACAGGGGGTTTTAACAAGATATGACGTTTCCAGTAATGAAACTTACACTTATGAAAATATAGTTGCATATGATTTCTGTATGGATGAGCAGTCAATCTATTATGTTTCCAGGACGGACGGCGGAGGCTTGTATTCCTGCGGCAAGGACGGGAATAATAAGGAATTGATCAGTCATATACCGGCAATGTCCGTTACCTGTGATACAGGCAATATTTATGTGTTATCAAAAGAAAGTGGTGAGGAAATCGCTTTGCCAAAAAGCCATTGATTTATTCCGGATTGAGGAACAAATGCGGCAATGAACAGGAAACAATACGGAAAGAGGAAAAAACTCAGGAAGAGAAAGATTAAGTGGTTATGATTGCGTATCTGCTGAGGACGATCGTCATACTGATACCAATTATAATGATGATACTTATGGTTTGCGGATGTTTTTACATATTGATTATTATCACGCTTGGAAGCCACTAAAATTCACTGTATTATCACGCTTGAGAGCCACCACTATATAGTGGCTGCATTAGTATATATTGATATGGCATGTCAGCCTCTTTTAAACTGTATTTCATGAAGGCGCATATCCTTCAAATACATTTTGAGGAGGTTTTCTTTATGTTCAAGAAAACAAGAGTGAGGCAGATCATAGAGCAGCTTCAAAAAAATTTGAGTGATCGGGAAATTTCCGGTGTTCTTGGCGTCTCCCGGAATTCTGCTGCGCGGATCAGGCAGGCTTCCGATGAGCGCCGCAAGGCTTGGAACACTTGACTGTGAGGCGGGGGAATAAGCAGGGATATGATTGTCAATCCCGCTTCCATGGGCTTTGTAAGCGCTGACGCTAATCTGAGCATTACAGGAGCGAGAGGTGCAGGAAAAACGTACCTGTCATGTGTGCTTGGGGCAGAAGAGTGTAAACAGACTCTGCGGACCTGCTATTGATAAAGTGAATATCCTGAAACGTGATTTTGGAACAGAAACCATCAACCCAAAATGGTGCACAGATATTACCTGCATCCATGTGCAGAAAGAAGGATGGACTTATCTGGCGTCTGTCATGGATTTGCGCAGCCGTAAAATCACCGGCTATGCCTATGGCATATCCATGACAGCGGAACCGGCAGTGAAAGCGGTAGAGAATGGCTACATGGAATCCTTCCATTCTGTACTGAAAAAGGAAAAAATATATCTTCATACGACTTCTTTTGTCCAAAGTATTGACATAGATCCAAACATTGGTAGAACGCAATATGAGGAAGGAAGATTTGAGGCTTGCCGCCGGCCTTACCATCAATATGATCGCGAACATGGGAAAAGGAAAGTATATCAGCATGGAAACCCTGACAAAAATCTGTGAAACTTTAGATTGTGGCATTTCAGATGTGATACAGTTAGAACGTGAAGAAAAATGTATTGATTCGACAGGCAATAACTGAATTTGTGACGCTCAACTAAGCGTTTACTATTGAATCAACGCTTAAAATGTTCTAAATAGATTCTCTTTTTGATATACTGCGGTTACAAATATAGCAAAGGAGATTTATTGTATGGATCAGAAAAGAATAGGTGCATTTATTGCACAGTGCAGAAAAGAAAAAAATCTGACACAAATGCAGATTGCTGAACTATTAGGGATTACCAATCAGGCAGTTTCTAAATGGGAAAACGGAAGAGGAATGCCGGATGTATCGCTTTTACAGCCTTTGTGTGATGTTCTGGGTATTAGTTTGAATGAGCTTTTTTCGGGAGAGCATATATCAGCGGAGGAATACAAAGGAAAAGCGGAGGAAAATATTTCTAAGCTTTTTAAAGAAAAACAGATTGCTAATTTTAAGCCTGTAAAAAATGTATTCTCTATATGTGCTAACGTCACTTTGTTTGTAGCCGTGGCTGAATTAGCTATTGGCCTTGTTGGGAATTTTTTTAATTCAACTATATTGAAAGCTATGTTAATCAATGCTTCTGTATGGCTAATATTATTTTTGGCTTCAATAAGTAAACTGGCATATGACAAGAAAAAATTGAAAACTCTGAAATATTCAGGCGCTTGTATGGACTGCGAAATAGAGGACATGATTCCGGCAGTGTGGATTAGAGTAGCAAACTACGTCAGCTGCAAAATAGTCTGTCGGTTCATTTATGAGGGTAAAGAACACAAAGCAGTAAGTAACTATTATGTTTTGTCACCATTTAAGCGAAAAGAAGATTTATATGCGAATGTTTATATCTCCCCAAATAATCCTGCCAAATACAGTGTAGAGCTTTTTCAAACAGGCCGATAGTTTAGACATCCTTAAAAATCATATATACCTATCCCAAACTGCCGGAACTCCGCATCAGACAGCTTGCTATAATTGATACCCAGCCGCTTGCAGTAAAGAGCAGCCTGTTTTTCAAGGGGTTTTCCCTTGAAATTTGCAACATCCTCCAAATCCTGCTTCAATTCTTCGGCAATGGCAGTTGGCGGTGCGCTTTCATTGTCAGACTTGTGTACAGTACGGATATCACGGATGATTACACTTATATCGTCCTGTATCATGTGGCTGAAATATTCGTCATCCTCAATGTGTGCAGCCTGTAAAATCCGGAGGTGCGGGTCATCTTCCCCAGGGCGGTAGCGTTCTATAATTTCGTGCCGGACGGTATCAACAAGGGAAACGGTTACTTTTTTATTAACCTAATCTAAAGGCTGGCCGTCTGTCGGCAATGCCTTTTTGTATTTTTGTTATAACAGATTCCCCACGGATGTCAAACGCCGAGGGCTTGGGGATATTATAAACCGGAAAGGCTGTGCTGGCAACAGTGAGTTTACATTTATTTATGGAAAGAATCCGCCTGAATCAGACGGGGTAAATGGCGGGGTAAACTGTGCAAAAGGGGTAAAAATCATAGGGTTGGGTAAAACCCCATATAAAAGTTACCCCACCCTTAGAGTTTCTATTGTTTGTATCGGGGTGCGAACGAGGCGGGTGTCTCCTTCCCCGGCAGATACAGACACGGAAGGCCCACCAAGCCCGTAAACACGCAATGTCATTAACTTAACGGCCAAGCCATCCGTAGTGAAATAACCTCGTTAAATCATTGTATATAATCAATAAATATTCTATACTATATAGTGAGAAAAGAGGCTGGCATGTTTATCAAAATACTTACGAAAACTTATAAAGGTGAGAAACGGTACTATGCAAGCAACCTGCCAAAAGACCAAAAGACCAGTTCCCCGCTGACTGTTTTGGGGAACTGTATCACCCGCGACATAGAACAAGAACAGGCGGAACATCTGAAAAATGATTATAAGCATCGCATGTCAGTCAACCGGACATTATGCGTCTGCTTAAAAGCGATTTGCTCTACATACTTTTGGAGAAAGATCCTCAAAGAAGAATGAACTGTTTCGGAAACTCTATGATGAGATCAGCCAGAATATAGTGCCGGTGAGGCCTGAGCGGCACTATAGAAGAACCAAGGGCAAGCTTGCCGGCAATTACTCAAATACCCATAAACGAAGCTACTGATCTTTTATAGCCAGAACATATAAACTCCCACCTGTAGCTACACTCAATCTGTCAAATTTACATTTTTATCTTGTGCTTTTAGGGGCAATATTACATTCGGGAGCTGGTGAACCTATGTTCTGAGGAGCGCTTTGCCAAAAAGTATAGGGGTTTCGCCAAATGATATATAAGTATAACGGTAAAAAGATAATGAGAAAATGATAAGGGCTGTAAAGGCTCTTTTTTATTTTAAGGCAATCCATAATTCGAAACACTTTCCTACAGTCGGAAAAGTCCTAATACCTTATAAAGCGATGCTTGATGTTATTCGGCTGACTGCATATAATGATACCGATATCAAAATTTGCAGAAAGATTTTTGAAAGCAGAAAATGATTTTAGGATAATTCTGCAACATTTGGGCTTTATAATATCCGTAAAACCCGGAAAAGGAAGTGGACACATGAAGAAGATCATCATCATTGAAGATGATACCATATTAAACAAAACCCTTGCCTATAACCTTGTTTCGGACGGTTATGAGGTGGATTCTGCCTATACCTGTTCTATGGCGAAAGAACTGTTAAAGGGAAATTATCATCTGGCATTATTGGACATCAATCTGCCAGATGGAAACGGGCTTGACCTATGTACTGAGATAAAGGAGAAAACCCCGGAAACATACATTATCTTCCTGACTGCCAATGACAGGGAAAGCGATATGCTGAAAGGTTATGAAGCAGGAGGCGCGGATTATTTTACCAAGCCCTTTTCTGTGGCGGTACTCTGCAGAAAAATTGCTGCTGTATTTGATACCATAGAGCAACACTGCCCGCATCATGACTTGTACAAGGATGGCTTTCTGAATATCGATTTTTCTGAACAGACTGCTACACTGGGCGGAAATCCCATAGATTTCACGCCAAAGGAATACCGCACCCTGTTGCTTTTCATAAAGAACAGCAGGCTGATTCTGACAAAAACGCAGCTTTTAGAAAAATTATGGGACGTTGATGGGAACTTTGTGGATGAGCATACCTTGACAACCATAATCAGCCGCATCCGCAAGAAGATTGAGGTGGATGGACACAAATATATCAAGACGGCTTATGGCATGGGCTATCAGTGGATCGGGGGCGGATGGAATGAAACTTCAAAATTTATCAATTAGGAGATTCCTGCTGATACTGGCAGCAGGTGTGGCCATTACCGCTACCTGCCTGATAGCTGTCTTCTGTCTGATGACCGGCAGCGGAATCTTTGCCCTGTATGGAATGCTGCTGACCGCCGCCATGTTTGTGTGGGGCATAATCTTTTTGAAATTCTTTCAAAGAAAGCTGACGGAGTTTACGAACAGCTTATGCCGGACGATGGATGGGATGATAGATGGCGGTGAAAGGCCACAGGCAGATATGGAAGCGGAAACCTCCCTGGCCCGCATATCACACCGGCTGGAACGGCTCTATAATATTATGCAAATGAACCGCTGCAAGGTGGAGGAAGAAAAAGCGGAATTGCAGACCCTAGTGTCGGATATTTCACATCAGACAAAAACACCGATTGCAAATCTCAAAATGATAAATGATACGATGCAGACCCGGAAAATGCCAGAGGAAAAACTGCAGGAGTTTTTGCAGGCATCAGGGAGCCAGCTTGATAAACTGGATTTTCTGATCCATACGATGGTAAAGACTTCCCGGTTGGAAACAGGCGTAATCACTCTTGAAAAGAAACAGGCTTTATTTGCAGATACACTTACGATGGCACTGAACGGTATTCTTGCTCCAATGGAGAAAAAGCAGATTGCCCTGTCTGTGGACTGCCCGGATAGATTCTCCTTTCCACATGACAGCCGCTGGACGGCAGAAGCGTTGTATAACATTTTGGATAACGCGGTGAAATATACTCCTGCCTGCGGCAGTATCCGCGTGACCGTACAAGAATGGGAAATGTATTTTAAGATCGACATCGCGGATACAGGCAAAGGCATTCCTGAAAAAGAGCAGGCGGCAATCTTCAAACGCTTTTACCGGGAGGATACGGTACATGACATAGACGGGATAGGAATTGGCCTCTACCTTGCCCGTAAGATTGTTACCATGCAGGGCGGTTATATCAAGGTTGTATCTGCTGTGGGGGCAGGCTCTGCGTTCTCTGTTTTTCTACCGAAAAAATGAAATGTCCTAAAATTGAAGCAATTCAAAGGTGATTTTTATAGGTTTTAGGACATTTCCGCAACATTTCGGTTTTATGATATGTCTGTCAAATGGTGGTTGGGACAGGCACATGAAAGAAAGGCGGTATTCGTATGAGTATTTTAAAGACAACAGATTTGAAAAAATATTATGGCGATGAGCCGAATGTCACCCGGGCCCTTGAGGGTGTGTCCTTTTCCGTAGAACAGGGGGAGTTTGTGGCAGTGGTCGGTATGTCCGGAAGCGGGAAATCAACCCTGCTGCACATGATGGGCGGACTTGATGTGCCGACATCTGGTTCTGTCTGCGTGAGGGATAAGGAACTGGCAAAGATGAATGATGAGCAGCTTACCATTTTCCGACGCCGCAATATCGGCTTTATTTTCCAGAACTATGCTCCAGCGCACAAGTAATGAATTTAACCAGACGATCGTGATGATTACCCATAACAATGATATTGCCCAGCTTGCTGACCGCATTGTGCGGATAGAAGATGGCAGGATTGCAGGTTAGGAGGGCAGGAACATGATATTACCATTTGAAAATGATACCAGCGCCATTGTGAAGAAACTGGCAGGGCGTAGCTTTCATTATGAACGGCAACGAAATTTCTTTGCCATCGCTGCCTTAGCACTAACTTCGTTTATGATAGCCGCAACATTCAGCATCGGCTTTAGTTACTTTGAAACCTATCAAATGCAGCAAATCCGGTTAATGGGTACCGCCGCGGATGTCGGGATCACAAATCCAACAGAAAATCAATTGGCAGAGATTACAAGATCAAGCCTTGTCCTTGATGTGGGTATACAGCAGCGTTTAGGCAGCGTTGATACAGAGCAACTGCAAAGTGCAAGGTTAGGTATAGTATGGATAAATGACATAGAATGGGAGTCCCATCGTCTACCCGCTATATCAGGTGTTGTAGGAAATTACCCGTCTAATAAAAGCGATGTCATGTTGCCCACATGGGTGCTCGAACAAATGGGGATTTCAGAGCCGCAAATTGGGATGGAAATTGTGCTATCATATCAAATTGGCGACAACTACGATTATATTACAGATACTTTTTTGCTGTCGGGTTATTATACAGACTATATTTCAACGCGCACGAATAATCGTGGCTATGTTTATGTTTCGACTGCTTTTAGGGATAGCATAAATGGATTACAGGATAATAGCGTTACGGCAATGATTTGTTTTGAAGGCAATGATGATGTAGAAAAAAGCTGTGAAAAGTTGCAGCGTAATATTGACTTTACAGAAAAGCAAACATTTGAAATTGTTCCATTAAGGCAGGCAAATGGCGGCGCTATTGTTTTAGCTGTGATAATTGTTGCAGCTTTTATAACCTTTAGCGGCTATCTGCTGATTTATAATATTCTCTATATCTCTGTCGTAAAGGAAGTGCAATTCTATGGTCGCCTTAAAACGATTGGAACGACCAAGAAGCAAATCAAGAGGATAATTTATAAGCAGGCAATAAAAAACTCTTGTATCGGTATTCCGGCTGGCCTGTTGCTTGGCGCAGTTGTTTCTTTTGGCATTGTTCCCTATTTTCTGAATATGATGTATTCGACAAATTCTGATGTGGGAACAAAAGTATCTTTTTCACCGTTTATTTTTATAGGGGCCGCTATGTTCACGTTCATAACGGCGATGGTTGCAAGCATGAAGCCCGCCAAAATCGCCGGGGGCGTTTCACCAATAGCAGCACTCCGATATACAGCGGCCAGCACAAAGACCGGTATCAGAAATTGCGGCAAAATGAAGTTATCCAGAATAGCATGGAACAATGTCTTTCGGAATGTTAAAAGTACAGTCCTCGTTTTTATATCACTATTTTGCGGGCTTTCCCTGTTCCTGGTCGTCACAGGGCTATTGTATGGTTTAAACCCAAAGAATTACGTTAGCGGGTGGGGAGTAAGCGATTTTGCACTCACATACAGTATCCACGAAAATGAAGATTTAATTACCAGCGAAATGGTTTCAGAAATTAGCCGGATTGATGGTATTGAGAATTTGCGGTTGACCTATGTGGCTTATCCTCAGGTAACAGCAGATGTTTTATACGATGATGCCGTGTTTCGCGACTTCCTCATGTCATTAGACGGAGTAAGTGGCATTGATTTTTCTGATCCGGCAAAGTTAGAAACTTATCAGCAAAACTTTTTCAGCGGGGTTTTTGGAATTGATAGCGCATATTTAGAAGAAATCAATAAAACCTTAAACTCGCCTATTGATATGTCTGCCTTTGAGAAAGGGAATGTTGTGCTACTGCCCCAAAAGGTAGATGGGCTTATTCAACCGGGACAGGAAATAACGATCCAGACGCAGAAAGGACAACATTCCTTTGTTGTAGCAAATGGTTTTTTGAACGATGGCTTTCGAGCATGGGGTGGTAATGAGCATGGGACGGCTCCTGATTTGTATATCAGTCAAACGGCTATACAAGAGCTTTTCCCACAATATAGAGTATTCCGGGTTGCTTTTGATACGGATGGGCAACAGGACGAAAATATACTCCAAGAATTAAAGCAAATTACTGCATCGCACTCTAAGATTTATGTTATATCCCGATATGAACGGCGAGAAGAAATGCGGGATTATCTCGTTACAGCAAATGTTTTAGGAACAGGACTGTCCGTAATTTTGCTGTTGGTTGGTGTGATGAACTTTGTCAATACAATGGTTGCCAATGTAAGCAGTCGGCGTTATGAATTAGCTATCCTTGAAAGTGTCGGAATGACAAAGCGGCAAATCAAACGGATGTTGGCTATGGAAGGGTGCTGTTACTGGGGTGTTTCGCTTTCCCTTGTGGCCACTATTGGAACGGCGATCTTCATCGTGCTATATGTGATATTTAGCCAGTTGGCTTCTTACGCTGTTTTTTCCTACCCATTTATCCCTCTGGTACTGGTGTCTGGACTGGTGCTGCTTATCTGCCTTGTTGTGCCAATATGGGCATACAAGGCAGATATTGAACTCCCGGTTGTGGAGCGGTTGAGAATTTCAGAGAAAGATTAGCGAGATTGTACTTGTGACACTCATTCCCGGAAAATTAGTCTTTTCATGCAATTCAATAAAATACGGGAAATGCGGAGGTCTGCTGTTTCTGCAGGCAGGTCTCTATTCCATAGGGACGCAGCGGGCGATGGGGATAAACGGGCTGACCATTGGGACGGATAGCGGGGATGATGACACGCTTGCCCTGGCGGGCAAAGGGTACACGGCGGCTGACATACTGGAGCAGTGCCGGAAGCTGGACCGTATGGAGAAGGAGGGGAATCTGAAAGACAGCGGAGATAAAAACCAATGGGTAATTGATGAAGTGGCGGCACCCATTGTCAGACGGATATTCCGAATGACTTTGGAGGGTTACGGTCCGTATCAGATTGCAACGCAATTCACAGCCGAGCATATTCCTACAAATTGACGAGTTCCACCATAGCGCATAACTTACAGAAACATGAATACTTAGGACATACGGTAAATTTCAAGACACGCAAGCATTTTAAGGATAAAAAGAGCCATTATGCAGATAAAGACCAGTGGTTAATCTTTGAGGACACCCATAGAAATAAAACTCGCTTATTTGATACAAAGAATAGGAACAGAATACTTGAAAAGCCGCAGGAATAAAGGCTTTCGGCACATTGGGCGTGACCGGAAGCCTTTTTCTTTTGGTGGCAATTTTCATTTTTGTAAGGAGCAGTATTTGAAAGTGAACCCACTCCACAGATATTTGAACCCACCCTGTCAATAAATTTGAACCCCTTTAAGGCAAAATCAAAAAGTATCAAATTGAAGATTTTTATGCCTTGTCTTTAATTCCGCAGAAAAAATTGACTGCGGACGATATATCTTCATCATTTGGATGCCCTTTTGCAATGCCTCCAACGAGTTTAAAGGGACCAAATGTATCAAATCCGAGACAACCATAGCAGCCTTGTATTTTTGATTTTTTGGATTCGGCAATCTGCTTAATTGCATCTGCGTAGTTCTTGCGTTTTACCCCGCAGGTGTAGAGAAAGAATACCTTTTTATTTTGGGGAAGATTAGCCTCTGCCCATTTCAGGATACTTTCATGAAATTTTTGGTAGTAGATACCAGAAGCAAAACCAATCATGTCATAATCAGAACAGTCAGTTACAGTTGCGGCAGAGATATCAACGGCTGTAACATTTCCTTGTGCCACAATTGCATCTACCAGTTTTTTTGTGTTCCCATGATGGCTTGAGTAGTAAAGGATTAAAGTTTTCATTTTTCGTCCTCCTTGTAAGTGATTTCAATGCGGAATTTACTGCCATCTGATTTTGGAACAGCCGAAATTATAGCATTTCCATTATGTTCGAGGGCAAGCACGGCATGGCGGGCGGCAATACCAATATCAATTTTATTCAGCTTATTTTTAAGGATGAGACGGGAGATGCCCGTGCCTGCATCTTCAACAATTACTTTCCCTGGCTCAAATTTTAGTTCCCAGGGCTGTGAATTAAGGGAAGAAGGGGCAAGCCTTACGGCTCTTGAGACGGCAGTATCCTCTGTACTGATACGGTTTAAGGGTTTTCTCTTAAACTCAGATTCATTTATTCTTGCAGGGGTATCTGCCTTGCCAATAGCAAGGGCGATACAGAACCGTTTCAATTCATTTTTGGGCTTAATATTCATAAAGTATCCGCTGCCAAGCCCTATGCTCTGGACATATAAATCAGCCTTTTGCAATAGAAACCCAACATTAGCATAGGCAGATGGAGAACTGTCGCAGAAAGCGAGTAAATAATGGGATGCACCTTGACTAGCGGAAACTTCTGCAGCCGGGAGAAGTTTGAAATCGGCGTGCTGCCCGCTAAGCTGCTCCGATTCGGAAACACAGGCAAGAATACTGCTTAAACAGTCTTCTGGAACAGGAGAGTTAAGGTAATTCCGTACCTGCCTGCGGGTAAAAATTGTTTCATAAAGTGTCATTGTGTTTTCCTCCTGAAAATATAATATCTGTCTCATAGGGCAAATAACGCAGCAAATAAAAAATAGAGTAACGGTTGGTGGATCATATATAAACCGAGGGAGTGCTGACCAAACCATTCCAGCGGTTTTGCTTTGCTGTTTTCTAAATGTGCAAGTAGTTTATGGTGTATAAAGAGCTGATGCGTAAAATATCCGGCAGTGTACAGGAAAAGCCACGGCAGAAGCGAAAAATAGTCTGTCGAATAAAAACCGGACATGGGAAATCCCAGGTAGGTAGTTATAAAGTTACGATACCAGCCATTTGGCAGCGGCAGAATATTCAAGCTGCCAAAACCGAGATAACCGTGATTGATGTTCTTCGTAAGAAGAAATAAGGCAATGCTAAAAATTAAACCATATTCCGGTTTGAATTTTTGTAAGAACTTTTCTAAAGGAACCATTAAAAGCATACAGGAACCAATCAGAGTAAGAACACCGAACCGTACCCGGTTTTGCGGCATTGTAATCAGCGTAGCTGCCACAATCAAAAATCCAAGGCTGAAAACAGTAATGCCTCTTTTTAGTTTTTCTTTCCCCAGCGGCTCACAAAATCCGGAAAGGAAAATAAATGTCCAGCAGATACATTGTTGCCATATATAAGCACCTTCCGATTGATACCATTGCAGATGAAAGTCGAAAAGATAAACCAAATCCCATACTGCATGATAAGCGATCATGTTCAGAAGTGCCAGTCCCCGTATACCGTCTAAAGCAAAATATCTTCTGGATTTCATGTATCATATCCTTTCGTATGCAGTGTCAGAGGAAGGGATACGGTAAATGTCGTTCCCTTTCCCTCTTTACTGGAAACAGAAATATTCCCACCATGCAGATCGACAATCCGCTTTGCCAGTGCAAGCCCCAGGCCGTTCCCCTGGGAGGAACGTGAAAAGTCCCCCTGATAGAATTTTTCAAATACCCGCCGCATTACATCCTTGCTCATACCGATTCCATTATCCGTGATGCTGGTTATCAATGAGCCGTTTTCCCTGCGGAGCAGGATATGGATGATTCCATTTTCAGGGGCAAACTTAATGGCGTTGCTCAAAATATTCTGCCACACATGGGCGAGTAAATCTTTATTGCCATAGTAATCCACAGCGTCCAGGTCAATTTCAAGTTCCAGTTGTTTTTCTGTCCAGCCATCTTCCAGAAGGAGAAGGATTTCCCGGAGCTGTTCATCCAGACAAAAGGATTCCTTTTTAATGCCGATTTCCTGATTTTCCAGGCGGGACAGAAGTAAAATGTTGCTTGTCAGCGTGGAAAGCCGGCGGGTATTGTATAATATTTTTTTCGTATAATTCTGGCGTTTTTCTTCACTCAGATCCTTTCTTTGAAGCAGGGTTGTATAGCCTTCGATGGCGGACAGCGGTGTTTTAAATTCATGGGATACGTTTTCCACAAAATCGGTACGGAGTATTTCGGTTCCAGCCAGTTCTTTTGCCATCAGGTTAAAATTATGGGCCATATCCCGCAGTTCTTTGATCCGGATATTTTCATTTAGGGAAACATCAAAATTGCCCTTTGCTACTTCCTGGGCTGCATTGCTCATGGCAATAATCGCCGTGAGGGGATGCCTTCCGGCATAATTGGAGATAATGGTGCCGACAATAATACTGACAATTGCTATAACGAAAAATACAATCCCACGGTTTTGCTGGACTAATATCCCGGTTTTTATCAATAGAAATGTAAGCAGGGCTGAAAAAAGGATGGTCAGCGTCAGCGTCAGGAAGGTTAAAAGGGAAAACATGACGGAGAGCCGTTTTGGGTACTTTTTCCATTTGGATGCCCGGCAAAGCTTCCGTGTTCCAGAAGGGGTTTGGTTATCCATGTCTGCTCACCGCCTTATATCCCAGCCCCCGCACAGTGACAATTTCAAAGTCTGCATTATTTTTGAACCGTTCACGCAGGCGGCTGATATGGACATCCAGTGTGTGGGAATCCGCTTCACTGTCCGGACCCCAGACATCATCCATAATCTGTCTTCTGGTAAAAATCCGGTTTGGGGAAGTGATCAGTTTATATAGCAGATAAAATTCTTTCTGTGGCAGTTCTGTGGTTTCACCGTGGGAGGAAATCGTCAGTGTGTCACAGTCAAATTCTGTTTCGCCAAATTTGGTTTTACGCTGGTTTACAAGCTGGCTGCGGCGCAGCAGGGCTTCCACCCGCCAGACCATTTCGTTCACATCGATGGGCTTTACCATGTAATCATCCGTACCCAGACGGAACCCTTCACGCTTATCAGTTGCACTTTCCTTGGCTGTGATAATTAGAATTGGCATGGAATATCCGGATTCACGAAGTGCTTTTGTAAGTTCAAAGCCATCCATGCGTGGCATCATAATATCGGAAATAACCAGGTCAATATAAGTGTCATCCAAAATATCAAAGGCAGCAAGCCCGTCAGCCGCCGGAACTGCCGTATATCCGTTATCTGTCAGGACAGTACAGAAAAGGTCACACAGTTCCTTATCATCTTCCACTACTAAAATTTGAAACATCTTTTGCACCTCCGACTTGATTATAGCATAGATTTGTGAACAGTCTGCGTTTATTTTATATGGAAAACCTCAACTGAACCTCAACGGCACGGGTTATTTTTCTGTGATTTGTTGAGGTTCAGTTGAGAAAGGGCGATTATACTCTTTTTGTGTATTGTAGGATGCCCTTGTTTCGCTGGGGAATGAAGAGCAGAAGCCCTCTGTTTATAGAAGTATCGTGGAAGGAATTTGTGTTCCTGTCAATGGATAAGGTGGTGAAATTGAATGTATGTGCTTATTTTATCGGGAATGGCATTATGCCTGGCTGCAGGTCTGTATTGGATGATTGGAAAATGGGCCTTGCTTTATGGTATTGATACAAAAGGAAAACGGTTCTGGATGATACGGTTGGGAATTACCGTTTTTGCGGGCAGCTTGTGTCTCATATGGAGTGTGGCGGGGCTGGTTGAAGTCCATTTAATCGTGTTATTTGCAATTGTGGAATTTGTTGCTTTCCTGATACGGCACATTGCAAAGAACCATACGAAGGAAAAAAGGTATTCTGTTTTCCGCAGACTTTACCACAGCGGGATAATCCCAATATTGGTCACTTGCTTGATGATGGGCTATGGCAGTCTTAACATGAGACAGATTATCCGAACAGAGTATACTGTGACATCAGAAAAGCTCCAGTCAGGTTATGAGGTGGTTTTGATAACGGATACTCATTATGGCACGGTTCAAAACCCGGATATCCTGATTCAAAAAATAGAAGAGATTAATGCTTTGCACCCGGACATTATATTGCTTTGCGGAGATATAGTGGAAGAAGGAACGACAAAGGAATCTATGCAGGAGGCATTTCGGATATTAGGAAGTCTGGAAAGTACATATGGAACCTATTTTGTTTATGGGAACCATGACCGGCAGGATTATAGGACGGCAGTTTCCCGCTCCCGTACTTATACAGATGAGGAGCTGGTACGGGCGATAGAGGAAAATGACATTAAGATTCTGTGTGATCAGTGGATTAACATTGGCGATGATCTGGTATTAGCTGGTCGGGAAGATGCCGCAAGAATACCCGGACGCCTTTCTTCTATAGAGCTGCTAAACGGAGTAGATCAGAATAGATTCATTATAGTAGCGGATCATCAGCCGATAGAGGCAGAGGAAAACGCAGCGGAAGGGGCAGACCTGCAGTTATCTGGACACACTCATGCAGGGCAGATATTCCCTGTAGGGTATCTTACAGAAGGTTTTGGTGGATTGAACTACGGTGAATATCAGGAAGGCGGCTGTAAGGTAATTGTTTCCTCTGGAGCTACAGGATGGGGATTTCCCATCCGTACACAAGGAAACTGCGAGTATGTTGTGATTCATTTAAAGGAAAGGTGATTTCTATGAAAAAAGAAAAGACAAAAATGAGCAGGCGTAAAAAAGTCGTGATAGCTGTCATAGCGGCAGTAGTGGCAGTAGCTGTAGTGGGTGGAGGTATTTTTTACTGTACCTTTTTCCCGAATCCGCTTGCAAAGAAAATTTCCGTCAGCGATATATCGGCAGGAACTATGTCTGTGACAGGTGAGAGCAATGTGCTTGTGGCATATTTCTCTTTGACAAATAATCGGGTATATACGGCAGATGAAATGGATGCGGTGTCCTCAGCAAGCCTGAAAATAGAAGATGGGACCGGATATGGTCATGCAGAGCTTTTGGCTCTTGCGGCACAGGAAGTAACCGGAGGGGATGTTTTCCCTATTAAGGTAAGTGACTTATATCCGGAAACTTACGGCGGGGCGTTTGACCGGCACCACAGCGAGATGGGAACATCGCTTCGACCAGAACTGACAGAACATCTTAAAAGCGTGGAAAATTACGATACGGTAATTATCATTTACCCGAACTGGTTAAGCAGTATGCCGCTACCCGTTTTGTCATTTCTGGAGGAATATGATTTTTCGGGAAAGACGATCATACCGATTGCCACCAGTCAGGCATTGGGATTGGGTTCCGGCCCGGAGCAGATTGCCGCAGCCTGTCCGGATGCAGTGGTAGCGGACGGACTTTCTGCAAAAAGTGAGGACAGTGTGAAAGAGTTCCTGACAAAAGCCGGTCTGGCAAAGTAAAGGAGGTTTCATGCGTATCAAAAAGGTTTGCAAGCTATGTATAGATATAGGGATGCTGGTTATTACGCTTCTGCTTATGGCTTCGGAGAGAACAGGGATTGTCCTGCATATGTTTCTGGGGGCGGCTTTGTTCATCTTATTTGTTGCTCACAATATTTTAAATCTGGCATGGTGGGCAGGCATTGGCAAGGGATTGTACAGCCGGACGAGGTGGATGAGAACCATATTGAATGTGTTGCTGCTCATTGACTTCCTGCTTGTGATGGTAAGCGGGATTCTGTATGCGGTCGGTCTGCATAGGATAACGGTGCTTTTGTTTTTGATTCTGACAGTGATACATATTAGAGTGCATTGGAAAAGGGCTTCGGCAAAACAGCAGAAATAACAGAATTTGAATAGGAGGCTTATTAAAATGGTATTGATAATTGTCTGCATTATCGCAGGGCTTGGAGCAGGTATTGGAACAGGGCTTGCCGGTTTATCCGCAGCGGTGGTTATTACGCCCATGCTGATTACTTTCTGCGGATTTACGGCGTATGAGGCGGTAGGGATTGCACTGGCTTCTGATGTGTTGGCTTCGGCAGTCACGGCATACACCTATGGAAAAAATAAAAATCTTGATATTAAAAACGGGCTTATAATGATGGCCTCTGTACTTGTATTTACGATTTTGGGGAGCTGGCTGTCCTCGCTCCTTCCCAATGCAGTCTTGGGAGGCAGTTCTTATGTTATGACATTTATTATGGGCGTTCGGTTTCTTGTAAGCCCGATCACAAAGACAACATCAAGGATGGATGAAATAGAGCCGAAAAAGAGGATTATACGATCCCTTCTTTCGGGAATCCATATCGGCCTGTTCTGTGGATTTGTCGGTGCTGGCGGCGGTGTGCTGCTTCTGATTACACTGACCTCTGTTCTCGGATATAGCCTGAAAACAGCAGTCGGAACAAGTACCTTTATTATGACATTTACAGCACTGACAGGGGCGGTTTCCCATGTAATCATTGGCGGTACGGTAAATGTGACAGCACTTGTGGTCTGTGTGATAGCGGCGCTGATTGGGGCAAGAGTTTCGGCGTTATTTGCGAATAAAGTGGATGCCAAAAAACAGAACAGGGTTACAGGCGTTGCCCTGTGTGGATTAGGGGCTGTGCTGGCTCTTGTTAATTGGCTGTAAAAATTGAGGTTGAGTTGAGGTTCGGTTGAGATTGGCTTGAGGTTGAATCAGCATAATACAGGAACAGCGCACAACAATTATAAATTTAGGCGTTGAGGAAAGGGTGATGGCTTATGCTGCAAATAAAAGGCATATCAAAACAGTACCGGACGGGTGAGCTGGTTCAGCAGGCACTGAATGATGTCAGTCTGAATCTGCGGGATAATGAATTTGTTTCCATACTTGGTCCCAGCGGTTCAGGAAAAACTACGCTTCTGAATGTGATAGGCGGTCTTGACCGTTACGACACCGGGGAGCTGGTTATCAACGGTATTTCCACGAGAGAATATAAAGACCGTGACTGGGACGCTTACCGAAACCATACTATCGGCTTTGTGTTCCAAAGCTACAACCTGATTCCCCATCAGACAATCCTTGCCAATGTGGAGCTGGCTTTGACGATTGGCGGTATTTCCAGAAATGACCGCAGGGAGCGGGCAAGGAAAGCACTGGAGGAGGTGGGCCTGGGGGATCAGCTTCACAAAAAACCAAACCAGATGTCCGGCGGGCAGATGCAGCGGGTAGCGATTGCCCGTGCCCTGGTAAATGACCCGGAAGTGCTTCTGGCGGACGAACCGACCGGGGCACTGGACAGCGAAACCAGTATCCAGGTCATGGAACTGTTGAAAAAGGTTGCTGAAAATCGGCTGGTGGTTATGGTGACGCATAACTCGGAGCTTGCGGAGCAGTATTCTACAAGGATTGTGAAATTGCGGGATGGAAGGGTTATAAATGACAGTGATCCATATCTGCCAGAAGAAACACCAGAAGGAACAGAGCATAAAAGTATGGGAAAGGCAAAAATGTCCTTTTTTACATCTCTTTCTCTGAGTTTTAACAATCTGTGGACAAAGAAAGGGCGGACAATTCTGACCGCTTTTGCCGGTTCTATCGGGATTATCGGCATTGCATTGATTTTGGCACTGGCAGAAGGGGTAAATGATTATATTTCAGACATACAGAAAAGTACCATGGCTTCCTATCCTATTACGATAAACTCTCAATCCGTGGATATGTCCGGGATTATGGGAACGAGAGGCGGCAGACGGGAAAATGAGGCTTCGGCAGAGGAAAACCGTACCAGAGTTTACGCAGATTACAGCACTATCGAATCCAGTGAGGAAATGGCGTCAAATATTAAAGAGAATAACCTGACGGCGTTTAAGGAGTATCTGGATAATCCGGAAAGTGAAATCCACCAGTATTTAGGTGAAAATGGTGTGGTGTATTCCTATGGAGCCCATTTTGGAATTTATTCTCATGATGCTGACGAAAACCTGGTGGCCTCCAATGCGGACATAGATCAGGTCAGTATGTCTACTCTTTCAAGTGAGGACAGTGCAGCAGGGGGCGGTCCGATGGCAAATATGGAGCGGATGAATCAGGTAATGAGCGGTTCTTCCGATGCAGGGGCTGAAAATTTCTCCGAACTGATGCCAGGGACAGACGGAAAAGCAGTTAGCACGATTCTCTTTGACAGTTATGACCTGCTGTATGGGAGCTGGCCGGAAAATTACAATGAAGTTGTCCTTGTGCTGAATGAAAATAATTCGATTCCAGCAGGGACATTATATCAGCTTGGTTTGATTACCGGGGAGGAACATAAAGAGATTACCGAACAGATTAAGAATGGGGAAGATGCAGAGGAACGTATTTGGGACTATGAGGAAATCTGCGGACATACTTTTTACATGGTTTTACCCTGCGACCAGTATAAAGAGAACAAGGACGGCATGTTTACCTATATCGGGGATGACGTTATGCAGATAGAATCTCTTTTGGAAAACAGTGTAAATTTGAAGATTACCGGCATTATCCGTCCGGCGGTGGATGCTGAAAGTGCGTCCATCCCTACTTCTGTGGCATATACTGTGGCGCTGACTGATTATGTGATAGAACATACAGATGAAAGCGCGGTTGTTCTGGCACAGGAAAAGACACCGGAAGTCAACGTATTAAACGGAATCGAGTTCAAAGCTCCTGATGATGAAGCAAAAGCCGCTGATGCAGTTATTTATATGTCAAATTTGGGGATTTCTGATAAGGCCGCTATGTACGCAAATATTCTGGCACATCAGGAAACGGATGAATCGGAAGATCAGGAACATATCGAAGCTATGCAAGGTGCGCCTTCCATGAGTCCCAGTGAGATGGCGGCGATGGAAGGTGTGGAACGAACCGAAGAAGACGAAATTGCGATGGCAAGGGCATTGGATGAATGGTTGGGAAACAATCCAGATCAGGAAACTTTGGTATCCGCTTATGATATATTTATTGCCGGACCGACTTATGAAGAAAACATGAGAAAATTCGGAAAGGTAAGCTATGATGCCCCGTCTTCTATCAGCATTTATACAGACAGCTTTGAGGACAAAGAAGCAGTTTCAGACTGTATAGACCGTTACAACGAGGGAGCTCAAAAGAAGGAGCAGATTACCTATACGGATTATGTAGCGTTGCTTACCAGTTCCATTACTTCGATTGTAGATGTGATTTCTTACGTGCTGATTGCGTTTGTTGCGGTGTCGCTGATTGTCTCCAGCATTATGATTGGAATTATCACGCACATTTCTGTATTGGAGCGTATAAAGGAAATCGGTATTTTACGGGCAATAGGTGCATCGAAACGGAATATTTCACAGGTATTCAATGCAGAAACAGTGATTGTGGGACTGCTGGCAGGAATTTTGGGTGTGGGTGTTTCCGTTCTGCTGACTATCCCGATTACTTCGGTTATCCAGAACTTATTGGGCGTTTCGGAGATTTCTGCTTCCCTCCCGGTTACGGCGGCGCTGCTCTTAATCCTGTTAAGCGTGGCGATTACAGTCATTGCAGGATGGATTCCTTCCAGAAGGGCGGCGAAGAAAGACCCGGTAGCGGCATTGCGTACAGAGTGACAACGAAGGAGGTTTTTATGCTTAAAATATTAAAATACATGAACCGACGTGACTGGCTGTTTGTCTTATGCTCCCTTGTCTTTATCGTCTGCGGGGTAGGGCTGGATCTGCGGCTGCCAGATTACATGAGGGAGATTACCACTTTGGTACAAACGCCAGGCAGTGAGATGGGCGAGGTTTTGTCTGCAGGAGCTTCCATGCTGCTGTGTGCGTTGGGGAGCCTTGTGACGGCTTTTGTTGTGGGCTTCTTTGTGGCACAGATTGCGGCGGGGCTTGCCATGCGTCTGCGGGAGGCAGTTTATAATAAGACGATGGATTTTTCAATGGAGGAAATCGGAAAATTTTCCACGGCGAGCCTGATCACACGTACTACCAATGATATTCAGCAGATTCAGATGTTTGTGGCATTAGGGCTGCAGGCAATGATGAAAGCGCCGATTTTGGCGGTATGGGCAATCTTGAAAATAGCCGGGAAAAGCTGGCAGTGGACAGCCATCACGGGAGGTGCGGTTGCAATCCTTACAGTAATGCTTGGCACAGTGATCGCCCTGGTGCTGCCTAAATTTAAGAATATGCAGAAACTTACGGATAAGCTGAACCGTGTGGCAAGGGAAAATCTCACAGGTATCCGTGTGGTGCGGGCCTATAATGCGGAGGGGTATCAGGAAAAAAAATTTGAGGGTGCAAACGAAGAACTGACAAGGACGAACCTGTTTACCAGCAGAACCATGTCCGTGTTGTTCCCAGGCATGACATTGATTATGTCCGGCCTGACGCTGGCTATTTATTGGGTGGGCGTATATATTATCAATGAGGCGGCGGTTACAGACCGGCTCGGCATCTTCTCGGATATGGTGGTATTTTCCTCCTATGCCATGCAGATCATTATGGCATTTATGATGCTTGTTATGACCTTTATCGTGTTGCCGAGGGCTGTTGTGTCGGCGAAACGTATCAATGAAGTGCTTAATACGGAGATCAAAATAAAGGATGGTAAAATCAGCGGTTTCGAGTTATTCGAACAGGGGGAAATTGAATTTAGGCACGTATCATTCCGCTACCCGGATGCAGAGGAAGCTATTCTCACAGACATCAATTTTACCGTCCATCGGGGAGAGACGGTGGCATTCATAGGTTCTACCGGAAGCGGGAAAAGTACCCTGATTAACCTGGTTCCCCGTTTTTATGATGTGACCGAAGGGGAAATCTGTATTGATGGGATTAATATTAAAGAATATACCCAGGAGGCCCTTCACAGGAAATTGGGATATGTCTCACAGCGGGCCGTTATGTTCAGGGGAAGTGTGCTGTCAAATGTGACGTATGGAGAAAATGGGCGTCAGAGTGTGGATGAAGAATTGCTTTGGAAATCCATAGAAATTGCACAGGCAGATGATTTTGTCCAAGATATGGAAAATGGTTATCACACGGCGGTTGCACAGGGCGGAACAAATCTGTCCGGCGGGCAGAAACAGCGGCTTGCCATAGCAAGAGCCATTTACTGCAGGCCGGAAATCTACATTTTTGATGATTCTTTTTCTGCGCTGGATTATAAGACAGACCGGGTTCTTCGGAAAATGCTGAAACAGGAAACCGGAACGGCTACGACTTTGATTGTGGCACAGCGTATCGGTACGATAATGGATGCTGACAAGATTATTGTGTTGGATGAAGGAAAGATTGTGGGGATTGGCAGGCATAAGGAACTTTTGAAAAGTTGCCCTGTCTACCGTGAAATTGCAGAGTCACAGCTATCAAAGGAGGAATTGGAAAGTGCCTGAACAGAAAAATGAGATGCCAAAAAGCAATGGTTCCGGACGCAGTTTTGGTCCGGGAAACAGAAAAATGGGTGGCGGGGAAAAGGCAAAGGATTTCAGCGGTTCCCTGAAAAAATTGTTTGCCTATTGCGGCAGATACCTTCCTGCGATAGTTTTTGCTATGGTGCTTGCGGTTACTGGCTCCATACTGAATCTGATCGGTCCGGGGAAAGTGGCAGATATGACAAACCTGATGACAGAAGGGCTGATGACAGGGATTGATGTGGAGGCGGTAGTGGAGATTGCCGTCCTGCTTGCGGCGTTGTACGGTCTGGGCTGGTTGTTCAGTCTGATCCAGGGTATGGTGATGGCAACTATAACGCAGAAAGTTTCAAAATCTTTGCGGACAGAAATTTCACAGAAGATGAACCGCCTGCCGTTAAAATATTTTGACGGGACCAGTACGGGAAATATCCTGTCCCGTGTGACAAATGATGTGGACACCATCGGGCAGACACTGAACCAGAGTATTGGGACACTGGTGACGGCTTCGGCTATGTTTGTCGGCTCTTTGGTTATGATGTTTTATACCAACTGGATTATGGCGGTTTCTGCTATCTTAGCTGCCTTTTCAGGATTTGGTCTGATGATGCTTATCATTTCCCGGTCGCAGAAATATTTTAAGCAGCAGCAACAGGAGCTTGGTACGCTGAATGGGCATATAGAGGAAACCTATTCCGGCCATAATGTGGTGAAGGCATATAACGGTGAGAAAGCGGCAAAAAAAGAATTTCACGAAATGAACCAGCGGTTATATAACTCCGCATGGAAAAGCCAGTTTATGTCCGGGCTGATGCAGCCGCTCATGGCTTTTGTGGGAAACCTTGGGTATGTGGTGGTCTGTGTGGTCGGTGCGGTTCTGACATTGAACGGCACGATTTCATTCAGCGTGATTGTGGCGTTTATGCTGTATGTCCGTCTCTTTACGCAGCCTCTTTCACAGCTTGCACAGGCAGCCACCAGTTTACAGTCTGCGGCGGCAGCCAGTGAGCGTGTGTTTGAATTTTTAGGGGAGGAAGAACTTGCGGATGAAAGCGGGAAATCCGTTCATTTGGCAGAGGTGGATGGAAATGTGGAATTTGAACATATCCGTTTTGGGTATAACGAAAATAAAACCATTATCCATGATTTTTCAGCATCCGTAAAAGCTGGACAGAAAATTGCCATTGTAGGGCCTACCGGGGCGGGAAAGACAACAATGGTAAATCTCCTGATGCGATTTTATGAGGCACAGGGCGGGGAAATCAGGATTGACGGCACGCCGATTCAGTCACTTACCCGTGAAAATGTCCACAACCTGTTCTGTATGGTTTTACAGGACACATGGCTGTTCGAGGGGACAATCCGGGAGAATATTGTCTATTCCAAAGAGGGCGTTACGGATGAACAAATGATAGCAGCGTGCAGAGCGGTGGGATTACACCATTTTATCAAAACGCTTCCCAAAGGGTATGATACCGTATTGAATGATAATGCCAGCCTGTCCGCAGGGCAGCGGCAGCTTGTCACGATTGCGAGAGCCATGATAGAAAATGCGCCCATGCTGATTCTGGATGAGGCCACAAGCTCCGTGGACACCCGGACGGAAATTTTGATCCAGAACGCAATGGATAAGCTGATGGCAGGACGCACCTCCTTTGTGATTGCACACCGTCTGTCCACGATTAAAAATGCAGATTTGATTCTGGTTATGAAGGACGGGGATATTGTGGAAAGTGGGAATCATTCAGAATTGTTGGCGAAGGGAGGTTTTTATGCAGAACTTTACAACAGCCAGTTTGAAAGGGCATCGTGATATGGAGGAACAGATTTTACGATTGCAGAATTATATTAATGGCAGCCGTTACACGGTTGCTATTACCGGTGCAGGGATTTCCATGGCAGCGGGGATTATGGATTTTGCACATATGAATTTTCCTTTAGTCCTGCAGATGAGTTCTTCGGCGGTGCTGAAAAGTGCGCCGAATCATTATTACAATACGGCAAGGAAAGCCTTTTTGGATGCAATGTTTGAGAACGGTCCGAGTGTTGCCCACAAGAAACTGGCAGAATATGAAAGGCATGGTCTGCTGCAAGGCATTATTACTACGAATATTGACTGTCTGCATACGCTGGCAGGTTCCAGAAATGTGGCGGAAATTCAAGGAAGCTTTGGATTTAATAAGTGTCTGAAATGCGGGCAGGAGTACAATGATGTGCAGATTTGGAATCAGGGTAAAGCTCCTCGCTGTGAGAAATGCGGAGGCGTGATCGGGGCATTTCCGGTTTATAAGCATATCGGACTGGTGGAGGATGAAGTGCGTAAAGCAAGGAGTTTTGCGGCACAGGCGGAGCTTGTTATCATTATCGGCGCACAGGGCAGCTATGGTGGGGTTTACTATCCTTATATCCGTTCGGGCGCGAGAGTGGTGCAGATTAACCCGAAAGCCACACAGTTTGATGATGTGGCGGTATTGAATATTCGGAAAGGGGCGGATGAAGTTTTTTGTATGTTGTCATAGCTGGAAAATGTTAAATATAAGGAGCGTGATATCATCGAAAGAGTGATTATAATTGAGTACAGCGGAAAAAACTCACATATTATGGATGAGATACTGGAAAAACTGAAAAATCACCCAGATTTTAGTTTTTTATGGTCAGATGAAAGTTCATATTTTGTGAGTTGATATTGTTCGTTCAAACGGATATAATAAAGACAGTACAATTTAGGAGGACAGAAATGTTTGAGTATATGACGGCACAGGAAGCATCAGAGCGTTGGGATATATCGGTACGGCGGGTGCAAAGACTTTGTAAAGAAAGGCGGATCGAGGGTGTTATAAACATTAACCGTGTATGGCTTATTCCTAAAACAGCGAAGAAACCTGCAGATGGCAGATATAAAGAAAACAAAAAACATGATGGAGTTGATTGACTATGAAAAGAATTTTAATTATTGATGACGACATACATATTGGAAATGTGCTTGAAGAAACGCTTTCCAAAGAGGGATATCAAATCTTCCGTGCTTATTCTGGAACAGAGGCATTATTCATTTTATCAAAGTCAAAGCCAGACCTTGTATTATTAGACTTAATGCTGCCGGGATTGAATGGAGAAGATGTACTTCCTCAAATAAAGGGAATCCCTATTATTGTGGTGAGTGCCAAAGTTGATATTGATAATAAAGTTGATGTGCTGCTTGGCGGTGCGGTTGATTATGTGACGAAGCCGTTTAACATGAGGGAGCTTTTAGCCAGAATTTCCGTACATCTCAGAAATTCGGAAAGTATGCTTGTTTCTTCAGAACTGACATTTGCAGATATTGTACTCAATACCAATACCCATATTGCCAAAATCGGTAATACGGAAATAAAATTGACAAGGACAGAATATGCCATTTTAAAACTGCTTATGCAAAATCCCACGCAGGTTGTTACAAAATCACTGTTGTTAGACCGTATCAGCACAGACACACCAGATTGTACGGAAAGTTCTCTGAAAATGCATATTAGCAATTTGAGGAAAAAACTTCGAGAGGTAAATAACAAAGATTATATTGAAGCGGTCTGGGGAATTGGCTTTAAAATGAGGGCAGAATAAATCTTTACGATTTCTTTACTGTTCTCTTTACTATTTTCTTTACCAATTACAGATATAATGCCAGTACACTAAACAAGGAGGTTATGCTTTTATGGATTATGTTCTTAAAACAAATGCTTTGTGTAAAAAATACAAAGATTACAAAGCATTAAACGGACTGTCTATGAATGTTCCCAAAGGAGCAATTTATGGCTTTGTAGGGAAAAATGGTGCTGGCAAGACAACACTTATCCGTCTGATTTGCGGCTTGCAAGAGCCTACATCCGGCGAATACACGCTATATGGGACAAAAAGCACAGATAAGGAGATTTTAAAAGCACGCAGACGGATGGGGGCTGTTGTGGAAACGCCCTCGATTTATCTTGATATGACAGCTGAGGACAATTTGAAACAGCAGTATCGTGTTCTGGGACTTCCATCTTACGATGGATTGGCGGATATTTTAAAACTGGTTCGATTGGAGAATACAGGAAAGAAGAAAGCCAAAAATTTCTCTCTTGGTATGCGGCAACGATTGGGTATTGCTATCGCATTAGTCGGTGACCCTGATTTTTTGGTTTTGGACGAGCCTGTCAATGGTCTTGACCCACAGGGAATTATCGAAATGAGGGAGTTAATCTTAAAACTCAATCGGGAACAGCAGATTACTGTATTGATTTCCAGTCATATCCTTGACGAATTATCCAGACTTGCAACGCATTATGGATTTATTGATAAAGGGCAGATTGTAAAAGAAATCAGTGCCAAAGAGCTGGATACCGCCTGCCGCAAGTGTATTCGTCTTGAAGTGACGAATACCCAAACACTCTCTCGTGTGTTAGACGGAATGAATGTTGAATACATCATTGTTTCTGACAAAGCGGCTGATGTGTATGCCAGAATCAATGTTTCCAAATTAACACTCGCTTTAGCAAAAGAAAATTGTGAAGTGATTTCCATGAAGGAGCGGGATGAAAGTTTGGAAAGCTATTATGTCGGTTTGGTAGGAGGGAAAGAGAATGACTAAAGTATTATCCGCAAATTTTATGCGGTTGAAAAAGGACAAAGTTTTTTGGATTGGCTTAGTTTTTATGTTTGCAGCGGGCATATTTTTCCCTGTCATGCGATACATGGATATGAAACAGACAGGCACAATCAATCCGATAGATAATGCATTTTTGGGATGTGTCTTGTTTATTGGCATTATAATGGCGGTATTTTGCAGCCTATTTATTGGTACAGAATACAGCGATGGTACTATCCGAAACAAAGTAATCGTTGGGCAAAATCGAAACTCAATTTATTTGGCAAATTTTGTTACTTGTGTGGTTGTGAGCCTTATTATGTGTATCGCATTCTTTGTTCCTTATCTTTGTATAGGTATTCCTCTGCTTGGCTTTTTTATTATGACTACAAAAATAGTTATATTATTTATATTGACAGCATTTCTGCTTGCTATTGCATTTTCGTCTATTTATACCTTGATTTCGATGTTAAATCATAGCAAGGCGATAACTGCTGTTATATGTATTCTTTTAGCCTTTTTGCTCCTATTTGTGGGAGGACAATTAAATAAAATGTTAAATGAACCTGAAATGAATATGAGTGTGGTTATGAGTGAAAACGGACAAGAATATAAAGAAATACCAAATCCGCATTATTTGAATGAGGGAGAACGGAAAACAGTTCAGTTTGTTTACGATTTTATTCCCGGAGGACAGGTAATTCAATGTATGTCATTGGAAGCTACAAATCTGCCGTTGTTACCTCTCTATTCGTTTATCATTATTTTATTAACCACAGGTATAGGTTTACTTTGTTTTAAGAAAAAAGATTTAAAATAAGGAGTATGTTATGGAAATATGGTTATGGGTATCTATCGGCATTTTGATTGTAATTATCATTGCCTTATTAGTAAAAATACATATTTTACAAAAGTCAGTAAAGGAAATTGAAATTGCCGTTGTCGATAGGCTCGTAACCGATACGAATGTTTTGATTGATATTTCCAGCAGCGATAAGAATGTGTGTCGTTTGGCGAATACTGTCAACGGACAGCTTCGCAAACTCCGTACGGAACGGCGCCGATTTCAGCAAGGCGATTTGGAGTTAAAAAATGCAGTTACAAATATTTCACATGATTTACGGACACCGCTTACTGCTATCTGAAGTTACTTGGAATTGTTAGAGCAGGAAGAAAAGTCTGCAACTGTAAATAGGTATATCGAAATTATTAAAGACCGTGTGGATATTTTGAAACAGCTCTCAGAGGAACTTTTTAAGTACTCTGTTATCATTTCAACAAAAAACAATATAACCAAGGAACAGGTAATTATCAATACGGTATTGGAAGAAAGTATTGCAGCATTTTATACGGTTTTAACCGAACGAAATATCGTGCCAGAGATACAAATATCTGAAACAAAAGTAGTGCGAATGCTTGACCGTTCTGCATTATCCCGTGTGTTTTCCAATCTGATAAGCAATGTTATAAAATACAGTGATGGAGATTTGAAGATTGTTCTGTCAGAGAATGGGGAGATTGCCTTTTCTAATATGGCTTCTGGATTAGACGAGATACAAGTGGGAAGATTGTTTGACCGTTTTTATACTGTAGAAGCTGCCAGAAAATCAACAGGTTTAGGATTGACAATTTCTGAAACACTTGTTGAACAAATGAAAGGAACTATATCCGCAACATACGAAAACAACAGATTAAGCATTCATATCTTTTTCCCGGATATTAAAGAATGAAAGGATTGACCTATGCAAGATGCAGAATGGATACGCTGTCCTGTTTGTGGCAACAAAACTCGTGGCAGAATTAGAGAAGATACCGTTTTGAAAAACTATCCTCTCTACTGTCCGAAATGCAAGAGCAAAGGAGATGAAGGGCATGGCGAAAAATCAAAAATTTTACACTCCGGAATTTAAACAGCAGATCGCAGATCTGTATAATGCCGGAGGAACTTCGTATCCACAACCGGAACGTGAATATGGCGTAAACCGGAGTACGATTAGCGGCCGGGTAAAGCAGCTTTCCCCTGTCAAGGTATCACAGGAGGAAACGGCCACCCTCAGGGAACACCCTGCAGCATCAAGCGGGTCCAAAGGCATATGGCAGAGCAGGGACTGCGCTCTGTGGTAGTAAAGAAGTACAGCCGCCATGCCAGTCACGGCAGTATACCGGATGATAAAGTGAATATCCTGAAACGTGATTTTGGAACAGAAACCATCAACCCAAAATGGTGCACAGATATTACCTGCATCCATGTGCAGAAAGAAGGATGGACTTATCTGGCGTCTGACATGGATTTGTGCAGCTGTAAAA
This sequence comes from Parablautia intestinalis, assembly GCA_003612395.1. Lineage (GTDB taxonomy): Bacteria > Bacillota > Clostridia > Lachnospirales > Lachnospiraceae > Suilimivivens > Suilimivivens intestinalis. Next base: position 50,012 of record RAYQ01000011.1, read on the forward strand.
TCACCGGCTATGCCTATGGCACATCCATGACAGCAGAACCAGCAGTGAAAGCGGTAGAGAATGACTGCATGGAATCCTTCCATTCTGTACTGAAATAGGAAGAAATATATCTTCATACGACTTCTTTTGTCCAAAGTATTGACATAGATTCTTCTGTATATCAAATAAAAAGCGATATGGATGCTTTCCAGTATCTATATCGCTTTTTGCTGTGAAAGTTAATGGTAAGATGTATTCGTAACGATAGCAATAAAATTTTTCAGCAAAGGATTTTGTGAACTTTTTTTATAAAAAAGACCATAGGATAATGGTTTGCTGTTTTTTAGAGGGACTGAACAGATATCCGAATTTACAAAATTCATCCGTGGAAGTACAGAACAGCCATACCCTGCCCTGACAAGAGTAAGAAGCACCTGCAGGTTTTCACATACATAAGTGGATTCAGGCAGGATATGCTGTGAAATCTGGTTCTGCATTTCTGCGACTTTGGCAGGAATTGCATAGGAATTGCAGACAACAATATTCTCCAGATACAATTCCTCTCTTGCAAGCTCAGATTTGGCCGCATAAGGATGTGCGGCGGGAACAATACAGCACAGTGGTATCCGGAATAATTCTTTGTAGACCGTATCGTTCTTTACAGGGATATCATCTTGGAATCCAAACAGCAGATCCAGTTCTTCCTGGTAGAAGAGATTTAAAATGGACCTGTGGGGAATCACTTTCAAAAAGGGATATAGTTCAGGTATCTGTTCCCTACAGGATTTCAGTATCTTACAGAGCAGGTCCAGATTAGCCTCACTCTGGCAGCCTATCGTTAAGACCTGTAAGTTCGTGCTTTGATGGCGCTGTAGCTTCTGTTCGGCAATTTTTAATCTGCCCATAACATTTTTTGCATCTTCCAGAAAGCTGATTCCAGCAGGGGTAAGGGTAACTGTCCTGGTGGTGCGGTGAAGAAGTTTTGTCCCCAGTTCATCTTCCAGCGAATGAATCTGCCGGGAAACGGCAGACTGGGTAATCTTTAAAATTTCAGCGGCTCTTGCAAAGTTCAGGTTTTCGGCAACCTGGATAAAGCTCTTTAACTGGTCTGTATTCATGGGGGTCACCTCTATTATTGCGTTTTTGTCATTGACAATACCATATTTTCACTTCACTTTCAAGAGCTAGTGTGGTTTAATATGTATTGCAAATATTAGCACTCGAAAAGCATGAGTGCTAACAATAAATAGAAAGGCAGGTAACAGGCATGAAATTAAAACCATTGGGCGACAAGGTTATTTTACGATATCAGGAAACAGAAGAAAAAACACGGTCAGGTCTTATCCTGCCGGACAGTGCAAAAGAGAAACCGCAGGAAGCGGTTGTTGTGGCAGTCGGGGACGGTACAGGCTGTGAAAGAAAGAATGTGCAGATGCAGGTCAAGGAGGGCGACAGGATAATTTTTCCTAAATATGCCGGAACAGAGGTAAAGGCTGAGGAAAAAGAATATACCATCGTTTCTCAAAAGGACATTATCGCAATTGTACAATAGCCGGGAAAAGGCAGGCTGAAGTTTAAAGTAAAGAAGGAATTGAATCATGGCAAAGGAAATTAGTTTTGATATTGCAGCAAGGAAGAAAATGGAAGCAGGCGTAGATAAGCTGGCAGATACGGTAAAGATTACGCTTGGGCGAAAGGAAGAAATGTAGTGCTGGATAAATCCTATGACGCACCGTTAATTACCAATGACGGCGTGACGATTGCAAAGGAAATCGAACTGGATGACCGTTACGAAAACATGGGAGCGCAGCTTGTGAAAGGGGAGGCAATTACAACACTGATTGTAAATAGTGAACTATGGATGGAAAACAGTGTGCTGGTGTCGTATCCGGACAGGGAGATTTATCAGAAGGATATAGAAGAGGAACTGAACATAAGAAGTGCATCTGTTTCTACGCTTTTGAAGAAAATGGAGGCACAGGACTTTATCCGCAGGGAGAAGGTTTCCTATGATGACCGCTTGAAAAAGATACTGCCAACCAGCCATACGGTGGAAATGAAGGAGGAGGTTGAAAGGCATATTGCGCTGCTGGAAAAAAGACTGACGGCAGGAATTAAGGAAGAAGAACTAAGGATTTTTTCCGATGTGCTGAAAAAAATGCAGGAAAATATGGAATTGACGGAAAGGGGAAACAGGTGCGGATAGGTTTTGTGTGCTTTCATCATGTATTTTGAGTTAGGAGGTAAATATGGATACGACAGTAACAAAAACAAATCCACTTGGTACAGAACGAATTGGGAAACTGGTACTTACGTTTGCTGTTCCAAGTATCATTTCTATGGTGGTCAACGCCTTATATAACATTGTTGACCAGATTTTTATCGGGCAAGGGGTAGGATATCTTGGCAATGGAGCTACCAATGTTGTTATGCCGATGACAGTGATTGCCATAGCTTTAAGCCTGCTGATTGGCGATGGAGCTGCGGCATACTTAAGTCTGAAGCTCGGCGAGAGTGATGAAAAGTCAGCAGCCAGAGGCGTGGGCTGTTCCATATCGGTCATGGTGATTGTGGGGATTATTCTCTGCATCCTGTTTCATTTGTTTTTGGAGCCTTTGTGTATATTATTTGGTGCGACAGAAGATATCCTGCCTTATGCCATGGATTATGGACGGATCATTTCGTATGGAATTCTGTTTTCTTCCATTGATTCCGGCATGGCGGGTATGATTCGTGCAGATGGCAGTCCAAAATTCAGCATGGCAGGACTGCTTTTGGGATGTATCACCAACATCATCCTTGATCCGATTTTTATTTTTGTGTTCCATTGGGGTGTAAAGGGAGCGGCATGGGCAACGATTGCCGGGCAGATATTGAATGCTTTCCTGTATCTTGCTTACATTTGGAAATTTAAGAGCATCAAACTGGATAAGGAATGTTTCCGCATCTCAGGGAAAGTCATGGCGAAAGTCAGCAGCCTTGGCGTATCAAGTTTTATCACACAGATTGCTATTGTCCTGGTTATGGCAGTTACAAATAATATACTGGTGTCCTATGGTGCAGAATCGAAATATGGCGCAGAGATCCCGCTGACGACTATTGGCATTACTATGAAAGTAAACCAGATTGTTTCTGCCATACTGCTTGGACTGGCGACAGGGGCGCAGCCAATTTTCGGCTACAATTATGGAAGCGGGCAGAAGGACAGGGTGAAGCGGGCATACCGTATTATCCTGGCAGTATCTACAATCGTTTTGATTCTGGCATTTCTGGTATTCCAGTTTGCGCCTATGAGTATTGTCCGCTTGTTTGGTTCGGAATCAGAGTTGTACAATGAGTTTGCGGTGAAATGTTTTAAAATTTTCCTTCTGGCGTGTCCGATTAACGGGCTGCAGATGGCGACGGGGGTTTTCTTCCAGGCAATCGGAAAGCCTGCACAGGCGACCGTATTGTCACTGTCCAGACAGATTGCTTACCTGCTTCCCGCAACCATGCTGCTGCCAATGGTATTAGGAGTGGAAGGAGCATTGTGGGCAGGTCCGCTGGCAGATGTGCTGGCGTTCATAACAACTTTAATTATGCTGAAATTATATTGGAAAAAAATTTAGGAGGTATCTATGCAGGGAAGAGTTATCACGATCAGCAGGCAGTGTGGAAGCGGCGGTCATAGTATTGGAAACGAATTGGCAAAGAGGCTGGACGTTCCGTTCTACGATAAAGAGATCATCGAAATGACGGCAAAAGAGAGTGGTTTTCATCCGCAGTTTGTAGAGGAAAAGGGGGAACATATGGAGAGCAGTATGCTCTCCAATCTGGCAAGACATCTGTCCTGTGCAGGACGGGGAAATTATGAAGACTACCAGCCGCTGCAGGATCAGCTTTATTTTTCGCAGGCAAATATTATAAAAGAACTGGCAGAAAAAGGGCCATGTGTTATTGTGGGCAGGTGTGCAGATTATATTCTGTGGAACAGGAAAGATGTATTGAATGTTTTCATCCATGCAGATATGGAGTTTAAAAAGAAACACTGCATGGAAAGACGGCAGTTTCCAGAAGGGAATGCGGAGGATATGATCCGCAGGAGGGATAAACTGCGTGCAGACCATTATCGGTATTATACAGATCAGAAATGGGGGGATTCGTTCCATTACCATTTATGTTTGGACAGCAGTATGTTTGGCATTGAGAAATGCGTTGACATCATTGAAGATGCCTGTAAAGCTATGCGTCCGGCTTCATAAAACAGCGGGAGAGTTTCAGATATTTATGAAAGAAACAGGAGGCATTTATGTTTAAAACACTTTTGAAGCAGATTGGAGATTATAAAAGGGATGCGGTCCTCACTCCGATCTTTGTCATTCTGGAGGTTATCATGGAGGTCATTATCCCTGTGATGATGGCAGCGATCATAGATTATGGACTGACTGGACAAAGCCTCAAGACGGTATGCCTGATCGGGGCAGCGATGATTGTGATGGCGGGGATGGCATTATTTTTTGGTGTGGAATCTGGGAGGACGGCATCCAGTGCCAGTTCTGGTTTTGCCATGAATCTGAGACAGGCCATGTATGAAAGGATACAGACATTTTCCTTCTCCAATATAGACAAGTTTTCTACGGCAGGGCTTGTAACCAGGATGACCACAGACGTGATGAATGTACAGCAGGCATTCCAGATGTCAATCCGTATCTGTGTCAGGGCTCCGATCATGCTGGTCAGTGCCATGGTGATGACCTTCCTGATCCATCCACGCTTTGCACTGATCTTTTTGATAGTGATCATCTGCCTGGCAGTCGTGCTAGCCCTGATTTCATCCAAGGCAAACCCGACTTTAAGAAAAGTTTTCCATGAATATGATGAATTAAATGCGAAAGTGCAGGAAAACGTAAACGGGATGCGGGTAGTGAAATCTTTTGTAAGGGAGGATTATGAAACACGGCGTTTTGAAACAGAAAGCGAAAAAATCCGCAGCCTGTTCGTAAGCGCAGAAAAGCTGCTTGCTTTGAATTCACCTGTTATGCAGTTTTCCATGTATTCCTGCATCCTGTTGATTTCATGGATGGGTGCAAAAATGATCATTGCAGGGAGTCTGACGGAAGGGCAGCTTATGAGTATGTTTACATACGTTATCAATATCCTGATCAGCCTGATGATGGTATCCATGACTTTTGTGATGCTTATTATGTCAAGGGCATCGGGAGAGCGGATTTCGGAGGTACTGACCGAGGAGCCGGATTTATTTAATGTTCCTCATGCAATAAAAGAGGTTGCGGATGGCTCTGTTGATTTTGAACAGGTGGGTTTTGCATATCCATCCAATCCCGGAAAAGAAATCATCAGCGACTTGAATATCCATATCAGACCGGGAGAAACCATTGGTGTCCTTGGCGGAACCGGAAGTGCAAAGTCTTCTTTTGCTGCACTGATACCAAGGCTTTATGATGTCACAAGAGGAGAGGTACGGGTTGGCGGCGTTCCGGTGAAGGATTATGATATGGCCAGTCTTCGGGACAATGTGGCGATGGTCCTACAGAAGAATGTGCTGTTTTCCGGGACGATCAAAGAGAACCTGCGGTGGGGAAAAGAGAATGCAACAGATGAAGATATCATAAATGCCTGCCGGCTTGCCCAAGCGGACGAATTTATCCGGGATTTCCCCGCAGGGTATGACACACATATTGAACGGGGCGGGGCAAATGTATCCGGCGGGCAGAAACAGAGGCTCTGCATTGCAAGGGCGCTTTTGAAAAAGCCGAAAATTCTGATTCTTGATGACTCCACGAGTGCCGTTGACACAAAGACAGATGCGTTGATCCGTAAGGCATTCAGGGAGGAGATACCAGATACAACAAAGATTATCATAGCCCAGAGAATTTCGTCAATTCAGGATGCGGACAGGATTATTGTGTTTGATAATGGCAGAATGGAATCCGTAGGCACCCATGAAGAACTGCTGGATGGCAGCCCGATTTACAGAGAAGTCTATGAGTCACAGACAAAGGAGGGCAGTAATGATGAAGGCAGAGAATAAGAAAAATATGGGCGCAGCTTTAAAGCGTCTGATTGCGTACATCCTGAGAAAATATAAATGGCAGTGTCTGCTTGTAGCATTATGTATCCTGGTCAGCACCGTTGCAAATATTGGTGGTACACTGTTTATGAGGAACCTGATCGATGATTATATTTTGCCTTTTGTGAACCAGGTGCAGCCCGACCTGACACCCCTTTTACGGGCGCTGTTTGTGATGGCGGCAGTTTATTATATTGGCGTGTTCTGCACATGGGCCTATAACTTCATCATGATTTATGTGTCCCAGGGAATGTTGAAGACAGTGAGGGATGATTTGTTCCGCCATATGGAACGGCTGCCGATCCGTTATTTTGATACAAAATCCCACGGGGATATCATGAGTATCTACACCAATGACACAGACACGCTGCGGCAGGTGATCAGCCAGAGCATACCGCAGATGCTGTCCGCAGTGATTACGATTGTGGGTGTGTTCTTTTCCATGCTGGTCTTAAGCCGGCCGCTCACACTGATTACGGTGGTGATGGTCATCTGTATGGTATTTGCAACGAAGACCATATCCTCAAAAAGCGGATATTATTTTGTGAAACAACAGACAGATGTGGGCAATCTGAACGGCTACATAGAGGAAATGATGGAAGGCCAGAAAGTGGTGAAGGTGTTCTGCCATGAAGATGCCTGTATACAGGATTTTAGGTGTTTGAATGGAAAGCTGCGTGATAGTGCGAACAATGCCAACCGTTATGCCAGTATCCTTATGCCAGTGCTGGGCAATCTGGGATATGTGAGTTATGCGGTAATTGCAATGGTGGGGGCGTGTCTGTCTATCTTCGGCGGGCATATGACACTGGGGACGTTGGCATCATTTCTGCAGTTTTCACGCTCTTTCAACCAACCGATTTCACAGCTTTCACAACAGCTGAATTCTATCATTATGGCGATTGCGGGGGCAGAGAGGATTTTTGGACTATTGGATGAAGAGCCGGAAAAGGACAGCGGATATGTGAAGCTGGTGAATGCACGCTATGATGAAAAGGGAAATCTGGCCGAGGTTCCGGATAGGACCGGTGTGTGGGCGTGGAAGCATTATCATAAGGCAGATAATACGACTACCTATCAGCCGATGCAGGGGGATGTGGTATTTGATCATGTGGATTTTGGATACACCAATGGAAAAACAGTTCTGCACGATATTGAGATTTTTGCAAGACCAGGGCAGAAAGTGGCTTTTGTTGGGGCAACAGGTGCAGGAAAGACGACCATTACCAATCTGCTGAACCGGTTTTATGACATTCAGGATGGAAAAATCCGATATGATGGGATTAACATTAACAAAATCAGGAAGGAAGACCTGCGGCATTCCCTTGGTATTGTTTTACAGGACACGCATTTATTTACAGGCACGGTGATGGATAATATCCGGTATGGAAAGCTGGATGCTACAGAGGAAGAGGTGATACAGGCTGCAAAGCTGGCAAATGCCCATGAATTTATTATGAAACTTTCAGATGGGTATCAGACTGTTCTGAAAGGCAGCGGCAGCAGTCTTTCCCAGGGGCAGAGACAACTCCTGGCAATCGCAAGGGTAGCTGTGGCGGACCCTCCGGTGTTGGTTTTAGATGAAGCGACTTCAAGCATTGATACCAGGACAGAGAAGATCGTGCAGGACGGTATGGACCGGCTCATGAAAGGCAGGACAGTATTTGTGATCGCCCACAGGCTTTCCACGATCAAAAATTCAGATGTGATCATGGTATTGGATCATGGACGGATTGTGGAACGGGGAAACCATGAGAGCCTGCTGGCAAAGAAAGGAATGTATTATCAGCTTTATACCGGGAAACTGGAGCAGGAATAAATTCTGCCAGATAGCATTCGATGCCTGGTACTGGATTGTAAAAATATATGTTTATTAAAGAAAGGATGGTGGCGCATATGGACACAACAGCAAAAATCAAATTATTGGAGGAAAGGTTTCAGAAGCTGTCCTCCAGTGAAAAAGAGAACTACGGGGTGTGCAGAAAAATTAAAAGAGATATCCTAAAACTGCGAAAAGAATTGGCATTTCGTGCTTAAAGCGGTTCTTACCAGCAGACAGGGATGTTGCAGGTACCTTAAGGGTTATGGCTGTATGAAGGTCATCTGCAACATATCAGGACAGAAGCCTTCTGAAATCCCGAAGACTGATGAATAGTCATGTTTACCTCCGTTTCGGTGTTTGGTGAATGAGTTACTGAAACGGAGGCGGTGGGGAACGGCACCGGGGCCGGGCTTCGGGCCATGTTGGTCCGGGGTTGTCCCATAGAAACAGAAATGCGCCCGGATAGCATAGAGCCATTCGGGCGCACAGATGATTAGCCACCGAGACAACGGTTTTTTTATTTACCGTTGGGCGGCTGTAACTTCAATTTATTTATTATCAAAATCGTTCATATCATTCAGTAGTTCTTCCGTTTCTGCATCGTATAAATCATCGGGTTCTTCCATATTTCCCAGCAGTTCCGTTACTTCTGTATCGGTCATATATGCAACGTCTGATATTTTTCCATCCTCATTGCGGGTGATTCTGATATTGACCGTTCCAGCCGGATTCACGGACAGCCTGTGCATATCTAAAAAGATGTTGACAAGCTGCCCCTGATAGTAATGATTATTGCCGTCAACTGTAATGCCTGCCGCCTGATACTCCGCTTTCTGGGTTTCAGACAGCGTATCAAATTTATTGCCCTGCCCCAGTGCATTGGATAAGATGGACTGGAAATTGAACTTTTCATCATCTGCTGCTATGCCCAGCCATTCTTCCAATGTTTCCTCACTCATGCGCGAGGTCAAGGCGGAGAAATAGGAAATGCTACCGTCATCATAGATTTTTTCCGCATAATGCTGAATTAAAGCACAATCCACGTCCAGCATATTGACTGCAGTTTTCCAAAAACGGATTCGGTCATCTGCATAAATCTTATCCAGCCATTCGCCTTGAGCCTTTTCGCCCAATCGGGAAAAGGCAATTTCAAACAAAGGTAAATTGTCGGCCTCATAATATTGCTCTGCTTGTGCGGAAAACACTTCATTATGCGAACCGTTTTCCTTTTGTGCGGGGGATATTGCATTTTCATTCAAGCCCGATACCGTAGGCTCATTTGACGGCTGATTGGCGGCGGCAGCTGGATAAACACCAACAAAAACCGCGCCTAAAATAATACACAGCGTCAGCACACTTGTGGCAAATAAAGTTGTTTTTGATTTTCTTTTGAAGTTCATAATTGCACCTAACCTTTCTTTTAATAATTAAATTCACATGCCTTTGTGATTTCACGCCTCATTAAGTAAACAAGCGGATTGAACCAGTGCAGACAGACGGTAATTTGTACCAGCGATTTATAAAACATATCCCGCCGTTTGTAATGCGTTAATTCATGTAATACGATATATTGAAAGTCTTTCTCCGGAATATCTGCACTTGGCAAAACGATGTTGCGGCAGGGAAACAGAATAGGTTATGGCCTGGTCGATTGACTGGTAGGCTTTTCCCATCAAGTTTGTTTCCGGCCCAAAAGGCAATAACGGCCTTACAACAACAATGAGCCGGAAAAAGACATAGACAAAAATATTTTCAATAGAATGTTCATTTTTTGTTCTTCCTTTCTCCAAGAGCTTTTGTGGTATTCTTCCTTTTGCTGCTAAATCTGCCGTACTATTTTGACTTCCTTCTTGAAATATGACATCATGTTATATTTCAAGAATAACGCGATGTCATACATATGTCAAGTGGGTATTTTAGGACATGCAATTAAATATTGCCAAACATAGAACTGTACTTAATTCACATACTATCACCTTAAATATAAAATAAGTTTGGGTGATATTGTATAGAACATTATGAAGATAGATTTGATTTTCATGGCCCCGGGCTGGCGATAAAATAGTCGTTTCGTGCCACAGGGTGAAAAATGGGTAATTCCTATGGTATAATTCGGTGGATGTTTTTGCTTTAGCGGGAACGGAATTCTGCCGAAGTATTAGGAAAGTATGAATTGGAAATTCATTTGGCAGTATACCGTTGGTAGGGATAAAAAAGCATATTTTACTCAATTCTACCGTTGGTAGGTGGTCATTTTTGTGCCGGATTTATATAATATACCGCAGGCAGGAGGGTTGAATAATGAATCAAATTAAGATTGGAGCTTTTATTTCCGAACGGCGGAAAGCAAAAGGCTGGACGCAAAGCCAGTTAGCAGAAAAACTGGAAATAACTGATAAGGCAGTTTCAAAATGGGAAACAGGACGGTCTATGCCGGATTTATCTTTGTTTTTACCATTATGTACTCTTTTGGAAGTCACTTTGAATGAACTATTTGCGGGTGAGTACATTGCGGAAGAAAAGCTGAAAGAAAAAGCAGATGAGGTACTTATGGACGTGATTACAAATTGGTTAGGACATGATAAATGGGAATTAAAAGAAAGTGATACAGCACTCCAAAATGTTTTGGAAGTTGAAAATGTTTCCAAACTCTATGAAAATGTTTCGACAGGGCATGAAAATATTTTGGAACAACACAAAACAGAAAATAATTCTGTATTAGCTATAAATGATGTAAGTTTTCAGATACCACATGGCAGCTTTGTTGGAATTATGGGGGCTTCCGGTTCCGGAAAAACAACATTGCTTAATTTAATAGCCACAATAGACAAGCCAACAAATGGGATAATACGAATAAGTGGGCAGAATATAGTGGATATACCAGACGAAGCTACTGCAGAATTTCGCCGCAGACATTTAGGCTTTGTTTTCCAAGAATACAATTTACTTGAAACGTTGACTGTCTATGAAAATATTGCGCTTGCCTTGACAATTAAAGAGGTTTCAAAAGAAAACATTCGTCCAATGATTCAAAGTTTGTCTGAAAAGCTGGATATATCAGCAATATTAGATAAATTTCCATATGAGATATCGGGAGGACAACGGCAACGCTGCGCCTGTGCCCGTGCTATTGTGGTAAATCCGGACATTATACTTGCGGACGAGCCAACCGGGGCATTGGATTCCCATGCTGCCAGACAGCTTTTAGATACCTTCGCTATGCTTTGCAGAGAATTTAGCGCAACAATATTGATGGTCACACATGATGTCATGGCAGCCAGCTATTGTGACAGGATTTTGTTTATGAAAGACGGCGAAATAAAAGCTGCCTTAAACCGGGAACAGGAAAACAAACAGACCTTTTTTGCAGAGATTTTGAAGAAAGTAGAATGGATAGAGGGAGAAAGATAGATGTACTTGAAGCTGTCAATCCGTAATGCCAGGCGGTCCTTTATAGATTATCTTTTATATGTTGCTGCCATGACCGTCCTTTTGGCGATTATAGAGATATCTAATTGTATAGCCATTATAGGAGAATTAGCAGGATTTCAAGTAATATTTCTGCCATTGTTAATAGCCGCCATTCAAATAGCTTTAGTCGGATATATAGACTTTTTTCTGCTAAAGCAGCGAGCAAAAGAATTTGCAAGCTATTTGTTGTTGGGTATGGAAAAAAAGAGATTAACCCGGCTGTTTCTGTGGGAAGTCCTGTTGATTGGCTTTTGCTGCTATATAGTAGGAACAACAATAGGTTTTTCCATATATGAATTATGGTATTTCCGCGATTCGATGCATGGAATTAAACATTGCGGATTCCTTTATGGTAGAAGTATGTTTTATACATTGCTGTTTTTTGGTCTTATTGAAACAGTGTGTTCTTTCCGGCTGAAGGGACGCTTGAATAAACTGCAAATAAGGGAGCTGATGCATGAAAGAAATAGCAATCAAGGCATAAAAAATATAGGCAGCTATAAAAAGTGGGGCGTTATCTTCTTTTTATGTTTTGTGTGTTTCATTGGCTGCGTTTGTGGTATTGTTTTTTTGCCGGAAGTTTATATTGTTTATCCCGTATCTGTTGTAGCAATACCATTATTGGTATCTGTCTTTGCCTTTTACAAATGGGTGTTTGGTTATTTATATGCGTACAGGCGAATGAACCCTGTTAGGATATATCAGAAAGACAGACTGTATATTGCGGCAAATATGACATCAAATTTCAAAACGGCTGCTACGGTTAATGCTGTTTTTTGCATATGCTTTTTATTTTCCGGGTGTTCTTTTGTAACCGGAATGCTGATTCTGCAGCCGGAATTTCAGCTTTTTGATACGGCTATGCGGCAGTGGATGGGAACTTCACAAATAAGTATCTGCATCGTGCTTTTGGTTATTTATTTTTCGATATTATCTTTGCAGCAGATTATAGAAGTCAGGCAAAGCTCAAAAAGCAATCAGATCATGTGCTGTATGGGAAAAAGCAATAAGCAGATAGAAAAACTTGTGAATAAGCAGATAGCGATAAAGCTGCTCTCACCAATAATAATGGCTTTATTGGTTATTTTATTCTGCATACCGTTATTGAATGGAAAAATGAACTTGATTTTGCCAGTTTCTTTGAATAATATTCTGCTCGAATTAGCTGGTGAGTTTGGGGCGTGTATTGTAGTATTTTATATTTGCTATTTTGGAATTATTTGTGTTATGAGCAAACGGTATATGAATACCTCCGCTATATGCGCTGGTCTGCCATTTTGATAGGGACAGCCGGGATATGCTGACACGGCGGTTTGCGTTTGAGCAGATAGCTGCAGATAATCTGGATTTTTCGGTACAGTATGATGCGGAAGATGAATTAGGGACGCTTTGTAAGTCTTTTGAACGGATGAAGAATGAATTGCTGAATAATTATAAGAGGATATGGCGAATGACGGAAGAACGCAGAAAGCTCAATGCAGCCTTTGCACATGACTTGCGTATACCGCTTACGGTTTTGCAGGGATATACAGATTTTTTGGAAGAGTATATCCCATTTCCTGAAAAAGAAGATATAAAATTGCTGGAAACGAACCACATGATGGCATATTATATTAAGCGTTTGGAAGATTATGTCAAAGTTATGAACAAAATCCCCAAATTAGAGGATACACCAGTCAAAATACAGACTGTTCCAATAGACAGTTTTATGAAAATGTTGGATGACAACATAAAATTGACAGCTAAGGAATATGGGAAAGATATTTCAGTTATAAATGAAGCTGATCTACAGGAGGTTAGGGGGGTATTTCGTTGATTTTCAGGGTGTTGGAAAATGTTATGAGAAATGCCTGCCGATATTCTGAAAACAAAATTTTTGTGCGTCTGTATGAGCAGAATCATTTACTTTCTTTTGAAATGATAGATGATGGAGCAGGGTTTAGTCTGGAAGCTCTGGAGCGGGCGCTAACCCCCTTTTACACTTCGGGGCAATCCGAATCCCCACATTTTGGTCTTGGTTTGAATATCTGTAAAATGCTATGTGAAAAACATGGAGGCAGCATTTCAATCGGTAACACTCCGGATTCAGGTGCCAGAGTACAATTTTCATTTTTATTGGAAAAGTCATGGGCAAACAGTCAAATTCCAGACCATACAGGATATTTTAACCGTGAAGGAATGAACGCAAGGCTTGAGGCTAGCGGGTTTGAATGTGTGGATTTCCAGCTTGTCAACCCATTTACCAATTATTATGAAAAACCTGAAACCGGCACATAAGACAGCCGTGTGTCTGGAAAACCTGTTCCATGATATTTCCATGGAGCGTACTGTGGAAATCTACCGTATGCTGGGTGATATGGGATTCGGAAGGAAAATCGTAGGGATTTTTAAAAAATCAGTTACATAGGCAGAACGAAAAGAAAATCATATTTTTATGCGCAGGTCCATGCAGGGGAAGTGTGCCGCTAACGCACCGCATGGGCCTGCTTTGCGCTATTCGAAAAAAATAAGGGATTCCAATAACCATGTTGTGTTATACTATATAAAATAGATTGGATGGTGCAGGCAGTGAACGGAAGAATTTATGAATATGAGTCCCTGATCTATGAAGCAGGGGAGACAGGCGGCGCTTATGTGATTTTCCCTTATGATATCAGGAAAGAGTTTGGGCAGGGAAGGGTGAAGGTACATGCCACGTTTGACGGAGAGCCGTATGACGGCAGTGTTGTAAATATGGGGGTAAAGAACACGGATGGGAGTGTGTGCTATATCATAGGCGTGCGTAAAGATATCCGTTCCCGGATAGGGAAGCAGCCGGGGGATAAGGTTTTGGTGACGGTCAGGGAACGGGAATAAGGGCTTTAATGAAACTGATTTTCCAGTCTTCTATTTAAGCAGTATCGCAAGTGGGCTTGCGGTACAGGGAAATAGGCTTTGCCTATGGTATGTATGGGGGATTGGTATGAAAGTTTTTTCAGAGGTTATGGCGTGAGGAATCTAAACTTTTGTAGATATACCGCTGATTCATATCGGCTAAATAGTAGTATGCCGTATGTGAGCAGCGGTCCATATGTTGACCTTTTTATGGTTATAAAGAGATAATAAAATAAGGATACACAGATAAAGAATGAGCCAGGGCTTACAGCAGTGGTGGAATATTTGCTTAAACGTGTGACTTGAGAGAAGGAAAGGGGGATGAGGAAAGATTGTCAGAAAGTGTATTTGAATCTGTTTACAGGGAAATCTTTCCCTTTTGGGAAAAGATATCGGATGCGGACAGGGAATATATCTGCCGGAATTCTTATAGTGTTACTTATCCTAAAGGTAAGATTGTTCATAACGGCAGCGAATGCTCCGGCGTGATCTTTGTCCGCAGGGGAAGTCTGCGCCTGTATATGATGTCGGATGAAGGAAAGGAAATTACGCTTTACCGACTGCACAAAGGCGAACTGTGCATGTTATCTGCTTCCTGTGTACTTGATGCCATCACATTTGAGGTATTTGTAGATGCGGAACAGGACAGTCAGTGCTGTGTGGTCAGCGGGCCCGCTTTTGCGGCAGTGGCGCAGCGCAATCCGGATATCCGCATATTTGCACTGGAAACCGCGGTCAGCCGTTTCTCAGATGTGATGTGGGTGATGCAGCAGGTTCTGTTTATGAGCATGGACAAACGTCTGGCAATTTTCCTTTCTGATGAATCAGCCAGGACCGGCTCGGATACCATTGGGCTGACTCACGGGCAGATTGCCCGGTATATGGGTTCTGCCCGTGAAGTGGTATCGAGGATGCTGAAATATTTTGCCGGTGAAGGGATTGTGAGGGTTTCAAGGGGCGGTGTTACAATTCTTGACAAGAAACGCCTGCGGGAATTAACTCTTTAACATAGCAGGCTTTTTCTGTTGTATGCGGAGTTATACATATGAGATGGGAGGCGTATTTAAATGTGGTTTTTATTTGCAATATTGTCTGCGCTGTTTGCAGCATTAACATCTATACTGGCTAAAATCGGTATAGAGGGAGTTAATTCAAACCTTGCCACGGCAATACGGACGGTGGTAGTTGTCGTCATGTCATGGGGGATGGTATTTTTGACAAATACCCAATGCGGCATAACGGCAATCAGCAGAAAAAGCTGGATTTTTTTGATTCTTTCCGGGCTGGCAACAGGTGCATCATGGCTTTGCTATTACCGTGCATTGCAGATTGGGGAAGCTTCTAAGGTGGTGCCCGTTGATAAGCTGAGTGTTGTGCTTACCCTTTTATTGGCGTTTATTTTCCTTCATGAACAATTTACGGTTAAATCTCTGGCCGGCTGTATATTTATCGGTGCAGGAACGCTGCTCATGGTTATATAATTTGTATATACGGTCTCGACAAAAAAAGCAAAATATGCAATAATTAAAATAATTCTAAAAAGAAAGGCGGTGGGGAGATGACAAAATATGCAAAGCAGCTCTTAGAGCTGATTAATCAGTCTAAAGAGCATTTGAGCGCGGAGCAGCTTTTTCTGGAACTGAAGAAAACAGAGCATAAGGTGGTTTTGGCAACCGTATATAATAATCTGAATGTTTTATACCAGGAAGGGCGGATACGGAAGATCTCAACAGAGGGCTCCCCTGACCGCTACGATAAGATTCAAAAACATGATCACCTTGTATGTAAAAAGTGCGGAGTATTATCGGATATAAAATTTGAGGATCTGACCCAAAATCTGGAGAGACAGCTGGGAGAAGGGATATTATCTTATGATTTAAAAGTATTTTATCTTTGCCCGAAGTGCAGAGAAATAAAGCAGGGGATGTAAGGCCTTGTCAGTTACCCTCATGCTAAGCAGCGGCCGGAATGCCGCGTAAATTGACTTCATATCAATAAAAGGAGGTATTTATCATGGTCTACAAATGCAGTGTCTGTGGATATGTGTATGATGAGGAAAAAGCCGGCCGGCCCTTTTCCGAATTGACGCAGTGTCCTGTCTGCAAACAGCCGCCGGAGAAGTTTAAGGTGGTGGAAGCCGAAAAGGATGAAAGGTTTCAGCCTGAATTGGATGAAAAGCCGTCTTCCGTCTATAGCAAAGACGATTCCCGGGAGATGGATTTAACCTATCCGAAGGAAACACGAAAGGTGGACAGTGACTATCGGTATATGAGGGAAATTCATGAGATGGCTGTTACCGGAAAATCCGCGATTGAGGCAATGGGAACGCAGATGAAAATGCCTGATTGGGATGATGTGCTTGTGCTCGGTGCACAGCTGAATCCCATGCCGCTGGATGAGCATGCGGACGTGTCTTTAAAGACAGTTATCGGTAAACATGCCAAAAAGCCTATGGTGCTGGATATGCCGGTTTATATTTCCCATATGTCCTTTGGCGCTCTTTCAAAGGAAGTGAAAATTGCAATGGCAAGGGGAAGCGCTGCGGCTAAAACGGCAATGTGTAGTGGCGAGGGCGGTATCCTTCCTGAGGAGAAGGAGGCGGCATATAAATATATCTTTGAATATGTTCCGAACCTGTACAGCGTAACAGACGAAAATCTGCAAACTTCCGATGCCATTGAGATTAAAATCGGACAGGGAACAAAGCCCGGAATGGGCGGTCATCTGCCAGGGAGCAAGGTAACGGCTGAAATTGCGAAAATCCGAAATAAACCTTTGGGGGAGGATGTAATCAGCCCGTCAAGATTTCCGGGTATAAACAATGCGGAGGATTTAAGGAAACTGGTAAGCGATCTGCGTATGCGAAGCGGGGGAAGGCCCATTGGTATCAAAATCGCTGCCGGACGTATTGAGAGGGACCTGGCATTTTGTGTGTATGCAGAGCCTGATTTCATTACCATAGACGGGCGGGGCGGTGCAACAGGGGCATCACCTGCAATTATAAGGGATTCCACAAGCGTGCCTACGATATATGCCCTTTATCGGGCAAGAAAATATCTTGATTTTGTTGGTTCTGATATTGATTTGGTAATCACGGGAGGACTTCGGGTTTCTTCCGATTTTGCAAAAGCAATTGCGATGGGAGCGGATGCAGTGGCAATTGCTTCGGCGGCTATGGTTGCGGCAGCCTGCCAGCAGTACCGGATTTGCGGCAGTGGAATGTGTCCGGCAGGGGTGGCTGCCCAGGATGAAAAACTTCGGGAAAGGCTTAATCTTGATGCTGCCGCAAAGAGGGTGGAGAATTATCTTAAATGCAGCGCAGAGGAATTGAAAACATTCGCAAGAATTACCGGTAATGAGGATATTCACGGCCTTTCTGCCAGCGATCTTTGTACCATCAGTGAAGAAATATCGGAATATACCAATATTGCACATGCAGGCAAAGCGTTCATGCCGCCGGACATCGACAATAATATGGTATCCGGTAATCCGGCACCGGATGTAAGGCCTGATAAAACATTAACTACCATTAAGGAGGAAAAAAGCATGGCAGAAACAAAGTATGCAGGAACACAGACGCAGAAGAACCTGGAGGCAGCATTTGCAGGGGAATCACAGGCAAGAAACAAGTACACCTATTTTGCATCTGTGGCAAAGAAGGAAGGATATGAGCAGATTGCAGGGCTGTTTTTAAAAACCGCAGAAAATGAGAAGGAACATGCAAAGATGTGGTTTAAGGAGCTGAAGGGGATAGGCGATACAAAGGAAAATCTTGCCGCAGCTGCAGAAGGCGAAAATTTTGAATGGACAGATATGTATGAGAATTTTGCCAGGACGGCGGAGGAAGAGGGCTTCCCTGAGCTTGCATCCAAATTCAGACTTGTGGGAGAAATTGAGAAGCATCACGAAGAAAGATACCGTGCTTTGCTCAAAAACGTGGAGAGTGCTGCGGTATTTGAAAAGAGCGAAGTAAAAGTGTGGGAGTGCCGCAACTGCGGACACATTGTAGTTGGAACCAGTGCGCCGGAGGTATGCCCTACCTGCAATCATCCTCAGAGCTATTTTGAGGTACGTGCGGAAAACTTTTAAAACACATAGGAAAATACATAAGTATACAGGAAAAAGAGGGCTGTACAGGCCCTTTTTTCCTTGTGAGAAAAACAGTGGCGGCAGATGGTGGACGTAAGGGGAAGGGAATGCTATACTGGTAAGACAGAAAATATGCAGCTGAATGGAGGTTAAAGTATGAACCGGAAAGTACAAAGGATAGAATTCCGCTTTGGAAAGGTTGGGAATCTGGCGCCGCTAATGGCGGCAGCAGCGATGATCTTGTGGGCAGCGCTCAGCCAGTCTAATGTAAACGGATATGTGCTGGCATTTTTTGCGGCACTGGTAACAGGGGTCATTTTTGCAAAGGATGAAAAGGCATATGGGGAGGCTCTTGTACATGGCCTGAGTAAGCCAATGTTTGCGGTGATAGTGCTGGCGGTGATACTGGCGGCAGTTTCGGGAAAGCTGATTAGCGCAAGCGGGGCAGTGCAGACAATTGCCGCTTATGTAGTGGCGGCAGGGTTTACGGGAAAGCTTTTTGTGGCGGCCTCCTTTCTGATTACCTGTCTGCTGGCATTTGCCACAGGCACTTCGGTTGGCACGTATTTTGTTGTGATTCCGATTTTATTTCCCGTTGGGGTGATGGCAGGTGCGGCGCCGGATTTTATGATAGGCGCAATTGTGTCGGGTGCGGCATTTGGCGATAATCTGGGACCCATCTCGGACACCACAATTGCATCTTCTGCAACGCAGCACGCGGATTTGGGGACTGTGGTGAAAACCAGAACGCGCTACAGTCTGCCGGCAGCAGCGGGAGCGCTTATATTGTTTTTGCTGTTTCCCCAAACCTCTAATGGAGCCCTGGTACTTGAGGGCTCAGAAGGCAGGGTGAATCCGGTGAGCCTTACTATGCTGGTGATTCCGGTAGTCATTATTGTGCTTTGCATGATGCGAAAGCACTTGATTACTGCTTTGTCATGGGGAATTCTGGCAGGGATCGCTGCAGGCCTCCTTTTTGGCATCTATACGGTGGAAGACCTTGTTGCCTTTCCCGGAGGATTTTCCGTATCGGGAGCCATCATAGAAGCCATTACGGGGACAGCCGGCACGGTGGCAATGCTGATAGGGGTGTTTGCCCTTTTGGGCGTGCTGGAATGCAGCGGATTTTTTGAGGATGTAGGTGTTCTGCTTGGGCGTCTGGCCAAAAAGGAACGCAGCACAGAGGCAACTATTGTTCTGTCGGTAGGCATACTGAGCATGGTGACAGGGGTAATTTCAGTGGCGATAGTGGCCCTTGGGGATTTGATCAATGAGATCGGGGAAAAGGCAGGGGTGAACCGGTACCGCAGGGCAAACCTCATGGACTGCACGGGCTGTGTTTTTTGCTTTCTGGCGCCCTGGACGGTACATTGTGTTATTCCTGCGCAGCTCACAGCGGCATTTGGAGAAGAAGCGGCAGTAGCGCCGGGGTCGGTGCCTTTTGTAAATTATTATTCGCTGTGTATGCTGGTGATACTGGCGGCAGCAGTTGCTGCAGGGTATGGCAGGAAACCGCCGAAGGCAGAGAGATAAGTTATCGAAGGTTTACATGTATGAAGTTTAAAGGTTACGGAAAGGCATGGTTATGAGTATGGGAACGGAAATGGAAATGAATGGGGAACAGGCCCAAAAAGGAAAAGGTCTCAATTCCAATCAATTGAAAGTCATTGCAATTGCTGCGATGACAATTGATCATGTAATAGCGGTTGTATTTCCCAATTACCCAACACAGTGGTGGATCCTTTTATGTCACATCATTGGCAGGCTTACAGCCCCTATTATGTGGTTTTTTATTGCGGAGGGCTATCACTATACTCATGACAGGATAAAATATGCTTCAAGATTATTTCTGTTTGCCTTTATTTCCCACTTTGCGTATAATTTTGCTTTTGGCATACCTTTTATCCCTTTTAAGACAAGTGTTTTTAATCAGACAAGTGTCATCTGGTCACTGGCCTGGGGGCTGGTGGCGCTTATGATTGTAAATAGCGCCGGGCTGAAAGAAGGGATAAAAACCGTATCGCTGATTGGCATTTGTCTGCTTACTTTTTGCTCGGACTGGAGCTGCATTGCAGTGATGGCGATTGTCTTTATAGGAACAAACCGGGGGAACTTTAAAAGGCAGATGGAGTGGATGATGTTTTGGGCAGCTATTTACGCTTTTGTTTATATCCTGTTTATTAACAGGATATATGGCGTCATTCAGCTGTTTGTAGCGCTGACAATTCCGCTTCTAAAAAATTATAATGGCGAACGGGGAAAATGGAGAGGAATGAAGTGGTTTTTTTATCTTTACTACCCGCTGCATCTTTTTATCTGCGGTGTGATAAGAATTCTGCTCCACGGAAATATCGGTGTTATGATTGGCGGTTAATATTACATACCCGGGTTTCCCGTGTAAATTCTGTGCAGATATTCCGGTCTGCTTTTTCAATAACGCGCACATGTTAAAAGTCCCTGGCGTTTCCACTGCGCCGGGGATATTTGACATTCAATAAGCTGGCCCATGTTTATTCAGAGCCCTAAATGGGCAGAATAACAAAAAACACAGAAATGGGGAAAAAATGAGCAATCACCTGAAGAATGAAATAAGCCCGTATCTGTTGCAGCATGCGGAAAACCCCGTGGACTGGTATCCGTGGTGTACAGAGGCATTTGAAAAGGCAAAGAAGGAAGATAAACCGGTTTTTTTAAGCATTGGTTACAGCACCTGTCACTGGTGTCATGTTATGGCGCATGAAAGCTTTGAAAATAAGGCGGTGGCCGAAATCCTCAACAGAGACTTTATTTCCATAAAGGTTGATCGTGAGGAACGCCCGGATATTGACAGCGTATATATGTCTGTGTGCCAGGCCTTTACAGGAAACGGTGGGTGGCCCATGAGTATTTTTATGAACTGGGATAAAAAACCCTTTTTTGCCGGCACCTATTTCCCTGTTAAGAGGCGGTACGGGATGCCGGGATTTGGAGATTTACTGGATGAAATTGCAAATCAGTGGAAATATGACCGTAAAAAACTTTTATCTTCTGCGGATCAGATTATCCGTCATCTGAAAAAGGCGGAACCCGGCCATAAAGAGGAAAACAGTAAAAATATGCCCAAAAGAGCAGTCCGTATTTTTGTTGATAACTTTGACAGCAAGTACGGAGGTTTTGGAGAAGCCCCTAAATTTCCAACGCCCCATAATTTATTATTTCTGACATTGTATGCCGCATTAGAGAAAAAGGATGAGGAGAAGGAAGGAAACAAAGACAGCGGGGACATACTGAAAATGGTTGAAAAAACCCTTACGCAAATGCGCAAAGGCGGTATATTTGATCAGATTGGTTATGGTTTTTCCAGATATTCTACGGATAAATATTTTCTTGCGCCTCATTTTGAAAAAATGCTGTACGACAATGCCTTGTTGACGGCAGCATATGTATCTGTCTATGCTATAACAAAAAACCATTTTTATTTAGATACGGCTGAAAAAACAGCACAATATGTTCTCCGTGAAATGACCTGTGAGGAAACCTCTGATGGGAGGGGATTTTACAGTGCACAGGATGCGGACAGCGAGGGAGTGGAAGGGAAATATTATACTTTTACGCTGGCCGAAATAGAGGAGGTTTTAGGGGAAGAAAGAGGAAAAGCCTTTGCAGGTACGTTTGATATTAGCGCAGAGGGCAACTTTGAGGGTGTCAATATTCCCAACCTTCTTAAGAGCGAAGACCTGAATTCAGATTTTAGCGGGGAAATTCAAAAACTGTACGACTACCGGAAGAAACGTTCAAAGCTACATCTTGACGATAAGATTTTAACTTCCTGGAACTCCATGATG
Organism: Parablautia intestinalis; assembly: GCA_003612395.1. Taxonomy (GTDB): domain Bacteria; phylum Bacillota; class Clostridia; order Lachnospirales; family Lachnospiraceae; genus Suilimivivens; species Suilimivivens intestinalis. The sequence goes on from RAYQ01000011.1 coordinate 72,141, forward strand.
ATTGCAGCGCTTTCCATGCTTTCCAGAGTTACACAAAAGGAAGAGTATCTAAAGGCAGCAACTGACGGGCAGATGTTCATAGAAAAAAATCTGTCGGAGGGCTTAGCGCTTTACACCGGTTATCGCAAAGGAAAATGTTCGGGAAAGGCTTTTCTGGATGATTATGCGTTTTATGTGACAGCCCTTATGGAGCTTTATCATGCCACCCTTAACAAAGAGTATCTGGAAAAGGCAAAGGGGTTTTGCGATGAGGCGGTAAAGCGGTTTTTTGATAAGGAAAAGGGAGGATTTTATCTCTCCGGTTTGGGCAGCACGGAGCTTTTTATGAATCCCAAGGAAACCTATGACGGCGCGATCCCAAGCGGAAATTCCCTTATGGCTTACAATCTGGTAAGGCTGCATCAGCTGACCGGGAGGGAAGAATACGGAAGGCTTGCGCAAAAGCAGATCCGGTTTATGTCCTGTCATGCGCAGAATTACCCGGCCGGATACAGTATGTTTATGATTGCCAGTCTGCTTTATGACAACCCTCCGGAGCATATTGTGGTGGTTCCCAAAAGGAGCTCTGATTTGGAAAAGTTATCAAACAGGCTCTCTTTACTGGTCAATGTGGTAATAGAGGCGCGGAGCGGTAAGTATCCTCTGCTAAATGACCGTACAACCTTTTATGTCTGTAAAGGACATACCTGCTATCCGCCTGTAAATATGCTTTACGGGGATTTAACGTCTTTTCCATTTCCCCAGTAATGATTTTTTATAGCGGCTAAGAGCCTCAGATGCGCCTGCAATTTTTTTGTCCGCGGCCTTTTGATAGCAGGAGACAGCCATGGCAATGTCCTGCGCTACGCCTGTCCCTTTGTCGTACATGTCTCCCAGAAACATCCAGGCATGGCCGCTATTTTCCTGTGCAGCCTCCTCAAGAAGACGTTTTCCGCGGACCATATCTGCAGGGATTCCCTGACCGTAAAGGCAGCAGTAGCCCATCAACTCCTTAGGATAGTTCTGGTTTTCATTGATAAGTCTGTTCATCATTTGGACAGCCATTTCATAGTTGACCAAAGTGCCGCGTCCCCAGAAATAGCATTGGGCCAGGTACCATCTTGCATGCTGGTGGCCTCCCCGGAAAGCCTGATCGAAAAGACGGAATGCTTCATTATAGTCAGCCGTACATCCCCAGCCATGGTAATAGCATCGCCCTGCATTATAGGAGCCGTATTCGTCACCGGCCCCGGCAGCCATATGGAAAAGCTGCAGCGCTTTTGCATAATCCTCCTTAGCTCCTCTGTCACCGTATAAGTATACCAGCCCCAGATCAACGGCACAGACACTGACGCCATCCTGAACGCCCCGTTCGCACCAGCGGATTGCATCAGCATACCGTTTTAAACCCTGATATTCCAGAATAAAGGAGTGGTAGTAATCCCGCATATCTACTTTGCCGTCCATATTTTCAGCAAAGCGCAGCGCTTCCTCCAGATCCTTTGTCACGCCGTTTACGCCGTTGCGTACGCTGTTGAAGGCGTTCCGGAAGGAGGGAAGGCAGCCCTGTGCTGCTGAGAGGCGGAACCATTTCAGAGCCTGGGCGGCATTTTCCTTTTCGCATTTTAAGAAATCTTCCTTTGAGGGCATTTGAAAATTAAGAAGCATATCGCCCCAGAAATAGAATAGGCCGATGGCATACTGTGCCATGGGTTCACCGCCCTCGGCCATTGCCATGACGTCATCATAGGCATCCTTAAGAGTTCCGGTCATGGCGTTTTTGATATCGCCTTTTAAAATATCCATGCGGTCTGCGCCAAGCACACAAAGAGAACTGCCCAGCTCAATGCCGCGCTTTGAAAGCTTTTTGGCTTTCCTTTCATTTACCTGAACATTTCCATCCCCCCAGCCATAGCATCTGGCAAGGAAATAGAAAGCATGGGGCTCTTCATCCGCTGTCGCTTTCTCTAAAAGCTGTACGCCTTCGGCAAATTTAGAAGGGTCCGCCTGAAAATAGAGCAGTTTAAGGCCTCTGCACAAGGTATTTGAATAGTAACGTTCCATAGTAATCCTCCATTCTTACTAATGTCTGCAAATTAAAAATATAATACTATATTTCAGTATTCCTTACAACCGTTACGACTTTTTTAAGAAAATCTGTACGGGATATATCTTTAACGCTGTAATGATTGTATAATAGCATTATTGGAGCAGAAGTAACAGAGCGTAATGAAAAGAAGGAGGATTTATTTATGGTGATTTATGTAAATGCAGCGACAGAAAGGGATGGAAATGGAAGCCGGGAAATGCCCTTTAAACACATTCATTCTGCGGCACAGATTGCCAGGGCCGGGGATGAGGTTATAGTGGCGCCGGGTATTTATCGGGAATATGTTGATCCCAAATTTGCAGGCCGGGAAGATGCCCGTATTATTTACCGCAGCGAGAAGCCTTTGGGCGCTGTGATTACCGGGGCGGAAGAGGTGAAATCCTGGGAAAAATATCAGGATAATGTATGGGTATGCAGGGTTAAAAACGGTGTGTTTGGAAGCTACAATCCTTACACCACATTTATAGGAGGAGACTGGTATTTTGCACCTGTTGTGAGGCATACGGGAGCGGTTTATTTAAACGGCCGCCAGCTCTATGAAGCGGAAACCTTAGAGGAGTGCATTAAGGGAGAGGTATATGCGCCCTCCTGGGAGCCGGAATATTCCGTGTATAAATGGTATACGGAGCAGGACGGGGATGAGACCGTGATCTATGCAAATTTCCAAGGGAAAAACCCCAATGAGGAAAATGTGGAAATAAATGTCCGCCGCAACTGCTTCATGCCTTCCAAAACAGGGGTAGGTTATATTACATTCTCAGGCTTTTGTGTAAACAAAGCGGCGACCACCTGGGCCCCTCCGGCAGCTTATCAGGATGGAATGATAGGCCCTCACTGGTCTAAAGGATGGATTATTGAGGACTGCGAGATCAGCAACAGTAAATGCTGCGGTATTTCTCTGGGGAAATATTATGATCCGGACAACGATCATTACTTTACGAACAAGCATGTTAAAAGTCCCACACAGATGGAACGTGATGCCGTGTGCCGCGGGCAGTATCATGGCTGGTTAAAAGAAAAGGTAGGCAGCCATATTGTGCGCCGCTGTCATATTCATCACTGTGAGCAGGCTGGTATTGTGGGGAGGATGGGATGTGTGTTCAGTATTATTGAGGATAATCATATCCACAATATCAACAATATGCAGCAGCTGGGCGGAGCGGAAATCGCAGGCATCAAATTCCATGCGGCAATTGACGTGATTTTCCGCCGTAACCATATCCATCATTCTACGATGGGCATCTGGTGTGACTGGCAGGCCCAGGGAACCCGCATTACCGGGAATCTGCTGCACGATAACTACACGCCGGATAATACGCCTTTGGCGGAAGGCTGCATGATGTGCCAGGATATTTTCATTGAGGTGGGACATGGCCCTACCCTGATTGACAATAACATTATGCTTTCCAAGGCAGCAGTACGTATTGCTACCCAGGGAGTGGCATGTGTGCACAATCTGATTCTGGGCGCATTTACCGCTGTGGGAGGCGGTACGGATATGTTAGTTAAGGGTGTAAACCAGCCGCGCTATACGCCCTATCACATTCCCCACCGAACGGAGGTGGCAGGCTTTATGTCTATTCTGCATGGCGATAACCGTATATACAATAATATTTTTATCCAGAACTGGCCTGCAAAGGATGCGGAGGCCAAAGAGGACATGGGATTTACCATGGCTGATAATCAGGTGGCCGGTACGGCGGTGTTTGACGAATATCCTTCCTATGAGGAGTGGATTAGCTGGTTTGAGATGGAGAAGCCTGCGGATATGAAAAAGCTTGAGGAGTATCATTTTGCCCATCTTCCTGTCTGGGTTAACGGCAATGCGTACTTTAACGGCGCTAAGGCCTGCAAAAAGGAAGCTGCAAAGCTTGTGGACGAGAAAAACAGCGTCTATGTGGAGCTTATGGAAGAAGATGGCAAATACAGCTTAAAAACAAATGTATATGAGTTCTTAGAGGACTTTTCATGTGGAATTATCAACAGTGACATTTTAGGATACGCCTTTGAGCCGGAGGAAAGATATGAAAATCCGGACGGATCCGCCATCATCTTTGACAGCGATTATTTAGGAGAGCATCGCGGCATTTCCTGCATGCCGGGGCCTTTTGCATGTGCCGGGGCAGCGGGGAAGCAGCTTTAGGCAGCAGACAAGCCATAGCATTTATCCTGCGGACAATGTCACAAGCCCGCATTTTTGCGGAGAAATAAGCTGAAAGGAATAGTTATGGTACGATTGGCAGCAGGAGAGGATGCGCCGCAGTTAGAGATTCTGAACAATGAATTTAACGGAGTGGGCGTATCTCATAAATATATAAAGCAATCCCTTTTAAGCAATGAGCGGGAGATTGTGGTGGTGGATGAGGAGGATGGAATAATTGCCGGATTTGTCTGCGTCCAGCTCAAAAAGTCATTCTGCTACGAGGAATATATGCCTGAGATTACGGAAGTATATGTATCGCAGGCATATAGAAGAAAAGGGATTGCCAGCAAAATGATAATGTTTGCAGAAAAGTTTATTACCGATCATTATCTGCTTGGGGCAGTCCCTTTCAGAATAGAATTTGCAGAAGTTAAACCATGCGGCATGGCCCGTTTAAATCATGCCCTCCTTTAACACATTATGGTCACGCAGAAGCTTCTCTATCACAGTTCCTTTTACAACATGTAGGATTGGCTTTTTCAAAGCATTTAATGGCCCTGGCAATTCAATTTCCAGAGGAGATTTGCCGTCCATAAGCTTTACACTGCTCTCTAAGAGCTCACGGATGTCGTAAACACTGGCCCATACTTCCGGTACGCCTCTGTCCACGCCCAGAAGTCCATAGACAGCCTCCATAGCGGTTCTTACCGAATACTCGGTTGTAAAAACAGTATCTCTCGGGGTTTCCGTAAACTGTCCCAAAAAGGCAAAATTAACACAGCCGTCAGGAATCACGTCAGGGCGGTCGCCCTTTGTCCTGGGCATAAAGAACGCGGTAATATAAGGCATCATAGTAGGCACGCAGACAGCATTGTGCTCCGCAAGAACAGGGATATCTTCCATAGGCACGCCCAGGTGATAGAGCCATTCCTGTGTAATTTCCATACCGGTACATTCACGCATGGGCTTCTTAATAAAGTCACCGGGTACATCTGTGAACAATCCGTATACCCATACGCATACTTTATCCTTATCCTGTTCTTTAAACTGCCCCTGCCTGTTGATGGTCCAGCTCATAAGCCAGCTGGAGTCCTGGCAGCTTACGATACCTCCGGTTACAACGCGGCCGCTTTTAGGATCACGTTTACAGATATTGGTAATGTAAGGAAGAATTTTATCGTCCAAAGTAGTAACGGTTGCAGATTCCCAGTTGGTCTTAGCTATATCGGAGCAGAATTTTTCCGGATGCCCGAAGGCAGGATCCTGCTTTGCAATATTTTTCCAAAGGTTCCAGCATCCACTGGTGCGTACCTCGGCATCCCCGTTAGGCGCATGGTTCTGATCGCCATAAACGGTACCCTCCGTACAACTGCCATTGGTGACAAATACCAGATCGTTTTCCGTAAGGCTGATTCCCTTTTCGATGCCGTTTACCCGGCATTCAATTGTCTTTGCCACCTTTTTACCCTTTTCCATCTCAAAAATTACGTTGGTTACTTCCGTGCCGAACCGGAAGTCAACGCCTGCATCCTCCAGATATTTCTGCATGGGAAGAATCAGTGATTCGTATTGATTGTATTTGGTAAATTTCAGTGCGCTGAAATCCGGCAGTCCTGCAATATGGTGAATAAACCGCTGGAAATAAAGCTTCATTTCCAAAGCGCTGTGCCAGTTTTCAAAAGCAAACATGGTCCGCCAGTACAGCCAGAAAGTAGAGCCAAATACCTCCTCATCAAAAATATCCTCAATTGTCTTGTCATAGAGGTCTTCATCTTTGGTCATAAACAGCTTCATAATCTCCATACAGCCTTTTTGACTTAGGTTAAATTTGCCGTCCGTATGGGCGTCCTCTCCGCAATTTATAGTAGCCCGGCACAGCGAATAATTAGGGTCTTCCTTGTTTAGCCAGTAATATTCATCCAGTACGGACACACCCGGAGTTTCCAGTGAAGGGATGCTGCGGAACAAATCCCAGAGACATTCGAAATGATTTTCCATTTCCCGGCCGCCGCGCATTACATATCCCCTGGTGGCATCATAGATTCCATCGCAGGCGCCCCCTGCAATATCCATTGCCTCTAAAATATGAATGTGGGAACCGGGCATCTGGCCATCGCGCACCAAAAAGCAGGCTGCTGCAAGAGAGGCTAAACCGCTTCCTACAAGATATGCATTTTTTTCGTCCACGCCTTCCGGTTTTTTGGGCCTTGCGAAGGCTTCATAATTACCGTTTGTGTAATATATTCCTTTGCTGTTTTTGTGCTGTTTGTCTCTTTCTGTGTTCCGGTAATCCTGCTTTTTAGCATCTTCCTTTTTACGGGATGCGTTTTGCTCTGCTTTTTTGTGATTTTTGGCTGCAACAGCTGCGATACCTGCACCTGCTGCAATTGCTGCTACTGAAAGTCCTATACCTTTTTTTCCTGACATATGTTTTACCACCTTTCTCTTTACAATAAGACGAATCGCGAAGCGTGTCGGCGTTTGTTTTCCTTGTTAACACAAAGACAACCCGCAAAGCGCATCTGCGTTTGTTCTCTTTGCTTTCATGAGCCTATCTTATTATCCCGTAACAATTATTTCCATTTACAAAACAGGCGGAATGATAAACTTTTTATCATTCCGCCTGTTTTGATAAAAAAATTTGATTTCTGCGGGCAATAGGAACAGCTGCGAAGGAAACCGAAGTAAGGATCCGGCCGCTATTTTCCTTCATGAGAGCAGTTGTTTTGCGCAAAGTTGTAAATGGAATTGGTGATGTTTCCATGGAGAGTGATGCTCATCCGCTCTACAAGCTCATGGTAATCATCCTTCATGCCGCGATCAATCCAGCCCAGCATAATACCCACAAAGCCGAACTTATAAAATTCTGCAATAAAAGCCTTATCCTCCTGTGTCAGCCGGGTTCCCACACATTTTTCCTCAACTACATCTGATATCAGATTAAAAGTGAGCCTGTAAAGATAATTTTCAATTTTTTCCCGGCTGATACTGTGATATACATTCTGGATGAAAGGTTTATTCTCCAGCACTGCTTCAAAAACCTGAAGCATTCCCTCCTGCCATGTATCATAAGTCTTTTTACCCTGTAAGGCACGCTTTCCATCCTCAATACACACCCATTCCACCAGATCATAAATATCCTTAAAATGATAATAAAATGCCATCCGGCTGATTCCGCAGTCGGATGTTAAATCACTGATTGTAATTTTATCAATTTTTTTGTGTAGCAAAAGATTTTTAAGGGATGCTTCCAGAGCCGTTTTCGTTGCATTAGACATCAGTATCACCTCATTTTGTTTGCCCCATTTTACCATATAAATCTAAAAAATAAAACTCGTCTGTCACAGATTATTCTTCATACCGGATTACTTCCTCCGTGAATTTCCGCTCCATGGTGTGTTTGATTTTCCTGTTTGCCACTGTCTCGAAAACAATGGAAAAATCATAATCCTCAGGATATAGTTCTGCAGCGGTCACATGTAGCCTGACTCGTTTGTGGTTTATCCATATTTTTCTGCCGGGCAGCTGTACCTGCAGAATGCCCTTTTCATTGGCAGGTTTACATACAATGCCGATCTTTTTGTCGGGATAAACCATAACGCTGTCCCCGCGCTTATATTTTGTACAAAGTCTCAGATTTGCTTTTTCTTTTTTTGCTTTTACAATTTTCTGAGCCTTCTTTTTTTCCGCGGCAGGGCTCCTGCCTGCTTCCTTCTGAAACAGATAATCCTTAAGAACATCTTCCCCATAAGCAGCTTTAACGGCGGTCTTTAACATTTCCTGAGGCATGCCGAGTCTGTGGGCAATATAGAAGGCGCAGCTTTCCCCGGCCTGTCCAATGATCATCTGATAGGTTGGCCGGAGTGTTTGTCTGTCAAAGGTCATTCTTGCATTCAAAATGTCAGGCGCCTTATCTGCATATTCTTTGACTTCCGGATAGTGGGTTGTGACAAGAAACAGGGAACCGCTCTTTCGAAGCGCCTCCAATATGGCAATGGCAATTCCCATGCCTTCTGCCGGGTCTGTGCCGGAGCCAAGTTCATCCATAATCACCAGGGAGTCCTTGTCTGCCTCAGATAACACTTCCAGAACGTTTTTAATGTGGGCTGAAAAGGTCGACAGATTTTCCGCAATATTCTGGTTGTCTCCAATATCACAAAGATAGGAGCTGCTCATACAAATATCTGCTTCTTTGCAGGTAACATGCAGTCCGCATTGGGCCATCATACAGTTTAGCATGACGGTCTTTATGGCAACGGTTTTTCCTCCGGTATTAGGGCCTGTTATCACAATCCCGCGCACAGGTGTGTCTGCTTCAAATTGAAGGGGTACGTTTACCTTAGAATCCATCAGGGGATGTCTGGCATCTTTTAGCAAAATTTTGCGCCCTGTATTTATGGACGGTTCCACGCCCTCAAGGTCAATACTTAATTTTCCCTTTGAAAAAATAAAATCTAATTTTTCAATTACTGCAATGTTGTCATTTATTAACGGAACAGAGGATGAGACAAAAGCAGTCAGGGTATACAAAATGCGGTATACCTCATTTTCCTCATCTATTTTGAGGGACTGTAATTGCTCATAATATTTTGCCACCCCCGCAGGCTCAATAAACAGGGTATTTCCCGTGGAGGATTTATCAATTACGCTGCCGGGAACTTTATGCCTGTATTCTTTTTTTACCGGAATACAGACTCTGCCGTTTCGGTTAGTGGAGTAGTGGTCGGCCATACTTTCTTTGTTGGCGCGCATAATCTGATCCGCCTTCTGCTTCATCTGCTCCTCACACTTGATGATTTGGCCCCTTATCCGGTTAAGCTCCTTTGATGCGTAATCATCTACGCCGCCGTTTCTGATTTGGCGGCCGATTTCCTCTCTAAGCTCATCTGATGCATTCAGATTTTCTTCATAATAAGCCAGCGGATTGCCGTATGCCTTCCCACCCTGCAGATATTTTTTCAGACGGCTAATCATCACAAGAATATTTTCTACACGTTCTAACTGCCAGGGTGTAAGACAGTCGCCTGTTTGGGCAATTGTTAAAATTTCCTTTATTTCAGAGAGATTTTGTAAGGGCGGTGTACCAGACTTTTCCAGGAAGTCACGACTGTCTGTGGTGTCTTTTAGCTGCTTTCGTAAAGCGGCTTCGTCAAGGCAGACGGTTTTTTCTCTGATTTTATCCTTTGCCCATAAAGTGGTGGCAAGTCTCATCCACATTTCTTTGATTTTGTCGAATTCTATTTGTTTTTCTACATTCATTTTCATAAGACGGCGCTTTTTTTGCGCCTTTTAACTCCTTCCATAATATTGTTTTGTCAGGAAATTGCGAAATATATCAATATACCGGAAATTTGGTTTCGCAATTATCCGGGTAGCATTGCCTTACAATGAAATAGCGGGATATTTTCACGACCAAAGTATGAAAAAGACCATGGCCGCCCGGGAAAGCGTTAAATACCATGGTCTGTCGATTTGTCATACTTATAGTATGAATTGTTGGATAACAACCGCTGTCACGCTTCGCGAACCGGCTTCTTGCAACAAATGCCGCTACGCCCCGCGGGCCAGCTTATTAAAAAAGCATGACCTGAACAGTCATGCTTAACAAATCCTGAAAATATATACCACAATATTAAGCAATTGTAAGGCGAAAACGCTGACATGTAATTGTCAGCGATGGGCATACCTCCAGCCTGAAGCCAAAATAGCCCCTGCAATATTTATTTTGCAATTTTCTCCATTACAATAACACTTAACATGCAAAATCCTCCTAAAAATTAATCTTTATTTACTATAAATGTCAAATTGATTTTTGTCAAGTAAATTTAGTTTATTTTAAAATGTGAAAAGTGACATGAACGGATTCAACCATCAGGTGAATATGCGCTGTCTTTTCACTTTTTACGTTATTGTGGCGGCGGCTCGGTTATATTAAAATAGACAAAAGAAACGGTAATTTAATGTAAAACCGGCCTGCCCGGGCGGGCAGATGGGAGATGGAAACAGACAGAGAGAAAGGCGGTCAGGATGGAAAATTTAAAGATAGGAGAGGTAATCGGTAAAAGACGCAGGGAATTGGGACTGACGCAAAATCAGCTGGCACAGTCCCTGAATATATCCTTCCAGGCAGTTTCCAAGTGGGAAAACGCCGTGGCAAATCCGGACATAGAAATGCTGCCAAGGCTGGCAGCAGCGCTGAATACAACAGTTGACGGACTGCTGGGATATAAAAGCCCTGAAGCAGATTATGACAGGCGGTATAAAGCGGAGGATTATTACTGGGGACTTCTGCCAAACAGTATCTGCTATGATATTATGAAAATTTTACCGCCGGTAAAGCCTTACCGCGTGCTGGATATTGGCTGCGGGGAAGGAAAGGATGCGGTTTTTATGGCCAAATGCGGGTATCTGGTGACTGCATTTGACTTGTCGGAACAGGGGATTGATAAGGCCAAAAGACTGGCGGAACATAATAAAGCTGAGGTGAATTTTTTTAAGGCCGATATTTTTGATTACCGGCCTGAGAGAGCGTATGATATTATATTCAGCAGCGGAGTGATTCATATTCTGCCGGAAACCATGCGGAAGGAATTTTGTGACAGCCTGAAATCACATACGGAGGTTAACGGCATAAATGTGTTAAATGTATTTGTTCAAAAGCCCTTTATAGCGCCTGCTCCGGACAGCACAAAGGAGGAAGACAGATATCCCTGGTATTCAGGAGAATTATTTGGATATTACCGTGACTGGCTGATTCACACCTGCAGGGAAGATATCTTTGATTGTAACAGCGGCGGCACGCCTCATAAACATTGCATGGACACTATGATTGCCAGAAAATTCAAACAGTCCTGAAAGCTTATGTGCCATCTATTTTTGCCTTAAGACCGAAGGGCTTTCCATACAGAGCATAATGCTCCAGCAGAAGCTGTTTATCATAGGGATACAATTCCTCTAAGGTTTCTCTGTTGGTTTGCCAATAATATCTGACATTAAATTCCTCAGAGTAATCTACCCCCATATAAACAGCAGGCTCAAGACTGTCCATATAAAGCAGCTCAAAATACTCATCTAAAAATGCCAGTCTGCCGTCAATATATTGATAGATATAATTGTCTTTCCAATATTCCGCGCCATGGGGCCAGCGCTGGTAGTTTCTTGCATAAGCGCCTGTTAAATATAAATAGCCAAACTGCTCGTCCAGAATTTCATAAAGGCGCTCTTTGGTTAAAATAGTCCTTCTTAATTCCTGCCAGCGATCTAATAACAATTCGGATACTGCGGTCTCATTATAGTAATATAGCGTATCAATGTCCGTGCACCAGGCATCCACCTCACTTACGGATTCGGGAATATATTTTGAATAATTACATGCTTCGTCATCAACCCACTGGTTTCCCCATGTGGCGTTTAAATCCCAGGGCACCTTTTTAAAGGCAAATTCTCCATTTTCCTGATATTCTGCAATAAAATAAATATTTTTACGCATGTTATCCCGTCCGCACATCAGCATGCAGAAAAGATTATAGTCTATGGCATTTTCCATGTTGAGGAGCTTATAACCCTCCTCGTAGGAAGTCATTTGCTCCTTGCAAAACAGGTTAACCCATGTCTTTAGCGGATCCCAGTCTTTTTGGGTAAATTCTTTGGGATGCTTTAATAGAAAGATTGGCTGCAAGCCATCCGTTCTTTCATTTGAATAATTATGCTCTTCAGGAATTCTCATCGCTCTGCATTTATATAAAATATCTTTGTCCTTCAGGGATAATTCCTTTGCATCAATTCGCTCGGTTAATCCGTAAACGCCCAGATATTCATCATCAATAAAAAGCTCTGCGTATTCCATTGTAGTTCCTTCATCATTTGCAACAGTATTATTTTGGGCAATCTCTCTCCAAACCACATAAGAAAACTTATTGTGGATTAAGCCGAAATCATCATATAATGCATTTAAAATCCAATCGTCATCCCTGCGCATGCCCAGAAGGGACACTTTTTTATTATCCAGTGTTAACTTATAACTGGATTTTTCATATCCCCGTGCGGAAGCGCCGCGCAGGGCATAAGTACACGGAATATTTTTGATGGAATCTGCAATACGATAAGGGTCTGTCACATCCAGCAGGCCATCCACGCCCAAATTTATGTCCCTTGGTCCGCTGTCTGGAAGCGTGATATTAATAATTGGCATTCCGGTAAAAACCATATTGCAGACAGAGTAGGTATTTTCATTTATGAGATAAAGCTGAAAAATATGTCCGGTTGAAATGGCGCTGCTTTTATCGGACAGCAGCTCATCGCGGGACAGATATATATGTCCGGATTCCGTTTTTAATTTTCCTTCCCAGCTGTCATTGTCCGGATTTTGCGGTATAAATACGGTATTGCTGTTTTTGTCATAAGGCGCCTTTTTTCCATTTAAAGTGATTTTTGACGAAATCATTTCTTCGTTTTTTCCGGCAAGAAGCCGGTCAATCTGTTCGGCAGAAGAAACCGGAATTCCCATAATTCTGCCGGTTATTTTTTCCATAATGGGAGAGTAATTTAAAAAGACAGCCAGAAAAAAGACGGAGAGTAATAGTGTGATAACTTTTTTCATTGTTCTTTCCTTTTTTCCATTGAAACAGAATTAAGATTATAGTATCTGGCAACACCCAGATTAATCCAGTCCCCGGGGTCATCTGAAATATCATTGAAAAATAATAACTCCGGCTGATTTTCCAGTTCCATCACCACAATGTCCTTTCCCGCACCATTTTTATACATTTCAATGCGGCTTTCCTGTTCCAGAAAATATCCCTGAACGGTTCCGTTTATCATATCCGTGACGGCGGAGGTTGCCGTATAATGATAGGGCTCTGGTATGACCGTAATCAAAAAAGTAAACCCCAAAAAGCCTGTAAAGCCCAAAATCCACCAGCAAAGGACAGGAGGCAGTACAGGGGAAGATAAGCCTGAGGGGATAGTATTTTCCTCATATTTCTTCCGGGCCCAGCCGGTTACATAGCCGGCAGACAATGTCAGCGCCAAAATAAAGACCCAGTAAGCAAGGCCCTGAATCCTTCCGGCTCCAATATTCCCCAGGGCAAAGAGCGAGGGGGTAAACATTGCCGATGTGATGCAATAGCCGTAAAGCAACACCAACATGGGGCAGGGGAATTTAAAATCCACTTTTTTAGCGATTTCCCAAAACACCGGAATCATGACCGCCACCATGAGAATAACCGTCCAGGTAATCCATTTGGCGGCTCCCAAATCAAGACAGTAATAAAAGGAAACAAAAATCGCTTTCAAGGGAGACATCATATTTTCCCCCTGAGCCCGGACCATATTTCCGGGTGCGCCATAGCTTAAAGCGGTTCCTGTGATACAAAATATAAACGGAATTATTAAGGCCTTAAAGCGTTTCCATTTTTTGAATATCGTAATAAAAAATATTGCCGTTGCCACCAGTATCAATGTATTTAAGGACGGCATCTGATTTCCGCCCCCCACTAAAAATCCCAGGACAGATGCCAGAAAAATGCGCTGGCGTTTCTTTTTTTCTGTGTCCCGTGCAATCTTAATTAACAGTCCAAGAAAAAACAATTCAAGAGAAAAGATGAAGGCGTAATTGATTGCCCCGCTATACCAGTATAACAGGTCTGTCCGTTCTTCCTCCCGCAGACACTGGACTAACAGGATAAGAACCGGCATGGAGATGCCGAGGCACCTGTATTTGTCTGCCTTAAAAACCTTATTGAGAAGGCAGAACATAAAATATAAAACGGAAACTGTCAGGGATACAATGATAATGAGCGTGGTCAACCCGTACCAGCGTTCCCCCCAAATGTTTGGCGGCAGGGCGGACAGAAAGCTTGAGGTAAAGCATCCTCTCCACTTTGTATATTCAAACATGGTTCTTCCGGCAGCTTCCTTCAGCACGGCTGATAAGGAATGTGCTGCGTTCCAGGCCTGATAACATCCGGCGCCGTTTGTATAATCGTCAGCGCTGGGGAAATTGTATTTTGCCACCCAGAGAACCGGCAGTAAACCAAGGCAGTAAACCATCGTAAAAAAAAGAGCCAGATTTTTAAGAGTGACTATTTTTTGTATCTGTTTTTCCAAAGATTTCATAGATGACTGTTCGCTCCTTTAAGCCTGTTAAACAGGCTGAAATAACCGCTTGCTGCCAAAGGCAGAAGTAAAATAAAGTAAAACAACACATACCTGGATTTGGCTTCCCAGATCATGTGAAACAATATTCCGCCAAAAATATTTAAAACAAGATAGGAGGACGTCAATTTCCATTTTTTAAGGCACCCTGCTCCCCATATGCCTGCGCCTGAAAAAATGAGAAAATGATATATATTCATAAGAGTAATCAGCAGATTCCGGCCCTTTCCATAGAGAAAGAAAATGGCAATATCAGATTGGGGCTCCACATTTCTGCTATACCACTCATTGGTGAGCATGGATAAAAAGGTAGGCTCATTCCACTGGGAAGTAAACTTATGGTATAAAAACCATAAGCCATGGCGGGGATTTTGAACCAATTCCTGCAGGGACTGCTTAATGTCTTTAACGCAGGCGCTGGTGGTCAATTCCCTGTCATATCCGCATTCGCCATAAATACTGGTATTATAGCCGTTATACCATCCGGGGGGTGCGCCGTTTTCATCGGATTCCTGCAGACCCATTGCCACCCATGCAATTTTTGGTATTCCCTGCGGCAGTTCCTGACCGGTACGCATCTTATATACGCCGTTAACAAATAAGGTTCCGGTCTGCGAGATGATAAGAAACGCGGCAAGGGGCAGCAGTATTTTCAGGTTTCTTTTTTCAATTGCATGTAATATGACAATAATCACAGTGGCAACAAGGACAATTGAGAGATTTGTTTTTACTATGATTCCGATTGCCAGCCAGAAGGATGCCAGAAACAATTCCTGATATTTGTCTGTTTTTAAATAGAGGATGACTCTGTAAATGGCATGGATTCCCATACACCATCCCGGAACATCACCGTAAATAAAGGTTGCCAGCAAAAAGAAAGGGAACATTCCCATAGCCAGCATCATTTCCAGCTTATAGAGATGTTCATTCTCAAATATTTCCATGGTAATTTTGCCAAGTATCCGGATTGCATCTACAATGAACAGGATGTTGAGCAACTCAAAAACAATATAATTTTCCATTCCGAAAATTTTATATCCCAGTTCCATAATGGCGGTAAATCCCAGCTGAAACGGGTAATTAAATAAATAACCGCCTGGTGTGAGAGCATCAAAATTACCCTCCAGAAATTCCGTGGCGGACAGGCTTAAAAATTCACTGTCACATTTTGCAATACAGCGAAACAACAAAACGGCTCCCAGACAAAAGCTGCCTGCCCACACAAGAGAGAGTCGTGTGATTTTCTCTGTATCTGCATTTTTCCACAGCAGATGAAACAGCAGCCATAAAAGGGCAGCTGAGGCGATTAGGGTTATGAAGGGATTGTCCCATTTATATCTGGCATTTTCTATATATTGATGCAATTCAAAATAAGTTATTCTGAGCAGGCTGTTTAGTACATTGAATCCTATTATGAAAATAAAAGGAATCAGATAAACAAACGTTAATACTTTTATGAGCTTGGACCTATTCATTTTTGTCTCCATGGGTCAAAAAGGCATATCTGTATGCCTGGCTGACCACTAAATCAAAAAATATGACGGATGAAAAACTCTCCCCTTTCTCTAAGCTATTATATACATAAATTCCTGAATTGTACAGATTTATTCCTTTGGATTTATTTCTTTGGATGTATGCCTTTGAAGTTATTTCTCCGGAATCCGGGCGGGTAGAAAATTAATGTTTATTTTGCTGGTGTTTATAAAAAAAATGGTGTAGAATGGAAATCGCAGTTTATGAAGCAATAATGTTTTTTTGGAGATAATGGTTTTGATGCTTGCGATATATGACAACAGGCTCTGCCTGTTGTATGCATGGGGATTAAAATGAAAAAAAAAATGTGGATAATATTACTTTCAGTTCTGTTTTTGGGTGTTTATCTGACAGGCGGTAAAATCCTGGACCGGTTTTCTGAAGATATCATGAAGGCAAAGGTACTTTCCATGGAGGAAATTAATCTTTTGTGCGAGGGGAAAGAAGATGCGTTTATGGAATCGGAGATCACCTTAAATGGCGGAAAAATTGCTTATGACAGTGAGCAGAATCTTTTGCTTGTGCCGCAAAATTTATCGGAAGAGCAGTTTGAGGGCAGCCTGCAGGTGCCGGATGGAAAATTATACTTTCTGGAGGACGAGGCTTTAGGGGACAAAGCACAAACCATCAGAGAAAGTAAGATGCTACATTTGTTTTGGATAAGAGATACCCGGTGCTGGATGTATAATGTGTATTTCACGGGAATGCCGGTGGCCTCTATTGACACGAAAGAGGTATCGGAGGAAGAAATAAGCAGCGGGGAAATATGGGTATACGACCCCTACCACAGCGCCGCAGAGTATCAGAAAGCAGAGTGCACATGGCATTTAAGGGGGGCAACCTCTTTAAATTATGAAAAATCCAGTTACCGGCTGACCCTTACGGATAAGAAGCTGTCTTTACTTGGAATGCGCAAAGATGATGACTGGATGCTCCATTCTCTTTATGATGATGAGGGACTTATTCACAATAAGCTTTCCTATGAGGTCTGGCAGGAAATTGCGGCCAGCAATGATGTGAACCATGACGAGGGAATCAGCATGGAGTATGTGGAGCTGTTTTTGGATGATACGTATCTGGGAGTGTACGGGCTTTCAGAGCGGATTGACAAAAAGGCGTTACACTTAAACGATAAGGATATCCTTTATAAATGTAAGGATCAGAAGGATCCGGGGCTGGATGACTTCTACAGCGAGCTTACGGAGGAGATGACCCCTACCTTTGTATGGAAACATCCCAAGGACTTTGAAATGGAGGACTGGGAACCGTTAAGAAAGTGGGTTTCCATGTTCTGCTTTGAGGAGTTTGAGGATTATGAATCTGCCGCTGCAATTTTAAATATGGAAAATGCGGTAGATTATAACCTGTTTAACATGCTTACCTGCGGTATGGATAATATTATGAAAAACATTTATTTTCATGCGGATTATCAGGAGGATGGAAGCTACAGGTTCATTAAAATTCCCTGGGACCTTAATATGACCTGGGGAAATTCGTGGATTGATGATGGAAACTGTAATTTTAACAGATTCCAGGAAAAAAATTTTGACGGGGATGATGGATGGACGCCGGATATGTATCTTTTGTATGAACATGTGCCGGAGAAAACAGGTCCCCTGCTAGCCGACAGATGGCAGGAACTGCGGGTAAATATTATCACTAAAGAAGCTTTATATGAGAAGCTGGACTCGGAATTTGCTTATCTGTATGATTCCGGAGCATATATAAGGAATCGTCAGAAGTGGCCTCCTAAAGGCGAGTACTGGCAGGATGAATATATTTATGAGTACGTTGACAGGAGAATTGATTTCCTGGATGGCTATTTTGAGCAGATGAGGCGGCAAGGGGGTTAGTCTATGGATTACAGGCATGAGCTGAAGTTTTTGGTTCCGGAGACGGAATTGGAAATGATAAAATACCGTTTAAAATTGCTGATGAGGCAGGATGCACATCAGAAAAAGGGATTTTATACTGTCAGAAGTCTGTATTTTGATGATTTTTATGATTCCTGTATGCGGGAAAACGAGGATGGAACCGACAACAGGATAAAATACAGAATTCGGATTTATGACGCAGATACAAGCGTTATTAAGCTGGAAAAGAAAATGAAATACCGGAATATGACCAGAAAGGTAAGCAGGTCTATCTCTAAGGAAGATTGTCTTTGCTATATGTCCGGCAGGTCCCCGGGGCTTTTAAAGGAAAGTACGGAGCTGGAAAAAGAGCTGTACGGGCAGATGCGGATGAGGGGAATGCACCCTGTGTGCATAGTGGAATATGAAAGGACGGCCTTTATAGAACCGAAGGGAAATGTCAGAATCACCTTTGATAAGAATATCAGCGGCAATGAAAAGACAGAAAAGTTTCTTGAACGGAAGGTCCAGACAGTCCCGCTTTTAGCAAAAGGCAGTCACATACTGGAAGTGAAATATGATGAGTTCCTTCCCGAATATATTTCCGGTGCTTTGGAGCTTGGGACGCTTCAAAGAACGTCTTTTTCAAAATATTATTATGCAAGAAACTATAAATCAATTTAAAAAACAGGTTGGAGGAGATGAAAATGAATTTTAGCGATGTAATCAAAAAAAACGTACTGGAAGGATTCTCATATGCAGATTTGTCAACATCTAAGATTATTACCACACTGGTTATTACCTTTCTGATTGCAATGTACATTTTTTTGGTATATAAATTGGTAAGCAAAAGTGCATTTTATTTTAAGAGCTTTAACGTTTCCATGGCCATTATTTCGGTTGTGACGGCGGGCATCATTCTTGCCATGCAGTCAAGTATTGTGATTTCCCTTGGTATGGTCGGCGCCCTTTCTATTGTGAGGTTTCGTACTGCGATTAAGGATCCTATGGATCTTTTGTTCCTGTTCTGGTCTATAGGCACGGGTATTATCTGCGGTGCAGGTCTTTATAAGATTGCAGTTATTCTTGCGGTTCTTGTGACGGTAGGAATTCTTATTCTGGATTTGCTTCCGGTGAAAATCGGATCCTGTCTTTTGATCGTTAACGCAGATACGAAAAAAATAGAAGATGACATCGAAGGGGTGGTGAAGAAATTATCGGGAGCGTATAAGCTGAAATCAAAAAACATCACAGCAGACGGCATGGATTTGATTCTTGAGATTAAGGCAAAAAACGAAAAGGAGCTTGCAGACAGACTTTCGGAAATGCAGGGAATAACGGCGGTATCAATCTTAGCTCATGATGGAGAAGTGAAAAATTAATTTTGCTCAAATTTGTGCCTGAGAGCTTTGTATAACAAGAGCTTATATTTTTCGCTGCAGGGAATTCTCGGGCTTGGAAGGGAGTTTGATTATTGTTATGAAAAAGCAAAGGAAAGAGGAAGAGCATGATATCCAGGGTGAGGCGAAAAGGCTGCTGCTTGTAGTCGCAGCATCCTTTATTATGGCGCTGAATATCAACAGCTTTATTCATGCCGGTAATTTGATTCCGGGTGGTTTTAATGGAATTACGTTGCTGATTCAGCAAATAGGAGACGTGTTTTTTCAAATAAAAATTCCTTATACGGTGGTGAATTTACTTCTGAATGCGATTCCTGTTTTTATAAGTTTTAAATTTATCGGAAAGAAGTTTACCGGATATTCCTGCCTGATGATTGTATTATCCGGTATATTGACGGATATTCTTCCTGGCTATGCGGTGACCCAGGATATTTTGCTGGTGTGTGTATTTGGCGGTATCATCAATGCTTTTGCGATCAGCTTATGTCTGTTTGCCCATGCTACCAGCGGGGGGACGGATTTTATAGCCATTTTCTTTTCGGAGAAATATGGCATAGATACCTGGAATTATATTTTTGTAGGTAACGTGCTTATTCTTTTAATTGCAGGAGCTTTGTTTGGATGGACGGAAGCACTTTACTCTATTATTTTTCAGTTTACATCCACCCAGGTACTCCATCAGATTTATAAGCATTACCAGAAGGAAACATTGTTTATTATTACGGAAAAGCCGGAAGAAGTCTATGTGGAAATTAAAAATATCACAAATCATGATGCTACCCTCTTTAAGGGGATCGGATGTTACAAAAAGCAGGAATGCAATATGCTTTATTCGGTGGTAGGAAGGGACGAGATCCGCAAGGTGGTTGCAAAGATCCGGGAAGTGGATGACCACGCCTTTATTAACACCATGAAGACCGAGCAGATTACGGGAAGATTTTACAAAAGACCTAATGATTAAATGAGAATTGCGCGATGAATGACAGTTGAATTGGCGTATCATGTTCTTTATAATAAATTCATAGCAATATTTGTGAAAAATGGAGGGAATATGATGGAACAGTTGAATTTGTCAACAATTGAAGATACAGAAAAGGTATATCAGATTTTAGGGGAGCTGATACATATGGACAGGGAATTTCAGATTATGATAACGGTCCCTTCCGGCAGCAAGCCTTATGCAGATGAAGAAGGCGTGGTGAAGGTGGACAAGAAGGCCGGCCGTAATCTGGAAAAGGATGTCACGGATATGATCCATGAGATTGGCGTTCCTGCCCATATTAAAGGGTATCAATACCTGCGGGAGGCAATTATGATGTCCGTGGAAAATCCGGATATGCTGGGATCTATCACCAAGGTTTTATATCCAACCATTGCCAGAAAAAACCAGACCACCGCAAGCCGTGTGGAGCGTGCAATCCGCCATGCCATAGAGGTGGCCTGGAACAGAGGAAGGATGGAAACCTTAGACGCCATGTTCGGATATACCATTAACACAGGAAAAGGCAAGCCGACCAATTCGGAATTTATTGCCCTGATTGCAGATAAAATAAGACTGCAGTACAGCTAGGGGAAGGCTGATTCATTTATGCAGCATCATGCAATCACGGAGAAAACATTCATATAACAGATTTTAAATAAGCTGGTCATCAGGCCGGCTTATTTTTTTAATATAAGGATGGCTGGCGAAGCGTGGCATCCGTTGTTTACAATAAGACGGATCGTGAAGCGTGGCATCGTTTTATACGTTTTTTAGAGTGAAAGCTTATATGGCTTTGCTTTAAAGCTATATTTGTGGTATACTTAAAAAATAAATACTGTCGCATTTTGCGAAGCTTATCTTTCGCAGGCAGTTTATTTTGTCCCGGTTTAAAGAGAAAGCAGAAATGGAGGTTTACTATGTTGTTAGAAGGAAAGGTAGCGGTGGTTACAGGCGGAACCAGAGGAATTGGATTTGAGATTGTCCGTAAATATCTGGCAAACGGTGCAAAGGTGGTACTATTCGGCTCCAGGCAGGAGACCGTGGATAAGGCTCTGGAAAAATTAAGCGCGGAAAATCCGGCATGGGAATTCGATGGAATGTGCCCGAAGCTGACAGATGCCGCAGAGGTGGAGAAAGCAGTTCTGGCGGTAAAGGAGAAATTCGGCAGGATTGATATTCTGGTAAACAATGCCGGAATTTCCCAGAGCACCCCTCTTTATAATTACACGGCTGAAGAATTTGACAAATGTATTGATTTGAATGTGAAGGCGTTATTTTATACAATTCTTCCTGCGGCAAAAATTATGAAAGAACAGGGAGGCGGCTGCATTTTAAATACCAGCTCTATGGTGAGCATTTCGGGGCAGCCTGCCGGAGTTGGCTATCCTACCAGCAAGTTCGCGGTAAATGGAATGACTATCTCTCTTGCAAGAGAGCTGGCAAAGGACAATATCCGCGTGAACGCCGTGGCGCCTGGTGTAACCAGAACAGACATGGTTGCAGCCCTTCCGGCGGATGTGGTGGCAAGAATTTCTGCCCAGATACCTCTTGGCAGACCGGGAGAGCCTGAAGAAGTTGCCAATGCATTCCTTTACCTTGCCAGCGACATGGCTTCCTACGTGACAGGCGAAATTTTATCAGTGGACGGAGCAAGCAGAGCTTAAAGCATAGAAATAAAATTCCAGGCTGGCCCCAGGGCCAGCCAATTAAGGTAATGGCGTAGATGTGTTACGTTTTGTCTCGTTGTCTTTGAATTTCAGGGAGGTGAAAATAATACAAAAATATAGAAGTGAGTGGAAATATTGTGAAGCAGAACCGGAGTTAGTATACCTAAAAGAGAGGCTGGCTTCAATACTCCCATATGATTCCAATGCAGATGAGAATGGAAAATATGAAATTAATACCTTGTATTTTGATGATTATAAAGATACCTGTGCGAAGTTAAATGTGTCCGGAGAAGGAAAAAGATTTAAATACCGTATTAGAATTATGGAAAAAATTCCGGACAGTTATGGTTAGAAAAAAAGGAAAAAATAAATAGTTATTGTCACAAGAGAAAATGTGTTCTTTTGCTAGAGGAATTGGCTGATACGGTATTTGAGACCGAAAAGATGAATGGAATTCTTGCAGAGTTTCAAAATTTTATGACAGAACCTTTAAGGAAACATAACAAAAGATTTTTAGGAGATGATTCTTTAATTAATTTTTATGAGGAGATGGAAAAACTAAGGATTTTTTTTGAAGAAAGAAAGGCTTATCTAATTCCTGTATTAGATAAGTATAGATAACCAGGAATGTTCATTTATAACATAGAATTTACAAATTCTGCTTTAAATAGGCGGACGATTGTTGTATAATAATATGAAATAATAGTTATTGGAGGGTCAGGAATGAAAAATATACTATTTGTCGCATCAGAGGGGGTTCCGTTTATAAAGACAGGCGGACTGGCTGATGTAGTGGGGTCTCTGCCGAAGTGTATCGATAAGCAGTATTTTGATGTGAGGGTAATTCTTCCTAAATACACCTGTATGTCGCAGGAAATGAAGGATAAGTTGAGCTATGTAACGCATTTTTATATGGATTTCCATTGGAAAAACGAATATGTTGGTATTCTGTATGCAGAAGTGGAAGGCGTGAAATACTATTTCATTGACAATGAAATGTTTTTTAACGGCTTTAGACCGTACAGTGACAAAGCTCTGTTTGAAATTGAAAAGTTTGCATTTTTCTCCAAAGCGGCGCTGTCCATATTACCGGTCATTGATTTCAGACCTGATTTAATTCACTGTCACGACTGGCAGACCGGGCTTATTCCGGTGTATTTAAAAGAACGTTTCCAGGGCAGTGATTTTTACCGCGGAATCAAGTCTGTTATGACAATTCATAATCTGAAATTCCAGGGTAAGTGGAGCATCAAAGAGGTGCAGGATATTACGGGACTTCCCTCCTATTATTTCACGCCTGATAAGTTAGAGCTGTTTAAAGACGCGAACCTGTTAAAGGGAGGTCTTGTCTATGCGGACGCCATCACCACGGTAAGTGACACTTATGCAGAGGAGATTAAGACAGAGTTTTATGGAGAGCAGTTAGACGGCCTTATGCGTGCAAGAAGCAATTCCTTAAGAGGCATTGTAAACGGTATTGACTATGAAGACTTTAATCCTGAGACGGATATTCATATTGAATATAAATATAATGCGGTAAACTTCCGTAAGGAAAAAGTGAAAAACAAACGTGCCCTGCAGGCGGAGCTTGGACTTGCTCAGGACGATAAAATGATGATGATCGGTATTGTGTCAAGATTAACCGACCAGAAAGGTTTTGACCTGATTGCCTATGTGATGGATGAACTGTGCCAGGATTCGGTACAGCTTGTCATACTGGGCACAGGGGAAGAACGCTATGAAAATATGTTCCGGCATTTTGATTGGAAGTATAATGATAAGATATCTGCGAATATATATTATTCAGATGCATTATCCCATAAGATTTATGCAGCCAGTGACGCTTTTCTGATGCCTTCCCTGTTTGAGCCCTGTGGTCTGAGCCAGCTTATGAGTCTTCGCTATGGAACTGTCCCTATTGTCAGGGAAACAGGCGGGCTTAAGGATACGGTACAGCCTTACAATGAATACGAGGGTACGGGAACTGGTTTCTCCTTCACGAATTATAATGCCCATGAGATGCTTAATACTATCCGTTATGCAGAGCGCATTTACTATGACAAAAAGCGTGAGTGGAATAAGATCGTGGATCGTGGCATGGCAGCTGATTTTTCATGGAATGTTTCAGCGGCGAAGTATCAGGAAATGTATGATTGGCTGATAGGATAAGATTTTTGGAGCATAACAGGAATGCCAAACAACAAAAAAAAAGATAGTTTTATAATGCAGGCGGGGATTCTGGCTTCGGCCGGAATCATCGTCCGTATTATCGGACTTCTGTACAATACGCCGCTTGTAGCGATTATCGGAGATGAAGGAAACGGATATTATAACAGCGCTTACTATGCGTACAGTATTATCCTGCTGATTTCCTCCTACAGCATTCCATCTGCCGTATCTAAGGTAATTGCCCAGAGGCTTGCAACAAAGGAATATCGAAATGCGCACAGGATCTTTTGTTGCGCTTTTATTTATGTGCTGGTAGTAGGTAGTATTGCCAGCTTATTTGTGTTTTTCGGAGCAGGACTTTTAGTGGAAATGGAAAGCGCTATTTTTCCCCTTAAGATATTGGCTCCGACCATTTTTTTCAGTGGTATACTGGGGGTTTTACGGGGATATTTCCAGGCCCACAAAACTATGGTGCAGACCTCCGTATCTCAAATTATAGAACAGCTTGCTAATGCCGGGGCCAGCATCGGTATGGCATATCTTCTGGTGCAGACGGTGGCAGATAAGGATGCCACAACCAGGGCTTCCTACGGTGCCGCAGGCGGAACCATGGGAACGGGAGCGGGAGTATTGGCGGGCCTTTTGTTTATGGCAGGAGTCTATGCCCTTAACCGTAAGACGATTAAACGAAGAATAGAACGGGATAAAAACCATGAGGATGAGTCATACAAAGATATTTTTAAGATGATTCTGCTGGTGGTAACGCCCTTTATTATAAGTACGGGTATTTATAACGTAAATACTTTTCTTGACAATAATATTTATCAGAGAATTATGATGGAAGTAAGGAATCTGGAGGAAGCTATTGTAGCTACCGATTTAAGTACTGTGGCTAAGGGGACGAAGATTTCCAATATACCAATTGCGCTGGCTTCCGCTATGGCCACTGCACTTATACCTGGTATTTCCAGCGACTTTGTACAGGGAGATTTAAAGGGTGTGCGCGGAAAGGTAGCCAAGGCGGTGAAGGTAACGATGCTGATATCTATTCCCTGTGCGGTGGGGCTCGGGGTACTGGCAAAGCCAGTTATGATGGTGATTTTTCATCAGCCTGAAACCCTTGAAATTTCATCTGTACTGCTTTCGTGCATGTCGGTCAGTGTTATTTTTTATTCCTTATCTACTTTAACCCAAGCGATTTTGCAGTCCATTGGAAGGATGAAGACGCCGATTATAAATGCCCTGGCGGCAGTGATCATTCATGCAGGGGTGATGGTGGCAATGATGCTCCTTATGGATGAAAAATACAGTCTTTATTACTATGTATTTGCAACCGTGCTGTATTCTTTTATTTTGTGCATTTTAAACCAGATTGCAGTACACCGCTATCTGAAATACAGCCAGGAGATAACCAAAACCTTTTTCATACCGGTGATTGCCGCCGGGATTATGGGAGGAACAGTATATGGCGTGTATCAGGGACTTTATTTCCTGTGCAAAATAAATATTGCGGCACTGGCCGCCGCTATTATAGTGGGGGCAGCAGTTTACTTTGTGCTGGTAATACACTGGAGGGCTGTGTCCGAGGCAGAAATGCGCGGTATGCCTAAGGGGCACATGATGATTGCCATTGCGAAAAAGATGGGTATTTTAAAAAGAGATACGGAGAAAAAGAAGAAAGGCTCAGGGAAAAAGAAAACTTCATCTGCCAAAAAGAAAACAGCGCAAAAACAGGTTGTGGCGAAAGAAAAGGCCCCAGGAGATAAAAAGAAATTTGTAGAGCAGGCAGATAGTGTCGGTGTGGGAAGAAATCAGAAAATAAGTGAAAAATGGGATAAAGATTACCTGGACATGGAATTGGATGACAATTACTGGCTTGATGATTAGTGTGAAAAAGAGATTAAGATTTTTTAAGACGTCAAAAGACGCCGCCTAAGAAAATCTAAGTCATCTCCGGAAGAATCGCGAGGCGATTCTTCATCCGGATTTGCGTTGCCGCGCGGCGGCAACATGGGGATTAATTGAAAATAGCTGGAAAGATTTTGAGGAAGGGTTTCTATGGGAAGAATCATAAAGAATGCTGTACTTACCGTTATCATTTTAACATTGGGAATCTGCACGGCCCTCCTGGTATATTTGCATTTTTTTGTATCAGGGGATAGCGATTTTACAGGGGAATGGGTGGCAAATCCGGATGTATCGCAGCAGGCGGCGGTTACAGCCCTTGACTGGCTTAAGGATATAGAAGCCGTATCTGTCTCCCTTGAGGATATGGAGATCTATATGCAGAACCTGACAATTCAGATAAGTTTGACCATGGAACAGTCAGGGGGCCTTAAGGGAACCTTCCGGTGTGATATCCTGCCGGAGGATTATGATGCCTTAAGGCAGACGGCTTATGAGGGGTTTGCGGCAGGCTTTCGTGAGCTTTTGGGAGAGAGACTGCGTATGGCCGGATATACGGGAGATACCAGTCAGGAGGGTGTTGAAGCGCTTGTGGCTGAGAGTTTCGGGATGCCTACTGTTTCTTATCTGATGTCTTATGGTCCGGCGCTGATACCTTCTATAGAAGAACTGCAGGCACAATATGCCGGCAGCGGCACTTACGAAGTGAGGGAAGATATTTTAGTCAGGCAGTTTGAGGCCGGGGGAGCGTCTGTCATAAAAGAGGAATATTATATCCGGAAAGGGGAGAGCCTTATTCTGCTGAAAGAAGCGGGGACAGGATCTTACGATTCTTTTTTTGGCCAGTACCCCATAGTGTATACCTTGAAAAAATAAGGATTGTTGGCGGCTGCCTGAAACAAATATGAAGGTAAGGAATTTGGAGACTTAGAAGGGAGCATGGTGATTGGGATGAACACAATTTTACAGAAAACAGGTTTCCTCATATTAACGGTACTTTTGGTAAGTTTCATGCTGCCTGTCAGGGTATGGGCAAGTTTCGAGATTCCCGGCACCTGTCAGGTACAGACAGATAGCGGCGCTGCAGATACGGTGAAAACCCTGGACTACAGCTATGCCCATAATACGTACCTTTCTCTGAGAGATATGGCGATGGTTCTTAAGGATACGGAGAAATCTTTTTCTCTGGAAATTACCCAAAATTCTGTTTCACTGACCACAGAAGCTGTATATACGCCGACAGGAACAGAGAATTCTTCCTGGGAAAGTGATGAAAATCCGGACATTCCCCTGCGGCGGAACGAATTTCAGATAAATGGACAAAAAGCGGTTTATCACACGCTGATTACAAGGCTGCCATCCGGAGATTACGATTGCTTTATGATGACCACAGATTTGGCCATGCTACTGGATGTTACCATTATTTCTTCCGAAGAAGGTCTTTTGTGGGTGGATACGAAGGAGCCTTTTTATGCTTCGCCTGCCGATTTAGAGGATGCCGGTTATTTCTACGGAGTCAACGGCGTGCTGGTGGGGGATGCCACTACCGGAGATGTGTTTTTTGCATATCAGTCCGATGAACCTTATCCCATCGCCAGTACTTCCAAGCTTATGACCTGCCTTCTGACCATGGAGGCCATATCTTCCGGACAGATTACCCCTTCGCAGTCCGTAATCATCTCTGATGCAGTGGAAAGACTGGCAGCATCAAGTGATGGGGTAATTCCTTTAAAAGCAGGAGATGAGATTACCATTCAGGAGCTTATGACCGGCCTTCTTCTGCCCTCCAGCAACGAATGCGCGCTATGCCTTGCGCAAACCATTGCCGGTTCGGAGGAAGCCTTTGTACAAATGATGAACCATAAGGCCGGCGAGCTGGGGCTTTCCCAGGCAGTCTTTTATAACAGTCACGGGCTGCCTTCCTATACGGAAGATCCCATTTCCTCAAAGCGGCAGAACCGCATGAGCGCAGAGGATATGTTTCGGCTCTCGTCCTATCTTTTAGAGGTTTATCCTCAGGTTACAGAAATCACTTCCATGAAGGAAACGACCCTGGAATCTCTGGATTTTAAAGTACAAAACGGAAATCCCCTTCTGTATAATATGTCTCAGGTTACAGGCTTAAAAACAGGAACTACCAATAAAGCGGGCGCATGCCTGGTCACCTCGTTAACTGTAGAAGATGAGGGACAGACGCATGATTTGGTTGTGGTTGTTCTAGGAAGCGAGGACTCTATGGAGCGGGGACGGATATCGGGGTTACTGGCCAGATATGCGATACAGGCTTTCTATGAAGGGCCGGAAATTGACAGGGAGTCTTTAGAAAATCTGCCTGTAAATGCGCAGGCGGCAGTGGACCGTATTATCAGGGATGCCATGAAGCGATAAGACAGGCAGGAACCGTAAAAACAGCAGCCCGGCAGGATGGAAACCCTGATGCTTAAGGGCCTGCGTCATGGCGTGTCCAGGCACGGTATTGGGAGGGAGTAGCGCCCGTATTTTTTGAACTGCCGCATAAAATGCAGGTCGGTTTCATACTCGCAAAAAAGGCTTAACTGGTAGATACTCATGTCTGTTGTAGTCAGGTAAAATTTTGCAAGGGCTACTTGAGAGCTGCCATGGCCTCAAGTTTTAAATTTCTGGTGGCTCTCAAGCTTTAGAATAATCAATTGGGAAGTTTACGAATAGTTTTCGCATTCCCATCGTACTATTCCCAGACAGGAATGGGCGTATTTTGAAAATGTTTATGCTAAGTATAGAAGGGATATATGCAGTTAAATATTATAGAAATTAATGTGTTTCAATGCGTTCTAAACGCTCTTCTTTGAGTGGCGATCCATCTGCTACGAGCTGTACCGGGCATATTTTTTGGGGGAAATGCCTACTGCCTTTGTAAATGCCTTGAAAAAAGCGCTGTAATCTGTGAAGCCGCTTTTTTCATAAGCGGTCATGACACTGACGCCATCGCTTAAGAGAGATTTGGCGATACTGATTCGTCTTGCCGTGATGTATTTATTGATGGTGGTGCCGGTTGCGGATTTAAAAATCCGGCATATATAAGACTCGCTTAAAAAAAATTCTTTGGACAGCTCTGATAATGTCAGGGGAGAAGATATATTCTGATTGATGTAGCTTAAAATATCATCCACGTGATGATTGCAGACAGAATTATCAGGCTCTGTAGGTAAAGGGCCTGTCAGAGAAAGCCGGTTAACTAAAATTAGAAGCTCCATGAACGCCGCCTTTTCATAGATATCGCTGGCATAACCGTCCGCAACGATAATCTTATTGATATAGTACAGGAAACGGTTTTGCTTCTCTTTGCTCAGAGAAATTCTGTGGCAGAAGGAATCAGACCTTTGAGAAAAGCAGGCGTCTAAGTTCGTTTTACAGGAGGAAAGCTGCTTCGGATATTCAGGGTGAATAGACAGGACAATACGTTCATGGGTTGTCTTATCCGCCCGGGTTATTTTGTGACTTTCATATTGATTGATGACAAACAAATCTCCGGGTTCAATGGCATAGAGCTTATTGTCGATCAAAAACTGTTTTCCGCCTGATACGGAATAATAAAGTTCATAGCAATTATGGATATGCATATCCATTGTCTTTTCTTCTTTATACAAATGTGCGATGGCAAAGGTATGAGCCGCCGCGCATTGGTCAATTGCCTGCTGGCAGGAATATAATTCGTTCATATTAATCCTCCATATCTCCAACAGCCCGCAAATTTGGTCCGGGGCACAAATTTAGGGTTGATAAAATCAGCCGGCCGTATCAGTTATAAAGTGTGACAACTCTTGTTATTATTATAAATAAAAAGTTCAATATTTTCAATGTTAATAAAAATATTTGAAAAGGCATAGATAATCTGTTTCTGTATAATAATCTGTAAGAACAAATTACCATGTAATTGAAACCTGCAAATCATGAAAGAGTGCAGACAGATTTGCGCTTTGATCACACGGTACACTGTAAAGAAGAAAGGATGGATGAAGAAATGGAATTAAGGACGGCTGCTTCACCCAAGGATATGAAGCATTACACAACACAGAGACTGCGGGAAGAATTTTTGATTCAGGATTTATTTCTGCCCGGGCAGATCAGGATGGTATATAGCCATGTTGACAGGATTATCACAGGGGGAGCGGTTCCGGTTCATCCCCTTAAGCTGACGGCAGGGGTTGAACTGTGTGCGGAATATTTCCTGCAAAGGAGAGAGATGGGCGTTATCAACGTGGGAGGACCGGGAACAATTACCGTTGACGGAAAAGAATATCAGACAGGCTACAAGGAGGGCATGTACATTGGAATGGGAGCAAAGGGCATTGCTTTTGCAAGCATGGATGCGGAGGAGCCGGCTAAGTTTTATATAATCAGCGCTCCTGCCCATAAAACATATCCCACCGTTTTGATTAAGCCGGAGGGAACAACGGAGGAAGGTGTTGTGATCGTGAAGGATAAAAACAAAGTGGAGATGGGAGCTTTGGAGGACGCAAACCACAGGGTTATCTGCAAGTATATTCTTCCGGGTCAGGTAGAGAGCTGTCAGCTGGTAATGGGAATGACAAAGCTTGCCCCCGGAAGCGTATGGAACACTATGCCATGCCACACCCACGACAGACGTATGGAGGTATATCTTTACTTTGAGATGCCGGAGGATGCAATTGTGATGCATTATATGGGAGAGCCTGATGAAACAAGGCATATTGTGATGAGAAATGAGGAAGCAGTTATCTCGCCAAGCTGGTCGATCCACGCAGGATGCGGCACCAGAGCCTACACCTTCATATGGGGAATGGTGGGAGAAAACCAGGCTTTTGATGATATGGACAATGTGGAGATGAAGGATTTGCAGTAAAAATGTAACGGTCCGCTCAGGTCTGCGCATTAACTGCGCAGACTGTGAGAACATGATCCAGGAGTGCAAAATTGAAAGGAGAAAAAGCAATGAGTGATTTTATGAAGAAGTTTTCCCTGGAAGGTAAGGTAGCGCTGATCACAGGAGCATCCTACGGAATAGGATTTGCTATTGCATCGGCTTATGCCGGGGCTGGGGCCGTGATTGTTTTTAATGATATCAGGCAGGAGCTGGTTGACAAGGGACTTGCGGCTTATGAAGAAAAAGGCATCAAAGCCCACGGCTATGTGTGCGATGTGACAGACGAAACCCAGGTACAGGCTATGGTAACGCAGATTGAAAAGGAAGTGGGCGTCATTGATATTCTTGTAAACAATGCAGGTATCATTAAGCGTATTCCCATGTGTGATATGACGGCGGAACAATTCCGTCAGGTAATTGACGTTGACTTAAACGCTCCTTTTATTGTATCGAAAGCGGTTATTCCAAGTATGATCAAAAAAGGACATGGAAAAATTATCAATATCTGCTCTATGATGAGCGAGCTTGGACGGGAGACTGTGTCTGCATATGCGGCTGCCAAGGGCGGACTTAAGATGCTGACAAGGAATATTGCCTCCGAATATGGCGAATTCAACATTCAGTGTAACGGAATCGGACCGGGCTATATCGCAACACCTCAGACTGCACCGCTGCGTGAAATCCGGCCGGATGGTTCAAGGCATCCCTTTGACCAGTTTATTCTTGCCAAGACACCGGCAGCGCGTTGGGGCGTGACGGAGGATCTGCAGGGACCGGCCGTATTTTTGGCATCTGAAGCATCCGATTTCGTAAATGGACATGTACTTTATGTGGATGGCGGTATTCTGGCATATATTGGAAAACAGCCGCAATAAATTTTTCAGGGAGTATTACATTGGCACAGCGCTTTAAGGGTTAAGAGCGCTGTGCGAAAATGCAAAAGGCAGGAGAGATACGCTTATCTGATACAGATTTTTATCCAGCTGTCTTTCGCCCTGACTAAAATCCGGTATATTTCATGTTCCCAGGCGGTCTTAAGCCGGGGATCCGTAATGGGAATACATTCTGTTTTCAGGTATTGGGCGCCTGTTATGCGTAAAGCCGCAATTTCGCCAATCTGAAAGAGCAGCTCATCCGGACTTTTTGGGGATAAGCTGACAGGCCCGGACAGAAGATGGTAAGTGACATCACTTACATCCCGACGGATGAAGGCTGGCTCTACCTTGCCGGCGTCATGGATCTGTGCGGGAATAAGATCATCGGTATATCCATGGACGGACGTATGACAAAAGAACTTGTGATAGCTGCCCTGAAAGATGCTGTGCGGCATACGCGGTCAGCTGAGGGTTGTACCCTGCACTCCGACAGGGGAAGCCGGTATTGTTCCCTGGATTATCAGGCACTTGCAAAAGAACACGGTTTCATCAGCAGTATTCGAATATATATGGATATTTTATAACCGTAAGCGTATCCACGAGGCAAACGGCTATCTGACGCCGAAGGACTACTGACGTAGACACCAGAAAGATTTGAAAGCGGCATAGCAGCTTTTGAATAAGTCGTCACACAGGCACAGCGGGCAAGAGAAAAATCGTTCCGCTATCCTGCGAAGATGAAAAAACCAGAAAAAACGAGCCAAACTAAGAACCGGATAGAATCCTTTCGTTTAAGGTGTCTATGCTGGCGGGGACGGGTCACCTGCTTGTATGCCCGTAAATCAAGACTTTTTTGAGATAATCAACCATTTTCTTGTATAATTGGATATAAATTGTCTTATAGCTAAAAAGAGTTATGTGATGTAATTCTTGCACTGGCATCTGGAAATATTGGTGAAAAGGAAATCTTACAATGGATTATTGAACATCAACAATAAACGTTTGATATTTGAGAGCGAAATACACCAATTGCACAAACAATGCTAATTGTAAGTTTATTAGGTCAATCTGCTTTATGTGGATTGGCCTTTTTATATAAATAAGCTGGCTCGAAATTAAACTATGAGTGGATCAATGCATTGACTTTAACGACAAAAGTGTTATAATGTACTTGTACATTAAGTACAATTAGAGAAGAGGCGTGAGGATGGAAATTATTATCAGCAACAACGCAAATAAGCCGATATATGAGCAAATTACATCACAGATAAAGGCAATGATTATGAGTGGAGAACTGCAGGCAGGAGATGCAATCCCCTCCATGCGCGCCCTTGCAAGGTCCATTCATGTAAGTGTCATTACCGTTCAGAAAGCCTATGAGGATTTGCAAAGAGATGGTTTTATAGAAACCACGGTGGGCAGGGGAAGTTTCGTGTCAGCGCAAAATAAAGAATTTTACTTAGAAGAGCAGCAGCGCATTGCTGAGGAACACTTGGCAGCAGCCGCAGAGATTGGCCAGGCTAACAATATTTCCCTGGAAAAATTGACGGAATTGCTTGCATTATTTTATCAGGAGGACGTATAGATGGCAGATATTTTAGAATTGCAGCAGGTATCCAAGACATTTCCCAAATCAAACTTTAAACTGGATAAGGTAACATTTTCGGTGCCCTATGGCGCTATCCTTGGGTTTGTGGGGGAAAACGGCGCAGGTAAAACCACAACCATCGGCTGTATTTTGAATACCATTACCAAAGAAAGCGGAACCATAAAATTATTTGGAAAAGAAATGAAAGACGCCGATACCGGCTTAAGGGAAAAAATCGGTGTTGTCTATGACGGGGATAATTTCCCTGCTTACTGGAATGCGAAGCAGCTGTCGGAAATTATGAAGGGAGTTTATACACAGTGGGATCAGGAGCTGTTTGAGAAGTACTTAAAAGATTTTAATCTGCCGGCAAAGCAGAAAATCAAACATTTTTCCAGAGGAATGAGTATGAAATTAGCCATTGCGGCCGCCTTATCCCATCATCCCCAATTACTGATCCTGGACGAAGCAACAAGCGGTTTAGATCCTGTGATGCGGGATGACATATTGGACGTTTTTCTCGCATTCATGCAGGAAGAAAATCATTCTGTTTTGCTCTCCTCGCATATTACAAGCGACCTGGAAAAAGTTGCAGATTATATTACGTTTCTTCATGACGGCAGGCTGATTATGACAGTATCCAAAAATGAACTGGCATATGACTATGCGGTCATGCGCTGTAGGGAAAGTCAGTTTCAGAAGCTTGATCCCCAAGATATACTTGTTTACCGCAAGCGGGATTTGTGGATTGACGTGTTGGTTTCCGATGGAAAAGGCGCACGGCGAAAATATAAAGATATCGTGGTGGACCATGTTTCTGTTGACGAAATAATGCTTCTGCTGGTAAAAGGAGAACAGATATGAAAGGGCTTATAAAAAATAATTTATATGGGACTTATGCTAATGCAAAAGTATTTGCAGGATTCATGATTTTGTTTGGGGTTTTTGTGGTTGCCGTAATCAGCCAGTCTTTACAGATAGGCTATGTGATGACCGGCATCATCGGGTTTTCCGTAAGTGCAGTTTTGACTGCCAAAAGTGATTTTGCCTCAAAATGGGGAAAATATAAGCTGACTTTACCTGTAAGGCGGGCGGATATCGTAAGGAGCCATTTTTTGAACCAGATGATTTGGCTTTTGGTTGGAATCCTTTTCGTGGGAATTGAGTTAAGCCTGTCATCGCTTTTTCATGGCTGTCCTTTTGATCAGCCTGTAGATATTCTTTCTATGTTTGCGCTGGGAATTAGTATGAGTCTTTTCATGGGGGCAGTCTTTTTTCCCTTATTTTATGCAGGCGGTGCGGAAAGAGGCGAAGTGTTTTTGATTATCGCGATTCTTTGTGCGTTCGGCCTTGACTTTACAATTGTCAGCATAACCAATGAGCTGCTGGATGCAGGAGCAGGTACCGTTATCCTTGGGATAATTATTTTGGCAGGCTGTTCACTGCTTGCCTTTGGTTTATCTTATCCATTAACGGTATGTATTTTCAGGAAAAAGGAGTATTAAAGTAAGTTAAGGCAGGCAGAATTGCTGTATTTTTGGAGGATGGATATGGTTAATAAGTGTAAAAAGATATGGAGTAACTGGAATTTAAACAAGAAAATATTAATTTCTTTTATCGTGGTTATTCTAATCGGAATTACTGCCAGCTACTTTATGTTCCTAAAGGTAACGAGAAACAGGACATTGAGACAATTGTGTGAAACAAAGGTCCTTTTGCTGAAAAATATTTCAGACAAAGAAACTTATATTCTTGATAATATTTTGAATATCATGAATATGTTTTTGACGGACATGGATATACAGAAGTTTATCAAAATGAAAGAAGGCACAGATGAATACAGTAAATTGCAGCAGAGTCAGTTGATAAAAGATAAGCTTATCGAACAGCGTGGTGTTTTTTCTAATATTGATTACAGTCTTTCTCTGATAGGATTTTTGGAGGATGCCTATGTGAGCAATTCTTCTGCCTATACAAAAGAAACGAATAAACAGCGCATGGAGGAATACAGGAGAGTGTATCCCAATAAAGGGTATCAGCTAATCTGGACGCATGGGGGCAGCTATGGAGAAAAGGGCACCATAACGGCAATCAGCTACATACCGGATATGCGCAATGGAGAACCGATCGGCATGCTTATTCTGGATATTCCGGAGGTGGTTTTCCGGCAAGTCTATCAGGAATATGTAACGGAACAGGAAAATATTTTTTTGATGAATGAGGAAGGAAAAGTGATTTCTTCGTTTGAAACAGAAGCAATTGGAGAGAATTATAAAGAAACCGAATTGTATGAAGATATAATGGGCTATAAAGAAGGATATTTTTATGATGTGAAAGAAAAGGAAATGGTAATTTTCGTAAAAAATCCAACTGGAAAAACTTATATTGTGGATACTGTTTCTTACGCTAAATTAATAGAGCCATACAAGAATGTTTCACGTTCTTTGCCAGTGGTATTTGCAATGGTATCTGTTATTTGTGCGGTGGTTTCCCATCAGATCTCCAAGTCTATTGCAAGACCTGTCCAGAACCTGGCAGAAGAAATTCATGTTTACTGTGCGGAAAATAACCATTCAGATTTAAGGTATAAAAATGGAGATGAGATATCTTATCTGGAACAGGAATATCACTCTATGATTCAGCGTCTGGAAAGGATGATAGAACAGATTTATGCAGAGCAGGAACTAAAGAGAAAATACGAGATAGAGGCGTTAAAGGGACAGATACAGCCGCACTTCCTATATAATACCCTGACCTCTATCCGGTATTTAAATCTTACAGAGCAAAAAAGTGAGGTTGACAAGGCCCTTGCGGCTCTGATTAATATTTTGGCTGTGTATTTTAAGGACAAGAGCCCCTGGGAGAGTATAGAACAGGAAATGAATTTTTTAAAAAATTACTGTTTTATCCAGCAGGTGAGATATGGCAATAATTTTGAGGCCGTGATAGAATATGAGGAAGAAATTACCGATATGCTTTTGCCCAAAATGCTCCTGCAGCCGATTGTGGAAAATGCAATATTTCACGGAGTTTCAGACAGGGAAGAAGGCGGCCTGATAGAAATTATATCCGGAAAAAAGAGCGGGAAGATTGAAATAGTGGTAAGGGATAACGGAGTGGGAATAGAAAAGACAAAGGAGCAGGGGAAAGCAGAATCTCATGGTGTTGGAATGAGAAATGTGCAGGAGAGGATGCGGCTGATTTATGGGGAAGGGGCATCCGTAACGATAGAAAGTGAGGCGGATAAGGGTACGGTAGTAACATTTATGCTGCCTTTCATTACGGAGTCGGATTAAAAAATCGGTCTGACGGCAGAATTGAGGGATTTAAATGAAAATAGCGATTGTAGATGACGAAAAACCGATCAGGCAATGGTTTTCTTATATTTTGGGGAAAATAGAAGGGGTGGAAATTACAGGAAGTTATTCCAATGGGCAAAATGCGCTGCTGGAATGCAAAACGCATAAGCCGGATGTAATTTTTACGGATATAAAGATGCCTGTGATGGATGGCATAGAATTGATTGAAAATATCAAAGCGGATTATCCGGAGATTGAAGTTGTAATTTTAAGTAACTTTGACGATTTTGAATATGTATATAAAGGCTTAAAACTTGGGGCGGAAGATTATTTGCTAAAATCCCAGGCAGATGATGAGAAAATTGTGGAAGTATTGGAACTTTTGAGAGAGAAGCTGAAGGCAGGAAAAATTCCTGAAAGAAAATTGGAAGAGGAATACAATTCTCAGATTGTGCGGAAAATGATAACCTATATCAGAGAAGGGTATGCCGGCAATCTTAAACTGGCCTCTCTGGCCCGGGAATTGAATTACAATTCCGATTATTTATCTCAGATTTTTAAAAAGGATACGGGGAAAAACTTTAATACCTATTTAATTGAGGTAAGAATGGAGAAAGCGAAAGAGCTATTGCTGCAGGGAAATTATAAAATACGGGAAGTGGCGGAGGCAGTGGGGTATACAAACGAAATGTATTTTTCCACTGCGTTTAAAGGATACACTGGCGTATCGCCCAAAAGATTTGCTTCGCAATATAAGAAAAGTTAAAAAATACAGGAAAAATATAAAAAAGGCGTGTTGTTTTTGTGAAAATAGTCAAAAAAGCAAAAATTTAACCCGTCTTTTTTTATGTTATTAAAAAGGCCTGACTGTTAAAATGAAAACATCAAAAGAACGGGCTTTCAGGAAAGGAGAATGAGATGAAAGTAAAGAGAATAATCACTATGATCATGGCTTTGGCAGCAGTGGGATGTACGGCCGGATGTGGAGAAACAAAAGAAGCGGAAACTGTGGAAACAAAAGTTGCGGAAGAAAGTGCGGAGGTGATTAACCTTTGGACAAGGGGAACCGAGACAGATGCCACAGGCCCCTATCTTTTAGAAGCGGTAAAGAAATATGAAGAAGAAACGGGAATTAAGGTAAATGTGCAGTTTATTCCGCATGATGATGTTGAAACAAAGTGGAATTCTGCTTTTGCATCAGGGACAGCGCCGGATGTGATTGACATGGGAATTGTGCATATTGCGGGCAGGGTGAATTTGCAGCACATTGTTCCGTTGGACGAGTATTACGAATCATGGGAAAACAGAGATCAGCTTATCCCGGCAATGAAAGATTTGGGTATGTATAACGGTAAACTTTATGCCATCGCCCATTTCCCGGATCCGCAGATTTTTGCATACAGAAAAGATATGTTTAAGGAGGCCGGACTGGATGAAAGCCGTGCGCCGGAAAGCTGGGAGGAACTTTTGGAGTATGCACAGAAACTGACAATAAAGGATGAAAACGGGGAAGTCACAAGGGCCGGAATTGCTGTACCAATGGAAAACACCAGATTTTTGGCCAATATATTGATTCATCAAAATGGAGCTGTGTTTGCAGATGAAGATGCAAATCTTCCAACCATGGATACTCCGGAAGCAGTGGAATGCATTGAGTTTTTGGACAGCCTTCAGGAATGTTCCGGCATGCTTGCCAGCGGTAACTGGAGTGAAAGTCCGTTTTTTAAGGACAGTGCGGCCATGGCTTATATACCAAATGGCGTTTTAAAGAATTACTTAAAAGAAAATCCGGATATGAAAGAAAATATTGGCATGACGGCATGTGTTCCCGGTAAGGAAACTGCAACATGGTGCGGCGTATGGTTTTATGGCGTAACATCTCAGTCTAAAAATCCGGAGATGGCTTTTGATTTGATATCTTACCTTACCAGCGAGGCGGTATTATCAAGCCGTGTAGAAATGGCAGGGCTTCCCAGTGCATTCCGATACAATGAGGACGAGTATGTAGACCTTGATCCTGAGGTAAATCAGGCGGTAATGGATGCAATTGCATGCGGCTATGGAAATCCCAAAGTTTCCTGGGCGCTTCTTTATGAAAAAGTATTGGATCAATTGACAGAAGAAGTTTTTTATGATGTGAAAACACCGGAGGAAGCTTTGAAGGATGCGCAGGAATCTTTGATGTCGGAGATAGAATAGCATTTTAAGTAAACAATGCCATGTGCCCGGAGGGCAGCTCATTGTCAAAAGACGGAGTTTGTAATTGACCTCACTGCAGACTCCGTCATACACAAAAGCCCTTGGGCGTATACAGAGAAGGGAAGGAGGAGCAGGGAGAAGGAAATGAAAGGAAAAGTAAAGATAGCCCCTTATTGCTTTATAGCTCCGTTTTTTATTATTTTTACATATTTTTATTTTGTTCCTGTCTTTAAAGTTATCATGGACAGCTTCACTGACTATGATATGTTTACAAAAAGGAACTTTGTAGGATTAAAAAATTATATAGACCTGGTGAAGGATGAGACATTTATTTTGTCCATTGGAAATACTTTCTTTTATACAGCCTGTATGCTGTTTCCTGCATTGGTCATTGGTCTTTTGCTGGCATGTCTTATAGGCAGTTCCCTTGTGAAAACCAGGTATACCAGAATGGCAATCTTTATGCCTCATGTTTTTTCCATGGTTGCTATATCAATGATTTGGTTATACCTTTATGAACCGAATAACGGTGTTTTGAATCAAATATTAAAAACAATGCATCTGCGGGGAAGCAAATGGCTGCGTGACCCTGAAATAGCGCTGTTTTGCCTGGCAGTTATGGGGATCTGGAAATCCGTGGGCTATTACATGGTGGTATTTTTATCAGGGCTGAAAGGAATATCCCTGCAGTATTATGAGGCAGCTAAAATTGACGGGGCGGGCCCGGTGAACACCTTTTTTCATATCACACTGCCCCTTTTAAAACCGACTACTACCTTTCTGCTGATTACGGGAATTATTTCCTCTTTTAATGTGTTTGAGCAGGTTAATATTATGACAGGCGGAGGACCTCTTAACAGAACGACAACTATGGTGCATCAGATTTATACTGCAGGATTTGCCGAATACAAGTTAGGATATGCGTCTGCTATGTCTGTAATCCTGCTCTTAATTGTAATTGGCATCAGTATATTAAATTTTGGATTGACAAACAAAGAATAAGGGAGGGGCAATGCTATGAGCAAACAGATTATAATGAAAAAAGTAATACTGAAAATATTGATTATTATCATTGCCCTGATAGTGATATTTCCTTTGTGCGTTTTGTTGAGCACGGCATTAAAATCAGATAGAGAAATTGCCAGTGGATTTGTCAGCCTTACACCGGAGAAATTATTGTGGGAAAACATACCAAAAGCAATGGGCATGGGTGATTGGCCCAGATATTTTTTCAATAGTGCGCTTATAACGGTTATTACGGTAGTATGCAGCTTACTGATAAATTCTTCAGCAGGATTTGCTTTTGCCAGACTTCCCTTTAAAGGGAAAAATGTTCTGTTTTACTGTGCAATGATAGGCATGATGCTGCCGATGCAGATTATTATGTTGCCGGTGTTTTTGCAGATTAAAGAGTTCCCGCTCCTTGGCGGCAATAACATTTTGGGTCAGGGAGGAATCGGTCTTATTAACAATTACTGGGGAATCATTTTACCGCTGATTGCACATCCTTTTGGTGTTT
The DNA here is from genome assembly GCA_003612395.1 of Parablautia intestinalis. GTDB lineage: Bacteria > Bacillota > Clostridia > Lachnospirales > Lachnospiraceae > Suilimivivens > Suilimivivens intestinalis. Next base: position 112,399 of record RAYQ01000011.1, read on the forward strand.
TTATGAGCAGACAGTATTATATGAATTTTCCTAAAGAATTAGATGAAGCGGCGAAGCTGGACGGATGCTCTGCGCTTTCCATATATGTGAGGGTATACCTTCCCCTAAGTAAGTCCCTGTTTGCTACTTTGGGCTTATTAAAAACAGTGGATACCTGGAATCAGTATACCTGGCCGCTGCTTGTTACCAATACGAAAGAAATGCAGACAGTGCAGCTTGCGTTAAATGCATTTAAAGGAGAAAACACCGTACAGTGGAATTATCTGATGGCTGCAACAATTGTAATTATTCTCCCTGTGCTGGTTTTGTTTATCTTTTTACAGAAATACTTTGTTCAGGGAATTGTGAGTACCGGTATGAAAGATTAAGGCAGGCGACACTGCAGATGCAGTTTGCGATACATGAATAAGCTTTGCGTATTGTATATGCCATCAGGAGCTGCCTTTTGTATTAAGAAATGGAGATTTATATGGAGCAAAAGAATAATGTAATATGGATCGTAACAGATCAGCAAAGAGCGGAATCTCTTAGTATCAATGGAAGCCAAAACTGTGCTACCCCTCATTTAGACGGACTTGCGAGAACAGGGGTTAACTTTACCAATGCGGTATCCGGTTTTCCCTTATGCTGTCCTTTTCGAGGGTCTATGCTGACCGGAATTTATCCCCATAAATGTGTGCCGGGCCATGAATACCGGATGAATCCAAAGCAAAAGACCATTGCGGACATAATGAATGAAAATGGGTATGATACGTTTTATTTGGGGAAATGGCATTTAGACGGTGCAAAAGAAGCCGAAGAACGGGCAGGGACACATATTGTTCCAAGGCAGAGGCGCGGCGGTTTTACTTCCTGGCTTGGCTATGAAAATAACAATGCCCAGTATGACTGTTATCTTCATGGACACAGAAAGGAGAAAGAAGTAGATTTATTCCGACTGCCCGGCTATGAAACCAATGCTATGACAGATATTTTTATTGAGTATTTGAGGGAACGGAAAGAAAAAGAAGAACCTTTTTTCGCAGTGCTTTCCGTTCAGCCGCCTCATGACCCCTATGTGGCGCCTGCCAATGTACAGAAAAATCATATTCCGTCCCAAATCCGATTCAGGCCAAATGTTCCGGATGTGCCTTATATCAGGGACCAGGCAGGAAAGGAACTGGCAGGATATTATGCCATGATAGAAAATATAGATGAGAATGTGGGAAGGATTGTAGAGGTGTTAAACGATACGGGACTTATGGAGAGTACCCATGTGATGTTCTTTAGCGATCATGGGGATATGCACGGTTCCCACGGACAATTCAGAAAAACCATTCCCTATCAGGAGGCAGTGAATGTGCCTTTTATCATCAGCGGAGAAAAGAGGGCAGCCCATGTGGTGAACAGAAAAGCAGGTAATGTGGGGGATATCTTAATCAATCATGTGGATATTGCGCCGACAACTTTGGGCCTGTGCGGTATACCGGTACCGGAATGGATGGAAGGAACAGACTATTCGGCCGTACGGATATTGGAGAAAGAAAGACCGGAATATCCTGAAAGCGCTTACCTGCAGTCTGTGATCCCTACCTGCCATGATGACAGCATCAATAAGCCGTGGAGAGGAATTGTGACAAAAGACGGATACAAATATGTGTGCTTTCAGGGAATGGATTATATGCTGTATGATTTAAAGCAGGATCCTTATGAGCAGGTGAATCTTGCACATAATGACCATTATAAGGAGCTGCGTCTGAGATTAAAGCAGACCTTAAAAGAATGGATTGATAAAACACAGGATGAATTTTTACTTCCCTAAATAGTGAAATATCTAAAAAAATATTATAAATTTTTGCTTTGTCGCTTGGAAAAAATATACTTATTAGTCTTTGCAAGGATGAAAACGAAACTTCTAATTTGGTTTTCCACAAAAGAAACGAATAGAATAAAACCTCCTGGAAATAATAAAAACGTCTAATGAGACAATATTTTCAGGAGGTATTTTTATGGCTAATTTATCAGAACTTGATTTACAGAACCTTCGCCATTTAATCGGCGGTTATGATGTAACACACTGCAAAATGAAAGAATATGCATCCTGTGCGTCCGATACGCAGGTAAAACAGTTCTTTGAAAAAGGGGCTAAGTCAGCAATGGAAAACAAAAATGCATTAATGAAGTTTTTGCAGTAAGGAGGCAGACATGGAAATGAATGAAAAGACAATGGTAGCAGATACCCTTACGGGGATTAACGGAGAGCTTGTACGTTTTGGAGAGATGATTGCCCAGACAGAGAACAAGGAGCTGAAGCAGACTCTAAAGCAGTTTAGAAATACCTGTGAACAGTCACAGGAAGAACTGTATCAGATTGCCAGGGAAAAATCTTACTATGTACCTGCGGCAAAGGCCACGCAGACGGAGATAGATCATGTTAAGAGCCTGTTTACCAGTTCAACACTTTAAATACCGGCGACATGTCTTGAAAGATGTAATGGGGCGTAATTAGGTTAAAAGTTTAAATAAAGTGTGTAAGAAAATGACTGCGATTAGTTTTCATTTTTCCTGCACACTTTATTTTTATATAGATAAGCTGGCGCGCGAAGTGAGGCAGCGTTTTATGGAATGATAATTTGGAGATAACTAATTCATATTGTGCATGTTTTGCTTTAAATTGTGAAAGAAATTTATATTTCGCATTGTAAAATAAATTGATGTTGTATCATTTTAGTTGACACCTTATACTCAAGGATTTGATGTATAATCAAAGAGAAATAAGGAGGCAGCTACAATGGCAAAAAAACAACGGAAATACGACATGGAATACAAGCTCCAGGCCGTAAAACCGGCAAAGGAACTTGGCGGCGCAAAAGCGGCTGACGAATTAGGAATCCCTGAAAACATTATGTATGCATGGACGAAGGCAGCAAGGGAGGGACGGCTGGATGTTGGTCCTGGTTCGCATACGCCACAGACGGCCATGAGCCTCGCAGAGGAGCTGGCTCTCCTGCGCAGGCAGGTCAAGGAGCAGGAAAAAGAAATCCGCCGTTTGAAAGAGGGAAACGAATTCCTTGAGGAAGCAAGCGCTTTTTTCGCTGCCAGTCGTCGAAAGTCTGCAAAAGACAGAGAATGATGTTCCCTGCCATAAAAACTGAGGACGACGTTATCAAGGGAAAGATTTCTTTCTGCTGCCGGATGCTGAAAGTAATACGGCAGGGATTTTATAAATATCCGGCAAACAAAGACCGGCCGTGGAACACAGTACACCAGCGAAACCTACCGTAAAGCGGTTGCTAAATACGGCATCCGCCAGAGCATGAACAGTGCCGGGGGACGCTGCCACGACAATGCCCGCTGTGAGAGCATGCGGGCGAGGATGAAAGAAGAACTTCTCTATGGTCGCCATAATGCAGAAGAAATGACCATTGAGGAACTAAAGACATTCCGCTGGAGATACTTCATCAGCTGCTGGAATAACAGGAGGATATGCTCAGCCAATGAAGGATTTCCTCCTATGGTCAAGCGGCAGAGATATTATGAATCTCTGGGCAATACTGCTTAGACATTAATATCCTTGTAAAAAAAGTGTCAACCAATATTGACAATATCAACCTGTTAAAAAAGTTGGAGCTGTGGGTGCGCCGACCTGCGATGAATACGGAAATTGCCGTGGAATTGGAGGGCATTCGGACTGCGGTGTGCTTTCCTATGCAATGGTTGACGGAGATTATGCCGACAAGGTGGTTGCTATTACGGACTGCCTGGTAGCTTTCCCCAATTTTCCGGCACATATTTCTATGACAAAGGTTGATTATGTAGTGGTGGTGGCTGCTATCGGAGATGCAAAAAAGATTGCAACCGGCGCCGCAAAGCCAACCAATGATATGCGTAAGCTGATGATGGCAGAGTACTGTACTCAATTTGTTATAAATTCGCCATATTTCAAGGATGGATTTTCTTATCAAACCGGCGTGGGAGGAGCTTCAATTGCATCTACTATTTCTTTGGCAAAGCACATGAAGGAGCGAAATATCAGGATGCACTTTGGGGTAGGCGGTCTGACGAAGCCAATGTGCGACCTTTTGATAAACGGTCAGATTGACTGTCTGCTAGATACGCAGGATTTTGATTTGGATGCGGTGGAGAATGTAAAGAACTTAAAGCATTTTAGAATTTCGGCAGGAGCAAAGTGCGCTATTGTTATCACTCCGTTAATCCAGGGGAGAATTCCTGCAGTCTGTACAGACGTGACAACCGTTACGACACCAGGGGAATCCGTGGATGTGGTGGTTATGGACTATGGAATTGCAATTAATCCGTTGCGTAAGGATTTACTTGAGGCTATGAAAGATGTTCCACTCCCGTTTAAAACCATTGAGGAATTAAGGGATATTGCTTATGGCATTGTCGGAGAACCGGAGAAAGTACAATTTGGAGAGCGGGTTGTAGGAATTATTGAAAGCAGAGACGGAACCGTTATGGATGTTGTCAGACAAATCAAACCTTTTGCATTTTCAGATAATTAAAAGAAATACCGGAGCCCGGGGGCATTTCTGATTGTGCCAGTCATGAAACAGATTTTTTCATGACTGGCATATTAAAAATAAGCTCTCACAAAGCACATCAAAAAATTTGTATAAACTCATCAAAAATTCATTTTAAATTTTCCCCACAGTCTCTGCGGCTTTCTCATGGTACAGGAAAAGATGAGGAAGAAAGCGATGGCAATGGCAATCAGCTCCATACACACGCAAATCATGCACATGGAGGCGCTGCCGGAGCTTTCAAGCACCCTTCCGCTAAAGGAGGAGGCAATCATGCCGGAAAAACTGCCGTAAGCAACATCAATCATGCTGTGAGCAGTGTTGCGCAGCCTTGGGTGAACAAATCGTTCCGTCATTTCACGCATGGTTGGAAACAGCAGACCGAAGCTTATATTGTTCATCATGGTTCCGGCGATGATCATGCCGGGGCTTTTGGCAGCCAGAACAAAAAGCGCGTAAAACATTGCGGCCATGGATCCCGCTAAGAGGCGCTTTTCAGCCCTGATAAAGCGCAGCTTTCCTGCAAACATCAAAAACGGAATCTGGATAAGACAACCGATAAAATTGTCCCAGCCTAAATACGAAACATTTCCGCCTACATTTTCAAAGAGAAGCACTTTCAAATTATTGATGGGCGCAATACACATTCCGGTGAAAAATACCGAAGCCGCCAGTAACAGATAGAGCCGGGAACTAAGCAGCTCCTTTGGATCCGGGCGTGACGCGCCGCCGCCATCTTCGGTAAAAGGGGCTTCCGGCTGAAACAAAGCGGTGATAAAGTTAACCGCCATGAAAGCAAGGGCTGCAACAGGCATAGCCTGATATCCGATTTTAACAATTAACTGGCCCATGAGAAGCATTACAAAGGCATAGCCTAATGTGGCAAAGGAACGGGAGCGTGAGACAGCATCACCCCTCTCGGGAAACGATGCAATAACCCATGCGTCCAGCGTGGTGGCAATAGGACCGCTCATAAAGCCAAATAAAGGATAGGCAATAAACAAAATAACCGGCTGACGGACAAATATAAATAGCAGGATGCCAAGAGCACAGGCGAAAACATTGCCAAACAGGAAAAAACACCTGCTGGCATGATGAATATCAATCCAGCGTCCCCAGAACAGGGAGCCGCCCAGCGCACAAAAAAGATATACAGCTAACAGATAGCCGAGGGTTGACGCATTCATGCCGCAGGAGAGCATGTATGCGGTGATGTACGAGGGAAGCGCGGCATTAAAAGACCAGTATGCGGCCTGCATAATGCAGAACCGGGTAAAGACAGCGCGGCTCCTCAAAGAATTTGCATTCATAGAATTTGCATTCATAGAATTTGCATTCATAGAATTTGCATTCATAGAATTTGCATTCATGGAATTTACATTCAAAGAATTTGCATTCATGAAATTTACGTTATCTCCTTCCCATAACATGTTTGGAATGCGCTCTTAAGACGTCTTATGCAAAAGCCATTATTGCACTTTTCATTTTGCCGTGCTATCATTTTTGTATCTCTTTTTTACATTTTTGACCATGGAGGCTGCTATGGGATTTGTCAGTTTAAATATGAATGAAGAACTCTCACAGAATGTAAATTATGGACAGGGCGGGTTCCCGGTGGCGGCACTGGAGGATGGTGCAGACCATTGTACCTTATTGTCTTCCCCTGTTCACTGGCACTATGAACTGGAGTTAACTACCATGGAGAGGGGAAGCGTTGTCTATACGGTCAACGGCAGACCCTACCCTCTTTATGAAGGGCAGACTATTTTTGTCAGGCCAAACACTTTGCATGGCGCTGTAGGCAGTGCAAACTGTCAGACCCGCGTCCTTTTGATAAGCCCCCGCGTCTTTGGAGACCGGGAGGTATATCTTCAGCCATATATCCAAAGGCTTATCCGGCAGGCCCCGGATGCGGTGATTCTGGATGGTTCACAGGACTGGCAGCTGGAAATGGAAACCCTGTGCGCTGAGATTTTTCGTTTATGCCGCGAAAAGCCGGATGAATTTGAAATTGATGCCAAGATGGCTTTATTTAAGCTGCTTAAGCTGATGCTCAGCCGGCTTTGTACAGACGGGGTATCCCGGAGAAAACATGCAAAAAATATGTCCCATGCCCAGCCTGCCAAAAAGATGATCCTTTTTATACAGGAGCATTATGGAGAGAAAATCGGCGTGGCGGATATTGCCAGAGCCGGAGGTGTGGCACGCAATACCTGCAACAATATTTTTCAGGATGTTTTTGGAAAGTCGCCTATTGAATATCTGACGGAGTACAGGATCTGCGCCGCTATGGAGCTGCTTCGCAAAAAAGCGGCCGTTACGGATGTGGCAATGAGCTGCGGCTTTAATACGGCATCCTATTTTTCAAAGATTTTTAAAGAGACCATTGGCGTGGCGCCGCTGGAATTTCAAAAACAGGGGATATAAGTTGAAAAAGCAAAACTTTATTACATATTAAATTTTTCGGGTGATTGACATATTTGCGGGGCTTACCTTACGTATAATAATAGTGACAGGCAGGGGGCTTAAATTGTACAAGGAGAAAACCGCTTATGGAAATTATGACGGGAAGCCTATATTTTGTATCGGATGATTTTTTTCACAAAAATACAAGATCCTTATCTAAAAGTCAATTATGAGGACACAAAGCGTCCGCATTACTTTGCTTTTAGAGATAGTAAAACGGTACTTCTCTTTCAAGATATGTTCCCTGTGATTACAAGATACATAGACGATCAGTATATCAAAAGCGGTCAGCCTGTAAGGATTGCAGCGAATGGTTTTTCCATATCCTCTATTGCAGGTTTATTCATAATTTTCAATCTGGCGCCGTCTTCAAAACACAAAAAATAAGATTGAAAATCTGTGGTTTTATTGTGGTAACCGTAATTTGACACTGCATTAAAATATTTCATAAAAAAATCCCTTGCCGCTTCTAAATCATTCACATACATAGCAATATGTTCTATACGCATTGTTTTCCTCCATACCCTTACATAAATCTGCTTTTATCCGGTTATTTTACGGTAAATCAGGCAAAGAGTGAAATTAAAATTTCACACATCCTGATTTATTCATAATCAATCCGTTCAATTTTGAAAATGACCGGCCTTGTTCTGTCAGAACAGCAGGTAATCATTGTATTACAGTTATTTTTTTCATTTTACTACAGGCAGCAGACAGAATCAATGTCCGCAGGGTTTGCACTCAGCGAATTTTTTGCGCATAGCGTGCGCTGTGTTTTTATAGAGAGAAAGCGTGGAAGCGACTGAATTTCTATTTACTCCGTTTTAAGTATTTTATATAATACAAATAGCGGCATGAATTGACTGACAGAGAGAGTTTTACTTTGGATAAGCCCACTCGCGAAGAGTATCGAACGCTATTTTTCGTTACAATAAGACGACTCGCGAAGCGTGTCGGTGTTTGTTGGAATGCCGCAGAAGGGGAGGGAATGATGTTGTTAACCCGTGACAGGAGCTTTTATCGCGACCTGCTGGTTTTGGCAATACCGGTGGCACTTCAGAATTTTATTACATTTGCCGTAACTCTTGCAGATAATCTGATGACAGGCGCACTGGGGGATGCGTCCATCTCCGGCGTGTATATGGGTGGACAGATTCAAACGCTCCTTCAGCTGTTTTCCGGAGGGATTGAAGGGGCGATTCTGATACTGGCCGCACAGTACTGGGGGAAGGCGGATACGGAAAGTATTAAGCGGATTATCTCTATCGGTGTGCATTTTACATTGGCGGTGGGAACAGTGTTTACGTGCTTATGCGCCTTTTTCCCCAGGAAGATTATCGGTATCTTTACCCCGGATCTGGCTGTCATTGGCGAAGGGGCGGACTATCTGCGAATCGTATGTTTTTCCTATCTCTTTTTCTGTCTGACACAGGCGCTGATTGCGGCAATGCGCAGCGTGGAGGTGGCCAATATCGGGATGGCTGTCTCCGGGGTTTCCCTGATTACCAATATCAGCCTGAACTATGCGCTGATTTTTGGGAAATTTGGATTTCCGGCTTTAGGCGTAAGAGGTGCTGCCATTGCCACCCTGATTTCAAGAATCGTTGAAACGGTTATTATGGCGGTCTATGTCTTTCGGATTGACCGTAAGCTTTGTCTGAAACTTTCTGATTTGTTCAGGACGGACGCTCTGCTCAGAAAGGATTTTATACGCTATGGACTTCCGATTGCGGGAGGACAGGTAATCTGGGGCATCAATATGATGGGAAATTCCATGATACTGGGACGTTTTGACCAGTATGTGATCGCCGGCGCAAGTATAGCCAACACCCTGAATGCACTGGCATTTGTAACCATGAACGGAATGTCTGCGGCGGTAAGTATTATCACAGGAAAAACGGTGGGAGCGGGCAAAATTGAACTGCTGAAAGAATATGCAAGGACGGTGCAGATTTTATTTTTAGGTCTTGGTCTTCTTACCGGTGCAATGATTGCATTAGCGAAAACGCCCTTTATCGGAATGTATGCAGGCGTCTCTAAGGAAACGGCAGGTTATGCGCACCAATTTTGTACAGTGCTTGCCGTCACAATGGTCGGGACCTGTTATCAGGCGGCCTGTCTGGCCGGTCTGGTGAAAGCAGGCGGGGATGTTGGATTTGTTTTTAAAATGGATACATTTTTTGTTCTGCTGGTGGTTTTGCCATCGGCTGTTATTTCGGCAAGGCTGGGGGCCCCGGCGTGGCTGGTATTTGCATGTCTTAAATGTGACCAGATATTAAAATGTTTTGTGGCTTTTTTTAAGATCAGGAGTTTTAACTGGATAAAAAATCTTACAAGGGACTAAGGCCAGAGCAGGGGGACCGGTGGTATTTGAAGAACGCCAAAGGCATGAACAGCGTGTGTATGGAAAAAAACGTGACGTGAAGGGGGGAAAGCTGTATGATTCCCCTTGCTGATATCTGGAAAATGGAGGCGGTGATAACATTTACCCATAGTCTGTTGTTTGAGGAATACGATGCGGAGCTATCCTTTGCCCATGGAATGGCTGATTCTATAAAAAATGGTGGTATAATGAAGAAAAAACGGGGATAAAAAGGAAGCATGGAGGATGAATATGTTTGGGAACGGTATGAATCAAAATACCCTGATACAAATCATAGAAGAACAGACAAGCAGGGATTTATGGTATATAACCCCCGGAATGAAAATTTTCAGGAGCCTGCCATCCATGAAAAGGATTTGAACAATTTAGATATTGTTTCTCTAAAAGCCCTTTCCGGACGGAGAATATGATAAGTATTTTTAAAAGAAACAGGAATGATTTTCATTTGTCAGGTTATCCATACTCCATAATCATATGGGAGGAGAGAATGAGTTCGTCTTTCTCCCATTCTTCCAAAGAGGGCACAATCAAAAGGCTGCCCGGCATAATATGGTCAGGACTGCTTATGCCGTTTACCGCAGCAAGCATTTTCCAGTTTTCCGGGTGCAACGTATAATCCCCGGCCAGTTGCCAGAGGCTGTCGCCCGCTTCGACAGTATGCAGTTTTTCATTTCCGCTAAGCGGATAGAAAGCTGATTCCACCAAATCAATAAAACCCCGGGAAGGACGGATATTCGTTTCTTTCATGGTAAAGACCATAATCCACCCGGCCTTTAGATGTTCGCCTACAGGCTCCTTTAAACCATACAGGGGCATAACCAGCATGTTACCCAGCATATGGTCACCCTCCTGTAAATAACTGTACAGACTCATATCAGGGATAGAGCCTTCCACGAAAATCCGTCTGCCGCTTTTATAGTTGGCCTGAAAAGAATTGTGGAAGGGCAGATTAAGGGAGCAGATATCCATATAGTGATAGGGAGAAACGGTATCAAAAAGTTCTTCCAGAAAATATCTGACACGCCATTCGTTTCGGGTATTGGATTGCTTTGCATTGCTAAGGGCTGTCTGCACACCCGCATCTTTTCGGACAATCCAGCATTCCTCATATCCACTTAGGGAGGTTCCCGAATTTTGTTCTTCATATAACGCATTTTCAGTATTAATTCTGTTTAAAAATTGTGAAGGAGGCTGTGAGCCGCAGATTTGACCGGACAGGTTGTTCTTGTCAGACAACACTTTTTCAAGGGCGTCCTTTTGCACCGTGATATGCAGGGCATAAGGGCCGGCAGGATCGCCGGGCGAAAGGCTCACTTCCTCTATTTCCATATATTCAGGAAGGAAAATGGCAAATGCATCGCAGAGATAATAATTTTTGGCAGGCTGACTGCGCTGCCCGGAAGGCATTGAGGACAAAAGAGGATTCGGACCTGTTTGTAAGGGCTGCAGACCGCAGATATCCACAGCCTTTTGCAGGTCAAATTCCCAGTTATTGCTGACATACTCTTTCTGAAAGGTTCCTTCTTCCCAGGCCTCCATATCTTCTTTGGATAATTCCATAATGTTTTCATGGCGCATGGTCTCTGCAATAGTTCCCTTCAAATTGACACAGTTAACAATATGATGTTCTTTCGTTGGTGCAAATCCCAGATTATAGGTGACTGCCATAGGACAGTTGGTAAAGATATACCCGTCATCACTATATTTTGGTGCAGATTCATCGAAACATATTTTTCCCAGATTCGCACACTCGTAAATACTGCCCCAGCTTAACTGCGCGCAGATACCTGCCGCCTGCGTATACCACAGGGTTCGCGGATCCTGACGGTTTTCGGCAGTGACGGTTCCATAGTTGCGGCATCTTACCAGAGAATAGTGTTCCTGCGGTTTTTCAGCATTTTTGTCCTGAGAATCCAAAGGAGGTTCCAAAGAATCAGGGTTTTCGGTATCTGTGCTTTCCGTGGGCTGTCTGTCGGACATCTGTTCTAAGGGCGTTATAAAGTCCTCATTTTGCACCAGTTCCTGTACGGAGCTGGCAGGGGCCAGAGCTTGCGTCCGGTCATCTAAATAAGCTACAATGCCTCCGGCATAGCTTTTGCCGGTTACATCGCCGTAATTATCGCAGTTTATAATGGCGCATATTTCCGGGATCCTTTCTTCTTTTTGGGTTTCGCTCCTGGTGGTAGCGCACAGCCCGGCAATGCCTCCGGCGCCGTATCCGTCCGTCCAGTGGCTGTACTCCATGGTAAGACCGTCTTCCAGGGAGGTAACAGAGGCATAATTTCTGCAATCCTCAATGAGCCCCACGCTAATGCCGGCGATACCTCCAACGTAATTGTACCCTGTAACGGTTCCATAAACCTCACAGCCGCGAATGGTTCCGCAGTTATAGTAAATCAGTCCGCCGGTGTCGGTGCCCTCGTGAGGCTCCATCTGAACCTCTGCAAGAAGATTTTCGATTACCCCGTCTTTTTCCAGAAGGAGAAACAGCTCGTGGGTCATTCCGGTAATCTTATGGCCCTGACCGTCAAAATGACCCGAATAATACTGAACCCAATAAGGGCTTTTCTCCATATCAATGTCGGCCTCCAGCACGGCATCTAGTTCTTTGTGGCCGTTTAGAACATACTTTTGAAAGGCATAAAAATCCTTCAGGTTATATATATGAAAAACACCTTTTGCATCCACAGTTTTATACAAAGAAGGATCCTCTTCCAGGGTCTTTTGGCGGTTGTCTGCAATTCCGATTAAGAACAGACAGGCAGGCAAAAGCAATAGGCAGAAAATTCTCCGGAGACGCTGCCGGTATGGAAGAATATTTTTTTTAACATTTTTCTTCATTATTTCAAACTTACCTCCTGCGTTAGTCAGAAAAACAGTGCGGAAAAACAACAGGTAATAAACGTAAGATGCCTTTCGCTAAATTCGACTCAAAGCGAAAATGTTACCACTAATTTTCCAGCAAAGTAAGGCCCGAAATATCGGAATCAATCATCATGGAATAATTGGTATAGTAAACAACAAACCCGGGCTTGCTGCCGTTTGGCTTTTTGACGTTTTTCTTCTCCGTGTAATCAATTTCCACTTTATCCTGACCACGGGCTTTGGAGTAGTAGGCGGCGAGTCTGGCAGCATCTTCAAAGACACTGTCAGGGAGAGGCGCGCCTTGCGTCTTCACCACAACATGGGAACCGGGGATACCTTTTGTGTGGAACCACCAGTCGCCTCCTGTGGCAAATTTAAAGGTAAGCTCATCATTTTGAAAATTATTTTTGCCAACGTAAATGTGAAAACCGTCTTTGCTGATATAGTGAAAAGGCTTGCTGGTAAATTTGACCTTTTTCCCGCCGCCTTTTCTGCGGATGTACCCGCTTTCAATCAGTTCCTCCTTAATCTGCGCAAGATCTTCCTCCAAAAGCGCAATGTCAAGGGCGGTCTGGACAGATTCCAGATGATCAATTTCTTCCTTTACCTGTGTGGTAAGAGCAGATAAAGCCTCATAGGTCCGCTTCATTTTGCCGTATTTATCGAAATATTTTTTTGCATTTTCGGAAGGGGTCAAAAGCGGATCAAGGGGGATGGTGACAGTCTCACCGATATAGTAGTTAAAGGCGCTAAGTGACTTGGCGCCGGGGGCCGCTTCATATCCGTAAGTATTTAACAGCTCGCCGTAAATCCGGTATTTGTCCTTTTTTTCCGTATCTTTTATTTGCCGTAATTGCAGGTCATATTTCTTCACATTCCGCTCAAGGGCAGTCTGCACAATTTTGCGCAGGTCGGCAGATTTTTGGCGGATGCGTGTAACGGTACTTTTTTCCGCATAGTATTGCTCTAACAGAGCGCTTACAGAGTCAAATTCTTTTAGGATATCCGTTCCATACATGGTAAGGGGCAGGGGGGCAAACTCTGCCGGAATGCCGTTCTCATAAGCAATAACAGGATGAAAATCGCCTTCCCGGATCTGCCGCATCATATTGGAAAAGGCATGATAGAGCATGTTTAGGGTGTTTTCCCCTTGTGGAAGTGTGGCAAAAAATGCGGTTGAAACATCCCCGTCCACTCCTGCGCGATAGCAGATTTCCTGGGCCATGACAGGGGAGATCCCGGTGTAATGACTATAGAGCGCTTTATACACCGGCATACTTCCGGATGATAATGCCTTTTGAAAGGAATTTAAATCTGCGGTAAGGGGATTTTCTTTGTCCTGTGTTTTCGGGATAAAGTAAGGCCGCCCGGGCAGAACCTCCCGGACGGAGCTGACCATACCGGAGATATGCTTAATACTGTCGATAATCATATCATCATCATTTACAAATATGATGTTGCTGTGTTTTCCCATAATCTCCACAATCAGCCGCTTGTGACAAAGATCTCCCATTTCGTTTAAATGTTCCACATGAAGATGGATGATCCGCTCAAGCCCCGGCTGGGTGATATCCGTAATTCTGCCATTTTGGAGATGCTTGCGCAGAAGCATGCAAAATCCGGGGGCAGTCATGGGACTTGGTTTATTGCTGCCGGTAAGATAAACCAGCGGGAGAGAAGCGCTTGCAGATAAAAGAAGGCGCCTCTGCCCTCCGTCAGCAGTTTTTATGGTAAGTAAAAGCTCATCATTTTCCGGCTGGGCGATTTTGTAAATACGCCCTGCGGACAGAGCATCTTTTAGTTCTTTTACAATTGAAGCTATTGTAATTCCATCAAAGGCCATGGTTTGTCTCCTATATTTATAAGTTATATTTTTGTCTTTGGCTTTAGTAGTAACGCAAGTAAATATACATTTTTCTTATTGTACCACATCACGAGAAGGTGTAAAAGCAGTTCAGGATAAACTTGACGATTTTGTATGCTTCGCCTATAATGTAAAAAGATATACAGCAGTACAGACGGCTTGAAGATAAGATTGGAAATCAGGGATTTTTTCATAAATAAGCTGGCTCGCAAAGCGTGGCAGCGTTTTATCAATAAGTTTGTGCTTATGCCTGAAAAATCGGGCAGCTGTAGGTATGGAGGTCTGATATGATTAAAAGCATGACGGGGTTTGGCAGATGTGAAGTGCAGGAGGCCGAACGCAAAATTACGGTAGAGATGAAATCAGTCAATCACCGGTATCTGGATGTGAATATTAAGATGCCAAAGAAACTGAATTTTTTTGAGGCGTCTATCAGAAATGAGCTGAAAAAATATATTCAGAGAGGAAAGGTGGACCTCTTTATCGCTTATGAAGATTATACACAGACCAATGTATGCGTCAAGTACAACAAAGAGCTGGCCGGCGAGTATATGAGTTATCTAAACCAGATGGCAGAGGATTTTTCACTGGAAAATGATGTGAAGATTTCCAGTCTGTCCAAGTACCCGGAGGTCCTTACCATGGAGGAGCAGGGAATTGACGAAGATAAACTATGGCAGCTCCTTGATAAGGCTGTCAGGGGCGCGGCGGAAGGCTTTGTCGAGACCAGGATTAAAGAGGGAGAGCATTTGCTAAAAGACCTTCTGGAAAAGCTTGACGGGATGCTGGAGCATGTGACGTTTATTACGGAGCGTTCTCCCCAGATTATCACGGAATACAGAAAGAAGCTGGAAGAAAAGGTAAAAGAGCTGTTAGGAGATGCACAGGTCGATGAAAACAGACTTCTGATGGAGGTTACGATCTTTGCGGACCGGGTTTGTGTGGATGAGGAGCTTGTCCGGTTAAAAAGCCATATTGAAACCACAAAGGAAACCCTGCTTCTTGGCGGAGGCATCGGAAGAAAGCTTGACTTTATTGCCCAGGAGATGAACAGGGAAGCAAATACAATCCTGTCAAAGTCCGGTGACCTGGAGATATCCAACCGGGCCATAGAATTAAAAACAGAAATTGAAAAGGTAAGGGAGCAGATTCAAAACATTGAATAAACTGATTCATATCGGATTTGGCAATATTGTAAATTCCGGTAAGATAATTGCAATTGTAAGCCCTGATTCGGCGCCGGTCAAACGTCTGGTGCAAAAAGCCAGGGAAGCCGGAACCGCAATAGATGCCACACAGGGACGAAAAACAAAAGCAGTGCTTGTAATGGAAAACAGCCAATTGGTGCTCTCAGCACTTCTTCCGGAAACGATTGCCCAGAGAGCACAGGCAGAAAGCAGAGATGAAAATGAAACATAAAGGAATCTTAATAGTAGTTTCAGGATTTTCCGGGGCAGGAAAAGGTACGCTTATGAAGCAGATGGTGCGCTGTTATGAGAATTATGCGCTGTCTGTATCCATGACCACCAGAATGCCAAGGCCGGGGGAGGAAGAAGGAAAAGAATACTTTTTTGTGAGCAAAGAAGAATTTGAGGACAGAATTTCCAGGGACGGGCTGATTGAATATGCAAACTACTGCGATCACTATTATGGAACGCCAAGAGAATATGTGGAAAGGCAGCTTGAGAGGGGAAAGGATGTTATCCTGGAAATAGAGATCCAGGGAGCGCTCAAAGTAAAAAGAAAATTTCCCACTGCTGTGTTAATGTTTGTGATGCCGCCCAGCGTTGCCGAACTGAAAAAACGTCTGGAGGGAAGAGGAACAGAGAGCCGGGAGGTTATTGAAAAGAGGCTAAAAAGAGCCTGTGAGGAAGCAGAGGGCATTGAACAGTATGATTATATTGTGATAAATGATGCTTTGGAGGAATGCGTGAAAGAGATGCATTCCCTGATACAGGCGGCACATCATGCGCCGGTAAGAAATGAAGAGTTTATAGAAAAAATGAAAAAGGAACTAAGTGAATTGAAATAAAGGTTTGTAGGAAAGAAATAAATGGGCCTGTGCCGGCGCGGTACACAGGCTTGTTACAGGTAAAGTACCGTGCAGAAATGAGGTAAAATATGTTACATCCATCTTATTCAGATTTAATGAAAGTAGTAAACAGCGATGCGCTGCCGGGGGAAGCGCCTGTGGTAAACAGCAGGTATTCGATTGTGATGGCTACATCCAGGAGAGCAAGACAGATTATTTCAGGGGAAGAACCAATGGTTAATGCAAAAGATGAGAAACCTTTGTCCATTGCGGTGGAAGAATTGAATCAGGGGAAAATAAAAATTTTATCGGAAGAATAACAGGTTATTGGTTATTGACCAAATGAGACAACGCTGTCACGCGAAAGCGCCGTGTCAGCGTTTTATCAATAATCCGGCCCTCCTGTTATGTGATATATACCTGTTTGTTTTAGTGCGGGAACCTGATGTTTTTACCGGAGAAGTCAATATCAGGCGGGATACATGGGATTAACCGGAGCGGTCAATGAATTGCCTGTGACTGAAAGCCTGCAAATTCTTTGTCAAAGCAGTATTACAGTATAGATTATAATACCTGATAACAGGTTTTGCTTATTGTATATGACAGCAGGCTTTGCCTTTTGTATGCAGGAGGTATTATGAGAGTACTGTTTATTTCACTGGGGTGTGATAAAAATCTGGTGGATTCAGAGGTGATGCTTGGCGAACTGTCCCAAAAAGGTTATACCTTTACAAATGATGAGACACAGGCGGATATCATTGTGGTGAATACCTGTTGTTTTATCAATGACGCCAAAGAGGAAAGTATAAATACAATATTAGAGATGGCAGAGCTGAAAAAAAGCGGCCGGATCAAAGCGTTGATTGTGACAGGGTGCCTGGCACAGCGCTACAGGGATGAAATTAAGAGGGAGATTCCGGAAGTGGATGTTATTGTGGGCACAACGGCTATACTGGACATTAGCAGGGCTGTTGAGAGTGCTCTTGCCGGAAGACCGGAAAACTGCCTGGAACCTCTTGACAGAGCGCCTGCAGGCGGCAGGCGGCGCGTGGTGACCACAGGAGGACATTATGCGTATTTAAAAATTGCCGAAGGATGCGATAAGCATTGCACTTATTGTATTATCCCAAAGGTGAGGGGAAATTACCGCAGTGTTCCCATGGAAGATCTGCTTAAAGAAGCAAGGGAGCTTACAGCGGGCGGTGTAAAAGAGCTGATACTGGTGGCCCAGGAAACTACCCTTTATGGCATGGATTTATATGGAAAAAAGTCTCTGCCCGGACTGTTGAAAGAGCTTTGCAGGATAAAAGAGCTTTCCTGGATTCGCCTTCTTTATTGTTATCCGGAGGAAATCACAGATGAGCTGATACAGGTAATAAAGGAGGAAGAAAAAATCTGCCATTATCTGGATATACCTGTACAAAGCGGGAGTGATGCGATCCTTAAGCGAATGGGAAGAAGAACCGGTGCGGGGCAGATCCGGACAATGATTGAAAAGCTGCGGGAGGAAATACCCGATATCTGCATCCGCACCACTCTGATAACCGGATTTCCGGGTGAAAGTGAAAAAGACCATGAAGAAACCATGCGCTTTGTAGATGAAATGGAATTTGACAGACTTGGGGTATTTACCTATTCGGAAGAAGAAGATACACCGGCAGCCGGGATGCCGGATCAGATTCCGGAGGATGTGAAGGAGCGCCGCAGAGATGAAATCATGGAATTACAGCAGGAAATAGCCTTTGAAAAGGCGGGACAGATGACGGGCAGATGTCTGAAGGTTATGATTGAGGGAAAAGAAGCAGAGGAAGATGTATACGTGGCGCGGACTTATAAGGATGCTCCGGAGGTGGATGGCTATCTCTTTTTTAACACGGACAGACAGCTTATGAGCGGAGATTTTGTGGAGGTATGTATCACAGGCTCAAACGAATATGATCTAATCGGGGAAATGATAATAAAGGACAGATAAGCAGATATATGAAAAGCAGGGAGGATATATAATATGAATTTACCAAATAAACTTACGATGTTCAGGGTGATACTGATTCCCTTTTTTATTTTTTTTCTGCTGGTACCCGTCACGGCTTATGATAAATGGATTGCCCTTGCCATATTTATTATTGCCAGCCTTACGGATCTTTTAGATGGAAAGATAGCGCGAAAATACAACCTTGTTACAAATTTTGGAAAGTTTATGGATCCCCTTGCGGATAAGCTCTTGGTTTGTTCTGCGCTCATCTGCCTGATTGAACTGCATAAGATACCGGCATGGATGGTTATAATTATAATTGCCAGAGAATTTATTATCAGCGGATTCAGGCTGGTTGCGTCAGATAACGGCGTGGTGATTGCTGCAAGCTATTGGGGAAAATTTAAAACGACCTTCCAGATGATTGCGGTATGCCTTTTGATAGCGGATATTCCGGCGCTTCATTTACTGACGCAGATTGTGCTGTGGATTGCGGTTATACTGACAGTGGTATCTCTGGCGGACTATGTGATAAAAAACAAAAATGTCATGAAGGAAAACAAATAACGGAGGCTGTAAATGCTTGAAAAGAGACTGCAGCAGGAGAATCGTGAGGATTACATTGAAGAAAAAATAGTTGCAAGGCTGAAGGAAAAGGGATGGCAGGTAACCTGTGCGGAGTCCTGCACAGGAGGTATGATTGCTTCAACGCTGGTGAATGTGGCAGGAGTATCAGAGGTTTTTAAGGAAAGTTATGTCACATATGCTAATTCGGCCAAAAGCAAACTTCTTGGCGTAGAGGAAAAAGCCCTGGAAACCTGGGGAGCAGTAAGCAGACAGGTGGCAGAGCAGATGGCGGCAGGTGCGGCACAGGCAGCAGCGGCACAGGCATCAGTTGCAGTTACGGGTATCGCGGGGCCGGATGGAGGAACGCCTGAAAAACCGGTTGGACTGGTGTATATAGGCTGCTTTGCAGGCGGAAATATAATGGTTACAGAGAACCATTTTACAGGAAACAGGCTGGAAATACGTAGACAGACCACGCAGGCGGCGCTTACGCTGCTTTATCATTGTCTTATGAAGGAGCAGGGCTAAAAAATTTTGATTTTCAATTTTGAGATTTGGGACTGCGCCAATGGCATATTTTCTTAGGATTGCTGAACCACAGGGGAAGATTCAAATTTGCCGGCTGTTGGAAGCATGGCGGATTGGCAGGAAGGGGTATTATGAAGAAAAAGTGGAGTTCCGGAAAAATAGTAGCAGTGGTGCTTGGCAGTATTGGAGGGGCTGTTATTTTTTTAGTGACGTTGTATATAGGAGTATATCAGTTTACAAGAGAATATGGGCGGGTAATAACATACATACATGAAGCAAAGATACGTCAGCAGCGTGAGGATAACCTTAAGGACCGCCAGGAGATAGAAAAAGAAAAAGTGCGGCGGGAACGAGAGGATGACTACTGGTATGATGATGGTACGGAAGATGACCGGGATGATGACGGGTATAACTACAGGTATGGTGAGGGAGAATATTACGAAATTCACGATGCCATACGGGAAGATTTATCTTATCAGATAAATTTTGAGACTTATAGCAGTACCCCGGCAGACAATCTTTCTGTTGAGATGAGCTACCCGGTAATATCCGGCGATGAAACCATTGATTCCGAAAGCATCAATCATATTATGCAGAGAGAACTTGACGAAGTAAAAGAATATATGGAGTCGGTAGCGGAATGGATTTCGGATGAAGAAAGCTTTTACTTTGAGGCAGAAAGCTATGTCACTTACATGGATGAAGATGTTCTCAGTATTATTTATATGGAAGAAGGTATTCTGGATGGCGCAACCTATGAAACCTATATTATTTCCGTGAATATTGATATGGAAAGCGGAATGGCTTTAACCAATTCGCAGCTGCTTAATATTAATGATACATTTTCCATTGATTTTCGAAAACGCTGTGAAAGGCAAAACGGAGAGATTGATTCCCTTTCCTTTTATTCGGATCAGGATATTACCAGCCTGCTTACAGATGATTCCAGTTTGATTATCTTTTATACGCCGTTAGGCATGGAAGTGGGATTTAATTATTACTATGGCTGGGTGACTGTCACATATCAGGACTATCAGGACTATCAAAGTCATTTTTAAGCTTTCCTGTGACAATAGTTTGACCACAGGCCAGTTACTATTCACAGCCTGGGGGCCGCTCATAGTAACATTCGGGGCGATATTTCGAGTTTTGCTTCGCAAAATCGCCCCTCACTCCTGGATCATGTTCTCACGGAATGCGCAGCACGTGGGCATTCCTGACCCATAAAAAGTAACACAGGCCATTGGCATAATTATTGTGGTAAAGTCTATTGCTAATGAAATGGGAATGTGATAGATTTAAAGCATATTTTTAAGATTATTCTATGCTGACCGGTTCGCGGCGGCGAAAGATTCTGCTTTGCATATCCGGCATTTTCTGCCAATCATCCAAAGCAAAAAATATGGAAAGAAAGGGGGAAGATGCCATTGAGGGAGTTTTATTGGACAATTAATCCTGTATAATAGATTTTAGTGAATGAAGTATTACTTTTTAAAGGGCAGGCATTTGCCTGCCGGGGGTATGATTTTGGCAGTTACTGAAAAGTGAAGATAAAGTACAAAATCTATTGACAGGACCGAACGTTTGTTTTATAGTGATTAAGAACAGATGTTCTGAAACGATTAATTATCTATGTAATAAAGGATAGTGTCTGATGTGATAACCGACTTATACCAGAGCAGAAGTGTTTCATGCTATAAGCCAGGTTATATAGAATGAAGAAACGTTTGACGAAATACTGTGCCTGTACTTAGTGCACTTCATACACATTAATTTGCGGCTGTCTGCAGGAATGGAGGATTTATATGGAAAAAGATGACAAATTAAAAGCATTGGATGCGGCCCTGGGTCAGATTGAGAAACAGTTTGGCAAAGGTGCGGTGATGAAATTAGGGGATTCTTCCGCAAGGATGAACGTGGAGACAACCCCCACCGGATCCTTGAGCCTGGATATCGCTCTGGGACTTGGCGGAATACCAAAGGGAAGAATTATTGAAATATACGGACCGGAATCCAGTGGTAAGACAACTGTCACCCTGCATATGATTGCAGAAGTTCAGAAAAGAGGCGGCATTGCGGGCTTTATTGATGCGGAACACGCGCTGGATCCCGTATATGCTAAGAACATAGGCGTAGATGTGGATAATCTCTATATTTCCCAGCCTGATAATGGCGAGCAGGCGCTGGAAATCACGGAAACCATGGTTCGCTCCGGCGCTATTGATATTATTGTGGTGGACTCAGTTGCCGCGCTTGTTCCCAAGGCGGAAATTGACGGCGATATGGGGGATTCCCATGTGGGCCTTCAGGCCAGGCTGATGTCCCAGGCTCTTCGTAAGCTTACTGCGGTTATCAGTAAATCCAACTGCACGGTGATCTTTATCAACCAGCTCCGTGAGAAGGTAGGGGTTATGTTCGGCAATCCGGAGACCACCACAGGCGGGCGGGCGCTTAAATTCTACTCTTCCGTAAGACTGGATGTGCGCAGGATTGAAGCCATCAAGCAAAGCGGCGAGGCCATCGGAAACAGAACCAGGGTTAAGGTTGTAAAAAACAAAATTGCCCCTCCTTTTAAGGAAGCAGAGTTTGATATTATTTTTGGCGAAGGCATTTCAACCGTAGGCGATGTGCTTGATTTGGCGGCCAATGTAAATATTGTCAATAAAAGCGGCGCATGGTATGCCTATAATGGAAATAAAATTGGACAGGGGCGTGAAAATGCCAAACAATATCTGAAAAATAACCAGGAGATATTTGAGGAAATATCTGAAAAGGTAAGGGAACACTATGGTTTTCAGGATGCCTTAAAAGAAAACGCTCAGGATGCCGAAAAGGAAAAAGCGGATGGAGGAAAAGGAAAGACCTCCGCGGCAAAGAAAACGGCTGAAACAGAAAAATAAAAATTCTTTTTAGTCTGTATAGCTATTCCCGCGGGCAATGAGCCAAGCGGCTGCTCATAGAGACGCAAAGCGCCTCATAGACATTTGGCGAATGCTGCGAGGCGAGGTATTTGACTGGAAAGGAGTAGTGTTTTGATGATGAAGGCAAAAATGACACGTCTCATTTTAGATATCCTGATTGTATTTTTTTTACTTTGTTTTGCTTTGGCGCTGCGCTGGTATATAAATGGCTCTTTTGAGGCAGTACCTACGGAAGAACAGCAGGGTAAAGCACAGATGGGAGCAATACTATCCATGATTATGGCAGGCATACCCTGCATTGTCTGTACTGCCATAAGGATGAAAAAATATCTGAAAACTAAAGTAAGCTAAAGCGTGGTGAAAGATGACAGTAACAGGAATCAAAGAATTTGATAAATCCAGAGTAGAAATAGAGATAGATGATACATACACCTTTATCTTATATAAAGGCGAGGTGCGCACCTATGGAATAAAAGAAAATCAGGAGCTTTCGGAGGACAATTACCGGAAGATAATGGAAGAAGTGCTCCCTAAGCGCGCTAAGATGCGCGCGATGAATCTGCTGAAAAACCGTTCCTACACAGCCTTTCAGCTGAGAGAAAAGCTTCAAAAAGGAGGTTATCCTGGCTGCATTATAAAGGAAGCATTAGATTACGTGACAGGCTTTGGCTATGTAAATGATGAGAGGTATGCTGCTGATTACATAGAGTATCATAAAGAAATGAAAAGCAGGAACAGGATTTACATGGATTTAATAAAAAGAGGAATTTCGAAAGAAATTTTTGAGAGTACATGGCTGGATATAGTAGGAGAGGATAAGAAGGAACTGGAGAAGGAGCAAATTATTTCCTGGATGCGAAAAAAACATTTTGCGGCTCAAACGGCGGATTTTAAGGAAAAACAGAAGATGGCGGCTTTTCTATACCGAAAAGGGTTTGAAACTGAAAGTATAAGAAATGCACTTTCACTTGACATAACAATTATTTGAGTTTAAAATTTAAGTGTTGTAGATTGCTTTTAGAATGTTTTAACAGAATAAACATGCATATCATTAGTGTCATAGTTTATTACATACATTCTATATAGATCAGGGTACAATGAAAACTAAATAAGGAGGTGCTCCTGTAAGATGATGCAGGTTTTGATTGCAGTCATCGCCACACTGATCGTGACGGCTCCGGCAGTATGGGCTTTGGCAACGAATTACTACAAAAAAGTATCGGAAACCAAGCTTGGAAATGCTGAGGAAAAGGCACGTGAGATTATTGATGAAGCACTGAAAACTGCTGAAACAAAAAAGCGCGAATCCCTGCTGGAAGTAAAGGAAGAGTCTATTCGAACCAAAAACGAACTGGACAAAGAGATAAGGGAACGCCGTGCCGAGGCACAACGCTATGAGCGCAGAGTTCAGCAGAAGGAAGAAAACATCGATAGAAAGTCAGAGGCGATTGAGAAAAAAGAAGCAGGCCTGGCAGCTAAGGAAGAGGAAGTAGCGAAGCTCAGGGCTGAAGTTTCAAAGCTGAATGAACAAAGATTACAGGAACTGGAACGAATCTCAGGTTTAACCTCCGAACAGGCAAAGGAATACTTACTAAAAATTGTTGAAGATGAAGTGAAACATGAAACGGCTGTGATGATCAAGGAAATGGAGAGTCGCGCCAAAGAAGAAGCAGACAAGAAAGCCAAGGAATATGTGGTTACTGCCATACAGAAGTGTGCGGCTGACCATGTATCCGAGACCACAATTTCTGTAGTCCAGCTTCCCAACGATGAAATGAAAGGAAGGATTATCGGCAGAGAGGGTAGAAATATCAGAACCCTTGAAACTTTGACAGGTGTTGATTTGATCATTGATGATACGCCGGAAGCCGTTATTTTATCAGGCTTTGATCCTATCCGAAGGGAAGTTGCAAGAATCGCTCTTGAGAAGCTGATTGTGGACGGACGTATCCATCCGGCCAGAATTGAAGAAATGGTTGAAAAGGCACAAAAAGAAGTTGATATCATGATTAAGGAGGAAGGTGAGGCTGCTACCTTAGAGGTGGGCGTACATGGCGTTCATCCCGAGCTTGTAAGACTGCTTGGTAAGATGAAATTTAGGACGAGCTATGGACAGAATGCGTTAAAGCACTCTATAGAAGTAGCTCAGCTTTCAGGCCTTTTGGCATCTGAGCTTGGTCTTGATGTGAGGATGGCCAAAAGAGCGGGCCTTTTGCATGATATTGGCAAGGCTGTGGATCATGAAATGGAAGGTTCTCATATTCAGCTGGGCGTTGAACTGTGCAGGAAATATAAAGAATCCCCGATTGTTATCAACGCAGTGGAATCACACCATGGCGATGTGGAGCCTCATTCCCTGATTGCATGTATTGTACAGGCTTCTGATACAATATCTGCAGCAAGACCGGGAGCGAGAAGAGAAACGCTTGAAACTTACACAAGCAGATTAAAACAGTTAGAAGATATCACAAACAATTTTAAAGGTGTAGATAAATCTTTTGCTATTCAGGCAGGTAGAGAGATTCGTGTAATGGTAGTTCCGGAACAGATTACAGATTCCGATATGGTACTTTTGGCCAGAGATATTTCAAAGCAGATTGAAGCTGAACTGGAATATCCGGGACAGATTAAGGTAAATGTAATCAGAGAGTCCAGAGTAATTGATTATGCGAAATAGCATATCGTAATAAAACAATATAAAAAGCTGGGAAAGTGTTGGGTCCATATGGTTTCAACACTTTCTTTAACATCGGAAATCTATTTTATATTTATTTGGAAGGTGGATAGTGTGAAATTAAAATTTCACACATCTTGATTTATACGCCCGCTGATGCGGGCAGATGGGAGTTAGTGTGAAAAATAAATTTTGCACAAACGAACTTATTCGTTTTGCAAATATTGTGCCTGCGCAATACATACTGTGTATGTATGAAAGTTTGCAGGTTATGGAAAGGGCATGGTTGTCAGTATGCCAGGTAATGGTGAAATTATTGAAAGAACCGTACTTGATTTCCAGAAGATATAAGCTCATATGAAAAACGCAAAAAATAAAATGCTACCAAAACATATGGCGGCCTGAAAAAGGATTATAAATTTTTGAAAGCGGTTTTAAATTCCCTTGGCGTAAACCTGACAAATATTGACGAGATTAAAGAATGATTCAATAATGAGCAGCACTTGGGACGCAAGTCGAAAAGATAATAACTTTTTAGACTTGCGTCTTTTTAAATAGTGTGAAAAATTATTTTTAAAAATGCAGCCGTCTGCGCACCGCATCCCGCAGCCGCCTTCTGGATAGTACGGTAAGAAGTACCACCTCGATTACGCTGCACACGGTTAGGACTATGGCGGACCAGACCAGTTTCAGGGGAGCATCCAGATAATGGTCAATTAACAGCTCAAGTCCTATACAGAAGAATGCGGTTTCCGCAAAGAAGTACAAAGCTGTAGTGAGAAAGGAAACAGGGAAGGAACGCAGGAGCAAAGCAAAGATTTCCACCAAAATAGTAGCGAGGGCAACAATGGGAAGGGCAAGCCCCACAAACCACCTTTCAGAGGCAGTGTTGAAGGTTATCATGTAGAGATAAAATCCTACTGCCACACCATCAAATAAGAGAGATATATAGATAGGAAGCTTTGTGTATATCATGGCAGGAAATACAAGCACAAACAAAACAAGGCAGGCGCCAATGATAAACAGCGACCAGGGACTTTTTGAAAAGACAAAAAGGTTAAGCAAAAGGCAGCTTAGGGAGGTGGCGGTAAGTACCGTACAGGTAAGAATTGCAAGGTCCTTGCGCTTTACAACATCCACCTGGCCTCTCGCTTTGGGATAAGGAGAGAGCTTTTTGGTTTGATATAATTCTTTGGGATTAATAACAGGTGTGTTACAGAGAGGACATTCTGTGAGAGAAGGTTCAAGCTCCACACCGCAGTTTACACAATATGACATATGAATAACCATGTTCCTTTCTAAGTATTTACGACTGGCGATAGCGTGAAATAAAATTTCACACATCCTGATATATACGCTCGCTAAGGCGGGCAGATAGGAGTTGGTGTAGCTTATCATTTAGCTTTCCTGCAGGCTTTCGCGGTTGCTTTCTATGGTTACATGTATACCGTCTTTTACCAGTTTCCTGAAAAAGAAGCGTTCCACATCTGTCTCCATGATACTGCTTGCAAAGTTGATGGTCAGCACATCTTCAAAGCTTACGATGGCACAGTTGGTGCGGGAGGAAAAGGGCTGACCCATATAAATATCAAAACGGTCGATATAAGGCTTCATATCTTCAGGGACTTTCAAGGCACCCATGTTGGTAAGCCCTGCGGAAGAATTTTTGTCCTGCACACGGGTATAAAACTGTCTGACTACAAAGTCCTTTATAAATAGTGGAACTACCCGGATAAAGGGATTGCGCTGGGTGCTTGCGTTGGTGGTGATATCCCCTTTCAGGAATTTTCCATTGATATAATAGCGCATGTAATTGTGTACCTGATTGACGATCTCTTCAAAGGTATATTCTCCAAGTCTGGGATCTATGGCTGGATATACCATAGTGATAAAATTCCGCAGTGTTTTGGAGGGAAAAAAGCGCCGCAGGTTTACGGGCATGGCAATTTTCACCGGACGCAGCTTTAAGTGCCATTCAGAGAGCTGTTTTTGCAAAAGTGCGTACAGAAGTACGGCATTTAAATATTCCGTGATAGTTGCATGGTAAGTGTCCGCAACCTTTTTTACTTCCTGAACGGATAAAATACCGTCAATTACATTGAAGGTGTAAAAGGGTTCTCTGGTGCCTCTTACACGGTAGGTTTTTTCTCCGGGACGCGCAGGACATACTTTTGCGTTGGCATAACGCATGTATGCATCCTCAAGTTCCTCCGGGTCAGGAGCCTTATTTATATCTAAGACAAAGTACCCATTAGAAATGGAATGACCAAGGAGCCTTAGATAAACGGCTGTGATAGTCTGCAGAACACACATACCGCCGGTACCGTCCCCAAGGCAGTGATGGGCTTCTAAAGAAATCCTGCAGTCGTGATAGTAAAGACGAAGCAGATAACGGTTTCCCGCCTTAAAGGGCATAGGCATACAAAAATTGCGGATATCCTCCTTAACAAAGGGGCCGGGCCGGTTATTAGGCTCTAAATACCGCCAGAATAACCCTTTACGGATGGCGGTCTTATAGGTCGGAAAACGGGTGAGTGCAATATCTGCCGCCTGTTGCAAAATATCCGGCCGGACAGGTTCTTTTAATAACACGGACAGGCGATAGACGGAAGAAAAATCCCTGCGCTGCAAGGTGGGATAGACAATAGCCGACAGATCCAGCTTATACCAGATTTTGGGTTCACGTTTTTTGCCGGTATTTGTGTTTTTTATGGAATTGCTATCCTTCAAGGCGTGAGGGCGGCTTAAGTTGTTTGTGGAAATATTCTGCTTTTTTTTCAATTTAATCCCCATGCATACAATAGGCAAAGACTATTGTCATGTATCGCAAGCTTGCCTGCCTATTATCCTGCATTATATTTTTATGGTCTGTGCAGTAAATGAACAGGCCTGACCCGGTAGTTACAAATGATTTTCTAAATAATATTTAGTATACCACAAAATCAGATAAATGTGTTAAAATGGTTGGAAACTGAAATCAGGTCGGGAAAGGAGCATGGTTATTGAAATGACGATTCATCATAAAGTGTTGCTTAAAAAGGCTTCGCCGGGGACAAGAAACCAGAGCATGATGGGACTGATACGGAAAGTGCATGGTATGATTGAAAGTACCGACATAGAAAAGCACCGGCAGTCGCAGGATCACGTGGGAGCACTTCTTGGAAATTCCAAAGAAATTTTGATACGTAGTGTGAAAATCCAGGATATGGAAGGAGAGTGGGTATCCGTAAACCGTGCACATATGAAAAAATATGTAATTTTGTATTGTCATGGGGGAGGTTATTCTACCGGAAGCTGTCTATATGCCAGGACACTTACTACGAAAATAGCATCAAGTACATCTATGGACGTACTTTGCTTTGATTACAGGCTGGCGCCGGAAAATCCCTATCCGGCAGCGATAAATGATGCTATGGCGGCCTGGAATTATCTGATGCTTCTGGGTTATGGGGCCAGGGATGTTATTGTTGCAGGGGATTCGGCGGGGGGAAATATGGCCTTATCTCTGGTGCTTAAGCTAAAGGAGGAGGAGCGGATCCTTCCAAGGGGGCTGGTGCTTATGTCGCCCTGGAGCGATCTTACCTCGTCAGGAAAAACCCATAAATCCAGGGCGGAGGTAGATCCTGTTCTTGATGCGCAGTACCTTGACAGAATGATACACAATTATGTGGAAGGACAGGATTTAAATAATCCTCTGATATCGCCGCTTTTTGGAGACTTCACAGGGTTCCCGCCCACATATATCCAGGTGGGAAATAATGAGATTTTGCTGTCAGATTCCACAATGCTCCACAAAAAGCTGATAGAAGCCAATGTATCTGTGAAACTGGATATTTTTGAGGGAATGTGGCATGTTTTCCAGATGTCGCCGTTAAAGACAGCTTACGATGCCATGGAAAAAAATGCGGAATTTATATATGATATCTGCCGCTAGAGCGTATTTGAAAATTTACTTTCCCGGTCTTTATACCCTGCTTTGTGCATTAGCGGTACCAATATCCTATTAACTTTTACAAAATTTTATACAAAAGAAGGATTTTATTGGAATGTGCCGAATACTAATAGTATAGGAGGAAGTTTTTGTTTAACATAAGGGCAGCCCGCAGAGCGTGCTGGCCGTTGTTAACATAAGGATGGCTGGCCAAGCCCCGCATCCGTTGTTTGGGAACGGTTACGGACATGCGTAACGGTCCGGAGTATGGGGACTGTTGCGGGAACCGGTAAACGTTTCGGATACAGGAGCCGTAAATGAACATACGAGAAAATCTGGAACAGTTTGAGGTGGATTATTTAAGCCCCTATGCAGCACACAGCAGGGATTCAAAAGGAAGGCTGCGGGCGGAAGAACAGTGTGACATACGCCCTGTCTATCAAAGAGACAGGGACAGGATACTGCACTCTAAATCCTTCAGGCGGCTTAAGGACAAGACACAGGTATTTCTCTCACCGGAGGGAGATCATTACAGAACCAGGCTGACCCACACTCTGGAGGTATCCCAGAATGCGCGGACTATTGCAAAAGCCCTTCGAATGAATGAGGATCTGGTGGAAGCCATTGCTCTTGGCCATGATTTGGGGCACACGCCTTTTGGCCACGCCGGGGAGAGGGCCTTAAATGAGGTCTGCCCTTATGGGTTCTGCCACAGCGAGCAAAGTGTGCGTACGATAGATCTGCTGGAAAAAGGCGGAGCAGGCTTAAATCTTACCATGGAGGTGCGCGATGGCATTCTCAATCACCAGACCAAGGGAATGCCATATACGTTAGAGGGCAGGATTGTGCGCTTTTCGGATAAAATTGCCTATATTCATCACGACATGGATGATGCAATCAGGGCGGGGATCCTGAAAGAATCCGATGTTCCTAAAGAAATCGGCGATGTGATCGGCTATACTACGGGGGAAAGGCTGGATCATTTTATACATGATCTGGTTACTACCAGTTACGGAAAAGCGGACATTCTGATGTCCGGACCGGTGGCAAAAGCCATGCAGAAGCTGCGCCGGTTTATGTTTGAGAGGGTTTATGAAAATAAAGAAGCAAAGAGCGAGGAAGGAAAGGCGGAAGTACTGATACAGACACTGTATAGTCATTATAAAAAGCATTTTGAGAGGCTGCCGGATGATTATAAAAATCTGGTTAAAAAAGGAGAACCGGAAGAAAAAGTAGTCTGTGATTACATAGGAGCTATGACAGATCGGTTTGCCATAGCTAAATATGAGGAAATTTATATTCCAAAATCATGGCATGGGTAAAAAGATTGAAAGAAATACACTTTCAATCTCCCTGATTTCAGTGTCCGCTGAAGCGGACAGATAGGGGCAAAGGCGAAAAGATTTTCAAGAGGTATAAAAATGTATTATCCTGATGAAGTGGTGGAAGAAGTACGGATGAAAAATGATATCGTGGATGTCATTTCAGGATATGTGAAAATGCAGAGAAGAGGGAGTAATTATTTTGGACTTTGTCCTTTTCATAATGAGAAATCCCCTTCTTTTTCAGTTTCCCAGATAAAACAAATGTATTACTGCTTTGGCTGCGGGGCAGGGGGAAATGTTTTTACCTTCCTTATGGAATATGAGAATTATTCCTTTGAGGAGGCGATTAAATTTTTGGCTGATAAGGCAGGAGTGAGCCTTCCGGAAGCAGATTACAGCGTGGAGGCGCGCAGAAATGAAAATAAGAGGGCAAAGCTTTTAGCGGTGAATAAGGAAGCGGCCAGATACTTCTACTATCAGCTCCGCAGTCAAAAGGGGCAGGTTGGTTACCGGTATTTACGGGAGCGGGCCTTATCGGATGAGACAATTAAAAAGTTTGGGCTCGGCTTTGCCCACGTGACCAGTGATGATTTGACAAAATATTTAAAGAGTAAAGGATATGAGGACAAGCTGATTATGGAGGCCGGGCTTGCCGGCTTTGATGAAAAATATGGAGTACATGATAAGTTCTGGAACCGTGTTATGTTTCCCATACAGGACGGTAATCACAGGGTCATCGGTTTTGGAGGCCGGGTCATGGGGGATGGGAAGCCCAAGTATTTAAACTCTCCGGAGACCATGATTTTTGACAAAAGCAAAAATTTGTACGGCCTCAATTTTGCCCGGACAGCCCGGGCGGGCCATATTATTTTGTGTGAAGGCTATATGGATGTGATTGCCATGCATCAATCTGGTTTTACGCAGGCGGTGGCATCTCTTGGAACTTCCTTTACAGCAGGGCAGGCCAATCTTTTAAGGCGGTATGCTAAGGAAGTGATATTAGCTTATGACAGCGATGGAGCAGGGGTAAACGCAGCCCTGCGGGCTATTGGAATTTTAAAGGAAGCAGGACTTACCGGAAAGGTTTTAAATTTAGAGCCCTATAAGGATCCGGATGAGTTTATGAAAAACCTGGGGGAGGATGTCTTTAAGGAACGGCTCCGGCAGGCGGAAAACAGCTTTTTCTTTGAGCTTAGAATGTCAGAGAAGAATTATAATTTAAAGGATCCGGAGTCCAAAACCAGGTTTCACAGGGAAATTGCCCAAAAGCTCTGCGGCTTTTCGGAGGAAGTGGAGCGGGAAAATTATATCGAAGCGGTGGCGGAAAAATATCATATAGGCTTTGATAATTTGCGAAAGCTTGTGGCGGCCTGTGCAGTGCAGACAGGGATGGCCAAAGTGGCAGTTAGGCCAAAATCCGGCATCCAAAAAAAGACGGATGCTGAGGAGAACAAGAAAAAGCCGCAAAAGCTCTTACTTACATGGCTTGCGGAGGAGCCTTCTCTTTATCCCCAAATTAAGAAATATATTTCATCAAAAGATTTCACTTCTGATTTGTATCGAAAAATTGCGGAGAAGTTTTTTGAGGATCTGGAAAACGGCGCTTTTCACCCGGCAGATATCATCAGCATGTTTACGGACGAGCAGCAGCAGAGGGAGGCGGCCGGCGTATTCAACACGAAGCTCGTGGAGTTAAGCACCAAAGCGGAGAAGGAAAAAGCGTTTCACGATATACTTGTGGCAGTTAAGAGAGAGAGCCTTAATTACTTCACGGAGCAGGCCAGCGCAGACATGCTTATGTTAAATCAGATGATTGCAGGCAAAAAAGAGCTGGAAGAACTTAGCAAAACGCATATTTCGCTGGATTAAGGCTAATAATGGTAATATTCAGGCGTTTGTTATTTATTATGTTACAGTATTTATAAAGTTAGGAAGGACGGAAAACCAGAATGGATGAAAACACACAGGCAAAGTTTGACGAGAAGTTAAAAGGACTTCTGGCCATTGCCAAGAAGAAAAAGAACGTTTTGGAATATCAGGAAGTTGTGGATTACTTTACTGATATGACCATCGGTGAGGAACAATTTGATAAAATATTGGAAACTCTCGAGCAGAATAACGTGGATGTTTTGCGCATCACGGAAGTAGATGACGTGGATGATGAGGAAATCATACTGACGGAGGAAGACGAGGTGGATGTGGAGAACATCGACCTTTCGGTTCCTGACGGCGTCAGCATTGAGGATCCTGTCAGAATGTATCTGAAAGAAATTGGTAAAGTGCCTCTTTTAAATGCAGAGGAGGAGATTGAACTTGCCCAGAAAATGGAAAACGGCGCTGTGGCAAAGGAAAAAATTGTCATTTTGGAAAAACGGTTAGAGAATCTTACAGGTGAAGAAGCAAATGACTTAAAAGAAGAAATTCAAAAACTTAAAATAGAGCTGGATACGGGGGATGAAGCCAAAAAGCGTCTTGCAGAGGCAAACCTTCGTCTGGTGGTCAGCATTGCTAAGCGCTATGTTGGTCGCGGTATGCTGTTTTTAGATTTGATTCAGGAAGGAAATTTAGGCCTTATTAAGGCGGTGGAAAAGTTTGATTACCGTAAGGGATACAAATTTTCCACGTATGCAACCTGGTGGATCCGTCAGGCTATCACCAGGGCAATTGCGGATCAGGCGAGAACTATCCGTATCCCTGTGCATATGGTTGAAACCATTAATAAGCTGATTCGCGTAAGCAGGCAGCTTTTGCAGGAACTTGGGCGTGAACCTACTCCGGAGGAAATCGCTGAAGAAATGAGTCTGCCTGTGGAGCGTGTTCGGGAAATTTTAAAGATTTCCCAGGAGCCTGTTTCACTGGAAACGCCTATCGGTGAAGAGGAGGATTCTCATCTTGGCGATTTCATACAGGATGATAATGTTCCTGTTCCGGCAGATGCGGCTGCTTTTACATTGCTGAAGGAACAATTGATAGAAGTGCTGGGAACTCTGACGGAAAGAGAGCAGAAGGTGCTTCGCCTGCGCTTTGGACTGGATGATGGACGGGCCAGGACACTGGAAGAAGTGGGAAAGGAATTCAATGTTACCAGAGAGCGTATCAGGCAGATTGAGGCAAAGGCACTGCGTAAGCTCCGCCATCCCAGCAGAAGCAGGAAGCTGAAGGACTATCTGGACTGATGGAAGGAAGGATAACTTTATCTGACAGATTAAAGGCCGTAGCGAATATGGTTACAAGAAATCACCGGGTTGTGGATGTGGGCTGTGATCATGGTTATGTGCCCATTTATCTGGTACAAAGGGGAATTTCACCTGAAGTGATTGCCATGGACATTAAGGAAGGGCCTTTGCAGCGGGCCAGGGAACATGTTGACAGGGCAGAGCTTGGGGCGTACATAGCGCTGCGGCGCTCAGACGGGCTTTCGGCCTATAAGCCGGGGGAGGCGGATACGCTTATTTGCGCGGGAATGGGCGGACGTCTGATGCGTAAAATACTGGAGGCAGAACCCCAAAAGACGGAGGATTTCAAAGAGATAATTTTGCAGCCCCAGTCTGAAATCCCTGTTTTTCGCAAATTTTTAAAAGATAGGGGTTATGCTGTCTGCCAGGAAGATATGGTGTGGGAAGACGGAAAGTTTTATCCGGTGATAAAAGCCGTGCAGGGGGATATGGGACCCTTGCCTTATGAAGAAGAAATCTGTTACCGCTTTGGCCCGGTGCTTCTTCAAAAAAAGAATCCGACACTTATCATGTATTTAAAGAAAGAATGGGAGAGCAGCCTTAAACTGAAGGCAGAACTGTCAGCGGCAGGGGAAAGCAGCCGGGCGCAGCAAAGATTGTGGGAGCTTGAGAAGGATATAGCAGCTTTAAAGAAAGCGGCAAAGATTTGCGACTGCCGGCTGATATGACTAAGAGGCAGTACCGTTTGGGAGTTTAAATACGATTGGGAAAGAGCGGGAGACAATAACAGTGTGATGGAGGGATTACATGGTAACAATTACGATTGAAGGGGTTCCCAAAAAGTACCCCAGAGGAACGGCGTTTGAGGAAATAGCAAAGGAATATCAGCCTTCGTACAAGGATATGATAGCGCTGGTACTTGAAAATGGAAAAATCAGAGAATTACATAAAAAAGCAAATAAGGACTGCCGGCTGTCTTTTTTGACAATCAGAGATGATATAGGTCATAAGACCTATGTGCGGACAGGGCTTATGACATTAATTAAGGCGGTTCAAGATGTACTTGGAACAGATAAGGTAAAAAAGGTTAAGGTAGAATTTGCCATTGGTCAGGGATATTACTGTAATGTTAAAATGGATGAAAAGCTTACAGGCGCTCATGTGAAGCAGATTGCTAAGAGAATGCATGAATTGACAGAAAGTAATCTGCCAATTGTCAAAAAGTCTTATCCCATTGATGATGCGATGCAGATTTTCCACCAGTATAAAATGTATGACAAGGAAAAGCTGTTCCGCTACCGCCGCAGCTCCTTTGTAAATATTTACTGTCTGGATGGATATTACGATTATTATTACGGCTATATGCTTCCCAGCACGGGCTATTTAAAGTATTTTGATGTGATGCTTTATGAAGGCGGGATTTTACTGTTGATACCGGAAAAGGCGGATCCTACCAAGATAGAATTTTTTGAACCGAGAGAAAAGTTCTTCCGCACACTTACAACCTCCTCCCACTGGGGAGAAATGATGGAAATTGACTCTGTGGGAGATTTGAATGATGCCATTTGTGACGGACGCATTCATGATATGATTCTGGTGCAGGAGGCTTTGCAGGAGCGGAGAATAGGCGAGATTGCCAAGGAGATTGTGGATAAGGGAAACGTAAAATTTGTGGTGATTGCGGGTCCTTCCTCATCCGGGAAAACGACCTTTTCCCACAGGCTTTCCATTCAGCTTAGAACTTATGGAATGAAGCCCCACCCGATTGCGCTGGATGATTATTTTGTGAACAGAGAGGATACGCCCAGGGATGAAAACGGAGATTATAATTTTGAATGCCTTGAGGCGATTGACCTAAAGCAGTTTAATGAAGACATGAACAGGCTACTTAAAGGAGAAAGCGTTGAGCTGCCGCAGTTTAATTTTAAACTTGGAAAGCGGGAATATCATGGCAATGTAAAAAAGTTAGGGCCGGAAGATATTCTTGTGATTGAGGGGATTCATGGGTTAAATCCTGCAACAACCGTTTCCATGCCAGATGAAAATAAGTTTAAGATTTATATCAGCGCGCTTACCAGCTTAAATATAGACGAGCATAATCGTATTCCGACTACAGACGGCAGGCTGATCCGCAGGCTGGTGCGGGATGCCAGAACCAGAGGTACAAGCGCTAAGAGAACCATAGAAATGTGGCAGTCGGTAAGGAGAGGCGAGGAGCAGTACATTTTCCCCTATCAGGAGAGCGCGGATGAAATGTTTAATTCCGTACTGATTTATGAACTGGCCGTATTAAAGCAATATGCAGAGCCCCTTCTTTTCAGTATTCGAAAAGGGGAACCGGAGTACTACGAGGCAAAAAGACTTTTAAAATTCTTTGAATATTTCCTGGGAATAGACAGTGTTAACGTTCCCGCCAATTCCATATGCAGGGAATTTATCGGCGGCAGTTATTTCCATGTTTAAGCATCGCCAGTCAAAAGCTCTGTAGCAGACAGCTAAGAACAGACTCTTTAGCGGGTTTAACAGTCAGATGTATAACAAAGCCGGAAAGACGCAATATAATGCTGCTGCGCTTTGTCAGACGGCTCATTAATAATAAGTTGTTTATATTAAGTAAAGAAAATCAAGTAGGACAAATGATCGCGGCTGTAATTTTGCTGAATATCTGTCGGCCGAACGTGTAATACGTTCAGCTGCAGATGACGGCAATTGCCGGATGAATGCGGCCAGGCCGCTCTTATCCGGCCTACAGGTGAGGAAAGTCCGGGCTTCACAGGGCAGGATGCCGGATAACGTCCGGTGGAGGTGACTCCAAGGAAAGTGCAACAGAAATAAACCGCCGCAACTATGCGGTAAGGGTGGAAAGGCAGTGTAAGAGACTACCGCCTGCACGGTAACGGGCAGGGCACATGTAAACCCCATCCGAAGCAAGACCAAATAGAAAGCGTTTTAAGTCTGCCCGGCGAGCTTTCAGGTAGGTCGCTTGAGACTACTGGCAACAGTAGTACCAGACAGATGATCATTCACGACATAACCCGGCTTATCGTCCTGCTTGATTTCCGTGAGGGTCACATACCCCGTTGCTTGCAGCGGGGTTGTTGACTCTTCCATATACACATAGCATATTAAGGCAGAAAGGAATAAAGCATGAGCTATGGAATATAAAAAAAGGATTTATGAGATTTTTGTCATATTTTTCATGCTTGGGTTGACTGCCTTATCAGCAATTAAATCATCTGGTTATAAGGCAGATGTTTCCGGGGCTGCTACGCCTGAGACATCTGCCTTTGGGACCGGGGAAGAAAAACAGCTGCATTTGATCCAGGCAACTACTTTTGAGGACGATTACAAGGGAATGGCGGAGCTTGGGCTTGCATATACGCCTTATTTGGAGGAGGCGGACTTGCAGAAGGCTTTTCAAAATGTTTTGTGCAGCTGTGTCCGCTTTCAGGTTAAGGGTCATTATGGAAGCGGCAGCATTTATAAAATGACAGAAAACGAAATAATCCTTGTGACAAACAGGCACGTATTGCAGTACTGGGATGAGGACAGCTACGTGACCTTTTTTAATGGAAGGGTTTCAGAGGGAACAGCGCTTGGCGTCTCAGAAAAAGCCGATGTGGGATTTGTGAGTATTCCTGTAGGAAAGTTTACTTATGAGGAGCTTCTTTTTTTTCGAGGGGTCAGAATGGAACGGGAAAATGCGGGAGAGAATAAGGAGAATGATCGGATAGCAGTTCCAAAGTCAAATACGGAATTTTTTATGGCAGATATGGCTTCCGAATGGAACGAACCTGTGATGAAACAGGGAAAAGTGATAGAGCCGGTAATTTATTTAGAAGATTTTCAGGCGGAAATGCTTTATGGCAATGGAGACGCTATTCCGGGCATGTCGGGGTGCGGCGTTTTTGACGGACACGGCTATTATCTGGGGATGCTTTCCGGCGGCACATTGCAAAGCGAGGTTGCAGCTGTCCCTGCACAGACGATTTATGTGCAGTATGAGGAAATTGTAAAAAATAAACACTGACCGTGTGAATAAAGCGCAGTCACGCTGGGCAAGCCAGCTTATTGAATAAAACGCTGCCATACTTTGCGAGCCGGTTTATAAAAAAACCAGCTCATGAGGACGTTATGAGCTGGTAAATTTATGTCTATCTATAATAGTAAATACTCTGAAAAGTTAATTCATCTTGTTTACAGCCAGTGCTAAACGGGATACTTTTCTGGAAGCTGTATTCTTATGATAAACGCCTTTGCTGGTAGCCTTGTCGATAGTAGCTGTAGCAGCAACTAAAGCTTTTGCAGCAGCATCCTTATCGTTAGCTTCAATGGCAGCACTTACTTTCTTAATCGCTGTCTTGACGCCGGATCTGATTGCTTTATTTCTCTCAGCCTTGGCTCTGTTTACTAAGATTCTCTTCTTTGCAGATTTAATGTTAGCCACAATGTACACCTCCTATTTCATTCATCGGTTTCTAGATGTTACATTAAAGCCGGAGACACGGACGTCTTAATGTAAACACACATGTATTATTTTATCCACGAAAAGAGTATCTGTCAATACATAAATGAAGAATATTTGGAAATTACTGTTTTGGAAGTTACTTTTATGTGTTGACCAAAGGATACTTGGAAAAATAAAAAATTTTAGCCTGGCAAACAGACTTGCGGGACGAACTTGCGGGGCAAACTTGTGGCGCAAGGGAATGTTTAGAGGTGCAGGAGGGAAGATGAGCAGCTTAAGAGTTAGGACAGATTTAGCCCTTGAGGTACGGGAAAATATGGAGGAAAGCGCCAAAGACTGCAGGGGCGTTAAAGTGGAGGAAGAATATAAGGAAGAAAGCGAGCTTAGGATTACCAGGGTGGTAATTGAAACCATGAACGGTGCGAAGGCAATGGGAAAACCTATAGGGACTTATATTACATTGGAGGCGCCGGCTATGGCCCTGCCGGACGAGGACTATCATGAGGAAATAGCAAGAGAGCTTGCCGTGCAGCTAAAAAAGATTATACCGGACATAGATAAGGAGCTTTCTGTTATGGTGGTGGGACTTGGAAACAGGGATGTAACGGCAGACGCATTAGGACCTAATGTGGTGGATAATCTTACCATCACAAGGCATATGATGAAAGAATATGGAAAAGCGGCCTTTAATCAGAAAAAAGTTCATATGGTCAGCGCTCTGGTGCCGGGCGTTATGGCGAAAACTGGTATGGAATCCCAGGAAATAATTAAGGGCGTGGTGGAAAAAACAAAACCGGATGTGGTAATAGTGATAGATGCTCTGGCTGCCCGTTCTACAAAGCGTCTTAACAGAACCATCCAAATTACCAATACGGGCATTCATCCGGGCTCCGGGGTTGGAAATCACCGAAATGCCATCACGCAGGAGGCTCTGGGAGTTCCGGTTATTGCCATAGGGGTTCCCACTGTAGTGGACGCGGCTACCATTGTGAGTGATGCCTTTGAAAAAATGATGCGCCAGACAGGAGAAGAACCTCTGGAAATACAGGATAATCTGTTATCCGGCCTCGGGGAGCTTTATAACATGTATGTGACCGGCAAGGATGTTGATTATGAAATTAAGCAAATCAGCCATATTATATGCAATGCACTAAACAGCGCTCTTGAAACCTGTCATGATCCACACTAACGCCCAATATGGTTAAAACCAAAAACATTCTCAGAAAAATTCAATACAGCGGCAGCGTGACACTGAAGGTGGTCATTTCGTTTTCACTGGATGCGCCTATGGTTCCGCCATGCAGGGTGACAATTTCCCTGGCAATGGCCAGTCCAAGACCGGCCCCGCCGGTATTTGTGCTCCGGGCTTCATCCATTCGGAAAAATTTTTCAAAAATAGCATTCAGCTTTTCTGCCGGGATGGTTTTTCCCTGATTAATAAAACAAATGAAAATATCCTTTTCACGTCTGCCCGCATACACCTTGATGGGGGTGTTAGGGTAGCTGTAGGATATGGCATTTTTTAGAATATTGTTAAACACCCTGGCCAGTTTCATGGAATCTCCGTATACGGTTAGACCTTCTTCTGTCTGCAACTCTGCTGTATTGCCATGATTGGTAAGAAGAGGATAAAACTCATCGGTAAGCTGCATCAGCATAAAGGAAAGATCTATGGTCTCCTTTTCCAGTACAATTTGCTGAAGATTATATCTGGTAATTTCAAAAAACTCATTAATCAGCTTTTCCAGACGAAGGGCCTTTTCAAGAGTAATATGTATATATTTTTTCCGCTGGGCTTCAGGCATGTCAAAAGCCTCCTCTAACAGGTCAAGATAACTGATAACTGAGGTTAGAGGCGTTTTCAGGTCATGGGCAAGATAAGTAATCAGGTCGTTACGGCGGGCTGTCTCATCCCGCATGGCCTGTTCATGGCGCTGCATTGTAGATTTAATCTGTACTATCTGTGAGGCTACTTCCACGTAGGAAGGCGGAAAAACATCATTGGCGTCAATGTCGTGATGCATATAGGTTAAGAGCATGCGGCTGGTTTTTGAAATGGTCTTTTTCACCTGATTTCTGGCGTAAAAATGAGAAATCAGATAAACGGACACGACAAACACGACAAGGAGAACGAAAAACAGAGTCAGAATAAGCCCCTTTATTTTGCGCCAGTTAGGCTGATAGTAGTGTGCGGCCTTGTTTGCAGCATGATCAAATTGTTCCTCTACATAGAAATAATGCTCCGCAATCCAGTCTAAGAAGGATCCGTTAAAAACAATGTCCGTCAAATAGTAAATACCGTAGCCAATTCCCAGCGCAAGACACAGGAAAATCACCAGATATATGATAAATTTGGTCTTATCCTTAACCTTCAATCTTGTATCCACACCCCCAGACAGTTTTAATATATTTAGGGTCCTCAAAAGAATCATTCATCTTTTCCCGCAGATGCCTGATATGAACGGTGATGGTATTGTTGCTTTTGCTGAAATATTCTTCACCCCATACCGCATGAAATAATTCTTCTGCGCTGATAACCTGTCCTTTTTTCTGACAGAGCACATAGAGAATCGTAAATTCAGTGGGCGTCAGGGATAGGGGCTTTTCATCTAAAGTGCACTCGTGTGTCAGACTGTTGAGCATCAGGCCGCCATGGACGATAATCTGTGAATCTTCTGGGGGAACGGTCTGGTTATATTTTTTGTATCTTCTAAGCTGGGCCTTTACCCGGGCAATCAGCTCCAGGGGGCGGAAGGGCTTAGTCATATAGTCATCGGCGCCAAGGGTCAGGCCGGTTATTTTATCGGTTTCCTCCTCCTTGGCTGTGAGCATAATAATCGGATAATTGTGGTTTTCCCGGATTTTCTGGCAAAGCTTAAACCCGTCCATTTTGGGCATCATCACATCTAATATGGCAAGATCCAGCTCTTGTGACTCTGCAAGCTTCCAGGCCTCAATGGGATCATAAAATGCATAAACAGTATAATTTTCATTTTGCAGATAAAGAGATATCAAATCTGTGATTTCTTTTTCATCGTCAACGATCAGTATTTTTTCGCTCATAAGAATTCCTCCTGGTGAATTTGTTACAATAAACCGGCCCGCGAAGCGAGACAGCGTTTGTTGTCTTTTGTAGTCATTTAATCTTATGATGTGCTGCTTTGGCGTGACAGTTCCTAATTTGGTCAAAGTAAATCGTTACTTTTTTAACATAGAAGAACCCAAAGATACGCCATCTGTTATTTCCTGTGGACAATCCCTTTTATTATAACAGATATAACGAATTGAAACTTCTTTTTGATGACAGAAAAAGATTAAGATTTTCCTAAGTTTTAATAAAAGTTTACCATGAAAATGATTTGTCTTTGCATTTCTTCTACAGCTTCAATCCTGACCCTGCCAATTTTATTCCTTAACATTTCAAAATCTATAGTTGGAAACAATTTTTCACAAAAATTGTTTGTTTCAGGGGATGCGCCCAGTAAGGCTGTCGCAAGAGAATCCATATCGAACTGTTTTAAGATTTCTTTCAGTTCTCTTTCCGGAATGGTAGATATCTGTTCAAAATCTGTTATCCTTTGTGGCCGTATATCCGGCTCTAATATATCGTTTATCGTGATATTATATAATCTGGAAAGCTTCAGTAAAATCTCTAAATCTGGAATGGCTGTTCCCGTTTCCCATTTTGAAACGGCCTGCCTTGATATATCTAATTTCCCGGCTAAATCTTCCTGTGTATAATTATGGCTTTTACGCAGAAATTGTAAATAGCTTGCTATAATATTCAGATTCATAAAAATAGTTACGCTCCTTTCTGAAACTGCATATTTGCGTCCTCAGGTACAATATTTGCAAAGAGAACATGTATGCTTGTGAAAATTTTTCAGCCTGCCCCGCGTGTACCTGCTTTGCGGCAATACAAATCAATATGAAGAACGCCCGCCTTGTAAGGCGTTTTTTGACATCTTATGACTTTTTTAGATTAATCTTCATGTTTCCAACTGCCCTCAAATTTGGGTGTTAAGCACAAATAACGGACAATACGCTCGAGAGCTGTCCTTAAGCTAAATTTGTGATTGAGAAAGTCGGCCGGCCGGCTGATTTTTCAATCTATTCTCATTTACGGGTAATTAATATCCTGCTATTTATTATAAAGTATCCCAAAAGAAGATAAAAGAATTTGATAAGTGCAATCAGGCAAATATCAGTTGCAGGAAACGGGGAAACCAGATTATAATAATGCTGGATGAAGGAAAAACTGCCTTATTTTTTTTAAAAGCAGGAAACAGGGGAGACAAAAGGAGGTGCAAAGTTGAAG
The DNA here is from genome assembly GCA_003612395.1 of Parablautia intestinalis. Lineage (GTDB taxonomy): Bacteria > Bacillota > Clostridia > Lachnospirales > Lachnospiraceae > Suilimivivens > Suilimivivens intestinalis. The sequence goes on from RAYQ01000011.1 coordinate 154,412, forward strand.
GAAGAAACAATAATTGATTTTATCCGAAGCTTATGCCTGTATGCTGGCGAGAGCATGGAGTTTGCAGAAAGCTTTCGGACAAAACTCATGGCGGACGAGGAGATACGTGAAGAATTAATTTATTATATAGAGCATGGGAATTTTGCCTGTAAAGCGAAAATAAGAGGGTATACGGTGGTAGATGTTATGGTCTGGCAGATGGATCATTTTAAAGCAAGGCTTGATCAGGACAACAGCGGTACCAGACAGAATGGAGACAGAATGCTTCTTCTGGCATTTGATACTCTGCTGAATATGAGAAAGGAGCCGGAAAAATATATATTGAAAATGTCCGGAGAGACGGGAACAGATTATCCTGATAAATATTAGTGTGCATGAAGATGGCTTTCCGGCAGATGTGCGTCACAGCTTTTGGAAAAGCAATTTTTACACAGGCTCTAAGAGGCCTCAAAGTGATCGGAAGATTATAACTATAAACCTAAAGTGAATGGTACGGAAAGGAATGGGATTTTTATGAAAGCAAAAGTTTATTTTTCCAGGATAATCACACCGGAAAAAGTTCTGGAGCTCTACCGGATGTGCGGAAAAGAATTGACCGGAAAAGTGGCGGTTAAGGTCCACTCAGGAGAATCAGGCAACCAGAATTTTTTGCGGCCCGAATTCTGGCAGCCTGTCATTGAACATGTTGGTGGAACCGTGGTGGAGTGCAATACGGCTTATAAAGGCAGCCGCAGCACTACGGAAAAGCATCTGCAGACCATGAAAGATCATGGATGGAGCAATTATTATCGGATTGACCTGTTAGATGGAGAGGGACCGGATTTGGAGCTCCCCATTCCAAATGGGAAACGCATTGATAAAAATTTTGTGGGAAAAAATCTGGCAGACTATGATTCTATGCTGGTATTATCCCATTTTAAGGGACATCCCATGGGAGGCTTTGGCGGAGCAATTAAGCAGCTGTCAATTGGCGTTGCGTCTTCCTATGGTAAAGCTTACATTCACGGAGTGGGGAAACCAAAAAAAATGTGGAAGTCAGACCATGATTCTTTTTTAGAAGCTATGGCCGATGCAGCATCCTCGGTAGCAGAATATTTTAAAGGAAATATCGTGTATATAAATGTAATGAAAAATATGTCGGTGGATTGCGACTGCTGTGCGGTTGCAGAAGATCCATGTATGAAGGATATTGGTATCCTGGTTTCACTGGACCCGGTTGCAATAGATCAGGCATGTCTGGATTTGGTTTATGCGTCTGACGACCCGGGAAGAGACCATTTACTAGAGCGTATTGAGTCAAAGAATGGCATACATACTGTTGAGGCTGCTGACAGTCTGGGATTTGGCTTTCGCGAATATGACTTAACAGAGATTGGGTAATGAAAGAATATATTTTGCAAATATATTTTTGTTATGCCGGATAGCATGATACTTTTTAACAGGATTGAGAATTATACAGGGATATTATATAATGAAGCATCAAAAAAATTCTGCATATTTGCAGAAGAACAATAGAAGAACAAGGAGGCTGTTTTCTATGAAACAAGATTTGATCGTGATATTGGATCTGGGTAGTACCAATAATACTGTTATCGCCCGAAAGATTCGTGAGCTTGGGGTTTACAGTGAGATACATCCGCATGATATTACCGCAGAGGAATTGAAAGCTTTTAAAAATGTGAAGGGAATCATTTTAAACGGCGGAGAAAATCGTATTGTTGACGGACAGGCAGTGGAGGTCAGAGAGGAACTTTACGAGATGGAAATTCCAATGATTTCCATAGACTATCCACAGTCAAAGTGTGCCAGGCAGCTGTCAGGACTACCGGGTCAGGATGTGCTGAAGAAATTTATTTTTGAGGACTGCGGCGCAGAGGCTAATTGGAATATGAAGAACTTTATTGAGGATCAGATCGAACTGATTAGACAGCAGGTAGGCGATAGAAAAGTTCTTCTGGCATTGTCTGGCGGTGTGGATTCTTCCGTAGTAGCGGCTATGCTGATCAAAGCCATCGGGCAGCAGCTGGTGTGTGTGCATGTAAACCATGGGTTGATGCGTAAGAATGAATCGGAAAGTGTCGTAAAGGTGTTTCGGGACGAATTACACGCGAATTTGATTTATGTGGATGCTTGCGATCGTTTCCTAAGTAAGCTTGAAAATGTGGCGGATCCGGAACAGAAGCGCAAGATCATCGGAGGAGAATTTATCCGCGTTTTTGAAGAAGAAGCACGAAAGCTTAAAGGAATTGATTTCCTTGGACAGGGAACTATCTATCCGGATATTATTGAGAGCGGTACGAAGACAGCGAAGATGGTGAAATCCCACCATAATGTAGGCGGCCTGCCAGAGGATTTGAAGTTTGCACTGGTGGAACCATTGAAGCAGCTTTTTAAGGATGAAGTGCGTGCCTGTGGCGTGGAGCTTGGACTTCCCCATGATATGGTGTACAGGCAGCCATTCCCGGGGCCGGGACTTGGTGTAAGGTGTCTGGGCGCGATCACGAGAGACCGATTGGAAGCAGTCAGAGAGTCAGATGCAATTCTGCGGGAGGAATTCGCGAAGGCTGGCCTGGATAAGAAGGTATGGCAGTATTTTACCGTGGTTCCGGATTTTAAGTCGGTTGGTATGAAAAATAATGCGAGAGTATTTGAATATATGGTGATTATTCGCGCAATTAATACGATTGACGCAATGACTGCATCAATTGAGAAGGTTGACTGGGACATACTGGAGAAGATCACGGAAAGGATTCTGGCGGAGGTGGAAAATGTAAATCGGGTTTGCTATGACATGAGCCCTAAGCCGCCGGCTACGATTGAGTTCGAGTGATGAAATGGGATTTGAGAACCTAGTGTTTATGTGGCTTCCAAACAAATTTGTTTAGGCGATGGCAACGATTTGGCAACATTTTTCACATCACGCACTAAATAATTACATCAATGGCATAAAGAAAACCTTGCTGATTTTCAGATATGTAACTGAATATCGGCAAGGTCTTTTTGTGCTTATTTCTGTTTTTTCTTTTTTGCTGTTTTCTTTTCCTCTTTCTCGATTTTCTGAAATTCCTCCATAAGCATATCACTGACCGCCTGCGAGGGGACTTTCGCCCAATGCTTTGAGGTGTCCAGTTCCGGGTATTTGTACCGCCACTGGTCGTATTCCTCTTTGGTAATCTCGCCCTGTTCCAGTTTGGCGGCTTGCTCCTGCCATGCGTGGAACATATCGAACATGGACGTATAAGTGGAATAGTCGGACTTGTCAAGGCGCAGGCAGATTTCCCCGTCAATCTCCCCGATTTTCAGCCCATACATATCTTCCAACGCAAAGAGTGTGTGCATAAGCCCGGTATAGGTATCAATATCCGGCACGGTGAGGGCGTGAGTGCTTACATCAAAGATATTCGCCATTTCTTTTACAAGGTCGTGCTTGGGTGTCCTCGCTTCGGTTTCATACTGTGCCATGCGGACATCAGAGGTCTTTCCGAGAAAACCGAGGATTTCGCCTAACTGTTTCTGTGTCATGCCTTTTCGGTTGCGGAAAAAGCGGATACGTTTGCCGATTGCCATAATAAAACCTCCGTTATTGTGAAGTGAGGTAAAGTCATGCCAGCTTGATTACGCTCCGCTTCATCTCGCTGTGGCGGTGCGCCATATACGCCTGTCAGAAAGCAGTTCAGCGTGTGCAAGCACCCGCCGTCCTGTTTTCTTCCAGTCGTGCATGACTTTACTTAAACAAATCTGTTGAAGTCAGTATAACATGGTGTAATAGGAATAGCAAGAATAACTTAAATAAAAAAAGTTAAGATTTACTCAAAAACCACTTGACTTAACGGAATTTATTTAGTATTCTATATGCAACACTTAAACAAAAACAGTTAAATATTGAAAGGAGAGGGTATCTGAATGACGGAAAAATCATTTATGACAGTGGAGGAAGTGGCAGCGGAACTGCGTGTGTCGAAGTCAAAAGCCTATCAGATTGTAAGGGAACTGAACGCAGAAATGCAGAAACAGGGCTATCTGACGGTGGCAGGGCGTGTGAACGCTACATTTTTTCATAAAAAGGTCTGTTACAGCGAATAGAAGGGAGATGATGAAATGGCTGTATACAAGGACAATGCTACGGGGACGTGGCGGGTTATCTACCGCTTTACCAACTGGAAAGGGGAGAGGAAACAGACACAAAAGAGGGGATTTGCAACCAAAAGGGAAGCGCAGGCGTGGGAGCATGAAGCCATGTTAAAGCAGGGCGCAAAACTGGATATGACGTTCGGCAGTTTTTTTGAAGTGTACGAAGCCGACAAGAAACAGCGTGTCAAGGAAAGCACATGGGAGTCCAAAAGCCATGTGATACGGACAAAGATTTTACCGTACTTTGAAAACCGCAAAATTGCAGAGATTGAAGCAAAGGACGTGATAGCGTGGCAGAATGAGTTGATGGCATACCGGGACGAGAAAGGCAAGCCCTATTCCGCAGATTATTTGAGGACAATTCACGCACAACTTACGGCGATATTCAACCATGCAGTAAACTTCTATAATCTTCCCTACAATCCGGCAAGGCGGGCGGGGACGATTGGGAGCGAAGCCGTTAAGGAAATGGACTTTTGGACGAAAGAGGAATATCTGAAATTCTCCGAAGCCATGATGGATAAGCCACGTTCCTATTATGCGTTTGAAATGCTCTACTGGTGCGGTATGCGTTCCGGCAGAACTGCTTGCGCTCACGCCTGCTGATATTGATTTTGAGAAGCAGACAGTTACAATCAGCAAAACTTTCCACCGTTCTAAAGGGCGTGATATTATCACAAGCCCTAAGACGAAAAAGAGCAACCGCACAATCAAAATGCCGCCGTTTCTCTGTGAGGAAATGCAGGAGTACATCAAAATGCTTTATGACATTAAGCCGGACGAGCGTTTATTTACGGTCACAAAATCCTACCTCAATCACGAAATGGAGCGAGGGGCAAAGCAGGCGGGCGTTAAGAAAATCCGTGTCCACGATATTCGCCATAGTGCGGTTTCGCTGTTAATCAACATGGGATTTTCGGTACTGGCGATTGGGGAGCGTATGGGGCATGAAGCGGAGAAAATCACTTACCGATACGCCCACTTGTTCCCCACGGTGCAGACGGAAATGGCGGAGAAATTGGAAATGGAGAGAATGACAAAGGAGGAAAATCCTCTGCTCCTGCACGGGCAGTCGCATTTTCCTACGGAAAACAGGGAGGATTAGGAACATGGAAAAATCACTGGATTACAAGGGAAGATGGCGCAATCATACGGTGGCGTTCCGGGTATCGGACGAAGAAGCAAAGCTGTTGAATGATTTGGTGGCACTGTCGGGGCTGACAAAGCAGGACTACATCACAAGGCGGCTCTTATGCCGGGACGTTGTGGTGCAGGGCAATCCGAGGGTGTATAAAGCACTGAAAAATCAGATGGCGGCAATCCATGAGGAATTGAAGCGCATGGAAAGCATAAGCCAGGACAATGACGAATTGCTCTACACGTTACAGGTAATCGCAATCACATTAGACGGTCTGAATAGGGAAAATCCTCTGCTCCTGCAAGGGCAGTCGCATTTTCCTACGGAAAACAAGGAGGATTGAGAATGACAAATAAAATAAAAACGACTGCTCCCGTATCATCTGTTGGCGCAGATGGGAAACAGCCGATTATGAAAAATCACACTGAAATTATAGCAAATGAAACAGCAAAAAACAATCTGCAAGCCACAAAAAGCCCGGAGAAATCCGGGCAGGGCGGCGGGCTTCAAACGGTTTCCATGACAGAACTGTATGATACGGTTTACCCGCCGAGAACGCCTGTTGTGGACGGCTTCCTGTATGGCGGCACTTATCTCTTTGTGGGTGCACCGAAAGTGGGGAAATCGTTCTTTATGGGGCAGCTTGCCTATCATGTGGCAATGGGGATTCCGCTGTGGAATTATCCCGTCCGAAAAGGGACGGTATTATACCTTGCACTGGAAGATGATTATGCAAGGCTTCAGCGGCGGCTGTCCGTCATGTTTGGCGTGGAGTGTGCGGACAATTTATTTTTCGCAACGCAGGCAAAGACACTGAATGAGGGACTGGACGGAGAATTAGAGGGCTTTATAAAGGAGCATAAGGATGCAAGGCTGATTATTATTGACACGCTCCAAAAAGTGCGTGAGGTCGGCGGGGACAGGTACAGTTATTCCAGTGACTATGAGATTGTGACAAAGCTGAAATCATTCAGTGATAAATATGGTGTCTGTCTGTTGGTGGTTCATCATACCCGCAAGTTGGAGTCCGAGGACAGCTTCGATATGATTTCCGGCACAAACGGACTTCTCGGTGCGGCAGACGGGGCGTTTATCATGCACAAGAAAAAGCGCACGGACAATACGGCGGTCATGGACATTGTGGGACGTGACCAGCCCGATCAAGAATTAACAATCGAATTTGACCGGGAACAATGTATTTGGAAATTTCAGAAAGCGGAAACAGAACTTTGGAAACAGCCGCCGAACCCGTTACTTGAAGCAATCAATGAATTTCTGACAGAAGAAATGCAGGAGTGGGAGGGGACGGCAACGGAACTTCTGAAACAGTTGCCGGATATGCAGTTATCGGCAAATGTGCTTTCCCGGAGATTAAATGTAGTGAACAGCCAGTTGTTGAATGACTATGGCATTTTCTATGACAACAAGCGGGGGCATGAGAGAAAAATCATTCTGAAACGGCTAGAGCAAAAAGCGTAAGGTGCGACGATATGCGTCGGTTGCGACGGTATTTTTGATAGCAGGGCGGTATAGAAAATATCGACGCTATCGACGCAAACCGACGCACGGGGGAGCAGTAAGGCGGCGGGTAGCCGTTCACCGTCCGCAAGGACGGTATGCTGTCCAACGGACAGCTTGCCTCCGGCAGGGCGCAAAGGCACTTTTGATAGAGCGTAGCCTGTCGAAAGTGCTTTTGCGTTACTTTCGGGAAAGTAACAAAGCCGAAGCGAAGAAACTTCGCTTTGCGCCTATTTGGCGCAGTAAAATTAGCGGCACAAATATATAGAATGTGGAGGATATGCCTATTGGAAAGGACAATCAGCGGCATGATGGGGAAAGGTTCCGTCAACCACAACACAAGAGCCTTTACAGCTAAAAATGTAAACAAGGAGCGAAGCCGGGATAACGTGGAATTTTGCCACTCGGATATAAAAGAGGTCTATCACAATCTTTTTGATGAAGCACTGGAACGCTACAACGCAAAGCAGAAACGGTGTGACCGAAAGATTGACGATTATTATGAGAAGATACGTCGGGGCAAGCAGGAGAAATTATTTTATGAGGTAATCTTCCAAATCGGCAATAAGGACGATATGAACGTACAGAGCAATGAGGGGCAGTTGGCGAAAGAAATTTTATGTGAGTTTATGGAGCAGTTTCAGAAAAGAAATCCGAACCTGTTTGTATTTTCAAGCCACTTGCATATGGACGAGCAGACGCCGCATATCCACATTGATTTTGTTCCCTTTATCCGTAACAGTAAGCGTGGACTTGATACGAGAGTTTCCCTCAAAGGTGCATTAGCAGAACAGGGCTTCAAAGGCGGCACAAGAGGAATGACGGAATGGAATGAATGGATTGAAGCGGAGAAGCAGGAACTTTCAAAAGTTATGGGGCGGCATGGCGTACAGTGGAAACAGTTAGGCACACACAACAAGCACTTGTCTGTACTGGATTTTGAAAAGCAGGAACGGCAAAAAGAGGTTGCGGAACTGGAACAGACAATCTCCGGCAGTAAAGAGGAATTATCTTCTATTCTTCATCAGCAGATAACAGCAGGACAGGAAACGGAACAGATACGGAAAGAGGGCGAAGCAATCCGGCAGGAAGTATCAGAACTTTCCGCTACAAATCTTCTGTTGAAAGAGCAGACGGAAACACTGGCAGAGGATAAAGAAAAGCTGTTATCCGAAAATGAAAAATTGGAGAAACAGCAGAAAAAGTTACAGCAGGAAATCAATAAAATGGTGCAGTCAAAGGAAGTCATGGAGCGCAATATTCACGCCTATGATGAAGATATGAAATGGCAGTTGGCAGAGCCGGGGGCATTGATGAGTGCAAAGAATTATCGGGATAAAAAGGCACTTCCGCTTGTGGAGAAATTGAAAGAGGTAGTAAAAAATCTGACTATCAAATGCGTACAGCTTACGGAGCAGGGAAATAAGCTGACAGCCAAAGTAGACGGACAAAAGAAACGGATTAGCCGCTTGACGGATAAGGTCATGGAGCAGAGCGACATCATAGACCGATTGCAGGAAAGGGTGGCTGACTTAGGGCGTTTGGAGCGTTATTTAGGCAGGGAACAGATACAGTCGATAGTAGAACGGTCAAAGGCAATAGAACAGGCAGAAAGGGCAATTAAATGTCCGAAACGTGCCTTTGAAATGAGCCAATAGGAAAGTGAGGATTGATTTGATATGACAGATATGGAGAAGAAAGTAATGATACGGCTGTGTGCTAAAATCGTAGCAGATACAGACCTTTACGAAACGGACAGGGAAGTGCAAAATCTGATAGACTGGGTGTGCCTGTCGGAGCAGATAAAAGAAAACAATAATACAATCCGCAATCTGACCGGGGAATATAAGAAGATAGAGCCGGATTGCCGGGAGGGAGTGAGGGCGCAGTTGGAGCGCATGAAACAACTCTGCAAGGAGCGGAACAATCTTTATGAAAAACAAAACGATTTGAAAGGGCAGAAACAGCAGATAGAGAGGGCATTGGAGAGATAAAAAGTGCCGGGGATTGACAGTGGTAGAAAGTCATTCCCCGGCGTTTCTCATGTCAAATTTGTAGCCGACACCTAACACGGTTTTGATGTAAGTTGGGTTCTTGCTGTCCGGCTCTATCTTTTTCCGCAAGTTGCAAATCACGGTAGAAATGCTTGACTGACAGCTATCGCTATCCATGTTCCAAACGGCTTCAAAAATTTGTGTGCGTGTGAGGACAATACCGGGATTGGAAGCAAGGAGAACAAGGGTGCTGTATTCAAGACGGGTAAGGTTTATGTCCTTTCCGTCTTGAAGTACCCGGCGTTGGTGCTGTCTGATTTCAAGTCCCGGAAATGATAAGACAGGAGTAGATGCAGGCTGAACAGTTTCGAGCTGTATATTATCAGCGAGAGAAGCAATGATTTTTTCAACTGCTTTTTCTTCTGTGTCATTGTATGTAAGTATTAGTATTTTTCCTATGTTATTACCTCCACCTTGCGCTTTTTCGGTATGGATAAGCTTCAAAGTTATTGCCTTGTTTTCTGTTTCCACTTGCCGCTTTTATATCGCCATAATGAGAAAAGTGCAGTACAAAGCCATGTGAGAGCAGTTGTCCACCATATCCCCCATTGACCGATAAAAGGGATATTTGTTAATGCAAAGACAAACACAAGCCGACAGACGACTTCTAAAATACCATTTGCCATAGAATAGGCAGAGTCGCCAGTTCCATTCAACAGATAACGGAGTATTTGGGACATACCCAATGCCATAAAAAATATACTTGTGATATGAATACCTGTCACGGCATTTTCAATAATGGCTGTATCAGATACAAACATATTCATTACCAAATATCCAAATATCCAAAAAACCAAAAGCAGAATGAGCGAATAGGAAGCGCATATTTTTAATGAGGAAATCAGTCCTTGCTTTATCCGTTCTGTTTTTCCTGCCCCGATATTTTGTCCTGTATAGGTTGCAATCGCCGTACCTAATGCCGTAAAAGGTTGTTGGATTAGGTTTTCGATTTGGCTTGTTGCTGCAAATGCCCCTATTACACTTGTTCCAAACCCATTGATTACCCATTGTAAGATACTGCTTGACAGATAAATCAATGAATATTGAAAGCCCATTGGAATACAGATTTTAAGAATTTGCCCTACAATGTTGCGGTCAAACTTGGCTTCCTTGATTGCCCTTTGGAAATAAGAATATTTCTTTATGGCATAAACAAAACATAAAATGCCTGCTATTCCCTGCGCTAACAGGGAAGCAACAGCAGTTCCCGCTACACCCGTATGGAAGATTAGGACAAATACTAAATCAAATATGATATTCAGTATGCTGCAAGTTGCCAAAAAAATAATCGGTGTTTTTGCGTCCCCCAATGAGCGCAGTATGCTAAACGGTATGTAATAAATGATTACGAAAATAAGACCGCCCAAAGATACCGACATATAATTTACTGCGTCCTCTAATAAGGAAACAGGGGTGTTTAACAGGAGCAGTAGTGGTCTTGTAATCAGCAATGCAAAAGCTGATATAATCAAGGTGCTTACAATGCTTATCATTGTTCCGTTCCGTATGGCAAGGGCTGTACCCGCTTCATCATTTGCCCCGAAAAATTGGGAAACAACAATTCCTGAACCAATGGCAATGCCTAAGCAGAGTGAGGTAAATACCATTGAAACAGAGCCAGTTGCGCCTACCGAAGCAAAGGCGTCTGCGCCGATTAAATGTCCTACAATTATTCTGTCTACAATGATAAATGACTGTTGTAAAATAGTTCCGAACATAAGCGGAATGGCAAATGACAAAAGTAATCTTGTCGGATTGCCGGTTGTCATATTTGTTTGTTTACTCATTTTCTTTTAACTCCCTTCTTTTGACATATTCCAGTATAAGTATTTTTGTAAACAAACAAAGGGCAGAAAATAGTTATAATTGTTCTTTCCGACAAAAAAAGAGCCTTACCCTTTTATTGGGTAAAGCCCTGCAAATTTGATTTTATGATTTTGCGAATGGTATCATAGGATAGGTGGAAGCGTTCGCAGATTTCATCAATACTCATGCCTTTATGGTGCAGATTGATAATATCCATGTTTCTTCGCTCATAATACTGATTAGAACCGCTTTCGCTGCCCCATGATTTTTTACTTTCCATAGATGGAACGTATAGTAATTGTCCGTTTACATATGCGGATAATTCCTTTAGAAGCTCCGTAGGAAGCACATCTGCTGCATTGATATATTTCATTATATTATTCCGTCCTTTACTTAATTTTCTTAAATAAAGTGCAGAACCAGCAGATAATGCAACTTTCATTTAACCCATACAGATCGTTGCATTTCTACTATTCTGCATGGGAATATTCACTATCTGAACAATTTCTGTTATTATAGTCCACTACCAAACACCTCCTTTGGTACATCAAAAGCCTATGTGATAAAGACTGATACAGTATATCAAAGATTTGTGGAAAAGTCTATATAGTTGCGGTTTTCTTTTACGGTTTTTCCTTAATGAATATTTATAGACATGGTGCTAGCACCATGTAATTTAGAGCAGATAAGGAAAATGATAATATGAAAAATTGCAGTTATGAGGATTGCCATATTTTTGTGGAAAAATGGGCGTTTATGTGGTAATATATAGAGGCAAAGATAAAAACACAACGCAAGACAATCTTGTAGAACCGGTAGGTAGTCCGGTCGCACCATTTCGGTGTAAGTAGCCCTCCCTCCTTAGGGTCGTCCGTTCTTTGTTCATTACAATATTTTAAGGAGGAATTGTCATGGACAAAGTTTCGGGAAAACTGACAGTATTTTTTGAGGAACCGTTTTGGGTGGGAGTGTTTGAACGTGTATCAGACGGAAAGCTATCTGCGTGTAAGGTTACGTTTGGAGCAGAACCAAAAGACTATGAGGTTTATGAGTTTGTTTTGAAAAATTACTATCGGTTACGATTTAGTCCGGCTGTGGTAACTGATGTAAAAGAAACTGGTCGCAATCCTAAACGGGTACAACGTGAAGTGCGGAAACAGGTACAGAATATCGGGATAGGAACAAAATCGCAACAGGCTTTAAAATTACAGCAGGAGCAGTTGAAAACTGAACGCAAGATTGTGAGCCGAGAACAGCGGGAAGCAGAAGAGGAAAGAAAAGCATAGGTGTAGGTAGCATTGCCCCCCTATTTTTCCTTATGTGTAGTATTTACATGGTGCAAACACCATGTTACGCATACATCTAAGGAAAAATGGACGTTTTTTTATGTTTTTCTGACATATATTTTTAATTTGTGAGAGTTTATTATAATAATGTCCGTTGACATATGTATTGGTGCAATCTGAAAACTGAATTATTTCAAAAGAGGAGAGAATAGGAAATGGATGTTGTGGTTTCAAATGTAGGATGTAGTATTTTGGCATCATTTATTTATGACATTAGTAAGGTTTGTTTGGGAAAATTCATTGTAAAAAGCGAGGAACTTTCGATAAAAAAAGTAGAAGAATTGCTTAGAGAAAGTCTTGATAGTAAATTTGAAACACTATATATGTCTGGAGAATTTAATTCTTTTATTCAAGCTCCTTTTTTTAAAGATACGATTGAAAATTATATCATATATAAAGTGACTGGGAATTGTGAAGGCAATATTCGCAAAATTAAGAAGAATACAAATTTAATTGTAGAGAAGGATATTATTGATTTTTTGTCTGATTATCTTATTCAGAAGTATGATACAAATGTCTTAAGTGTGCCTTCAAAGACGCTTATACGACAATTTTTTGAAAGCTATTTTAAATTCGCAACAAATTATATTTTGTCTTTTTTTAAAGATAAAGACAAAATGAATATATATTTTATTAATAAAAGGATAGATTTGGCACAGGAAAGCATTTTACTAAGGCTTAATGAAACGATTGAAATAATAAATCGTACGATGGAATGTGAAATTATTCCTGCTAAAGATGTATATGGTGATTATGTGAAAGAATATCATAATATACTTAAAACCAATAATTCAAGAGCACATGTATATCTTTTGGATACATTTGATTTTTCAGAGTTTTATGTGCCGCCTTTTTTAAGACATCTTTCTCCAGAACAAGAAGTGGAAGATCATATTAATTGGATACGACGAGATTATTTATTGTATTCGAAACATCAGACCGAGATTGGGATAGCAGATTGTTTTGATGATTGGAAGTATATTTTTGATTGTAATAGCATAGTATATGTTACAGGAGGGGCAGGCTATGGTAAATCCTTATTTCTAAAAAAAATTATAAATGACTTCTGCAATATAAATATATTGAATAGTTCAGAATATTTAGTTGTTTATGGAGATTTGAAGTCTTTTTATACAGAAAGCAGTCAACCTATTTCGGTAGTAAAGTTTTTGCAGAATAGTATGGTTAAAGAAACATTGATGGACGAAAAATTTTTTTCGGTTGATATGATAGAATATTATATAAAAATGGGGAGATGTTTATTATTATTTGATGCTTTAGATGAGGTGGAGCGAGAAAAGAGAGAAGATTTACATAAGAGGATAATTGCTTATTTTAAAAATCAGAATCCAAATAATAAAATATGTATTACCTCTCGAAATAGAGGATTTATTCCAGAAAAGGATGTGGAGGTTTTTGATATTTTGCCTTTAGATAGAATCCAGATAGAGTCTTATGTAGATAATATTATTAAGCTAGGACGATTTGATGCTAAAGATAAGGAAACATTTCTTGAACAATCAAGTATTTTGGTAGATAAAGGTTTTTTAAATAGTTTTTTAGTATTATCGTTGTTGCTCAATATATATAAAGCAGAAAGAGAGCTTCCAGAAAATAAGATGGAACTATATCAAAAATGTTTTGATTATATAGCATATAGAAGAGAGAAAGAAAAAACAAAGGCAAAATTTGATTGGAATTTAATTTCGTGCATGATGAAAGACAACACATTTATGGAATTGGCTAGAATGTGTTTTCCCAATAATAGTGATATTGGGAAAAATGAAATTGTTGATATGTTATGTAAGACATATAGGGGGAAATATAATTCGGATGTTGAAACTGAACGGGCAGCAGAACATTTTTTATTATTTTGTTCAGATAGAACAGAATTATTTGTGCCAGCGGCAGGTGAGGATAGATTCAAATTTTTTCACAGATCCTTTTTTGAATACTTTTATTCGCAGTATATTTTTTTAAGAATAAGGGATGTAGCAGATGTGTATGAGTCATTACAACAGTTTGATGTAGATTCGGAAGTTTTTGAGTTGACTCTTGCCATGATGAAGCAGAAGGATGAACCAAGATATCAAGAATTAATGGAGTATATGTTTATTAAAATGGAGGAGGAAACACAGGGAAATAGAAGAAGCCTAAATGCATTTAATATATTAACCCTAGGAATGCAAGTGGTTGATGATAATATATATTTGCATAAATATATTAATTATTTATTGCAAAATAGAGAAGTGATAGTTAAAAACATTGAACAGATTCCTAATCAACAGATTATATATAGTGTTATAGTTAATGACGACAATTTTGTTCAACAAATTATTAAAGTATTTGGAGATAATGCGAAATTACGAGTTATAGAAAATTTTTTAGAACAGCTTTCAGAGGTTGGACAAATAATCAATAGAAAAGAATTCGATGGACTTCCTAGCGAGGAAAAACAAAACTATATAAGACATAGATTTTATGTTGGATATGGAAATTATTTTTATTTACGATTATACATTAAATATGCTGATTGGAAGGATTTATTGTCAGAGCTATCAAAAAGTGATTTAGAGGCATTGTTATTGAAATGTAAAGTTCCTAAAAAGGCAAGGGAAAGGGATATGAAATTATATAATAAGTATCAAACATTAGGAGAAGAAACCAAAAAAATGTTTCAAGATATAATATCACATAACCCATATAGATTAAAAAAATAAAATCTGAAAGGATATTTTTACATTGTTTTGTTTCAAAACTACTTGTCGTAATTGCTGAACTATGTATAATGTATGTATGGCAACATTTTGGCAACAGAAAATCAGCAAGCCATAATAAATGATGTAATTGATGTAAAAATGGGCGTGTATTTGCATAAAACTTAAACAAAAATAGCTAAGAAAAACAAAGAACACGCCGAGTTCGAATAGTAAACAGAGAGCCGGGAAGCCGCATAAACAGAGGACTTTCCGGCTTTTTATATGGGGCGTGATACCTTTTTGATACCTGAATTAGTAAATAGTGAAAAGTGAAATGGCTATTTAGTGTTTAGGAATTAAATCTTCCAGTGATGCCCATGTGCAATTATCACTATTTAACGGATGAGAGTTAAAATAGAAATTTGCGATTAGCGAGTGCAATGTGTTTTCGTATAAACTATTGTAATATTTTGTAACAGAAGTAATTAATTCGAGAACATAGTTAAAATAAGACTGGATAATCTGTGGGGTTAAAAATATTAAATTTCCTTCTATCATTGATGCGATTTTTGTGTAAGTTTGAGTGTTTCTAAATTTTTTATCTATCATACCATTATTGTGTACAATAGTATTTCTGATTTCAACAATATCAAGAAGATTATTCCAACAATCACAAGATATTAAATTTCGTAGGTCTATATCTAATGCTTTTTTATAATGGTTATTTGCCTTTCCTATGTTCATAAAATCGTTACCCGTGCTTTTTTTGATAATACTATCAAAATATTTATTTTTGGTATTTTGAAAAGTAAGATAAACAAGGCAAACAAAAAACTCTCGTAGAGAAACTTCAATAATTGAGGTGATTTCAATTAATTCTAATTGATAAATATCATAACTCAATAATTTTAAATCTTTTTCTGATGATAATTCTTTTAATTTTTCAAGACCGCTTTGATGAAAATGGCGTATACGTATTAAACGACTTATTTGAAAAAAAGCATTGTCAGAAGCAGATTTTTTGCCACAAGAAGTACAATAATTTAAGGAATCTCCCAAAGAAATAGTTCCCTCTAAAATCCAGATGTTCATGTTTCCGCAATAAGGACAGCATATTTGAACAAGTTTTACTTTATGACGACGCATATTAGTAAAAAACTTCTCTTTACATAAAGGAGATTTATTTTTGCTTATACAATAATTTGAATAAAATGAATAATAATAACTCTTCATATATTCTATATGAGATTCAGAAAATCCTGAAATAAATGAATTATCTATTAAATGATATATTTCAGTATGGTTTTTTGACATAAAATTTTCCCTCTTACTTTTAAGAAGATGCTCTCCATTTGTAACTATTATTTTTCTTATCATTCCCTTTTTCATCAACGCTACTACTCGTAGCAGGCCAGTTGATTTTCCATTCAAAATACTCGTCCTCTGAAATCTCTCCGCTTTTTAACTGCTCTTTCCGCAGACACCACTCCCGCATGAAATCATTGACTAAACCGTACTCTAGCCATATACCCACTGGGGCATGAGCAGGCCAGTCATCATTGTCATAGTAACGCACCGACTTATCATCAGAAGCGTTGCATTTGCCGGGATTGCGAACAAGCTGAAATAAATGGATCGTGCTGCGGTCATCTTCATCAAGCCAAAGGAATGTAAGCATAATATCTTCGGCACAACCGGGAGTGACGCCAATAAAATGAATATAATTGACGTTCAATATCTTTGCCATTTCCATTAAAGTGTTGTTTTTGGGAACACGATAGCCAGATTCATACTGTGCGATACGAACATCAGCATTACGTTCCTCATATCCCAATTTCAAGCCTAATTCACGCTGTGTCAAGCCCCGGAACGTGCGTATTCTCTTTATCCGTTCTCCTAATACCATAGTCATGTGTCCTTTCTGAAAATTAGAGTGATTGTTTTGAAATTATCATGTTACACCTGCTCCACAACTCGTCTTTATAGGAAAATACATCTTTGTCAATATTTCTTTCAGCAAAGCCGACTTTTTCATAACATTGCTTTGCTAATACGTTTTCACTGAAAACATTTAGTTGAACCGCTTTTGCGCCGGTTATCTGAAAGGCGAATTGCAGAGACAGATTCAGCATTTCTTTTCCGTAACCTTTTCCACGTTTGGTTTTATCAACAATAACAAATTTAAGAAAACCAATATTGTCTGCTGTATTGACAGAATAACAGAAGAAGCCTACTGCCTGTCCGCTGTTTTCAGTTGCGACATAAGCACTGTCCGTCCAGTCCATTGCATTTTTCTCTAATAAATCATGGAAAGATTTTTGTGTCATGGGGTATGGCAAAAGGTTTGCACACCAAAAAGCATGAGTTCTTTCGTCATCAATCCATTTTGATACATATTCGTAATCTTTGCTTGATATATACGGTCGGATTCTCATAAATGGAATGTCCTTTCTCCAATTTATTTATAAATTTGTTATAGGTAGTACACCATAATATATTCTTCTTCATTCTCCCTTACAATCTCAAAGCCAATCTTTAGATACATCTTTGCCGCATAATTAGCTTTTTGAACAGAAAGAGAAACCCGACTGTACCCATGTGATTTAAGCAGGGTAAGAATTTCTTTCATCATAGCCGTTCCAATGCCAAAACCCCGGTATTTTTTTATAAAGAGAGATTGCCAAAGAGGGCGTTTCATCATCTATATGTCCGTAATCGTTCATAATGCGAACCCAAACAGCCCCAACAATCTTACCGCCAACCTCTGCTGCTAATCCCCAATCATCTTTGGATTCCCCGAAATGCTTAACATAAATCTGTAATTCGGGAGATGAAATAATACTTTTGGGTGCAGGTTCGATACCCTCTGGAATAAAGATTGCTTCATATAAAAAATTATCCAGTAACGGATATTCCTGTTTTTGTATTTTTCGTATCGTTACGTCCATAGCTGACCTCTCAATTCTGTATTCTCCATATATTCTAGCATAATTCAGATAATACAGCAACAAAAACTTATCAGAAATGCTAAATTTAATAAAAAAGATAAGTTTAACAAATAAGCTATCTGTAATAACAGAAATGTTAAGTATAATTCAAATACAGAGCTTAACAAAAACGCTAAACAAAAGGAGGATATTGAATGAAGAATGAACTATTTGTAACTGCCGGGGAGGTAGCGCAGGAGTTGGGTGTTTCCAAACCATTTGCTTACAGATTAGTACGACAGATGAATGAGGAACTGGAAGAAAAAGGTTTTATCACAATCGCCGGACGTGTCAGCAGAAAATATTATGAAGAAAAATTCTACGGCATGGCGCAGGCGGGTGTGAGAACGAGTTCTCACACTCTTGCGGCGGTCGCCAAATGAATGTGCAAGCACATTCGCTTGGCTCGTCGCCCGCAGAAAATAAGGAGGGCGGATTATGGCGGCATATAAAGATGAACAGCGTGGAACATGGTATGTATCGTTCCATTATTATGAATGGACGGGTAAGAACTGCCGGAAAGTCAAGAGAGGTTTCAAGACCAAAAGAGAAGCTACAGAGTGGGAACACCATTTCCGAATGAAAGAAGCGGCTGACTTGGATATGACTTTCGGGGAATTTGTGCAGGCATACACAAGGGATATGAAACCGAAGCTGAAGCACAATACTTGGCTGACAAAGGAGCATATCTTACGCACAAAATTGTTACCGTACTTTGAGAATAAGAAAATGTGTGATATTCGTGCAAAAGATATTATTCAGTGGCAGAATGAGCAGATTTCCTATCGTGATGAAAAAGGAAAGCCTTATGCGCCGACTTATCTGAAAACTCTGCAATCCGAATTGAGCGCATTGTTTAATCATGCGGTACGGTTTTACGAATTAAAGAGCAATCCCGTTGTCAAAGCCGGGCCGCTTGGGAAAGGGAAAGCAGAGGAAATGCTTTTTTGGACGAAAGAGGAATATCTGAAATTCATTGAAAAAGTAAAAGACAAGCCGTATTCCTATCAAGCATTTCAAATTTTATACTGGTGTGGCTTGCGTGTTGGCGAACTTTTAGCACTCACGCCGCAGGATATAGATTTTGATAACAAGGTCATTCGGATAACAAAATCTTATCAGCGGTTAGAGGGAAAAGATGTGGTAACAGACCCAAAGACACCGAAAAGCAAGCGCAATGTCAGTATGCCGGACTTTTTGTGTGAGGAATTAAAAGAGTATCTCGGCAGGCTGTACGGACTTCTCCCGACTGACCGTATCTTTCATCTGACAAAAAGTTTCCTACACCATGAAATGACGAGAGGGGCAGGGAAAGCAGGGGTAAAGCGCATTAGAATCCACGATTTAAGGCATTCGCACGTTTCGTTGTTAATCAGCATGGGATTTTCAGCGGTATCAATCGGGAACAGGGTAGGGCATGAAAGTGTGGATATTACGTTTCGATACGCCCATATGTTCCCGACAGAACAGATACAAATGGCAGAGTTGTTGAACGCAGAATTTAAGGAGGGTACAGAAGCATGAGCGGCACACACAAATATCCAACAATCAGTTTTCGCATTTCTCCCAGAGAAAGGGAAGAAATCGAAGCAAAGATTTTTGCAAGCGGCATGAAAAAGAAAGATTATTTTGTCCGTTCCTGTATTTACAATCGTGTATGTGTGGTAGGGAAGAAAGAAACGGTATATCAGATTGTGGAAAAATTGCAGGAAATGCAGAGCCGTATGGAAGAACTGGCAGAGCAGATAAAAGGCGAAAAGCCGGAGGTTGCTACCGAAGAAATCAGAGAATTACAGACGACATATGAGGATATGTTGAAAGCAATCCTTTGGGTATTGGACGGAGCAAAATATCTGTGGCAGGGAAGCACCAACGGAGAAGAAAAAAGCCCCGACAGCGGCAACTGTTAGGGCTGTGATAACTGGAAAACCTCTGTTATCAATATTCACAATACAAGTATAGCAGAGGGTTCTTCCAGTGGCAACGATTTTTCAGAAATGGAGGGCATTTATGGAAGAAACAAAGTAAGCGTCAAATAAGATAGTGGATAGAAAAATAACCACTACCCCTCTATACTGAAAGGGCAGTGGTCATCGGCACC
>RAYQ01000113.1 GCA_003612395.1 Parablautia intestinalis
CAAGCATTAAAATAAAAACAGATTTCAGGTGGCTCTCAAGCTTTAAATTAGTGGCTCCCAAGTTTTAGAATAATCAGAATGTGACACATATCAAACATCCAGCCCTCTTTCCCGGAAAAATGCGCGGAGTTTCCCCAGCACCACTGTTTTCTTTGAGGACACGGTTGTCCGGGGCTGGTCATGCTTTTTTGCAAACTCGCTGACCGGCATTTCTTCCCCGAACACCTTCATGGCAAGCTCCCTCTCTTCCGGCAGGAGGGAGTCCATCGCATCCGCAAGCACTCCGAGCAGCAGCTTTTTCTCCACCAGCTCGTCCACGCCCGGCAGCTCCATATCCGGGATGCCTACTTCCTCCGGGGCATTATCCCGCCATGCCTCGTAAGATTCTTCTGTATAACCGTTCTGCTCCATTGCCTCACGGTTCCTCTGCTCATGCTTTTTCTGCTGCCACCACGGCCTAAAGTAATTCCTGTATTCTTCTTCCGTAACTTCCAGTGTGGATTCTTCGTTTCCTGACTTGACTGTGATTTTCCTAAAAGACATAAAGCGTTCCTTCCTTTACGCCTTCGTAAAGTTAGGAACGCTCTCATTCAGATGTGGGACTGGCTTTGAAAAAAAGGCAAAAAATGGCCCTGAGAAAGCTTTTTGTAAGAAATCTAAAATAATTCACTAGCTTTACTCCGGCCATTCGTGACTCGACACAATGCGGTCCCACTCGCTC
>RAYQ01000114.1 GCA_003612395.1 Parablautia intestinalis
GCCATTTCGACACCCGCAAAAATCGCATCCATCATGCTCTCTTCATTCGCCCTTCCTTCTCCCGCCTTTCCAAAAGCCGTTCCGTGATCCACCGATGTCCTGACAATCGGCAGTCCGATGGTACAGTTAATCCCGCTCACCGATTCATATTTATCCTTCTGTAAATCATATTTAAAACCGCTCAGCTTTAACGGTATATGCCCCTGGTCATGGTACATGGCCACTACAATGTCATACTGTCCTGCCTGGCACTTCACGAAAACCGTATCCGGCGAGTCCGGACCTGATACATTGATTCCCTCTTTTCTTGCTTCCTCTATTGCGGGCAGTATCTCCCTTTCTTCTTCTGTTCCAAACAGGCCGTTTTCAGAACAGTGGGGGTTTAAGCCTGAGACCCCTATTTTCGGGTTTTTATATCCCAGCTGTCTCATCCCCTTCTGCGCAAGCCGGATAACATTTAATACCCTGTCCTTTTTCACTCTGTCACAGGCTTCCCGCAGGGAGCAGTGGGTAGAAACATGGATAACATGTAATGTCCTGCTGGCAAGCAGCATGGCAAAATTCTTCGTCTGGGTATACTCTGCAAAGATTTCCGTATGGCCGCTGTAATGGTGACCCGCCATGTTAATGGACTCTTTATTGATAGGAGCGGTTACCAC
>RAYQ01000115.1 GCA_003612395.1 Parablautia intestinalis
GCTTTATTGGAAAGGGTTATCTTTTCGGAAAGGAGACGCTGTTTCCAGTGGCGCAGGAAGCAGCGGATGATATAGCGGCAGTTACTCTCATCGATGGAAGGATTCCTGTTCAGGAGGCTTTCCCTCCCCCCTTTTGCTTCGTGAGCAGAAATGACTTCAGCCTGTTCATTCATGGAAATCTGTGAATAGGGAACCATGAAAGACGGAAGAAGCGCATGGGTATGGTGACAGCAGGAACAGATAACCCGGCAGATCCGGAAAAAGAGCTTTCCAGCGGGCACTTTCAGGGAACGGATATAGTAGCCATGAACGGAAAGGCAGCCAGAGTGACCGCAGGTACAGATAAGCCTGTGGAACTGCAGTTGTGCAATAAGATCATTATAAAAATTTGGCGTTAAGGGATTGTTTTCACCTACAAATATGGTTATCATAGTCTTGTAGCCCATGGCATAGCTATGGTGTGTGAATGAGGCAGGAAACCAAACTTTGGACGGGGAGGTTCCTGCTTCTTTTGTTGATAGTGGCTTTGATATGATAACAGAAGGTACAGGATAAAACAATCTGACGTAATATTCATCCGAATGAATTATGCTGTACCTTCTTTTAATTGGAAGAATTTTCGGGTAATTAGGAGTGGGTAAAGTTACGAATAACA
>RAYQ01000116.1 GCA_003612395.1 Parablautia intestinalis
CAGCAAATGTCTACATATCTAATTCTTATCAAAAAAGATTTTTACCCATAGACACAAAATTTTTTACAGCCTCTTTTTAAAGGGTGTATTTTTAAGCGAATTAACGGTTGCGTCTACTAATTTATCAGCAAATATAACTTTAATATCCCTTCCAAAATAATTTTCTATTTTATTCTCAACAAAAAAAGTAAGCCTGTTTTTATTGTGTATATCGGCAACCAGAGCCTGGGCCCGGACAAGTTTGTCCTCACGCTCTATGGTGTTGTCAGCCGACAATGCTTTCCTTATTGTACACTTAATTACGTCATCAATATCCGGATGGTCAAATGCCGTACCAAACCATTTGCTATATGTCATCTTTGATAGAAATATCTTTTTCATCCCAAAACAGATAAAACCGCTTAATAATTTATCCTTAAAAACTGAAATCGGTCTGAGTTACTTTAGATATCATAATATTAGTGCATAGTGATGTCAAACTTTATTCCCGTAAGCAATGAGTGGGCGGATGCAAATGGAATCGGAGATTTCGGATAAAGGGAGAGAACTTTAAATAACTCAAACTTCCCACACTACTTCCGGGAATAAAGCCTTGATAAATGCCGGTTGGGATACAAACCAGTTAATCA
>RAYQ01000117.1 GCA_003612395.1 Parablautia intestinalis
AAGAAAAAGTTAGAAAAACTAAGAACCGGATAGAATCCTTTCGTTTAAGGTGTCTATTCTGGCGGGGACGGGTCATATGTCAATCTGCTGTTCCCTGTGTCCGTTTGAAGTTTCCGGCATATGGACGTAAACTGCTTTCACCATGTCATTCAGTACGGCGGGTGTCAGTTCGTCCATGTCGAGATACTCATGCACCTTGCTGATGAACCGTTCAATGTTCTCTGCCTGTTCTTCCTGTCGGTTAATTTCCTCATTCAGTTGCAACAGCTTTTCCCGCAGTTCTTCCTGTTCCTGTTCGTAATCGTCAGAGAGCATTTGAAATCTGCTGTCAGAAAGTTTACCATTTGCGTTATCTTCATAAATACGCTTAAACAATCGGTCAAGTTCCGCAATCCGGCGTTCCGCTTGCGTCAGTTGCCGCCGCTTTGCCGTCAACTCCCGTTTTGCGTCTGCTTTCTGCTTTGCGCCCATAGCCTTACGGAATTGTTCTTCATGGTTGGCTACACAAGCAACCGTTAGCCGGAGATGTGCAAACACACCCTGTTCCAAAACTACGGCGCGGATATAATGCGTCGGGCAGACTTCTTTTCCTTTCAGCCTTGAAGTGGAAC
>RAYQ01000118.1 GCA_003612395.1 Parablautia intestinalis
TCTTTTTCTGCACCCTGTATGGCAGTTACCCTATTTCAGTTTGTTACTTGATACTGTTTTATGAGTAGCTATCATACAGCAGAAGTATTTTCACATGCCTATTCTTATGCGGCGGCTTTTGAGAAATCAAAGCCGCCGTTTCTTTTTTATCTTCTCAAGGAATGACGTGGTTTCACTGTTAAAAGCGGCGGCTAAAGGAGGTAGCCGCCATGAAGCACACACCCTATCGACAAAATCCGACGGTCATTGACATATCAAAAAAAGCCCGTCCACCACCGGGGAAAATTCCGCTTATCAATATGAACTGTCTAATCATCTTAATACAGTTATCAATGCTATTTTGCCTGTCCGCATTTTTTGTGGGCGGGCTTTTTTTGCGCCCTTTGGTTTTCTTAAAAAGCTGCTTGGAAAGCGCAACAAAAGAGCCTTTTCCATACGGATAGGGTGTGAAAGGGGACGGAAGGACAAGCCTTTTGTCTTTTACACCACGAAGGAAGGAGGTGAATGACCCGTCCCCGCCAGAATAGACACCTTAAACGAAAGGATTCTATCCGGTTCTTAGTTTTTCTAACTTTTTCTTC
>RAYQ01000119.1 GCA_003612395.1 Parablautia intestinalis
ATGTACTGTTCTTCTGCGTGGACGGACTTGCAGGATTTAAGGAAGCTATAGCGGCAGTATATCCACAAGCCCAGATACAGCGGTGTGTTATCCATATGCTGCGCAATTCTTTCAAATATGTCAATTACAGTGATCTGAAGAAGTTTTCTTCTGACTTTAAAGCCGTGTATCATTCTCCAAATGAGTCATCTGCACTGTCTGAGCTGGAAAAGATCAAGGAGAAATGGGGAAAGAAATACCCCTATGCGGTCAGTAACTGGGAAAACAACTGGGAGGATGTCAGTTCCTTCTTCCAGTTTTCCGATGATATTCGGCGTATCATGTACACCACAAATATCATAGAAGGGCTTAACCGCCAGTATCGGAAAGTTACAAAGACAAAAAGTGTATTTCCAAGCGACACAGCACTGGAAAAAATGCTCTATCTTGCCAGCGGGAACGTGGTCAAAAAATGGACGCAACGTTACAGGAACTGGGATCAGGTACTCAACCAGCTAATCGTCCTGTATGGAGAACGGCTCACACAATACCTATAAAAAGAAAA
>RAYQ01000120.1 GCA_003612395.1 Parablautia intestinalis
TATGGCAATGAAAGACGGTGAGCTGGTGATATGGGATAGTGTTCACCCTTGTTACACCGTTTTCCATGAGCAAACTGAAACGTTTTCATCGCTCTGGAGTGAATACCACGACGATTTCCGGCAGTTTCTACACATATATTCGCAAGATGTGGCGTGTTACGGTGAAAACCTGGCCTATTTCCCTAAAGGGTTTATTGAGAATATGTTTTTCGTCTCAGCCAATCCCTGGGTGAGTTTCACCAGTTTTGATT
>RAYQ01000121.1 GCA_003612395.1 Parablautia intestinalis
ACAACTTCTTCGCCCCCGTTTTCACCATGGGCAAATATTATACGCAAGGCGACAAGGTGCTGATGCCGCTGGCGATTCAGGTTCATCATGCCGTTTGTGATGGCTTCCATGTCGGCAGAATGCTTAATGAATTACAACAGTACTGCGATGAGTGGCAGGGCGGGGCGTAATTTTTTTAAGGCAGTTATTGGTGCCCTTCGAAATGACCGACCAAGCGACGCCCAACCTGC
>RAYQ01000012.1 GCA_003612395.1 Parablautia intestinalis
ATGCCTTCATGTCTGCGCTCTCCAAAGCTTCTCTTTTTAGAATTTTCAGGGTTGCATTGCTGTTTATTTGTCAAGGTGCTTTTGCATCATACTGCAATTCTTATTCAGATTACTGTGATGTGCGACTTTCAAATGATATCAAATGAGCCATTTTTTGTCAACACATTTTTTAAAATTTTTTTTAAAAAATTCAAATTTTTTCTAATACACACTTTCATTCGCGAAATCGCTGTATTTTTAGCCTGTTTTCCACACTTCCGTGCAAACCGCCCCGAACGAATATACCTATACTTTTTTGAGATGACTTAGATATTCTTAGACGGCGTTTTCTGATGTCTTAGAAAATCTTCATCTCTTTTTTATGTTAAAATGGACATCCCCCAGTTTTTTAGGAAATATACCAAAATCCCAACAATCAGTCCGGCCTCTGCCAAACCTATTACCGCCCCCAGCAGTTTATCCAGGCTTTTGATTACCGGCAGCTTTGCTATCAGTTCCAGAGACGTAAACAGTACGTGAACCAGCCGGTACACCGCACATACTACAAAAAGAACCACAATCGTCTGAATCAATTTGCTTATCTCCTGATCCATGTAACTGCCTATTGCGCCTATAATCAGGACAACACACACACCTGCCACTGCCATGGCAATCACTGAAATTATTTCCTGAACCAGTCCCTTGCGGAATCCCGCTACAATTCTCCATATAAAAATAAGTATAATCACTGCCAGAGAAACGTAATACATTTGTACCTTCCTGCTATTTTAGCTCAATTGTGTCAACAGAATCAGACGTCACTACCACATATTTATAGGCCGAAGAGCCGGGAATAATAAGAGATGTGTTCTTTTCAAAATTTCCTGCAAATTTTTCCACACCATTTAAACCATAAATCCGGCAGTCAAGGTCATTATAAATAATAATCTGATCTTTATGAAAAACAATATCCGTATATTCAATATCAAAAAGCTGGGAATGCACTTTACTGCCGGATTGGTTATAAACATCCAGCCGGTAAGCAGACTCGCCGCTCTGATCAATGAAAACAAGTCCTACATAATCTTCACTGTAATAAACGCTCTGCACTTCATCCGCCAAAAAGTCAGACGCAATATTTACAGGTCTTTCTGCTCCGGAAAAAAATACAATTCTGTCATCTGAGACGCCAAAGGCGGAATCATTATCCATAAACTGCACATACGGGACAATTGTGTCCATATAGTCAAAACCACTGACATAATTATCCGCTTCGTTTTTCCCTACCTCGCCAAAATTATAAAATGCTACAGATGATTTCATATTTCCGCTGTCCACATACAAATAGGAAACTGCCATCAAATTCCCGTTTGGAGAAAGCGAAATGCTGACCGGATAACCGCTTTTATCCATAGTAGCTTTTCCATATACAATAGGCACATCTGTACTTTCATTTCCGTCATATACATAAATTCTGGTGATATCTGCATCATCAAGCACAGCCGCCACCACGCCGTTTGCCGACACGCAGAAATCTCTGATTGGCAGATTGGTATTGATGGTTCCTTTCTCGCCATTTTTATCCATGACATAAATGGAACGCCCATTGTAATCCCCGATAGCCGTCATCTGTTCACAGATAGAAATAAGCGGCGTCTGCATTTCATAGGTGCGGTTCCAAACAGCATTGCCTTTTGCGTCCATACAGCTGGCCCCATCTTTGCTGTACAAAAGTATATTCCCACCAAGCTCCTTTACCGTTGCCCCCTGTACAATAATAACGGGATAGGAGGATATAACCGTGCCTTGCGTGTATATTTTGTTTTTCCACTGCATGATAAAAAAGACAATGGCGGCTATAACCAATGCCACTGTAAGCGCAATCCGATAAAAAATGGCCAGCTTATGACTGCGGATTTTTTCTTTGTAATTTACACCTTTATCTATCTTCTGCCGCTTTTCTTTTTCTTTCAAATAATCACGTATGTTCGCCATCCGTTCATCTCCAAATCTTTCGTATCAGGGCATCTGTTTAGTCAGGAGCATTAGCACTCTCCGCCAAAACCGCTGCCCTGCCGGTCATTTCCACGAATCCATACATTTTATTATAATCATTAATTGCACTCACTGCTATTGCCAGTATAATAACGCAGCATCCATAAATCAATCTTTTGATCATATCTCCTATGGAAAAAAAGGAGCGCTTTCTGTGCAAATGAATCATTTTTTCCGCCGTTTTTTCTTTACCTTCTTTCTCCCCTTTATCCTCTGTCCCATTTCCGTGTTTCCTGGTTTTTTCATAACAAAAAATCAGATAATTCTGCATAGCCTCGTTCTTGTCATAAAAAATATAATAGCCATCCTTTTGCCCAGGCAATTTTTGTTTGTTCCCATATATATTAACGTAACCAATCAGTTCGTATTCTTCAAAAAATTCTTTTCTGACCTGTTCCTCATTTCTGCCATCTTCCAGCTCATCTATCACGCTCGCCGCCCCAAATATCAGATAAAATTTCCGGTTTTCTTTGCGGCAGGCATGTCCAAAAAGTGCAACGCGTAAAGGAAACGCTTCTTTTTCCCTCTTCAGTTCATTTAGATATGTACAGACATAATCCTCCAGATAAACACGTTCATCTCCATTTATCTTCCCGATTTGTCTTACCATTGCCGGCAGCTGCATTACAATCCCCCTTTCACTAAATACAGGCTCTCAGAATATCTGTACCTGTCTAAAGTTTATCATAGCCTGGTATGAAGCAGGTTTATAATGCATCGCCAAAAGTAGCTGCTTTTGCCATAAATAGCCGAATATATCGGGATTTCAACCGTATTTTCCCGTCATTTGTCAAATATGGTAACAGTTCTCCCACCGGCCGAACTGTTACCACTTATTTACAAATAATAGCTGCAAGTACTTTTACTCAAACTTATAAATGGTTATACTTTTATATGATCTTTGCGGACCGAATACGGCGGAAGGGAACTTTGGTTTATTAGCGCTGTCCGGGAAATATTGTGTTTCCAGACACAGGCCGTCCCTCTCTTCATATACGGCATTTTCCTTGCCAGTCTGCTTTGTAATAAAATTTCCTGCATAGAACTGCACGCCCGGCAGATCCGTAAATGCTCTCATGCTACGTCCTGATGCCGGATCTGAAACAACGGCAAATTCCTTTAAAACGCCTTCCGTTCCATCCAACACCCAGTTATGATCGTATCCTCCTGTTATTTTAAGCTGTTCATTATCCGCATCAATTTCTTCCCCAATTTTCTTTGGCCTGGTAAAGTCAAAAGGCGTTCCGGCAACAGGCGCAATTTCTCCTGTGGGGATTGAACCGGCTTTTACCGGCGTATAGGCAGATGCATTTAAGGTAAGAACATGATCGCATATTTTTCCCTTTTTATGACCTGATAAGTTAAAATATGTATGGTTAGTCAGGTTGATAATGGTATTTTTATCGCTTTCGCCTGCATACTGTATTTTCAGCTCATTATCCTCCGTAAGCGAATAGGACACCTGCACCTTTTTATTGCCCGGAAATCCCATACTTCCATCCTTATCCTCAAGGCAAAAAACAATGCCATTCTCCATTTCGCTTACGGTCCAAATCCTTTTATGATATCCCTGCTCCATATGACTGTGCAGATTATTGCCGCCGTCATTTACCTGCAGTTGATACTTTTGTCCGTCCAGTTCAAAACATGCGTTCCCTACACGATTTGCATTGGGCCCGATTACCGCTCCAAAGAAACATCCATTTTCAAAATAAGGCTCCAGAGTGTCAAATCCCAAAACCACATCAGCAGTATTTCCCTCTTTATCAGGTACAAACAAGTTTACCAAAATAGCGCCATAATTAATAACGCCTGCACGCATGCCTGCGGAATTCTCCAGCCAATACCGGTAAATCTCCTCACCGGATTTTGTTGTTCCAAACAATTCTTTTTTTGCTATCATCCTTTAACCTCCTGCATACAATGAGCAATGCCTGTCGTTCTGTATTGTAAGCACAGCCTTGCAATACCACGTTAATACCCCAAAAGTCAAAAAACCGGCGGAATCAAATGTTATATTTCCACCCGTCCCTCTAATGCCCGCAAAAGTGTTACTTCATCAATATATTCCAAATCGCCTCCAACCGGGACCCCGCTGGCAATTCTGGTGACTTTAATACCCGTTGGTTTAATCAGCTTACTAATATACATGGCTGTTGTTTCGCCCTCCAGGCTCGAATTAGTTGCAATAATTACTTCTGTAACCTCCCCCTCAAGCCGCGTAATAAGCTCCTTCAGCCGAATGTCCCCCGGTCCAATCCCAAGCATAGGAGAAATTGCCCCATGCAGCACATGATAAACACCCTCATATTTCCCGGTTTTTTCATATGCTGCCAGATCTCTTGTGTTTTCCACCACCATAATGGTACCGTGATCCCGCCTTTCATTGGCACATACAGGGCAGATCTCGTTGTCAGTCAGGGTAAAACACTCCCTGCAGTAGCGGACATTCTCCTTGGCCTCCATAATCGTTTTTGCAAGTCTTTCCACCTTATCCCTGGGCATATTAATCAAGTGAAAAGCCAGCCTTTGCGCTGACTTAGAACCGATTCCCGGCAATCCGGACAACTCATCTATTAATTTGTTGATATGTCCGCTGTATAAATTCATCAGAAAGGAAGGCCTCCTCCCAGTCCAAGGCCCCCTGTCATTTTACTCATAACCTCTGCACCTGCTTCCTCAGCCATTCGAAGGGCCTCATTGGCTGCTGCCATCACCAGATCCTCCAGCATTTCAATATCCTCGGGATCCACCACCTCTTCAGAGAGCTTTACCTTTGTCACTTCTTTTTTGCCGGTTACGGTAACTTCAACTGCGCCGCCGCCTGCTTTGGCAGTAAACTCTTTCGTTTCCAGTTCCTTTTGATTTTCCTCCATCTGACGCTGCATTCTCTGTGCCTGCTTCATCAGATTGTTCATATTACCGGGCATCCCTCCCGGAAATCCACCACGCTTTGCCATATTTAATAACCATGCTCCTTTCCGTAGCCTGCAAGCTCTGATACATACCGTGCATATATTAGCTGTGCATGTATTGCCCAGGCACAAATTTGTGAATCGGTCAGGGAAGATTTTCTCCCTGTCCGCCGCGCGGCCCGTATGCCACTTTTGTAACATATTCCTGTACATGGACCTTTGCATCATTAACAAGCTCTGTCGCGCTTCGCGGGCCAGCTTAATTTATTATGTGAAAAACCGGTTTCTCACATTATCTCCCGCTTCTTCCTCCAATTCTTCCACTTCCATATGAATTGCCTGGCTTATCACCTTCGTCAAATCAGGAAAAAGCTCCTCCGGATTTCTACCCGGCTCAGGGCCCTGTATTGTTACCTTTATTTCTTTTTCCATGAAGCCGGAAAGAATGTTTTCAAACTCCTCCCTGTGGGAAGCTTCCCTGAAATAATCGGCAGGCAGTCCATCCTGCACGATCACAAGCAGGCTTCCGTCCTTTGCAAGACTTGGATATGCATTCTTCAGATATGCTTTCATGGGCATTGGTGTTTCTCCCACAATTGCTGCCCAGCTCCCTACAGCCTGCTTTACATCCTCCGGGATTGCTTTGGGAAGCTCTATCTGCATTTTTTGTTTTGGAGGCGCAGCAGAGCCTTCATATTTACCCTCTGTTCCTGCACCCGGAATATTGACGGCAGGTATTCCATTTTCTATTTTTTCTTCCAGTTGTCTGATTCGATCCGCCAGTGACCCCGTATCTGTCTCCATGCCCGGTCTGCACAATTTAATAATTGCCATTTCTACCAGTATTCTTTTCTGTGAAGCATAACGGATCTGCCCCGAAACCCCTGATAATATCCGAATGTAGCGCATAATCACATCATTTTCTGCCATTTGCGCTTCTTCCTTAAGCCTTAACAGATTTTCCGTGGAAATATCTATAGCATCCTCCATTCCGTCCGCTGTCTTTACCAAAAGCAGATTTCGCAAATACCAGGTAAAATCCAGTATAAACTGAGTCAGCTCTCTGCCCTGCATAATAATTTCTTCCAGAAGTGAAATGGCACCTGTCACATTCCCGTCCAGAATAACCCTGAGGAGCCTGCTAAACACTTCCGTATCTACCGCTCCAAGCACATCCAGCACTTTATCATAGGTAAGCTTTTGGCCAAAATGAAAGGCAATACATTGGTCAAGAAGGCTTAAGGCATCCCGCATGGAACCGTCTGCTGTTTTCGCAATATAGCGGATAGCCTTATCCTCTATTTGAACCTGCTCCACCTCCATCAGCTCCAGAAGCCGGTCTGATATGGTTTCAATGGTAATCCGCCTGAAATCATATCTCTGGCATCTGGACATAATTGTGACAGGTATCTTATGGACCTCAGTAGTTGCCAATATAAAAATAACATAAGAAGGCGGCTCCTCCAGCGTTTTAAGCAAGGCATTAAATGCTCCTATGGAAAGCATATGGACTTCATCAATAATATAAACCTTATATTTCCCCTCGGCGGGGGAATATGCCACTTCGTCCACAATTTCACGAATGCTGTCCACGCCATTGTTGGAGGCTGCATCAATCTCAATTACATTCATGCTGGCTCCCGCCAAAATAGCTTTACAAATAGCACATTCCCCGCAGGGACTTCCATCCTTTGGATTTTCGCAATTTACAGCCCGGGCAAAAATCTTGGCAATGGTTGTCTTACCGGTTCCCCGTGTACCGCAGAAAAGATACGCATGTGAGGTGCGTCCCGCCTTTATTTGATTTTTAAGAGTAGTAACAATATGCTCCTGTCCCTTTACATCTTCAAATGTCGCAGGACGGAATTTTCTGTAAAGGGCCGTATATGACATATCTCTTATTTCCTTTCATGGTGCATAAACACTCTTTTAATCACCAAAGCTAATTCCCAGCAATTTTGCTTCCTTTACAATCGTTGCATCAGGGGAAACCATCTTAAGCTTTCCTGCAACCTCCTCAAGAGGCACCTTTACAACCTCACGGTTCTTATAGCCAACCATAAAGCCATATTCCCCCTTCAGAATAAGTTCCCCTGCCTCCGCACCTAAGCGGCTTGCAAAGACACGGTCATACGGGCAGGGGCTTCCGCCTCTTTGGGTATGTCCGGGCACCGTAACTCTGACTTCCTCTCCTGTTTTATCCTGAATCTGCTGAGCCAGCTCATAGGAAACGGAAGGGAATTTATAGTTTTTCATTTTTTCCTTGTATTCTTTCTTGGATAGCTTGGCGTCCTCTTTGGAAATAGCACCCTCCGCAACCGCAAGAATCGTAAATCTGCTTCCGCTTTCGTTGCGTTCCCTGATCTTGGAAACTACCTTTTTCACATCGTACGGGATCTCAGGTATCAGGATAATATCCGCTCCTCCCGCTATACCTGCATTTAATGTAAGCCATCCTACCTTGTGTCCCATTACCTCCACAATAAATACTCTGCCATGAGACGCTGCCGTGGTATGGATACAGTCAATTGCATCAACAGCAATGTTTACCGCACTCTGGAACCCAAAAGTCATATCTGTTCCCCAAAGGTCATTATCAATTGTCTTGGGCAGTGTGATAATGTTAAGGCCTTCTTCTCTTAAAAGGTTCGCTGTCTTATGAGTGCCATTTCCCCCTAAGATTACAAGACAGTCCAGACGCAGCTTATAATAATTCTGCTTCATGGCATCAACTTTGTCCAAACCATTTTCGTCCGGGTCTTTGATAGTCTTAAACGGAGTACGCGAGCTGCCCAAAATCGTGCCGCCCTTTGTAAGTATACCGGAAAAATCACGGCCGTCCAGCATCCGGAAATTCCCATAGATAAGACCCTTATAGCCATCAATAAATCCGTAAATTTCTACCTTTTCCTTGCTGTTTACAAGACATTTAACCACACCCCTCATGGCGGCATTGAGTGCCTGACAATCGCCGCCGCTTGTCAACATACCAACTCTTTTCACTTAACCTGTCCTCCTTTTCGCAGTATAACGAATTATTTACGTATTTTTTATTATACATAATTTAATATCTTTAAACAACCTTTTAGCCAGCATTTTTTATTTCTTTGCAGCAGTTCACTACCGATTTTCCCATATCCTGCAAATTGGAATTGACTTGTAATTTCCAAACAAGTATAATAAAACCATGTCGGCAGGACTGCCGGCCTGCAAAAAAGGAGTCGTATCGAAGCGGTCATAACGGGGCGCACTCGAAATGCGTTAGCCCTTTCGGGCTCGAGGGTTCGAATCCCTCCGACTCCGCCAGAAATTTACGCCCACAAATAATTTGTGGGCGTTGTAATATTAAGTCTGTACTTTTCTGTATTTAAGGGGAGATGCCCCATAATATTTTTGAAATATTTTCCCTACTCGCTGCGCGGCCCGTTCGCCACTTTGGTGGCATATTTCCTCCGCACGGGCCTGTGCATAAAACGGCATAGCCCGACCGCTATGCCGTTTCACCAGATCTTTTAGTTTTCCTTCCACATCTGTTCCATGTGATTCCAGGCTTCCTGGTCAAAGACTCTGTCTCTGAAATAAAACTTCCTGTCCTCCTCCGTAATCTTGCGGATTACCCTGCAGGGATTCCCTGCCGCAATCACCCAGTCCGGAATATCCTTCGTCACTACACTGCCAGCACCGATTACGGTGTTACTGCCAATATGTACCCCCGGCACGATGACCGTATTTCCGCCAAGCCACACATTATCGCCAATGGTCACCTCAATCCCATACTCATAAGCCGTGTTACGGGAAGCCGGATGCACCGGATGTCCTGCTGTGTAGATTGCCACATTAGGCGCCATCTGACAGTTATCCCCGATTTTCACCTTAGCCACATCAATGATCATACAGTTATAATTTGCAAAGAAATTTTTACCCACCTCAATATGCGAACCATAATCACAGTAAAACGGCGGATTAAGAAAAGCTCCTTCCGATTTTCCAAACAATTCCTTCACTATTTTTCCAATTTCTTCAAAGTTTGAACGGTCCACCGTGTTCAGCCTCTGCAAAATCATCCGGCACTTTTTCTGCTCCTCAAAGACAGCCCCGTCCGATATGTACGGCATTTGTGCATCTCTTCTTTCAATGTTGTTCATATAAATACCCATACCTTTCCGCAACCTGTCCTCTGTGTATTACAGGTGCAATTTCAAAGCTGAAAAAATTAATTATTTTCAGTCTCAGTTTCTGAATTCTGTCATTTTTTACTTCCTAATTTCTTTTTTATAATTTATAATGATAACACATAAAA
Source organism: Parablautia intestinalis (assembly GCA_003612395.1). Classification (GTDB taxonomy): domain Bacteria; phylum Bacillota; class Clostridia; order Lachnospirales; family Lachnospiraceae; genus Suilimivivens; species Suilimivivens intestinalis. The sequence goes on from RAYQ01000012.1 coordinate 9,250, forward strand.
AGATGGATTTCTATCAACATTTGCCATATTTTATCATTAACTTATTTAATTGGAGGCTGCCTATGCTATACCACTATACTGACTTTGCTGCCTTTGATGGAATTATCCGCTGCGCAGAATTAAGACTAAATAATATTCTTAACATGAATGATGCTTCCGAAATGAGATTTTTCATGAAAGGACTCTGTAAAGCTGTTGCTGAAAAATTGCAGGCAGAGGGCGAATATGAAAAGAGCAGACAGATAGAATCTTTTTTTCAACATGAAATGGCAAAAGAGTTCCGCTATTCTGCCTACGCCGCCTGTTTTTCAAAATACAGGGATGATGCGGCCCAGTGGGACAGATACGGTCATTTTGGGCGGGGGGTCTGTATTGGCTTCCGTGAAAATCTTATGCAGAAAATGGTGGGAAAGGCTATCGCTTTGCAGGAGGTTTATTACCAGGAGGATATTAAAGAGCACCCTCTTGTAGCCGGCTTTTTTCAGCTTATGAAACAGCAGGAACATTTTTCTGAAGATTTGCCCGGGCTTCAGCGCTTAATGTACGATGCCTGGGTGCAGTCGGCCGCTTTCAAACATCCTTCATTTGCAAGTGAAAGAGAATATCGGCTGGTGGTTTCCCCCTTTATTTCAAATGAATTTATGATAGCGCCCAAATACCATGTTTCGGTAGAGCGGATCAAGAAATATTATCCTCTTGACTTAAACAGAATGTGCGGCAAGCTTAATATGTATCTTGCCGATTTAGTGGGTGAAATTATCATAGGCCCCACTTCCTCCCAATCACTTCCTATCTTACAGGATTACCTGGATGACTGTGGGTTAAATGTCCTGAAAGGCAAAATCAGTTTATCAGACTGTCCCTTGCGCAAACCCACCACCTGACAGTTTTTTCGCCGCACAAATGTTACATCCTTCACAGGTCAGCTTATTGCTGCAAACGCCGCTTTCTTCACAATTCAGCTTATTGTAAAAAATACCCTGAAAATCAAACTTTACTTTATCTATCGTCTGATCTTCAGGGTAAAATTTTGTTTTTATTTAACGGTTACGGAAGTAATGTGAGGGTTAACTCCTTCATACCAGTATAAAAAGCCTTCCATATCAACCTGATCGCCAATATTCAGGCCTTTAACCGCATTGTAAACATCTGTAGTATTGTCGCATAAGTAGGATTCCACAGTAAATGTATAAGTGGATCCATCAAGAGAAACGTTAAAATACAGGTCATCTCCATCCTGGCCGGATCCATCCCAGTTATACAGAAAAGCTACATCATTTCCATCTGCATCCTTGCTGGCCTCAACAGTCATGCCCTTAAAGGTTACAAACTTATTCTGATGGTCAATCAGCTCATCCTTTCCAAGAAGAGCCGTAACATCCTGCGCCTCAGCAACATAGTTTCCCTCTTCAATTTCAAAGGCTGCATCAATGATCTCAACTTCACCGGACCATTCTGATTTATAGCCTGTAACTTTAATTTTAGTTCCCGGGGTAAGTTTCTCATAGTCTTCCTCAGAGCAGGCCATGTTGTACAGGAAATAACCGCCATCCTTGTCCTGACTGTAAACGGTAGCCTTATCTTCCCACCAGGACTGTTTTGCCTGAACATAAGTCTCAACCACAACCTCCGTGTCAAGCTCTGCGGCAACATACTCATCGTAAGTCATAACCCCTTCGGACTTTACATCATCTGCTGCCGTATCAGCATCTGTTTCCGGCTCCGCATTCTCATCCTCTGCATCAGCTTCAGGCTGCGCAACGTCCTCGTCAGCGCCTGCTTCCGGCTCTGCGGCTTCTGTTCCTTCGTCTGTCTGTTCATTTGCAGCGGCATCCTCTGCCGGAGCGCTTTCATTTTTTGTTCCGCATCCCACGCAGGCAAGCACAAGCATGAGAGCAAGCAATAAAGATACAACTTTTTTCATTTTCTCCTCCTTAAAATCCTGAAAAAGGTAGTTAATTTTGTCGAGTTAATTATACATGATTTTTTCAGGAAATCAATACATTCTCTCTCATTTCTTGCTTTTCCTGCTTTTATCCTTTTTATCCTTTCCCCTTATCCCTCAACCCTCTGTTTTTTAGCTCCCGCGCCGCCGCATACGCCAGGATCAAAACCCAGGCCGCCCCCAGGGAGCATAAAAGCATAACCGATGTCCGCGGCAGATCGCCCAAATCCTTTTTGCCGGAAGAAAGCCCGGAATCGCCGCCCAGCTGATCCAGCCGGTACAGGGATTCCACATCCTCATAAAGTTTATCCATATATGCATCGTTAATCTCCTGCTTTCTGCGGACCGATTTTACAGTGTTTTCAATCAGCTGTCCGGCGGCATCCCGAAGGGAAGCCGAACCGTTAAACACCGGCGTCACAAATGTGTAGTCAATATTGTCAAGCAGTAATTTTGCAGCCTTAATTTTAATATCATAGTATTCCCTGTTATTTTCCCCGCCCCTTGACAGATAGTCCTGATACTCCGCTGATTCCTGCGCCTTTGAGGTTACCGGTACGTACCCTTCCGTTTCAGCATATGCAATCTGCACATCGTTGGTCAGCAGATACTGGGTAAACAGCCAGGAGGCCAGTACCTCCTGGGGATCCTTCTTATTGAAGATACAAACCGAAGGACCCTGGGATATCATCCGGGGATTCTGCGGGTCAAACTGCGGAATGGTCATGACCTCCGTTTCAAACTCTACCACCTTATCTTTACTGATATCGGAAAGAGGCGCATTTGTTCCCATCCACGTAGCGCCGGCTGTTGAATCTATTGCAAACAGGCATTGACCGGTGTTTAAAAAATTGGCCGGATAGCTGGAAATCTTAAATGTGGAAAAAGCACCGCTTTTCGCATAGTCTGCGATGGTGTAAAGTATATCCTTCGTATCATCATTAAACAATAAGAGCTCCCCGTCTGCTGTTGAATAACCTGCACCCTTTTGCTTCAGCATCTGAATCATCATATTATCCGTGGACTTGTAGATAAAGGGAATTAAAACCTTCTGACCATTGATCAGAAAATCTCCTCCACTGTCCTTAGCCATTGCAGCTTCTGACACTTCCCATATAAAGTCCCATGTAAGCACATCCGGCAGGGTATAGCCCAAAGTTTCCACATAGGTCTTATTGATATAGCAGGCCTCCGAAGAACGCATATAGGGAAGCGCGTAATAGTGCCCGTCCACCACGCATTCCTCCAGGAAACGGGGGATAATTTCCTCTTTCACAGGCGCGTCAAATCTGACTTTGCTCCCCCCTGGTCCGTATTTCCCATCCGCCAGCAGATCGTCAAGTGGCACCACAAGATTCGTTCCCGACAGATAGGTTGCAATATGATCCGGATAGGTGATGCAGACATTCGGCGTGGTATTTGTCGTAATATTGGTTATCACGTCATTATAAATCTTACCGTAATCCGTATATAGACGTAAGTTCACAGTAATGTTGGGATAGAGCTTTTCAAAATCAACAATCGCCTTCTCATAAATGGCCGTCTGTGTTTTATTGGTATCGTTTTTTGCCCAGAATGTAATTTCAAAATCTCTGCCTTCATCAAATTCTTCCGGAATCGCAAAGGCGCTTAAGCCCTTTGAGCCGTGACAGCCGGTAAGGGTAAACGGGCCGGCAGTAATAAACGCCAGCAGAAAGGCCAGCGTTAAAATCCTCTTTCCTGCTTTTCTCATCCTTTTGTCCCTCCTCTTGAAACACCAGCCATTACTTTCTTTCGGAAAATTAAAAACAAGATGATAAGCGGAAGGGAAATTACCACAACCGCCGCCATCATGGCCGGAATATTTTCACGGCCAAACCCATTTTCACGAATCTCCTGAATTCCATTTGAGACCAGAAAATAATTTTCATCATCTGTAATCAGCCGCGGCCAGACATAAGAATTCCAGCATTCAATCACCTTTAATATTGTAATGGTAATCAGCGTAGGCTTTGATATGGGTATCATAACCCTTAGCAGGTACTTTAAATCTGACGTACCGTCAACCTTTGCTGCATAATACAGACTGTCTGGAATCTGTTCAAAGTTTTCTTTTAGCAGATAGATATAAAAAACAGAAGTAACAGAAGGCAGAATAAGACCCGAAAACGTATTTCGCATGTTCAGGTTTGTAATCGTCACAAAGTTTGTTATGATTACCAGTTCATTTGGAATCATCATCAAAGAAAGAAAAAGGATAAAGGCAATGTTTTTACCCCTGAAGTCAAGCCTGGCAAAAGCGAAGGCGGCCAGAGTAATTACCACAATCATCACAGCCGTAGTTACTATGGTGAAAATTACCGTGTTGGCAAAATACCTGCCGAGAGGCACCGCCGTGAATGCGTCCGCATAATTTTGCAAAGTAGGCGAGCGTGTGAAAAATGCGGGAATATATTCCGAATTGTACGCACCATAGCTTTTTACAGACGTTAAAATCATCCAGTAAAAAGGGAACAGCACAATCACCGCCCAGAAAATTAACAGAATATATGTTATTGTGCTGAAAACCGTTTTACGGGTTTTGGCCGCCTTTTCAATTTTACCGTAATCCGCCATTTTTTCCTCCATTCCGCCGCTTAATAATGCACTTTCTTTTTGCTGATCAGCAAATTAATACATGTAATTGTCAGTACAATAGAAAACAGGATAATTGCCGCCGCAGAGGCATAGGAAGGGTATCCCCCGCTGTCACCATAGAGCATATCGTAAACATATCCTACAATTGTGTTCATTTCCGCCGCATTTAAATTAGTGCCAAACAATGCAACCGCATCGCTGTACGCCTTAAAAGCGCCAATAAATCCGGTAATAACCAGATAAAAAATCATTGGCGAAATCATCGGCAGAGTAATGCGCATAAAGGTTCTGAATTTAGATGTGCCGTCAACCTTTGCCGCGTTATAGTACACCTGATTTACAGAAGAAAGAGCGCTGGTCAGGATCAGAATTTTAAAGGGCATTACCACCCATATAGTGTAAAAACACAGCACAAACATCTTTGCCCAGTAGGGCCCCTCAATAAAGTCAACGCTGCCTGCGCCAAACCAGCTGATGAATAGATTGACCAGCCCGTCCGTGTACGCTGTCTTTTTAAACAAGATCATAAAGACAAGACCCACCGCCAGGGTATTTGTCACATACGGCAAAAAATAAATCGTCTGAAACAGCTCCCGCAGAGGCTTTATGGAGCTTAGGGCCACCGAAATAAGCAGAGCAATCCCTGTGGAAAGCGGCACGGTAATCATAACCAGTATAAAGGTATTCTTCACAGCCTGCAAAAAATAAGGATCATGTAAAACATAAGAATAATTATACCCCCCAACCCCAAAATAGGTCTGCGATGCAGAATTATATCCTTCCTCAAAAGAATAAATAAAAACATCTACCAGAGGGTAAACCATAAAAAAACCCAGAAAGAGAATTGCCGGCAAAAGATACAGCCAGCCCTTTAAATTGCTTTCAGTCAGCCTTATTTTCATCATACATATTCCTCAAAAATAATTCTTTCTTCCGTTTCCTTATCAAATAGAAATACCTTATGAGGGTTCAGGGCAAACCTGACTGGTGTTTCCATAGCGCGATCGCCGTCAGGGCCTTTTTCTCCATACCCGGCCGCATATGTTTTCCCTATTTTCTCCAAATGCTCCGCCCCCACAATTGCGCGGATGCTTTGGCTTAACGAAGCCTTATTTTGGGAAACCACACTGATATCACGTCCCATCACTTCCACACCCCCAAGGGCGCAGCAAAGAGGTCCGTTCTCCTGCAAAATAAACCCTTCCGGCCTTATGCCCACAAAGACCTCCTGATCGGCAATCCCCTTCACTCTCAAAACGGCATCCTCTCCTATATACAGTTGATTATCTTTCGCCCTGCCCTCAAACAAATTGATGGGAGGTGTCCCCAAAAACCTTGCCACAAACAGATTTACCGGACTGTCGTACACCTCCTGGGGCTTTCCGATCTGCTGGACAATACCATCCTTCATAACAACAATCATATCGGAAATACTCATTGCCTCTTCCTGATCATGAGTTACAAAAATAGTGGTGATCCCTGTCTTTCTCTGGATCCTCCTGATTTCCTCCCTGGTCTGCAGCCTTAAGCGGGCATCCAGATTAGACAAAGGCTCATCAAGAAGGAGCACCATAGGCATTTTCACCAGTGCACGGGCGATTGCCACCCGCTGCTGCTGCCCTCCGGAAAGCTCTGCCGGTTTGCTCTCCATCAGCTCCTCTATCTGTACCAGTCTGGCTGCCTCATTTGCCTTTTCAAGCATCTCCCTTTTAGAGAGCTTGTCCTTTCCCTTCAAATTCTGCAAAGGGAATAAAATATTCTGCTTTACCGTCAGATGCGGGTAAAGGGCATAGTTTTGGAATACCAGGCCAATCCCTCTGTTTTCTGGCGGCAGATCGGTAACATCATCCCCTCCAAAAAATATTCTGCCGCTGGTAGGCTTTAGCAGGCCGCTTATCAAATTCAGTGTAGTGCTTTTTCCACACCCGGAAGGTCCCAATAGCCCAATCAGTTTACCGTCCGGAATTACAAAATTAAAATCATTAACCGCAATAACATCTTCACGCTTTTTCCTGTCACGACCGGGAAATTTTTTCGTGAGATTACGCAATACAACTTCCATCGTCCATCCCTCATTCTTATCCGACCCATAAATTTTATTCCAATTATACTGAAAAAAAGAATGAATGTCCATATCAAACGCCGTCATGCTTCGCGAGTCAGCTTATTTATCAAAAAAGAGGCCATCCTTTCGATGACCTCTCTTTACTTTACCTTTCTTCTAAATGATTTCCCCGTCCGGTTCTAACAGCGCCTTCTGATACCTGTCCAGAATAATCTTCTGTATTTTTTCCCGTGTAGACGAGTTAATAGGATGAGCGATATCTCTATACTCGCCATCAGTCGCTTTTTTGCTGGGCATTGCTATAAAAAGTCCTTTATCTCCCTCTATTACCTTAATATCATGAACCACAAATTCATCGTCAATGGTAATCGAAACAATAGCACGCATTTTGCCCTCTTTGGTTATTTTTCTTACACGTACATCAGTAATTTGCATTTGTCCTTCCCCCTTAGTTGATTATTTAACATTTATGGCCCTGACTATGGCCTTGGCCATGTCCAAAATCAGCTTCTTGTGAAGCACGTATATTCTTTTTGCCTGCATTCATTACATAACGTATCTGTTGTTTCTCTCCAGTACAATCTTGATGTCATCAGTACCCGCGTAGTAAGAATTAGCCCGAATTGTGTCACGGCTCTCCACAATACAGTTTTCAATGTGTGTATTATCTCCGATATACACGTCATTTAAAATAATAGAATTTTTAATGTAGCAGTTGTTTCCTATGTAAGCCTTTTTAAAAATAACGGAATTCTCTACAGTTCCGTTCACGATACAGCCGCTGGAAATCAGGCTGTTTCTGACCTGTGAGCCAACATTGTATTTCGCCGGCGGCAAGTCGTCCACTCTGGAATAAACATCAGGATACTGTTTGAAAAAGTAATCTCTTATTTCCGGTTTGAGGAAATCCATATTTGTGCTGAAATAATCCTCTACCGTTGCAATATTTCTCCAGTATTCCTTAAGCTTATACCCGTAAATCCTCTTCATGTTCTTATAGCGAATCAGGATATCTTTCACAAAATCATATCTGTCTTCCTGCAGACACTTCTCGATCATCTCTATCAGCTGACGCCTTCTGACCACATAAATGCCGCAGGAAATAGTATTGGTTCTGGCCACTACCGGTTTTTCTTCAAACTCCTCAATCCGGCTCTCCTCATTCATTCTGACCGTACCAAACCGCTCTACATTTACTTCAGGCGGCATACTCTTGCATACCACAGTAATATCAGCCTTCTTTGCGATATGGTATTCCAATACTTTGTTGTAATCCAGCTTATATACACAATCGCCGGATGTGATCACCACATAAGGTTCATGGCTGCTTTTTAAAAAGGATAAATTCTGTGCAATGGCATCCGCCGTTCCCCTGTACCAGAAGCTGTTCTCAGCAGTAACTGCCGGTGTAAACACGTAAAGGCCGCCCTGCTTACGTCCAAAATCCCACCACTTGGAGGAATTTAAATGTTCATTCAGGCTTCTTGCATTGTACTGGGTAAACACCGCTGCCTTTTGAATATGAGAGTTCGTCATATTACTCAGTGCAAAATCGATGCTTCGGTAGCTTCCTGCAATAGGCATCGCGCACACAGCCCTTTTCTTTGAGAGTTCCCTCATCCTGTAATTGTTTCCGCCTGCTAATATTATACCAATTGCCCTCACCGTTCATCACCTGCCTTAATAAATGTTTTTCCGCCTGCAAGACAATTATCAGGATAATCTTCCTTTGAAGTAACTCCAAATATACAGGAATTCTTTCCCACTGTGATGCCATCCGGTAATACACTTTTCTCCCCTATGGTGACAATGCCGCTGTTATAAATATGAGGATCCGTTTCGTTAGGCACTTCCTCCCCACAGCCCAGCTTTACACCGTTTCCAATTGTGACATTCTCAGCTACGATTGCCTTATAACATTCGCATCCGGTGCCGATTACCGTATTATTCATAATAATGGAATCGCGTACCACCGTATCTTTTCCAATGACAACACCACAGCCGATTACGGAATTATATACTTTGCCATAAATTTCAGTTCCTTCTCCCACGATACTTCTTTCCATGACGGAGTCACCTGCTATGTATTGTGGAGGCAGGATTTCGCTCTTGGTATAAATCTTCCAGTATTCTTCATACAGATTAAATTCCGGAACAATATCAATAAGCTCCATGTTCGCTTCCCAATAAGAGCTTAAAGTTCCAACATCCTTCCAATACCCGTTAAACTCATAGGCATAAAGAGAGTCTCCCCTGCCGTGGCAATAAGGAATAATATGCTTGCCAAAATCAAGACCTGACTTATCTGCATTGGCAATAAGGGCTTCTTTCAGTGTCTTCCAGTTAAAAATATATATACCCATGGAAGCCAGATTGCTCCTTGGATTTGCAGGCTTTTCCTCAAAATCCGTAATCTGTTTCTCCTCGTCCGCAATCATAATGCCAAAGCGTTTTGCCTCCTCCATAGGAACAGGCATGACTGCAATCGTAACCTCCGCTCCCTTTTCCTTATGGAAATCCAGCATAATCTCATAATCCATTTTATATATATGATCTCCGGAAAGTATCAGAACATATTCCGGATTAAAACTTTCCATGTAATCCAGGTTCTGGTAAATCGCATTGGCAGTACCTGTGTACCACTCACTGTTTGTGCTCTTTTCATAAGGTGGAAGCACTGTTACACCGCCAATATTCCGGTCTAAATCCCACGGAATACCGATGCCAATATGGGTATTAAGCCGTAAGGGCTGGTATTGTGTCAAAACACCAACCGTGTCTACTCCGGAATTAATACAATTGCTTAGAGGAAAGTCAATAATCCGGTATTTTCCGCCGAAAGATACCGCCGGCTTGGCCACCTTGGATGTCAGCACCCCCAGTCTGCTCCCCTGACCGCCTGCTAACAGCATGGCAATCATCTCTTTTTTAATCATGTCATCACCTCAAACAAGTAATTTTACATTTTTGATATAGGTACCAATCATAAAATATATGAATAGTATATCATAGGTTTACCTAAAAGTGAATATTGTTTACAAAATTTTTATTATAATATATTGCTATTATGTAAATTTTCTACAATACATTCCTTTTCCTTATCCTATGCCCGTCTCAATCTTTTGACATATTGTATACGTGATTATTTTTCCATATCATTTTGTTGAAAATGCCATTGGTTTTTATTGTGTAATTATATATAATTAAGTCAAAACTATATTAGTCGAGTCTGAAAAAATGGAGGTTTCATCATGTATCAGATAAATTTTACCCATCCTGTTTCCGTTCATTTTATCGGAATAGGCGGTATCAGCATGAGCGGTCTTGCTGAAATCCTGATGGATCAGGGGTTTTCCGTATCCGGATCCGATGCAAAGCCCTCGCCGCTGACCAAACGCCTTGCCAGCAAAGGGGCTGTCATTTATTACGGTCAGCGAGCGGAAAATTTAAGCGATTCCATTGACCTTGTAGTCTATACCAGCGCCATCCATCCCGAAAATCCCGAATATATTGCCATGCAGGAAATGGGCATTCCCTCTTTAACCCGCGCCCAGCTTTTAGGGCAGATGATGAAAAATTATGAACTGCCCATCGCCATAAGCGGTACCCACGGGAAAACAACCACCACCTCAATGGTCTCGGAAATTCTTTTGGAGGCAGACGCCGATCCCACTCTTTCCATTGGCGGTATCTTAAAAGCCATTAACGGAAATATCCGCATAGGCCACGGCAGCTGTTTTGTGACCGAAGCCTGCGAATATACGAACAGCTTCCTAAGCTTTTTCCCAAAGATCAGCATCATCCTTAATGTGGAAGAAGATCATCTGGACTTTTTTAAAGATATAAAGGATATCCGCAGCTCTTTTCATCGGTTTGCCGCGCTTCTCCCCAAGGACGGAACCCTTATTATCAATGGTGAAATCCCTGAAATCCATACGATTACGGGCGGCCTTGGCTGCCGGATTATCACCTATGGCAGTACGGAAATTTATGATTATCACCCGGAGCAAATCGACTATAAGGACGGTTGTGCCAATTTCCTTATAGTAGGAAAAAACGGCCTCAGAGAAAAAATTTCTCTAAGCGTTCCCGGCAGGCACAATGTTTATAATGCGATGGCAGCTATTGCATTAGCGGACCTTCTTGCCATTGATTTTTCTGTCGTAAAGAAAGCATTGCTTCATTTTCACGGTACCGATCGGCGTTTTGAATATAAAGGGAAGGTTAACGGTGTTACTATAATAGATGATTATGCACATCACCCTACAGAAATTACAGCAACTTTAAACGCCGCCCAAAATTATCCACACAAGACGCTATGGTGTGTATTTCAGCCTCATACCTTCTCCCGCACCAAGGCTTTTATGAAAGAATTTGCTAAAGCGCTGTCCTTAGCTGACCGTGTGGTGCTGGCTGATATTTATCCCGCCAGAGAGACTGACGACCTGGGAATAAGTTCAAAGACCCTGAAAGAAGAGATCGAAGCTTTGGGAAAAACCTGCTGTTATTTTCCTTCTTTTGAAGAAATTGAAAATTTTCTTTTAAAAAATTGCACACAAAATGATTTGTTGATAACTATGGGCGCCGGAGACGTCTTAAACATTGGGGAAGATCTCTTAAAACAATAGTTGTCCACATTGTCCACATTTTTAATTATAAATACAGTTTTTAAATATGTGGATATTTTTTAAATCTGCCCCCGGGTAAATTGCCCGTATTTTACCCACATTTTCCTCTGAAAAATTTAAACGCGCACCCTGTTTCCACAATATCCACACTTTCCACAAAATCCGGAAAGCCTTGTAAATGCTTGCTTTCTGAAATTTTTCCTATTTCAATTTTGGAATGCTTATGCTATAATTCAATTTGCTTTCATTTCGTGTAAATAAGATAAAGGTCAGGTGGTGGCTCATGAGTCGCTTTAAAATTTATCAGGAAAATTGTTCCGATGTAACTGTTGTATCCAACCTGTTCATTGATGAATATATGAAGGATGCAAACGATGCCCAGCTGAAAATATATTTGTATCTGCTCCGTGTTATGGGTGCCGGCCACTCTACCAGTGTGTCCGACATAGCAGACCAGTTTAACCACACAGAAAAGGATGTTGTGAGGGCTCTTAAATATTGGGAAAAAAATCATCTTCTTACACTGGAATACGATGATACAAAGAATCTTTCAGGAATTCGTCTGCTTGATGTGTCCAAACGCTCCTCTGATGATGTGGTATCCTTAGCTCCTGTCGTACAGCTTCCTCCCAAGCAGGAGGCTTTAGATGCTAAACCTGCGTTTTCAAAGCCCTCCTACAGTCTAGATCAGCTGAAGGAATTTCAGAATAAGGAGGAAACTGCCCAGCTTCTTTTTGTTGCGGAGCAGTACATCGGCAGGCCTTTAAGTCCTTCCGAGATTAAAACCATTCTCTTTTTTGCGGACAGGCTCCATTTCTCCGAGGATTTAATTGATTATCTGATCCAGTACTGTGTTGACAAAGGAAAAAAAGATTTCCGTTACATAGAAAAAGTTGCCATCAGCTGGGCTGGTGAGGGTATCACTACGCCAAAGCAGGCAGCCAAATTTGCCGTAAAATACGAAAAATCTGTCTATGATGTTATGAAAGCGCTGGGCAAATCAGGCATTCCAACCAAGGCGGAGGCTGATTATGTTATGAAGTGGAGCAAAACCTACGGTTTTACAAAGGATATTATTCTTGAAGCCTGCAACCGGACGGTTATGGCTACGGATAATCACCGATTTGAATACGCCGACAGCATTTTATCAAGCTGGCATAAAAAGCAGGTTCATCACAAATCCGATATTAAGGCTTTAGATGAGGCTTACGCCAAAAGCAAGTCCGCCGCGCCAAAGCCCCGGTTCAAAAATACCGATCAGTTTAGCCAGTTTATGCACAGTGAGTATGATTTTGATGCACTTGAAAAAGAAATCTTAAGCAATTAAATATGCAAAACCGGTGCGGCTGACGGTTGTTTATTCCTTTTATATGGATAACGCAGCTGCGCTATAAGGAGAATAATGTGGCGCTAACCAACTCCCAATATGAAACAATTATGCGTGAATATGAAGACAGGCAAACGGCATCCCGGCACCTTTTGGAGGAACGCACGGCGGAAGTTTATGCCCGTGTGGAAGGGTACCGCGGACTTTGCGAGTCCGTTGCCTCCCTCTCCGTATCCCAAGGAAGAAAATTCCTTGACGGCGATGAAAAAGCTCTGGAGGATCTGCACGCTTCTCTTAGTTCCCTTTCCGCCCAAAAAAAATATCTTCTCAGACAGGCAGGCTATCCGGACGATTATCTAACGCCTGTCTATAACTGTCCCAAGTGCAGGGATACAGGCTATGTAGACGGCTCCAAATGCCACTGCTTTAAACAGGCCATTATTGATCTTTTGTATGAGCAGTCTGGCATCCGGGAGCAGTTGGAAAGCGAAAACTGGAGTACTCTCTCATATGACTATTATCAGGGCGATGATTTACAGCGCTTTCAAAATGCAGTAAAAGAATGCAAAAACTTTATTAAAACTTTTGATTCGGACTATCATAATTTATTCTTTTATGGTACAGTAGGTACAGGCAAATCTTTTCTATCCGGCTGCATTGCCAGGGAACTGATAGAAAGCGGGCATTCCGTTATTTATTTCAGCGCTGCCGGACTCTTTGAAACCCTATCCAGAAATATGTTCGATTACAAAAATAAAGATGACATTGTCAGCTTTCATGAAGATTTATACGGCTGTGACCTGCTCATCATCGATGACCTTGGAACTGAATATACCAGCAACGTTGCCGTTTCTGTATTTTTCTCCTTGTTAAATCAGCGGCATCTGAACAAAAAATCCACTATTATATCAACAAATTTATCCTTAGAGGACTTACGGAATCGTTACTCAGACCGGGTTTTTTCCCGAATAACCAACCAATACACTATTTGTAAATTTACTGGAACAGATATTAGAATGTTAAAAAAACGACTCCAAAACAGAAAGTGAGGTACTATATGGCTCAGCGTGAGGAAACAAGAAATTTGGAAACGATACCTGTAGGTTCCCTTGGAATTATTCCTTTAGAAGGTTGTAAAGCTCTTGGTCAAAAGGTGGATAATTATCTGGTAAAATGGCGTACCGTCCGCGAAAGTGAGCACAAAACAAGCCTGGCATTTGCCGGCTATCAGAGGGATTCCTATATTTTAAAAGCCCAGGTACCCCGTTTTGGCTCCGGCGAGGCTAAAGGTATCATTTTGGAATCCGTGCGTGGAAGCGATCTTTATCTTCTTGTAGATGTTGCAAATTATAGCCTTACTTACTACATGTGCGGACATGAAAATCATATGTCCCCGGACGATCATTATCAGGATTTGAAGCGGATTATTGCTGCCGTAGGCGGCAAGGCAAGGCGTATCACTGTTATCATGCCTTACCTTTATGAGAGCAGACAGCATAAAAGAACCGCCAGGGAATCCCTTGACTGTGCCCTTGCCCTTCAGGAAATGGTTCATATGGGTGTAGACAATATCATCACATTTGACGCTCATGACCCAAGGGTACAAAACGCAATTCCCCTTCACGGCTTTGAAACCGTTCAGCCTACCTATCAGTTTATTAAGGGTCTTCTAAAGCATGTGAAAGGTCTTAACATTGATGCCGGCCATATGATGGTAATCAGCCCTGATGAAGGCGGTATGGCACGCGCCATTTATATGGCCAATGTGCTTGGCTTAGATATGGGTATGTTTTATAAAAGGAGAGATTACACCCGTATTGTAGACGGCCGTAACCCCATTGTTGCCCACGAATTTTTAGGTTCCGATGTTGCCGGAAAAGACATGGTTGTCATTGATGATATGATTTCATCCGGTGAGAGCGTTTTAGAGGTTGCCACTGCCCTGAAGGAACGTAAGGCCCGGAAAATATTTATCTGTTCTACCTTCGGTTTGTTTACCAAGGGGCTTGAGCGGTTTGATAAAGCATACGAAAACGGTATTATTGATAAGGTTCTCACCACCAATTTAATCTACCAGCCCCGGGAATTGCTTGAGCGTGAATGGTATATTGACTGCGATATGAGTAAGTACATTGCCTACATTATCGATACTTTAAACCATGACGCCTCTATCAGTGACCTGCTCAATCCCAATGAGCGCATTCAGCAGGTGGTTGCCAAATATAAGGCCAATGAGGAAATTATATAAATCAAAAGCCCCTGAAATTCTTCCGGTATCTTCCGGTGACTTCAGGGGTTTCTTAATTCTTAAGGTTTAAACACTTTCCGATATGCCGCTTTGCGGTGCAAACTTTTTGCGTCTTTCCTCCTCGCATACCCGCGTAAAGCGGTATTCAAAATCTCTGCGGCTCTTCATCGCCATATTGGAAAGAATCAGCCCTGCAAAGAAAGATTGAATTGCCGCCATCATAACAAATCCGCAGACAATCAAGGTGGGAAACTTGAGCACCAGTCCGGTTTCCAAAAATTCCAAAAGCACCGGAATGAAAAACAAAATTGCAGCCAAAGCCAGAAAAGCTGCCAGGA
The DNA here is from genome assembly GCA_003612395.1 of Parablautia intestinalis. Lineage (GTDB taxonomy): Bacteria > Bacillota > Clostridia > Lachnospirales > Lachnospiraceae > Suilimivivens > Suilimivivens intestinalis. Next base: position 24,417 of record RAYQ01000012.1, read on the forward strand.
AACTGAAAAATCCAAAAGGCTTATAATCCCGGTAAAGCCGGAAAATAGTGCCAAGTACCCGGAAGCCATCCGTGTAGGTATTGAGCTTGGACACGCTTCCCTCAGGCCTGTCCCTGTATTCCACAATCACATTGTCGATCTGCATATGATTATAAACCGCATGTATGGTCATTTCCGTTTCGATCTCAAAGCCCTTTGACAAAACCGGAAAAGTCTTTACAAATCCATAGCTAAACGCACGAAACCCCGTCATAATATCCTTTACTTCGCAGCCAAAAAGGTGATTAATGCTGGCTTTCACCACAGAATTCCCCATGTTGTGGAAAGGGCGCTTGTTTTCTTCAAAGTATGTGGAGGATAAACGATCGCCCACTACCATATCAGCGTTATGATGAAGCACTTTATCCACCATTTCAGATGCGAACTCCATAGGATAAGTGTCGTCCCCGTCTACCATTATATAGCACTGCGCATCTATCTCGCGGAACATCCTGCGGATTACATTTCCTTTTCCCTGCATATATTCATCACGTACTATCGCCCCCTGCTGCCTGGCAAGCTCTGCGGTCCTGTCAGTTGAATTGTTATTATATACATAGATAACTGCCTCCGGCAAGGCCGCTTTGGTATCTTTAATTACCTTGGCAATGGTTTTCTCTTCGTTATAGCATGGGATTAAAACCGCAATTTTGTCCATTTCAGTATTCCTCTTCCTGATTTATGTAGTGTGATTACTCTGCTATTTTATCAAAATTATTATTCAAAAACAACGCCTATTGCCAAAATCTTATTCTTACTATATACTATAATGGCATGTTTTTTCTTTATTATTTATGTTTTATCTGAAAATGCGATAGAAAAAGGGAAGGCAGGGTTATGGGTATGATTCGACTTATTTTGGTAGCACTTTTCGTTATTTTATTCTTGGTTTTCAGTATTCCCCTTTTGATTGGCGAATGGATTATCGGCAAGTTTAATAACGATCTAAAAAACAGAAGCTCACTTGCCATTGTAAAATGGGCGTTTCGCGTGTGCTTATTTTTTGCCGGAACCGACATTGAGGTAAGGGGAGAAGAAAACGTCCCAAAGGATGAACCTGTCTTATATATCGGAAATCACAGAAGCTACTTTGATATCCTGATCACCTATGTCAGAGTTCCAAGGCCCACAGGCTATATAGCCAAAAGGGAGATGCTAAAGTGGCCCCTTCTTGTAAACTGGATGCGTAATCTCCACTGCCTGTTTTTGGACCGTAACGATTTGAAGCAGGGACTTAAGATTATTTTGACTGCAATCGACAAGGTAAAATCCGGCATCTCCATCTGCATTTTCCCGGAAGGGACCAGAAACAAAGTAAACCACACCTTCATGGAATTTCACGAGGGGAGCTTTAAAATCGCCGCTAAAACAGGATGCCCCATTATCCCCATGACAATTTATAATTCCGGTGATATTTTTGAGGATCATCTTCCCAAAATCAAAAGAACCCGGGTAATTTTAGAATACGGAAAACCCATTTATATAAAGGATTTGTCCAGAGAAAATCAGAAAAAAGTCGGCGCCTATACCCAGAATATCATTGAGGAGACCTATTATAAAATAAAAGATGAGGTTTGCTGCAAAACCTCCGTAAAATAGCTTTATATTCCGCTCATTATTTTGATGATTTTGCAGCATACTCTTTTCCATATAGCACAGGACGTGAAAAATGAATATTAAAAAATTCAATTAAAGGGCCCATAAAAAAGGCTGTAATCAATGTTCCGACGCCGGGAAGCAGTCCGCACAATGCTCCGATAATTACACAAATCAGGTCACACCCAATTCTGCAGAAACGAAAGGGCTTTTTACTCTTGTTGGAAATAATAATGGGAATGGCATCATAAACAGAAACCCCCAGATCAGAAGTCATATACAAAGAAGAGGCAAAGCACATCAGCACCACACCTATTATCAGCATAATAATCCGGCCTGCCATCGAAGGGGACGGAAATGTGCGCCCGATAACAGCCTGTGAATAGTCAGCAATATAACCGGTAAGAAACATATTAATAAAAGTGGCAATGCCTATGTAATGCTTATCCAGAAACAAATCCACTATCAGCATCAGGAAGCAGACAGCCGTGTAGTACGTCCCGTAGGATATTCCGCCCATGAATCTTGCCCAGCTTCCCTGTGCAAAGCACTGAAACGGATCCACGCCGAAAACAGAGCATTTGAAAAAGCCTACTGCAATAGCGCAGAGAGTTACGCCGAGAATCGTCATAATGATACGTGGACGAAATTTGTCCGGAAGTTTCACTTTCATAATTTTAGTCCCCCATTCCTGCAGGCAGCCAGCAAATTGGGGCTGCAGGCAAATTCATTAACTTTTGTATTGCTACTTTTAACATCCGTTTTTGTATTATACACCATATTACCGGTTAGTCAACTATTCCCGTCCCTTGAAAGTAAAAATTCCACCACTTTCTCAAAGGCCATACCGTGGGATGCCTTTACCAGTATCGTATCGCCGGCTTTAAGCAGCCCGGGAAGTTCACGAATCATTTCATCTCTCTTGGCAAAATAATAAATTTCTGTTTTTTCCCCAGCGCCCCTTCTTTTTTTCGTACAGACCGCCTGCTCATACATGTATCTGGAAAGAAGGCCGGTGCAGATTAACACATCTGTTTTTTTCTCCACAGCATAGATACCCACATCGCCGTGAAGCTGTTCCTTCCCTTCTCCCAGCTCAAACATGTCGCCCAAAATTGCTACCTTTCTGCCTGATGCCATAGAGAGCAAATCAAGAGCCGCGCCCATAGACCCCGGGTTCGCATTATAGCAGTCATCTATTAAAGTACAGTCGGAAAGAGAAAGTACATTGCTTCTTCCCCTGACAGCTTCCACTTTGGCGATACCCTCCTTCACATTTTGAGACGTAAGTCCCAGCAGCATCCCCACGCCTGCTGCTGCCAGCGCATTTAACACCATATGTGCCCCCGGCAAAGGAATTTCCACCGGGAAAACCTCAAGATTGGCATGAATGACCGCCTGAGAGCCAAACAGACCCCTGTCAACCACATTCGATGCAAAAATTTCATTTTCAGAGTTCAGCCCAAAATGAATCGGAGCATGGTTTCCTTTCTTTTTTATATGGCAGAGTAAATTGTCGTCCCCGTTGACAAACACATATCCGTCCGGGTTCATAAAGTCAAAAATTTCTGACTTTGCCTTAAAAATACCCTCCCTGCTTCCCAGCTTTTCCAGGTGAGACTGCCCGATATTTGTAATGACACAGATATCAGGCCTTGCAATTTTGCTTAAACGGTGCATCTCCCCAAAATCACTGATTCCCATTTCAAGAACAGCAATCTCGTGCTCCTGCCTGATAGAAAGAACCGTCAGGGGAAGGCCGATTTCATTGTTAAAATTCCCGGAGGTTTTCAGCACCCGGTATCCCGTAGAAAGCACGGAGGCTATAAATTCCTTGGTACTGGTCTTTCCAACACTTCCGGTAATCCCCACCACCTTAACGCAAAGCTGTTTTCTGTAAAATTCTGCAATATTCTTAAGTGCCTGAAAGGAATCCTCCACCAGAATATATGGAACGGAGCAATCTTTTGGGGCTCGTTCACACACAACGCCCAACGCCCCTTTTTGTACCACCTGATCTATAAAATCATGCCCATCCGCCTTTTCGCCTTTTGTGGCAATAAAAACTCCTCCCGGCTCTATCTTTCGGGAATCAATCACCACGCAGGATGCCTCCCGCAAATCTTCCTTTCTCCCCTCCGACATATGCAAATCTCCCCCGCAGGCCCCTGCAATATTTTTTAATGTCATATTTCTCATATTCATAATCATGCTCCCTTCTCAACCTGCGAAATTGCGTCTTAAAATACCATATCGGTAAAGCGGCCAAATTTACTTGACGCTGGCTGCCAATATCCGCTCGCAAAGCTCCTCAAAGTTCATTCCCAACGCCGCTGCCTCCTGAGGAAGCAGGGAAGTGGGGGTCATTCCCGGAAGGGTATTTGCCTCCAGACAAAAAATCCGGCCCTCTCTGCTCATCATAAAGTCCATTCTTGCATAGTTTTTCAGACGCAGCGCGCTAAACGCCTGCTCCGCATACCCTTGAAGCTCCTTCGTTTTTTCATCAGGGATCTGCGCCGGGCAGGTTTCCACCGTAGACCCTGGCTGATATTTATTTTTATAATCATAAAATCCTTCAAGCGGCGCAATTTCTATTACCGGCAGCGCCTTTCCCTCCAACACCCCCACGGAAAATTCCCGCCCGTCAATATACTGCTCCACAATCACCTCATCGTCATATTGAAAGGCCTCCGTAAGGGCGCTTTCGTATTCCTCCTTTGTCCTTGCGATGCCCACGCCCACGCTGGATCCGCCGCAGCAGCCCTTGACAATACAGGGAAAGGACACTGTTTCTTTCTGCTCTTTTCCCTTTTGAAACCGTATGTAGGAAGGCGTAGGAATCCCATGGCAGACAAACAGCTCCTTGGAGATCCCTTTATCCATGGCAAGCGCCGAGCTCACAAAGTCCGTGCCCGTGTAAGTGATTCCCATTAGGTCAAAGCAGGCCTGAATCTTTCCATTCTCCCCGTTTTCTCCGTGGAGCGCCATAAATACTGCATCCGCGGCCTGGCACAGTCTGATCACATTAGGACCGAAAAAGTTTTTATGGCCATCCGGCCGCATCGCCTTCACCTGTTCAATATCCGGATTCTGTTCGCTGATAGTTCCAAGCTCCCCTGCCCAGTCCCGTTCGCTGTCAAAAATACGCTCTGCATCTTCCCCATGCGTTTCTTTACACTCATATCCCAAATACACATCCAAAAGTATTGCTTTGTGGCCCCTGTTTTTAAGCGCACGGTAAATCATAGCGCCGGAGCTTAAAGAAACGTCCCTCTCTGTGCTGGTTCCCCCCGCCAATACAACTATTTTCATGCTCTTCCTCATTTCTGCGCCGCTTTTTTGTTGTGACAGAGTTTGTGATCGCAGCGCAGACACAAACTCTTTTCCTAAAACTTACTTAATACATAAATCATCTCTTTTTCAAACTTAACCTTACAACCATATACTCCTGTTTAAAAGGGAATATCATGCCGCCGACTATGCAAAAAATGCGTAATCATTCCCCCTTACCCTGTGGCAGTACGAAACCGCCAAGGCCGCCCCGCTTCGTGATGTGTTTTACAGCTTTAATGATAATGCTCCCCCACAATCTCACTGAGCATAAAAACCAGCTTACTGTTTGCATCAAACTGTTTCATGATGCCCATACTCTCATCGATCGTTCTGTAATTTCTTTCCCCAGCATTGTCAATGTAACTGATTGCTTTTTCATTTCTCCCCAGAAAATAATGTAGGTGGTTCTCAATGACACTGTCATACTCATGATTTGTAATCATATGATCCACTGTTGTCAGGTACATCATATTCTGAAGCAGCTCCTGATTATTCTTCTGTCCGTTCCCTCCCCCTGCCAGAAAAAGAGAGCCTGCTGCCTCCTGCGCAATTTCCTCCGCCCGCTGCATGAATATTCCTGCAATCTCTTCGCAAAGCTCCAGCTTAACGGACTGCCTTGTACAAATATATGTAACACAGCCCCAAAAGACCATATCCGACATATTTTCTCCATAAGCTTCACCGGAAAGGTATCTGGTCACATATTTATGAACGGACTGCTTTCCCGTGGCTCTGTAAAGCTCCGTAGCTGCTGCAAATCTCCATTCCTCCGTCTCCTTATCTCCCTGTTCCGAATCGGCACACTGCCATGCGCGCTCTGCCGCTTCTAAGCATTTTGCAGCGTAATCCTCATCGTATTCCTGATAAAGGTAACTGAATTTGGAAAGCGCAGCAGCAAAAGCAAGAGCTGACACCTGGCCGGCCGGTTCCACATAAATGCCTTCCCCGCCATTTTTCTCATAAATCCCTACGCCGGAATAAACAGCCCCTGTCTCCTTATCCTGCATTTTAAGCAGCCATTCTATCTCGTATTTTATTTCATCCAACAAATCCGGCACGCCGTTTCCGCTTTCGGGTATTCCCATCTCATCTGTAAAAGAATCCCCATATAACTCATAGGAAAGCAGCATAACCCCAATGCTTTTTGCCGCCCGATCCACCTTCTTAGAGCCTTTTTCATCCTGATGCCATCCCCCGCTTACATCCAGACTCACAGATTCATCCTCTTTGAGCACTGCTTTTCCCGTATGGCACGCATTATGGGCCACCTCATTTGCATACTGTTTCGTCAGCGTCATACCGCACCGATTATAATAATACTGCTTGCAGGCTTCCTTAAAAATTCTCTCGTACAGCCCGTCTTCAATCGTAAATGAGTAAGACCGGCCAACCAAAGGCGCTTCTATATAATAGACACCAGCTTCACAGACCCCGGAGAAATCTCCATAGCTATTATATTCCTTTGACCCGTCATCATATCCCTTGTTCTCCAAACAGCCGGTAAACACCACCTCTCCGGTGTCCTTTCTGATTACCTGAAATTCCTCCGGCAGTTCTTTCCCACAAAAGACGGCTACCTTTGTACTCTCCTTTATGTAGCCCAGCTGATTAACAAAAATGTTGGCAGAGCTCGCTGGCACTTCATAAGAAAGCTCGGGCTCCGCCTCCATGCTGGTAATGATATTTTCTGTTTTCGGCGCCTCTTCCTGTATGGCACCACAGCCTGTCAGTAAAAAAACCAAGAGGACAGCCGCTGCCTTTTTTATCCTGAGCAAGTTACACCTCCCACACATAATCCTTCACACTAACTATTCTATTATACATTCTTTCCACAGGCAGGTAAAGAAAAGCTTTCATCTGCATAAACAACTTTTCCTTCAATCATTGTACACATGGTCTTTGCCGATACCCTGGTGGGAAGATCGTCAAAAATTGCAATATCCGCATCTTTCCCGGCTTCTAAAGATCCAACCCGATCCGCCACCCGGCAAATCTGGGCCGGATAAATGGTGATGGCCTTTAATGCCTCCTCCTGGTCCATGCCTGCTTTTATTGCCAGCCCTGCACAGATGGGCAGGGACTGTATCAGAGACACAGGATGATCTGTGGTAATGGCTGTTTTTACCCCTTCCTTATTTAGGATTCCTACTGTCTTAAAGGCCATATTCTGGACCTCAATCTTATTCCTGCTGGCTAAGTCCGGCCCCACAATGGCCGGAAAGCCCGCTTCCCTAATCTGCTCCGCAATTAAATGCCCTTCACTACAGTGGTCTAAGGTTATATCCAGACGGAATTCTTTCGCTATCCGGATAGCAGTCTGGATGTCATCCGCCCGGTGTACATGGGCTTTCATAGGTATCCTCCCATCAAACACCGGAATCCAGCACTCATACCGAAAGTCCTCGTCCTCCCGTTTCATCCCCGCGCATTTTTTCTCAAAATAACGCTGGGCATGAAACAGTTCTTCCCGAAGCATAGCTGCAATTGCCATCCTGGTGGCCGGCGATTTCCCCTGGCCTGAATAGTTAACCTTTGGATTTTCCCCAAAGGCAATCTTCATAGCAGCCGGTGAGCGCACAAGCATTTTGTCAATACTTCTTCCACAGGTTTTTACAAAGGAAAAAGTTCCTCCCACCACATTTGCGCTGCCCGGTCCTATCATGGCGGAAGTAATGCCCGCCCGCAGCGCATCATCAAAGGCAGCGTCCATAGGATTGATTGCATCTATGGAGCGCAGATATGGCGTAACGGGGTCTACCGTTTCATTACAGTCGTCTCCCTCCATACCCTTTTTTTCCTCTGTAATTCCCATATGGCAGTGGGCTTCTATAAGTCCGGGCATTACCACACAGCCCAGCGCATTGATAATCTGTGCCTTATCTCCTTCCGGCAAAGGAAAAGGGGCATTATCCTTCATAGGCCCCAATTCCTTTATCTTACCATTTTCAATGCAAATATACCCTTTTTCCCATACTGCTCCGGCCATTGTCATTATTTTGCCACCGATAATATAAATCATTTCCACCTCCAGATGCCCGATTATGGACAAAGTCAGCTGCATTAGCAGCAAAAAGCGCCGCAGGCGCCTTTGCGAATGGCGCGGGCTGAACTTTTAACCTTTAGTTCAACTTTGTCAGCGGATTCACAGGGCTGCCATCCTTGGTCAGCTTGAAATAAACATTCGTACCTTCCACACTGTAATACTTGGTAGGCGCAGCCACTTCCGCAATCACATCTCCTGCCGCCACATAGCTGCCTTCCGAGACAAGTACATTGGCAAGCTGTCCGTAAGTAGCTTCATAACCGCCTCCTAACTCCATGGTAACACTATTTCCAATCTGGGGATCGCTGAATACAGAAGTAACCTTACCCGCTGATGCTGCCGTAATCAAATCGCCTTCATTTGCCTGGATGATAATTGCCGGATTATATTTATATTGCTGAAGGGTTGGGAAATAAACGGTCTTGTCCATGCTGTAATTTACCAGTATGTTTCCCACTACCGGCCACACAAGTGTATCAGAGTCGCTAAAAGTAAGCGCCGGCTGCATAGCTGTAGATAACGCGGTGGTGTTTTCCTCCTCTATGAGCTGCTGTGTTTCTTTAGCTTCTTCATTGGTTTCACCTGTTGCATTTGTTTCATCACTGTTTTGCTTTGTTTGCTTTTCTTCCTGCTTATTATCGCTTTTTGCACTTCTTTGTTCTTCCCTCTGCTGTTCGGCTCCATCGGACATACTTTCACTCTCCGATTGATCCGGGTTTTCTACTTTCTGGGAATTTGTCTCCTGGAAATAAGGATCATAGTCAAGGTCATCCGCCGTAACGGCTTCCTGCTCCATATCTTTTGTCTGGCTTAATTCTTCCTCCGCCCTGCCGGCAGCCGTATTGTTTTCGATAGCGCTTAAATCCACAACATATCCGTCATCCTGACCGCCTTTGTCCCTGCCAAGCCATAAGCCTGTAGCCGTAAGGGATCCCAAAACAAGTACCGCTGAGGCAACCATAAGAAATCGTTCTCTGCCAAGTCCTCTTCTTCTATTTCTTCTCATTTTTCCTCCATTCCGAAGCGTTTACATAAAACACTAATTCCTGCCACCTCTTTCCCTAAATGAAAAATCATGTCAGAAACCTGCTGACGCTTCGCGCAATTTTTGATTTTCTCACAGAACCTGTCATATCATGCATTTACATGAGTTGTTCTTATGGATAGTTTTGCCCCTTTTTCCTTATTTATTCAAATTTTGTAATTGTTACATTCTGAAAAAAATAATTTAAAATATGAATATAGTCGCTCCCCTGCCTGGCCATTTCGTTTGCCCCAAACTGGCTCATTCCAAGTCCATGCCCTAAGCCTTTTACCGTAATTATCACCTGTCCTTCTTCTTTATTAAAATGAAAGCTTGCAGAAGAAAGGCCGAAGGCTTTTCGAAATTGTTCTCCACTTACATACATGCCTTCTCTTTCTACATACAAAACATAGTCCGCACTGTCCCTGTAAAGGGTGTACTTCTCCATTGCTTTTTGGACCGTGATCCCTTCCTTTTCCAAAATTTCATCCTCTGTTATTTGCCAGCCTTTTATACTCTTCCAGATTTTCTCGAATTCCTTTTCCTTGTAAACGGTAAAAGAGTTAAAATTTTCTGATAAAAAATCCCTCTCACACGGCACACTGAGCAGGTAAGGATATTCCTCAAGCGCCATTTCTCTTGCGTTTCTGGTTTTTCCATTGCTCACGGCAAAATAAGCTCCGCCTGCAGGGCGGCCCTCATAGGTAATGTATACCCCTTTTGTCTTTGCCACTGCTTCCAGTATATTTTCTTTGATCAAAGTTTTTCCGTAGTCCGGATCTTTTACCTGAATCTTCTTTTTATATCCCTGCATACTGCCTTCAGTACTGTATCGGTCTTCCTCAGCTATTTCCGCCAGAAGGTTTGAGCGGATCAAAACAGCCTGCGCTTTCAGAGCCTCCATCTCATAATTTTCATCCATGCTTCTGGCAAGCTTATCCGCCACATAATCCTCAATCGGTATCATTTCGCTGCCAAATGAAGCTTCATTGCTGACAAAAACTAAACAGGCATCTTCTTTACCTGTCTGTGTAAAAGCCGCCTGCTCCCCATTGCCTTCCCTCAGATTTCCCAGAAAAAAGGTGATAAGGTACGGTGTCAATATAAAAAACAAAAAAACCGTACCGAGATTTCCAGGTGAAAATCCAGGTACGATTCTTTTTATTTTGACAGTTTGAAAGACTCTAAGTTTTTTCATAGAACACCTCCAGCCTATTTTATGCCGGAAGGCTCGTTTTTAATACCATGTATAACGCAGCTTCTGCTATGGAAACTTCTGCCGCGGCTAACCTTCATGTCCCTGCGCTAATTAGCCATAGCGTACAGCCACTGGGCATATCTGCCCTGCTTTTGTCTTACCTTTTCCTGCTTATTCTGTTCATGCAGCGCCAGGTCCACATGCTGAACCGTGCCCACATTACCATTTTCATACAGGAATATGCCTGTGTTACGGATTACGCCTTTTGTCTGGTTATCTTCATCCGTAATAGCATAATTTGTGGAGGCATTCTGAAGGCAGATTGCACCTACCCCCTTTTCTGCAAGCGAGTAAAGCTGCTGATTTCCGTTTTCATCCATAACCCATATCCTCAGCTTATCCCAGATTGCATCTCCTTCGTCTATAAAGCCGTTATGATCTGTGTCATAGGCCGCCAGGTCTGCAAATCCGTTGCCTGACTTCGTACCGAAGAGCTCGTTGCCATCATTGATAATGCCGTCCCCGTTTTTGTCAAGCGCAAGAAATCCGCTTCCTGATCCAAGGCGGTTAATCTCATCCTCCTGTCCGTCCCCGTCAATGTCAAACCTAAAGGTCTGATCGGACAGCTCAGGAATATTTCCATTCAGGTTTATAACCAGTGGATCACATAAAGGTGCCTGCGTGATACTTGAGCTCACCTCGTAGTACTCCTGAAAGCTACGGCTCATTTCCAGGTTAAGGTTAAAGCTGATCTCTCTGCCATCTGCACATTTGACAGTTCCCTGCGTGGAAAAGCTTGTTTCCTCTGTTTCTGCATAGTAATTCTGGCTGCTGATTGAAAAAGTTTTTGCACCGCTGCCGGTACCGGCATACCCATTTGCTGAGGGCATGACTTCGCTTGCCCAGTCTCTTCCTCCCGTTCTTCCCGGGAAAAGAACATCCATCAGAAAATTAATACACTGCTGCCGGATTTCCATTAACTGCTGCCGGACACTTGAGATTTCTGCTCCCCGAACGCTTTCGGATGCAATGGGTTTCATTTTGGATCTCATTTCCTCAAATGTGGACTGGAGGGCATCTTCCGGATTTTCTTTCTCCTTCATCTGTTTCCCGCTCTCATCCACATCAGTGCCTGACGAATTCCCAAACAAAGCTCCGGTTCCCTCCTTAAGACTCTGCCTGCCGTTTGAAATCATAAGTCTGGTTACCCTTCCGGAAACGGAAGTGTACTTTCTGGCGGAATCCATTCCTATCATGCTGGAATTTACTCGCATTCTTCCTCCTTCTTTCCGTCCCTTGTCTTTCTTCTCACCTCCATGTTCGAAAAAAACAAAATGATACACAAAAGGGCTGTCCGTTTCCCTAAAGTATACCATCCGTGGTGACATAAAAAATATTTTCTGCCGGTATTCTGGCCATAAATACCTGCACTATATTTATCGACCGGCCGGTTAATTAATTTAGCAGCCCAGAAAATTTTACCTGCAAAGATGTAATGAAACAACCTGTTTGTGACATAAAGTCTAAACAACAGATACCTGAAATAAATGTGGGAGAGTTCAATTGGAAAAAAAGAAAAATATTATCCACTCTGTCTGTCGTGTTCCTTTTCATATTCTGCAGGGGGCGCTCATCGGTTTAGGCGCCGTACTGCCGGGGATAAGCGGCGGTGTGCTGAGCGTTGTGTTCGGTGTCTATAAACCGCTCATGGAGCTCTTAGCCAATCCATCTCAAAATTTCAAAACCCACATACCGCGACTTCTGCCATATATTTTAGGTTATGTCATCGGCTTTATGCAGGTTGCCAGTCTCCTGGCTTATTTCCTGACCAGATATCCCGGCTTTTCCATCTGCCTCTTTATAGGTCTGATTATGGGCATGCTCCCCTCCCTGTGGCGTGAAGCGGGAGAGCATGGCAGGTCAGGCGGTTCCTTTCTCTCCCTGTTCGCGTCCATGTGCGCGGTATTCGCCCTGCTGTTCGCCTTAAATGCCGCCTCCGTAAAAATTGTTCCCGGCTTCGCGTGGTACCTGTTTTGCGGTTTCTGCCTTGCCCTGAGCATCATCGCCCCGGGCATGAGTTTTTCCACCCTGCTCATGCCTCTTGGCCTTTATACGCCTTTCGTAGACGGCATCGGCCGCCTGGCCCCGGAAGTCCTTATCCCCGGAGGCATCGGCGGCCTTATCACCATAATATTTTTATCCAGAGCCGTTAACTCACTGTTTGACAATCACTATTCCATCGCTTTCCACGGGATTGTGGGTATTATTATCGCCGCCACAGTTATGATCATCCCTTTTGAAACCTTTACTATTTCCACAACAAATTGTCTGCTCAATGTATTTTTTTTAGCGGCAGGCGTCTTTATTGCTTCTTTGCTGGATAAATGGAATCAAAAGATTGCCTGAAAATGGCAGCTGCTTTTTCTTTTCTGCTTTTGGGACCTTTCCTGTTTATTGTCGAAAAAGGGATACTATTTGGGGGCTTTAGCATTTGAACAAATACTACATGTTCCCGCTTCTTTTTTCCCATGTGAATCCCCCATTATAGCAATTGAGCCCTCACGGGTTGTATTTTATTTATCCGCTACACCCTGTTGTAATTAATCAAACACCCTTTCAGAATGATCTGGCGCTCCTCTTCCGTCAGCTCTCCGAGCCTGACGCTAAACTTCTTAAGCCCGGTTTCTCCCACCTGATAAGCTTCAATCTCATCCGCCTTTTCGGCAACTGCTTTTCTGATACCCGGGAAGAAAAGATAATCTTTATTTTTAAAGGGAAGCTCCCCCTTCTCAATCAGGAATGGAAGCATACCCCAGTTAATCAAATTGGAGCGGTAGCGCTTGGTCGCGTACTCATTGGCGATGTTTGCCCATCCTCCCAGCACTTTCTGGCAGGACGCCGCCTGCTCTCTGGCCGAACCGTCACCGGGTTTTACCGCAAAGATTGTAGAGCCAAATCCCACATTTCCTTTTCCCACACCCGGAAACGCTTCTTCTATCACCTTCATAACATCTTTCAGCTCAGGCTTTGCCTCCAAAGGGCATTTTCCTTCCATAACAGCTTTTTGCGCTGTCTGAATATCCTTTGCCAGCCCCACGTAAGCGGGATCCTTTCTTGAGAGGGTAAACTCCGCAAGGCCCAAAGGGTTGGAGCGGTAAGAGGAAGTCTCCCCGGAAGGAATAAGCTCGTCCGTAGTCGTTACCGGATCATGAATTTCAGATACCACGCGCAAAACCAGATTTTCCGGAAGCTCCGTCATAGCAGGCCAGTCCTTGATATTAGGGCCAAACTGAATTTCCACCGATGAATCTGCCTGCCCTTTTGCGTCAAAAACTCTGTTTTCGTATATTTTCGAATCAAAATGATACTGATATTTTTGGATGGAGCCTTCAAACTCCGTAGCCGCCGTAAGCACGCCTTTGTTTGCCGCAGTTGCTGCAATTGAACGGGCGTCCATAAGAGCCACAGAAGAAATCTGTCCATTTTGCAGTTTGGATCCTTCTCTGTTGGGAAAGTTTCTTGTGGAATGGCGGATGCTGAAAGCATTATTCGCCGGCGTATCCCCTGCTCCAAAGCATGGACCGCAAAACGCTGTCTTCATAACCGCTCCTGTCTCAAGCAGGCAGGCCGCACAGCCATTTTTAATTAATTCCATGTAAACAGGCATGGATGCAGGATACACGCTTAAGGTAAATCCGTCCGAACCGATGTATGAGCCTTTCATAATGTCTGCTGCCGCACAAATATTTTCGAAACCACCCCCCGCACAGCCTGCAATGATTCCCTGATCCACCAGAAGCTTTCCGTTTTTTACCTTATTCTTAAGAGTAAAATCAACCGCACCGTCTAATGATACCGCCGCTTTTTTCTCCACATCATCCAAAATATCTGTTAAATTTGCATTTAATTCTTCAATTGTATAGGTATTACTGGGATGGAAAGGCATTGCAATCATTGGCCTTATGGCGCTAAGGTCAATGGTAATCATTCCGTCATAATAAGCGGCCGCCCCGGGATTTAATTCCTTGTATTCCTCCACTCTGCCATGGATATCATAGTATTCCCTAATCTCCTCATCTGTGCGCCAGATAGAGGAAAGGCAGGTAGTCTCCGTTGTCATAACGTCAATGCCAATTCTGAAATCGGCGCTTAAGCCGGACACACCGGGGCCTACAAATTCCATTACTTTATTTTTCACATAGCCGCTGTCAAAGACTTCTCCGATAATCGCAAGCGCCACATCCTGAGGGCCAACTCCCTTTACCGGCTCCCCTGTGAGATAAACTCCTACCACACCGGGCATATTAATGTCGTAGGTCTGGTTTAAGAGCTGCTTTACCAGCTCCGGGCCGCCCTCGCCCATTGCCATGGTACCCAGAGCCCCATAACGGGTATGGGAATCAGAGCCTAAAATCATCTTTCCGCTGCCGGAGAGCATTTCTCTTGCATATTGGTGGATTACTGCCTGGTGAGGCGGTACATAGACGCCGCCGTATTTCTTTGCGCAGGAAAGCCCAAACATATGATCATCTTCATTGATGGTTCCGCCTACCGCACATAGGGAATTATGGCAGTTGGTAAGCACATAAGGAACCGGAAACCGCTCAAGTCCCGATGCCCTTGCCGTCTGAATAATCCCCACAAATGTAATATCATGGGAGGTAAGCTTGTCAAATTTGATTTTCAGTTTCTCCATGTTGTCTGATGTATTATGTTCTTTTAAGATATTGTATGCGATTGTCTCCTGCCTGGCCATATCCTTTGTGGTGTCTAACCCTGTCTTAGCCTTCACCGCCGAAAGAGCCTGCGGGCCGTCCTGAATTATTTCCGTCCCGTTTACAAGATACGCGCCGCCTTCAAATACTGATATCATATTTTCATCCTCCATTTTCTTAACCCTGCAGCCTTTATGCAGGCAACCTGTTCATCCTTATACCTTTAGCTTTTTATTATAAAGTAAACACAGCATGGTTGCAAATAAAATTTCCTGCTTAGGCCACTCCGATGGCTTACTTACTCCAAACTTACGCCTTTCTATGTCAGCGAGGCGATTTGACTAAGGACATCTCTCTCTTTTCAGTTCTAACATCCCCGCTTCAAGACAGCCAAATTTATCCTCGCCGCCTTTAAACACAAGTCTGTATGGGCTGCTACTGGTATTTTCGACACTACCAGCGCGATTGGAAAAAGCTTTTTCTGCAATTTTGCGCAAATTCACTAAAGTTTCACTGGGTACGGTCTTTTTAATTTCGATAATTGAACTATACATATCATATACTCCTTTGAAAAAAGTTTTGCATTAGCTCTTTCATTTAGAATATAAGATTTTGTACCGGAGCTCAAGAAGGAAACAAAGCTTGTAAAAAGTACTTCCTTATTTTAAAAATGCTAAACCCCTTATGTTCTCGGCATAACCACATCCTCCCACCAGTCCGGCACACGGTAAATAAACACAATGGACGACTCCGTCAGGTAAAAATCTATATCATCCCATGTGGCGGTATCCTCCAATCCCATCTTTTTGCTGACTTCTTCCAGAATTTCCTCATTACTTTTCTCCAAAAACTCAGATGCCGTAACCTCCTTTCCGGTCCGGCAATTGATAGTTATCCCGTCAAATCTGGAATAAGGGTGCGTGTTGCTCATATAGGGAATATCATTGTATAAGATACTGATATAATCCTTTCCGACATATTTCAGTCCGACCAGCTGCCAGTAATCATAAGGAGTGTCCGCAGCAGACAAAGTGGGGTTGGCAGATTCGTCAAATTCGTCAAAGCCCGATTCAATCAGCTCCGCTGTCCTTAGATACTGTGCCTCATAATCATCATAAATCTTTTGCAGGGCAGCATTAACCCTCCTTGAAAAAGTATCGCTTAAATAGAAGTTCTCCATTTTATAATAATAGGATACTTCCCCATCCTTCCCATAAAATTCCTCTTTTTCCATTTCTACTACACCATAGTCCTCCGGCCGGTATCTTTTTTCTTCCTCTTTTTTTTCAGGACTTGGGGAAGCTGTTTTGACAGGTGATGGTGCAGCGGTTTTCTCTGCATCCTTCTTTATAGAAGATTCTTCTTGTTTCGGCTGCTTTGCAGGACTCGGCGTTTCTTTTTCTTCCACCTGCCCCGCAGAACCTGTTTCCGCTTCAGGCTTTATCTGCTCCGCAGATTCTAATGCTTCTTCCGCCTCTGCCTGTTCCTCCGCTCCTGCCGCCTCCCCGGCTGTCTCCGGGTCATTCTGATTGAGGGTCATACTCTCCCTGAGCTCTGCAATCCATACGCCGGCGCCGGACCCGGCCGCCATTTCGGTTGCAATTGATATAAGCAGCATTGCCATAAAAATAATTCCGGCTATTGCATGTATTTTTTTATGCGTCTTCACCCCTATGAGAAACAAAAGGATGCTTAATACGGCAAATAAAAGCTTCATTATGATACCCCTGCATACAATAAGCAGAGCTTATTGTCATATACAACAGACAAAGCCTGCTGTTATATATCGCAAGCTCTGCCTGCGATACCGCCACCAATAGAAAGTTTGGAAGTTTACTTCCATAAAATACTGAATTTTATCATAACCTATTTTCGTCTTGTTTATCAATAGCCGAATCATAATTTCTGCCGTATTTTGCGGCCGCGGCAGGTGCCCGCAAGCGCGTCTCCGTCTGAATTTCCGTTTACTCACAGCGGCGGGGCATTCATAATAAGAAAGAGACAGGCCGTGCATCTTATCATGCCACGGCCCGCCTTTTTATGCAAACATCTGTTTAATTTCTTCATATTTTTGCGCCGTCATAAGCGCTGTCATATCCGTATCCTTAAATTTCACCACATATGTCCACCGCCCATAAGGCTCTATTCTGGTAATTTTTGAGATATTGATAATGTAGGATTTATGACACCTCATAAATGTTTCCTGCCCCAGCTTTTCCTCAATCTCGCCTAAAGAAATGGATGTTTTGTACTGTTCACTACCGGTTACTATATTTGTACAGCCCTCCGAGCGTTCCACCAGAATAATCTCATTAAGGCCAAGCAGACATGCCTGCTCTTTTCCCTTAATAAAAAGCTTGTCCCTGTGGCGTTCCGGTCTTGTCACCTTATCTGCCAGATTCCCGTCTGCCGGGTAATACCCCTCCACACTGCTTCTGATCCGGCTTAAAGTCTTTACAACACGTTCCATGTTGAACGGCTTCACCAGATAATCAAACGCATAAATTTCAAAAGCGTTTGCCATATATTCACTGTGAGCCGTGGCAAAAATTACTTTAAGCCTGGGATTTAATTCCGTCAACACCTTTGCGCATTCTAATCCGCTCTCGCCTTTTAAATCAATATCCATAAACACCACATCCGGTTTATATCTGGTAAATTCAACCACAGCGCCTGAAAAATCGCCACATTCCGATACCACCTGGTAATCCGGCTGTTTTTCAACCATTTTATGCAGCAGCTTTCTGATTTCCGGTTCATCATCTATTACCATTACTTTAATCATTTATACCTGTATCCTTCTTTTTTTCCGCATAGGCATTGGCCCCTGTGCCAATGCTCTTTTTCATCTCAGTATCTGCGAGCACATTCTGCAATCTGTAATAATCAGCTACCCCAATATGCCCTTCCCGCAGAGCCTGGGCCATGGCCTTTGGTATTTCTGCTTCCGCCTGAACTACGGCCGCACGCATCTCCTGTTCCAGAGCCACCGCCATAGCGCGTCTTTCCTCCGCCCGTGCCTGTGCAATCTTATTATCAGCCTCCGCCTGCAGGCTCTGCAAAGTGGCGCCCACATTCCTGCCTATATCAATATCTGCTATATCTATGGAAATAATTTCAAATGCCGTTCCCGAATCCAGACCTTTTTCCAACACAAGCTTTGATATTTCATCAGGATTTTCCAAGACCCCGTCATGACTTGCTGAAGATCCTACCGTAGTCACAATACCTTCACCAATTCTGGCAAGGACTGTAGCCTCCCCGGCACCGCCGATTAACCTGTCAATATCTGTTCTCACTGTTACTCTTGCCTTTACCAAAAGCTCAATGCCGTTTTTGGCAACTGCTGAAATCTGCGGTGTCTCAATAACCTTAGGCGTCACGCTCATTTTAACTGCATCAAATACATTGCGGCCCGCCAGGTCAATAGCCGAAGCTTTTTCAAAAGAAATATCCATGCCTGCTCTTTCGGCTGCAATTAATGCATTTACCACACTATCCACGTCACCGCCTGCCAGATAGTGTGCTTCCAGCTGGTTTACTTTAACATCAATACCCGCTTTTGTGGCCTTAATTAACGGAAAAACAATCTTGGCAGGCATTACCCGCCGAAGGCGCATACCTATCAGATTAAAAATCCCCACCTTCACATTTGCGGCAACTGCCGAAATCCATAATCCAACCGGTACAAACACAAAAAACAAAACTACCAAGAGACAAATTATACCCAATAAAACAATTTTACCTGTCATATCCATAACCATGCTCCTTTCTCAAGCTGTAAATTCCGGCCACGAAAAGCATAAACCCGGCCCTTCACAGTTCCTTTACCATAAGTTTCTTTTGATTTACTTTACTTATTACAATGCGGGTGCCTTTTTTTATATACTGCCCTTCTGAAAAAATATCCAGCTCAACCCCCTCAAAGTCACCCTTTCCTGCCGGTTTTAAATCTGTCGCGGCGACACCCTCTTTCCCCAACAGATAGGTAAGATCTGACGAATCAATGGGCACGCCGGCTTTTACATCCGTATCAAGGATAATCGGCGACTTAAATTTTTTCTGGGATAAAAATCCCATGATAATCGTCATCAAAATCCCCAAAGCCACAATCACCACTACCGTGATCAATACTCCCTGCTCTATGGAATCCGCAGTGAGAAAAATCCCTGCCATCAGACACACAATACCTGAAATCCCCGGTACGCCAAAGCCAGGCACTACCATTTCCACTCCAACCAGTATAAATCCGGCAATTAAAAACAGAATGCCTATCATCATTACCGTATCCAACTATTCCTCCACCTCCTTTGCAAACTTAACCGTAAAGCTGGTTTCATCTTCACATGAATCTACCTGTATGCTACCATGATTTTCCTTCAAAATACCTGCAACAATATAAAGCCCCATTCCGTGCCCTTCTCCCTGTTTGGTGGAAAAGCCCTGTTTAAATATAACGTTCTTATACTCCTCCAAAACAGGCGGGCCGTTGTCAGAAACTACAAACTCATAAAAGTCTCTCCCCTCATTGATATCCAGAACCATTTTTTTATCTTCCTCTTTTTCCTTCAAAGCTGTTATTGCATTATCAATCAAATTTGAGAGCACTTTGCACAATTCCCAAGGCTCTACCTTCAGCTTTTTCAGATCGGACTTAACCTCCACATAAAAGTCTATATTTTCTGCCTCCGCCGTCCCCATTTTGGCCATAAGCAGGGCATTGACCGCAGGTATGGATGTCTTAATTGCCTTGCCGATTTTCATCATATCCTTGTAAATTGGCGCCAGGTATTCGTGAAGTTCCTCATATTCTTCAAGCTCTAACATGCCATACACTACCTGCAAATGATTCAAATAATCGTGCCTCTGGCTTCGCAGCTGTCCGTTCAACTCCTGGATGCTGTTGTAGCTTTCCACCAGCGTTTCATATCTTCTTCTCAGTCTCTGATGCAGGATAAGGATCCATAAAAGGCATGCCATCAAAATTAAAACAACCCCAAGACAGAAAAATAAGCTTATATCCATCTGCTCACTCCTTTATCTGATTTATGCTTTAACTATAACAAAAATTAAAAATCATGAAACGGAAACTCTCCCAATTATACACTTTTCCCCCTAAAATGACAAAAAATCATTATGCGGCATATTGACGCGGCAATCTCTTTTTATTACAATGGTAAATACGCTTCATAAAAGATGGTCAGAAAGGAGTATTCTCATGTGGGACAAATTCAAACAAAAATTTATAGGCGACAAAAACTTCTATAAGTATGTCCTTTATCTTGCTGTCCCAATGATTGTCCAAAACACCATCACCAGCTTTGTAAGCTTTTTGGACAACATTATGGTAGGGCAGATTGGCACGGAGCAGATGTCAGGGGTTGCAATTGTAAACCAGCTTATGTTTGTTTTTAATGTCTGCATTTTCGGCGGAGTTTCGGGCGCCGGTATTTTTGGCACCCAATATTATGGCAAAGGAGATTATGAAGGACAGAAGTATGCCTTTCGCTTTAAACTCTATTCCTGCCTGCTTATTGCCGCTGCTGCCATTGTACTTTTTGGCCTTTTCGACACTCAGCTGATTTCCTTATATTTAAATGATACGGGCAGTGTAGGCGACATTACCCTTGCCCTGAAATATGGAAAAGAATATATTATCATAATGATACTGGGGCTTATCCCCTTTGCGGTAAGCCAGGCATACGGCAGCTCCGTTAAAGAAACCGGCCAGACATTTATTCCCATGCTAGCAGGGGTTGCTGCGGTCTTCACCAATCTTGTTTTAGATTATGTGTTGATTTTTGGTATCTTTGGCCTTCCAGCAATGGGTGTTCAGGGCGCTGCTATCGCTACCGTCATCGCCCGTTTTGTGGAGTGCCTGATCATTGTAGTCTGGACCCATTGCCATAAAGAAAAAAATCCTTATATTATCAATGCTTACAAAGGCTTTTTTATCCCCCGCAACACCTTAAAGGAAATTCTGAAAAAGGGAGCTCCGCTTATGGTAAACGAGATGCTCTGGGCCGCAGGAATGACCGTGATCGTTCAGTGCTATGCTGTCCGCGGCCTTGAGGTAGTGGCTGCCCAGAATATTTCCTCCACCATCTCCAATTTGTTTAACACCGTATATCTCCAGCTTGGCGGCTGTATCTCCATTGTGGTAGGACAGCTTTTAGGGGCCGGAAAGACAAAGGAGGCCCGGGATGCGGACAATAAGATGATTTTCTTCTGCGTATTTTCCTGTGTCTGCATTGCCGCTGTCATGGTAGCGGTTGGCGGGTTTTTCCCATCCATTTACAATACCGATGAGCGCATCAAAGAGCTGGCCCGGCATTTTATTACCATTGCCGCCCTGGCTATGCCTCTTGGTTCTTTCTCCCACTGCGCTTATTTTACCCTGCGCTCCGGAGGAAAGACCATTGTCACTTTCCTGTTTGACAGTGTTTATACCTGGGTTCTGGTTATACCCTTTGCCTACGCTTTGTCACACTTTACCGTCCTGCCCATAGTACCTATCTTTTTCCTGGTTCAGTTTACTGAAATTGTCAAGGTAATCATCGGCTTCTTCATGGTAAAAAGTGATGCGTGGCTGCAAAATATCGTAAATGATGCTCCCTGCGCCTGAAATAAACTGCAAAGAGCTGCCGTAAAATTTTTACGACAGCTCTCTTTTCTTTATAATAGTTACATTATATTCCATACAAACCGGATAATTATTCTCTATACCTGTTTGTTCCGTTCTTTCTCCAATTTATTGCGTACACGCAGTTCCTTAAAAAAAGTAGTCAGCATATGAGAGCATTCCTCCTCAAGCACCCCTCTTGTCACCTTCACCTGATGATTAAATTCCGGCATTTGTAAAATATTCAATATAGAGCCGCCGCATCCTGCTTTAGGGTTCATACTTCCCATAACCACCCCGTCAATCCTGGCCTGTACAATCGCCCCTGCACACATCTGGCAAGGCTCAAGCGTCACATAAAGGGTGCATCCCTCCAGCCGCCAGTCCCCTATCTTTTTGCTGGCTTTATTGATTGCGGTTATCTCTGCGTGTGCCAGAGTATTCTTATCCGTATTCCTGCGGTTATATCCCCGCCCTATCACTTTCCCATCATACACAATCACACAGCCAATGGGCACCTCTCCTAACGCATATGCTTTCATAGCCTGCCTAAGCGCCTGCCTCATATACTTTTCCTGCTCCGTCATCTTTTCCTCGCTCCAATTCTTCCCGAAAAACCCATTATGAAACGTGCCCCCTATTTCTTTTCCAGTTTTTTAATTCTTCTAATACTTTTATTTTCTCTATATTTGCCTCCTGCTCTTTTACAGTTAAATAATGGCTGCGAATAACTATACACTTATCAATAAATGCAACAATGTTTCGTTATAAAATGGCATACCCTGCCCCAATTGCGGAAAAAGTAAATTAGAAAAGTTTTCATTAATAGGGATTTTTATGTTTATTCCGGCATTGTTTTCATTTTGTAATAAATCCTCTTCCTATATTTTAATTTCATATTCATTACCTTTTGCCTTTATAAAGGCCGGAATTATAGTGTAAGCATTATCCAAATTCTCTTTACATATTTTATACGCTTCATTGATTGTCATGTAACTTCCCTCCAAACATGAGATATTTATATATTACCACTAACAGAGAAGATTTTCGACACAATAATGCTAATAATACATTTTAGATACTCGCCCAAAGCAGAATATATGGTTCTTGATTTTCGGGTTTTACCCCGCCTCCTTGACCTTTTTCAAAATAAGAGTCATCTGCTAAAGCTGTATAAAACCCTCCACCCAGAGGATACCACGGAAACAGAAACTTGTGGAAGCACAATCTACATGGACGATGAATATTTTAGTAAGAGTTTTGCTGTATCTGGCGCAAAGCTATCACGAATATTTTCACCGTACCTGTCAGGACTATTACAAAAGCAGGGAAGTAAAAATGCCGAAGCCTGAACTTTATCTGATTTTTACAGGAAACAAAGGGCGGAAACCTGATAAAGTATCTTTGTCTAAAGAATTTTTCGGAGCGCGGATATAGATATTGAAGTAAAAGCAAAGGTTATCTATGAAAGCGATGCAGGTTCGATGCCCCGTCAGCTTGCTACGGGGTCTTTGACTTAGCATTAGAATGGCTGGCAAACTCCTGCGCTAACACTGCGTGGACTACCCAGCGGGCCTTATAGCCCCGGGCGGTGCAGGTGGACAGGGTCAGGATCTGATCATCTGCCTTTGGGACAATGCCGGTATCGATTACGGAACGCTCCATGCAGTATTGGATGAATTCTTCTTCCAGCCCGTGATCCTCCATATCAAGATAGTAGACCATCCCGTTTACTTTAGCCTCGTGAGCAGCGAAAATGTCGTACCGCCGCACGCCGCCTTTGTCTGCAAGGTAGACGCTGGGGTGCTCCTGCCAGTAATCCTGTTCTTTGTAGCCGCGCAGCGATCCGAACATAGTGCCGTCACGCATCCGGTGGCCGTATATCAGGATATGGAACCCTGTTAAGTCCCGGCTGTTGGCCTGCTCCAGAAAGACCGCTCCCACACTGCCGGGCTCCTTTTTCCAGCTGTGGTTTAAATAAAACTGATTGTCCTCCCCCTGGACCAGCGGGTAGGACAGGGGGGTGTCCGGGATTTCCACCCAGCCTGCCACGTCCTCATTGACAGCCTGCAGGGCATCCAGATTCAGGCCGGCCAGGGGTCCGTCATAGGGCCCTTCGCCTGATGCCTCCTCATGGCCCCCGGAGGGTTCTATTATCTCCTGCCCCGTCAGGCCTGCCAGCCGGGCAGCATCACTGGCATCCTCAGCGGCTCGGCGCTGGTCGAAGGCCCGGCGCAGGATCACCGTCAGGCTGATGGCGAAAACCAAAAGGAGGATTACCTCCGTGCATCGTCTTACTTTTTTCATTGTCTGCTCCCTTTCCGCTCTGTTTTTTGTTCATGGCAAATCCGCGGCAGGCACTGCCTGCGGTACTGCCCGGGGCGGGTCCGAAAATGCCCCGGGGATCAGAAAGGCCGGGACCCACGGTTCGGGCCCCGGCCTGTTTCCGCCCTAAGCTTACACTGCTTCCGGCCGGTCTATTTCTTTGCTCTGCGTTCCATAAGGGCCAGTACCATCAGGCCTGCAGCGGACAAAATCACTGCCGCATACCACAGTCCGGACAGGTCTCCGGTCTTTGGCACTGCAGCCAGAGGTACTTCCTCATCCAGGATTTCAACCAAAGCCCCGTTCCCTCCGGGAATTCGTGCCAGCGGCAGCTGCTCATCAGTAATTTCAAGCAGGCGCGGCTGTTCCACGGGGGTTTGTGCCAGGGGCAGCTGCTGGTTAGGGATTTCTGCTGCTGCGGGTTCCTCTCCGGAAGTTTCCGGTTCCGTTCCGCCGCTCCCCGGCTCATCATCCCTGGTCACGGGATCAGGCGTAGGATTGGGCGCAGGGTCCGGTTCCGGATTGGGTGTAGATTCAGGCTCATTCCCGCCGCCTGTAGTCCGGTCATACCGGAGTATAATAACGTTCTTAGAAGCGTCACTGTCCAGAATAATATACGGAGCACTGGCGGAAGTATAGCTGTAGCTGTTGCCGCCTGCAGTGAGCTTCTTCATACTGTCGGAAACGGTAATCCGGCTGCCCACCTCTGCGCTGTCTACATCATCAGGGATAGAAATGCTGTCCCTGGCGCCGTTGGTGTAGTACTCGTGGACTATCTTATAGCCGGCCTTTTCTGCGGATGTTCCGGAATCCGCGGTATAGATAAGCGTAATCGTAATGTCCTTATCCGTAGTGCCTTTCAGGATTCCTTCACTGCCGTCCCTGACCTCCTTAAATTTATACCCGTTAATACTATCCACCTTCTTGCCGGTCACATCGTACTTGCCGCCGTCAGTGGTGCTGCTGGTCTCGCTGCTCCTGATCTCATTACCGTTCTCGTCCTCGTACCTGACGGTCACGCTGTATTCGGTGGGTCCGGGGTTCTTCGTCCACTGGGCGTAAAGCGTCCGGGTCGGGTTTTCCGGGGTAAAACCACCGATAGTCTTGGAATCCTTATCCCCATACTTTGTACCCGTACCGCTCTGGTTGAGGTACCATCCTGCGAAGGTATAGCCGTCCAGCTCAGGCACCGTTTCAGATACCGTGGTAGACCAGTTTGTGCTCGAGATACTTCCGCTGGTCTGGGTTCCCGGCATCTTGCGCACATCTTCGTTCTTGACCCCGTCAGGCGTGTTGGCATTGTAGTTCAGCGTGTAGTTGTACGTAGGCGCCTTTTCCCTCCATACTGCGTATAGGGTGGTGTTACTGTTCAGGGTCATCTTATCGCCAGGCTCCCAATCCGCCTTTGTGGCCGTCCTATCGGTGTCCCAGCCCAAAAACTCGTAGTCAGCACGTGTCATGTTTTCCTGACCTTTAATCTCAACTATCGTACCTTTGTTTGTGGTCACCGCTTTTGGAGGATTGGATCCGCCGTTGGCATCGTAGATCAGGGCAACGTCCTTCTCCCACACCGCATACAGGGTCGTGTTACTGTTCAGGGTCATCTTATTACCAGGCTCCCAATCCGCCTTTGTGGCCGTCCTATCGGTGTCCCAGCCCAAAAAGTTGTAGCCTAGGCGTGTCATGGTTTCCTGACCTTTAATTATAAACTCCGTACCGTTCTTCTGAGTCACCGCTGCCGGAGGATTGGATCCGCCGTTGGCACGGTAGGTCAGGGTAACATTTTCCGCAATTTTGCGGTTGTATTTCAGGGTAAAGGTACCCTGGTGTCCGGTCGCACCTTTCTTTACCTTAACTGTCGAGGGATTGCTGCTCATACTATTATAAACATAGGTTTTCCCATTATACTTAGGCTGCCTGCTCCTGATATTAGAGGTGTAAATAGTTTGGGGCACATTGCTGTAGGTTGGCGCTTTTACAGACTGATACTCCGTATAATTCCCATCATAGGTTCCATTCGTGTAGTACTCATGAACCACTGTCACATAGGGACCGCTGGGTGCAGCAGGGTCAGCAGGGGTAGTAGTACCAGTATCCCAGTCAGTTACATAGTACCGGAACGTGACATTCGAATCGTTTCGCGAAAGGTCGCAGGATTGCCCCTCTGACTTTGCACCAGCATAGGCATTACTTCTTACCTCCGTAACACGACCATAATTAACGCTTGTTAAAGTACTCAAAAGAGGAACCCTGTAGGAAACCTGAATAGGTCCGGAACTTGGACGGCTTACGCTGTCGTCAGTTCCTACCAGTAAATCGCTTATCCCCTTATCCGGACAGCAAACATAAAATTTAATACTAAAATTAGATACCAGGGTCTGTATATCTTTATCCTGATTTTCCTCCTCGATATTTTTGCGGTAGCTCTGGACATAAGCCCACGCCTCAGCCACCGCTGCCTTATCCTCATCGGACAGGCGGTTGTAGATGGCCTCGATATTGCTCAGCGCCGCCAGAGTGGAATCCATGTCATCCGCCTCGCTCATAGCATCGCAGGCACTCATGAATTCTTCTATAGTAGCGTATTCGGCAGCATCCCCGGCAGGAGCAACCTCAGCAAGGGTGTCTGCAGCAGGAGCAACCATAACAGCCGCGTCCGCAATGATGCCATCCGCAGCAGGAGAATCCTCGTCAGGATTAACCTCATCAGAGGTTTCTACATTAGAAGCTGCCTCATCAGAGGTATTCACGTCAGGCGCTGCTTCATCAGAAATGTCTGTATCTAACATAACCTCATCGGAAGTATCTTCGTAAGAAGTGTCTGCATCAGACGTAACCTCATCGGAAGTATCTTCGTAAGAAGTGTCTGCATCAGACGTAACCTCATCGGAAGTATCTTCGTAAGAAGTGTCTTCATCAGACGTAACCTCATCGGAAGTATCTTCGTAAGAAGTGTCCTCATCAGACGTAACCTCATTGGAAGTATCTTCGTAAGAAGTATCTTCATCAGAAACATCTTCGTAAGAAGTATCTTCATCAGAGGCAGCCACAATCTCAACGTCACCTTCAGCCGCGAAAGCCGTGGTCTGAATCATGCCCAGGCACATAATCAGGGCCAGGAGCAACGACAATCCACGCCTGGTTAACCTTTTCGCATTTTTCTTTTTTATATTTTTCATATTTTTCTTCCTTTCTTTGCACGATCATTGCTCGGACGCAAAGTAATCCGGTAACCGAACGAACATAGCACATTTATCTTCAGAAGCAGAAATATGTCTTAGAGAAATGTACCTTAGCCTCTGGTTTTGCGTCTCATCGTTTCCGGTGATTTGCCATTGCAACCGAACGAGCATCATACCGGAAGGATCGCGCGAGCCTCTCCGATACCACAGCCTCTGGTTTTGCGTCCCATTGTTTCCAATGGTTTGCCCAACGTCCTTTTTTCTGCTCCCGCCACCCCGGACGCAGAAAGTGGCGGGATCCCTCCATGGTTCAACCGCCTGCTTCATAGGCCTCCCTCCTTTCCAATATATCTGAATCCATCCTCCTCATCCGGCCCGGATTCCCTGCTGTTATCTTTTAAAACTTTTTATATTCTGACTGTATTTTCACTTACAAATCTGTCATGCAGCCGGATTTCGGCCTGCTTTCTTGCTTTAACCGCATCCTCAAAGGAGCTATAACTGCCTAAATAGTGCCGTCTGCCCTTAAAGCAGATTGTCGCGCGCCAGCGTCCCTTAGATGACCACCAGTCTACTCCGGGCACTCCGCTGGTATTGTTGCTGCGCACTGTTTTAGAGGCAAGCATTTCCACACAGGTTCCGTCTATATAAGTCAGGCCTAAAGCGTATCTGGACCCTCCGGGACCGTTTTGACAGCCGCAGCTCTTTGTATGTCCGTCCCGCAGATGGCAGGTCTTCACCACAATTTTTTCCCCACAGTCACACTGACACAGCCATGCCGTCCGGCCGTCTGCATTTTCTGCCGGGTCTAACACCGTCAGCTGGCCAAACTTCTGGCCCTTTAAATCCAGCTTTTTTCTGGAATGCCCCATTTCTATCACCCTTCCGCATTACCAAAAAGTGTACCTTTTGACATAGCGCGAAAGAACTTTTGTTCATTATAATTATGTTCTTTTTATTGTGCATAGTAGCAAAAATAGGCCTTGCAAGCACAATTAAATTGTGATATTCTATAGACACTAAAAAAGTGTCAAAAGGTACACCTTTTGACACTTTTTTCTACAAAAAATGATATTTTTTATCTGACTGTTACCAGTTTCCGCTAAAAGAAGGCTTTTGGTTGACAAACCAGTTAAAACCCCATATACTACTAAGAGATGTTATTTGCATTTATCTCCAATTTAAGGAACCGTGCAGCTTTGTTTTCAGGGAAGCTGTCATGGCTGCCCGGTATAAGTGGCGTTGACGATTGGGTCTTGCGCAATGGAAGTCTGTGAACCGTGTCAGGTTGGGAACAAAGCAGCACTAAACAGAATTTTCCATGTGCCGTAAGGGCGCCTGGTCCTAGTTAACTGTATCGGTAACGCATGGCAGTTTCCCTGAGGATAAAGATCGGTTCCTTTACAATTACCTTTATAACTCCACCCGCCGCATGTAATAACCGAATTTCCCAATTTCCACAGCCCCGTCACATTCGAATCCCTCAAATCCGAACATGATTGCCACCATTTTTTCCCTCTCAAAATATGTGCCCGGCACCCCTAAGTAATAGCAGTTTCCATCGCCTCCAAGCTCTTTATCCGGCCCAAGAATCATATGACGGTAATTATAAAACCCATGTAATAAGAAGCTATTGTTTGCAAGCCTCTGATAGGGGGCCTGCAATACTATGAAATCTTTCAGCTCTATGGACAAAAAAACTCTCTCATCCCCGAAAGGGTGCACCTTTTTATAGGTTCTTTGCAACTCCTCCCATTTATCACCGGCTGCCGGCTGTAAATAAAAATCTTCTCTTCCTTTTTCTACATGCAAATTTTTTATATCCGGTTCCTGCAAAGGAATCTTTTCGGAAATAATTCTTTTTTCAGAGTCCTCTCCTCCCCCGCTGACGATATCCGCCGCAGAAATTTCCGCATTTTGGGGGTCCGGATAATTGCGCTCGTTTTCCTGCCAATACCCGGAAATTACATATCGGCCATCCAGACGAATCGAAAGGCCCTGAATGTTCTCTTCCTTCAGTTCCTCTTCCTCAATTTTTCCCTTAAATTTCTCTCCCAGACAGACAATGCCATCCCGCACCCCAAAGCTCCTGTGCACATCCGCCCTTCCGTGCTGCCCTGTTATGGTTCCCCATTCTATCTTTCTGCCGCCCGCTATAAGAAAAAGCGAATATTTTCTTCCGAAAAATATTCCCTCATTCTTTATATGTATGTCCAAAACAAAAGTATCTTTCTCCCGTGACACCCTTGCAAATCCGGCAGATGCTTTTTTGAGTCCATCCTCTAATAAGGACAGATAAACTATTTTCTTTTCATATAAATACAACCTTATCCCTCCAAACAGTTTTCCGGCAACAGCTTGGCCGAAAGGCCGTGCTGTTACGTTCTCTACTATTGTATTCCCGAATAAGGCTGTTCATTCTATATTATAAATTTTCCTGCAAAATGTATTAATTCTCTTCCAAATCCAGATATCGCATATAGCTATATACCATCATGGCAATTTTAAAGGTAAGGGCATCATCAAAGGTTCTCACATCAAGCCCGGTAATCTTCTGCAATTTTTCTACCCTGTATACAAGCGTGTTCCTGTGGACGAAAAGCTGTCTGGATGTTTCTGACACATTCAGGTTATTTTCAAAGAATTTATTTACAGTGGTTACAATCTCCTCGTCAAAGTCTCCCGGATCGTTATTACCAAATATTTCTTCAATAAAGATCTTACACAAGTTAGAGGGAAGCTGATAAATCAGCCGTCCTATCCCCAGACTTCCATAAGAATTTACCTTTTTTTCCACATAGAAAATTTTTCCTACATTGAGCGCCATCATCGCTTCTTTATAGGACTTGGACACATCCTTCAGCTCCTGCACAATGGTGCCATAACCTACTCTCACGTTCATCATGGCTTCCGTACTCATCATGTCCACAATTGTCTGCGCCGTGCGCTCAATCTCTGTATATCCTTCTTTTAAATCAAGCGCTTTTATCAAAATCACATTACATTCATCTACAGCGGTTATAAAGTCACCGGACTGGGAAGAAAACATTCCACGCAGAAATTCAGCCGCTGTGCTGTCCTTTTCCGTTCCTGTTTCAATAACCAGCACAACCCTCGGCACCGCCACCTCTATATGCAGCTTTTTAGCCCGGTTATAGACATCAACCAGGAGAAGATTGTCCATCAGCAGGTTTTGGAAGAAATTATTGCGGTCAAATCTTTCTTTATACGCTGTCATAAGCTGCTGCATCTGGCTGACTGCTATTTTTCCAATCAGATAAGATTCATCATTATTACCCCTTGCAATCAAAATATACGCAAGCTCTCCCTCATCTGTAATTTTAAACAGGTGATCTCTCCCTATTACCTGGCTGTCTGCCGGAGAATCAACAAACCCCTTGATAATATAATCCGGTATATCACTGCTGTCAAAGGTAGACGCAACCTCTGCCCCGTCCAAAGCAAATATTGCCAAATTTACTTTGGTAATCATTCGAAGTTCTTCAATGCAGTTTTCTATAATCTGTGTTGAAATCATCCTGTTACATCCTTTCTAAATATTCAGACATAGCTTCATAACCTGTTGTGCCTCTTTTATTATAAGTCTTAACATCTGCCGCCGCAATAATTTTTCGCGCTCAGGCCGTTAATCGTAATGGTTATCGGCATATTTCCTCTGCATCGGCGCGTGTACATAAAAAAGGA
This sequence comes from Parablautia intestinalis, assembly GCA_003612395.1. GTDB lineage: Bacteria > Bacillota > Clostridia > Lachnospirales > Lachnospiraceae > Suilimivivens > Suilimivivens intestinalis. The sequence goes on from RAYQ01000012.1 coordinate 55,199, forward strand.
TGCCAAAGGCATCCCTTTTTATGTATATAGCTATTACTAGTTCGTAATAACATGCTCTGTTTCTTTGTCAAATACGTGAATCTTGTCAACATCAAATGCAAATTTAACTGTATCGCCAGGTCTTGCTGTTGTACGGGAATCCACTCTTGCCGTAATCGGGAACTCAGCCAAATCGAAGTATAAGTAAACTTCTGCACCAAGCAATTCATAAACCTTGATAGTTGATTCAAATACGCACTGAGCTGAGCTAACGAATGCCTCTGAATCATAAACATCTTCAGGACGAATACCAAAGGTAACTGTCTTTCCTGTATATCCCCCGTCAATAAGTTTCTTGGATTTGTTCTTAGGAAGCTCAATGCTCTTTCCAGCAACCTTAAGGCATGCCACATCACCCTTAACTTCCACTACTGCGTCAAGGAAGTTCATCTGGGGAGATCCCATAAATCCTGCTACGAACAGATTAGCCGGCTTCTCATATAAGTTCTGAGGGGTATCCACCTGCTGAATAACACCATCCTTCATAACTACAATTCTATCACCTAATGTCATAGCCTCTGTCTGGTCATGTGTTACATAGATAATGGTGGTGCCTAATCTCTGATGCAGTTTGGCAATCTCGATACGCATCTGTACACGCAACTTAGCATCCAGGTTAGAAAGAGGCTCATCCATAAGGAATACCTTAGGATTACGAACGATAGCACGTCCCATAGCAACACGCTGTCTCTGACCACCGGATAAAGCCTTAGGCTTACGATCAAGAAGTGCTGTCAGGTCAAGGATCTTAGCTGCTTCTTTTACCATCTTGTCAATTTCATCCTTCGGAACCTTCCTTAACTTAAGTCCGAAAGCCATATTGTCATATACTGACATATGAGGATACAGAGCATAGTTCTGGAATACCATCGCAATATCCCTGTCCTTAGGTTCAACATCGTTAACCACTCTGTCACCGATTTTCAGCTCGCCTGAGGAAATATCTTCCAAACCTGCAATCATACGAAGTGTAGTAGACTTACCACATCCTGAAGGACCTACGAAAATAATAAACTCTTTATCTGCAATTTCAAGATTAAAATCTTTTACAGCTTCAAATCCGTTGGGATATTTTTTGCAGATATTCTTTAATGATAAACTTGCCATTTTACTTGCCTCCTTGGAATTTTTGACTCTGAATTAAGTATACATGAGATTCCTGTTTCTGCCTATACCACTATTCCACAAAGATTTTAGTTTGTATTAGGAAAAATGCTTACAAATATATGTGCTTTTACTTTTGAACGGCAAAACATACAAAAAACGCCGGTCATATATAGACACTTTGTACACTCCCCCTGCCGCCCTTTTTCTGCTGTATCTGCATCCGCCATATAGCAGTTCCATCTTCGGCTAAATTATCACTCCGTCATTTTGTCAGGTTCATTCAACTCTTCCGGTGCTGCTTTTTTTATACCTTCTTCCATTTCCTCTTCGCCCTCTGCGGCTACTGTCCATTCATAGTCTCCTACAATCTCCTGTTCCGGCTCAAACCGTTTAAAAGTTTTGTTATACAAAAGAGCGCACAAGAAGGCCGGACCGGAAATTCCCAGCATAAAAACAAACGGAAATGCCTGAAAGGAAAGCAGTGTGATCACAACGGGCAAAGCCCAGCAAATCATCATAAGAATTGTTTTGGGAAGGGTCAGGATTCCCATATACAGAGAATTTCTGAATGTATTTCTGATGGTGTTGTCAAATCTTGCAAGAACTGGGAACACATGCATAAGCGCCACTATAACAATCACTCCCACTGCAAGAAGCGCCACCCTGAGCCATGTGGGAAATGCAACGTTAGAATAACTCATAATAAATACATCCCCTGCCAGTACGCCAATCACCAGAAGAATGATCAGCCATATGATTGTTGCCTGTTTAAAATTCTGTTTGAAGGATTTAAAAAATCCTCTGATAATGTATCCTTCCTCGTTTCTCACCATCTTAAGACATACATAATTCAGTCCCGTAATGGCCGCTCCCACCGTAATAACCGGAATGCAGCAGACTAGCGTTAACAGGTTTAAAATAATTAAATCTGCCACCTTGTTTAAAAAACTGAACAGCGGACTGTCCATGCTAAAAATTCTTCCCAAAATCTGTCCCTTCCTTTTCTTCCGTGTTCTAACAGTAAACGATATTCATATTAACTCTGTCCTAATTTTTTAGAAACTTTTCTATACTGCTGATTTAACTTGCGGTAAGTAACCAGTGTCTTATCCATACGGGTCTGTACATAATCCATAATTTCACTCTGTCCGTCCAGGAACAGATTTACAATCATCTTATTGTATTTCCCCCGCTCTGCTTCCTTGCGCAGAAGTACTCTCATTTCGTCCCTGTCAAGGGCCGGTCTGTAGGTCTTTTCCGCTAAAAGCGCTGACACGGAATCTGCAAGCTGCAAAATCCACTGGCTGCGGTTCATCTGACTTTCCTTAAGTCCTCTGGGATAGCCGCTTCCATCGCACCGTTCATGATGGGTTGCCACAATTCCCACAACTTCCTCGGCCATCCTGTTTTTCAGAACCTTTTCCGCCAGGAGCACATGCATCTTTACTTTTTTATATTCTTCCGGTGTCAGGTTCCTTGGCGCATCCATAATTACATTGGGAATTGCCAGCATACCGATATCATGAAGAAGCGCCCCATAATAAAGCTGCTCCCGCTCGAGCTCGTTTAATCCGGCCTTCTGTCCTAAAATTTCAGCTATACATGTACCGGTAACTGCACTGAATACCAGGCTTTCCCCTTTAAATCCCTGGCTGTACATGAGCATTTCCAAGGATTTTTTCTTATCCGCATTGGTGAATATCATATAGCCCGCAATATCATCCAGCTCAGCTTTATATTCACCGCTTTTCACTTTGTTTAAAACATCATATTTCTCCACCGACTCCCTGAACAGATCAAAAGATTCCTTACTGAGTATGGTGCCAATATGCTTTTCAAACCTTCGCATATCAAATTTATCCCCAAGGATTGTAGAATAAATATCAATTTTCTCAGCCAGGTTTAAGCATGCTGTTATATCCTTATATTCATAGTCCATTGTCACAATCTGAGAATAGTCCATATGATGATAAAGAATAATCTGGGCAAGCTCACTTAAGGGAGATAAATTCTTAAAAACCAGATACCCATAAACACTGTGGGCCATAGTTTCCCTGAATTCATACTGAAGCATATCTTTCAGATTTTCCGTTTTATATGCACCGATATCATGAAGAGAAGCCAAAAATACAAAATCAGCCAGCTCAAACTTCTCATATCCGCCCTTACATTCCAGCATCTTGTATAAATAATAAGCGACTCTGGAACCGTGATCCATTGATTTGCGATCCACCAGCTTTAAAGTATCCCTCATCAGAAGGAAAATATCTTTACTGTGAATATATTCCATACATATACCCCCATATTATGCAATTAACAAAGTCTGTTTAGATTATCAGTAAGGCCGCCGCCCGGTCCTTTAACATGTCTTTTGCCTGTAAGAATGTACTCCATAGGCGTGTATTTAATTCCATCCTGCCAGACCTCAGGGCCCAGATCCCTGAAACCTACTTTATGATAAAAATCTATCCCATAAGGCGCTGCATTTACCGTCAGTCTGCTTTTTCCCAGCTCATCCTCCACATAATCCGCCAGCTTTTCAATCAGGGCCCTGCCAATTCCCCGTCTGTGATAATTTTTATCCACAAAGAGAAGCGAAATATGCATTTCATTTCGCAATGTAATCATACCTACAATCTTACCCTTATCATAAGCTGCCATCATTTGATAAATGCCCATAATAAACATCTGTTTTACGGTTGAGTTTGTTATAAAATCCTCAAAGCTTTTGATTCCCTCCTGGGTATAATCAGCCGCCTCAAACTCTAAAAAGGTTTTCCAGGCCAGCCCTATTGCCTCTTCCCACTCATCCTGATCCGCAAAACGAATTTCGTAAGATACTTCCTGTTCCATTGCCATATCCCTTCATACAACACTATTGTATGATTATAGCAGAAAAGAAATTATTTTACAATCACAGCTGAACCATTTCTGTGCCTACCTGATTGACTAACGGTAATCCGTTTTCCAGCGCATAGGCATTTTCCAGCGTAGTCTTTGCAATCGCCTGCATTGCCTCCTTCGTAAAAAATCCCATATGGGAAGTGACAAGCACATTGGGAAATGTCATAAGTCTCGCCAGATTATCATCCGTAATAATATCCCCGGACCTATCCTCATAAAAGACGCCTTCCTCCTCTTCATACACGTCCAGACCTACTCCCCCAAATTTTCCTTCCAACATGGCATCTATTAAATCTTCCGTGTTGATAAGACTCCCTCTTGAAGTATTTACCAGGTAAACCCCCTTTTTCATTATGGCAATGGTATCTTTGTTGATCAGATGCCTTGTATCCGATGTAAGAGGACAGTGCAGTGAAATGATATCCGCGCTCTTAAACAATTTTTCAAGAGATACGTACTCCGCTTCCAGTCCCTCTGCCGGGTACGGGTCATAGCAAAGCACATGTGCCTGAAAACCATTTAAAATTCTAATCATTGCCTGCCCGATTTTACCTGTACCAATAACTCCCACCGTTTTCTCATACAAATCCGTTCCCATAAGTCCGTTCAGACTCATATTAAATTCCCTGGTTCTATTATATGCCTTGTGGGTCAGCCTGTTTACCGTAAGCAACAGTGCCATGGCAAACTCCGCCACCGCCTCCGGCGAATAGCTGGGAACCCGCAAAATCACAATTTTGTCCTCCGCCGCCTTTACATCTACATTGTTAAAGCCTGCACTGCGTAACAAAATTGCCTTAACCTTCATTTCATAAAGCGCATTTATCATTTCCTCATCCACATAATCATTGACAAATATGCAGATTGCGTCATGTCCTTTCGCCATAAAAATCGTCTCCCGGCTGCAGGCCGCTTCAATAAAGTGAACATCAAATCCATACTCTTTCCCCATCGGCTCAAACCATATTTTGTCGTAGGGTTTTGTTCCATAAAACGCAATTTTCATAAAAATAACCATACTCCCTTCTTAATCTGCAATCTTTAGGTACGGGCACATGTTTCATGCAAAAAGCTGTGAATAAATAATTTCTTCATAAGATTTATCTAAATTATTTATTTACAGCTCCTTATCATTTTATTCTTTTTCAGTTAACCGCAAAACAAAATCTGACAATATATTTCCTAAATGAACTTATGAAAACAAATTTGCAAAAAAGCTTTTAACAGATTCCTTTAAATTATCAAAAAAATTACCAACTGCATTAGATGCCGCATTTTTAACGGCTCCTGTAACCACTTCATCTATATGCTCCACAAAACCAGCCCCATACTCCTGATAAAGGCTTTCTGTCTTGTCCAGAACATATTCCGCCGAAAATCCCATATCTTCCAGCTTGTTCATGGTTTCCACCAGCTTTTTGGCATCTTCCCTGGAAATTTCCACTCCGAACTGTTCTTCGCCCTCCCGGATAGCGTTTAAAAGTCCTTCCTCCGATCCCAGATTTCCATCTGAAATTTTTTCTTTTAAAAAGGAAAAAACCTCGCCTGCCGTTTCCTGATCCACATTCTCAAAAATTGCCGTAAGCTCTTGTTTCACCTGTCCAATCACGTCTCCAGCTGCCTCGTCTGAATCATTTCCGGATGCATATACAGACCTCCCTGCTCCCAAAAGCAGCATCAGCATTCCTGCTATAATCACATAAATTTTCTTTTTCATAAAACTCCCTCAGGATGTATAAAATTTTTGATATTCCTTCACCCTTTCCATGATCCAGGGATAAATATCCTCATACACCTTAATCTTATCCTTTTCATTTAACAGCTCATGCCGGTCTTTCGGATAAAGCTTCAGCGAAACCTGTTCCATACCAGCCTGCCTAAAGTCCTGGACAGCCTTTTTTACGCCCTCTCCGTAATTTCCTACCGGGTCCATCTCCCCCGCAATGAAGTACACCGGAAGCTCTTTCGGCATCATCTGTAAATTTTCTTCCTGATTCAGCCTGTCAATCAGTGTAAACAAAGTCTTAAATCCATTTACGGTAAAGGTAAACCCGCACAGCTTATCCTTCCTGTAAGCATCCACCACCGCCTCGTCTGTACACAACCAGTCAAAGGAAGTTTTCGCATCCGGAATTTTCTGATTATAGCCGCTAAAGGCAAGTCTGTCCATGAGCTTTGCCGTGTGTTTCCCCCCCAGGAAAAAGCCCTGCACCGCCGCCATCAGTTTACATATCTTTACAAGCGCTTCAGGCTGTGAGCCTGTTCCGCATATGATTGCGCCCTGTATTCCAGTCCCATACCGGAACAGATAATTCCGGGCAATAAAAGACCCCATGCTGTGTCCCAGTATGATATAAGGCACCCCGGGATATTCCTCCTGTGTCATTTTTTTCAGGCGGTGAACGTCTCTTACTACCACCGTGGCCGGATCCTGCTCGCAAAAATATCCGTAAGTTCCATCCTCTCCCACGCTTTTTCCATGTCCCAGATGATCGTCTCCGGTTACCAGTATTCCCTTTTCCCCCAAATACCGGGCCAGATCCTCATACCGTTCAATATACTCCGCCATGCCATGTACCACCTGCAAAATGCAGACTACCTTTCCCTCAGGCACCCACCTGACGGCATGTATCTTTGCCATTCCGTCTCTGGAATCAAACGTAAATTCGATTTTTTTTACCATTGTACTCCCCCATAACAGTAAGCCTGGCCCCTGTCTTTATTAACAAATCTCCGCTCCGGACGGCATATCCTTTTCCGGCGTAAGCAGCGCCAGATTTCCTTCCGCATCCTCCGCACAAAGGAGCATTCCCTCCGAAACCACTCCTGCCATTTTCGCAGGCTTTAGATTAACCAGCACCATAACCTTTTTACCTACCATCTCTTCGGCACTGTAGTGCTGCTTAATACCGGAGACAATCTGTTTCACCTGACTGCCTATGCGTACCTTTGAGCACAGGAGCTTTCTTGACTTTGGAACCTCCTCACAGGCAATGATCTCCCCTACCTGAAACTGCAATTTGTCAAACATGTCATATGTGATTTCCGCCTTAGGCGCAAGATCAATTCCCTCCGGGGTTCCCTGTTCCTTATTTTCACTGGCTTTGTTCTCATGTTCCCCGGATGCTTTTTCTCTTTCCTCAAACATAGCTTCCGCCTTCTCCACCACTTCCTTCACATCAAGTCGCGCAAAGAGAATTTCGGGTCTCTCCGTCACTTTGCTGCCGGAAGTATATTTCCCAAATTCCGTAAGCTCGTCAAACCCTCTAAGCTGTGCGTTTAACTGACCGGCAATCTTCTTTGCCGTAGAGGGCATAAAAGGCTCAAGCAAAGATGCGCCGATTAAGATACTCTCAACCAGATTGTAAAGCACTGTGGCAAGACGGTCTTTTTTCGCCTCATCCTTGGCAAGTACCCAGGGCTCCGTTTCATCAATGTATTTGTTGCAGCGTTTAAACAATGCAAAAATTTCCGTAAGGGTATCTGCCACCCTCAGATCCTCCATCTTAGCCGCCGCTCTTTTGTAGGTGCCCGTTGCCACTGCCTTAAGCTCCTTATCCACATCCTCCCTGCAGCCTTTATCAGCTACTATTCCGCCAAAATATTTATTACTCATAGATATGGTTCTGTTGACCAGATTTCCAAGCGTATTGGCAAGATCTGAATTGATCCTCTCAACCATCAGCTCCCATGAAATGGTGCCGTCATTTTCAAAAGGCATTTCGTGAAGCACAAAATAGCGCACAGCATCAACCCCAAAGAAATTCACCAAATCATCTGCGTAAAGTACATTACCCTTAGACTTGCTCATCTTCCCATCCCCCTGCAAAAGCCATGGATGTCCGAAAATCTGCTTAGGCAGCGGTTCCCCCAGGGCCATCAGAAAAATGGGCCAGTATATCGTATGGAAACGAATAATATCCTTTCCTATCAAATGTAAATCAGCAGGCCAGAGCTTATGATACTGCTCTGTGCTTTCCCCTCCACATTCATATCCAATCCCCGTAATATAGTTGGTCAGCGCATCAAGCCACACATAAACCACATGCTTATCATCAAAGTCTACCGGAACTCCCCATTTAAAGGAAGTTCTGGAAACACATAAATCCTGCAGTCCCGGAAGAAGAAAATTGTTCATCATCTCATTTTTGCGGGATACGGGCTGGATAAATTCAGGGTGGCTGTTGATATGCGCAATCAGTCGGTCCGCGTATTTACTCATTTTAAAGAAATATGCTTCCTCCTTAGCCGGCTTTACCTCCCGTCCGCAGTCAGGGCACTTGCCGTCCACAAGCTGTGATTCCGTCCAGAAAGATTCGCAGGGCGTACAGTAAAGTCCCTCATAGGAACCCTTATAAATATCCCCCTGTTCATAAAGCTTCCTGAAAATTTTCTGAACCTGCTTCTCATGATAATCATCTGTTGTCCGGATAAAATGATCATAGGAAGTATCCATCAGATTCCATAAGCCCTTAATCGTTCCTGCTATGCCATCTACATACTCCTTGGGCGTAACTCCCGCTTCCTGCGCTTTCAGCTCAATCTTCTGTCCGTGTTCGTCTGTACCGGTCTGAAAAAATACGTCATAGCCATCTTTCCTTTTAAATCTGGCGATACTGTCAGCAAGCACAATCTCATAGCTGTTGCCGATATGCGGTTTTCCCGAAGTATAAGCAATAGCCGTTGTAATGTAATACTTTCCTTTATTCATGTCACATACACTCCATCCACAATTTTTGTTATTACGGTTCAGCCCTTTTCTGTATACGGCGCAGACTGAACCGTTACTTTTTGTTAACAAAAACTGCCTTCTATCTATTGACAGAAGCCAGCCCTTTGTCACATTTCTTCCTCAATAAGCCTGCCCGTAAAACGCAGCGGCTAATCCTTATCCAATATATTGTTAGCCTATCACAAACACTTTATATTGTCAAATATTATCAAATATATCCATAGAAATGAATATGTATAGTAGTTTTTTAGGGATTTTTACTAAATATATCAAACGTTTTTATCCTTTGCGGACCGGTTTACTAACTCCCTGAGACGATCACGCTTTACAGGCCGGTGATACAAAAGCAGCAGGCCCCCGGGCGGTGGAGCGCCTGAGGGCCTGCCTATATATACTAAACTAAGGGATTAGATAAAAGCAGCTCTATTCTACGTCCTGCAAAGCATCGAAATCTTCCTCTCCTGTACGTATCTTGACCACTTTTCCAACAGGGTACACAAAAATCTTGCCATCACCAATATGACCGGTATAAAGAGCCTTTTTGGCCGCTTCAATCACTGCGTCAACAGGGATCTTGCTGACTACCACTTCGACCTTAACCTTAGGCAGCAAAGTTGCATCCACCTCAACGCCGCGGTACATCTCTCCGGCGCCTTTTTGAACACCGCATCCCATAACCTGTGTCACTGTCATACCGGTTACTCCCAGATCGTTCATAGCTTTCTTTAAGCTGTCATATCGAGACAGCTTGGCGATAATCGCCACCTTGTAAATTCCGGCTGCCTCTCCTGCAGGTGCTGCAACCTTCACTGCTGCCGCCTTCTGCGCCGGAGAAGCTTCGGCATAGTCTTCCGTTCCAAGGCTTGTATTTTCATTTACTTCCATTGTCATGGTATTGGAAATATCCATAATGCTAAAGCCCGCATAAGCAGAGGTAAGACCGTGCTCGCAGGAATCCAGTCCAATAATTTCTTCCTCCTGGCTGGCCCGAAGTCCAATCACAGCCTTAATAATAAGAAAGGCAATCGTAATCGTAACTGCTGTCCAAACTGCTACAGCTCCAAAACCAATCAGCTGAATCCCCAGCTGCTTAAAACCACCGCCATAGAAAAGGCCGACCACACTGTCGTTTCCGGGGGCTGATGTGGTTGCAAAAAGACCAACCGCAATTGTGCCCCATATTCCGTTTAGACAGTGAACAGCAACTGCTCCCACAGGATCATCTATGTGCAGTTTATAGTCCAAAAACCATACGCCAAATACCACCATCAGTCCTGCTACCGCTCCGATGATAAGGGAGCCTGTCACATCCGCCACATCACAGGGCGCCGTGATGGCAACCAGCCCTGCCAGAGAAGCATTTAGGCACATAGAAACATCAGGCTTTCCAAACTTAACCCAGGTAAACACCATGCATACTGCCGTGGCAATAGCAGGCGCAACTGTTGTGGTAACAAATACGGAACCAAGCTGGGAAATACTGGTGCAGGCAGCCCCGTTAAATCCATACCACCCCAGCCACAAAATAAATACGCCAAGACATCCAATAGGAAGATTATGTCCGGGGAATGCATTTACTTTGGTAACCTTTCCGTTCTTGTCCGTTACAAATTTCCCAATACGAGGGCCTAACAGCTTCGCACCAATAAGTGCGGAAATACCGCCCACCATATGTATGGCACAGGATCCGGCAAAGTCATGAAAGCCCATCTGCGCCAGCCAGCCACCGCCCCAGATCCAGTGTGCTTCAATCGGATAAATCAAGGCCGAAATGATTGCCGAGTAGACGCAATAGGACAAAAATTTTGTCCTTTCAGCCATTGCACCGGAAACAATTGTTGCAGTGGTTGCACAAAATACAAGGTTAAATACAAAATTTGACCAGTCAAAGTCTCCATAGGATGTAAAAATATCCAGCCCGGGTTTCCCTATAAAACCGGCCATATCTTCGCCCAGCAAAAGGCCAAAGCCAATCAGAATAAAAACAACCGTACCAATGCAAAAATCCATCAGATTTTTCATCAGTATGTTGCCCGCATTCTTTGCCCTGGTAAAACCTGTCTCCACCATTGCAAAGCCTGCCTGCATCCAAAATACCAGCGCCGCTCCAATCAGGAACCAGACGCCAAACACTTCGCCGCTTACGGCACTCATAATTTCTTCTGTCATAATTTCTCCTCCTCATCAGGTACTGCCACGCTTCGCAGGTCAGCTTATTCATATAGCGCTGCCGGACTTCGCGGATCAGCCTTTTAATAAAAAAAAGCGAATGCGCAGGTCTTGCCTTTTTGCAAGCTCCTTTGCTTCGCTTATCTAAGGGCAGAAATTTCTCTCTGCCCGCCGCGCGGCCCGCATGCTGCGTCAGCAGCAAACTTCCTCCGGGTGCCCGTGTGCATCAAACGCTGTCACGCTGCGCGAGCCGGCTTATTGAATAAAATGCTGCCGCGCTTCGCGAGTCAACTTATTGAATAAAACGCTGCCGCGCTTCGCGAGTCAGCTTATTTATAAAAAAAGGTGCTGTGATTATTCCACAGCACCTTCGCTTCATGTGACATAATAGCACCCTGCTTATTTTCTGTCAATCATTTTTTAAAGTTTTTTTATAAACAATTCATATCCATGCTCTTTTACACATACCCTGCGGTCAAATACAAAGCCCAATTTTCCAAGCAGTCTTTTGGAAATAAGGTTATCTTTGTCAACAAGGGCCTGCACTTTTTCAAAGACAAGCTCTTTTTTGGCGTAAGCCAAAATGGCCCTGCAGACCTCAAGTCCATACCCTTTCTTTTGATAGCGGACATCTATCACAAATCCCAGCTCCGGCAGTTCATATCCCTGGCGCACACTTAAACCTGCCCTGCCAATTACCCGGCCCGTTTCCTTCAAGATCACCGACCATAGTCCATACCCATAAAATCCGTATATCCGGTCAATATACGCTCTCATATAATCCCGCTCGACTTCTTTATCCTCATACAGGTTTTCCATATAAAGCGTGATAGAGGGGTCGCTGTAAATCTCATAATACGCCTCCACATCCTCTACAGTACCCTCCCGGACCTTAAGCCGCCTGGTTTCAAGAATATCCAGGGGCAGGCCCGCAAGCCTTCTGTATGCGGCATCATAAGCCCGGTATTCCAGCTCAAACAAATCTTCCAGCCCATATTTAACCTTAGGGAAACTTTCCTGCCTGTTTCCCTCATGGTATAGGGCCGCAACATACCATCCCTCATCCAGAAGAAGCTGCGCTGCCTGCGATTGGTCTGTTACCACAAGCATTTCTTCTCTGCTGCATCCGGTTTCCATTTTATCCGCAGGATATGCATGCATGTCCTGATCGGTAAAGCCTGCCGCAGTTTTATTTATTCTCACCCTCACCTGCCCGGGCCGTAAGCTTTCGCAGATCTCATCCAGCCGCTTTAAAACAATTTCATAATAATACTCTGATAATAAGAACAAGACACATTTTAGCATTGTAATGTCCTTTCACTTCCTTTAAAATAGATGTGTAAATGGCAAATTAATCTGTCGTTTACTATAGTTATTATAATACTGCATTTTATAATTGAAAAGAAAGGAAGTTATCGCTATGGCTCAAAATCCTGTTGTTACAATTACAATGGAAAACGGAGATATTATCAAGGCGGAGCTTTATCCTGAAATAGCTCCCATCTCCGTAAACAATTTTATCAGTCTGATCAACAAGAATTTTTATGACGGTCTGATTTTTCACCGCGTCATCCGCGGCTTTATGATTCAGGGAGGGGATCCGGAGGGCAGCGGATGCGGCGGCCCCGGTTACAGCATTAAGGGAGAATTTTCCGGAAATGGCGTTGAAAACAATTTAAAGCACACAGAAGGCGTTCTCTCCATGGCCAGAAGCATGGCGCCGGATTCGGCAGGTTCCCAGTTTTTTATCATGCATAAAAACAGTCCCCACCTGGATGGGCAGTATGCAGCCTTTGGGAAAGTAATTGAAGGTATGGATGCGGTGAACCGTATCGCTGAGGCAGAAACTGATTATATGGACAGGCCTGTAAAGGAACAGATAATGAAAAGCGTCACGGTTGAGTGCTTTGGCGTTGCATATCCTGAACCTGAACGGTGCTAAAAATGTACGTTCATATTTTGTTCACACTTAATTTAAAAAAACTTAATTGCAATTACATTCTTTAGACATTTCTGTATCCTATACTAACATCATAAGATACAGCAAAGAACAAAAACAGACGCCATACACAAGTAATTGATTTATTAATAACTTTTTCATAATAAATGCCAAGTAAACGTGCCGTTTACTTGGCATCCTCCCTTTCTATGGGATTTCACATTTTTTACTTGTGCTTTTTCTCTTTTTCCTGTATAGTATTATACGAATCAATGAGGATTTCCTATTAAGGTAAATTCTCTTTTTTAATGTGCGGCACCGCACAAGGTAATTTGCTGACAGGGCGCCATACGGGCTGCGCGGCGGGAAGGGAATCATCTTCCCTGCCCAATTGTAAGGGACAATCAAATTGATGCCCGCACCCGATATTACGGGCTGCCGGCAGGAACGGAGGATTATTATGGAAAATGTTGTGAACGTTATCGCAGCGGTAAACAATGCCATAAACGGCGTGGTATGGGGCATTCCCATGCTCATACTGATTATTGGCACAGGTATTTACATGACAGCAGGCATGAAATTTTTCCAGATTACCCACATTAAGCACTGGATGAATGAAACTTTCCTTGCAATCTTTAAGAAAAAATATGTAACCGCCCATACAAATAAAAATGAAAGTTCTATCTCCCAGTTTCAGGCACTCTCCACAGCCCTGGCTGCCACCATCGGGGTGGGAAATATTGCCGGCGTGGCAGGCGCCATTATCACGGGCGGCGCCGGAGCGGTATTTTGGATGTGGCTTTCCGCTCTGTTTGGCATGATGACAAATTATTCTGAAAATGTGCTGGGAATCTACTACCGGCGCAAAAATGCAAAAGGGGAATGGTCTGGCGGCGCCATGTATTATCTCCAGGACGGATTAAAAGGAAAAAAGGGAATCGGCATCTTTGCCAAACCTCTGGCCATACTCTTTTCTGTCTTTTGTGTGTTTGCCTCTTTCGGAATCGGCAATATGACCCAGGTTCATGAAATCGCAAGCTCCCTGCAGGATACTTTTAAAATTCCTCCCATTGCCACAGGCATCATCATCGCAGCAGTTGCAGCCCTGGTTATTTTAGGCGGAATCAAAGCAATCGGAAGTGTAACGGAAAAGATCGTGCCCTTTATGGCATGTGCTTACATACTTGGAACCATAATTGTGCTTGTGATGAACATTACGTCTGTTCCCGCCGTTTTGGCTGCTATTTTCACCAATGCCTTCGGACTACGCCCTGTTGCAGGCGCCACCGTTGGTATGATGATCAAACAGGCCATGACCATGGGCTTTAAGCGGGGTGTTTTCTCCAACGAGGCCGGACTCGGCTCCTCTGTTATGGTTCATTCAGCCTCCAATGTAAAGGAACCTATTGCGCAGGGAATGTGGGGTATCTTCGAAGTATTTTTTGACACTATTGTAGTCTGCACCCTGACAGCTTTTACCGTGCTTTGTTCCGGTCTCATCGATTTAGAAACAGGCGAAGTGCTTACCTCCGTCACCGGCGCTTCTCTGGTAAGTGAAGCATTATCGGAAGGCCTTGGCACACTGGCCGGCAGCTTTGTCGCTATTGCCATCTGCCTGTTTGCCTTTTCCACAGTGTTAGGCTGGTCTTTCTATGGCACGAAATCCTGTGAATATTTATTTGGCACGAAAGCAACCATTGTTTACAAGGTCATCTTTGTGGTATGTATTATATTTGGCGCTACCATGAGCTTTGACCTGGCCTGGGCAATCGCTGATACCCTGAATGCTCTTATGGCTATCCCAAACCTAATCGGCGTCCTTGCCCTTTCCGGCACCGTATTTGCCATCACCAGAAATTATCTGGACCGTAAGATCACCAAAGCTAATGTAAATGCAAAGCCAATGCTCTCCTTTGATCCTGCTATTCAAAAAATGCAGGAGGAATCTTTAGACGAAGAGTCTGTATAATAAACAACGGATGCCTGGCTTACCAGGCATCCGTATATTAACCAATTCTTTTTTATTTCATCCAGGAAAAATCGTTCCCATTATTATTGTTATCATTGTTACTATTATTACTGCCCAAATTACTTCCGCTGTAATATTCCGTATTCGATGTAAATTCCAGCGGCCTGTTTAACTGCTGTTCTTTCAGGTTCTGAATTACACGTACAAGAATAAACACGGAAATGCCGTAATTAATAAATACAAAAAATGGAATATTAACCGGCAGGAAGGATATGGCAGCCTTAATAATAAGCGGTAGCGTTCTGCTGTAAATTCCCAAAAGGTACAACTGCCCGAAGGTCATCTGATACTTCATGCAGGAAGCCGCAATCATACCCAAAAGCGCTACAAACAATACCCCAAAGAAAAACAGCGCACACATCCAGATATACGCAAGAATCATAAATGCCACAATCATAAAGTTGATAAAGGGCACCCATCTCATCCAGTCATCCTTGTCACATTCCAGATCCAAATCTGAAAAATAAAAACCCTGTACTTCTCCGCCGGACTTTACGATCATTTTCTCCGAATCCATCAATATAACACTGGTATAGCGGTAAAGCTGGTCTTCCATTTCATCTGCATCATAAAATACATATTCAGGATCCGTATCAATGCACATATATGTACCGCCTGCATCATATTCAATGACATCCTCCACCCAGAGTTCCCCGTCTGAAAGTGAAAAGTCCGGAATATTTTCATCCAGCAGCGAGCCTATGCCGCCTGTACGGATCTGAAACCCTGCAAAAGGAATCAGCATAGTCACAGCAAAGTAAATCAGCATAAGCACTATTCCAAACAAAAACACTTTAGACTTTTTATTTTTTAAAAATTCTTTATAGGTTTTGTAGCTGTAGATGGAAAGTGCCATTTCTTTAAATATATTCATTTTTACCTCCATGCCGGAGCAATTTTTGTGAAATTTTCCGAAGGAATACTCCCGACCGCTTTAGATTCCTGCTATAAGAAATGCTATTCCAAATACCACAATCACAGAAATAATCACGATTGCCACATTCAGCAGCACTCTTAGCACCACGTTCATTTTTCTGTTGCAGGAGATGGAAGTTGTCAGTGCTATTCCAATAATCGCAAGCAGAGCTCCTATAGCGCCATTAAAAAAATTCAGACAATGCAGTACTACAAATACATAAGACCATCCCGGCATTTTGACAGGAACATATTCCTCTCCGGTAGCGCAGTCCCTGTTATCAATTGCCAGAACAGGAGCGCTTAGATTTCTTATTACCAAAAGAGCTTTTTTGGAACCGATAGGAACCTCATATTCTTCATGGGTCAGGCCGGTTTTTTTCCTGTATGGGCCTAATTTCATCACTTCCCCATTGACTAAAAGTTTTCTCCCTTTTAATTCGATATCGTACATTCTCTCATCAATTTTAACATTCCACTTCTTACTCACTATGACTCCCTCCTGAAATATCGCCCTTAATTTAAAAGGCTGTCCATTGTGTTGGGCAGCCTTTATTTTGATACTTAAAACATATTCTGTTAAGCTTTTCCAATAGAACCAAAAATTTCCATCTTTTCCTTAACAGTAGCCTTAATAGCTTCAAAGCCGGGAGCCAGAAGCTTACGGGGATCAAATCCCTTGCCTTCCAAATCCTTGCCTGCTTCAATGTACTTACGTGTAGCAGCAGCAAAAGACAGCTGACACTCTGTGTTAACGTTAATCTTTGCAACGCCTAAGGAAATAGCCTTCTGGATCATTTCCGTAGGAATTCCTGTACCACCGTGCAATACCAAAGGCATATCGCCCGTCAGTTTCTGGATTGCATCCAATGTCTCAAAGGATAATCCCTGCCAGTTTGCAGGATATTTACCATGAATGTTACCAATGCCAGCTGCCAGGAAATCAATTCCTAAATCAGCGATTGCCTTACACTCATTAGGATCTGCGCATTCACCCATGCCTACTACGCCGTCTTCCTCTCCACCGATAGAGCCAACCTCTGCCTCAATGGAAATTCCTTTTTCATGTGCAGCTGCAACTAATTCTGTTGTCTTAGCTACGTTTTCTTCGATCGGATAGTGAGAACCGTCAAACATAACAGATGAAAAACCAGCTTCGATACATTTGTAGCAGTGCTCATAGCTGCCATGATCCAGATGAAGAGCTACCGGAACGGTTATGTTCTGATCTTTGATAAGACCATTAACCATACCAACTACCACATCATATCCGCCCATGTACTTACCTGCGCCTTCGGATACACCAAGGATAACAGGTGAATTATTTTCCTGCGCTGTTAACAGGATGGCCTTGGTCCACTCAAGGTTATTAATGTTGAACTGACCAACTGCATAGTGGCCTGCTTTTGCTTTTTGAAGCATTTCTGTTGCTGATACTAACATTTTGTTTACCTCCGTTAAATTTACAACACTCTGGTTGTCCTTCATTATACTCCATTCTGCACGAAAATGGAATAAATTCTTCTAAAAATTTTCATTTCCCCGGTATACGGATACTCAGAGCCTGTTTTTGATTTTGAATCGTCACTTCCCTGTGCTTTCCGCCAAACTCTCCGTCTAATGTCCAGGCAATATCCTCCTGCGAATACACTTTAAGTGATTTTGCCTTAAAGCAGTACATGCAGTCCGTATTTACATTTCGGTTTACCAACGCCGCCATAATCAGATTCAGCTCTATGGCATTAGAAGGCCTTTTTATCAGTGTAACCTCAAATTCCCCATCGTCCAGCTTCACATTTTCCCCTGTAATATTTTTAAAGCCGCCTACTGAGACAGAATTGGTAATCATACCAAACAAAAATTCTCCCTCCACCGAAAATTCTCCGCTCTCCACCCGCATTTCATAGGCTCTTATTGCTGAGAGCCGCCGCATCCCTTCCAATATATATGCCATATGGCCTAAAATATTCTTCACGTCCTGCCGTGTTTCATAAGATACGTCCGTAAAAATTCCAAATGCCGCAATATAGACAAAAATATCATCGTTAAAGGAACCTATATCACATCCAAAGCTTTCTCCCGATACAATCACCTGGGCTGCGTCAATCATATTCTTTGGAATGTGAAGGCTGTTGGCAAAATCATTGGTGCTTCCCGCAGGTACGTAGCCAATCGGGATCCGCCTATCGCACTGCATCATCCCGGTTACCACTTCATCTAATGTGCCGTCTCCGCCGCTGCAGACAATAATATCATAGTAGCCAAATCTTCTTTCCGTGACAGCCTTAATTCCGTCCCCCTTAGACTGGGTTGGGTAAGCGACCACCTCAAATCCTGCCTTTGTGAAAATATCAATGATATCCAGAAGGTTACTCCTTATTTTTGCCTTTCCCGCTCTGGGATTATAGATAAAAAGCATTTTTTTCTTTTCCATATACACTCTCCCGCGTACCGCAGCTGTGCTTGCGGTACTGTCATAGATATCCCCCTGCATACAATACGCACAGGGTATTATAGTAAAAAAGCGGCCTTGCCGCCTTTTGTCCTTCCGGCAAAGGACTTTCCTATAAGGTAAAAAGAGCAAAGCCTGTGCTTTGCCCTTATATCTTCTTAATTATAGCTCCTGCTTTTTTTCATCGCTGAGATATTCTTCAATCCCTTTCATTGCTTCTTGCTCATCTTCACCGTTTGTTATTACTTTAACCGATTCTCCGTTGTCCAGAGCAAGGCTCATCATACCCATAATGCTTTTTGCGTTTACTTTCTTTCCCTCTGTCTCAAGATACACAGAACTCTCATACTGGCTGGCCACCTGCACCAGCATTGCTATGGGTCTGGCTTCAAGTCCACCGCTTAACTGAATTTTGACAAATTTTTCCATCATAATGAATCCTCCTTTAACCCCTAATCTTTTCAGCCATATCACTGAGCTTTCGTAATCTATGATTTACACCAGACTTTCCTACTGGTGGATTAAGGTATTTACCTAATTCCTGAAGAGAATTATCTGGATATTCCAGTCTGACTTCTGCCATCTGCCTTAAATTATCCGGCAGATTTGACAAACCATAATTTTTCTGCAAAAACAAAATGTCCTCTATCTGTTTGCTGGCAGCATAAACCGTTTTTGTAATATTAGCTGCTTCACAATTAACTTTTCTGTTAATAGAATTTCTGACTTCTTTTTCAACCCTGAGACTTTCAAGCTGCATCAGAGAGATGTGCGCTCCTGTCACATTCAGCAGATCGACAATTCCTGCCCCTTCTTTTAAATATACTACAAAGTACTTTTTTCGTCTGACAATTTTAGCTTCAATTTCAAATCCTGAAATTATCTGCCTGATCTGCTGCGCCTGCGGTTCGTGCTCACAGACAAACTCCAAATGATATCCTTTTTTAGGGTCACTCATGGAACCAATACATAAAAAAACACCCCTGAGGAATGCCCGTCTACAACAGCTATTTTTTAAAAGCAGCGGGTTAACCTGCTCTGAAAGTTCATGTATTTGTCCGGCTTCATCCAGAATCTTAACCGCCTGTAATACCTTAACCGCATTATTAATAATAAATGTTTTCCTCAATAATGTAAAGTACTTTCTTGCTGCAAATGGATTTTCGGGGCATATGGCAAAGTCCTCCGGCTTATGTAAGCCGGTTTTTGCATTTTCCTCTATTCCGGTTCCGGTCCGTTCAATCCTGCACCCAAAATGAATCAGCGCCGCCAGTTCCGCCAATTGGCAATGTCTGGGTTCCGGTACTACTTTTTCCAGTTCTTCCTTTACATCCGATGAAAATGACATATGCCCTAACCTTTATCCCGTGCTAATCCCCATTCTTGCCAACAGGCTGATTTTTCAACCTATCCTCCATGTTGCTGCTTTGCGGCAACACAAATCAGGGCGAAGAATGCCTGTTTTGCAAGGCATTCTTCTAAGTGTGAAGCTTTAAAAGTTCTTAGATGGCGTTTTTTGACATCTTAGAACTTTTCTTCACACTATATACCTTGTCCCATATCCCGGTGCGCAATCTTGATTCCATATCCGCTTTTATTTTTCATGCGCTCATATAGTTTGTTTGCCAGCGTAACGCTTCTGTGCTTTCCGCCGGTGCAGCCGATTCCAATTACCAGCTGATATTTACCTTCTTTTATATAATTAGGAATTAAGAATTCAATCATATCCGTAAGCTTATCAATAAATGTATGCGCTTCCGGAAAACCCATGACATAATCCTGTACTTCCTTATCATTTCCTGTCTTATGTTTTAATTCATCTATATAAAAAGGATTGGGCAGAAATCTTACGTCAAAAACCAGATCCGCATCTGCCGGAATACCATGCTTAAAGCCAAAAGATAATACCGTAACCATCAGATTATGGTATTCCTCATTCCGCACAAAAATGCGATCCAGCTCCTCCTTTAATTCTCTTGTCAGCAGATTGGAGGTATCTATCACATAATCCGATTCATTCCTGATAGCCTTTAAAATAGCCCTTTCCTTTTTAACGCCGTCCTCTATTCGTCCGTCCAAAGAAAGAGGATGCATTCTCCTGGTTTCTTTATAGCGTTTCAGAAGTGTCTGGTCGCTTGCCTCCATAAAAAGAACTTCAAAAACATAACCGTTTTTTTTCAGCTTTTCAAGGATCTCCCGGGCTTCTCCAAAAGACTGATCTGCCCGTACATCCAGTCCTAAGGCCACCTTTCTGACCTCGCCCCCCGGCACAGCTATCAGTTCCACGAACTTCTCTATCAAAGGAACCGGGAGATTATCCACACAATAAAAACCGGCATCCTCCAGCATTCGCATTGCCGTGCTTTTTCCGCCGCCGCTCATTCCTGTTACCACCACAAAACGCATGCCGTCCCTCCTCAAAAATCACCCAGAAAAATAACTTCCTTTTCCAGCGTGACGCCAAATTTATCCTTCACTTTTTCCTGTACTTCCCAAATCACCCGGGCAACATCTGCCGCTGTTGCATTTCCGGTATTAATCACAAACCCGCAGTGTTTTTCCGAAACCATGGCACCGCCGACGCGGTACCCCTTAAGTCCGGCATCCATAATCAGTTTCCCTGCAAAATATCCCTCCGGCCTTTTAAAGGTGCTGCCTGCACTGGCATATGCAAGAGGCTGCTTTTCCCTCCTTTTTTCGGCAAGTTCCTCCATCCTTTTAAGAATTTCATCTTTGCCTCCCGGCGTAAGCGCAAGCACTGTTCCTATCACCACAAAAGGTCTGTTCTTTATAACGCTGGTACGGTAGCCAAATTCCATGGAGGCATTGTCCAGTGTAAGGATTTCGCCCTGATCGCTTAAAACCGTCACTTCCTTCACCACCTGTTTCATCTCACCGCCATATGCGCCGGCATTCATCACCACACCGCCGCCTAAGGTCCCTGGAATTCCTGAAGCAAACTCAAGACCTGAAAGGCCGTTTTCCTGAGCGTATCTGGCCGCCTGAATCATGGGAAGGCCCGCGCCTGCTCTTATGCAGGCGCCTTCCCTCGTAACCGTACTCATTTTATTTCCAATCTGCAAAACAATGCCTTTGTACCCTTTATCTCCTACCAGAAGATTACTTCCGTTACCTAAAATGAAATAGGGAACTCCTGTCATTTTAAAATAGGGAATAAGTTTCTCAAGCTGCCTGATACTGCTTATCTGCACCAGAGCCTGTGCCCTGCCTCCCACCCGGAAGGTTGTATGTTTACACATGGGTTCTTCTAAGACAATGTCCTCTTCCCGCACATAGGCCTTAATAAATTCATAAACTGCCGAACTTAATTTTTCCAAAATTACACCTTTACCTGCCTGCTTAAGCCTCAAGTACCAGCTTAGCCGATCCATATATTCCTGCATCATTTCCCAGGGTTGCAAGAGCAAATTTCACATCCCTGTTGGCATGGAAAACATTTTTGATAAAGTGAGGCTTAATATAATCCATCAGCACCTCCCCGGCCTTGGACACACCACCGCCAATTACAATCGTCTCCGGATTCACCACCCCGGCAATTACGGAAAGGCCGTCACCTAAATATTTTCCAAACTCTTCAGCTACTTCTATCGCGAGGGCATCATTTTGCTTTACCGCATCAAATACGGTTTTTGCACTGACTTCTCCCTCCCGGAGCATGCTTTCCTTATCGCTTGCCGCTAATTTTCTAACTGCCAGTCTGGTAATTCCTGTTGCAGATGCGTATTGCTCAAGACACCCTTTATTGCCGCACCCGCAGCATTCATCCTCCTCATCTTCCACATGAATGTGCCCTATCTCGCCGCCTGCACCTATAGCCCCTGTTAAAACTCTTCCTTCTACAATAATACCGCCGCCAACACCTGTGCCCAGCGTCACCACAATCAGATTCCTGCTTCCCTGACCGCCGCCTTTCCACATTTCTCCAAGGGCTGCCACATTAGCGTCATTACCCGCCTTAACAGGCACATGTAGAATATCCTCAAGCGTATCTTTAATGCTGAAAGTATCCCATCCGAGATTTACGGCTTTGTGCACCACGCCCTCACTGTCAATAGGGCCGGGGGCTCCTACGCCTACGCCTGCCACTTCTGAAGCATCAACCTGTTTTTCCTCCATCTTTTCCTGAATGCTTTTTGCAATGTCAGGAAGAATATAACTCCCATTATCCTGGGTCCTTGTGGGGATTTCCCACTTATCAAGAAGAGTCCCTTCCACATCAAAAAAGCCCAGTTTTACCGTTGTTCCTCCAATATCCACTCCAAATACATATTTGCTCATAAATAGCCCTCTCTTTATCTTTATTATTGTTCTTGTATTTTATGCATATAAATTCTCAGTCGTCTTCCTCATCGTCCCGTTTCCTTAAAAGCGACTCCTGCACCCTTCTGTACAGCTCCTGGGCCGCATTGTAACCCATTTTTTTCTGACGGTGGTTTATGGCGGCAGATTCACAGATTACCGCAAGATTACGGCCCGGACGTATGGGAATGTTGTGACACGCCACCTTATTTCCCAGATACTCCGTGTATTCCTCCTCAAGCCCCAGCCTGTCGTACTCCTTCTCCTTATCCCAGTCTTCCAGCCGGATGACAAGATCAATGGTCTGGGTATCCCTGACACTGGATACACCAAACAGCATCTTAACATCCACAATCCCAATGCCCCTAAGCTCTATAAAATGCTTTGTAATATCCGGTGCCGAACCTACCAGCGTATCATCACTCACCTTCCGGATTTCAACAGCATCATCCGTCACAAGACGATGTCCTCTCTTAATCAGCTCCAAGGCTGCCTCAGACTTGCCAATTCCACTCTCGCCTGTAATCAAAACGCCTTCGCCAAAAATATCCACCAACACCCCGTGGACAGAAATACAGGGGGCAAGTTTCACATTCAGCCACCTGATAATTTCAGCCATAAAGGCAGAGGTTGCCTTTTTTGTCATCAGAATAGGAACGTTATTCTCAATAGCTGTCTTCATAAACAGCTCGTCAGGCTTTAATTCCCGGCAAAAAACAAAGGCCGGAATATCACAGGAAAGAATTCTGGCATAAATTTCTTCTTTCCTTTCCCTCGGCAGACTTTCCATATAAGTGTATTCCACAAATCCGATAATCTGTAGCCTGGTAGCCTCAAAATGCTCAAAATATCCGGCCACCTGCAATGCAGGCCTGTTAATATCCGGCTGCGTAATCTTAATTTTAGAAATATCCAGCTCCGGTGTCAGGTTCTCCAGCTTCATTTTTTCTATAATACGTTCCAGCTTTACACTCGCCATACCCCACTCCCTTTCCTCACCGCTATTTTCCCTCCACTGCCCGGACCAAAAAATCACCACGGCACCCGCCCGGCCCGGTCTTTTAGGAAATCAATTCTTTCAATATTTTATCACAGAAAATCCTTAATCTCAATACCCACCAAGTCTGTCAAAATATACTCTGCTTACTTTGTGTTACTTTTCCGATGAACCTTCCCCATGGAAAAATTCGTAGATCCCCTCTGCCACAGACTCCGGAATCTCATCCACTCCAGCAAGGGTGGCCACATCCGCATTCTTCACCTCGTCAATGGATTTAAACCGCCTCATCAGTGCCTTTCTCCTTGAGGGCCCCACACCCGGTATCTCATCCAGCACAGATTTCACCTGGGCCTTGGACCGCAGGGATCTGTGGTATTCTATCGCAAATCTATGGGCCTCATCCTGTATTCTTGTGATCAGCTTAAATCCCTCGCATCCTCTGTCAATGCCAATCTCCTGGTTGTTATAGTACAGCCCTCTGGTATTATGATTATCATCCTTTACCATGCCGCAGACCGGAATATCCAGATGAAGCTCCGAGAGCACCTGCAGCGCAATATTCACCTGTCCTTTACCGCCGTCCATCAACAGCAGATCCGGGAATTTGGTAAAGCTGCCGAACTCCTTCTCCATTTCCTTATCTTCCAGTTTCTTCTGCTCATCCATCCCATGAAGAAATCTTCTGGTAAGGACCTCCCTCATACACGCGTAATCATCCGGTCCGGAAACCGTTTTGATCCGAAACTTTCTGTAATCGCTGCGCTTGGGCTTTCCTTTCTCAAATACTACCATGGATCCAACATTGGCGAAGCCGCTGATGTTGGAAATATCGTAAGCCTCCATGCGGCTTACATTTGGAAGCCCCAAAAGCCCTGCAATCTCCTTCACCGCGCCGATGGTTCTGCCCTCTTCCCTTTTGATCCGCTCCTTGTCCTGGGAGAGCACCAGCATGGCGTTTTTGGCAGCCAGCTCCACCAGCTTTTCTTTCGTCCCTATTCGCGGCACCTTGATGTATACCCTGCCGCCTTTTCTCTTGGTAAGCCACTGTTCTATCACCTCCATATCCTCTATCCTCTCCTGGAGCATAAGCTCCCGCGGGATAAAAGGCGTCCCTGCATAAAACTGCTTTACAAAGTCCAGGAGGATCTGCCCCCGTGGCGTACCCGATACATGCATCATATAAAAGTGCTCTCTGCCTATGAGCTTACCGTCTCTGATAAAAAACACCTGCACTACCGCATCCTGTTCATCCGCTGCCAGGGCAATAATGTCCTTATCCTCCCCGTCACTGTCCGTAATCTTCTGCCTGGAGGCAATCTGCTTTACACTGTTATATAAATCCCTGTACCGTATTGCATCCTCAAATGCAAGCCTCTCCGATGCCTCCAGCATTTTCTGCTCTAGTTCCTTTAACGTATCCTGATAACTTCCGTTTAAAAAATCCAAGGCTTTTTTTATTCTCCCCCGGTATTCCTCCTCAGAAATATTCCCCTGACAGGGCGCCACACACTGCTTAATATGATAATTCAGACAGGCTCTGTCGCTGCCGCATTCCTTGGGCAGGTTTTTGCTGCATGTCCTCAGTTGGTAGAGCTTATTGATCAGGTCAATGGTATCCTTCACTCCTGCGGCGCTGGTGTAAGGGCCAAAATATCTGGATCGGTCTTTCTTCATCTGACGGGAAAACAATACCCTCGGATAGGCCTCCCCTAATGTAACCTTAATGTAAGGGTATGTTTTATCATCCTTAAGCAGGGTATTGTATTTGGGGCTGTTTTCCTTGATCAGATTATTTTCCAGCACCAGCGCTTCCAGCTCCGAATCGGTGATGATGTATTCAAAACGGCTGATCAGACTCACCATCTTATCGATCTGTGGTCCCCGGCCAATATTTTTTCTGAAATAGGATCTTACCCGGCTGTGCAGGTTAACTGCCTTCCCCACATAAATGATATTATCCGTCTCATCACGCATAATATATACCCCCGGACAATTAGGGAGCTTTTTTAATTCTTCCTGAATATCAAACATAATTTATTGTCTCCTGAAACACTTATAGCAAACGACATATGAAACTGCCGTTTGCTATAAAAGAATATCCTTAACTTTAAATATACGACTCTTTTCTATTCCGGAAATTTCCCGCTCCGGAAAAAGTCCGATGGCGCATTGGAAAACCGGCCGGCCGCATGATTCTCCGCTCCGGAAAAATCATTGCTGTTCCCGGCTTTTTCATTTTCCGGGAGGGTATCGCCTTTATCTGTGCTGTTCCCGGAATTTTCCTCCGTCTCTACGGGCGCAGTCTCCATGCTCTTTACATTCTCTTTACCGATCTGGTCCTCACCTTCCTTATCGTCCCCGACCGGCTCCGGAATTCCTTTTTCCTTCCGGTAAATCTTCATAAACTCCTTGCCGCTGATAGTCTCCTTTTCAATCAGATGGGCAGCTAATTTATCCATCAGCTCCCTGTTGCCCGATAACAGTTTTTTGGCCTCCTCGTAACACTCTTTCAGCGTTTCCATAATCTCCGTATCCACATCCGCCGCCGTTCTGTCACTGCAGGTAAGCCTTGCGCCGCCGCCTAAATATTCGCTTTCCACCGTTGCAAGCCCCATAAGTCCGAAACGCTTGCTCATACCAAAGCGTGTGATCATATTAGAAACAATATTGGTAGCCTGCTCAATATCATTGGCTGCGCCTGTGGTCACATTGCCAAACACAATCTCCTCTGCGGCCCGGCCCCCTAAAAGGCTCACCAGCCTGTCGTGAAGCTCTTCCCTGGTCTGGAGGTATTTTTCCTCCTCAGGCACATGCATAACATAGCCAAGAGCTCCCATAGTTCTGGGAACAATCGTAATCTTCTGTACCGGTTCCGAATTTTTCTGCAAGGCGCTTATGAGTGCGTGGCCCACCTCATGATAGGATACAATCTTACGTTCTTCCTTGCTCATAATGCGGTCTTTCTTTTCTTTTCCTACCAAAACCTGCTCCACCGCATCAAACAAATCCTTCTGCGTCACATATTCCCTGCCATGCTGCACCGCATTGATGGCAGCCTCGTTGATCATATTGGCAAGGTCGGCTCCTACGGCCCCGCTGGTAGCAAGGGCAATTGCATCCAAATCCACGCTCATATCCAGATGCACATCCTTGGCGTGCACCTTTAAGATTTCCACTCTGCCCTTTAAGTCGGGCTTATCCACAATAATTCTTCTGTCAAAACGTCCCGGACGAAGCAGAGCCTTATCCAGTATTTCCGGGCGGTTCGTTGCGCCAAGCACCAGGATTCCTTTAGAGGTATCAAACCCGTCCATTTCTGATAAAAGCTGATTTAAAGTCTGTTCCCGTTCTTCATTGCCTCCGCCGTACTTATTGTCACGGCTCCGTCCAATAGCGTCTATCTCATCAATAAAAATAATACATGGCGCATTCTTCGTGGCGTCTTTGAACAAATCCCTTACACGTGAGGCACCTACACCCACATACAGCTCTATAAAGTCCGAACCGGAAAGGGAGAAAAAGGGAACCTTAGCCTCCCCGGCCACTGCTTTGGCAAGCAGTGTCTTTCCTGTTCCGGGAGGTCCTACCAGCAATGCGCCCTTAGGGAGCTTCGCCCCGATTTTTACATATTTTCCCGGGTTGTGTAAAAAGTCAACGACCTCCTGTAAAGACTCTTTTGCCTCATCCTCACCAGCCACATCCTTAAAGGTGACGCCGGTTTCTCTTTGTACATAAACCTTTGCGTTGCTTTTTCCCACTCCCATAGGCCCGCCGCCCTTGGACATTTTTCGGAAAAGAAGGCTTAACAGCACCCACATCAGAATAAACGGAAATACATATGACAGCAAAAAGCTGATAATTGCGCTGGTACCGTCCGCCACCTGTCCCTTTACCTCAACGTCATATTTTAAAAGGCGTGCCGTTAACGTGTCATCATCCTCAATCTTACCTGTATAATAGCTTACGGAAGGGTTCATGCCATATAAATACATGATAGGAGACTGGGTACTTTTTTCGGATTTGGGCTGAATATAGACTCTGTCTCCCCCAATCAATACGGTTTCAACCTTTCCGTCCTCAAGCATCTGAATGAATTCATTGTAAGAAATCTCCTGCTCCGAATCCCCTGTCAGGAGCTTTACAAAGGAGCTGACCAGAAGAAGCGATAAAAGAGCGGCAATGATAAACATTACGATATTTTGTTTTCGCGGATCCTTGCCGGGACCGCCATTGCCGCCGGAACCGTTTCCCCCCGGACCGGACGGGCCGCCGTTTCCCCCGGGACCGCTATCATACTGATTTAAATTGTTTTCATTCATTTAATTACTCTTTCCTTTTATAATTGGTTCGCTGGTTAAATCCACTCCCAGCTTTTTAAATGTTTTAATATCTACCTCCGAAAGCATCACAGAAGTATGTACCTGGCATCCTTTCAGCTTTGGAAGCTGCTCCAATGCTTTTTTTGCATTTTTATTATTTATGGCAGAGATGGAAAGAGCAATCAGCACTTCATCCGTATGAAGACGCGGATTCTTTCCACCCAGATATTTCGTTTTTAATTCCTGAATCGGCTCAATTGCTTCAGGAGAAATCAGACGGATGTCATGATCCACCCCGCCCAGAAATTTCAGGGCGTTTAGGAGCAGCGCCGCCGATGCACCCAGCAAAGCTGTGGTCTTGGAAGTGATGATCATTCCGTCAGAGAGTTCAATTGCCGCAGTGGGAACCCCCAGCTTCTCCGCTCTCTCCTTAGCCGCAACCGTAACTTTCCTGTCATCTGTAGTGATCTTAGCCTGCTTCATCAAAAGCTCTATCTTGTAAACATCATTTTCCTTTGCCTTGCCCCTGATGACATCATTCATGGCTGTGTAATATCTGCGAATAATTTCCTGATAGGAAGCCTGAGAGCAGACCTCATCATCCACTATACAGTTACCCGCCATATTTACGCCCATGTCCGTAGGCGATTTGTAGGGATTTTCCTTATAAATACCCTCAAAAATTGCATTCAGCACCGGGAAAATCTCAATATCCCGGTTGTAGTTGACCGTTGTCTCCCCATATGCCTCTAAGTGGAAGGGGTCAATCATGTTAATATCCTGTAAATCTGCGGTAGCCGCTTCATAAGCAAGATTAACCGGATGCTTAAGAGGGATGTTCCAGATGGGAAAAGTTTCATATTTAGCATACCCGGCTTTGATTCCCCTTTTGTGGTCATGGTAAAGCTGGGATAAGCAGGTTGCCATTTTGCCGCTTCCGGGTCCTGGTGCGGTTACCACCACGAGAGGTCTTGCTGTCTCAATATATTCATTTTTTCCAAAGCCCTCATCACTGACGATTAGCGGAATGTTGGACGGATACCCCTCGATTGTGTAGTGAAGATAAACCTTGACATTTCTTTTTTCCAGCCTTTCTTTAAAATCAGCTGCTCTTGCCTGTCCGGCATAGTGCGTCATCACTACACTGCCCACATAAAATCCCCTGTCCTCAAATTCCTTTTTCAGTCTTTGGACATCCTCATCATAGGAAATTCCAAGGTCGCTGCGTATTTTATTTTTTTCAATGTCCGCGGCATTTATTACAATTACAATCTCCACTCTGTCGCAAAGCTTCATCAGCATGCGCAGCTTACTGTCAGGCTCAAAACCCGGTAAAACTCTGGAAGCGTGGTAATCGTCAAAAAGCTTGCCCCCAAACTCAAGGTATAATTTGTCCCCAAACTTGTTGATCCTGTCTTCAATGCGTTTTGACTGCATCCTTAAATACTTTTCATTATCAAATCCCACTCTCATAAGTTTTACCCTTTTTCTTAACAGTACCTGTCCATTTTTAAATACCGATTTTTATTGTAGCACAACCCTGTTAATTATTCCATAAAAAAGAAATGAACTAATATCAATTTTTTATTAAACGCCAAAAGTTTCCTGTTTAGAAATTTTTTTAATCATAAACAGGAAACTTAACTGGCAGTAGAGATTATTTTTGTTCTTGTTTTCTCAGTCTGGTGATGAATGCGTTTATTTTTTCCAGGGCTGTTTTCAGGTTTTCCAGCGAGTATGCATAGGAAATTCGAAGAAACCCTTCGCCGCACCCGCCAAAGGCGGTCCCCGGCACTACGGCCACTTTTTCTTCCCGGAGGAGTCTTTCTGCGAATTCCTCACTGGTCATTCCAAATTCTTTTATACAGGGAAATACATAGAAGGCACCGTAGGGTTCAAAACATTTAAGGCCCATTTCCTTAAAGGAATGCATCAGAAATCTTCTTCTCTGATTATACGCTTCACGCATCATTGCCACATCCTCATCCCCGTTTCGAAGAGCTTCCACCGCCGCATACTGGCTGGTGGTGGGAGCGCACATGATGGCAAACTGATGGATTTTCAGCATTTGCTCCATGATATTTTCAGGTGCGCAGGCATAGCCAAGACGCCATCCCGTCATGGCATAAGCTTTTGAAAATCCGTTGATTAAAACCGTTCTCTCCTGCATTCCCGGCAGGCTTGCTATAGATATGTGCTTTCCCCTATAGGTCAGTTCAGCATAAATCTCGTCTGATATCACAAAAATATCCTTTTCCCGGATTACCTGCGCAATAGCCTCTAAATCTTCTTTTTCCATAATTGCACCGGTGGGATTATTGGGAAATGGAAGAATGAGTACTTTGGTTTTGTTCGTAATGGCTTCTCTAAGCTCCTGCGCGGTCAGACGAAACTCGTTTTCTTCTTTAAGCTCAATAATTACCGGAACTCCTCCGGCTAAGATTGCACAGGGCTCATAGGAAACATAGCTGGGCTGTGGGATAAGCACTTCCTCCCCGGGATTAATCATTGCGCGCAGGGCTATGTCAATGGCCTCCGAACCACCCACCGTAACAATAATATCTTTGCCTGCATCGTAGGAGAGCTTCTGGGTCCTGTAAAGATAGTTGGCGATTTCTGCTTTCAATTCCTTAAGTCCGGCATTTGAGGTATAAAATGTACGCCCTTTTTCAAGAGAATAAATACCCTCGTCCCTTATATGCCACGGGGTATCAAAGTCGGGCTCTCCAACGCCGAGGGAAACCGCATCCTCCATCTCACTTACAATGTCAAAAAATTTTCGAATACCGGAGGGCTTAATTTCTGTGATAATATCTGATAATGGGTTTCTCATGGCGTCACTTTCTCCCTTGTATCTTCATATTTTTTTGTTAATATTGTACCGTGGTCTTTGTATTTTTTTAGAATAAAATGCGTTGCCGTGCTCAGAACCCCGTCCAGAGTGGAAAGCCTGTCAGAGACAAAGCCGGAAACATCCTTTAAGGATTTTCCTTCCAACGTTACCAAAAGATCATAACCACCTGAAATCAGGTATACGCTGTTCACCTCAGAGTATTTATAAATTCTCTCGGCAATGCGATCAAATCCCTGTCCCCTCTGGGGTGTAATCCTCACCTCAATTAAAGCGGTCACCTTTTCTATAGAAGTTTTCTCCCAGTCTATCATCGTGTGATAGCCGCAGATAATACCTTCCTCCTCCATAGCCTTTAACTCATTCGCAACGTCAATTTCCTCCGCTCCTAAAATCACTGCCAGTTCCCTTACCCCTATCCGGCTGTTTTTTTCTATTATGGATAAAATCTGTTCTCTCATAAAATAACCATCCTCCATTCTTATATTCTGAATTATTGTCTGCCCCGTCCACACATTAGACCTGGGATCTTCATATAAAGGGTACCTTCAATATCTCATCCGGCCCGGACGGTCCCAGGTATCTGGTCTCATCCTGATTGACAATTACCCTGTCGTTTCCCTCCCTTGTACTGCCAATCACGGCAGCGGGAATCCCTTTTTGCGCAAGCGCACGCTCCAGTCCGGCTCCATCAGCCGCAGCCATAAGCAGAGCCCCGCCTGAGAGAAGCTCATAGGGATTTAACCGGTAAAACTCGCAGATCTCTATGGTTTCCTGCCTTACCGGAATCTTCTTTAAATCTATGTAAAGTCCGACGCCCATCTTTTGGGACAGTTCCCACAATGCACCAAATATACCGCCGTTTCTGATATCATGCATTGCATAAACGCCGGACTTAAGGGCTATGGCCGCCTCCGGCGCCACAGATAAATACTTATCCTGCCTTTGCGCTTCCAAAATCAGTCCTCTTGGGTAACGGCCCGCCAGCTCTTTTTCTTTTTCATACGCTATCACGCAGGTCCCTTCAAGCCCAATCCATTTGCTCACCAGGATATCCAGATTGTCCCTCTTTCCTTCCCCGCCAGGCTTTAATGCGGAAGTCATCCTGCCGTTATCTATGTCCGCCGCGCAGGCTCTGCCTTTGTCACAGATACCCTTCCCTATGGCGGAAACCGTAATAACCGGCTGCCTGACCAGGCTGCTTACCTCTGTATGGCCGCCCACAATCTGCATGCCAAGCTCCCCGCAGCATGTATTCGCCTGCCTCATTATTTCCTTTAAAAGTATTTCCTCTGCCTCCTCAGGCAGGGTTATGGACAAGGTCACAGCTGCCGGAACTGCCCCTGCTGCCGCTAAATTGTTTGCTGCCGCCATTACTGCCAGATAAGCAGCATTTTTTACAGGCAGGGTAAAAGTCTGGGTTGTGATACCAATGCTGCCGTTTTCTTCCTGCCCGGGGAAAAACAACGGATGCCAGGCTTCGCCAGCCATCCTTATGTTAAATAAATCATCCCATGACAAAAAGGCGCAGTCATTTCCAACTCCCGCGCCTTTAAGCACTTCTTTTCCCGGATTTTTTATTTGTCTTAACACGGAACGTTTTAAGACATTTTCAGATACTTTTCCTTTCTTCATTGCTGCTCCCCTTCTGAAGGCAATAACCCCGCTGCAGGCAACAGTGTGTGGTATTTAACACGCCCAAGGGGCGGGGTATTTGAATCTACGCTTCGCTTTGGGGCCTTACTGGACCGGTTCTTGTGCCGGCTCTGCCTGTTCCGGCGCTGGCGCTTCCCCTGCCGGGGTTCCCTCAGGCGCTACCGGCGCAGGCGCTCCTTCTGCCGGTACACCCTCAGCCGCTGCCGGTGCACCCTCAGGCGCTGCCGGAGGCGCTGCTCCGGCCGCAAGAGCGGATGCCACACTTCGAACATGATCAATATTGTTAGTGGCAACAGCTGCCATAATTGCTTCATATGCACCCGGGTCGGCTGTCCCTACCCCTACGGTAGCTGTCCTTGGCGTTACCTTATAGGAGCTGGAATTGATCATCTCCCGGCTCACTTCTGTCCCGTTTTCCGTGACTACTTTCCAAAGATTTGCCTTATATCCTATGTGTGCGGACTGAACGGAAACAGAGCCGATGGGCAGGGAAGCATTTGTATAGATGACCTCCGAATCGGGATATGTTTTGCTGACTACCTCGCTCTCATACCTCACCTGATGTCCACTGTCCCTGCTCTCCAAACCATATATCGTAAAAGTAATTTGCTTATCATCTGTGGTAATTCCCTCAATATAAACCGGTGCCTGCGTATTATTAACAAACTTAAAGTCTTTTCCTGAAGATTCCGCAATGGCTGCATCTGCGGAAGGATCCACATATGTAACAATCATGGAATGATTATGCCTTTCCGTGACTTCCAGCTCTGACAAAAGCACTGCATTATATAAAGTGGTGGAAACCTGACAAATACCGCCGCCTAAACTGTCTACCACCTGACCGTTCAGATAGGAGCCAGCCATGTAATATCCGTTCGCCTGTGAGAACGGCGAAACAGCTTCATAAGTGGAAAACTCATCTCCCGGATATAATGTGATCCCGTTAATAAGCGCACAACCGTTTCGTACATTTGCGCTTCGGGACGGCCCGGAAGTTTTAAAACTGGTCGTAAAGGTGCCAAGAACATCCTTTACCTTGGCAAGTTCTTCCTCCGTTCCCCTTGCCTCATCCACTCTTACTACCAAATCTAAAGAGGCATCCTCTCTGTTCCAGCCTTCGCGAAAAAAGTCACAAATAAGCGCTACGGAGGCATCCTCATCAACTACCTGTCCGGTCTGCCCCTGCTTCACCACAAAATGACCATCCTCTCTTGAAAGAGTCGCATCAACTGCTTCCAGATTGTATACGGAACACTGCTCTGTCAAAATCTGCCTGATCAGATCTTCATCAACGCCAAATTCCAGATCAAATACTTTATTTTGATACTGCAGATCCTTTGCTGCTTTATAGCGCTGCACCACATTGCCGCTTGACCCAATCCCTGCTGCTTCCTCTATAATTTCCTGATTACTCCAGTATACCCCCAGATCAGCCGGGGTAATCTGTACTTCGTTTCCATCCACGGCAACCAGCGTAATCATCATGCCGCAGATGCTGTCCACATAATCTTCCACCATGCTGCGGGCTTCCTGAGTGGTTTTTCCCCCAAGGGACATGTCTTCCACATAAACTCCCGTCAAAATCCCGCTCTCCTGAGCGGCTTTTACCTGCATCTGCGGAAAGCAAAATATGCAAAATGCAAACAAAAAACAGACAAATCCTTTCACAAATCTACTCATATTCTCCTGTTCCCCTTAAACCTTAATAATTCACCTGCTAATTGATTTAATGCAAAAAAGATGCTATAGTTGGAACTACCATAGCAAGTATCAGCAATACAATGATAATGGATGATACGACTTTTTTACTTTTTTTACTGTAAAAATGAAACATTCCAATCCTCCATATTTCCAATAACCCACAAATTTTTCAATCTGTTCTTTGAAAGGATATTATATATGAAATTCCCCTTTTTTGCAAGTTTTATCGTATTTTGCCTATGGCTCTTATATGAAATAAAAAAGAGCCGGAATGCTCAGGAAAAATCCAACGAAATGTTTTGGCAGCGGGAGGCCGAAGCCAATAGCACACGCCGGAAATCCCTGGACAGCCTTGCTTATATCCGTATTCCCTTTGAAGCCCTTCCCATGGAGCTTTTAAAAGACGATCCGTCCGTTTCCGAATACCACGAAACCCTGCGGGAGCTTTCCAAATCGCCCATTGTCAATTTTACCGGCATAAGCAATACCGATTTAAAGCTTATGTACGGCGCTCCCAATATTACCCTTTTGTCCCGCTATGATCAAAGCTATACCTTCCTTGTCCGAACCCTTCAAAACTGGGGCCAGACCCTTTACGAAAGAGGCTATACGGATGAAGCTTGTCAGGTGTTGGAATTTGCTGTAGAAACCCGCACGGATATTACTGCCACTTACAAGCTGCTCGCATCTATTTACCGGGAGAAAAATCAGCCGGAAAAAACCGCTTCTCTTATTCCCATTGCCGAGAGCTTAAATACGAGCCTTTCCGGCCATATTGTGGCTATGCTCAAAAAGGCCGGACAGGAACCGGAAACATAAGGGTTCCTGCAAAGGTGTGGCAGATAGCTTATAATCATTTTATGATCCCTAAAGCCTTTCTATGACTATTCTTTTTTTCGCATTCCATTGTCCCGGATTTAGTCCCGGAAATCCGCCCCCGACAAAGGCGCTCTCATCAAAAACGTCCCGCAGCCGTCCGGCTTAAGGTTCTGCATTTATTGCAAAGTCCCGGCCAGACGGCTGCGATATGACTATCATTCATTATGTTTTACTCTTGTACAAGGTGTACCAGTTTCCCCAAAAAGTCTCCTGACATAACCTGCATACAGATTCCGGCATACATCAGACTGTCTCCGGTTAAAACCATGTCCTCCCCCTCTATACGGTAACGCTTATCCGGTGCAAGCCCCTTCAATCTTACAACTCTGCTGTGCCTGCTTGGCCCCCCAAGGACCTGTATCCATGTCACCAGACTTTCCTTTTTGTCCTTAGAGACCACCTGCCAGCAGTCAAAAAGATGATTGTCCTGATAAGATTCCAGACGGTAATAATCACCTTCCCGTACCAGATCGTTATACTTATGGTAAAGTGCAACCTGATCAGGGATCATCTCTCTGTCTTTATCCGGAATTCGCGTTACATCCAGCTCATAGCCAAAAGTACCGGCAAGGGCAACATACCCCCTTGTCTCGAAAGGTGTTGTCCTTCCCACCGCATGATTCGGGCAGTCGCTGATATGGGCGCCCATTGTGGAAAGGGGATAAATCATTGCCGTCCCCTCCTGGATCGCCAGCCGTTCAATTGCGTCCGTATCATCCGAGCACCAAATCTGAGGGCTGTAGTAAAGCATGCCCGCATCAAATCTTGCACCTCCGCCCGAGCAGTTTTCCAATAACACATCCGGGAAATTTGTTACCAGTCGCTCCTGCAGCTCATAAACGCCCAGCATGTACCGGTGCGCCAGCTCTCCCTGTCTTTCCGGCTCCAGGACTGCGCTGCCAAGATCGCTTAAAGGACGGTTCATATCCCATTTTACGTATTCAACATTAGCGCTTTTTAAAACAAGCTCCATTTGATTCCAAATATTGTCCACCACTTCTTTTCGGGAGAAATCAAGTACGTACTGTGTCCGTACCATACCCGGTGTTCTGCCCGGTACGGCAATCGCCCAGTCTGGATGCTCTCTGTACAGATCAGAGTCAGGTGAAACCATTTCCGGCTCAAACCAGATACCAAATTTCATGCCAAGCTTATTCACCTCATCCACCAGATAAGAAAGGCCTCCCGGAAGCTTTTGCTCATTCACCTGCCAGTCTCCAAGGGAACAGTTATCCAGATTACGTTTTCCAAACCATCCGTCATCCATTACCAGCATTTCGATCCCAAGGCCCGCCGCCTGTTTTGCGATAGATAAAAGCTTTTCGGTATCAAAGGCAAAGTAAGTTGCCTCCCAGTTATTGATAAGAATCGGCCTTTTCTTATCTTTATACTTGCCGCGCAGCACATGATTTCTGATGAACTCATGATAATTGGCCGTCATCTTGTCGATTCCCTCAGCAGAATAGGTAAGTAGCGCCTCCGGCGTATAAAACGTCTCTCCTGGTGCAAGCTTCCAGCAAAAATCCTTCGTTCCTATTCCGGCCTGCCACCGCACACAGTTAAACTGGTTCACCTCCGCCTGCATATCAAAATTCCCGGAATACATCATCTGCACGCCGTAAATCTCCCCCTGATCCCAGGTGCAGTTCTCGGTCATCAGCGCCATAAAGGGATGATTCTGATGGCTTGACTCTCCTCTTCCGGAGGATGTTCCCTGATAGCCTATGCCCAGCTTTCTTCTCTGTTTATGGCGTTCTCTTGCCCAGGAACCGTGAAGCGTAAGCATTTCGAAGTCCCGATTGTCCATATCTATTGACATTGATGCGGCTTTCTCGATAAAAAATTCTTCACTTCCATCATTTTCCACAGCCACGTGCCGTGTAATCACATCTTCCTTTTCAAACACACAGTAGCTTAAAATCACTTTTAAATTGAGATGTTTATCAACGCAGACAATCTCAATCGTGCTGCAACCTGACTCCCCCGCAAAAGAAGTGGGCAACCCCGGTATTTTTTTCTTTCCCTCAAAAATCTCATGAGACACATAATGCAGGCCGCAGGCACGATGTCCATCCTTTGTACGGATCTTCAGCGCCGCTTCCCGATAGTCCCCAACTCCATGAGTAGGATACTCCGTTGCAAACGTATCCAGAAACGATACCCTCTCTCCTGCATTCCTGGAAGGAACAAAAGGCGGCTCCTCCACACGAAGGAGATGTCCCAGCCTGTGATCGGTTATCCTTTTTCCGTAATAAATGTGTCCCGGAAAATTTTCCTCATCCACTATTCCGATTAAGTAGCTTGTGCTTGCCGTGTCCAGTTTAAAAATTCTCTCCTGTTCAAAATATGTAATTCCCATTCTTCGCCCTCCGCATACCGCAAGCTATGCTTTCGGTACTACACCAACATATACCTCATTCCTGTTAATTACTTATGTACTTCATATGTACATAATTAAATATATATGCAATATCCAAAATATGCAAGTAAAACAAACGCCGACACGCTTCGCGAGCCAGCTTATTGAACAAACGCCGACACGCTTCACGAGTCGGCTTATTGTAATAAAAAAGAGCCGGTGTAAAACCGACTCTGTTCATTCTGATTAAGTTATCTCTCATTTATGTTTAATAGAAGATTTACGTATAATAACTTCCCCCGAAACCACGATTTTTTCGTAGGGAGCGGCCGGGTGGGCCATTCTCCACAGAAAACATTGCACCATTCGCTTTCCCAGCCACTTAACATCAACATTCACTGTTGTAAAAAAGGGATCCAGCATCCCTTCCTCGTCATTGTCAAAGCCTGTGACTGCCACATCCTCCGGCACTCTGATTCCTTTCCTGCGCAGTGCCTGTGTCAGATATTTGGCAATTTCATCATTTCCGCACACCACCGCCTCCGGTAGTACCGTATAACTCTCCACAATCCTTTCAAAGTTCCCGGGATCATAAAATTCTCCGCCTATGTCGGACTTTACCAGCCGGGGATCCGGCTCAATGCCTGCCTGCCGCATGGCAAATAAATAACCCTCAAAACGGTCATGCATCGTCTCATAGGCTCTGCTGTTTTCATTCAGGAAACCAATTCTTCTCATGCCCTGATCAATAAGATGGCGCGTGAGCAAAACAGTGGGCTGGAAGCTTTCCGGTTCCACAACATCCCCAATTTTTCGTTGGTGGTATTTTTATAATCGTCAAGAAGAATTACCTGTATTCCCATCTGTCTTATTCTGCGCACATAATCATGATCCAGCATCTTGACACAGAAAACAGCTTCAACGCCCTCATCTAATCCCGAGGGAAGTATTTTTTTCTCCTCATCTTCCCTGCTTATTACTGCCACACGGGGCCGACAGTGATTTTTACAGGCCTCCTCCGATATTCCGTTAACCACCTTATCCCAATATACTGCCACATCGGGTTTACGCACAATCACCACCTGATGGGGCGGTGCTTCCTCCTGCGTCTGCCCGTCATCCTGCGGCGGGCTCTCAATATATCCTATTTCTTCGGCATACCGCAAAATTCTTTCACGGGTTCTGGGCGTAACCAATTCATTTCCCTTTAAAGCCATTGAGACCGTATTTCTGGATAGTCCCAATTCTCTGGCCATACTTTGAATTGTTATTTTCCCCATCAGCCACCTCCATGCACCCATACCCTGTCATCATAAAAAACTGTCTTTTTATCCTTATTCTTCCAAAATTTATTTCCAGAACTTCTTTTTCTTTGCCTCTTTGCTGTTATCGCTCTTTTCTGTCCTGGCATTTTTTGAAGCGTTTAAGCTGTCACCCGTCAAAGCGTCAAACTGCCGCAGCAGTTCTTTTGCCTCATGAGACAGTTTCTCAGGGGTCTGGATTACTAATGTAACGTAATGATCTCCTCGGACATCTTTATTTCTCAGAGTAGGCACGCCTTTACCTCGCAGTCTGACCTTCGTATCCGTCTGAGTGCCTGCCTTCACTTCATAAATAACCTTGCCGTCTACCGTATCCACCATAACATCGCCGCCAAGAGCTGCAACTGCATAGGAAATCGGCACCGTGGAATAAATATTGTAATCCTGGCGTTGAAAAACAGGATGACGCCCTACAATTACTTCCACAAGCAAATCCCCTCTGGGGCCTCCGTTTACACCCGGCTCACCTTTATCACGAATGCGCACGCTCTGTCCGTTATCAATACCTGCCGGAATGGATACCTGTATCTTCTTTCGGTTTGCTATATAGCCTGATCCATGGCAGTCTGCACATTTATCTCTGATAACCTTACCCGTTCCATTACATTCCGGACAGGTCTGTACATTTCTCACTGTGCCAAAGAAAGACTGCTGGGTAAATACCACCTGTCCTTTACCGCCGCACTTCTGACAGGTTTCCGGACTGGTCCCCGGCTTTGCCCCGCTGCCGTGACAGGTCTTACATTCATCTTTAAGGGTCAGCTCAATCTCCTTATCAATGCCAAATACGGCTTCCTCAAAGGTAATTCTCACGCTGGTTCTGATATTAGCGCCTTTCATAGGACCGTTATTTCCCCGTCCTCTGCGTCCGCCGCCAAAAAAGTCTCCAAAAATATCTCCAAAAATATCACTGAAATCAGCGCTGTTAAAATCAAAACCGCCAAAACCACCCGCTCCCCCTTCAAAGGCAGCGTGGCCAAACTGATCGTATTGTCTTTTCTTCTCCGGATCGCTTAAAATAGCATACGCCTCCGAAGCTTCCTTAAACTTCTTCTCCGCCTCCGCATCTCCGGGATTCATATCAGGATGATACTTCTTGGCAAGAGCTCTATATGCTTTCTTAATGGCGGCGTCATCCGCGCTCTTATCAATTCCAAGCACCTCATAATAGTCACGTTTTTGTTCTGCCATTGTTTATTCCTCCCATGCCTACAGCGCACAACATGCCGCCAAAGGCGGCATAAAATTTTTTATACTATAACACAAAAATGTGCTTTTTCACAAGCACCTTATCAAAGCTTTCCAAAGTTATCTTAAGAATTTTTCTTTTCATGTATTGGCTGACAGGTCGCTCTAAGCAAAGATAAATTCAGTCGTTACCACGCTTCGCGAGTCAGCGTTTGATATGAGTTTCTCCTTGAATTTATCTTTCC
This sequence comes from Parablautia intestinalis, assembly GCA_003612395.1. Lineage (GTDB taxonomy): Bacteria > Bacillota > Clostridia > Lachnospirales > Lachnospiraceae > Suilimivivens > Suilimivivens intestinalis. Next base: position 95,325 of record RAYQ01000012.1, read on the forward strand.
TCAGAGCTATGTTTACAGCCAGTATCTAAAAACAAAAACTATAAAAATTAATTTAATATTCTTTCATATATTAAACTTCTCTGTAATCTCCGTCAACCACATCGTCTGCCGGACCTGCATCAGCTGCTCCGCCCATATCAGGGCCTGCTCCCATATCGGGACCTGCTGCTCCTCCTGCCTGCTGCATGTTCTCGTACATCTTGGTAAACAAAGCCTGTGCACTTGTGGTAAGCTTTTCCTTTGCTGCCTTCAGGGCATCTAAGTCGGAATCGGACATTTCCTGATCTTTTGTTCTCTCCAGAATATCCTTAACCGCCTGCATATCCGCTTCAACATTGGATTTCTCGGAGGCATCAATCTTATCTCCCACTTCATTTAATGCCTTTTCTGTCTGGAATACGAAGGAATCCGCCTCATTTCTTGCATCAATAGCTTCTTTCCTCTTCTTATCCTGTGCTTCAAATTCAGCCGCTTCCTTTACAGCCCTGTCAATTTCATCATCTGACATGTTAGAGCTTGCCGTGATGGTAATATGCTGTTCTTTACCGGTACCCAGATCCTTAGCGGAGACATTTACGATACCATTGGCATCAATATCAAAAGTAACTTCAATCTGAGGTACTCCGCGCATTGCCGGAGGAATTCCGTCTAATCTGAACTGTCCAAGAGACTTGTTATCCCTTGCAAACTGTCTCTCACCCTGCAGTACGTTAATGTCAACTGCTGTCTGGTTGTCTGCTGCCGTGGAGAAAATCTGGCTCTTTTTGGTAGGAATGGTTGTATTTCTCTCAATCAGCCTGGTTGCAATACCGCCCATAGTTTCAATAGAAAGTGAAAGGGGTGTAACATCCAAAAGAAGGATTTCCCCTGCACCGGCATCTCCTGCCAGTTTACCACCCTGAATAGAAGCACCAAGCGCCACACACTCGTCAGGGTTAAGGCTCTTGCTGGGTTCATGTCCGGTAAGCTGTTTTACTTTATCCTGTACGGCCGGAATACGTGTGGAACCGCCTACTAAAAGCACCTGACCCAAATCAGAGTTGGTAAGGCCGGCATCCCTCATGGCATTCTGTACGGGAATTGCTGTTTTTTCTACTAAATCATGAGTAAGCTCATCAAATTTTGCTCTGGTTAAATTCATATCAAAGTGCTTGGGACCTTCTGCCGTAGCCGTAATGAAAGGAAGGTTGATATTGGTTGTTGAAGCGGAGGATAACTCCTTCTTTGCCTTCTCCGCCGCTTCCTTTAATCTCTGAAGAGCCATCTTGTCATTTGACAGATCAACGCCTTCTGCCTTCTTAAACTCATCGATCATCCACTGTGTCAGCTTGTTGTCAAAATCATCACCGCCAAGGTGTGTATCACCGTTGGTTGCAAGTACTTCAATGACACCATCTCCAATCTCAATGATGGATACATCAAAAGTACCTCCGCCTAAGTCATATACCATGATTTTCTGCTCTTTTTCATTGTCAAGACCGTAAGCAAGCGCTGCTGCCGTAGGCTCGTTGATAATACGCTTTACATCCAGTCCGGCAATTTTGCCGGCATCCTTTGTTGCCTGACGCTGTGCATCATTGAAATAAGCGGGAACGGTAATAACGGCCTCCGTTACCTTTTCACCCAAATAGCTTTCAGCATCTGCTTTCAGTTTCTGAAGAATCATAGCTGAAATCTGCTGGGGAGAATACTTCTTCCCGTCAATGTTACGGCCTTTGTCCGTGCCCATATCTCTCTTAATTGATGAAATCGTTTTTTCAGCATTGGTTACAGCCTGACGCTTCGCAGGCTCACCTATCAGTCTTTCTCCTGTTTTTGTGAAAGCCACAACAGAGGGTGTTGTTCTTGCGCCTTCCGCATTTGCGATAACGGTGGGCTTCCCGCCTTCCATAACTGCCACGCAGCTATTTGTTGTACCTAAGTCAATGCCAATTATCTTGCTCATAATTATCTCCTCCTGAAATAAATTTGTTATATGAATAAAACTGTTAAATGTTAATTGCTGCCTTTATCTTCTTTCTTATTTCATTTTATCAGCCTACAACCGCCACCATACTGTGCCTTACCACGCTGTCCCTGTAAGTATAACCTTTTTGCAGCTCCTGAGCAATTATGCCTGATTCGTACTCCCCGCTCTCAACCTGCATCACCGCATTGTGAAAATCAGGGTTAAACTCCTCTCCTACTGCCGGAATCGGCTTTACATCCATCTTCTCCAGTTCCGTGATCAGCTGCTTATAAATCATTTCCATTCCTTCTGCAAAGGGAGAACCTTTATCCCCCTCAGGAATTGCCGCAAGGCCTCTTTCAAAGTTGTCAACCACCGGCAGGATTTTTTCTATTACGCTTTTTGCTCCTGTCTCAAACATGGCTGTCTTTTCCTTTTCGGTGCGTTTGCGGAAATTTTCAAATTCCGCCATCTGGCGCTTTACCCTGTCCTCCAGTTCTTCCACCTTTTCTTTCAGAGCATCCTGCTTTTTATCGCGGAATTTTCTTTTAGCCTTTTTGTCCGGCCTGCCTTCTTTTTCATCTTCCTCCGTACCGGATGCGGTTTGTTCCTCATTGTCTGTCTCATCAGTTCCCTGAGCATCTTCCGCTATATCTTTGGACATATCCTCAGGGTTTTCTGTTATTTCCTCTGTCTGCGCCGCAGCGTCTTTCATCTCCGGTGTTACTTCCTCTGTCCCCGGATTATCCACTGTGTTCTTTTTCATTTCCTCACTCATAGGCTTCATCCCTTTCCAACCTTATGTCTTATTCTTATATAATTCATCCAACTGATGGGTAATCGTTTTAAGCGTTCCTACTACTTTGTCATAGTCCATGCGCTTAGGACCAATAATTCCTATGGTTCCACGCATGCCTTCCCCCAATTCATAAGTAGCCGTCACTACACTGCAGTCTTTCATGGATTGAATAGGCGTCTCATTTCCGATATAAACCTGTATGCCTGTGCTATTTTCATCTGCAAGGGTATCCTGTACAAGCTCTGTCAGCATCTGCTTTTCTTCAAAAGTATTGATAATCTCGCTGGCCTTCTGCTGGTCTGCAAGCTCCGGATATTTAAAAATATTGTTGGCTCCGCTTGTGTAAATCTGCAAATCCTCCTCCGCCTTGATGGATTCCGCAATTGCATCTATCACCTCTCCTACAATAACACTGTGTATACCGGCCTGCTGCTTCATTGCTGAAATCATGCCCAGGTTAATTTCTTCCAGTGCCAGGCCATTCAAATGAGTGTTGAGAAGAATATTTAATTTAAGGAGGGTTTCATCATCCAGGATTTCTGCCACCTGTATAATGTTGTTTTTGATAATATTGCCCTCTGCCACCACCACTGCCAGAATCTGCTTCACGTCAACCCGTGAAAGCTGAATAAACTTAATCTTATTGGTGTGGATAGTGGGGGATGAAATCATAGTGGCGTAATTAGTATTTACTGCCAGTAATCTCGCCACCTGTTTGAGAAGGTGATCCATTTTATCCTCCTTCTCAATCATCATTTCTTTTAGTTCCTCCAGCTCTCTTTCCTTCTCCTCCATCATGGTATCCACATAAAGCCGATACCCTTTGTCTGAAGGAATTCTCCCAGCTGAGGTGTGGGGCTGTACGATATAACCCATTTCCTCTAAATCCGACATCTCATTGCGGATAGTAGCTGAGCTTAAATTTAAATCCGTATATTTGGAAATCGTTCTGCTGCCAACCGGTTCCCCTGTCTCAAGATAGTTACGGATAATGGCCTGCAATATTTTAATTTTTCTGTCACTTAACTGCAACCCTGCCTCCTCCTTCTATCCTGAATATCGTAACAGTTCAGCCTTGCTGAACTGCTATATGCAAATCCATTAAAATCGCTTTCAGCGATGGGATTTTGCACTCTTGTATCATTACATAAGGATGGCTGGCGAAGCCCGGCATCCGTTGTTTTCTCACGGTCTGTGCAGTTAATGCGCAGACCTGGTTGAATAGTTACTGAATATTATCTGGAAAAATTTTAATTGTTAGCACTCAATCGATTGGAGTGCTAACATCTTCTTACCATAAAATATCACTTACCCTATCTATTGTCAACACATATAACACAAAATATTTCTAAAAAAATTCTAAAAAAAGAGTTGACCCTGCAGCCAACTCTCATTGCTTTGACAAAATATGTTTTAACACGTTTCATGCATCAGATAGGAAAGTTTCCTGTAATATCACCGTTAATTACAAAATAAGCTCTGTTTTCTTCAGGCTTCACATATAGTTCAATGCTCTTTAAATCTTCCTCTTTTCCCTCTAAATCATATTTCCATACATCCTTACAGCTCTTCATCAAATCAGCCGGCGTGTAGGATCTGTCATTAAACTGGAAAGTAATGTTTTCTACAACCTGGGCCTTCTTAACAGTTCTCTTTGCAGGTGTACTCTTAACTTCCGTCTCTTTTTTAGCAACAGTTTCCTTCTTAGCTGCCACTTTCTTTATTGCTGGTTTCTTAGCTGCAACGTCCTTCTTTACTGCCGGTTTCTTTACCGGCTCCTTAACCTCAGCTTCCGGTGCTGCTTTTACTTCTTCGGAATCCGCTTTAGCAATTGCCTTTGTCGTTCCTTTTTTTGTTTCAGCCATGATATAAACTCCTTTCACACAGGAAAAAATCTTTCCTTTCAAACACGCTTTCTCATACCTACAATAAGTAATTGACCAGTGTTGCTCCCCTAAAACACCCTATTTTTCTGAAACAGTGTACCTTATATTTTTCATTTTGTCAACTAATTAACATCTTTTTCGCAAAAATGGGCCTTAATACCCTCTAACGGCCTGCCATACCAAAGTAAAGCAGCACTACAATGCCCAGTATGATACGGTACCATCCAAACACTTTAAAGTCATGTTTTTTGATATAGCCCATCAGGAAACGGATGATGACAACAGAAACAATAAAAGCTGTGGTCATACCGGTAATCAATATCATCAGCTCGTTTCCTGTGAAGGTAAAGCCAAATTTTACGATTTTCAAAAGGCTTGCTCCCAGCATAACCGGGATGGCGAGGAAAAAGGTAAACTCCGCAGCAACCTTTCTTGAAACGCCAATCAGCAGCGCTCCTAAAATTGTGGCTCCCGAGCGTGATGTACCCGGAAAAATGGCGGCAATCAGCTGAAACAGACCAATGATAAATGCGGTCTCATAGGTAATTTCCGATAATGAATGAATTTTTATGGCTGCATTCTTATTCCTGTTTTCTATTATGATAAACCCAATACCAAACAGGATCAAAGCCAGAGCAACGCAGACTCCGTTGTAAAAAAGACTTTCAAAGAACTCATCAAACAAAAGGCCAACCACTGCAGCCGGAAGGCAGGCTACAATAATTTTAAACCACATAACCCAGATGTCCTTCTTACAATAAGAAAGAAATCCCGTTGTCTTTACAGGACGAAAATGCTTTCCTTTTCCATAATTTCCAAAAGGCCAGATTTCATCCCAGAACAATACTACCACTGCCAGAATAGCACCCAGCTGAATTACTACCAGGAACATTTCCCAAAATTCAGGGGAAACCTCCAGTTTCACAAACTCATCCAGAAGTATCATATGACCCGTGCTGCTGATGGGCAGCCATTCCGTAATACCCTCCACTATGCCAAACAGTGCTGCTTTTAAAAATTCAATCATTTATCATCCTCCAAAAATTTTAGTAAACTTTCATAGCATCCGGCAGCATCCTGATATCCTTCCTGGTACAGCATCTCAAGCTTTGTCCTGTCCTTCTCAATGCGCCCTACATTACTTTTATGCTTCGGCTGAATCAGAAAAGTATTTCCTGCCTTTACCTGGCTGTCAATATAATCCAGGGTTTCATTATAGGTATTATGTCTGTTTTTCATGAGTTCGTAAACTTTGGGGTATTTCCTGTACCAAAGTTTAAAAATAGCTGTGGAGGAAAGCGGCTGCCTGCGGTACCCCGTCTCCTTCGTCATAATCACAATATTCTTTTTATTGCCATCCTTTATAGACCTGCGCAGAGGAATCGCATCCGATATCCCTCCATCCAGATAAAGGCCCTGTTTCCATTTAACATTTCTGGATACCAGCGGCAGGGAAGCCGAGGCCCTTATTGCATCAATATCCTTCTTCATATCTTTAATAGGAATATATTCCGGCCGCCCCGTCTCTATGTTTGTAACTACGCTGTAAAAGTTTCCCTGGTATCCGTTATAAGTATCATAATCGTAAGGATATAGTTCTTCCGGTATCTTATGATAGCACATTTCCGCCCCGAACAGATCCCCTGTTGTAAACAGACTGTATATACCGCAATAATTTTTATCTTCGAGATAATCCACCGTTACATGATACCCTCTGCCCTTTTGTTTTGACAAAAAGCTGCACAGACAGCATGCGCCTGCCGAAACACCGTAGCAGGAACGAAATTCCAGTTCTTTATCCAAAAAGAAATCCAAAACCCCGCAGGTGTATACCCCTTTCATTCCTCCGCCTTCCAGAACCAAACCTACCTCATACATCTCTATCCTTATACCCTCCTGTATACTGTCCGCTGTGCCTGTAATACTGCCGCCAATAGAAAGTTTGGAAGTTTACCGGATTACCTGAAGTAATTCTCGCCTTTAACCAGTTTCCGAAATGCTTCCAAAGAACGTACTACTTTTTCCGTATCAATGCAGAAGGCCATCCTGAAATACCCCGGCACGCCAAAATCATCGCTTGGAACCAATATTAAATCATATTTTTTTGCCTTTTCGCAGAAAGCAGCCGCATCCTTGTCAGGTGCCTTCGGGAATATATAGAAGGTTCCGCCCGGCTTTACGCACTCAAAGCCAAGAGAAGTAAGTTCCTTATATAATATGTTCCTATTCGTTTCATATACGGAAAGATCCGATGTCACATCCAGGCACTTCGCCACCGCAAGCTGAATGATGGACGGCGGACAGTTATGACCAATTCCGCGGGATATCTGCCCGCACATGTCTGCTATATATTGCGCATCCCTGCAGGCAGGATTCACTGCCACATACCCAATCCTCTCTCCCGGTATGGACAAAGACTTGGAAAATGAATAACAGGAAATAGAATTCGGATAAAATTTCGTTACATAAGGCGCGTCTGTTCCGGAAAATACAATTTCTCTGTAGGGTTCATCGGAAATAAGAAAAATATCGTGTCCGTATTCCTTTTCTTTTGCAGTCATAATCTCCGCCAGTTTCGTAAGAGTCCCGCAAGTATAGACGGCTCCTGAAGGATTATTGGGCGTATTGAGAAGGACAGCCGCAACTTTTTCTGTGAGCATTTCTTCAAACGCTTCAAAGTTAATCTGAAAGTCCTTCACATCAGCGGGCACCACCTTCATTACCGCCCCGCTTAAATTAATATAAGCCCTGTACTCTGCAAAATAAGGCGCAAAAATCAGTACTTCGTCCCCCGGCGCCGTCACGCATCTGAGCGCATGCGCAATAGCTCCCGCCGCTCCTGTTGCCATGAAAATATGCTCCCGGGTATAATTCATGTGGAAGCGGTCATTCAGAGAATCCGCTACTTTTTGCCGGACTGCAGGAATACCCAGGCTCTGGCTGTATCCATGCAAATATACAGGATTACTGTCGCGCAGCAGCTCCATCATTGTATCCGTAAAGATCTGCGGCGGTGAAACAGACGGGTTTCCCAGACTGTAATCAAATACATTTTCATACCCTATTTGTTCGCCCCGTGCTGTGGCAAATTCCGAAAGCTGCCGAATGATCGACTTTCTGCCTAACATCTCTTTATATTGCTTTGTGATCATATCAATAATCATGCTCCTTCCCGGCCCGCAAAATCTACTTCCTTTGTCAGACTACCTTAAAAATTTTACTTTATAATAGAGGATACGATAAGCTCCATATCTCCGTCTAAATCCACCTTCCCAAATCCGGCCGGCACAATAAAGTGAACGCCCTTTGCTATCTTTTGTCCATTCACACAGCCTTCACCTTCTATGACACTCATAATCAGGAAAGGATGGGTCTGCTCAATGGAAACCTCCTTATTTACCTCCAGCTTCCACACAGTATAATAATCACAGCAAATCAGTTCATTCATTACATTAGCAGGAAGATCTGCCGCCTTTCTTACACTGTCCCGGGGAGAAAGTGCAGGTACCGTGATCACATCTATACTCTGCTCAATATGGAGTTTACGGGGCTTTCCATCGCTTAATCTGTCGTAATCATATACTCTGTACGTAATGTCACTGTTTTGTTGTGTCTCAAGCAGCATGATGCCGCCCTTAATGGCATGTACTGTTCCCGGATCAATCTGAATGAAATCTCCTTTTTTAACCGGAATCTCACGGATGAATTCGGACCATTTTCCATGCCTTATCATATCCTCCAGTTCTTGCTGTGTTTTGGCATTATGTCCGATTATAAGCGCCGCATTTTCCGGACAGTCAAGAATATACCAGCACTCTGTCTTTCCAAGCGAGCCATCTTCATGTTCACCGGCATACTTGTCATCCGGATGCACCTGAATGCTCAAATTTTCCCGGGCATCAATAATTTTTGTAAGCAGCGGAAACCTGTCCAGTCCGCAATTGCCAAACAGCTCTGGATGTTTCTCCCAAAGCTCTGACAGTGTCATTCCCTTATAAGTCCCTTCTTTGACCGTGCAGTCTCCGTTGGGATGAGCGCTTATTGCCCAGCATTCCCCTGTGGTTTCACCGGGAATATCATAGCCAAATTGCTCTCTGAGCTTACTTCCTCCCCAGATTGTCTCTTTAAAAACGGGATTTAAAAATAATATTGGTTTCATCTTAATTTCACCCTCCATACCATTATTTGTTAATACCTTTTATGTCCTTTACATGCTGCTGCCTGGCCCGGAAACGATAACAGAAACCAGATAAAACAAAGCCGCCTCATTCTCATGCGTCTTAATTATCTCAATCTCTACCGTATGCCTGCCCGCCTCCATATGCCGGGCAATGGTGTCAATATACAGGCAGTCTCCCCAGTCCTCATCAAAATTTCCATCCAGAATTACCGCACTTTCTTTTTTTCCGTCCACCACGGCCCTGGCCACCGGAGCAGGCTTGTTTACGGTTTTTCTGTACTGCACGGCTATTTCTGTGCCATCCACCTCGAATTTTATTTTATTTCCTTCCCGAAAAGCCGTCCATCCTTTTTTAAAAATGTCCGTAATACCATTTTGAGGCGATAAATCCGCCAAAAAGCCCTCCGCTTTTGGTCTTGCATTATCATTCTGATACCGGATGGTATTTTCGTAGGCATTTGCCGTAATTGGAGGCGGAAGCAGAGCTCCTTCAAAGGAGCCTTCCGTTTCTTCCTTCTCCATTTCTTCATACACCTTTTCCAAAAAGGCAGTGACCACCCGGGCCACCAGACGGTGTCCTTCGTCATTGGGGTGCAGCCCGTCCGGAGAAATGCTGCTCCCATTAAGGCGCCCTGAGAGTATCTTTGGCCAGATGGCCTTTTTCATGCTCACCATAGGGAGAGCGTAAGCCCGGGCCACTTTCACATGCTGCTCCTCCGCATTCGTTCCGTCATCATACCTGACATTATTCATCAGCAAAACGGCAGGCCTGCACTTATCCCCATAAGTTTTCCTGATAAGCCCCTCATAAGTTTCCTCAAAGAATTCCGTATTATCATCATTGACCGCGAACTCAATTAAAATAAAATCAGGACTGTATTTCAGTAAATGCTCCTCTACCCTGGCGGCTCCAAACTGTGAAGTAGTTCCGCCAATCCCTGCATTGATAAACCCTATTTCTGACTGTGGGAATTTCCTTTTCCACCATTTATATACAAGATAAGCATAACACAATTCCGGCAAAGAAGAAAGACTTCCCTGTGTAATAGAGCCGCCTAAAAAACCTGTTACAATCCTTTCTCCCCGCTTTGCCTTTTTCATGCACTCTATCAGCCTGTGCCAGTTTCCTATGTTAAGCATTCCCTTTACATCCTGCATGCAAACCTCCTCTTTCCTCATGCCGTTTTTCTATAGTAAAAGACCTGCAGCTGCAGGCCCTTTCACTTATCTTTTTCCAATTTCCTTATCTGACTGCGTTACTACGCTGTGTTCTTTAATATAGGCTACAATATCCTCAAACTGTGTAAATGCAAGTCCCACATAGCTGTCTGCACAGCCGTAATAAATTGCGATTTTGCCGCTTTCCGGATCATGAATCGTAGCGCATGGGAAACATACATTGGGCACAAACCCTCTTTCTTCATACCACTCCTGCGGTGTAATCAGGAAGTTTTCACATCTGTATTTCACAATTGACGGATTTTCCAAATCTAAGATTGCTCCGCCAATGGAATAAACATAACCGTTACAGGTTCCGCTCACGCCGTGATAGAACAAAAGCCACCCTTCAGAAGTTTCAATAGGAGCCGCACCTCCGCCAATTTTAAGGGACTCCCACCATTCATTGCCTTTGCCCATCACATGTCTGTGCTTTCCCCAGTAAACCAGATCAGGACTTTCGCTGATAAAAATATCTCCGAAAGGCGTATGCCCGCTGTCTGAGGGACGGCTGAGCATAACAAAATTGCCGTTTATTTTTCTTGGAAATAAAACTGCATTTCTGTTAAAGGGCAGAAACGGATTTTCAAGTCTTGTAAAGGTTTTAAAATCGGTTGTCTTTGCCATGCCAATGGCTGCTCCATAAAAGTCCTGACACCAGATAATATAGTAGGTATCCTCCACCTTCACCAGCCTCGGGTCATAAGCATATACGGGCATGAAAGCCTTTCCATCCTCATCCACGAAAGGAATCTTATTTTCATCAAACTCCCATTGGATGGCATCCTTACTTCTTCCCATATAGATATAAGGGATACCGTTGGTCTGTTCACCGCGAAATACACCGATAAATTCATCCCCGTAAGGCATTACCGCGCTGTTAAAAATTCTGGCAACGCCTTTAACCGGATTCCTTCCTATAATCGGATTTTCCGTGTATCTCCAAACCGGCGCGTCCTTAAGCCCCTCCGGCTTTTCCTGCCAGGGCACATTTTTTACTGCCGGTGCAATCATTTTTATTTCACTCATCTAAACCCCATTCCTTTCCGAAACCTGCCGGCTTCAGGCTGCAGGTATATATCTTGTTTATAAAAAATTCTCTGGCATCCGTAAATGCGAATTAAGCTTCCTTCTTTAGGATCTCCAGATTGTTACGGATAAGCTCACATCTCTGCGCCACACATTCCACACTACGAAGGGGATCTTCCGGCGTATGGAATACATAATCAATCAGCTTATCTATGGTAGTTACTGCCACATGCATGCGGGTATCGCTTGCCGCATAATAGATATAGACATCCCCATTCTCCCTTGCAATTGCACCATTGGTAAATACAACGTTAGATACGTCTCCCACTCTCTCGCCGCCTCTTGGTCCAATCAAGAGTCCCGAAGGTTCCGCAATCACTTTAGACGGGTCCTCTAAATCCGTGGCAAAAGCATAGATAACATAGCGAAGTCCTGCCGCGGTATTCCTTACCCCGTGGGCAATGTGAATCCAGCCCTTTTCCGTCTTGATGGGAACTGCACCGGCGCCGTTTTTCGTCTCCGTAATGGTATGATACTTCCTGAGGCTGGTCATCTTTTCCTCATCAATAACCGCATGGGTAATATCATCGCAAAGACCAAAGCCAATGCCGCCGCCCGAACCGGTTTCAATAAAGTCGTCCATGGGCCTGGTATAAAAAGCATATTTACCGTTTACAAACTCCGGATGAAGCACCACATTTCTCTGCTGGGGAGAATTCAGCGTAACCAGGTTGGGAAGTCTCTCCCAGATCTTTAAATCCTTCGTCCGCACAATCCCTGCTGCCGCAACTGCTGCAGAAAGGTCATTCACGGACGTATCTTTACTCTCAGAGCAGAAAACGCCGTAAATATAGCCGTCCTCATGTTTGGTAAGACGCATGTCATAGACATTTGTCTCCTCCGGACAGGTATCCGGCAGCAAAATCGGATAATCCCAAAATTGAAATCCATCCACTCCGTTATCACTCTCAGCCACCCCAAAGAAGGATTTTCTGTCGTCTCCCTCAATCCTTGCTATCAGGTAGAACTTCCCGTTTAACTCAATAGCGCCCGAATTCATAACCGCATTCACGCCAAGCCTTTTCATAAAATACGGATTGGTCTCAGGGTTTAAGTCATACTGCCAGGTGAGGGGAATATGCTCCCGTGTAAGTACCGGGTAGATATATTTATCATAAACCCCGTTGTAAAAATCCGGATCCACCTGATTTTTTCTGTTAATCAACGCTTCATATTTCTTTAATTCCTCATAATATTTTTTGTGTAACATACATACCTCATTTCCGTGTTCCATTCCATATTGCTAAGATATCGGATTTCTGTTTTTTTACAAACGAAGGAACGGATATACACTTAACTACATCAACTGTCTGTTTGCTTTTCTGCCTGCCGGGCCGTTTTTTGAGCACGATGCCGGACAATAACGCAACATGGAAACTATTTAAATTCGTTTCAGCACTTCGAAGCACATTCTGCCGTTATGGTAAGGGCATTTCCACGGTTCCACAATAGGCCTTCCTTCATAGGGCTTTCCCTGTTCATCCACTTCCCAAAACCATTCCGAACCTTCCCGTTTGTCAATTAAATACTCCTTAATAAATTCCCATATGCTTTCCGCTGCCTTCCTATAGTAGGGATTGTCAGGATTTTTTTGCCATCCATTCAAAAATCCTACCACACCCTCCGCCTGCACCCACCAGATTCTGTGTTCATTGACAACACCTCTTTCACATTCATTTGCAAGCGAATGTCCGTTGAAAGCCGTCCGGTAAATCTGCTCTGTCAAATCCTTTGTAATTGGCGTCATCTTTTCCTCGTATTTCCTTTCACCTAAAACCTCCACTCCTTTATCAATCAGCCATGCTGTTTCAATATCATGACCATAGGAATGCAAATCAAGGATAGAATTCATTTCGGTGTCAAAAAATACTTCCTGCCTGTGCAGTGACGGATTATAAACCTTGTCCGCAAAGGTATCCATAATCCATTCAAGTCTTTCCTTAACCTCAGGCATTTTTGATACCCTGTAAAGCTCCGTGTATGCTTCAAATACATGAAGCAGAGTATTCATTGTCTTGTCTGCCATAACCCCGTTTTCGGAAAGCTTGTCATTGTCAATTTCATGAAATTGTCTGTCAAAGGCTTCCTTATATCCATTCTCATCCGTGCATCGTGTTTCAATAATATGAAACAGCTCCTTTGCCATATCCAGAGCTTCCTCCTTTCCGGAAGCATTATAATAAGAAGAAAGCGCATAAATGGAAAATGCCTGATTGTATGTATGTTTTGTCGTATCTTCCGGCTCCCCATTATACCGGATTGACCAGAAAACACCTCCATTTTCCCGATCCATGCAATGTGCTTTCATAAAGGCAAATCCGTGCTCCGCCTCCTGCAAAAGACTTTCATCCCGAAGCAGCATATACGCATTAGAAAAAAACCATACAATGCGGCTGTTTAAAATGCACCCCTTTACCGCTTTTTTGTCCAGCTTAAGGTCATAATCCATATACCCATAATAACCTCCAAACTCATCATCCCTTAAAGCCTTCCAAAAAGGAATAATCTTTTTTGTCAAATGGGGCTTTATTTCCTCCGCCAACATTTTGTAACCACCTCCTTTTGCTTAATTATTTTAGCTTAATTTTAATTCATTTTCAACTTAAATTTACTTATTTCTAAGTTAATTTTTAATCATCGCTTATCTGCCTCCCTTGCTAATATTGAACTTATTATTTTACTTGCTTAATGTTTTAAATCATATAAATAATTTGTTATTATTCAAATATGAGATGTTTATTCATACTCACTTATGAATAATAACCAATCACTATTTATTATTATGGGGTTTTCTTTGATTGACTTGTTTGTCGGTTTATTAAAGATTTGATAAGATATTATTTAACACATGAAAAAGATGCGCCTAATCCTCGTAGTGTCCTCTGGTTCTACGGTCCTGAGCCTGCAAATAAAGGTAATCCTCAAAGCCTTTTTCCGTAAATGTAAAATCATTCATTATTCATTTTTGGGCCTTGATTTGCTTCGCAGACGCCTACATATACGCCGGACTTTTAACGCTTTCCTTCAGCAAAATATGCCCTTCCACAATTGATATGCCCTGTTTACCTGCCTGCCCCGTCATTCTTTTTATCAGCTTGCGGATGGCCTCATGCGCCATTTCCTTTATATCCACCTCGTAGGTAGTGATACCCAGGCTGCATATGCCGGGAGAAAGGTAATTATCGTAGCCAACAATTGAAATATCCTCCGGAACCCGATAACCTTTCTTTCTTAAAATCTCTGTAAGCATGCCAGCCGTTATATCACAGTTACACGCAAAGGCTGTGGGCATTTCCTGTGGAAGTTGAAACAAAAATCCCTCCCCGCGGTAACCTGTTTCCCGGTTTCTGTCCTCCAGCACCCAGTCTTCCCTGACCCTTTGTCCATGCTCCAGCAAAGCCTTACAATAACCGAAATATCTGTCTGTAATGCTGCCCGTGTACAAAAGCGTGCCGACATAACCAATTTTTGTATGGCCCATCTCAAACAGGTAATCGGTAAGCTTATACATCCCATAGTAATTATCGGTGATAACCGAATCGCACTCATGCCTGCGGTCATAAAAGTCCAGACAGACCAGTGGAACCTTAATGTTTTCCCGGAGCACGGCAAGATAATCCTCCTTTAAAAGGCCGATAATAATAAGCCCGTCCACCTTGTCCTCCAAAAGAAGCTTTGGCATGGTCTTTTCCTGCTCGTTTTGGTGGTTTAAAATTTCAAGCATGGTAAAGCATTCCTTTGACACCGCCCCTGTTGCTACCTCCTGATACATTTTCCAGTAAAAGGATTCCTGCTGGTCCAAATACCTCTCCGAAATAATTACGCCAATATTGTAGCCCTTGCCGTCTTTGGGCAGTTTCATCTTTGCAGGAGGCTGATACCCCAGCTCTCTTGCCAGCTCTTTGATTTTTTCCCGCATTTCATCGCTGACGCCCTTTTGTCCTGATAATGCTTTGGAAACCGTAACCGTGCTTACATTCAATTTCTCTGCTATATCCGCCAGCCTAACTGCTTTAGACATATTTACCTCCGGCCATGTTTTACAAGCAATCCATTTATCCTAATTTATCCAAAAAACCAAATGGCTTTTCCGCCTTCGACTGCAAAAACAGCATCAACAAAAATGCCGCCCTCAAGGATACTCTCTCTTCCGTCAGTATCCGCAGAGCTTCCTTTTTATCCACCAAAAGCACCTCTATGCTCTCCGTGTCCTCCCGAAGCCTGTCCGATATCTCTCCACCGGCGAATCCGAATATGGAAGTGCTGGTCTCATCCGTTAAACCCGCTCCTAAGTAAAACGGCCTTCGAAAAGCGCTCTCCCCATCCTCATAAGCTGCAAAGTCAAGCCCTGTCTCCTCCTTCATCTCCCGGGCTGCCGCCTCCCCGGCTGTTTCTCCCTGATCGATAAGGCCGGCCGGAAGCTCGTAAAGCCACGCGTCAAGCGGGTACCGGTACTGCCTTATCATAACCAGCTTATCCGGTTCTTCGCGCCAGATGGGATAAATAACAATTCCATTGGCCACAGGCTTTCCAGTCAGAAGGGGAAGCTCCTCCTGACTGTTTCTGGATGCAAAATAATAGTGAAAAGGCGCTCCCTTATTTGTCAAAGCATCCATCTCATAAAGATTTAAAAATCGGTTGTCTGTCAGCCTCCTGACAGCGGTATACTTTTTTTCTTTATTTTTTTCGCCCATATCATTCCTTCCAAGCTTCCTGCCTGCCGTCCTGCGGCACGAACAGTGCATAAAACCAAAATCCTAAAAGCTTTAAGATTTAAAGATTTTCATTTTTTACACATCGTCAGACGTCCAGGCAAGCGCGCACTTTACAGCCTTTTTCCATCCCTTTAAAAGCTTTTCGCGTTTTTCCTCACCCATCTCGTGAATAAATTCCTTACCCAGCTGCCAGTTTTCATATATTTCATCCCTGCTTTTCCAGTAACCGCAGGCAAGTCCTGCCAGATAAGCCGCTCCAAGAGCCGTAGTTTCAATACACTCCGGCCTGTATACCCTTGCTCCTAAAATATCCGCCTGAAACTGCATCAGAAAGTTATTGGCGCTGGCACCGCCATCCACCTTAAGGCCGGCAATGGAAATCCCCACATCCTCCTCCATTGCCTTAAGCACATCATAAGTCTGGTAGGCAATGGATTCCAGAGTTGCCCGTATAAAATGCTCCTTCTGGCAGCCCCTGGTAATTCCCACCACGGTTCCTCTTGCATACGGATTCCAGTAAGGTGCACCCATTCCTGCAAAGGCAGGCACCACATAAACCCCTTCCGTATCTTCTGTTTTTTCTATGTATTCCTCTGTCTGAGGAGCACTCTTGATCATCCGCATACCGTCACGCAGCCACTGGATTGCCGCTCCGGCCACGAACACGCTGCCCTCTAAGGCATACTCCACCTGGTCTGCGCTGCTTGCCGCAATGGTCGTGATAAGCCCGTTTCTTGAAGCAATTGCTTCGGTACCTGTGTTCATTAAAAGGAAACACCCTGTCCCGTAAGTATTCTTCACCTGGCCTTTGGAAAAGCAACACTGCCCGAATAAAGCTGCCTGCTGATCCCCTGCAATACCTGCTATGGGTATACTGCCCCCCAAAACGGAATGGTCCGTGTACCCGTATATGCAGCTGGAAGGCTTTACTTCCGGCAGCATACTTGCCGGAATGTCAAAAAGCTTTAAAAGCTCCTCATCCCAGCAGCGCCTGTAAATGTCATACAGCATGGTACGAGATGCATTTGTATAATCGGTAACATGGACTGCCCCCTTTGTCAGATTAAAAATAAGCCAGCTGTCCACCGTTCCGAAAAGAAGCTCACCCCTTTTTGCCCGCTCTCTTGCATCCGGCACATGATTCAATATCCAGGCTATCTTCGTGGCACTAAAATAAGCGTCTGGCACAAGCCCTGTTTTTTCCCTTATCATGTCTCCATATCCGGCTTCAATCAGCTCATCCACTTTCTCAGCCGTCCTGCGGCACTGCCATACAATCGCATTATAGACCGGCTCCCCCGTGGTCTTATCCCACACTATGGTAGTTTCCCTCTGATTTGTGATGCCTATTGCAGCAACATCCTCAGGGGTAAGCCCTGCCATGGCCATAGCCTCCATTGTTACCGCCAATTGGGAGGACCAAATCTCTTTCGGATTGTGCTCTACCCAGCCGGGGTGAGGATAAATCTGCCCAAACTCCTTTTGGGCCATGCTTAAAATCTCCCCTTTTTCATTGAAAAAAATACACCTGGAGCTGGTAGTCCCCTGATCCAACGCCATTATATATTTCCCCATATATATCCTCCATTCCTGCCAGCAGCCCGCAAATTTGAGCTGGCATAGATTTCTTTTTAAACTGCAGGTATATTCCCCACAGGAATGTTTCCTGTTGCTACCACTGAAACAGAAGTTCCCGCAACATTTTGAATCAGCACATCCCCTGTCTTTACCGGTGCATTTGCAACCACTGCCCCTATCTCCTCCAGGCACTGCCTGATCTTTCCTTTGGGAATCTCCCCGGCTGTCTTTACAGGAACAACTCTGCCGCTGCCGCCCTTTACCCGGATGAGGGAAGTCACCGCCCGCACAGGAGCCGTCACCTCGTTGCGTGCATAGGCCTCGCCCTTTTTACAGGTGTTACCGGTGATCTCAAGAGTTCCATCCTCTTTTTTATTGACGGTGATAAGACACCCTACAGGACAGCCAATACAGATTATCTGACTTCCCGCATCCCGTCCTTCAGGGAGAGTGCATTTTGATTTCTCCGGAATCTTAGGCCGCACTGCTTCCCCCCAGTCCTCTTCTCCATTTAAGATATAATCTGCTGCAAATTCCCCTGCTTTCTCCGCTTCTATAGAAACATTATCCACCAGATCATGCACATGAAGCACATTTCCGCAGGCAAAAATTCCCTTTACCGTGGTTTCCAGCTTCGCATTTACCACAGGCCCTGCAGTCGTATCATCCATCTGTGCTCCCGCCCCCTGGCTTAACTCATTTTCCGGAATAAGGCCGCAGGATAAAAGAAGCGTATCGCATTTCACAAATTCCTCGGTGCCCGGAATGGGATTTAACTTTTCATCCACCTTGCTGACGGTAACGCCTTCCACTCTCTCCTTACCGTGAATCTGCGTAACCGTGTGATTGAGCTTTAAGGGAATGCCGAAATCATCCAGACACTGGACGATATTTCTCTTAAGTCCGCCCGAATAAGGCATGATCTCCGCTACCAGCTTCACCTTTGCCCCCTGCAGGGTCATTCGCCTTGCCATAATAAGCCCAATATCCCCCGAACCAAGTACTACCACCTCGCGTCCTGGCATTCTTCCTTCTATATTCACATATCTCTGGGCCGTTCCCGCAGAATAAACCCCTGCCGGTCTTGTACCCGGTATGTTCATGGCTCCTCTGGATCGTTCCCTGCATCCCATAGCCAGAACAACGGCCTTTGCTTCTATCTTAAACATACCCTTTTCCCGGTTCATGGCTGTTACCACACAGGGGGTCCCACCCTGTACATCCACCACCATAGTATTTAACAGGCTTGGTATCTTTCTCTCCTCTACCATATCCATATAGCGGACCGCATATTCCGGTCCCGTCAGTTCCTCCTTAAAGGTGTGGAGCCCAAAGCCATTGTGGATACACTGGTTTAAAATTCCTCCCAGCTCCTTGTCCCTCTCTAAAATTAATAAATCCCTGATGCCCTTTTCGTAAGCTGCAAGGGCTGCTGCCATTCCGGCAGGGCCGCCACCTATAATAATTAAATCTGTTTTCATTTTCCCTCCGTTCTGCTGTACATCATACCTTTTCTGCTTTATTTCCAGGCTTTTCGCAAATCTTTCTGACTTGGATTTTCCCGGACGCGTTCTTTGACACCTTAAAAAATCTACATCTCTTTTTCTTCCAGAGGCAGTAAGTACCAGGCATCCTCTCCCGATTTTTTGACTTCGCTCTCATCTATCTTAAGCTCCCTGGACAGAATATCCACCACTCTTGGATTGCAAAAGCCAGACTGGCAGCGTCCCATTCCTGCCCTGGTACGGCGTTTAATTCCATCAGTGGTTGTTGCACCTAAGGGTCTGTGTATTGCCTCTAATATCTCACCCTCCGTAACCATCTCACAACGACAGATTACATTGCCGTAAGCCGGATTTTCTTTAATCTTTGCATGACGTTCCTCCTCTGTGGCAAGGAACATATTGATGATACCCTTTCTGGTACTGATAAACTCCTGCTTTTCCTGCGGATGAAGCATTTCCTTTATAAGACCGGCCACATATTCTCCTGTTGCCGGCGCACAGGAAAGACCCGGAGATTCCATGCCGGCCACATCAATAAACCCAGCGGCATCCTTCACTTCCTCAATCACAAAATCGTCTGACAGCTTCGCCCCTTCACCGCCTCTTTCAAACTTTGTTATGTGAGCGCGCAGTCCTGCAAAGGAAGTGATAACTTGCCTTCCCGGAATACCTTTTACGCTGAGAGCAGCTTTTTGCGTTACCTGCCCTAAACCCTCCCGGGATGTCTCCTTTCCATCCTTATCCGGGATATCCGATGCTGTGGGGCCTGTTAACAGATTTCCATGTACAGTAGGCGTTACCAGTATGCCTTTTCCTAGGGCAGTGGGCAGCTGAAACAGAGTATGACTCGCCATATTCCCTATATTTTTATCATAAAGAAGATATTCTCCCTTTCTTGGGGTAATTTCCATCTTATTTTCACTGACCATATTATGTATCTGGTCAGCGTACACCCCGGCAGCATTAACTACCACCTTTGCTTCAAGCGTCTCCTTATCTGTCTTAATCAGGTAACCCGTCTCCTGTTTTTGGATATCCACGACCATCTGACCAAATTTAAACTCCACACCATTGACAAAGGCGTTTTCCGCAAGAGCAATGGTAAGGCCAAAGGGACAGACAATCCCGCCTGTAGGCGCATAAAGGGCAGCCACAGCTTCATCGCCTGCGTGAGGTTCTTTCGCAAGAAGCTCATCCCTTTCTATAATACGCAGTCCTTCCACTCCGTTTTCTTCTCCCCTTGCCTTTAACTCTTCTAAACGGAATCTGTCTTTCTCGTCAAAGCAAAGCACAATTGATCCATTTTGCTTGTAGGAGAAATCAAGCTCCTTTGACAATGCCGCCATCTTCCGGCTGCCCAGTACATTAAGCTTTGCCTTTAAGCTGCCCGGTTCAGCATCATATCCGGCATGTACAATACCGCTGTTAGCCTTGGAGGTACCCTCGCAGACATCAGATGCTTTCTCAAGAACCATTGTTTTCAGATTAAAGCGGGACAGTTCCCTTGCAACAGCGCATCCGCTTACACCTGCGCCGATTATGATTACATCATACATAAATTTACCCTTTCTTTATTAATATAATTTTTATCTCTCCACCCTGCATGGCAGACCGTGCTGTGCATTTTTGAATGTTTATACAATAATGCGCCAGGCCCCGCAGTTTATCACAAAAACGGTCATACAAAAAGATGTATTTGACTTGTATGGCCGCTTTCTCATGAACATCCGGATGACCGCCAAAGCCTGGTATCCGTTGTTTTTGCATCAAACTATTCAGTTTTTAGATCCGTTATGGGTACTGTTTTTACCAGGTCAAAACCTCATGTCCGTTTTCTGTTACAGCTACTGTTACCTCCCACTGGGCGGAAGGTTTTTTATCCTTTGTATACACAGTCCATCCATCGTTTTTATCTGTGAAGATTTCACTGGATCCCATATTTACCATGGGCTCTATGGTAAACACCATCCCCGGAACCATAAGCATTTCCGTTCCGGCGCTGGTCACATAGCTGACAAAAGGCTCCTCATGGAATTCCAGTCCGATACCATGGCCGCCTATCTCAACTACTATACTATAGCCGTTTGCTTTCGCATGATCATTAACCGCCTGCGCCATGTCACCTAAGAAGTTCCAGGGCTGCACCATGGCTATTCCTTTTTCCATGCATTCTCTGGTGACCTCCACCAGCTTTTTCTTTTCTTCACTTACTTCACCAATGCAGTACATTCTGGATGAATCTGAAAAGTATCCTTTATATAAAGTAGACACATCCACATTTACAATATCTCCCTCCTTTAAAATCACATCTTTGGAGGGAATACCGTGGCAGACCACTTCATTAATTGAGGTACAAACACTTTTCGGGAATCCTTCATAGCCAAGAGGAGCCGGAACTCCGCCCATCTGCACAGTCATATCATGCACCAGCTCATCTATCTCCCATGTGCTGACACCCGGTCCTATCATTTTCCCCACCGCATCTAACACCGCAATATTTATGACGCTGCTCGCCCTGATGCCTTCAATTTGTTCCCTTGTTTTTAAGATATCCCTGTCGGGCACTATATGACCCTGTAATTCATAATGGCGTATTTTATCGTCTGTCGCCATATGACATGTTTTATACTTTTTTCCACTGCCGCACCAGCAGGGATCATTTCTGCCTATCTTTTCCATTGTCACATTTATTCTTTTCTTCTTCTTTTTCTTTAAATGCTGCCATAAACTGAGAAGTATTATCGCTTATACTGCGTTTTTTAAACACAGCTGAGCCGGCCACAAGGACGTTTGCACCGGCATCTATTATTTCTCTGACATTCTTCTTACCAACGCCTCCGTCTACTTCTATTTTTACAGGCAGTTTCCTTTCATCTATATAGTTCCGGAGCTGTCTGATTCTTTCATAAGACTTTGGCATAAAGGTCTGTCCCCCGAATCCCGGCTCAACGCTCATAATCAGAACCATCTCTATTTTGTCCAGATAAGGGTATACCGCCTCCACAGGCGTTCCCGGTTTGATGGAAATTCCGGCCTCTGCGCCCGATGCATGAATATCTTCTATTACCTTTTCAGCACAGTCGGCAGCCTCCAAATGAAATGTAATTCCATCTGCACCGCATTCCACAAATTCCTTAATATATTTCTCAGGATTCATGATCATCAGATGAACATCAAAAAACTGCCTGCTGGTTCCCCTGATGGATTTAATAAGAGGCATGCCAAAGGATATGCTTGGAACAAAAATACCATCCATCACATCTATATGGAGATATTCAGCACCTGCTCTTTGTGTTTCCAAAATCTGCTGTCCTAATATATTAAAATCCGCCGCAAGAAGCGATGGTGCTAAAATGTACATAATCCGTTCTCCAGAAACTCTTTTATCTGCCCGTAAATGCCTTTGCCGTCCAGTTTATATTTTTCAAGCAGCGCTCCTGCTGATCCTGACTCACCAAATACATCCTGCATTCCTATTTTCATCACCGGTACAGGATAAGACTTGCAGACGGCATCACATACCGCACTGCCCAGGCCTCCAATGACGGAGTGTTCCTCGGCTGTCACGATTTTACCGGTCTTTTTAGCGGATTTTATAATGATGTCTTCGTCAAGAGGCTTGATGGTGCAGATATTGATAACCTCTGCACTTACCCCCTCAGCCGCCAGCATCTCAGCTGCCTCAAGAGCGTTTCCAACGCAGATACCGGTGGCAACGATCGTGAGATCCATGCCTTCACGCACCACGGTTCCTTTCCCAATTTCAAAATGGTAATCAGGCCTGTCATTGATTACCGGACATGCAGCGCGCCCAAACCGCAGATAAACGGGTCCTTCATATTCTGCTGCCGCCATAACCGCTGCCTTAGCTTCCACATCATCTGCCGGACACATTACCACCATGCCCGGAATTGTTCTCATCAGGGCAATATCTTCATTACACTGGTGGGATGCGCCGTCTTCACCTACGGTAATGCCCGCATGGGTTGCGCCTATTTTTACATTCAGATGAGGGTAGCCCACAGAATTTCTAACCTGTTCAAAGGCTCTGCCTGCTGCAAACATTGCAAAGCTGCTGACAAAAGGAATCTTCCCTGTTGTGGCAAGCCCTGCTGCCACTCCTACCATGTTACCCTCGGCAATGCCGCAGTCAATATGTCTGTCCGGAAAAGCCTTCTTAAACACGCCGGTTTTGGTAGCCTCTGCCAGATCGGCATCTAAAACCACTACGTCAGGGTTCCTGGTCCCAAGTTCTACAAGCGCATTGCCATAGCTTTCTCTGGTTGCAATCTTTTTTACTGTATTCTCTGCCATTTATGCTTCCTCCTTCAAAAGCTCTTCGCCAATTTTTTCAAGATCCGCCATAGCAACTGCATACTGCTCATCATTGGGCGCTTTGCCATGCCATCCTGCCTGGCCTTCCATAAAAGAAACGCCTTTTCCTTTCAGGCTGTGGGCAATAATTGCCGTAGGCATTCCCTTTGTTTCCCTTGCCTCCTTAAAAGCCGCCCTGATAGCATCAAAATCATGGGCATCTATATTGATTACATGGAAATTAAACGCTTCAAACTTTTTATCAATGGGATAGGGCGAACAAACCTTATCCACAGGACCGTCAATCTGTAATCCGTTATTGTCCACAATCACTACGAGATTATCCAGCTTGCGGTGTCCGGCGAGCATGGAAGCTTCCCAGACCTGCCCCTCCTGGATCTCGCCATCACCTAACAGTGTATAGACACGGAACTCTTTCTTATCCAGCTTCCCCGACAGTGCCATACCCACTGCTGCCGAAATACCCTGTCCTAAGGAACCGCTTGACATGTCCACACCGGGAATATGCTGCATACAGGGATGTCCCTGTAGATAAGACCCGAGTTTACGTAAGGTTACAAGATCCTCCACCGGGAAAAATCCTCTGTTTGCCAGAGTAGAATAAAGCCCCGGTGCCGTATGTCCCTTAGATAGTACAAAGCGATCTCTGTCCTCCATTTTGGGATTTGCAGGATCTACATTCATCTCTTCAAAATAGAGATAAGTATAAATATCCGCCGCAGACAAAGAGCCGCCCGGGTGACCTGCTTTTGCACTGTGAACCGCTGTTACAATGCCCTTACGCACTTCATTGGCGGTTTTTTTGAGCTCCAGATTGTTCATGAATAATCCTCCATTCTTGCCAGCCGCCCATATTTAAGGGCGCAGGCACAAATTAATCGATTGAAAAATCTTTCATTTTCCAGTCTAATTTCCATTTTGTACAGGTTCTTTATGTATTTCAAATTCTATAATATTTTACCATATTATAAATCAATCGTCTATACACCGTGAGAATCATTTTGAGTTCTTTTTCAGGATAAACAGTTAATGCCCCGGTCCTGCGGACATTGCCAAAGGAGCCGGGGCCCTGAAACCATAGTTCTCAGGCAGAGACGGAGACAATATATTCCTTGCTGCCTAGTTTTTCAAGAAATGCAATTTTATCATACTTTGCCGGGAACAGAAGATCCATCTCCAGCTTTACGCTGCCATCACTTAATTTATTCAGTTTTAACATAGCTATACAAATTTTCTCTTCCTTTATAAGCTGCTTTACAAGTTCCACCTTGTCCAGGGAACTTAGCGACATCTTCATCTTACATGCGTAAGGCTCATTAGCCAGAAATCCTATCTTATGCATAGCGATCTGCATGCAGATGAGCAGTAAGGCGCTCGAAACAGACAAAAAGTATTGCCCTGCGCCGATACACATCCCCACACCTGCAGTTGCCCACAGGCCCGCCGCCGTAGTCAGCCCGCTCACAGAGCTGTTCCGGATGATAATAATTCCGGTACCCAGAAAACCAATCCCACTCACGATTTGAGCCGCTACCCTGGAAGCATCATAATTAGGAACATCTGCGAATCCATATTTGGATACCACCATCATCAGCGCTGCGCCAAATGCCACAATCGCGTGGGTTCTGACTCCGGCCAGCTTATTCCGGTTTCTGCGCTCCAGCCCAATAGCAAGCCCCGCTATACAGGCCAGCACGATCCGCAAAAACAACTCCCACTGCCAGGAAGCTATCACTTCCAACAACGCTGTTACCACTTCCTCTCTTTTTCTGATGCTCTGTCAGCATCAAAATTCCACTGTCATACCATCATAGGCCACGTCAAATCCATATACGGCAGCCTGTTTCTCCATTTCTTCATGTAGCCAGCCGCCATTGTGGGAAAAATGAGTAACCACATATTTTGTATTCTTGTCCACGCAGCCCATCTTTTTTAACCTCTCCACCACATCCACATTGTTGGGAAGCCCCATGTGATTGGTGGGTATTTTGATCCTTTGCATGGTGCAGTCCATACTCACCAGGTCGAAATGCTCATTTTGCATAAAGTCCCATGTCTCCTCTGCAAGATATCCGGTATCATTGGCATAAAGCAAAGACTTTCCATCTTTTTTAATAATGTAGATAAAGCAGTTCTCCCGTGGATTGTGGGTCGCTTTTAAGGGGATAAACTCATACCCCTGAGAGCTGTAGGTCGTAAATTCCTTTATCTCGTGATATTCAATCTGTGCCCTGTGGGGAGAATACTCCAGTGCCTCTGACACCACCCGCTTAAGACTTTCTTTTACCGCGTCATTCCCGTAAATACTAAGTGTCCCTTTCATATCCACGGCAAACCCTTCCCTGCGCATCATCAGTTCCTCCGGATACCAGTGATCCTGATGGGAATGGGTAACCAGCATTGTTTGAATAGAAGGCATGTTAAGTCCATAGGTAAGCATATGCAAATAAGTATCCGGCGGCAGATCAATCACAATTTTATCATCAATCACTGCCTGAGAACGTGTCCTTATATCCTTGCCTTTACGGCGCCGCGCCTCCTTACACATTTCGCAATTACAAAATATTCCCGGCCATCCTTCTGCCGCTGCTGTCCCCAGATATTGAATTTTCATTTAAATAATCTTGCTCCCTTCTCAATAAGAAATCCCTGTTTTTCTAGATTTAATTTTATTAAATATCAGCTCTTTACCGCACCTGATGTAAGGCCGCCAATGATCGATTTCTGCATGAAGCAGTAGAAAATCAGGAGCGGAAGCATAGATGCCACAAATGTGGCAAAGGTCAGACTGTAATTAATGGAATACTCTGTCTGGAAATTATATTGGAACAAAGTAAGCGTCCAATCCTGCCATCCCCTGTTCAGTGTAATTAACGGAAGCATGAAATCGTTCCAGATCCACAGACCCTGCTTGATAAGTACCGTTGCCAGCATGGGCTTAAGTAATGGGAATACTACGGAAGAGTAGGTACGCAGAGTACCAGCTCCGTCAATCCATGCCGCTTCCTCCATGTCCGGCGGAATGGCCCCCATATAGCCTACAAACAGGAACACGCTCTCACAGGTGGAACTGGAAATACAAAGGATTGCAAGCCCTGTAGGGTTCATCATATTTAAAGCGCTTAGCAGCTTTACCAGCGGCATCATCTTCACCTGAAAAGGAATGAAGATTCCCAGAAGCAGGAAATAATACACCAGGCGGTATCCCATACTGGTAGGCATCTTCCTTGCCACCGCATAGCTCATGGACGGCATAATAATGATATTGCCCGCCAGTACAATTGCAGTAATATAGACCGTGTTGATAAATGCCTTCCAGTACCGCTCATTGGTAAGAACCTCCTTGAAGCTCTCCAGATAGATAGGGATTGGCAACGTAAAGAAGCTCTTAGAGCTTTGGGCATCCGACTTAAAAGCAGTCACGAACGTGACATACAAGGGAAGGATGATCAGCATAATGCCTAATACCAAAAGGATGTAAGTCAGTACATTGTTTTGTTTTCTTCCTTCTACCATACCCTACACCGCCTTCTTCTTATCCGTAAAATAAATCTGCACGGCGGAGATAGCTGCAACCACAAGCCCCATAAAGATCGCCTCCGCGATCGCAAATGCATATTTATTCTGCGTAAAACCATGTTTATAGATCAGCATCGCCACGCTGCGCGTGGTGTTTCCCGGTCCCCCTTCTGTCATCGCCTTGATATAATCAAATACCATAAGGCCACCCTTTAATGTAAGCACGAATACCACACTCACTACCGGGAGGATAAAGGGAACAGTAATGTACCGGAAGATATCCCAGGCCGAAGCCCCGTCTAACGCAGCCCCGTCATACAGATCCGTGGGCACGCTCTGCAGCCCTGCCAGAAACAGCAAAGTAGGAATACAAAGCCCCTGCCATAAATTTACAAACAGGATTACCCACATGGCCAGATTTTTGTCAGCCAGGGGATTCTGGCTAATCGCCTGAATATGTAAAAATTTCCCTATTACGGGTATAATATAGTAACAAATCTTGTTAAAAATCAAACCTACCGTCAGGGAGCTCAGTACAGCCGGAATGAAATAAATGCCCCTGAAGAAGGTTCTTCCCTTGATCTTACGGTTTAAGAGCATGGCGATTCCGAGTCCAAAAACAATCGTAAATACCACCAGCAGAACCGTATATTTAATGGTAAAAAACAGCGCGTCCGTAAACTGCCCTGTCCGGAAGATTTTCAAATAATTGTCAAATCCAATGAAATTGTAGCTCTTGGTGATCCCGTCCCAGTCCGTAGTGCTATAATAGATTCCCATAATTACAGGCATGATAAAAAAGAAACTATACAGGAAAAAGCCGGGCGCCGTGAAAAGCAAAAAGGCGCCATTCCTGCCCCTGTCTCTTTTTGATCTGCCGCTTTTCTTTTTTTCCCCCATTGCAGAAAACCTCCTATTTTTCTAAAAAAAGGGATATCCGCATGATAAATGAAAGCGGACATCCCTTTTGTCCCAAATGGGGAAGGACCTTAAAAGGTCCTTGCTCCATCCGGCTTTTCTTAGTTGTCAGCATAGATTGTCTCGATAGCCTCCTGGCTGGATTCAAAGAACGCATCTCTGTCTAAATCACCCAGGAACATCTGGCAGCCGTCTCTGATTTCTTCTCTCAGTCCTGTAGGCCAGAAGTTAACTGCGGTCAGGAAGATATTGCCTTCGTCCACAGCAGTTTTCATATTGGCATGCTGGGGAATACTGTACTCAACGCCTTCAATGGTGCTTACGTTGCCGTCTGCATCACAGTACATCTGGGCGATGTCCTCTCTGGTCATGAACTCCAGGAATTTCAGGCCAATTTCTTTATCCTTACAAGTAGAAGAAATACTAAATGAAGTATCAATATTTACAGGCACCTTGGTGGTCTCTCCTCTGGGATGAGGGAATGCAAACAGTTCCACATTGGCATCCGGATTATTCTTCTGTACCGTAGCCAGCATCCATGTACCGCTGAGCATGAAACCGCCGTTTCCGTTACTGAACTCTGCTGCAGCGATATCATAATCCATTCCCATATGATCATCAGCTGTATAGTTCAGCAGATCTTCATTGTAGTCGCACCAGGTCTGAAGAGTAGGTGAATCTTTTGCTTCCATCTCACCGTCCGCAATCTTCTTAAACTCGGAATAAGTATCGTTGTTGATAATGCCTGCTGTACGCTCGAATCTCTGAGCCACATTTCCAACATCCTTATTGGGAAGCAGGAAAGCGGTAACGCCGTTCGCCTTCAGGGTCTCACAGTCTGCAATCAGTTCTTCCCATGTACTGGGGGTCTCGGTAATTCCGTTTGCTCCCAGAACGTCCATGTTAGCATAGATACCATAAGTACTAAGAGACATGGGTACCGCATAATAATTGCCATCACAGTTGGACATTTCCATTGCTGTGGAATTTACTTTACTAAGATACTCAGCATCCGTGATGTCCTCAAAGTAACCGTCTCTAAACATGTCCTTGTAGAAATCTTCTGCAGGATATGTATTCATGATATCAGGCAGCTCATTACTTGCCGCTCTGGTCCTGACTACCGTAGCTCCGTCACCAGTACTTGTTACATCAATCTTCACACCGGGATTCTCTTCACAGAACTTTGCTGCAATCTCCTCCATGATACTCACGATTTCACTCTTGGTCAAAAGGAGCTCCAAAGTCACTTCGCCGCCGCTGGCTGCATCTTCCTGGCCTGCGTCTTCACTTTCCGCTTCTGCAGGCTCCTGCTCAGTAGCTTCTGTGCTTTCCGCTTCCGGCGTGCTCTGAGTCTCATTCTTCCCTCCGCAGGCTGCCAACAGGCTACTGGCTGCCAGCAGTGCCGCCATTACGACACTAAGCTTTTTGAACTTCATTTACGTTTACCATCCTTTCTTTTTTGCCGGTGCTTAACCGGCCATCGACACTATTTGGTTCTTTTTGATAAACGCTATCTCACAAAATGTAAAAAGTGGTACAGCCTCTATCTGTACACCGTTCCTGTTCTTCAGGATACCGGATCCCATTATCGTCACCAACACCCACCACAATCATTTATTACAGGAAATACTTTCATATGGAAGGTAGAAGAACAACAGATCAACAAAATCCTCCCTCCTTGCGCAGGGATCACGGTTACATGAACCTATTATACATACGCATGTTACTTCTGTCAATTATAATATTGTCAGTATATACAAAAATCATGGTGTTTTACTCAAAATTCCTGTATTTTTCGCCTAACATCATTCCAATTTCCGCCATATATATATAGCATAATTCCTAATATGGTTGTAAAGAAATACCGTTATAAACCTGAAATATCATTTTTCAGTTATTATCCTCATATAATCAAATAAATAGTATTAAGAGGTCATCTTCTTGTTGCAGAATAAAAAACGGAGCCTGAGGAAGCGCTCCATCTTTCTTGGTCTGTCAGTCTTTGCTGCCGCCCTCATTTTTATCTCCTGCCTGCTTACCAGTGACAGCCGTCGTTTTCAGGCTTTGACAGAGGATTTGTTTTATTCAGAGCTTTCCGGAAATATGTTAAGTCTACATTATACATTGGCTTATCCTGAAAAGTATGGCTTTACAGGTGAAGCGCTTTTGTCTTCTTACAAGCCTGCGTCAGAGGAAGATGACGGAACTGCAGGAATCCGTTCTGCCTTAAACCGGCTCTCTAAAATATCGTCTGACCACCTGAATGAAGATGACTCCTATGCATACGAATTATTAAATCGGTATTTAACACTTCGTCTTTCCGGTTCTTCTTATGATTATTATGACGAGCCCCTTTCTCCTTCCTCCGGTATGCAGTCCGGCCTCCCTATCCTTTTAGCGGACTACACTTTTCGTTCTCCAAAGGATGTTGAGGACTATCTCCACATATTGGATCAGACTGACACCTACTTTGACGGGCTTATCCAATACGAAAAAGAAAAAGCCGAACATGGATTATTCATGTCCGACTCTGCCGCTGCTGATGTGATCGAGCAGTGCTGCTCTATTATGGACAAAGATGCCCTTTCCTGCGGCACTCACTTTCTTCATACCACTTTTGAGGAACGCTTAAATGTCCTCGAACAGGAAGGCGCTATTTCCCAGGAACAAAAGGCGCAGTGGATATCCGAAAATGACCGGCTTCTAACCACTGTTATGGCGCCTGCCTATGAAAAAGTAGCGGATGCATTCACAATTTTGCAGGGAAGCGGACTAAATGACAAGGGACTGTGCTACTTCCCCGAAGGCCGTTCCTATTATGAATATCTCCTTGCCTCTGCCACAGGCTCCAGCCGCAGCATTCCTGAAATAAAAGAATTACTTTTTAATGATTTCCGGGATAATTTCGCCTCCCTGGCCGCGCTCCTTAACCAGTATCCGCAGCTGACCACTGCCTTTACATATAATGATACTGTCTTTCCCTATGTAACGCCTGAGGAAATGTTAGATGATCTGAAAAGCCGCATGGTTTCAGACTTTCCACCTTTTCCGGATTCGGATCAGTCCGGCCGGATTAACTATACCATTAAAAGCGTTTCCTCCTCCATGGAAGATTACTGTAGTCCTGCTTACTATCTGACGCCTCCCATAGACGATATGAGCAGTAATATTATCTATATCAACCATAAAAATTCGCCTGATGCCCTGACCTTATATACTACTTTAGCCCATGAGGGCTATCCGGGCCATCTTTATCAGACGGTTTACAGCCAGCTTTACATGAACCAAAACAACACCTCCTGTATCCGCTATCTTTTACATTACGGCGGTTATGTGGAAGGATGGGCTCTTTACGTGGAAAATCTATCTTACCAGTACGCCGGGAAAGTGGTTTCGGACCCTTTAACCGCAGCCTGGTACGAAGCCTGCCGGCTGAACCGGAATATACAGCTTTGTCTTTATTCCATGCTGGATATTGCAATTCACTACGAAGGCGCCACCCTTCCGAAAGCACAGGCTATCTTGCGCAAAGCGGGTATTACCGATCCCCGGACTGCATCCGCCATTTACGACTATATTGTGGAGGAACCGGTAAATTATCTGAAATATTATTTGGGTTTTCTTGAATTTCTTTCATTAAAAGATGCGGCGCAGGATTTATGGGGCCATGAATTCAGTCTGACCCGTTTCCATCAGTTTATTTTAGAAACAGGTCCTTCTGATTTTCAGGGATTAAATGATAAATTAAGGCTGCAGTCCGGGTAGGGAGAAGGCCCCCTGCCCGGCCACCTCCGGCACATCCCAAAGGGTCTCCCATATAAGTTCTCCATGTTCTCGATGCTCCTTAGCGTTCGTCTTTGCACTGGTAACCCACCATATCCTCATTGACCTCAATTGTCAGCAGGTCACTGCCGTATTTTTTAGCTAAAACCCGAAACCGATCCACTATATCCTCCTCACTCATCAAAAGCAACGTCTCAAGATCGGTTTCCTCCCAGAATCTCCTGATACCGCTTATCATTCCTTCCAGGCATTCGTCCCGTTCCGCCACCTTTAATTTATCTTTATCTGCAATGTGATAGGTAAACCGGTAATCCAATGTGCACCAGGCAAGCCCGTCTTCCGACTGCCTGTTCATACGTTCTCCCTCATATTCGGGATCCTGTTCCCTCTTTCCGGTCTGTATGCTTTGTATCACGCGGTAATTTTCCATTCTGGAAAACCAAAGAGTAAAGGCCGCGAAATGTCTTTCTTCCTCTGTTAATTCTACGGCATAATCCTTTAGGGCGCTGTCTGTGCCAACCCGTTCCATCCTTTCATAATCTTCATTGCACCATGCCAAAACGGCGTCATTGAATTCAGCCACAGACATTTCTTTATAATTGGGCGATGTCAGCTCATATAAAGAATCGTAGTCCTGTCTGCTCCCATTTGGAAAGGTCCTCCCCTTTCTTCTTTTTTCTTCCTCGTATTCCTCCCCTGCGGAAAGAGCGTTATTCTTTCTTATGGCATCCCATTCGTCCTGTTCTTCATTATTCGCAGGCCGTAATCCCACTGCCTTTCCCTTCTCATATACAACATACAATTCCACCGCATTTTCAGAGTATATGCTGTTTCCCGTATGCTCCGTAATCCACATTCCCCGCTCTTCATCCATAATTCCCCTTACTTCTGTTCCTTTCCAGTACATTCTAAGGCCATTTCCCGGATTGTCCGGGGACGGGTGATATTGCCAGGTAAGGCCAAATTCCAGATAGGGGGCCAGGGTTTTATCCCACTGCTCCTTTGTCTGAGCATCTATGGCATCGTCAGGACTTTCCTCTAATGGAAACAAAGCATACGCAACGGAAACCTCCAATTTATCCGAACTTCGCTCCCGCTCAATCTGATTTACTCTTTCCCTTGCCGCTTTCAGCAGGTATTCCCCGTCTGATAACTCCGCCTCTGTTCTGTCTTGCAAAAAGGTTCTCATATCTTCCTCAGCAAGTACCCGGGCGTTTTGGTACTCCCGCACCTTTAGCTCGTCCGGTTTTAATATTTTTAAGCTTATCACGTATTCCCACGAAACCTGTCCGCGGATTTCCGGCTCCAGGCTTTTTTCCACGGATCCGCTAAATTCTCTGACCTGCCATCTTTCCGCGGTCAGGGGCTCATATACATGATAAAAGTAATCCATATACTCATCTAAGGCATCGGCCTCTTTCCCTTCTTTCATCTGGACAGTATAACCTGCCTGTGAAAAATCCTCTATCAATTCCATGTACTTTTCGGTATCCGTCAATTCTGCGGCTTTTCTGCGAAAATCTGTCACAGTCATAGATTCATATCCGTCAAACCACAGCGCCAGCAGCTTTTCACTTTCATCGTCAGTGAGAGCTCCAAAGGGCAGCCTTTTCAATTGATACTTTCCGGAAACTGCCGATGCCGAAGTGGTAAATATCACTACCGTCATCAGAACCAGAATTATTTCTGCAAAAACCGCAGTCACGGAAGTTTTCCTGCTTTTCATAATCGCCGTAATCCTTTCCTCCATAGCATTTTTACCTATGGGACTTTTGCTGAAGCTATTCCACAGAGGTATCAGCCCGCTTTTCCTTTCTTCCATCTTAATCAGTGTACGCGCATAGGAAGCTTTGGCCTTTTCTCCAAACTGGCGAATCACTTCCTCATCGCAGGAGAGTTCTAAATCACGATTTAATAAATTATACATCACCCATACAAACGGATTAAACCAGTGAACACACAGCGTTCCTGCCATAATTAATTTTGTAACGGCATCAAATCTTTTTATGTGGGTAAGCTCATGGGCGAGAATATATTCAAGCTGCTCTTTATCCTCCCAGTCCGTTATTTTAGGCATTAATATAACAGGTGATATTATTCCATAAGTAAGCGGCGTACAGGTAAATCCCGTCTGTCTTATAGAAATTTTACGTTTAAAGGGGTGTTCTTTCATCCATTTATACGCTGCCTCATGGCGGACAGGCAGGGAAATGTTAAATTCTTTGCGGCATTTGACATAAGAGCTTATAAAAAAAAGCGCAAATATAATAACGCCAGTTATGTATGCTGCCATCCACGCCCCAGAATTTAATTTATGATTTAACTTATAGTCGTAATTATTTTGTTCAGGGTATATCTTATCCATGTACCCGCTGCCGGTATACTCCCCGTTGGCATATTCTTCATCAGCATGTTTAGAGTCACCATTTTCAGCTTCGTCTTCCATATCTTCTGTTGTGTCATATCCCTCATGATAACCGGCTTTATAGCCTGCTTTATTATTTTCTTTATACTCCCTGCTTTCCTGCCCTCCTGCATAATCCAAAGGCATGCTTTCCTCCACAGGCACCGCTTCTATTGCCGGCATTACCTTCAATGCATCCATCATGCTTTTTACATCCTCATTTTTCTGCGCCAGAGAATAAATACTGAAAGGAGATGCAAGCGAAATGGGAATAAGCAGCCTGAAAAGCGCTATCATCCACAGTGCCACAAAAACCTTTTTAGGCAGCCGGTTCATAAACAATACCCGAAATATCACAATTATAAAAATAGTAACCGCACCGTAAAAGCTCATTTGCAACAAATTCATAAAAGAAAACATAGTCATACCCCCAATATACTGCAAAACTTATTCAAAACTGCCGACAATCTCCTTTAACTTTTCAATCTGGGCTTCCGATAATTTTTTCCTGCCCAGCAGCGCGGAAAAAAGCTTGTCCGCCGAGCCATCGTAAACTTTATTGATCAGTTCGTCCGTCTCCGCTTCCTGCACTTTTTCCTTTGGAATCAGCGCATGGCACATAAAATTGGGCTCCGACCTCTCAATTGCGCCCTTTTTCATACAACGTTTGATCAATGTATAAGTGGTATTAACATTCCATCCTACCTCTTTGCTCAGAACGTTTGCTATATGTTTGGCGGCGGAATCCCCCTCCCGCCAAAGTACATCCATTACCTTTAACTCCGAATCAAAAAGTTTAATATCCATTTAACTATCCCTTTCTCTTTAATATGCCTGGTTTCTTTATACACATAAGACTGTGGTAGTATATTCTTGTCTTTATACTACCATAGTCTTATGTGTGAGTCAAGTTCTTTATTTTCAATACTTATTGTAAAATGCATTCATGCCAGGTCACAGACAAAGGTTCTGCATTTACTGCACAGACTGTGAGAAAATGATACAAATTTTTATATTGATACATCCTGGAACTCCCTGTAAAATAATAACAAATGCTGCCATGCTTCACGAGTCGCTTTAATGAACAAAAAGAATGAAAGGGAATCAAAATGCAGTTTTTACTCACAGCCATAAACGCCAAGTACATACACTCCAATCCGGCAATTTACAGCCTGTGGGCCTATGCAGGATCAGAGCTCCAGCCTTTTATCGGGTTAGCCGAGTATACGATCAATCACCGGCCGGATGAGATCCTGGGGGATTTGTACCGGAGGGCCCCGGATGTGATCGGCTTTTCCTGTTATATCTGGAATTACAGCCTGATATGTGGACTGCTCAGAGAAATTCCCAAGGTACTGCCCGAAACGGATATCTGGCTGGGAGGGCCGGAGGTTTCCTTTGAGTCGGAAAAAATTCTGGCGGAATTTCCAATGGTGAAGGGAATCATGACCGGGGAAGGGGAGGAAACCTTCCGGGATCTGCTGCTGTGTTATATAAGACGCGAAAATCCGGGAATGGAAATTGCAGAAAAATGTAAATACCCTTGTCTTACTGAAATTCCCGGATTGGTGCTGTCGGAAGGGGCTACGCCGGAGCGGGATTTATTGGATATAAACGCGCTATCCTTTCCTTATAAAGCGGTTTCTCAATTTGAGAAATTTGACAACCGGATTATATATTATGAGACAAGCAGAGGGTGTCCTTTCAGGTGTAGTTATTGTCTGTCCTCCATTGATAAAAGGGTACGTCTGCGGGATTTGGAGCAGGTAAAGCAGGAACTGCAGTTTTTTCTTGATAAAAAGGTTCCGCAGGTAAAGCTGACGGACAGAACCTTTAACTGCAATCCTGCCCACGCCATGGAAATATGGAAATATATAAAAGAAAATGATAATGAAATTACAAACTTTCATTTTGAAATTGCAGCGGATATCATGAGCAGGGAGGAGCTTTGTTTTCTAAAACAGATGCGGCCGGGTCTGATTCAGCTTGAGATTGGGGTACAGTCCACCAACCGGCTTACACTTCAGGAAATTAACCGCCACGCGGATTTAGTCCGAATAGCCCGGGTCACAGACCATATCAGAAACTGCCATAATATCCATATCCATTTAGATTTAATAGCAGGACTGCCTTTTGAAGATTTTGACAGCTTTGAAAAATCTTTTGATGATGTGTACGCCATGAACCCGCATCAGCTGCAGTTAGGCTTTTTGAAGGTGCTCAAAGGCACTGCTATTTGGGAAAGGGCGGACGAGTATGGCATTGTCTATCAGAGCCGGCCGCCTTATGAGGTGCTTTCCACTAAATGGATTTCTTATGGAGAAATTTTAAAGCTTAAGCAAGTGGAAGAGATGGTGGAGCTTTACTATAATTCCAATCAGTTCACGCATATTCTGCCGGTTTTAGTGAAAATCTTTAAGGGGCCTTTTGAGATGTTTGAAAAGCTTGCTTCCTTTTATGAAGAAAAAGGATATTTTACCAATTCTCCCGCAAGAAGCTATCGTTATCAGGTTCTCCTTGATTTTGCCCTTCACAGGGCGCCTGAAAAAGAAGAATTGTTCCGGGAGCTTTTTACCTTTGACTTTTACTTAAGGGAAAATGCCAAAAGCCGTCCTTGCTTTGGAGCGGATTTATCCGCTTACCGGGAACAGATATGGGAATTTTATCACAAAGAGGAAAGCAGTCCGGAATTTTTGCAGGATTATAAGGATTACCACGCCAGACAGACAATGAAAATGACGCATATGGATGTATTTTTTTATCCGATATGGGAACAGGATATGGATCGTTTGCAGCAGCGCCGAAAAGATCCGGTCTTTGTCCTTTTTGATTATAAGGAAAGGGATCCGCTTACGGGGGAAGCGGCCGTGCGGGTGGTTATCTGTAATAAGAAATGACATATAATGCATTAAGAAGCCATATATTGTAGAGGACGTGTAACTCAGCCATGTCTGTGCATTAACTGCACAGACCGTAAGAAAACAACGGATGCCAAGCTTCGCTGGCCATCCTTATGTTAAATGATGCAAGAGTGCAAAATCCCATCGCCGAAGGCGATTTTAATGGATTTTGCATGTAACAGTTCAGCAAAGCTGAACTGTTACGAAGACGTGGAATATAGGGGATACAATATATGGCTTCTGCTTTATCTAATATTTCCAATATTATTATACCTGTGATTATTTTTTATATTATCGCCTATGGAGTGGCCAGCAGGACAAATGTGTATGAGGACTTTGTAAAGGGTGCAAAGGAAGGGCTTAAAACGGTTGCGGGCATTATGCCAACGCTTGTGGCGCTTATGACCGCAGTAGGGATCCTGCGGGCATCAGGATTTCTTGCCTTTTTGGGAAATCTGGTGCGACCGCTTAGCGCCCTGCTGGGATTTCCCGGAGAATTGGTTCCCCTTGCATTCATTAAAATGTTTTCCTCATCGGCGGCAACCGGTTTGGTGCTGGATATTTTTAAAAACTATGGAACAGACTCTCTGATAGGGCTAATCACCTCCATTATGATGAGCTGCACGGAGACAATTTTTTATACTATGAGCGTATATTTCATTGCGGCTAAGGTGACAAAGACGAGATATACCCTGGCGGGGGCGCTTTTGTCTACTCTGGCAGGGATTGCGGCTAGTGTGGTGCTGGCGGGGATGATGTGTGGAATATGACAAACGCCGGTACGCTTCGCGAATCGGCTTATTATAAGAAAAACCAGGGAACACCGAAATTGGGTATCCCCTGACTTAAATATGTATCCTATCGTTTTAACGAAAATAATTACCTCATGCATCCAGGTTGGCAATAAACCTGTCAAATGCCTGCTGTCCTTTTGGTGTGCGCTTATAAACCCCTGCGTCCGTCAACACCTGCATAAATACAAGGCCGATTTCATGCCGCAGGATATCATCTATATTCGACTCGTCTATCTTCTCGTATTTATTCTTAAATTCATCTACCCACTCAGCATGTTTTTCTAAAACTTCATCCTCCCAAAGGTTCTTACCTGCCAGCATAGCCTGCTTTAAGTCTTCTATCTCATCTTTTAAACGGGCGGGAAGCACAGCAAGACCCATCACCTCTATAAGTCCAATATTTTCCTTCTTAATATGATGCAGATTTGCATGAGGATGGTACACGCCTAAAGGATGCTCCTTCGTGGTTATGTTGTTTCGCAGCACCAAATCCAGTTCAAAAGCATCTCCTCTCTTACGGGCAATAGGCGTAATGGTATTGTGAGGCTCCCCGTCTGTCTCGGCAAAAATAAACGCCGGCTCGTCCGTATAGCCTCTCCACTTCCCTAAAATTTTATCTGCAAGTAAGGTAATACGCTCCGTATCCTCTGCCTGTAAGCGGATTACAGACATAGGCCATTTGACAATCCCCGCCTTAACATCCTCAAATCCCTTTACCGTAAAGCTTCGCTCTACAGGCGCCTTTGCCATGGCAAATTCATAATGGCCTCCCTGGAAGTGATCATGGCTTAAAATAGAGCCGCCCACGATAGGAAGGTCCGCATTAGAACCTACAAAGTAATGGGGAAACAGCTTGACAAAGTCAAACAGCTTACAAAAAGCACTCCTGTCAATTTTCATGGGAATATGCTGTCCGTTAAAGACAATGCAATGCTCATTGTAGTAAACATAAGGGGAATACTGAAACCCCCATCTGTCCCCCTGAATGGTGATGGGAATGATTCTGTGGTTATCCCTGGCAGGATGGTTTACCCGGCCGGCATACCCTTCGTTTTCTTTGCACAGCAGACATTTCGGATAGCCGGACTGTTTCGCTAATCTGGCTGCCGCAATTGCCTTGGGATCCTTTTCCGGCTTGGAGAGGTTAATCGTAATATCCAGATCTCCATACTCCGTGGCGGCCACCCATTTTACATCCTTTTTAATTCTGTAGCGTCTGATATAATCAGAATCAGAACTAAATTTATAATAATAATCAGTAGCTTTTCTGCTGTCCTGCTTATAGTAATCCTGAAAGGTTCTGATAACCTCCGAGGGTCGCGGCATTAAAATATTCATAATTTTGGTATCGAACAAATCCCTGTATACCACGCTGTTTTCCGTGAGAATTCCATTCTCATATGCATAGTCCGTCATGTCGGCAAGAATGTTTTCCAAATCCTCCACGTTTGTTTTTTCAATTTCAGCTTCTTTTTCTTCGCTTATTTCCTCCAGCTCATCCAGCTTAAACAGTTCCAGAAGCTGGTTCGTAACATAAATCTTATCCTCATCAGGTACCAGTCCTGTCTTTTGCCCGTATACTACTAATTTTCTGATATTTTCCTGTATCATGATACGCCTCTCTCCTTTTTCTGTTTATAGACAACTGCAAAACCCGCCTGATTGTCAATTACCCTGACCTTAAATTCCCATATTATCCGGTTTCGCAATTGTCTAAAAAAATCAATTTTTACAGAGTCCTGGGACCATCCCCTACTTCCACCACATAAAAGTCTGCTTTATACCCGATTTTTCTTCTGTAAGCCTCCCCAACCTTACTGATAAAGGTATCGATCGCTTCGTCCTTTACCAGGCTGACCGTACATCCGCCAAAGCCTGCACCTGTCATACGGGAACCTACAACCCCGTCTATTTTCCAGGCTTCCTCCACCAGTGTATCCAGCTCGGCACCTGTCACTTCATAATCATCCCGCAGGGAGATATGAGATTCATTCATCAACTGCCCAAACTGCGCAATATCATTTTCTTCCAGCGCCTTTACCGCCTTTATGGTACGCTGATTTTCGTACACCGCGTGCTTTGCGCGCTTTGCTCTTACAATATCCTTGATGGCTGACTTATTTGCCTCAAACTGCTCCTGCGTCAAATCTCCAAGACCGTTAATATCCACCACTTTTTGAAGCTCTGCAAGGGCCATCTCACACTCGTCTCTTCTTTCATTGTACTTAGAATCCCCAAGGCCCCTCTTTTTGTTGCTGCTTGCGATAACCAGCTTCATACCCTCAAGTTTTACAGGCGCATAAGTGTAAGATAAATCGGCCGTATCTAAGAAAATAGCATGATCCTTTTTCCCCATGGCAATGGCAAACTGATCCATAATACCGCAGTTTACGCCATTAAAATTATTTTCTGAAAACTGTCCTATCAATGCCAAATCTTGATTACTCACTTCAAATCCAAAAAATTCCTTTAAAACATAGCCTGTCAGCACCTCCACAGAAGCAGAAGATGACAGTCCTGAACCGTTAGGTATATTTCCGTTTAAAAGAATATCAAGTCCAAAGGGTATCTGATAGCCTTTTTCTTTAAAAGCCCACATAACCCCCTTTGGGTAATTGGTCCACCCTGCCTCCTTTGCAGGCTTAAGATCATCCAGACCGGACTCGATCACGCCAAGATGCCCAAAATTCATGGAATAAAAACGAAGCTTTTTATCCTTCCTTACTCTTGCGACCCCATATGTTCCAATTGTGAGTGCACAGGGAAATACATGCCCGCCATTGTAATCCGTATGCTCTCCAATTAAATTTACGCGGCCAGGGGCAAAAAATACTTTTGCGCCTTCTGTGTCTCCGTAGACTTCCCCAAATGCTTTTAAAAGTGTTTCTTTCATTTGCTTTACCTCCCATTCTCCGTTACGCGGCATTTGACTTTATGTAACTGCTTTATTTTTTACATTATAGAGCGGCACCCCGTCTAAAGGCCATAATGTCATGTTAAGAAAAGCTGTCAAAATGTTAACCGTTTATCTCGTTAATTTTATTGATGAAATCCTCAATCTGCTTTAACTGTTCCTTATTTTTTCTTGTTTCTCCTTTTTGCATTTCCTTCCTGTAAGCAGATGGCGACATCTTTTTTATCTGCTTAAATGATTTGGCAAAAACCAGCGGATCCGAATATCCGCATGAAAGTGCAATACTCTCTATCGGAAGGGACGTAAGCTCAAGAAGCTCCTGTGCTTTTGAAATACGGAAAGTAGTCAAAAACTGCTGGGGAGAGATTCCCATTGCATTTTTAAACAACGTATACAGATAGCTCCTGTTAATGCACACATAATCCGCCACATCCGTAACCTTAATCGGATTGCAATAATTGCTTAAAATAAACTCCGTAGCACGCCGCACATAATTATCCGCCTTATCCGCCTCTCCTTTTTCTTCAATATGCGCGCTTTCCGCAATTAAAGACAGAAATAGCTGGAGCTGTCCATTCCTGCGCAGCTCATTGGCAATTCCAAAGGTATTGTGCTCCATCATATCTGTAACAGCCTGGTAAAACTCTTCCTCTTTATCAGACTGAAAAACCGGACTTGTTGCAGAAAGGCCCATGGAGCTGATAAGTTCCCTTGCCATACTTCCATAAAATCCCACCCACACATAAGTCCAGGGATTTTGTTCATCCGCCTGATAAAAGGCAAGCTCCTCCGGCGGAATCAAAAAGCCGCAGCCCCGTTCCAATAAGTACTCCTTACCGCCAATAGAAAACCGCCCCTTACCGTTTAATATAAAATGGATCAAATAATGAGGTTTAATCGCCGGTCCAAAACTATGAAAGGGCTCTGTCCTGGACATTCCACAACAATTTAAAAATAAACTCCCGGTCTTCTTACCGGAAAATTCCAATTGATACGCTTTCTCCATTTTTCTCCCCACGCCCCTGCACAGTATCTATATCAAACGCTGTCACGCTTCGCGAGCCAGCTTATTGACTATTAAAATCATACCAATTCCCTAAGGTGAGGTCAAGCCTTGCTATACATTCGTAACAACATAACGCTGCATTTGTTACTTTTCACAAAGAAAGCCAGAATATATGTTTTGGCAAAATGACAATTGCGCGCCGACTTTGGATATGCTATTGTTATTAGGGTGTTTATATGGCACCTGCCAGGATAATGTTCCACTAAAGCGTATATTGGGAGGATTGGAGATTTTAATGATTCAAAATAAAGCTGTATCTAAAATAAAATTTTTTATTTTTTCCCTTTTTTTATCTGTCATCTTTACCGGATGCGGACCTTCGGAAGAAAAAATTGCACAGGCACAGGATGCTTACACGGCTCTTACACAGCTGCATAACCAGGTTGTGGAGGCCCATGGTCTTATTGATGATAACTCTCTTGATAAAG
Source organism: Parablautia intestinalis (assembly GCA_003612395.1). GTDB lineage: Bacteria > Bacillota > Clostridia > Lachnospirales > Lachnospiraceae > Suilimivivens > Suilimivivens intestinalis. The sequence goes on from RAYQ01000012.1 coordinate 137,307, forward strand.
AGCTGGTTGCTTTAGCGCAACAGGTTAAGCAAATCGAAACCTATCATTTAAATGAATTGAAAGATGAAGAAATTGACACGCTTTTGCAGACCATGGATGATTTGACAAAGTCCTATGAAGAATATTTAAACACCATAAAAACCATCAGGGAGGAGGAAACCGCCGCAATACTTACCGAAATTCCCCTGACCCTTCTAAACAATACGGAAATGACCTTCCAGACACTGGCCCTTTACAGTAAGGATAGTGTTTCTCACGAAGCAGACGTTTTGGAGGACACCTCCGGGTTTGTTCCCGGGCAATATCTTGCCGGACTTGTCATTTATAGAGATGTATCCCACACCCCATGGATTTTAAAGCTGGAAAATGCAGAAGGCGCCAGCTATGAGGTGCAGCTGCCTGTAAATACGTATGGAGAAGACGGGGTTTCCCTCACGCTTACTTATGATTCCGAACAAAATGAAATAAAATGTTCTTGACAAACCGTACGTCTAAATTGTAGAATATTGCATGTGTTATAGACAGGCAGTATCTTAACTGTCAGGAGTTGCCCAGATAGCTCAGTTGGTAGAGCAGAGGACTGAAAATCCTCGTGTCACTGGTTCGATTCCGGTTCTGGGCATTAAAAAATATATTATATCTCATGCGGGTGTAGTTCAATGGTAGAACACCAGCCTTCCAAGCTGGACACGTGGGTTCGATTCCCATCACCCGCTTTTGTGCTGCCCGCAATTATTAATATTTTATGAAGAGGAATATGCTGGCTGCACTAAAAATCTTTTATGGACGAATTTATTTATTAATTAAGAAAGGATCACGGGCATTATTATGAAATTAATTTTTAAATCTGACAAATTGATACAGTTACGGAACCATATTTTAAAAAACAGTTATAAAAAAGTAACTGCCCTGCTCCTGGCTTTCGCCTGCTGCCTGTCCTGTTTCCTTCCGGCTGCTGCCGCAAATGAAAGCACCCTGGATTACTCTTCTGTGTTTGATCCCAGTTATTACTATAATACCTATCCTGATTTACAACAGAGCATTGGAAATGACCCTTCTGCTTTGCTGAAGCATTTTACTACAATTGGCATGAAAGAAGGTCGAAATGGAAGCTCCACCTTTCAGATAAAGGCTTATATGCAAAATAATCTTGACCTTCTTCCTGTTTACGGGGTCAAAGACTTAAGCAAATATTATCTTCATTATATTTCTGCAGGTCGCCAGGAAGGACGTGTTGCTGTATTTAAAAAAGGCGCCGCATTACCTGAAGGTGTACTTTCCTCCTACTCCACTACCTACGACACCACAGAAGATCGGGCTGTCAATGTGGAACTGGCCGCCGCTCGTATAAACGGCATGGTTATCAAACCGGGAGAAAAGTTTTCTTTCAGCAATTCCATCGGCACAAGAACCATCGCCAACGGCTATGTAGTGGCCCCTTCCTTTGCCAGTGGGCGGGTCGTTTCCAGTGTAGGCGGCGGTATCTGCCAGGTTTCCTCGACCATTTACGTAGCTATGCTTCTTGCATACATTGCCCCTACCCAAAGGTATACCCATTCCCTGCCGGTGAGCTACGTTCCTGCAGGGTTAGATGCAGCAATCGTGGAGGGCTATAAGGATCTGACCTTTACCAATAACTTTGATTATTCTATTGTCATAAACGCAACTACCCAAAACGGTGTGCTTACAGTAAGCTTTCTAAAGCAGGCTGAGCAGGTACAGTAAGTTTAAATGAATGGCAAACCTCATCTCCTGAGCCGGTTTTAAATGAATTTTACAGTTGAAATATCTTTTAAGGTTAGTATAATAAAGCCATAAAGAACATTCTCTTTTACTGTAAAGTAAAAGCAGATGATAAAGGAGAGTGTAAATTCATGGAAAAAAAGAGAAATAAATACCGGATTTTCTCCATCGCTTTACTATTGTGGATGGGAGTTTTTGCTTTTGTGAACGGAAACTGCCAGTCATTGTGGGTGGATGAATTGGCAACAGTCGGTTTTATACGGGAAGGAACCAGTTTGAAACAGATGTTCGAGGTTTACTTGTATAAGGACAGTAATCTTCCTCTTTATTCTTTCATTTTATACCCGATATATAGAATCATACCTTATGGAGAAAAATATTTACTGATTCCATCTATACTATTCTGTCTGGCAGGTATTGTCACATTGGCAATGTCAGTCGAAAAGTTAAAAGGAAAACGGGCCGGATTTATTACACTATGTTTAGGTGTATCCTCCGGAGCCTTAATATGGCAGGGCGCCTGGGAAGCCCGCTGTTATTCGCTTTCTTTTTTTATTTCCGCACTTGTCTTATACACATATATTGAAAAGAGCCTGCATCGTAGCACAAAATATATGGTCCGGTATGGAATCGCAATCGCCCTTTTCTTATGGACACATTGGTTTGCCTACATTTTACTTGCTGTTTACGGATTGGCCGATTTGCTGTTCATTATCAGACGAAAGCTTTCATGGAAACACTTGCTTTGCTATGTACCGGCATCGCTGCTTGCCTTTCCCTGGCTCATAATTTCTTTTTATTGTAAATATGATATCATTACAAATTATTGGGTCAGTCTGCCGGTCTGGAAAGACATGGTGTGGACCGTTTTGTTTTATCTAAGCGGAAATCGGATTCTATGGTATTTATGTTTATTGACTGGCGCCGCGCTTATCTTATATGCATTGTCGCAAATCCGAAAACCTGATTCGGAACAAAAGACAAAATTGTTTTTGTCTGCTTTCTGCGTAGTTGCCACAGGCTGGGTAATAGGGCTTGTATTTATATTTAGCTGCCTACGGCCGTCAAGCTCTTTGTTTGTAGAAAGATATTTTATGGTTGTACAACCGCATATCCTGGCTGTCACGGCTCTCGGAATTGATTTCATCCTAGATGTGTCAAATAAAATGCTGCATAAGCAAAAAGCTGGTAATCTCCCTTACTTTAAAGTTTCGGCATGGATTATAAGAGCCGCGGTTGTATTTGTAATGGTAACGGCTTTTATCCGTTCTTACAGGGAACAATATATTTCCATTCGCAAACCATTTGAACCCTTTCGTGAGGTCGCGGATTACCTGATGGAAGAGCAGGGAATTTGGGATGAAAATACATTATTTGCGGGAAACAACGACTACTGTATGCTGGATGGATTTATTTCCTTTTATTTTGAAAAAAGAGGCTGCAAACCTCCACTCAACATCATAGACAGCGGGGTTCATACGGAATTAGAAACTCGATATTATAAAAATTATACACAGCTATCCGAGGAAGAGCTGCTTGCTTACGATAAAATTTATTGTCTGAGGCTTCATATGGAAATGGACGAAGAACTGGAAGAGTTTTTAGCGGCTCATTACAAAAAGATACCGGATGCCGCCATGGACGGTGTGGAGATATGGGAACGTGAGTCATAGCATCAAGCGCGGGTTTGCATCAGAGTCATAGCTCAAAATCCCAGAGCCGAATTTAAGATTTGGCCCACCGCCTATACAGAGAAAGGAAGCATGGTTATTAAGATGACTGAAAACAAAAACCTGACCTATTTCCCCTGGCAGGAAACAAAATGTAAAATTCATGGCAGAACAGATGAAACGCAAAATCCCCTTCCCCTGTTCTGGAACGGGAGCGCGGTGGAAGTAAACGTTACAGGGACCGAACTCTGGATTGATCTCGAGGTGGATTTTTCTGTTCATGAGCCCTGGGCGGGCCTTTCTTTAAACGGCGCCTTCATCAGCAGACAAATGCTCATGGCAGGGCGCTATAAGCTGTGTCTGTTCCGTAACATGAACACGGATACCATAAAGAATGTGCGGTTTTTTAGGGAGCTGCAGGCAATGAGCGAGGACAATGCCAATCATTTACTTGTTCATGGCTTTTATTCGGACGGCTCCTTTTCCTCCGTTCCTGACAGAACCTATAAGCTTGAATTTGTCGGCGACAGTATTACCTCAGGCGAGGGAACCTACGGCGCTAAAAAAGAAGAAGACTGGGTGCCCATGTTTATGAGCTCCAGTAGAAATTATGCCGTAATGGTTTCAGAAGCTTTAGATGCGGATTATCGGCTGCTTTCCCAGGGCGGATGGGGCGTTTTCTGCAGCTGGGATAATAAGCCCTACGAAAATCTTCCTTCCTGCTATGAAAAAATATGCGGACTGTTAAAAGGGGAAACCAATGAGAAATTAGGCGCTTTAAAGCCCTATGATTTTTCCTCCTGGCAGCCGGACGCCGTTATTATTAATCTGGGTACAAATGATGCCAGCGCTTTTCATCAGCCGGCATGGCATGATCCTGTAACCGGAGAGTCCTTTAAGCAACACCTGCTGCCAAATGGCTCATATGATCCCTCAGATCTTGACCGTCTAAAGCTGGCCATTATCCATTTTCTTGCTCTCATCCGTAGAAACAATTCCGGTGCTTTCATTGTATGGGCATATGGAATGGCCGACTATGAATTGACGCTTCCTATTACGGAAGCCATAAGTGAGTACTGCAGACAGTCAAAAGATAAGAAGGTATCCTTCCTGCAGCTCCCTGCCACAACCGATGAGACCGTGGGCTCCAGATGCCATCCCGGCCCCAAAGCTCACGAACGATCAGCAAAAATACTGGCAGAATACCTAAAATCATTATTGTCGTAAATATACCTTTAAAAAGACTGTCATAAAATACATACCATATATGACATTTGAGCTTTGTAAGCTTTTGAACAAATTAGCCGTTATTTTTACACAGCAGCACTGTCACATCATTTACATTGGTTCCTGTGGGGCCGGTTATCACCAGACCGTCTACTTTTTTAAGGGCGTGGTAGGAATCGTTATTTAGTAGCGTTTCCTCCACATCAACCCTTGCTTCTTTCAGCTTAATAACGGTTTCTCCGTCCACAATGCCCCCTGCCGCATCCGTAGGGCCGTCCGTACCGTCCGATCCTATGGAAAAAAGCAGGACATCTTTTTGCCCCGCCAATTCTCTGGCGGCATAAAGGGCCAGCTCCTGATTGCGCCCGCCTAATCCCTTTCCCGTTACCTTTACTACAGTCTCACCGCCAGCGATAATGGCAAAAGGCCCTTCATAATTTCTATGCTCCTTAGAAGCAATCCATTTTCCTGCCTCTCTTGCCTCGCACTGCATAGAGGTTGTAAGGATATGAGGCTCATATCCCAATTCGGCCGCATGCACGGCCGCCGCCTTGCAAAGCTCGCTAACGCTTCCCACCACATGGTTTTCAACACATGACTTTTCGCAAGGCTTACTGTCCCGTAAAATCTTTTCCACTTTTTCCTCCATGGTCAGATTGTACTTTTCAACAATATGCCTTACGTTTTCCACTGTCGAAGTGTCAGGATATGTTAGACCCGAGGCAATCATATCCTCATTCTCGCCAATGATATCGGAAAGAATAACAGAGTATGCCCTGGCCCCATGAATAAATCCCGCCAGCTTTCCCCCTTTGATAGCGGACAATTTCTTTCTGATCACATTGATTTCCGTAATTGCGGCCCCGCAAAAGAGAAGCTGCTGCGTTACCTTCTGTATATCCGAAAGCGAAAGCCCTTCCGCAGGCGCCTCCACCAGGGCCGAGCCTCCTCCCGACAGCAGGAAAAGAACCGTATCCTCCTTTGAAGCTTCTCCCAACAGACCTGTCACCTTATGAGCACCCAAAACAGAATTTTCATCCGGCGTAGGATGGCCGGATTCTACAATTTCAAACCTGTTAAGCATTCCTTTTGAATGCCCGTATTTGGTCACCACAACGCCTCTTTCCAGGCGTTCCCCCAAAAAATCCGCTGCGGTCTTCGCCATCACCCACGCGGCCTTACCGATTGCCGCCACATAAACCCTGCCTGCGATCTTAAGCGCCTTCAGAGAATTCTTCACCGCCGAATCTGGCATACAGTCGGCAATCGTTTTTTCAATTATTTTATAAGCATCCGCACGCATTATTTATCCCTCAAAATCCATACATACCCTGCTTTTCACAAAAGGCCTGACCTTACCGTCCGCCACCGCCACATGCAGCGGATGACCTGCATACGTCTTAAGGGCCTCCTCATCCGTAAATTCCGAATACAGCATCATATCTGCATTGGAGGATGCCAGATACTGCGTCTGTACATGAATTTTTATAAGACCTGGTATCTGTCCTGCAAGGCCTTCAAGCCCCGCCTTCACATCTTTCTTAATCCCTGCCTTTTCCTCCTGCGAAAATTCATCCTTAAGCTGCCACAAAATAATATGTTTTACCATAACCTAAATCCCTCCGTCTAAAATCACAATATATATTTATTTTCTCTGTTCCAAAGTCCGCCGGTAAGCAGCCGGTTTTCTGTTTACCGTATAATAAACCATCTTTTATCTAAAGTCCAAACCTCTTATCACACGGCTTCGAAAATTATGCAATCGCGAACTGGCTGTTATAAAGCTGTGCATAGAATCCTTTCTTTGCCAGCAGCTCCCTGTGGCTTCCCTGCTCGATAATATGGCCGTCTTTCATAACAAGAATCACATCCGCATTTTGGATTGTGGACAGCCTGTGTGCGACAATAAAGCTGGTTCTCCCCTCCATCATCGTTGCAAACGCTTTCTGAATCCTGATTTCCGTCCTGGTATCGATGGAGGAGGTTGCCTCATCCAGTATCAGCATAGGCGGCAGGCTGAGCATAACCCTTGTGATGCACAGCAGCTGCTTCTGCCCTCCGGATAAGCTTCCCCCGTCCTCCCCGATTACCGTTTCATATCCGTTGGGAAGCCTCTTGATAAAGCTATGGGCATGGGACGCTTTGGCGGCCGCTACCACTTCCTCCTTTGTGGCGTCCGGTTTTCCCACCACAATATTATCCCATATAGTTCCTCTCTTTAACCAGGTGTCCTGCAAAACCATGCCGTAAGAGGTCCTTAAGGATTTCCGGGTAATATTCCGGACTCCATTGCCGTCCACTGAGATACTGCCCTCATCTACATCATAAAACCGCATCAAAAGATTGATAATGGTAGTCTTTCCGCAGCCGGTAGGTCCTACAATTGCAATTCTCTGCCCCGGCTCCACCTTTAAATTTAAATTTTCTATCAGTTTTTTATCAGGTACATAGGAAAAAGAAACATCCTTAAGCTGCACATTGCCCTTAACATCCTTAAGCACCACGGCATCAGCCTTATCCGGTACCTGGGCCTCCTCCTCAATCAGCTCAAAAATACGTGCCGCACAGGCAAGAGCATTTTGAAGCTCCGTAATCACCCCTGATATTTCGTTAAAAGGCTTGGTATACTGGTTCGCATAGGAAAGAAAGCAGGTAAGCTGTCCAACACTGAGCCTTCCGCCAAGCACTGCAAAAGCGCCGGTAAGGCCTACACCGGTATATACCACACTGTTTACAAACCGGGTACAGGGATTGGTCAGGGAAGAAAAGAAAATTGCGCGCAGAGAACACTTCTCCAGCCTGCCGTTGATCTCGTCAAATTTTTCCAGAATCTTCCCTTCCCTGTTAAAGGACTGTACTACCTTCTGGTTGCCAATCATTTCATTGATAAGAGCCGTCTGCTCTCCCCTGGTCTCTGATTGCAGCTTAAACATACGAAAGGTTTTTTTCGCTATAAAGCTTGCTACAAACAATGACACCGGCGTAATAATCACCACCACGGCCGTGATTCCCACATTCACCGAGAGCATAAAGCCCAAAGTCCCCAGAATTGTAACCACCCCTGTAAACAGCTGGGTAAATCCAATCAAAAGGCCGTCTGCAAACTGATCCACATCTGCGACTACCCTGCTCACGATATCCCCGTGGGCATGGGCATCCAGATATTTAAGCGGGAGCTCCTCTATTCTCCGGAACGCCTTTTTTCTGATATCCTGAATAATATTATAAACAAGCTGGTTATTGCAGATATTCATAATCCACTGTGCAATTGCCGTCAGCGCTACTACAACCGCCATTTTTTTTAAGATACCGAATAACCCTGCCCAAATCATTGTCACATCTACGCTCAGCTCAGACGGGTCAAAGATATAGGCAATCCTGTCCACCGCATCCCCTGTCAAAATCGGCAGATACAAAGTAAGTACCACGGAAATAACAGCCATCAAAATTGTGAGAGTCATCAAAAATCCATAGGGCTTAATGTATCTTAACACCTTAATGAGGGTCTCCTTTTGCTTTGTGTTTCTGTTGTCCCCTTTCATGCCTGCGCCCCCTCCTTTTTCTCAAACTGGCTATAGTAGATCTCCTGATATACCTGACAGTCCTTAAGCAACTCCTGGTGGGTTCCCATTCCCGCCACATTACCGTCGTCCAATACAATAATAGTGTCCGCATGAAGCAGAGAGGATGCTCTCTGTGATACGATAAAAACAGTAGTTTCCCCGGGCATTTCCTTAATGGATTTGCGAAGGGCCGCATCCGTAGCGTAGTCAAGGGCGGACGCGCTGTCGTCCAGAATCAGGATTTCCGGCTTTTTCACAAGGGCTCTTGCTATAGATAGCCTTTGCTTCTGACCGCCTGAAAGGTTCCGGCCTTCCTGTTCCACTCTTTCATCTAATTTCTTTTCTTTTTGTAATACAAATTCCTCTGCCTGGGCTGTCCGAAGCGCCTCCCACAGCTCGTCCTCACTTGCATTTTCATTGCCCCAAAGCAGATTATCCCGGATCGTTCCTTCAAACAAAACCGCCTTTTGCATCACGATGCCAATCTTATCCCGAAGCCCGGCCAGAGAGTACTCTCTTACATCCATACCGTCAACCTTAACGCTCCCTTTTTCTATATCGTAAAAGCGCGGGATTAAATTCACAAGGGAAGACTTGCCGGAACCAGTACCGCCGATTACCCCGATAGTGTCGCCTCTTTGTGCTTTAAAATGAATATCCGTAAGGGCTTCCTCTCCTCCGGAGTGATAGCGCAGACTCACATGGTCGAACTCTACCGTGCCGCGTTCCTCCCCGCCGCCATTTATCCGGCTTTTGCCTTCTCCCTGTGCAGCGCCCACTTCCTCAAGCCCTGCCGGAATTTCAAATATACTTTCTATTCTGTTTCCGCAGGCAACCGCCTTGGTAACCGTGATGATCAGATTAGCCAGCTTTATCAGCTCCACCAGAATCTGCGACATATAGTTTACCAGGGCAACCACCTGGCCCTGGCTTAAAATTCCTGCCTCTACCCGCAGCGCTCCCACGTAAATAAGCGCAATCAGTCCTCCGTTGATTACCACGTATGTAAGGGGATTCATCAGCGCGGAAATTCTTCCTGCAAGCATCTGCATACGCTTTAAGGCGTCCGTTTCTTTATCAAATTTTTGAATTTCTTCTTCTTCTTCTCCAAAGGCACGGATTACCCTTACACCGGTAAGATTTTCCCTTGTAATGCCAAGTACCCCGTCTAAGCCTGACTGTACCTTCTTAAACAGAGGGATGCTTACCAGCATAATGCCAAAAACAATAATCGAAAGAACCGGAATCACTACCACAAAAATAAGTGCCGCCTTCACATCTACCGTAAATGCCATAATCATAGCGCCAAACACAATAAAAGGGGAACGCAAAAACAGACGCAGCACCAGATTCACGCCTGACTGCACCTGATTGATATCACTGGTCATTCTGGTAATTAAGGTTGAAGTTCCTTCCCGGTCCATCTGGGAGAAGGAGAGCCTTTGTATATGGGCAAACAACTCGTGCCTGAGCCTTGTGGCAAATCCCACCGCCGCCCTGGCCGCAAAGTATTGCGCTGTCACAGAGCAAATTAAGCCAATCAAACCAAATGCCGTCATGACCACACACATTTTTATAATGTAGCTTTTGTCTCCATTTGCAATTCCCACGTCAATCATAGACGCTACTAATAAAGGGACCACAAGCTCGAAAGAGGCCTCTAGCAACTTAAACAGAGGCCCCAGTACACTTTCCTTTTTATAATCTTTTAAATAAACAAGTAATTTCCCCATCTTATATCTCCTGTCGCTTAAGCCAGAAAATTCTCTATAATGACAGCCTCCGCTTCCTCCCCGCTAAGGCCAAAAGTATTAAGTTTAATCAGCTGTTCGCTGTTAATTCTTCCAATTGCCGCTTCATGAATAATGGCAGCATCCACATGTTTTGCGTCAATCTCCGGAATAGAGCATACCTGTGCCTTATCCATAATGATCGAATCACACTGGATATGCGCATGACAGAGTGCATTGCCAATGGCTTTGGGGTGAAAGGTCTGGGTTGAATCCCCCCTGGCAACTGAACGGGAGGTGATCTGTGCGGAGCTTCCCGCTCCATTTAAATAAATGTCCATGTTGGAAACCGCACTCTGCTTATCGTGGGTCATAAGCTTTTCAACTACAAACAGCTTTGCCCCCTCTCCCATCACTACTTCTGTCTCGCGTTTTGTGGAATCCACTCCTTTAATCTGCGCCGTATCCAGGGTAAAAACAGAGTCCTTTTCCATGATGATTTTCGTCACCGGATTCAGGATCCTGGCCCCGGTCCCCTCTCCTTCTCCATAGTGCTTTTCCTCATAACGCACATTGGCACCCATCCCTACGTGGAAGGTGTGAATCCCGTCATGTCTGCTGTCGTTACAGCCGCTGTTATGAATACCGCATCCGGCTACAATTGTTACCCGCGCACCTTCCTCAATATAAAAATCATTGTATACCTGATCCATGATCCCGGAAGCCGCCACAACTACGGGAATATGCACCTGCTCGCCCTTCGTCCCGCTGCTTATAAAAACGTCAATTCCCTGCTTATCCTCTTTCCGCTTTATTTTAATGTGCTGCGTATCTCCATGGCAGAGGGAATATCCGTTATACCGCAGGTTGTAAGCGCCCTGCTGATGAAAACCTTCACTGTCTATTTTTTCCAGAATAGACTCTGTCACATGATCTATATCCGCCACTTTGTTTTCCTCTTTCTCTGTCATTTTCAGTCTTTACCTTTCCCTTATCCGCCTCCGGCTGTACGCTTCTTTTTCGGAAAACAGTTTTTGCAAATTCTTTTCTGCCAAAAACTGCCCTTCAAACCCGAAGGCTTTTTTATGATGCCCTATGGGCCGGATTCATGCAGGCGCAGCCCGTATCGTCATTTACAAGATTGGGCAATACCTTTTCCCTCTCATCAAGAGTTTCTATTTTCCCGTCCTTAACCACCATAATCCGGTCTGCCATACGTATAATTCTCTCCTGATGGGAAATCAGGATAAGACTTTCCTTTTTATCCGCATGGAGCTGCTCAAATTGTTTCACCAGCATAGAAAAGCTCCAAAGGTCAATTCCGGCCTCCGGCTCATCAAAAATGCATAATTTATGAGGTTTGGCAAGAACGGTTGCAATCTCAAGCCGTTTCATCTCTCCTCCGGAAAGGGTGTTATCCACCTCCCGGTTTAAATATTCCCTGGCACAAAGTCCCACGCCGCTTAAGTAGTCGCAGCATTTACTTTCAGGCAGTTCATATCCCGCCGCAAGGGAAAGCAGCCGCTTTACCGTCATTCCCTTAAATCGGGGCGGCTGCTGAAAAGCAAATCCGATTCCTGCATTTGCCCTCTGTGCAATACTATAGCCGGTAATATCCACACCATCCATGAAAACAGCGCCCTCATCCGGCTTCTCAATTCCCATAAGGAGCTTAGCAAGGGTGGATTTTCCCCCGCCGTTAGGACCGGTAATCACCAGCATTTCTCCCTCTTCCACAGTGAAGTTTACTCCTTCTATAATGCATTTTTCCACACCGTTTTCTAATGGGTGGAATACCAAATTTCTAACTTCCAGCATATAAACACCTCTTATATACAACGGTTCGGCACAAATCCGTCTATTTTAAGTATTCCTCATATTTATCCCTTGTCTCATTGAGAAAAACAATTCCTAAAATACCGGGACCTGTATGGGCACCGATAGCACAGCCTACCCGCCCTTCCAAAAGCCCCTTTACATGATATCTGTCCACAAGCTCTTTTTTGATATATTCATAGGCTCCTTTATCCATCCCATAGCAGACGCCTACTACCTGCTGTTCCAGATTTTTCCCCTTCTCGCCCACCATATCAAGTATTCTCTTCTGAGCCTTTTTCCAACCGCGCACCTTCTCCACAGCCTTCAAAGAACCATTTTCATCCACAACAATAATCGGCTTAATATCAAGTACCGTACCTGCCAGAAAAGAAGTCCTGCTAAGCCTCCCTCCCTTAAACAAATACTCAAGCTCCATTACGGTAACCGCATGTTCCATATGCTCACAAAAGAAATTGGCCGCCTCAATTAAAAGCTCCTTTGGCGCGCCGTTTTTCTGCATACGAAGAACCCTCTCTGTCACCAGACCGTATCCTACAGATGCACATTTCGTATCTATAATCGTGACTTTAAAATCCGGATATTCCTCAAGCACCTGCTCATAGGCCAGCTTAGCGGCGTTAAAGGTCCCTGCAATCCCTGTGGAGAAGCACAGGTACAAAACCTCGTCTCCCCTTTTTGCAAAGGGTAAAAAATGCTCATAGAACATATATTGATTAATATGATACGTTTTTATCTCCCTGCCGGAAGCCTGAATTTCATAAAATTGATCGGGAAAGATGGTATCACCATCAAAGTAGTCCTTCCCTTCAATCGTAACAGGGGTCGGCATTACGTATAAACTGTATTCTTTTATCACACTATCCGGCACATCGGAAGCGGAATCCGTAATAATGCAAAAAGCCATATCTGTCTCCCTTCCTTACTTTATTTCTACTAATAACAGCATACCATGACTATTTTATTACTATACTACATTTACCAAATTTGTGCATCTTAAAAATTTTAGGAAATTAATGATGGAATAGTCTGATACCCGTAAACGCCATCACCATATCATACTTGTCACAGCATTCTATCACAAGATCGTCCCGGACAGATCCGCCCGGCTGGGCAATATATTTCACGCCGCTCTTGTATGCCCGTTCAATGTTGTCAGAAAACGGGAAAAATGCATCTGACCCTAAAGTCACATTTCTATTTCCGTTAAGCCATGCCCTCTTTTCCTCTCTTGTAAAGACAGGCGGTTTTTCTTTAAAGCGCTTTTGCCATTCTCCATCCTTTAGAACATCCTCGTATTCCTCTCCTATATAAACATCAATGGCATTGTCCCTGTCAGCCCGCCCTAATTTATCTAAAAACGGAAGGTCCAATACCTGCGGCGCCTGGCGCAGATACCAGTTGTCCGCCTTTTGGCCCGCTAATCTGGTGCAGTGTATTCTGGACTGCTGCCCGGCTCCAATTCCAATGGCCTGTCCGTCCTTTACGTAGCAGACCGAGTTAGACTGGGTATATTTTAACGTAACAAGGGCAATCTGCATGTCGATCTTTGCGCTCTTTGGCAGCTCTTTATTCTTCGTAACAATATTGGAAAGCAAATCATCATCAACCACCAGCTCGTTTCTTCCCTGTTCGAATGTAACACCAAATACCTGTTTTCTCTCAACCGGATTCGGCACATATGCCGGATCTATCTGAATAATATTGTAATTACCCTTCTTCTTTTCCATCAAAAGCGCCATTGCTTCTTTTGTATATCCCGGCGCAATCACTCCATCGGATACCTCTCTTTTAATCAGCCGTGCCGTATCCTTATCACATTCATCGGATAGAGCGATAAAATCGCCAAAAGAAGACATTCTGTCTGCGCCCCTTGCCCTGGCATAGGCACACGCAAGAGGTGACAATTCCCCAAGATCATCCACCCAGTAAATCTTTGCCAGCGTATCTGTAAGAGGAAGTCCGATTCCCGCCCCTGCCGGTGAAACATGCTTAAAGGAGGCGGCTGCAGGGTACCCGGTAAGTGCCTTTAATTCCTTTACCAGCTGCCATCCATTCAGGGCGTCTAAAAAATTTATATACCCCGGCCTGCCGTTTAACACTGTAACCGGAAGACTGCCTCCGTCCTCCATAAAAATTCTGGACGGCTTTTGATTAGGGTTGCATCCATATTTTAATTGAATTTCTTTCATATTTTATACCTCGCTTTTCCATTTATCTTCCGCAAAAAAATTATTTGTTTTTATTAACAATACGTGTCTCATATTTTCCTGTTGCAATGTCAATATATCTCACAAACAGGGACACCTTATTTTCCTCATTTAAACTGTTCCAGATAAGATCCGTAAAGGCATCGATATCCCCTGTTATTTCCACCCGCTTAGGCTCACCTTCAAAGCTTGGCAACGGGCTGCCGTCATGAAGGTATGTATGGATAAAATGCCCCTCTCCTGCTGCCGGATTCTCATAGGAATAAGTATACCTGCCACAGCCCTTTGGGTTTCCGTTATTACTTTTTAAAATGGACATGGCATAAGCATAATTTCCATTCTCTGCCTGCATAACCCCTGAGATTCGAGGCGTGTAATTGGGTCCGTCCGGCTCAAATTCACGGCTCCTTAAAGACTGTTCAAAAGTAAGTCCCTTTTCAAATCCCTCGTAAACCGTATCCGTCTGATCTCCGTTTGTGACAATTGTTCTGTTTCCCCACACCCTCACCGGTGCGTAAATAATAAGGCTGGGATCCTCTAACCTGGAAGGATCAAAAGCCTGCGTCCTTATTCCCTCTCCCTCCTCCACAAAAATACGGTTACGGCTGTTTGCGCTTCTTCCCATAATAAAATAGGCTGTCACGGCCTTTGCTCCGTCCTTTGACCTGCCTATTACAATCCCTCTTCCCGGATATGCATTTTCCATAAGCTCCCTGGCAAGTGATAACATTTCCATCTTCTGCTTCCTCCTCTCAAAATTCCCAATGGATCAAAAAACGCCCGGACATACCTGTATCAGGGCTACCCAGACGGTCGGCTCATTGCTCACAATACACTCCCTGTAGTTTATTCTACCCAGGCATTTCCTGTTTCCGTCAGTTGTGTATCTAATCATTATCATAATAGAAGAACCTCATAATTGCAACTATTACCTTATTTTTTGCCCTAATTTGCTTTTCGGCCGGGAAATTCCCGTTTTTTCTATTTTTCTCCTATTTACATAGCAAAAAAAACGTATTATACTAAATATTGCATTTTGACGCAAAAAGAAAGGAGAAATAGGATTTATTATGAAAAAAGTCAAAAAAGTTTTGGCTGTCATTGCAGCTGTTGCTGTAATGTGTATGCCGCTGACCGGCTGTGGAGAAAAGTTAGTTCCGGCTGATCAAACCGTAGGCGCTCTGTTTGAGCTTGCAGCAAAGGACAATGCTGCTCCCATGAAGGATTTATTGGGCTTTGCTTCTGAGGAAGATGTGTCCAGCGCTTTCTTTGAGGAAGGTGCAGATGTAGAACTGGTAGATGAATTAAAGAATGAACTTTCCAGTGCAGGTGTAGAACTCTCTGACGAGGATGTACAGGATTTGACGGATTCCATGATGACCATGCTTGGCAAAATTACCTACACAGCAGAAATTACATCCGAAAGCAACGATCAGACTGTTGTTACCCTGAAGATAAACGGTTTTTCATATGATGAAATGACCCAGATTATGATGGATGCAGCCACCAAAATGACTGACAGCCTTACCGCAGAAGATCAGGAATCTATTGCCAATGGCGATATGGAAGTGTTCAACTCTTATATGCAGCAGTATATCAAGGACTTTGTGAGCGGACTTGCTGCAATGGAGCCCAGCGCTGATGCTACGGAAGTAACTGTTACCTGCGAAAAGCTTAAAGTTGACGTAAGCGGCAAAGAAAAAGTTGCATGGCTGCCTACCGACATGGATGGTTTTTCAAATGATATCGAAGGTGCAATGTTTAAATAAAACAAATTACATACAGCAGCACGTCAGCCAATTTACTGACAAAACAGCTCCGGCATACGTCAATATGCCGGAGCGTTTTATTATATTAAGCTGACCTGCGGGGTAAGGCGGCGTTTGATATTTTCCTGCAGATGGCCTAATGATTAAAGCCCGCTGCCGTTTTATTTTTGATAAGAAAACACTGCTTCATTTTTGGTATTGCTGCTGTTTCCAATCCAAACCCGGAATTTACCTTCCTCGCTCCCCACAGTGCCGTCCGCACGCAGAAACCGGAGCATTTCTTCATCAATGATAAACTCCGCCTTTTTTTCCTCCCCGGGGCAAAGCTTTACTTTCTCAAATCTTTTAAGTTCCTTTACCGGGCGCACTACGCTGGCAGCCACATCCTGAATATAAAGCTGGATAACCTCCGTCCCTTCCACTTTGCCCGTATTTTTCACCGTTACACAGGCCCTGATGGGCTGAACGTCCGTCACCACATCCCCGCTGAGCGTAACCGGCGAGATTTCAAAATCCGTATAGCTTAACCCATATCCAAAAGGATATAATGGTGCATTGGGGATATCAATATATTTAGACTTAAACCTCTCCTGCATCCCTTCAAGGTTCGGGCGGCCTGTAGAATATTCATTGTAGTGTACCGGAACCTGCCCTACACAATAAGGAAAACTCATGGGCAGCTTTCCGGAAGGGTTTATCTTTCCGGTCAGGGCATCCACAATCGCATGTCCTCCTTCTGTTCCCGGAAGCCACACGTCCAATACTGCCTTAGCTGTCTTACTTAACTCACGAAGGTCAAGCGGCCTGCCATTGAAAAGCACCACCACTATATTTTCATTTACCTTAGATACTTCCCTGAAAAGGTTCATTTGAATTTCCGGCACATCGATCATAGCCCGGCTGGCAGCTTCCCCTGTTTGTAAAAAGTGCTCGCCAATGGGCATAATCACAAGATCCGCCTTCTTAGCAGCCTCCACTGCTTCCTCAAACATTTTCTTTTGTTCTTCCTCAGAAAGTTTCCCGGGAACGGATTCACCCAAATTGCCAAAGCCTGTCAGATGATAGTCATTATCCAGCATCTGACATCCCTGGTGAAAAGTGGTTCTGGTTAAGTCAAACACTTCTCTTGCCGCTTCTTCAATTGACACGCAGGCGTTAACATCCCCTGTCACCGCCCAGCTGCTGATAATTTCTTTACAATTCGTATATGGCCCCACGAAAGCCACTTTTTTGCTCATATCAACCGGCAATAAACCGTCATTTTTCAGCAGCACAAAGCATTTACCCGCTGCTTCTTTCGCCAGTTTCCTATGCTCATCGCATAAAATCACAGTCTTTTCTTCCTCTGGATTGGCATCTTTATATGGATTTTCAAACAGGCCAAGCTTATTTTTCAGCTCCAAAATCCTCATTACACTTTCATCAATCAGAGCTTCGCTGACCTTTCCCTCCTCCACCAGCCTGCATAAATTAGCAGCATATACGCTGGTCATCATATCAATATCTACACCGGCCTCCAGAGCCTTCTTCGCCGCATCTGCCTCATCTGCACTGTTTCCATGGGCAACAGTTTCAAGAATAGCCGAAAAATCAGAGATTAAAACCCCGTCAAATCCCATCTCATCCCGCAAAATATCACGCATCAGCCAGCGGTTTGTGCTGGCGGGAATTCCGTTTACCGTATTAAAGGAGGTCATCACCATTCCCACCCCCGCGTCAATTGCCGCTTTATAAGGAGGCAGATAGAACTCTCTCAGCGTATGCTCCGTCAGCTCTACCGTATTGTAGTCCCGTCCGGCCCAGGCTCCGCCGTAAGCCGCAAAATGCTTTACACAGGAACACACCTTATAGGGTTTACCTATATCGTCTCCTTGAAAGCCTTCTACCTGCGCTTTTGCAAATAAACCGTTCAGATAAGGATCCTCTCCGGTAGACTCCATAACCCGGCCCCATCTGGCGTCTCTGACCAGATCCACCATAGGGCTAAAGGTCACATGAAGCCCGCTTACCGCCGCTTCCCTTGCCGCTGCCTGGGCACACCTTCCGGAAAGCTCCGGTTCAAAGGTCGCTCCCTGGGCTAAGGGCATGGGAAATACTGTTTTCAATCCATGAATCACATCCATCATAAACAGCATGGGAATATGATGAGGCTGCTTTTCCATGTACTTTTTTTGAATCGCCATAAGCTGCTCAGCCCCGTAGGTTCCTAGAATGGAGCCTGTCATCCAAAAATCCTCCTCACCTACTCCCAGCTCTCTTGCCGGTCCCGTCAGAACCCCTTCCGCATCATCCAGATAAAACAGCCCCATTAACTGCATCATCTGATCCGCCTTCTCCTGCAGGGACATATCCGCAAGCAGGGCTTTTAAATCTTCTTTTTTCATATCTTACCCCCATTTCTGCTTTACAGCATAAATTTTTTATTATCAGGCACATTTCCATATACCATGGTACAAAATGCATATGTACTATTTCGCTCAGGTTCTTCTATTCCAAATAAACAAATGACTCATATATGAAAAGTAATTATATATATGTTTTGCTTTTATAAAATTCGTATTGTATTTTACAGGTTCAATAAAAATACGATTGTCCAATATAAAGCATCCTGAAATACTCCCAGCCAACATGCTGCACCCAAGTGCAAAGTTATTAGTTATTACTTATTGTTAGATCCTCCAAATTCTCCAAGTTGTCAACAGACCGCAGATTTGTTATTAAATATTTATATATGAAAAAAGTATATATGAAATGGTACATGTTTTCAACAGATTGTTTTTGATAATTAATCAGACAATGGTGCAGACTGCATGGTTATTACTATGTTTGAACAAGCGTTCACGCGCCTCTGGATATCTGCATTTGCTTATGATATAATATTAATGTTAATTATAATTATAAAGAAACATTGTCAGCGGTCGAAAATCACGCCGATTGTTCAACCACGGGTTTGTGCCGGAGCCGTAAACCCGGAATCGCAGAGCCAAATTTGAAATTTGGCTCATACGGTCAGGAGTATGCCTTCGGAAAACTCCGCAAAAATTGCTCCGGCATGGAGGAAAATATGGATATAAAAAAATTTGTAGAAATGGCACAGCCCCTTGGCGTACTTGGCATCAAAATCTCTCAAAATGACACTCTCATTGCACAATGGCACAGTGAGGGGGAATGCAGAAGAAACGTTTACTCTGTTACCAAAAGCTTTACATCCTGTGCGGTGGGCTTTGCGGTTCAGGAAGGCCTTCTTTCCCTTGACGAAAAGCTGACAGATGCTTTTTCGGGGGATTTACCGGAAATCATTTCTCCAAATCTAAAAAAAGCAACTGTCCGGGATCTGCTGACAATGCATCTCGGCCAGGAAAAGCCTGCCCTGATGGGTGAGCAGCGCCCTCTTTATGAGCAGGACGATTGGGTAAAGATGTCTCTTTCCCTTCCTTTTACGAATGAACCCGGAACACATTTTCAATATAATAATGCAGGCCCCTACCTGGCCGGAATACTTGTTCAAAGAAGAAGCGGCTGTGATTTGGTTTCTTATCTTACCCCAAGATTATTTTCGCATCTTGGCATTAAGCGCCCCACATGGGAATGTGATCCTTTAGGCAATTCCTTTGGCTCAGGCGGATTGTTTCTTACCTTATCCGAACTGCACAGATTCGGCCTGTTTTATCTTCATAAAGGTAATTGGGAAGGGAAACAGCTTCTTTCCGAAAAATGGATTGCGGAAAGCACCACACAGTACAGTGATGCTCCTTATGCCTATCTGTTTTGGAGAGGAAAATATAATTCTTTCCGCGCCGATGGAAAATACTCACAGTATTCCATTATATTCCCTGATTACGAAGCCGTTGTATCTCTCGTTTCGGAATGCAGAAAGGGTGAAGAACTAATGGATGCAATTTATGGTGAAATTTGTCCTCAATTATAATGAAATGTAAAATGTGTTTAAGGGCATAAATTTGCGGGCTGAGAAAGGAACATGGTTGTTAAAATGTACATAGGAGATTTGCATATCCACTCCAGATATTCCCGGGCTACCAGCAGAGATTGTACACCGGAATACCTGGATATGTGGGCACGAAAAAAGGGAATCGATATTATAGGAACAGGCGATTTTACCCATCCGGCATGGAGACAGGAGCTTTCGGAAAAGTTAGAGCCTGCGGAAGATGGTTTGTATGTGCTAAAAAAGGAGTACCGCCTGGGCGATGCTCCTTCCCGTCAGCCCCGCTTTGTGATCACCGGAGAAATCAGCTCTATCTACAAAAATGGAGACAGAGTGAGAAAAGTACACAGCCTTTTGCTTCTGCCTGGTCTGGAAGCTGCTGATGCGCTGGCAGGGCGCCTTCAGCTGATTGGAAATATTCACTCCGATGGCCGCCCTATTTTAGGCATTCCCTGCCGGGATTTGTTGGAAATTATGCTGGAAACCAGCCCAAAGGGAATATATGTGCCGGCCCACATCTGGACTCCGCACTTTTCCCTTTTTGGAGCCTTTTCAGGATTTGATAAAATCGAGGAATGCTTTGGAGATCTGACACCCTGTATCCATGCTCTGGAAACCGGGCTTTCCTCTGACCCACCCATGAACTGGCGTGTAAGCGCGCTGGATCGCTTTTGTCTCATTTCTAATTCCGATGCCCATTCTCCTGCTAAACTTGGCCGGGAGGCCAATTTATTTGACATAGAGCTTTCCTATGAAGGGCTTTATCATGCCATTCAGGAGGGGAAAGGTCTGGCAGGCACCATTGAATTTTTTCCCGAAGAAGGGAAATACCATTTTGACGGGCACCGGAAATGCGGATTATGTATTAGTCCTTCGGACACAATAAAATATGGAAATAAATGCCCCGTATGCGGAAAGAAAATAACCATTGGGGTATTAAACCGTGTGGAGCAGCTATCTGACAGGGATGAAGGCTTTGTTCTGCCCGCTGCCCGCCCCTTTGAAAGCATCGTACCGCTTTTGGAAGTAATAGGCGCATCTACCGGAATTTCTCCTGCCGGTAAGAAGGCAGCGCAGCAGTATGAGCACATGACAGCTTCTCTTGGCCCGGAGTTTTCTATTTTGCGCGATATTCCCATTGAAGATATTCGGAAAAATGCAGGTTCCCTTATTGCAGAAGGGATTGACAGACTGCGCAAAGGTCACGTCCAAAGGACGCCGGGATTTGATGGAGAATATGGAAAAATCGGTCTTCTGACACCGGATGACATCAGCCGCATTCAGGGGCAGATGTCTCTTTTTACCACGGCGGAGCTGCAGGCGCTAAATAAGACGCAAAAGAAAGCCGGGCCTGCAGCCAAGGCAGCGCAGCAGGAGAACTGTTCTCCTGCAAAGCCAAATCCGAATGAAGAAGAGTCCGGCTCGGCCGGTGATCTACAGTCCGCCAACGGCTTAAATGCGCTACAGCAGCAAGCGCTACAGGAAACCGGCCGCAGCATAGCGGTTATTGCAGGTCCCGGCGCTGGAAAAACCAAAACCCTGATCGCCAGACTACATTATCTTCTGGACGAGCGCAAAATTTTACCGGAGGAAATCACCGCTGTAACCTTTACCAATAAAGCAGCGGAAGAAATGATCGCCAGAGTCAATATCTCCGCTGCAGACAGCGGAGCAGGGAATTTGGTGCGTTCAAGAGAGCAGGGCAGGGAAAAGCATGGCGTAGCGTCTACGGAAAGGCCGCCCATCCAAATTGGGACCTTCCATGCTATCTGCAGCCGTTTTCTGCAGGAGAACGGACTTTCTTTCGTGATAGCAGATGCCGGCCTTCAGGCGGAGCTGGCGGAAAAAGCCTTATTGGAATTTGAAAGAAAAGACTCTCCCAAAGGATTTTTGCAAAAGCTTTCCCAGATTAAAAATGACCTTTCGGAACCTGATGATAAAAACAGACGGGTTTATGAATTTTACCAGAGACTCCTTCGGGAATCTGGTGCTATGGATTATGATGACCTTCTCCTTGAAACGCTGCGGATACTTGCGGGTATTCCTGAGGATGCAGCGATAAGGAAACGCTTTTCTTATCTGCTCATTGACGAGTTTCAGGATATCAATCCTCTCCAGTACCGACTGGTGAAAGAATGGGCCCGGGGCGGCCGGGAATTATTTGTGATCGGGGATCCCGACCAGTCCATATACGGTTTCCGCGGCTGCAGCCCCCTAATCTTTCAACGTCTGTATCAGGAATATCCAGATCACACCACCATCCGTCTTGTGGATAACTACCGATCCGCACCGGATATTTTAAAAGCCGCTCTGGGAGTAATCTCCCACAATGAAGGCGTTCCCCGGCTTATGACCGCCCACAGCCGGACAAAGAGCCCTGTCCGCATTGTATCAATGCCAGACGAACGGCGGGAGGCAATTTTCATAGCTAAAGAAATCAACCGGCTGATCGGAGGTATCGATATGCTGGATGCAGAGGAAGGAAGTGCGGACAGCGAACGGAAAATTCGCGGATTTTCGGATATTGCAGTGCTCTATCGAACCCACAGACAGGCCGCTCTTTTGGAAAAATGCCTTCGTCAGGAAGGAATCCCTTATCAGGTAGCAGGCAGGGAAGATTTTCTGACGGAGCATGACGTGCGCACGGCACTGTACTTCTTTTATCAGGTCCTCTACCCCGAAGAAAAAGCCGCACAGGAGCTGTGCCGCAGACTGCTTTTCCACTACTTGAAAGAATCTTTTGAGGATAAGCTCGCCTGGTTAACGGAAAAATACCGCAAAAAAATAAAAAAAGCCCGCCCGGCAAAGCTTCTTGAAGAATGGCTTAAAGAAATATCTTTTGAAAACGAGGAATCTTTAAAAAAACTGACAAACATGTCGGTACTCTATCCCACTATGGAATCCTTTCTCCACGCCCTTTCCTTTGGGGAGGATGGAGATGTACGGCGCAATGGAGGTAAAAAGTTTTCTGCAGATATGGTAACACTTATGACACTACATGGATCCAAGGGTCTGGAATTTCCTGTGGTTTTTCTCTACGGCATGGACAAGGGACGCATTCCTCTGGAATTTGGAAATACGGATGATATCAGCTCTATTGAGGAAGAACGCCGCTTGTGTTATGTAGGCATGACCCGTGCCAAAGAAGAGCTTATTCTCGTCTGCGGTCAGGAACCCTCATGCTTTTTACAGGAAATCCCGGAAAAAAATGCCCGATGGGAACGCCCCGGGGCTGCCGCAGATATCGAAGCAGAAAAGGCTGTTCAGCTTAGCTTGTTTGATTTTATGTAAAAAACTGTTTTTCGGCACATCTCCCTTATATTCGACATATATTATCACTAAATCCCTTTTCTTTTTATGAGAAGACGCCAGAGAATGTCTTCTCAATCTGGTAAAGGAGCACTATGTCGGAAGAAGCTAAGTGGAACAAGCGGTTTAACATCGGAGTTGATTCCATCGACAATGCACACCGGAAACTCTTTTCAATTGTACGCAGACTGGTACATCTTAGCAAAGATGAAAATAACGGACAATGGGCATGTGCCGAAGGTATCAAATACTTTAAAAGTTATGCCATAGAACACTTTACCGATGAGGAAGCCTACATGCAGTCTATTGACTACAAAGGGTATGACATACACAAGCACCTACATGATGACATGCGGTATAAAACACTTCCCGCTCTTGAAAAAGATCTCACGGTATCAAACTATTCCCAGGAATCCATTCATCATTTTCTTGGCATCTGTCTTGGATGGCTTACCGCCCATATTTTGATCGAAGATCGGGCTATAACAGGTAAAATCCCAAATAGATGGATAACAGATAATACCGGGATCGAACAGGATGTTCTGGAGGACGCTTTGACAATAACCATCCAGGAGATATTCAGATTACAGACAGATATTGTAAGTGAACATTACGGCGGAGAAGACTTTGGGACTTGTATGATCATACGAATGATTTATCATTCAAATGATGGTAAAAAAGTACAGATTTTTATGGCTTTGGAAGAGAGTCTGGTATTACGGGCTGTCAGTTCCATGCTTGATATGCCGCTCACGAAAATAGATAAATTAGTTATGAACGCTGGCAAAGAACTTTCTCTGCGTATTGCAGAACAGCTTGGCATGCACGCCCATTTATCATCTAAATATCATTTAGAAAGCAGTCATTTCATTTCGGCAGAACAATTTGAAAAAATTTTTTATTTGGAGTCCATCGATTACAGTTTACTGTTTAATACGGGGTGTGGATATTTTGCTTTTTGTATTAAACTTCTATAATTATCTACTTTATTAATTTCTCTCATAGTATAAATTTTCATATATAAGGCCCATGCATTTTCTATTTTTAAAAATCTTCCTATAAAAAAATATAGCGACAAAAATGCCAAAATACTTTATATTTTGGCATTTTTTGTCATTTATCAATTATAGCAAATTAGCCCCCTTTTCAAAGGATCTTTAAAATATACTGCCCAATGATAATAATCAGATTTACTGAAGTAATAACTCTTACTATATCATGTCAAAATGTATACTTTTTGACATTCTTTTAGCAGTTACAGAATATCACAATATGGCCATATTTTCAAGGGTTTTTTTGACATTATGCACAATGAAAACAGTAATTTTTGTAGGCATAATAGCTCTTGTATCGTGTCCCAAAAGGTATACTTTTTGGTGTACTGATGGAGGTGACAGACGTGGAGCATTCCAGAAAAAAATTGGATCTGAGGGGCCAGAAGTTTGGACACCTGACAGCATTAGAGCCTGCGGAAAACGTGGGCGGCCGGACGGCATGGCTGTGCCAGTGTGACTGTGGGAGAAAAGCTGTGGTTAAAACCCATCATCTGCGATGCGGACATACCAAAAGCTGCGGCTGTCAAAATGGCCTTGGGGGCCCCAGATACGCCTTGGGTCTGACCTATATAGACGGCACCTGCGTAGAGATGCTGGCTTCCAAGACGGTGCGAAGCAACAATACCAGTGGTGTGCCTGGTGTGGACTGGTGGGAGTCCAAGGAGAGATGGCGCGCAACCATCTGCTTTAAAGGCAGGCGGCATTATTTAGGAAGCTACAGTTGTTTTGAGGATGCGGTTAAGGCTCGGAGAGAGGCTGAAGAACAGCTGCACGACAAATTTGTAAACGAATATACCGGCAATTGTAAGTGAATTTAGCGGCAATTATTGCCAGGCTTTTTAAAAATTGAAAATTGGTTACTATTAGCAATGAAGCAGCACTTCATGAATAGTTACCTTGACACTAAATTAAGGTAAATATAAGAGGGAGATTAAAAATGAAAAATAATAAAATAAGCAACATTTTTAAGAGCGTTCTTGCTGCTGGTACGGTTTTTGGCGGTTCAAACATGTTTAATAATATGGATATGGTTTATGCCGCTCCTGAATTGGAACAGGATAATGAAACGGAAGTAGAGATCGTTCTGCCGTCAGAAGAAACATCTGAGGAGGAATATTATGAAATCGACAACGATGTTGACGAGAGCAGCACGGAGCAAACAGATGGCAGTACTGAACAAGACAGCACAGAGCAAACAGATGACGGTACTGAACAAGGCAACACAGAGCAAACAGATGACAGTACTGAACAAGGCAGCACAGAGCAGACAGATGACGGTACTGAACAAGACAGCACAGAGCAGACAAACACTGATGTTGACGCAGGTGAAACAGATGAGATACAAATAGGTAGTGAAGATACGAATAATAAAAATTTAGATGAAACTTCAAAAATAGAAGATCAATTTATAAATGAAACGGGGTCAGTAAGCCCATCTGAAGAAAGTTCAGATTCAATTAGCACATTAGAACAAAATTCAAATTCAGCAAATACATCAGAAAACGAATCAGGCTCTGCCAGTACCTCAACCAGTGCTTCAGATTCAGAAAACGCTATAAAAGATATACCTGAGGAACTGGTCAGTGAATATATAAGCGCCTCAGAGACATTAAATGAAGCTGAAAAAGAATTTACAAGCACCTCCTTATCATTAAGTGAGGCAGAAAACGACTTTTCAAATATTTCACTATCCTTAAATGACGCAGAAAATACTTTGAACTCTTTAAGTGAAGCGGCAACAAGTGATTCGAACCTATTGAGTGATTTCGAAAGTGCATCTTTGTCATTAAATGAAGCCAAAAGTGAATTTGAAAATACTTCGTTGTCATTGAGCATGGCTACAAGCGAACAGGAAAGCACCTCACAATGGTTAAGTGAAGGTGCTGTTTGGCTTGCAGAATTTTATGATCAGTTCGGCGGAATAAGTACACTTGATTTGAATACGTCAGAAAAAACTAACACCGATTCGCAATCAATAAGCGATAGTATTAGCGGTTCGCAATCTCCTGGCGACAGTTTAAGTGATTCGCGGTCTGCCAGTGAAAGTATCAGTGCTTCGCAGTCTACTAACGGTAGCATTAGTGCTTCGACCAGCGCTTTGGCTTCGACTAGTGAAAGTGCTTCGACTTCCGCTGTGACTTCCACTAGCGCTTCAACCAGCGCTTTGGTTTCTACTAGTGAAAGTGCTTCGACTTCCGCTAGCGTTTCCACTTCCGCTGTGTCTTCCACTAGTGCTTCAACCAGTGCTTTGGTTTCTACTAGTGAAAGTGCTTCGGCCTCGGCTAGCGTTTCCACTTCAACCAGCGCTTTGGTTTCGGCTAGTGAAAGTGCTTCAGCTTCCGCTAGCGCTTCCACTTCAACCAGCGCTTTGGTTTCGGCTAGTGAAAGTGCTTCGGCCTCTACTAGCCAGAGTGCTTCTACCTCGGTAAGTACTTCGACCTCGGCTAGCGCAAGTACTTC
>RAYQ01000013.1 GCA_003612395.1 Parablautia intestinalis
ATCCATGCTTGACTATTATCTGGTAGTTTGTGAAAACTAAGGAACCGCCGTGTACGGAACCGTACGCACGGTGGTGTGAGAGGTCGGCTAATCAACTAATGATTAGCCTCCTACTCGATTGTCAGTGTTAAACACTATTTGTTTGTATTTAACGTAAAAACCATGTATTATGTATTTTTTAAGAAAAAATCTTGTGTCTGCATAAGATAAAATATCATTGCATTTTCCATGTTCATCATGCAGAATGTAATTAGAAAAGCTGTGCATCAGCGATGGGGTGACACCTAAAATCTGATATGTTTTCCGAATGAAGGTGTCGGAGGTTGGCAGGCAACGGAAAAACCTGTTATTTTCCGGACATAGGTGCCGGAAGTTGGCAGACAACAGAAAAATCAACCATGAAAAGGGAATGTTTAGTGCCGCGGCATAGACATTCCCTTTTTAAATATAATACACTGGCTCGTCAAACATGTCAGTATTTTACAATATAGTCGATTAAGATTCGGTATAGCAGTTTGACAGGAAGCGGAACTGCTGCTAATTTACACAGAATTACCCGCTTTTCCGGTTAGTGGAATCCCGTACATATAGTTTTGTCTCGTAAAAGATGCCTTCCGTCTGCTGTGAGGACGCCTGTCTGTTGTCCTTGATAAACTGATAGCACCCTTCCCCCATCTTTTCAATGGGAATATCAATGACGGTCAGCGAAGGATTGTTATATTGGGAGAACATGGATTCAATACTGCCAACGGAGATTACCCCCACATCCCCGGGTACATTCACATCATGAGCAGTAAGAGTATTAAGGAGTCCTAAGGCAATGCTGTCAGAAAAGCACCAGAAGCTGTCCGGCAGTAAATCGCGCGGCTCAGACAGGAGCCGATCGGCCAGCTCTGCGCCATCGCGCACAGAGGGACCTGTCATGTATATATTTTTTTCCGGTATACCGATACCCAGCTCTTTCAGTTCTGCTATAAAAGCTATATTGCGGTGGGAGGCGCCGGGAAAGGTCTGGGTACTGGTTACAACAGCCGGATGCCGGTAGCCCTGCTCGTAAAGATGTCTGGCGGCAATACGGCCGATTTCTTTATCGTTCACATTTACGGAAGGATAATTGTCAAGCAGACGATTGTATAAGATAATCGGTACCACAAATTGGTGTTTATTTAAATAGTTCAGATCTTCGCCATTAGCATTGGCAATAATGGCAGCGTGAAATTCCATTCCTCTGAAATGGGAATGTTCTTTGGCCAGATTACCGGATTGGTAGGGGTAGATAATGACCTTAATCCGATCCTGATTTTGGTCAATCATATGCTGAATTCCGAACAGCAGACGGGTCATCATGGTATTGCGGAAATCAAAGCTGCAAAAAACAGCCAGGATATATTCCGGCGCCGCGCCGCTTCGCATGGTTTTGGCGGAAATATTGGGAATATAATTCAGCTCCCGCATAATCTTCAAAACCTTTTCCTGCGTTTCATGGGAAATTTTCCGTTCATTTGCTTTTCCATTGATAATCAAAGAAACCGTACTGAGAGAAACATTGGCCTTTTGGGCAATGTCTTTGATAGTGGCCATACGCTTAATACCTTTCAGAGTACTGATATGCCTGTTATTTAAATATTTTATTCTACCGGAATATTAAAAGTCAATATGAAATCAGAAAATAACTGGGAGAGAATTTGAAGACGGCATTTATTTTATTGACAGTGCTAAAAGAAGAATGTTACAATTGCTATGATAAGTAAATCGTTTTAGTACAACGTTAAAATAGAAACTTCAAACAGATAAAAAGGAAAACTGAGAATTAAGAATTACCGATTGCGTGTTTTGCGGTTGTGACTATGGACCGGAGCTTGCAGGTTACGAAAAGACATGGCGATTCATGTGGAAATTGCATCGCGCGATGAAAAAAGCACATGAAAAACGATAGAACGCAGAAAGGGGATGGCGATTGAAATGACGGATCAGGAACGTATGGAACAGGAACGCTTTGAATTAGAAAGAATTGAAAAACAGTTTGCCAGGTGCAAATATCCTGTCGTGTACGAGGAAATCCGGACGGAAGAAATTATGCTGAAAATGACGGACGGGGTTTTACTGCGGACAATTCTTCTAAGGCCGGAGGTGGAAGGACAGGTGCCGGTGATAGTGGTAAGGACCTGTTACCCCAATAACGACTACATATAGCGCGCAACGGCCATGGAGAATGCCGGATATCCGGTTAACGCCGATTACCTTGCTTCTTGCCGCTTTCAGCCCCATGTGGAGGTGGATGAAAAGCTGTGGGGAAAGAGACTTGACTGGTACCGCAAATGGGTGACCGGCACCAATGAAAGCGATGCGTACTGGAACACGGGATTATGGGGGCTTTTGAAGGAGATTCCTTCCCGGGTAAAGGTGCCTGTCTATATAGGGGAAGGATGGTATGATCATCACTTGGGCTCCGCCATTGAGACATACCGCAGGCTTTCGGATGAATGTAAGAAAAAGAGCCGCTTTTTGATTGGGGCATGGGATCACAATTTTAATGTGGCAGTGGAAGGGCATCAGGGGGAACATTTTGAGAATGATGATGTTCTGCGTGCATTTTACTGGTTTTATCAGCTGCTGGTGGAGGAAAAGGAACCGCAGGGCAGCGTTGATACCTATATAATAGGGGATGACAGCAGGGAAGTCTTTTGCAGCCGGGGCCGGATTACAGAGAAGATGTCGTAAGCTTTTGCTCCAGGCCTTTAAAGGAGAGCATTACGGTTTTGGGCAAAATCAGAGTGAATCTGGATGTGGGGACCGATGCGGAGGATACGGCCTTTGTGGTGAAGGTGATGGAAGTGATGGAGGACGGAAAAGCCTACAATATAAGGACGGGAATCACCACTCTGGGTTACCGGGGCGGCAGTAAAAAAAGACAGACATATACGCCGCATACAATCGTGCCGATATCAATAGAAATGTGGGATGTGGCATGGAAGATTCAGAAAAATTCCAGACTCCGGATTGACATTACGTCTTCGGACTTCCCGCAGTACTGCGTACACAGCAATTATGCGGGATGCTGGGCGCAGGCAAGGCAAAATAAAGACTCTTGCCAGAAGATTTACTTTGGAAAAGGCCATTCATCGTCAGTTGTGTTTCCTAAGTTAGAGACAGATGGCAGCAGGGTCGGAGACTGAGCTGACATTGGGACAGAGGGCGGAGCTCAAATGGATTGAAGATAGGGCTTTGCACAAATAAGGCAAAGGCGGGCTTTGTCCGCCTGGCAGAAATGAGGGTAAATATGGACATTCAGACAATCAAAAATAAAGCAAATGAGGGAGTGCAGGCGCTGCAGAACCTGAAAGTCCTGGATCTGACAAGAGTGGTGGCAGGGCCTTACGGGGCTTCTGTTTTGGGAGATTTTGGGGCGGATATCCTGAAAATTGAGATGCCGGGAAACGGTGATGACGCCAGAGGATATGGCCCTTATGCCAACGGAGAAAGCATTTATTATGCAAATTTAAACAGGAATAAGAAGGGCATTACCCTGAATCTGAAATGTGAAAAGGGAAAGGAAATTTTTTTAAAGCTTGTAAAGGATGCGGATATTCTGCTGGAAAACTACAGGCCCGGCGTAATGGAGAGATTAGGGCTTGGGTATGAGTCGCTGCATGAAATTAATCCCAGACTTATTTATGGAGCTGTGTCCGGGTTTGGATCTTATGGTCCCTACTCCCAGAGGCCCGGATACGATATTATTTCCCAGGGAATGGGGGGACTTATGAGCATTACCGGAGAAAAGGGAGGGAAACCTACCAGATCAGGAAATGCCATGGGGGATATTCTTGGAGGCTTAAATCTTGTAATCGGGGTTTTGGCAGCGGTGAATGCAAGGTACATAACAGGATTGGGACAAAAGGTGGACGTCTCTTTGGTGGATTCCGTGGCAGCCAGCCTGGAAAATGCTTATATCCGGTATTTTGAATCTCATGAGCTGCCGGTGAGAAACGGTAATGCATATGCTTCTATTGCGCCTTATGATACCTACATGGCAAAGGACGGATATGTGATTATCGGATGCGGCAATCAGAAGCTGTACGAAAAATTCTGTAATGAGGTGGTGGAAATGCCATGGATGATAACAGACGAAAGATTTCTGACAGTTCCTTTACGGGTGGAAAATAATGAAATTCAGAAGAAGTATATTGAAGAATGGACAAAGGAGCGTAAAGTGGATGAAATTGTGGAGCTGGTACTGTCAAAGGGCATTCCGGCAGGTCCTATTTATAACGTAAAACAGATTGTGGAGGATGAGCATATTGCGGGGGCAAGAGAGATGTTTATTGATATTGAACATCCGGTTATCGGGAAAATGACCGTAAACGGCAATCCGGTGAAGCTGATGGATATGATGCCCAGAATTAATTGCCCTGCGCCGGTATTGGGGCAGGATAACCATGCTGTTTTTGTGGAGAAACTGGGTTACTCGGAAGAAGAATATGAGCAGATGAAAGCGGAGAAAGTTTTTTAATTAAGGGATAAAAGGGCGCCCGAAGGAGACAGGCCGGCAAGAGCTGACGGCGCCCGGCGCGTGGGCAGGGAAAAGATCTTCCCTGCCCGATTTTTTACAATAAGCCGATTCGCGAAGCGTATTGGCGTTTGTTACAATAAGACGACTCGCGAAGCGTGTCGGCGTTTGTTGGACTGAATATAAATAAGACTTGATTCAAAGGCAAAAAAAGTCTAATATGCTATCAAAGAATAAAATAAGCATTGCCATGTTGTACAGACCTGCCAGCCAAAAGGGATGCAGGGCCTGTCAATGGGAAATCATGAAAGTGTTACGGAGGTACGCAGGATGGGATTTCAGAAAGAAAAAATAAAGCAGATCAGGAATTTGATGTTTTTGGCAGCCCTCTTAATTCTGGGAATTATCTATAGCGGAAGTATATTTCAGGGAATAGGTTTTTTATCGGATATTTTTAAGCCGTTTATTTATGGCGGTGTGGTTGCTTTTATTTTAAATATTCTTATGAAATCAATTGAGGAAAAGCTCCTTGGAAGCTGGAAGGGGAAGGCAGCAAAGAAGTTAAAGCGCCCTGTGAGCATGATCCTTTCTATTATAGCAATTGTACTTGTCCTTGCAATTGTCTTTGGAATGGTGCTGCCACAGATAGCCCTCACGGTTTCGGAAATTGGAAAAAAGATTCCTGCTTTTATGGAAAATATACTGCCAAAGATTGAACAACTGGTAAAGGATGAACCAATAATTGCAGACTGGGTAAATCAACTGGAATCGGTGGAAATCAATTGGGACAGTATAATGAACAATATTATTTCCTTCCTCAAAAACGGTGCGGGAAATATGCTGAATTCCACTTTTAATGTGGCAGGCAGTATCATATCCGGTGTAGTAAACGGTGTGATTGCCTTTGTCTTTGCCCTGTATATACTTTCACAGAAGGAACGCCTTGCAAATCAGGGAAAAAGAATCATTTCCGCTTATTTGCCGGTTAGTGTTGGAGACAGGCTCCTGGAGATCTGCGGCCTTTTATATAAAAATTTCAGCAGTTTTATTACAGGACAATGCCTTGAGGCGGTGATTTTAGGCTCCATGTTTGTAGTTTCCATGAGCCTTGCCCGAATGCCTTATGCGCTTATGGTGGGCGTGCTGATTGCGGTTACGGCGCTTATTCCCATTGTGGGAGCTTTTATCGGATGTGCGGTGGGAGCTTTCCTGATTTTGATAAATAATCCCTTACAGGCGCTGTGGTTTGTGATACTGTTTCTGGTGCTGCAGCAGATAGAGGGAAATTTGATTTACCCAAAGGTAGTGGGAAATTCCGTGGGTCTTCCTTCCATCTGGGTGCTTATGGCTGTCAGCATAGGCGGCAGCCTGTTTGGGGTCAGCGGTATGCTGGTGTTTATCCCGCTGATGTCAACCTGCTATGCGCTGCTGCGGGAGAGTGTGAATAAAAGAAATGCGGCGAAGATGAAAGTGCAGGCGGAGGAGAAGGAAGATTGCCAGGAGGGATAAACAAACGTTATTCCCATTTGTAAACTGTCATAATGTGACTATAAAAGTGGAGAGGATTTCGCTGTATGAATCCTCTCCTTTTAAAATTCATATCAGAGCGTTTTTAAAATTAGATTTCTTATCCTTTTTCACATTTTTCTAATTTGTTTATAAAATACAGCAGTTATAATATAAATTGGAAAGGAGTGTGGTTATTACATGAAAGCAGTCAGGCCTGACAGAAAAAGCATAAAAATAAAATTAGTAACCGCATTTATACTTACTTCTATAATCCCGATTTTACTTGTAAACATCATCTATTACTATAATACATCAAAGCTTGTACAGCAGAACGTGGAGAGCATGACGAAGGCAAATCTTGAGCAGACGAAGGTGAGTCTGGATGTATGGCTGGATTCCTATGAGGATATTTTGTTTCAGGTTTATACGGATGATACCATTGTGGAGCTGGTTGATAAAATCAATGCCGGTGAGGATGTGGCAAACAACAGGAAACTGCTTCGAAAGACCTTAAGGGGATTATTTTATACAAAAGATTATGTGAAGTCTATTTCCATCATTACGGAAAGCGGAGAGCTTGTATTTTATGATCAGCTGACCGCCTCCACTACGCAGACATCATGGCTGGACAGTATTGCCTTATCCCAGGCGGAGCTATATGAAGAAATCAGCCTCGATAATAAAACGCACCTTTTTCCCACCGGAGCAGAAGTAATTTTTGGCAGCAATTCCTGCTACCTGTTTCATATAGGACACCGCATAATCGACTACAGGGATGTGGAGAAGAAGTGCGGGGCCGTGATGGTAAGCATTGATGTGAAGCTTTTAGAAGAAGTCTGCGGAGCGCCCACGGACAAGGGACTGAATTTCATTATGGACGGCAATGGATATTTAGTGGCATGTCCAAACTCAAAAGAAGTGGGAAAACCTGTTGTTTCCGGCTGTGCCGGTAAAGAAGATAAAAAAGAGGCCTGCAGGCGGACAGCCAGAGGGACAGGGCTGTTCGGAGACAGGGAATTATCCGTTTATTCGGTATATGATGAGAAAACAGGATGGGAAATCGTCCGCATAACAGACCAGGGTGATCTTGTCTTGGGACTTTATGACCAGCAAAAGATGCTGGGTTTTATCATACTGCTTTCCCTTTTGGCGGTTTTGATTATTATGGTCAGTCAGGTATCGAGAATGACAGGAGCCATAAAAAGAGTGGTGGAAACCATGAGAAAGGCCGGAAGAGGAGACTTAACAGTCCATGTGGGGCCGGACGATACGAGACCTACGGAGATAGAGATTATCGCCGAAGAATTTAATTCCATGATGGATAAACTAAAGAGATCCACTGAGAAACAAAAAGACGCGGAAATTGCAGCGTTAGAAGCACAGATTAACCCGCATTTTCTTTATAATACGTTGGATACAATCAACTGGATGGCCATTGACAAAGACGAATATGAAATCAGCAATATGATTGCAACCCTTGCAGGAATACTGCGATATGGAATTTCTGACAGCAACGGGGTGGTAAAAATAAAAGATGAGGTTGAGTGGTTAAAGCAGTATATTTTCCTTCAACAGACCAAATTGAAAAATTCTTTTGAATGCCATATAGATGTTGCGCCGGAGCTGATGAATCTTTCTATACATAAATTACTGCTGCAGCCCTTTATCGAGAATGCAATTCTGCATGGATTTGAAGGAGTGGACAGGACATCCTGTCTGCAGATGAGCATGAGGAGAGATTTGGATTTTATCAAAATTCAGATAGAGGATAACGGCTGTGGAATATCCTCTGAGAAAGTAAAGGAGATGAATGAAGGGATTTTTCAGAAAACAGATGATAAAAATCATATCGGGATGGAAAATGCAATTACCAGACTGCATATGTACTATGGAGAAAGTGCAAAAGTGGTAATAGATAGTAAGCCGGGGAAAGGGACAACGGTAAGGATTCAGATTCCAATTACGAAAGGTGAGAGCGCTTATGAAGGCAGTGGTGGTTGAGGACGAAATTTTAATCAGAGAAGGACTCTGTAAATTAATGAAAAAGATGTTTCCCGAAATAATCGTTACGAGTACTGCTGGCAACGGACGGGAGGGACTTTCCTGCATAGAAAGGGATACGCCGGATTTGGTCATTACCGATATCAGGATGCCCGTTATGGATGGACTGGAAATGATTGCAAAAATGCAGGAAGCAGGGATATTCCCGAAAATAATTGTTTTGACGGCTTATTCGGAGTTTTCTTATGCACAGCAGGCTGTTAAGCTTGGGGTAAACGACTATATCATCAAGCCGGTGGAAGTCAGGGAGTTTGTACGGACCATCCGGAAAATGCAAAATCTCCATGAGCAGGAGCAAAAAAGAACGCCGGACACAATGGGAAATCTGGAAAATATTGTATCAGGGATTTTATATGGTACTTCTGTTTTGGAAAAAGAGATGGAAAGTTTTCTGGACAAGAAATATGGGATTGCGGGGGATACGCCTCTGATAGAATTGCTTATGTATATGGGTGAGGAATTTGAGAATGACCGGAAAAGAAAAAGGAATGAAATGTGCCGGATCTTACAGGATAAAGAGGTGAAGTACGCTCTGGTGGATATGGAATATGACAAGGTCATTCTGGCGCTGATTTATGGCTATTCGTCTAAACGGGAAATAGAACGGTGGTATCAGAATCAGATTTTATTTCAAAACAGAGGCAGCATAAAACAGAAAATCAGTTACGGGATGATAGAAGTAGCGGGACCGGGCAAAATCCGGGAAGGTTATCATAACCTGCTGCCATATATGGACTGGAATATTGTTCTGGGAGCGGACGTTTTAATATCATATCCGCATATAGCGGATGTGCAGTCAGAAATCTGTATTTATCCTGTGGAACTGGAAAATCAGGTTAAAACAGCGGTATGTATGGGAGAAAATGAGAAAGTGAAAGAAATTATCGGAAAATTCCATCGCTATTTTCTGAACGGGCATGTTTATTCGCCAAAGGAGATAAAGGAATCCTGCGTTCGTTTTCAATGGTCTGTCCTTAATATTGCAAAAGAAGTGGGATGCATTGATTACAAAAAGATAGATCAAAAAAAGCTGCTGGATTCTATTATGAATGCCAGGACAGAGGGCGAGCTTGAAAAAACCTTTGAAGAATTGCTTTGTTATATAAATGTATCCGGTGAAGAAACAGGGGCGGTGAGCCTTGCCGTAAGAAAGGCCCGGAGCATGATTCATGAGTTTTATGCGGATGGAATTACCCTGAGTGAAATTGCCGGCAGACTGAATTTAACCCAGGAATATCTTGGCACCCAGTTCCACAGGGAAATAGGAGAAAATTTCAGCGCTTATATCCGCAATTACCGCATGGCAAAGGCAAAGGAGCTGCTGATAGGAACGCAGCTGAAGCAATACGAAATATCAGAAAAGGTTGGCTATACGGATGCAAAATATTTTGCCAGAGTATTCAAAGAATGTGTGGGAATGTCGCCTGCCGAATACAGAAAATCCAACCGGTAAATCAGGAACTGACAGACGGTTTTCAAAGAACAACGGATAAAGGAAACCGGCTTAGATAATTCATCCTTTTTCACTTTTTTACCGTTTTGAGAGGAAATAAAAAGCAGTATGATGGATTTATCAAAAGGAAAGCCCAATAGGAAAAAGGGTTCAAAGGAGGAAAATCATGAAAAGGAAAAAGATAACCGCACTATTAGCAGTTTTTGCAATGACTGTAAGCCTGGCCGCAGGATGCGGAAACGCAGAAAAAGCAGGGACAGTGGCAGACAATGCCGCAGCAGATAACGCCGAATCGTCCGTGGAGAGCAACAGTGATGAAGCCCCGGAAGAAACAGGGCAGGAAACGGCAGGAGAGGAAAATGCTCCCTCCGGTGAAGCGCAGGCGGTAACGATCTGGTACTATTGGGAGACGGAAGGCCATCAGGTAGCATTAGATCAGGTTATCCAGGATTACAATGGGTCACAGGACAGTTATGAAGTTACCGCTAAGTACGTACCGTTTGCAGATTTCAAAAAGCAGTTATCAATTGGTGCATCAGCAGACGAACTGCCGGATATTGCTATTTTAGACTCACCGGATCATGCATCTTATGTGGAAATGGGTATTTTTGAAGACCTGACCGGTAAATTTGATGTGGGAAGCTATTATGAAGGTACGGTAAATTCCTGTACGGTGGACGGCAAATTGTATGGTGTGCCTTTTGGCGTAAACTGTCTGGCACTGTATTACAATGAAGATATGTTAAACGAAGCGGGATGCAGTGTTCCAACTACATGGGAAGAATTAATGACCACGGCGAAGGCGCTGACTACTGACAGCGTTACAGGACTTGCACTTTGCAGTGTGCAGAATGAGGAAGGAACATTCAATTTTGTTCCATGGCTTTGGTCAACAGGAGCAACTTCTTATGATATCAATAACGAGAATGGTATCAGGGCACTATCCTTTATTCAGAGCCTGATTGAAGAAGAAGTTATGAGCAAGGAATGTATTAACTGGACCCAGGGTGATGTTATGAATCAGTTTATCTCAGGCAATGTGGCAATGATGGAGAATGGTCCATGGCAGATTCCCACTATGCAGCAGGAGGCTCCGGATTTGAACTGGAAAGTAACCCTGATCCCTAAGGATTCCGAATATTCTTCCGTACTTGGAGGAGAGAACTATGCGGTAATAAACGGCGGCAATGTGGAAGGGGCGCTTGATTTCCTTAACTATGCCACTTCCGAAGAAAAGGTGAAGTTTTTAATGGATAAGTTTGGATATATTTCTGCAGATAAGTCCATTGCAGAAAATCAGTTTGAAGCGGATTCTCCGTACCAGCCATTTGTGGAAGAGCTAAACTATGCAATGCCGAGAGGACCTTTGGCCGAATGGCCGGGCGTATCTGATGCGATTTCCCTGGCATTTAACCAGGTTATTACCGGAACGGCAACACCGGAAGATGCGGCGGCTGAGGCTCAGGCAACAATTGATGGTATTGTAAAATAAAAAGTGAAAAGTCAGCCGCTGCGCAGAGGGTTACACATTATATTCTGTGTGGCGGCTGTTTTTATGCCGCAAAGCGGGGCATAATCCGATATCCCTGCTGTCTGCAGAGGGCCTGCCGGCTTTCACAAGGCTGCGTGATAAGCCGGAACGCGTGATGCGGCGGAGTTCAACGTTTTGAAAGGAGTATATTCGTGAAAAAAATTAAAAACATGTTTCGGTATGAAAATGTTGGAATTTTGTTTGTTTTCCCGGCCTTTTTGTATATGCTGGTTTTTGTGGGCTATCCTATCATTCGCAATATTATTTTAAGCTTTCAGGATGTGGGGGCGGGAAATCTGGTTCGCGGAACCAAAAATTTTATCCTGTTCGAAAATTATGCAGAGCTTTTTGGGGACAGCGTTTTCAGAATTTCATTGTTCAATACGCTTAAATATACGGTTTTATGCCTGATTTTTCAATTTATGATTGGATTTATGCTTGCGCTTTTCTTTAATCAGAGATTTACGCTGGCAAAACCGGTCAGAGGGATTTTGCTGGTGCCATGGATGATACCGGTTACGGTTACAGCGCTGATGTTTAAGCTTTTGTTTGCAACGGATATCGGCGTTATCAATTATATTTTGAGAAGCCTTCACCTGATTCAGAAAAATATTGAGTGGCTGACCACCCCCGGGACGGCAATGTTTGCGCTGATTTGCGCCAACGTCTGGATCGGAATCCCATTTAATATGATTTTGATATCAACGGGACTTACAACCATTCCAAAGGAGCTGTACGAGAGCGCTTCAATTGACGGTGCAAATAAGGTACAGACGTTTTTTAACATCACCCTTCCCCTGCTTAAGCCAACGATTGAATCCGTACTGATTCTTGGATTTATTTATACCTTTAAGGTTTATGATCTGGTTTATGTCATGACAAGCGGAGGACCGGTGAACTCGACTCATATGCTGTCCACTTATTCTTATAAACTTTCGTTTGAGATGTTTAAATACAGCAAAGGATCCGCCGTTGCCAATGTACTGCTGGCAATACTGCTGGTAGTCGGTATTTTCTATATTAAAATTACAACGCAGGGGGAGGAAGAATGATGGATGAGGAAAAGAAATTAACAAAAAACAAGAACATCCTGTTTGGCATTATCTCAGTGATAATTTTGTGTGCTCTTTTGTTTCCGCTTTATTGGGCGTTTATAACTTCCCTGAAAACGGAGCAGGAAATATTCTTGAACCCGCCAACTTTTTATCCCCATGTGCTTAATACAAAATCGTATGCCGCACAGGTGGAAACCGGCGACTTTAATATGTTCCGTTCTTTTGCAAACAGCTTTGTGATATCGATTGGCGCCACTTTCATTGCGGTTTTGCTGGCAGTGCCTGCCTCCTACGGAATTGCAAAGTATCATTTTAAAGGCAGAAAGGTTATGCTGCTGTCTTTTCTGGTGACCCAGATGCTTCCGGTATCGGTACTCTTGACACCCATGTTTATTATGTTTAAAAATATACATGTATATAATACATGGATTGCGGCAGTGCTTGCAGATGCAACAATCGGTATTCCTTTTTCGGTACTGATACTTAAGAACTACTTTTCCTCTATACCAAAGGACCTGGAGGAAGCGGCTTACCTGGACGGGTGCAATAAGTTTACCGCGTTTATCCGGATACTGATTCCAATTGCAAAGCCGGGAGTCATGGTCTGTGCGATATTTTCTTTCCTCTACGCGTGGGGTGATCTTGCATATGGAATGACTTTCATTTTGGATCAGGAAAGGCGGCCTATTACGGCAGGGATCTTTAACTTTATGGGGCAATATGGAACAAAGTGGAGTTACCTGACCGCCTTTGCCGTAGTGACCATTATTCCGGTGGCGTTAATCTTTATTTTCATGCAGAAATACATTGTGAGCGGTATGACAAGCGGTGCAGTAAAGGGTTGATAACAGCGCGGGCACAAAGGAGGATAAAAATGCTGGATATTCAAAAAGACAAACTCATTTTTCACTATGACGCAGAAGAAGTGTGGATAGAGCCATGGGGGGCAAATGCCCTTCGCATCCGGTCCACAAAAGAGCATAAGATGCCGGAGGAAAACCATGCCTTATATGAGCGCGGGATGGCTGATTGTGAAATTGCGTATACCCGGCAGGGGGCGGAAATATCCAATGGAAAAATCCGGGCGGAAATCACAAAGCTGGGTAAAATCATGATTTATAACAGGGAGGGCAGACTGCTCTTAGAGGAATATTGCAGAAACAGGCGGGACGTGCTGGACAGGAAATGCAGCGCAATTGAGGTGGAAGCGCGGGAGTTTAAGCCCATACCGGGAGGAGATTACCATCTGACCATGCGGTTTGAATCTGTGGATAAGGACGAAAAGATCTATGGAATGGGGCAGTATCAGCAGCCTTATCTGGACCTGAAAGGTGCAGACCTGGAATTGGCGCACCGCAATTCGCAGGCCAGCGTGCCCTTTGCCATTTCATCCCTTGGATACGGCTTTTTGTGGAATAATCCGGGGGTGGGCCGGGCAGTGTTTGGAAAAAATATCATGAGTTTTGAGGCTTATTCCACTAAGGCGCTGGATTACTGGGTAGTAGCGGGAGATACGCCGGCGGAGATTGAGGAAGCATATGCGGCAGTTGCAGGAAAGGTTCCCATGATGCCGGAGTATGGCCTTGGCTTTTGGCAGTGCAAGCTCCGTTATCAGACCCAGGAGGAACTTCTGGAGGTGGCAAGG
The DNA here is from genome assembly GCA_003612395.1 of Parablautia intestinalis. Taxonomy (GTDB): domain Bacteria; phylum Bacillota; class Clostridia; order Lachnospirales; family Lachnospiraceae; genus Suilimivivens; species Suilimivivens intestinalis. Next base: position 13,762 of record RAYQ01000013.1, read on the forward strand.
GAATATAAGAGAAGAAATCTTCCCATTGACCTGATTGTCATTGACTTTTTCCACTGGCCTAAGCAGGGCGAGTGGAAATTTGATCCGGTATACTGGCCCAATCCCGATGCCATGGTAAAGGAACTGAAAGAGATGGGGATAGCCCTTATGGTATCTGTCTGGCCTACGGTGGATAAAACCTGTGAAAACTATGAGGAAATGCTGGAAAAAGGATATCTTATCAGAACCGATAGAGGAGTCCGGGTGGGGCTGGATTTTCAGGGAGCCACCATTCATTTTGATGCCACAAATCCCAGTGCAAGAGAGTTTGTCTGGAGCAAAGCAAAACAAAATTATTATGACAAAGGCATTAAGGTATTCTGGCTGGACGAGGCGGAACCGGAATATACCGCCTATGATTTCGACAATTACCGGTATCATATGGGGTCAAATCTCCAAATTGGAAACCGCTATCCCGTTGACTACGCAAAAACTTTTTATGAAGGCATGAAAAAGGAAGGACAGGAAAATATCGTAAACCTTCTTCGGTGCGCCTGGGCCGGCAGTCAGAGATACGGAGCTCTGGTCTGGTCAGGAGATATTGCTTCAAGCTTTGAGAGCATGAGGAACCAGCTTGCGGCGGGGCTTAATATGGGAATAGCTGGAATTCCATGGTGGACAACAGATATAGGCGGGTTCCACGGGGGAAACCCGGATGATCCGAAGTTTCGGGAGCTTTTTGTGCGCTGGTTTGAATGGGGAACCTTCTGTCCGGTGATGCGCCTTCACGGAGACCGGGAGCCGAGACAGCCCCAGTATGGGACCACAGGGGGCGCAAGCTGCTGTTCCGGCGCGGCAAACGAGGTGTGGAGCTATGGGGAAGAGGTTTATGAAATCTGCAAAAAATACATGGAACTGCGGGAGCAGATGAGGCCGTATACGAGAAAGGTTATGGAGGAAGCCCACAGGAAGGGGACGCCGGTTATGCGGACGCTCTTTTATATGTATCCTGAGGATCCGGTGTGCTGGGAAATTGAGGATGCGTATTTTTACGGACCGGACGTGCTGGTGGCGCCTATTCTCTATGCCGGACAGCTTTCCCGTACCGTTTACCTTCCGAAAGGAGAGATATGGGTTGAATATGCAACGGGAAAGGAGTACGAAGGAGGGCAGCAGGTAAAAGCGCATGCGCCGTTAGAGAATATTCCTGTGTTCATAAAAAAAGGAGAAACTAAAATACTGTTGTAAAATATGCTGTTGAATTTTACATCAAATCAGGGCATACTAAGGGCAGGAAAGGGGAATGCGATTATGCCGAATATCAAACCAATCTCTGATTTGAGGAATTACAGTGAGGTGCTCCGTGACGTATCTGTGGGTGCACCGGTCTTTCTTACCAAAAACGGACGCGGGCGCTATGCAATCATTGACATGCAGGACTATGAAAAAACACGGGCCACTCTAAAGCTCATGGGTGAGCTCGCAAAAGGGAAAAAGTCTGGAGAGGAAAAGGGATGGCTTTCGTCCTCGGATGTGAGAGCACATTTCCGGGCAAAGGCAAATGAAGAATAACATCCATTACTCAACGAATCCCAGAACGACCTGGACGAAATCTGGGAGTATATTACCTTTGAATTATGTAATCCGCAAACCGTTGAAAACACCGTAAACAAAATCATGGACACTGTTGACGAACTGGAAAATTTTTTAGAAATCGGCGCTCCGCTGTCCTCTGTGACAGATATAGAAAGTGACTACCGATTTCTCACCAGTGAAAATTACATGGTTTTTTATCGTGTGAATAGACAGGATGTGTACATTGACCGTGTTCTCTACGGCAGACGGGATTATCTTCGGATTCTGTTTCCTGATCTGCCGCAGAATGACAACGAAGGATAAAAATATAGTAACGATGGAACCGCTGGCTGACGCTGGCGGTTTTTATTTAAATCTACAAATAAATGAAGATTTATATTGACTTCCCTTTTGACCTGTGGTACGATTAACCTACACTAAATCACAGGTTTAAGGAGGAAAGGAAATATGGATACTAGCTTTATTCAAAATTGTATTTATGATGAAAAAGACGGATTTGCGAAAACCTACAGAAACGCAGCTCCCTTTGTGAGCTCCGGCGGGCTATGGGATTATTGCATGAGTGTGGTAACAGATGAACGGCACATGACTTGTATCGCTTTTGCAAATGAAATGGGAATTCCTCCGGTGAAGTCGCTGCTGTATTTTTACGAGAAAGAGAAGCAGCCCGCCGATGATTTCAAATTCGATGCGCAGACCAGTCAGTGGCTGGGTGCCTTCATGGGATTTATTTTTAAATTCTGCCTGCATTACCAAAACCAGAAAGAACGTATTCAGGTCAATAAGTATGGCATCAAAACTGCTACAAAATTTTTAGAACCGCCGGCAGACTTTAAAATCATATAACAAAATGGACAGCGCAGACCATGAGATTAACGATAACGAATAATTCACGGAGGGAAACAGAATGGCAAATCAAACCAAAACAGATTTAAGGAATAAGGTAATTTATTCTATTTATGTCAGAAATTACAGCGAGGAAGGAACTTTCACGGCGGTGGAGAAGGATTTGGACAGGATAAGGGGGCTTGGCGTGGATATTATCTGGTTTTTGCCGATTTATCCGATTGGGAAGGAAAAAAGGAAAGGCACGCTGGGCTCACCTTATGCTATTGCCGATTACAGGAAGGTAAACCCGGAATTGGGAACCATGGATGAATTTAAGCATCTGGTAGAGGAAATTCATTTAAGAGGTATGAAATGTATGCTGGATATTGTGTACAACCATACGTCACCGGATTCATGGCTTGCCAAAAACCATCCGGAATATTTCTATAAGACACCGGAAGGAAAGATGGGAAACCGGGTGGGAGACTGGGCGGATATTGTTGATTTAGACTATGGAAATAAGCAGTTATGGGATTACCAGATTGATACTCTGAAAATGTGGGCCGGTATTGCGGACGGGTTCCGCTGTGATGTTGCGCCGCTGGTTCCCCTTGCATTTTGGTTAAAAGCCAGGGAAGAAGTGGCAAAAATCAATCCTGACTGCATATGGCTGAGCGAGTCTGTGGAGCCGGAATTTATTTTGGACCTGCGGGCAAGGGGAATGATTAATCTTTCCGACTCCGAAATTTTTCAGGCATTTGATATGTGCTATGATTACGATATTTACAAATTTTTCAGGCAGTATTTAAAGGGAGAAGGCACGCTGGGGAAATATACAGACGCTGTCAACATGCAGGAGTACATTTATCCTGCTAACTATGTTAAGATGAGATACCTGGAAAACCACGATCAGGACAGAGCGAAAAAGATTATTTCCACGCAGGAGGATCTTCGGAACTGGACGGCCTTTCTTTATTTCCAGAAAGGGGCCGCGCTTATCTACGCAGGGCAGGAAAACCAAAATGAGGTAAGACCGGATTTATTCAACAAGGATGTGATAAACTTAGATGGCAGTCATGATATTTCGGATATGTTAAGGCGGCTTAGCCAGGTAAAGAAATTACCGATTGTAGCAAACAGCAGTTACCATCTGTCTGCGGACGAAAAATTGGGCGCGGTAGTGGGTGAGCACAGACAAATACAGGGAAACGGCAGACTTTTGGGCATATTCAGCTTTGAAGGGAAAAGCGGCCGGATAGACACGGGCTTAAAGGATGGAACGTACACAAATATGGCTGACGGGAAGGAGATTCAGATTAAAGACGGAAAAGTTGATTTGAAAGCCTGCCCGGTGATTATAAAAGAAGACAAAATAGGTAATGTGTATTAAAAGGCATACGCTGGGATAAGCGCCGGTATACCGGCGGCTGTCCCGGCGCTTGTTTTTCTGTAAATAAGCTGGCTCGAAATTCATATATATATTTTCCTGTGATACAATGGGAAAATTCCAGCCTATAATTTTGGGTTGCTCCACACCATTCTTCCTGTATCAGATTATCCATAGAACATGAAAAAAGATGACACAGCTCAATTACTTTATCAATTTCAGGGTATGCCGAACCTGATTTCCATTTTGAAACAGTCTGCCTGCTTACATTCATTTTTCCGGCTGAGTATTCCTGGGTCATGCCGTTATGCATCCTTCGTAAAAACTGTAGATTCTTTCCAAAACTCATATATTTTCTCTTCTTTTTTATGATACTGCTATTATAAAAAAGAGAATGTGTTGTTCAACCATTTGAAAGATGCTTTTTCTCAGTTAAACGCAACCTGGAGTTGTCAATTTTATATAAATGCCTACAAAACAGGTATACGGCTTAATGACCGCTTCAAAGTGCTGTTTGTCGCCAAGGGCAAATTCATTATTTGTTGCAAGCCAGTCATCCCATGCTTTATCAAAACAATCCATTTCCCATGTTTTTACCAGTCCGATTCTATCGCTGTCACCGATAAGTTCTTTCCAGAGTTTGGGGCTTTTGAACATATAGGCATCATCCCCAAGCCAATCGGAAAGAAGCTCTGTGGAACGGCCTGCAAATTCATCTTTAAGTCCGGGAATTCCAATCAAAACCACTCCGTCATCTTTCATGAATGGCAGAATTTTTTCCTGAAAAAATCCCCTGTTTCCTGCAAAGTAATGATAGGAGTCAATGCTGATAAGAGCACGGAACTGCTTTTTTTCAAAAGGAAGATTGTTCGCATCTTCACAAACAGGCGTTACCTGATCCCCAACGCCCCATTTGGCAAACCGTTTTTTGTTATCCTGTGCGCTTACCCATAAATCATTTGCAAAAACTCTGGCTCCGGTTTCTCTGGCAATGATGAAGCTTGTCAGACCCGTCCCGCATCCTAGATCGAGGATCATATCGTCATGGGCAAGTGTTAAAGGATATTTATCAAACAGCTCCGCTAATAGCCTCGCACTATTTGGTCCCATCATAGTTTCCCCGGAAATATACGGCTTATAATTATCAATATTCATATATTCACACTCCCGTCTGCCCGCTGTGGCGGGCGTACAAATCCGGTTAAATACCGATTTGTTCCATTATATCAGGTTTTGGAATGACTCACAAATATTTCCCTTCTTCTTTTTCCTATATACCTGTATTCCGCAGATTTTGAAATCTTACTTGAATCTACAACACAGAAATGCTATGGTGGAAATGAACGTGATGCAGAAAGGCTATTTCGCAAAGAAGTTCTAAGTCTTCTGTGCAGACTATTCTCAGACCGAAAAATGCCAAAGTACGGTATTTTTACCAAGATTTGTGTTGTTGCAAAGCGGCAGCATGGAGGCATAGGATGAAAAAAATAAAAATTATCTTTTTTGATATTGATGGGACACTGATTGACTTTACTAAAAAAAGGATTTCGGAAAAAACGCTGGAAACATTAGTGAGGCTGAAAGAAAAAGGCATTATTCTTTGTCTTGCAACCGGAAGATCGCCAATGACTCTGCCGGATTTTAAGGGAATTGCATTTGATGTGTTTTTGACTTTTAACGGTTCTTACTGCTATAATTCCGAAAAAGTCATTTTCAGTAATCCGATCCCGTCAGGAGAGGTTAAGAAATTGATAGATAATGCGGCGAAAATCGGCAGGCCGGTATCCATCGCAACAAAAGACACTTTGGCAGCAAATGGAGCGGATCAGGATTTGATTGATTACTTTGGAATAGCCGGGCTTAAGGTGGAAGTTACAAAAGATTTTGATAAGCTGCTGCGGGAAGAAATCTATCAGGTAATGATGGGATGTTATCAGGCAGAGTATGCATACATGATGGAAAATATAAAGCGCGCAAAGATTACCGCATGGTGGGACAGGGCGGTAGATATTATTCCGGCTGACGGGGGAAAAGGGAAAGCCATTGAAAAGATCCTGGCGTATTACCATCTTGATAAATCAGAGGCAATTGCCTTTGGGGATGGGAATAATGATATTGAGATGCTTCAAAGCGTTGGTACAGGAGTGGCGATGGCAAATGGTTCACAACAGCTAAAAGCTGTGGCAGATGCTGTGTGCGGTGATGTAGCGGAGGATGGAATATATTATTATTGTTTAGAGCACGGGCTGCTATAAGCGCTATATTAATTGCGCAAACCGTAAATAAGGCTTTTCATAGCCTGCAATCATAGAATTTAATCAGGGTTGTCACATTACGCAAAAAAGCTGTCCGGCATGAAAAGCAGGCAGCTTTTTTCAACTTTCTATGGGGCATGAGAAACTACGGCAGCAGGATATAAAAATCCGTGTAGCTTTTTCCATCACTTTTTACACTGATTTGTCCCTTATGATTTTTTACGATAGAGTCTGCGATGGAAAGTCCCAGACCGTAGCCTCCGGACTGTCTGCTTCTGGAGCTGTCAATTCTGTAAAAACGTTCAAAAATATGTTTTTGGTCTTTTTTGTCTATACCCTTACCGGTATTGTGAACGAAAAGCTGCTTTTTTTCTGCGGTTTGGGTAAGGGATATCGTTACACATCCTTTTGTATCCGAATATTTGAACGCATTGTCTAAAAGGATCGTGACAAGCTGTTTGATGTTCTCCTCGTTTCCATACAAAGTCAGACCATCAGTGATATACTGGCAGTACTTTTTTTCGTATTCATATGCAAGGCTTTCAAAAGAAAGAGAAGCATTTCTAACGGCTTTGCTTAAGTCAAAGCTTTGAAAGGCAGTTCTTTCATTTCCTGAATCCAGACGGGCCAGATCAAGAAGGCTGTTGATCAGTATTTTCATCCGGCTGCTCTGTTCAAGGATATAATTAAGCCATCTGTTATCGGGCAGGGTATTTTCCAACACTTCAGCGTTTGTGGTGATAATGGTTAAGGGAGTCTTTAACTCATGAGAAGCGTCAGCGATAAATTGTTTCTGTCTGTCAAAGGCCAGCTGTACCGGCTTTGCAATCCACCGTGAGAGGAATATAACCGGTATCAGGATGATCAACATTCCGGCAAGCCCGACCCACAGGCACATCTTCCAAAGCTGCATGGACATATCCCGTTCCGGCCCATAATCTAGGAAATAAATAGAGGCGCCTTCTTTATCGGGAAGATACAGATAAAGATAACCGGAAATTTTGCCTCTGCCTTTCGGATCCTCCAAAATCTTTTCGGCCAGAGCCAGCAGACTTTCTTCTGACAGATTGGGGTTATTATTTGTGGAAACTTCTTTGACTTCTCCGGCGCTGTCATAAAGGATGGAAAAAATCCGCATATGGTTAAACCAGTCATTTGGCCGCCCGCCCGCTATGAAAGCCGGAGGAATTCCATCAGGAGCAGGGCTATCCACGGCATAGGGCTCTTTGGCATGACGGGTAAGGGCATTTTTGTTCCGGATGTATTCCGACAACAGGTCAAAATCCCGTTTCTGGCTGGCGGCTGTCATGGAAATATTCAGTATTAGCAAAATTAATAGAAAGATAAAACCAATACATGACATGGTTAACAGGATGAATCTGTGCTGCAGCTTCTTAATCATCGTTTGCCTCCAATTGATATCCTACGCCGCGGATGGTTCTTATTTGTGCGCTGGTTCCCAGAGAAGTAAATTTTTGCCTGAGGAAAGAAATATAAACTTCAATATTATTGTACTCTGCGTCACTGTCCAGTCCCCAGATTTTTTCAATCAGGAGATTTTTTGGCATAATCCGGCCTACATTATTTAAGAGCAGTTCCATGAGCTGAGTCTCTTTTAAACCAAGCTTTATGGAATTGGAGCCGCAGCAAAGTTCCATGGTACTTTTATGAAATAACAGATCCGCGCAGGAAAGAACTTCCCCGCTGTATGCCCTGCCGCGCCGGGAAAGGGCGCGAATCCTGGCCAGCAGCTCACCTGTGGAAAAAGGTTTCGCAAGATAATCATCACTGCCTGCATCTAAACCTGTGATGATATCGGACACCTCGGATTTGGCAGTAAGAATAATTACCGGAGTTGTAATATGTTCTTTGCGAAGGGTTTTCAGTATGGACAGGCCGTCAATGCCGGGAAGCATGATATCTAACAGGATCAGGTCATAAATCCCGGAACGTGCATATTCAAGACCATGATTTCCGTGATATACTGCGTCCACATTATATCGGTTCTGCCTTAAAATTTCTGTCAGGGCGTCTGCCAGCGGCTTTTCGTCTTCTATCACTAATATTCTCATTTTTACCTCCATTCTGAAGCGCTTGTAAGTATATAGTATAGCATAAACCTTTAGTGAAGATTGAAAAGGAATGTGTTTTCACAATTTCTTCATGGTTTTTCAAGATTATTTTAAGGATCACACTTTATATTCGTATAGAGAAAACGCAATGCAAAAATGAAGAAGGACCGGAAAACGATGAAAATGTTGATAAAAAAAGAAAGGCCGGAAGAAGAAAAAAGAAAAAGCGGGAAAAAACGATGGATTATCCTATTAACGGTCGGCGCATTTATCATTGCAGCAAGCGCAGTGATTTTCTTTTACATAAGGCCGAAAAACAATGAAAGGCAGATGAAGATGCCTCCTGCCATGAATGACCTGGGGGAAGGAGTCACAGCGGCAAGCGGACTGACCGAAGTGGAGATGGCAGATGAGATGTGGGAACTGGATTTTCTCCAAACAGTATTGTACGTTGAGGAAAGCTATCTTGCCATGGGTGATAAGGTAGAGAAAGGAACCGCTGTTTTTAAGGTTTCCGATGAGACACTAAAAGAAGCCAGGAAAGAATTGGAAGATGCGGTTACGGAAACTGAACTGGCGTACAGGCAGGGAATCATAGACTATGAAGCCGGAGTAATTGATGCCCGGATGACAAACGAGAATGCGGTGGTAAATAAGAAATACAGTCAGGCACAATACGATAGTGAAACAGATGAGGCCGCGAAAACGGTCAAAGAATTGGAAAAGCAGGCAGAGGAAGCAAGGGAGCTGGTAGATGAGTATACGAAATCGGTAAATGAAGATTATTACAGGACTTATTATAAGATAGATGAACTTTACCAGACTTATTATGAGCATTTCAGCCTGCTGATGGAAACTTACGAAAAATGGGATATAAAAGAAAAAGAGAGCCTCTATGGAAATTCTGTTCCAAGTCTGGGAGGCAGTTCCGGGAGCAGTTCCGGGAGCAGCTCTAAGACGGAACCATCGGATGCAGCGGCATTTAATACCGCCACATCCGGGGAAGATTCCGCATATGGTGTAATGAACCTTATGCTGGCGGGAGAAAGTAAAAGAAATACATATACTAATTTGTCTGACGGGGCTATGGATAGCGGCCCCACAGGGGGAGGATACAGTGAAAATGAGACCCTTTTGTCTGTCTATAATCTGTTGGATGAAATGGTAAAGCAGGAAGGGGACGAATATGAAACAGCGCTCAATAACTATGAGACTGCCAAAAGAACAGCGCAGGCAGGACTGGAAAAAGCCCAAAGTGACCTGGCCTTATTGGAGGCGGAACTTGTGACAGCCCGGACAGAATATGAAAAGCAGTTGATTGCCTGCAAATCAGATTATGAAATTATTCTGGCGGAAAGCGATAATGCGCAGGCAGTGTATGAGATGACTTTGGAAAGTCTGGAAGAGACTCTTTCATCTTTGGAGAACGAGAAGGAAGATGCGGCAGAAAACCGTGCCCTTTTTGAGGAAGTGATTGGGGACGGGTATTTTTATACGCAGAGCGCAGGAACGATTGTGATGAGCGGTGTCAGAAAGGACAGTTATCTGTCGGGGGAGAGTCTGGTGATTGCCTACAGTAATCCGGAAAAGGTTTCTGTGACGGCGAGCGTGGATCAAAGTAATATTGCCGGAATTTCCATAGGGGATAAGGTTTATGTTGCAATCAGTGAATATGGGAACTATCAGGGAAAAGTGACCATGATTAATCCTGTCACGCAGGCGCAGAGCCGCTCGTCTGTTACCTATCAGGTTACGGTAACGCTGGAAGGGGATGTAAGTTCGCTGGATTCCAATCTCACTGCCTGTGTATATTTTGGAATGTCAGATGAGATGATGCAGGAAATGCAAAATATGCTGCAGGATGGAATTGAATTGGAAGGGATAAGAGGCGTTCCGGAAACGGAGGGCAGGCCGCAGACTGGGGATAATGTTCCTTCGGGGAACGGGAGAAAGGAAGACGGACAATGAAGGAAAGATGGAAAAAGGACAAAAAGTTCCGCAGAAGCTGTATTTCTGCCTGCCTTGCCCTTGTTATCCTGCTGGGAGCCTGCGTGTATACCTTGTTTATTCAACCCAATCTAAGCACGGAAACTTATGTTTACAAGGAAGAAACGGTTGTCAGGGGGGATTTGATTCTTGGAATCATGGAAAGCGGCAGTTTGTCATTAGGGGAAAGTTCCGTTATGTATGAGCTGGATTTGGAGCTGGATGATGAGGAAGATGACAAGGACGAGGATAACGAAGAAGATGAAGAAGATGAGCAGAAGGCTTCAAAATATCTTGAGATTGAAGAAGTATATGTGGTCAGCGGACAGCGGATTTCCAGGGGAGATTTGCTTTTTAAACTAAAGGATGACAGTGTAAATGCGGTAGAAAGAAAATTGAAGTCGGCGCTTACGGAATCAAAGATTGCCCTGTCAAACGCACAGACGGAATATAATATCTCCATACTGAGCGCAAAAAGTACCTATGAGGGCGGCGTAAAGGAAGGAAGCCGTGCTGCGGCGGATTATCAGGCGGCGCTTACCGCAGGCAGTGAGAAGATAAAGGGTCTGGAAGGGGAAATTAAGTTATTGGAACTGGAAATTGCCATAGCGCAGGAAAAGCTTGCGGATGAGGAACTGCTTAACTCCTATGAGGAAGCAAAGGCGGCATATACCAGAGCAAAAAGTAAATACGGGGAAACGGATTTGCATAATTCCACGGCGTACACCAGCAACCTTTCGGATTACCAGCAGGCGGAAAGCCAGTTGGAGTCTCTGGAAGAAGTACTGCAGGGATACAGGGATACGATTACGGATAATCAGTCGGAAATTGAAAAAAAGCAAAAGGAGATAGAAAAAGCGGGGGCATTGCAGGCGCTGGATAACCAGAAAGCGGAAAATGATTATCAATCCGCATCCCTGTCAGGGGAGCTGGCAAAGGAGATTTATGATTACTCCGTGGATTCCCTGTCTGATTCGGTAACTAAGGCGCAGAATGAGCTGGATGAAATTCAGGCGAAAATGGATGCGTTCCAGACTTTTGTCGGGGAGGATAACCGGATTTATGCGCCGGAGGACGGGCTGGTTACCGGAGTCTCCTACGAGGCAGGAGATAAGCTGACGGACACAAGGGCAATGCTTACTTATGCGAAAGAGGATGAATATACGGTGAGTATTGATGTGTCGGAGGAGGATATTGCGGCAATTTCCGTGGGAGAGCGTGTGGAACTTTCCTTCAGCGCTTATCCGGAACAGGCGTGGGAAGGAGTGATTACCAGTATTACCACTACTTCTACATCAGAGCATGCCTCTACCATAAGCTATCCTGTGACGATTTTGGTAAAGGGAGATACAACATTGCTGTACGGGGGGATGGCTGCCGATGTCACTTTTGTAATAGATTCGGCAGAGGATGTGCTTTATGTCTCGAAAAAAGCGGTATTCGAGGAAGAGGGCCACAGTTATGTGTATAAAAAGGATGCCAACGGAAACAGAGTAAAAACACAGGTAGAAACAGGATTTTCCGATACGGCTTCTATTGAGATCATAAGCGGTTTGGAAGAGGAAGATGTCATATATATTGAGAGCGTCATGAACGTAAATTCGGAAAAGGCGGGTAAGGAAGATAATGAACCGGACTATGAAACGGTAGTGACGGACGATGAGAGTAACGGCTTTCCAGGTATGAATGGGGAAGCACCGGATATGGAAAATGGTTTCTCGGCTATAAAATAGAATGTGTTTAGAAGGATGAAATATATGAAGCATATAGAACCCAAAAAGCTTATAGGGAAGTTAAAGCAGGTGAAGGAAAAGCGGAAACAGATGATATTGCTTTTCATAATAATTGGGGCAGCCATTATCGTCATTGTGGCACTTTCTAAAGAAGACAAAACGCTCTACAGGGAATCTCAGGTAATAAAAGGGAACCTGGCAAGAGGGGTTACGGAAAGCGGGAGTGTGGATGTGGGAACTGCCATGCAGGTTTTTGATCTGGACATCAGCGCGTTTTCCGGCAGTGGAAATTTTGCTTTTGGCATGGATGGAACAGGCAGTCAGAGCAGCGGCATGATGATGGGGATGATGCCGGAAGTGTCAGATTCAGGAAGCACGTCAGACAGACAGCTGGAAATTGAGCAGGTATATGTGGTGGCAGGACAGGAGATAGAAGCCGGAACGCCGATTTTAAAGCTGACACAGGAAAGCGTGGAGGAAATCCGCAGGGAACTTTCCCGGGATATCACGGATGCAGAGCTTGTCTATCAGCAGGCTCTGACTGCCCAAAAGCAGACAAAAACGGATGCGGAGGGAGAATACAGGCTTAATTCCCTTTACGCAGACTATTCTCAGGCAGAGTATGATGAAACGGTCTCCACCCTTACGCAGGCGGTGGAGAAAGCGCAGGAAACCCTTGCAGAATCAGAAAAGCAGCTGGCGGATGCACAGGAGGAACTTGCAGAGAAAGAGGCGCTTCTTGCGGAGGAAAAAAAGGTGCTGGAAAATGCCCTTTTCACTGCGGAAGGAACGGATAAGGAAAATGCGCTTTACTGGTGGATTATTGCCTGGCAGACTGCTGATGAAGCACAGGAGATGGCAGACACCCTGGAGGATGAGATTAAGCAGCTTAAGGAGGATATTGAGGATTACAGCGAGAAAAAAACAGAAAATGAAACAGCCCTTGCCATGGCAAATAAGGAATTAGAAAGCGGGGAGATTACCGCCCGGGGGGAACGGGATAAGAGAAACTATAATGCGGAAAACGCGCAGGAAATTTATGACATTGCCATGGAGCAAAGCGCTTTTGAAGCAGAAACTGCAAGGGAAGATTATGAGAAAGCAGTGGGAAAGCGGGAGGAATTTGACTCTGTCATCATAGAGCAGGTTATTTCGGCAGATAATTCCGGTGTGATTACAGAGGTTTATGTGGCGGCAGGGGATTACCTGACCGGAAACATGGATCTGCTCAGCCTGAATAACTACGATGAAGTGACAATTACAGTGTAGGTAGAGGAAGATGATCCGGAGGCGGCAGCTGTTGGGAATGCGGTAAATGTGACACTGGCAGCTTTTGAAGATGAGGTGTTTAAAGGAACGGTAACCGAAATCGGGGATGCGGAAATAGACAGCAATACCAACAAAACCATGTATTCGGTAACGGTAACTGTGCAAAATACCGACAATGTTTTGTACCAGGATATGACGGCGGAAGTGACTTTTGTTACGGATGAGGTATCTGAGGTACTTTATATTCCGGTCAGGGCGGTAACACAGGAGAATGGGGCAGACTACGTCAAAGTAAGGGAAGAAGATGGGGCAATTGTCAAAAAAAAGGTGACTACCGGTTTTACGGACGGAATTAATACAGAAATAAGAGAAGGGCTTTCCGAAGGAGAAACCGTACTGACAGAAAGTAAGGTGAAAAGTTGAAAGAAAAGCGCTCTCGAATATTGAATTTGAGTGCCTGCCAAAGCAGGCGGAGGGGAGTAAAATTGAAAATTAAAATTTTCAACTTGCAGATTAAAATGCCGCCTGTGCGGCAGAAATGAGGAAAAAATGAGATTATCTGAAATCGGCCGTCTGGTTTGGCTGAATCTTATACAAAATAAATTTAAGGTGTTTCTTACTTCCACCGGCATCATTGTGGGCTCCGCAACGATTATGCTTGTGATTGCCATAGGAACAGGAGGAAAGCTGGAGGTTGCAGAGCAGTTTAAAAATCTGAATGCCGGTTCCATAGATATTTCCTATGAGTATAACGGAAGCGGTTTTACGGGAGGAATGTCCGGAGGCGGCATGCCCGGAGGCGGGATGCCTGGGGGCGGGGCAGGAAGCGCCATGCCTGGAGGCGGTATGGGTGGCAGATTTTCTCCGTTTGACGGCATGGGAAACCAGATGAATATGACAAGAATAACTTTGTCCCAGGAAGATGCGGATAACCTTAAGGAGAGCATTCCGGAAATAGCAAGCGCCACCATTTCCTACACCACAAGGCAGGAGGCGGAAGGCGGCAGCATGGACGAGAGCGCTTCATATACGATTGCCGGTGTAAAAGAAAACTATGCGGATATCAGCAACCTGGAAATGGCAATCGGCGCATTCCTCACAAAGGACAATGATACTTATAAGGAAAGAACCTGTGTTCTGGGCTACAGTGTGGCAAAAGAAATGTTTGACAGTGTTTTGGATGCTTACGATTCGCCTGTTTATATTGACAACCGTTCTTATGTAGTGAGCGGTGTACTTATGGAAATGGGAACAGTGGCATCAGGCATCAGTCCGGATGAAGCAATCTTTATTCCCTACGAAACAGGTATCAAGTATCTCACTGGTAAAGATGTCAGCCCTGCAATTACCGTGGTGGCGGAAGATGTAAATGATGTGGAAAGCGTTATGGAGCAGATCGTGCCCGTGCTCGCCGAAACCTATGGAGAAAAGGTGGAATTTACCATTTCTGATGCGGGAAGCAAAATGGAGGCCGCCTCGAAGTCTAATGAAACGCTGACCCTTCTTCTGATGGCTATGGCAGCCATTGTATTTATTGTAGGGGGAATCGGAATTATGAATGTATTGTTTGTTTCTGTAAAGGAACGTACCAATGAGATCGGTATTCTGAAAGCAATCGGGTGTGACCAGAAGGATATTCTGACAGAATTTCTGTTGGAAGCCAGCTGCATCAGTTTCGTGGGGGCTGTATTGGGGGTGTTGGTATCATTGGGCATCACGCCGGTCATAGAGGGGTTTTCCGTGCGGGTGGAGCTTTCCCTGGGCGGCGGAGTCTTATCTTTACTGTTTGGTGTAATGACAGGAACTGTTTTCGGTTTTTATCCGGCGCTTAAGGCATCACGGCTAATTCCGGTAGTGGCATTGAATCATGAGTGATGAAAGACTGGGGAGAAAAATGAGCGAAAGCACAATTATAGATATGAAGCAGATTAATAAAGGGTATATGCTTGGGACGGAGAAGGTTCCGGTACTTAAAAACGTGGACTTCCGGGTGGAGAAAGGGGAATTTGTGGCGATTTTAGGCCCGTCTGGTTCCGGCAAAACCACCCTTATGAATATCATTGGCTGCATGGACGTGGCGGATTCGGGCGAATATTATCTGGATGAACAGCCCATACACTGTATGACAGAAAAACAGATGGGAATAGTGCGCAATAAGGAGATTGGATTTATTTTTCAGAATTATCAGCTGATACCGACTTATGATATTTTGCAGAATATTATCATGCCCCTGGTAGTCCGGGGGATGACAACAAAAGAAGCGGAAAAAAGATGCATGCCGGTCATTGAAATGCTGGGGATCGGACACAGACTGGGACATAAGCCTTCGGAGCTTTCAGGAGGGCAGAAACAGAGGGCATCAATTGCCAGGGCCCTTGTGGGAGAGCCGGCGCTGCTTCTTGCGGATGAACCTACCGGGGCCTTAGACTCTGCCAGCGGCAGGGATGTGCTGGCTTTGTTCAGGCAGCTTCACGGACTGGGAAATACCATTGTTATGATTACCCATGACTTGAACGTTGCAAAAGCGGCGGGGAGGATTGTACATATAATTGACGGATGCCTTGCGTAAGAAGAAAGGCAGGAAGCCTGGCGCAGCAAAACAGCGCAGAAAAGGAGGAAAATATGATAAAAGTTGAACATTTGACGAAACGGTATGGGAATTTTACAGCCGTAAACGATCTGTCCTTTGAAATTGAAGAGGGACATGTCTATGGATTTCTGGGGCCAAACGGCGCCGGGAAATCCACGACAATGAACATTATGACAGGGTGTCTGTCCGCCACGGAAGGACATGTCAGGATTGGCGGACATGATATTTTTGACGAGCCTGATAAGGCAAAAAAACTAATGGGATATCTTCCGGAACAGCCGCCGCTTTATATGAATGAAACGCCCTTGGAGTATTTGAAATTTGTGGGGGAGGCGAAAGGGATAAAAGGGCGGGAGCTCGCCGGACAGATTAAGACCGTGGTTGAGCGGACCAGACTGGAGGATGTGCAAAACCGGTTAATCTCAAAGCTTTCCAAAGGGTACAGACAAAGGGTGGGAATTGCACAGGCATTGCTGGGAAATCCCGGAGTGATTATTCTTGACGAGCCAACAGTGGGACTTGATCCCATTCAGATTATTGAAATCCGGGATTTAATAAAGCAGCTTGGGCAGGAGCACACGGTAATCTTAAGCTCCCATATTTTGTCGGAAGTACAGGCAATCTGTGAGAAGGTGCTTATCATAGTCAGGGGGAAACTGGCGGCGTTTGACGAGCCGGGAAATCTGGAGAAGCTGCTGACGGCATCTAATACCGTTTCCTTTGTTGCAGAGGCGAAGGTGTGGGAAATTGAGGAAATCCTGCAGGAAATAGAAGCAGTGTCGGACTGGCAGATAAAAAACCCGGAGGATGGCAGGGTCCGTGTGGATGTCCGGATTGACAGCGGAGAGGCAAATGATATCTGCCGCAGTATTTTTCTTGCTTTTGCAGAAAAGAAAAGGGCGCTGCTGGAGCTGACCAAAAAAGGAGCAAATCTGGAGGATGTATTTATTGAACTGACAGAAGGGGAAAGCGAGGTGGCAGACTAATGACCGCAGTATTTAAACATGAATTATCAAACTATTTTCATTCTCTGACAACCTATATTTTTGGTGCATTTTTGTTGGCTTTTGTAGGCATAGGGGCCATGATTTATAACATTCAGCAGGCTGTGGCGAATTTTGAATATGTGCTGGGTTTTGTGAGCCTTGTCTTTGTAGTAATTGTTCCGGTCCTGACGATGCGCGTGATTGCCGAGGAACGAAAGCAGAAAACAGATCAGCTTTTGTATTCGCTGCCAATTACAACTACGCAGGTGGTAACAGGGAAATATCTGGCGCTGCTGGTTATCTATCTGATACCGCTGTGTATAGTAGCAATTTATCCTCTTATTTTCGCAAAGTACGGAGAGGTTTATCTGATAACTTCTTATGGCTCTATTGCAGCCTTTTTTATCATGGGTGCGGCACTGATTGCAATGGGTACTTTTATATCATCCCTGACGGAGAATCAGGGATTTGCCGCAGGGATTGGGATAGCGGTTATGCTGCTTAACTATTACAGCGTCAGCCTTGCGGAGCATGTTTCGGCAACCGCTTTTGGATCTGCTGCCGCGCTGTGTGTTCTGGGTTTGGTGCTGGGAGCCGTAATCCGGTTTATGACAAAAAATGAGAATCTGACATATGCAGTGACTTTAGGACTGCTTGTGACGGTGGGAATTGTTTATTTTACAGACAGTACGGTATTTGAGGGATTGCTGCCGAAGCTTATGACGCAGCTATCGCTTTTTGAAAGGTTTTACAAATTCGTTAACGGTGTTTTTGACCTGACGGCGATTATATACTATCTGACGGTAATTGCATTTTTCCTGTTTTTATCCGTGCAGTCTCTGGAGAAAAGGAGGTATAACTGATGGAAGAGAAAAGACCTGGGGGACATAAACTCCGAAGCCGCATTGCACTTAAAGGGGGCTCTTATTCTTTGGTGGTCACAGTGATTGTGCTTGCAATTCTGATTGCGGTAAATATTCTTGCATCCGCGCTGCCCAAAACGTTGACACAGTATGATATCAGCGCCGCAAAACTGTACTCTGTCACAAGCAATACAAAGGTGGTGGTAAACGGGCTGGATAAGGATGTTACAATTTATTGGATTGTACAGTCTGATAAAGAGGATGAAATAATAGAGAATCTGTTGGAAAAGTATGAAAACCTGTCGGAGCATATTAAAGTGGTGAAAAAGAACCCGGATATTTTTCCTGCCTTTGCACAGCAGTATACTTCAGAGACTGTGCAGAACAACAGTCTTGTGGTCGAGTGCGGGGAGCGCAGCAGGTTTATCGGCTATGATGATATTTATCTGTATGATGCGGACATGGGGGCTTATTCCTATGAGGTATCTTTTGATGGTGAAGGGGCGGTCACTTCCGCAATTGATTATGTGGTGAATGAGGATCAGCCTAAGGTGTATATGCTGGAAGGACATGGAGAAGCGGAGCTCTCATCTGAGTTTCGCGAGCAGATTGAAAAAGAAAATATGGAACTGAATACGTTTTCACTGCTGACGGCAGATGCCATTCCAGAAGATGCAGACAGCATTCTGATTTATGCACCGACCAGTGATATCTCCACGCAGGAAAAGGAGCTGCTTTCAGAATATGTTTCAGGCGGAGGAAAGCTGATGGTGCTGGCAGGTCCTTCAGAAGACGGAACTTTGATAAACCTTTACAGTATTTTAGAAGATTATGGCATAGAGGCTGCAGACGGAATTGTTGTGGATGCGGACCGGGAGCATTATGCTTTTCAGGCGCCATATGTTCTGCTGCCGGACATTGCAAGCAGTGACATTACAGATCCTTTGATTGAAGAAAATTATTATGCGATTATGCCCATTGCACAGGGACTTATGATGCGGGAGGATGCAGAAAGTGCAGGCGTGACAGCACTTCTTACTACTTCAGAGGAAGCCTTCAGCAAAACAGCAGGATATGTACTTTCTTCCTATGAAAAAGAGGAAGGGGATATTGACGGGCCATTTGCGCTTGCCGTTTCGGTGGAGGAAGAAAATGAGGGAAAAATCCTGTGGTTTGCCTCATCGCAGTTTCTGGATGAAATGTATAATGCATATTCTTCCGGCGCAAATCTCGATCTCGCCATGAATGCACTCTCGTCCATGGTCGGAGAAAACGAGGCGGTGGCAATCCGAAGCAAATCACTGAACTACAATTACCTTACCATCAGCGATTCCATATCCTCTTTCTTAAAAACCATTATGATAGTCGTATTCCCGCTGGTCTATCTGGGAATTGGAATCTGTGTGAGAGTGGGAAGGAGGAAAAGGAATGAAGCGATCTAAAAAAATCGGTATTTTGTGTGCAGTATTTGTCTGTATCAGTCTGGCAGCCTTTGGCGTGAGCAGGTACGAAGAACAAAAGGAGAGAATTAGGAACAGTGATGAAATTATTCTGGAACTGGCACAGGAAGATGTGAAAATTCTCTCGTGGGAATGCGACACAGGTTCATTTGCATTCCACAGAGAAGAAAACGGCGGATGGCTTTATGATACGGATGAAGCGTTTCCTGTAGATAATGAGAAGATTGGAAACCTTCTTGACCAGTTTCAGGCATTTGGCGTTTCCTTTATCATAGAAGATGTGGAAGACTGGGGACAGTATGGTCTGGATGAGCCTGTCTGTACGATTCATATGGAAACAGAGGAGGAAACTTATGAAATTCTTCTTGGCGGTTACAGCGCTATGGATGCTGAAAGGTATGTATCTATTGGGGATGGCAATGCCTATCTTGTGAAAAAGGATCCGCTTAACCAGTTTGAAGTTGAAATCAGTGACCTAATCCTCCATGATGAGATTCCTACACTTTGGGATGTGACACAGATAGAGTTTTCCGGAGTGGAATCAGAGAAAATTATTTATGAAGAGGGCAGCGCTAATACGTACTATCCGGAAGACGTTTATTTTATAGAGCAGGAGGATGGGTACCTGCCCCTTGATACATCGCGTGTAAACGAGTATCTGGAAACCATAAGAAATCTGAGTCCCCGGGATTATGTGACATATAACGCATCGGGGGATGAACTGGCGTTATACGGCCTGGATACACCTGAGCTTTCCATTTCAATTGATTACAAAATAACAGAGGAAGAAACAAAAGAAGAAAGTGCGGAAACTTTTGTCCTGAATATTGCATGTGTTTTGGCGCAGAAGGAGACAGGAGAAAAAGACAGAGACATTAACGATGAAGATGCAGGAAAAGACATACAGGAAGAGGGCATAGCGGCAGAAAAAAGTACGAAGGAAGAAGGCGTTGAATTAGAGGAAAGCGCGAAGGAAGGGGACATAGAGGGAGAAGAGATAACGGCATATGCCCGGATCGGCGCTTCAAAGATTATTTACCGGATTTCTGCGGAGCAATACCAAAAGCTAATGGATATGTCATATGATTCTTTGCGTCATAAGGAAATGTTTTGGGGAGATTTTTCGGATATGTACCAGCTTGATGTAACGCTGGAAGGTATCAACTACTCCATTACATCTGAAATGGAAGATGAGAAAAGAATATATTACTATCAGAATGAGGAAGTGGAGATGACGGATGTCAGAAGCGCTATAAGAGGGCTGACTGCACAAACTTTCACCGGGCAAAAACCAACGCAAAAAGAGGAAATCAGCTTTACGATTTACCTTGATAATGAGAATTATCCGCAGATCCGGATAGAATTGTACCGCTATGACGGAGATAACTGTATTGCGATGGTTGACAAAGAGCCGACAGCGTTTGTGGGAAGGACAGAAGTTGTAGAACTGATTGAAGCAGTTAACAGAATAGTCCTGGATTAACATTCCTGGCCGCAGCGGTCAAACGGATACCCCATGTGCTGATTATAGTGCATGGGGTATTAAAAAAGGAAACAGCCCCGCTCATTGCCCGCGGGAATAAAGGTGAAAAGGTCAAATAGAAAGGCGGCAATCGACTATATCGAAAGCCACCTGCACGGAAAACCGGACTTGGAAACAGTTGCCTTTTACGAATATTTTTAAAGCCATGTATAAAAAATTTCCCAACAGGTACAGGGCGGAGGAAGAATTTTATCCACGGCAGCTAAGATTTGTCCTGAATGAAAATCCTGCAAGTGTTTTTTTAAAATCTAATCGTAACAGCAGAACGCCCCGGAATGGGTATGGTGCTTGGCGTAAGCTCGGGAATCGCTAATATTTTACCGGACTATCTTTTTATGGTGCCGCTTCACATGGGCATTAAGGGGACGGCATTTGGTGCGGGCATTGGCTATATGATACCAGCGGTGATTGGATTGTGGTTCTTTTTTGCAAAGAGGGGCAGTCTGCATTTTAGGAATCCAGTCATAGATTTTTCTATGGGAGTAGCCCCTGTTATCAGCTATAACTATGGGAAGCAGGACAAAAAACAGTTAAAGAATGTATTTTGTATTTGTATGCGGTTCATTATGTTTGTTTCTATCTCTGCTTTTGCAGTAGTTTTGATTTTTGGTTCGCCATTGGTTAGTATTTTTGCAGAAAGCAGATATCATACGGAGTAAAGAAAAATCTTGAAAACATTGATAAACACTGGCTTTGCGCTTGGCAGCACCTGGCAGCACCCCCAACTCCCCATTTTAAAGCCCATTAACATAGTAAAAGCCCTTAAAACTGCGGCCTGCGCAAGTTCTAAAGGCTTTCTTAGGGGGAGGATATACCCTCCTGGGCAGATAATCCTCTATGGGAGGATATATCCTCAAGGGAGGATAAGTATTATTTATCTGTCGTATCTGTGGTTGTCCACAATGTCAAAGGAGGGGGTTCCGTTGACATTAGTATTATTACCCGGCAAATCAGACTTTATACAATCTAATTCAATTTTCCAAAAAAATTTTACATTTTATATAAATTAGGCTATAATAAGAAAGCATGCAGATGAGAACAGCATTTACAGCATTCGTTGTTATAGTCTTACAGTCTGCAGAAAACAGGCATGCATGCAAGAATTATTTTTTGAATACTTATAAGAAATCTGCCGGCGGCAGGTGAGGAGGAATTGTGTATGGCACTTCTTAAAAAATGGCGGGACATGGCCTATTCGGAAACAGCAAATAAGGGAGATTTGCAAAGACTTTGGTCTGACTATTTTGAAAAAGAAAAAGAGATCTATGCGGAGCTCTTAAAGAGCCCTGACGAAGTGGTAAGCGGTACAGTAAAGGAATTAGCAGAAAAATATGGAATTGATATCATGACAATGACAGGCTTTTTGGATGGTATCAATGACAGCTTAAAAGAGCCTAATCCGATTGACGAGATGGAAGAAGACACACAGGTTGCTCTGGGATTTGATAAAGAGCTCTTATATAAAAATATGGTGGCGGCCGGTGCCGACTGGCTGTATGAACTGCCCGAATGGGAAGCCATTTTTGACGAGGATACAAGGAAGGCTCTTTACAGGGAGCAGAAATCTTCTACAACCATCGTAAAACCTGATAAGGTTTACCCAAATGATCCCTGTCCCTGCGGAAGCGGCAAAAAGTATAAAAAATGCTGTGGAAGGAAAGGCTGATGATTAGCCGGATTAAGCAGGCTGTTGCAACTTTTGAATCCGGGTATACCTGTGCGCAGTCTGTATTTGCTACTTATGCGGATTTATTTGGCCTGGACCGGGAAACAGCTTTAAAGCTGGCAAGCCCTATGGGCGGAGGCGTGGGAAGGATGCGGGAGATATGCGGAGTTGTGTCGGCAATGGCGCTGCTGGCAGGACTGAAGGAAGGCAATACGGATCCG
Organism: Parablautia intestinalis; assembly: GCA_003612395.1. GTDB lineage: Bacteria > Bacillota > Clostridia > Lachnospirales > Lachnospiraceae > Suilimivivens > Suilimivivens intestinalis. Next base: position 36,196 of record RAYQ01000013.1, read on the forward strand.
GAAAACGAGGAAGGAAAAGAACGGATTTATCTTTTGACCAGACAAATGGCGGACAGGTTTAAAGAAAAAAACGGAACGATTATCTGCCGGGAGCTCTTAGGGATTGAAGGCAGGGAGGAAAGCGCAAAGCCTTCGGCCAGAACGAAAGAATATTATGCATCCAGACCATGCAGCAGGCTGGTAGCGGATGCTTCCGGGATAATAGAAGAAGTACTGCTTGCTGATGAAAAGGATGGCTTTTGCCGGTAATTTACGTCCATGCATTACGAAATAATGCATGGCGTTTTTCATAAATAAGCTGTCTCGCGAAGCGTGGCAGTGTTTTATTCAATAAGCTGTCTCGCGAAGCGTGGCAGCGTTTGATAATAACTGTTTTGTAAAAGGCGGCATGAACCGGGAAAGGAGAATGGAAAGGTATGACAGAAAAATGGGAAAGCTTTAAGGAAACACTGGATGATGTAAAGAGTATGAGCAAAAGGGAATTTTTACTGATAATAGCAGTGTGTATTTTGGGAGGAATTGTGTTTGGCATGCTGTTTTCCCCCAGAAAGTCTGTTATGCTGGGCTCATACAATGGAAGCAATAACAAGGGGAAAGACAATAATTCCTTAAAAGAAGAAGATGAGATCTTAGACTGGGAGGATTAAATCGAAAAATCTTAGATTTTTCAATTGGCAAATTTGCGCCTGCGTTCAAATTTGGGGGCTGCTGATAAGAATGGAGGAACTGAGATGAAAGTCATGTTAAAAGACGGCTCTGCCAGGGAATATGACAGTGCCAGAAGTGTTTATGAAATTGCGCTGGATATCAGCGAGGGACTTGCCAGAGCGGCATGTGCAGGTGAAGTGGACGGCGAAGTGGTGGATCTGCGTACGATCATCGAAAAGGACTGTATGTTAAATATTCTGACGGCCAGTGATCCGGAAGGCCTGCGGGTGGTAAGACATACATGCTCTCATGTGATGGCGCAGGCGGTTAAGAGAATTTTCCCGGCAGCAAAGCTGGCTATCGGGCCGTCAATTGATACGGGATATTATTATGATTTTGAGCACGAACCCTTTTCACGGGAGGACTTGGATAAAATAGAAGCCGAGATGAAAAAAATCATCAAGGAAGGGCATAAGCTGGAGCGCTTTACCCTGCCCAGGGAAGAAGCCATAAAGTTTATGGAAGAAAAAGGGGAGCCCTACAAGGTGGAGCTTATCAGGGATTTGCCAAAGGATGCGGAAATTTCATTTTATAGCCAGGGAGATTTTACGGATCTTTGTGCAGGACTGCACCTGATGAGCACCAAAGGTATTAAGGCTTTCAAGCTGACCTCATCCTCAGGCGCTTACTGGAGAGGAAACTCTGACAATGCCATGCTTCAGAGAATTTACGGCACTGCCTTTCAGAAAAAGGAAGAACTGGCCGAATACTTAGAGTACCTGGAGAATATCAGGCTTAGGGATCATAACAAGCTGGGTCGTGAGATGGAACTGTTTACCACAGTGGATGTGATTGGACAGGGACTTCCCCTTCTTATGCCCAAGGGGGCTAAAATGATCCAGACTATGCAGCGCTGGATAGAGGATTTGGAAGACAATGAATGGGGATATGTGAGAACGAAAACCCCTTTTATGGCCAAGAGTGATTTATATAAGATTTCGGGTCACTGGGATCATTATAAAGAGGGGATGTTTGTGCTTGGAGACGAGGAAGTGGACAAGGAGGTATTTGCCCTAAGGCCCATGACCTGTCCGTTCCAGTATTATGTTTACAAAGCATCCCAGCATTCTTACAGGGAACTGCCCCTTCGCTATGGGGAGACCTCCACACTGTTTCGAAATGAGGATTCCGGCGAAATGCACGGGCTTACCAGAGTGCGCCAGTTTACGATTTCAGAGGGACACCTGATCATTCGTCCTGACCAGGCCGGAGAGGAGTTAAAAAGATGTCTGGATTTGGCGGTATACTGCCTGACTACCCTGGGATTACAGGATGAAGTGACCTATCGTCTGTCCAAATGGGATCCGCAGAACCGGGAAAAATACCTTGGCGATGAGGAATATTGGGAATCCACTCAGAGTAAAATCAGAGAAATTCTGGTAGAATATGGTGTTCCGTTCACAGAGGCAGATGGCGAGGCAGCCTTTTACGGCCCTAAAATAGATATCCAGGCAAAGAATGTGTACGGCAAGGAAGACACCATGATCACCATTCAGCTGGATTGTGCCATTGCCGAAAACTTTGATATGTACTATATCGATCAAAACGGTGATAAAGTGCGTCCTTACATTATTCACAGGACATCTATGGGATGCTATGAGAGAACACTGGCATGGCTGATAGAAAAGTACGAAGGGAAATTCCCTACATGGCTGTGTCCGGAGCAGGTAAGAGTGCTTCCTATTTCCGACAAATATGAGGAATATGCAAAGAAGGTTCAGGCGCAGCTTAAGCAAAACGGTGTTCTTGCGGAAGTGGACGGCCGTTCTGAAAAGATTGGCTTTAAGATCCGTGAAGCAAGGCTTGCAAAGATCCCTTATATGTTGGTAGTAGGTCAGCAGGAGGAAGCGGATAAAACCGTATCGGTGAGAAGCCGTTTTGCAGGGGACGAGGGTGTGAAGTCTCTGGATGTATTTATTGATCAGATTTGTAAAGAAATCAGAACCAAAGAAATCCGCAAAGAAGAAAAAGAGATTTAGATTTCCTAAGGCGTCAAAGGACGCCGCCTAAGAAAATCTAAATCATCTCCGGAAGAATCGCAAGGCGATTCTTCTAAAATGGTACATGTATTGTTTGTACCGTAAGGCGATTCTTCTGAAATGGTTCATGTATTGTAAGTTGATATGACATGGAAAGAGGTTGCAGATGGAGCATAAGAAAAGATGGGATGAAATAACAGGAATGGCGTTGCTGGCACTTAGTGCAGGCCTTCTTGGTATCTCCGCCTTTTTATGTGCAGGCAGTGATTTATGGTATGATGAGGTGTTCACCATGGGGCTGGTCCAAAAGCCTCTTGGTGAACTGGTTGCCATTACGGCCCGGGATGTTCATCCCCCTCTTTATTATATGATTGTAAAGCTGTTTCTTTCCATTTTTTGCACAGCAGGTATGCAGCCGGTGATGAGTGCCAGGCTGGTATCTGTACTGCCTTTTTTTCTCTGTCTTGTCTATGCCCTTACAAAGGTGCGAAGGATGTTTGGCATGTTTGCAGCCGGCCTTTTTGGGTTTCTTATTCTTACCATGCCTCAGCTGGCGGATTATACGGTGGAAGTCAGAATGTACGGCTGGGCATTATTTTTTGTGACAGCCGGAATGCTGCATGCCTGTGAAGTGGTCCGTTCAGATAAAAAGAAATACAGCAGTGATGTCATTAACTGGTGTGTAATGACAGGGTGGCTTTTAGCGGCATGCTATACCCATTATTTTGCCTGTGTGGCAGCCTGTATGGTATATTTGTATCTGCTTGCCGGGCTCTGGCAGGAGAGGAGACTTAAGGAGAGAGGAAAAGCTTTCCTTATCAGCAGTTTTTTTTGCGGGGCAGGTTATCTGCCCTGGGTTTTGCTGGTGGTTACAAGGCAGGTTGCGCAGGTTAACGAAAACTACTGGATTCAGCCCCTTAGCTGGCGGAGTCTGGGAGGATGCATTAAATTCCTGTTTCAGCCATTTTTTAACCACCAAACCTTGAATGTTATTTTGGCGGTTCTGCTGTTCTTATGTTATGCAGGGCTTTTTATATGGACGTTGTATCAGGGCCTTAAAAAAATTCTGTCTGAAAGCGCAGGGCCGGAAAGCGCTAAAGATAACCTTGCTTTAAAGAATGACTTACAGATGAAAAGAAAGCAGGAGGAAGGGAGAAAGGTTCTTTTTTTGATCGGCTGTGCGGGCGTTCTGGCAGGCCTTGTGGCTTTTGGCTTTTTGGTCTCTTTCCTGATACGTCCAGTTTTTGTTTATCGCTATATGCTTCCTGCACTGGGGGTATTCTGGCTGGGGTTTGCAGTGATGGTTTCAGGGTTCCTTAACAGAAAGTATGTGGTCATACCTCTGCTGGCATTTGTACTGGTGACTGGTCTTAGAAATTTTCGTTCCTTTTATGGGGAGGAAATGTGGAAAAAGATTCAAATGGATGAAGCCGAAAGGGTTTTCTCCCGGATTGGAGAGGGAGATATTGTGGTGTGCAACTTTGCCCAGATGCAGGCAGTGACAGCCTATTATCTTCCCAATGATAGTTACCTCTGGTATGGGGAACCGGAGCCTTTGATCCGTGAAATATATCCGGGATGCCATGAATTGGTGGAAGGGGAATTTTCTGACGAGGCAGGTATCCGGTCGTTAAAAAAGCTCCTTGATTTGGGAAAGCCTGTCTGGTTTGTGGGCAGTGGAAATGCGCGGGATGAGATTATCGAAAAATGGGAGAAGGCCGGTATTGGGGCGAAGGAGCAGGAAACCGCTATGGTGGAACGATACTGGTTTAATTTATACAAGATTTTTTACAAAAATGAATAGAGCATAAACTAATCAGCCATACTTATTATTGTAGGATAATAAAAAAATGAAAGGTTGAAAAGCTCTTTAAGGCATGGTGGCAATAAGCGCTTACAACCTTCAGAACGGAGGAAAAAATGGCTGAATTGAAATGTTCCGTGGATAATTGTGCTTATAATAAGAGCGAATGCTGCTGTAAGGGCGATATTATGGTGGGAGGAAAGCATGCCTGCCGGGAGGATGATACCTGCTGTGAAAGCTTTGCGGAAGCCGGAAGTGATCGGTTTACCAGCTCTTTAGAGCATCCAAGCAGGACCATCAGCATTGATTGCGAGGCGGCAGACTGTGTATACAACAGCAATTACAAATGTGTGGCGGATCACGTGGATATCAAGGGTTGTGGAGCAAGCAACTGCAAAGAGACATGCTGCTCAACCTTTGAAGAAAGGTAAGGGTTTAGAACGGAATAACCAGAGAATCACTTAAAGTCAGATACCCCGCCGCAGGCAGCGTGGCATTAAAACTGAAATGCCCTGGGAAAAGCCCTGAAAGGAACGCCCTAAAGGGCGGGGTACTGGCAGATCCAGGCATCCGTTGTTTGAGCTTGCTTTACAGAAGAATTTATGGTTAAATATATTTGTTGAGGCAGAATATGCTTTAGCCAGTGTAATATCATAAGAACTGCTTAGATTATGGCAATAGGATTTGCCTGCTTTATAAGTTAAAATGCTCCGGCATGGAGGTAAATATGAAAAAGAAAATACTGTTACTTATCCTGTTTTCATTCCTTCTTTCAGGATGTAGTAAGGAAGTGGTTACGGTGGCAGGTGTTTTGCCAGAGGATGGACAGAACACGGATTACATAGAAATGAAAGAATTCAGGCTGAAGGACCAGACAGAGGAAAAAAGCGGTGATGAGGTAAGCTGCTGTGCGGTGCTCATTCCCACAGGCTATCAGGAATCAGAGGAAATTCCGGGCATGTATGTACATGAAAGAAGCCCTCTTGATTCTTCCAATGTATATTATACGGTATCTGAGGGAAACGGTGACGGAAGGGTTTCCAGGGAGCTTACAAAGGACAGCTACCGGGAAATCATGGAGGAGGCTTTCAGGGAGGCAGGACAGGATATTGATCTGGAAATAGAATCCTTTGAAGAGATTGACATGGAGGGAATTCCTGCTTATAAAATCCGGAGCTCATACACGGTGGAAGATGGAGAAATTGAGCAGCTTGCGTACCTGATTTTGGCCGATGATACATATACCGTAACCTATAGCCAGATGTCAGATGATGAATTGATGGCCGATTTTGAGATTTCTGATGGAGAAATACGGTTGGTGCGTGAAGAAGAAGTCAGTATTGCAAAGGAATAACAAACTAACAGGATGTGGGCAGCGCCTGCGGATTTAACCGCACAGGCGCTGCCCACATCCTGTATAAAATACTGAAAAGTTACAATGATTATTCATATTCTGCAATATCGTAAATCAGCTTCTCGGATGCTTCCCATCCAAGGCAGGGGTCGGTAATGGATTTACCGTAAACACCGCCGCCAACCTTTTGGCAGCCTTCCTCTATGTAACTCTCGATCATGACGCCTTTTACAAGCTTATGAATATCAGAGTTTAATTTACGGCTGTGCATGACTTCTTTCACAATGCGAATCTGCTGCTCATACTGCTTGTTGGAATTGCTGTGATTTGTGTCGATAACAGCGGCAGGGTTTTTCAAATCTCTCTCATTATAGAGGTTAAGGAGCAGGTTTAAATCTTCATAGTGGTAATTAGGGAGATATCCGCCATGCTTATTGGAGGCTCCGCGCAGAACCGTATGGGCTAAGTCATTGCCGTTTGTCTTCACCTCCCATCCCCTGTAGATAAAGGAGTGGGGATGCTGGGAAGCATAAACGGAATTGAGCATAACCGTTAAATTTCCGCTGGTAGGGTTCTTCATTCCGATTGGCACATCAAAGCCGCTGACTACAATCCGGTGCTGCTGATCTTCCACAGAGCGGGCGCCAATGGCAACATAGGATAAAATATCGGACACATATCCCCAGTTATCCGGGTAGAGCATCTCATCAGCAGCGGTAAGGCCGGATTCTGCAATGGCGCGGATATGCATTTTGCGCATGGCAATGAGGCCGGCAAGAAAGTCAGGCTGTTGTTCCGGATCAGGCTGATGCACAATTCCCTTGTAGCCTTCCCCGGTGGTTCTGGGTTTGTTGGTGTAAATCCGGGGAATCAGGATCAGCTTATCTTTTACCTTTTCATTTATTTTGGAAAGACGGGCAACGTAATCACAGACCGCATCCTCATTATCCGCTGAGCAGGGGCCGATGATGACAAGAAATTTGTTGCTTTTGCCTGTTATAACATCGCGGATTTCCTCATCCCGTTCTTTTTTTAACCGGACAAGCTCGGAGGGAACCGGGAACTGTTTCCTGATTTCATCCGGGGTCGGTAATAATCTTATAAAATCAAATGACATAATATAGCCTCCCTGTATCAAAAATTTAATATGCGTTTCCTGACCCCGTACATTATAATACACCAAAACAGGAAGTGCAAGAGTATGAGCTTCTTGTTTTTATCACAATATTTCGGCTCGCGAGGCAGTGTTTGTTACAATAAGCCGGAAGGGTGAAGCGTGCGTTTGATTTTCGTTGCAAGGTTAATGCAAGATTCATGTGATAGAATAAAGCGTATTGCTTTTCTGATATGTGCTGTTTTCGACAGCGTTAAAAAACGTTTCAGGTAAATAACCGGAGATGGGAGAATTGCTCGGATCGTTAAAATGTGAATGTATAAAATTGAAACGATCAAAGATTCTTTTGATTGGATTATTGGGTACACGGATTGCTCCTTTATTTGTTTATGTAAAAGCTGCCATAAATCACCTTTCTAATCCCGGTATTCTTATAAGTGTGTTTACTCTTTATGATGATGCGATTATGTTTCTGATGCTTTTATTCTGCAATCAGCTTAATCACTGTTTTCCTGTCAAATTCACCGATAGCAGGATGTTATCCGTGGCCAGCTTCCAATCTTCTTGTCATGGGACGAACGGCCGGACAGGGCTGTCCCAAAGAAATCTCATTCTCCGTTAATCTTCCGTATCACACGACAAGGATTGCCCACTGCCAATGAATTTTCCGGTATATCTTTTGTTACAACACTTCCGGCCCCTATAACAGAACCATTACCTATCGTTACGCCCGGAAGGACAATTACGCCGCCGCCCAACCAGCAGCCACTCCCAATTTTTATGGGTAATGCATAGGTTCGGCAAAAATACTGTCCTGTTTCCTTACTCCAGTCCGGTGTAAGTCTTTCAGACAATTCTATGGGGTGTGTTGCCGTATAGAGCTGCACATTAGAAGCAATCAGTACATTATCGCCGATTTCAATTTTGTTGCAGTCCACAAAGGTACAATTCATGTTGATTGAAACATTGTTCCCCAAATAAATGTTCTTTCCATAATCGCAAAGAAAAGGCTGTGCTACGGATACGTTTGTGCCGATTTGATGAAACAGCCTGTTAAGAATATCACGTTTTTCTTCTTTACGCTCATATCTCAGGGAATTATATTCTCTTAACAGCCGCCTTGTTTCTTCTTTCAGATACAAAAAAGTTTCATTGTGGCAGTCATAAATTTTTCCCGCCATACATTTTTCTAATTCCGTCATAGTAATCCTCCTTTGTGCAATACCTGCAAATTTAGGCGGCGCTGAAAACGCTTTAACACAAAATTTGTCTTTGAAAATTTATTTTTCGCAGTATCACTTCTATGCTTCATGGTAGAAAAAAACCTGTTACAAAGCAAGTAACAAGCTGTTCCTTATATTCTTTTTGCAAGTGCTTCAATAACAAAAATGACGGGGATCTGCGTTGTCCCGTTATATCCTCCGTTAATCCGTCTGGTATTTAAGTGATAAGAAAAATTCCAGTCCGATAATTTCGCCAAAGTTGAGAAGGAGGAATTGGTGATGCTTAACACGAGGCAGTTCTTTTCCTTAAACCGGCTGACTGCTTCAATCAGCTTTTTGGTTTCACCGCTTTCCGATAATGCGATTACGGCTGTGTTCTTCCAGCGGAATGTTTCTATCGGGTAAAATACATCTTCCAGTCCTACGGCGAAATGCCCCATATTAGAAAAATACCTTGCTCCGTATTTGGCCAATGTTCCCGAAGAACCCATGCCGGTAAAAATTATCAAATCAGCTTTTTTAAGTATATCAACCGCAAACAATAATTTTTCTTCAAAAGCACTTGAATTAGCCCTGGCAAAAAAATCAGAAATTTCCTGTAAATCTTCCATAGGCGGGTGGGCATTTGGCAAAGTGATTTCGTTTTTCAGAGCGTCCTTAAAGTCAGAATACCCGTCAAAATTGTTTTTATTACAAAAGCGTAGGATTGTGGAGGTAGATACATGGATTTCTCTTGCAATCTCCCTAATAGTCATATACTGGATTTTGTCAGTATTTGAAACGATATATTTATAAATACGAATATCAGTTTCGTTGTACTTTTGTATTTCCTCATACGAAAACATACTGTATTTCCTCCCAAACATTAGATGTTTTGATTATATACTGATTTTATGTGCTTCACAACAATTTTGGCCTTGTGTTTGAGGAAACGGTTACAGGAAACTTGCAATATAGGAGAAAAAAGTGTAAAATTTACAGAATAAAAGAACGAATGAAGGATAGGAGTTAAAATTATGGCGCTTAGCAAAAAGCCGGTTACCGGTATGAAGGATATTTTACCAGAAGAAATGCAGATTCGGGATTACGTAATCAGCGTAATTAAAGAAACCTACAAAGAATTCGGGTTTACGTCCATTGAGACGCCCAGTGTTGAGAATATTGAAAATTTAAGCAACAAACAGGGAGGAGAGAATGAGAAGCTGATTTTTAAGATTTTAAAAAGAGGCGGGAAACTGAATCTGGAGACGGCGGAGAGTGAAAAGGATTTGGTGGACGGAGGACTGCGCTACGACCTTACGGTGCCTCTTGTGCGTTTTTATGCAAACCATGCCAATGAGCTGCCAAATCCCTTTAAGGCTTTGCAGATGGGAAATGTGTGGCGGGCGGACAGACCCCAGCGGGGACGGTACCGTCAGTTTATGCAGTGCGATATTGATATTTTGGGAGAACCCTCTAATTTAGCGGAGATAGAGCTGATTCTGGCTACCACCACGACCCTGGGCAGGCTTGGCTTTCAGAATTTCCAGATCCGGATTAATGAGCGGAGAATTTTAAAGGCCATGGCGGCATACAGCGGATTTGATGAAGAATCTTATGACAGTGTATTTATCACGCTGGATAAAATGGATAAGATCGGCCTTGGCGGGGTAGAGGCAGAATTGCTTGTAAACGGCTTCGCAAAAGAAAGCGTGGATAAATATCTGAACCTTTTTAAGAGAATGGAGGAGGCGGAAGACAGCCTTGCCTTTTTAGCGGGAGAGTTAGGCGAGTTTTTGGAGGATGAGGTAAAAGTAAGCCTGCAGGAGATTATGGACAGCGTGCAGGCAACCAAGAATTCCGACTTTGAGCTGATTTTTGATCCCACCCTGGTAAGAGGCATGTCTTATTATACAGGTACCATTTTTGAGATTGCCATGCCCGAGTTTGGAGGAAGCTGCGGAGGCGGTGGAAGATATGACAAGATGGTAGGCGGGTTTACAGGCAATGATGTGCCTGCCTGCGGCTTTTCCATTGGATTTGAGCGGATTATATTGTTACTGTTGGAAAGCGGCTTTAAGGTGCCGGAACAGTCCGAAAAAGTTGCATATCTTCTTGAAAAAGGTCTCCCGGGCGAAGAACTTTGCCGGGTAATTGCCAGGGCCCAAAAGGAGCGGAAGGAAGGAAAGCAGGTGCTGGTGGTGCGGATGAACAAAAATAAAAAATTCCAGAAAGAGCAGCTGACGAAAGAGGGCTATACAAATTTTCAGGAGTTTTACAAAAATCCGTTGAAATAGAGATGGCGAAGGCTGTTACGCTTCGCGGGCCGGCTTATTGATGATTAAAATACCGCAGGCGTTGTTATGATACAGGTATGTGACAATAGGGACAATAGGGCCGCCGGTTGTATGCAGGGGAGCAAATATGGTTACGGTCTATTATGTGGAGGTATTTACACGGCTGGCAGAAGAGCGCTTTAAGTTTTATCTTGATAAAGTGGAAGAAGAAAGAAAAAAGAAAATTCTGCTTATGAAAAATGAGGAAGGCAGACTGCAAAGCCTTACGGCAGGCAGTTTGCTTTATCTTGCCCTTTGCGGCCGGATTGGGGATGAAGAAAGGCATAGAGCTCCTTTTTCCATCGGATATGAAAAAAGCGGGAAGCCTTATCTGAGGGAATACCCGGATATTCACTTTAATCTTTCCCATTCCGGCGCTTATGTGTGCTGCGGGCTGAGTGATTCGCCCGTAGGTGTGGATATACAAAAAATAACGGATGTGAAAAAGGGGCTTGCCGGGCGGTTTTTTACAGAGGAGGACAACCGGAGGCTGAATAATGCATGCAGCGGGGAGGAGAGGAAAGCGTTTTTTTTCCGTATGTGGAGCATAAAGGAAAGCTTTATCAAGCTGACCGGCCGGGGAATGGCACAGGGCCTTGATACCTTTGAAATCGATTGGGAGAAAAACAGGGTGCATGACAGAGGAAAGAGCGGAACGTATGCATATTTCACGACATGGGATGCCCTGACAGGATACAGCGCCTGCGTCTGCTCATGGGAACCAGTAGAAAGCGCAGAGTGGAAAAGAATAACAGCTGGTTTTTTATACTAAAAATACTACTTTTTTTGAAAGAAGTAGTATTTTCTTTTTTTAAAGCACACATTAAAATATGGATATAAAAATAAATGGAAGGCCGAAGAGTTATGTTGTGCGCACGAAGAAAAAAATTTGACATACTTTAAAAGCGGCTTTCAGAATGGAGGAAAAATGTATTTAATATCAATTTTATGCGTTATTGTAATTACAGTGGTGAATGTGTGGATGGTAGGAGGGAATTTTTTTCAGTTATTTGATTTGATATCGTTTCTCTTTTTGTTTCTGATGTTTATTCCTTTATTGATAGCGGGAGGCCTTCTGAAAGACTTCAACAACGCGTTCCGGATTGGGGTGGGAAAAAGGAAAGCTGCTAATTTAGTGGAATTAAAGCGGGCCGGGGAGGCGGTGAGTCTGGCAATTAAAATAATACTGGCGGACGCCTGCTTTTGTGTTGCCCTGCAGCAAATAATTCTTTTTTTAAATGCTGAGAGCTTTGAATCGCTGCGGCCGAATATAGGAATATCTTTCATTACATTTTTTTATGCGCTGGGAATGATTTTGTTCTTACTGCCTCTGCAGGCAAGGATCAATATCAAAATGCAGGAGTTTATCAGCGGGAAGGAGTAAGGAGACTGCCTATGAAAAGGATTATAAAGAGCCTTACAGCCGTAATAGCATACCTTTTGCTGCTTTGTTATCTTTTGGGCACAGAGGCGGTTTTACTTTTAAGTCCGAAACACATCGGTATGTTTCTGTTAGGATGTATTATTTTATGTATTCCCTCTTTGGATAAAAAAATAAGGTGGAAGGAATTCAGAGAAATCTTTCAGAAAAATGCCATCATGGCGGGATACCTGGAGACCTTTGTACTATTGTTTGCCAGCGTAAGTCAAAGAAAAATGGGGGAAGGAGAGTTCCTTAGAGAATTTGCCTTAAGCCTGCGCCCTGTCTTTTACGGGTTTGTATGCCATCTGATTCTCAGGGAGGACCTGACCAAAAAGGATTTAACTGAAGATGAAAAGACAGATTCTTTTGCGGGAAAGGCGAAGGAAGAACTTCCTGTGCTAAAAAATCCCCGTAACAATACTTCGTCAGAACTGCCATCACCTGAGAAGGCAAACCCAAAGCCCGATTTATCCGGGCTGACCAGACAGGAAAAGCTGGTTGCAGAGCTGGTCAGCAGAGGTCTAACGAACCGGGAAATAGGGGAAGAACTTTATATATCGGAAACAACCGTAAAAAAACACATATCCAATATATTTGAAAAAACAGGCATCAGCAGCCGCAGGCAATTACGCTGAAAAAGTATTTTAAACAGGTTTACGTCTAGCGGTGCAAAGGGCCAGGCACAAATTCCAAAGGCTTTTACGCTTATGTGGTAAAAAACGTATAGCCGCACCGGCCGTTTTCTTTTGTGTGATACAGCGCTTTATCGGCCTGACGGAACAATTCATCCGTGTATCCATCGCTGGAAAAGGCGATACCGACACTTAGGGAATACCTGGGGAAATCTCCGGTTGGGTTTTGCAGAGCATGATTAATATTATCAATTTTTTCGCTGATAATATTTTGGTTTTCCACCTGAATTGGTGTAACCACAACAGCAAATTCATCCCCGCCAATTCTAAATACATGGTCGGTGGAGCGAAAATTTTCTTTCAGAAGGTTAGCAACTCTGATTAATGCTTTATCCCCCATTTCATGGCCGTAGGTATCATTGATTGACTTAAATACATCAACGTCAATGAGCAGCAGGGCAAAGGGCTGGGATAAATCGCGGAGCCTTGTTTTCATCTGCTCAAAAGACGCCCTGTTTAAAAGGCCTGTCAAAGCATCGTTTTCGGCTTTACGGCGGAGAATGCTCTGTTGGGCGGCAGCCATTTCATATATATTATTGTAAGTTATGGCAAGATATCTGAATTCATACGCGCCTGTAATCTGCAGAGCATCATTGTTCTCAATGGAGTTTATGTAAAGGCGGATTGGCTTCAAAATCAGAACAGCAATCATTACATAGGCAAGAACGACCAGTGCTACCACCAAAAGGGTGTAAAAAAGCTGCTGGTTCAGCACACGGCTCATGGAAACATGGCTGTTTTCCTGTCGCTGACTGCAGACTAAGATGACACTGTCTGATACACTTTGAAGCTGTGCTTCTATTTTTTGCTGCATTTCGATATAAGCGGGGCCAAATACCAACTGGTATGCGGCATCCGCTTTTTTCTGCGGGTCTAACTGCAATTCTTCCTCCGACAGGGGATAATCCTGTATTTTGGATGGAAGTGAGGTGAGATCTGCGTTTGCAGATACGGCAGCGAGTTTCATGGCATGTATTTCCACATCCATAAGCTCATTGGAAAGCCTGAGTGCATCCGCCAGGAGATTTAGGGAAGCATCGTCAGTGTCCTCTAAGTAGGCGGACATTTCCTGCAAAGCATTGTCCCTTCTTCTGGTCACATCCGCTTCTGTGAAATAAGCGTCTGCATAAGTGCTGTCCCCGGTAATAATATAAAAGCGCGTCTGCTCCGTCAGATAACGGGAACCAAGGGACATATCCATGATATTGTTTTGGGAATGGATATATTCACTGGTCATATTAATTAATTCATGATAGTGGTTCATTACGCTTCTGATGCCAAAGAGAATAAGGACAGATACCAGTATTGTGCTTGCAACGATCCAGATACTTATGGTGCGGATCCGTATCCCCCTGGGAAGGTCTTTTCTTCTTTCGGTTTTTTCTTTGCTCATAGGACACTCTCTCTTTTCTATTCTAATGAGTAATATGTTATAATTTGTACCTGAGAAATCATACCTGATAATAACGCCCGAAATGGGGCGGAAGGCAGAAATGATTTTTCTGATATTAAATATAGCATTGGAAATTATTTTTTACAAGACAATCGCAGACAAATGTTACATTTACGGTAATGGTTCAGCATTGCCGAACTATTACATGCAAAATCCATTGTTACTATTTATACCACATAGTATTGTCATATCCGGATATTTTGGATTACAATAGATCAGATTCCTTTTGGAGAAAGGGTCCGGTTCGGGAGGCGGCATATGAAACTTAAAGTAAACAAAAAAAGTATTTCGGGAAAGAAAAGCAATGTTCGGCAGGCAACTTTCGAATATCCCAAATGTCCCCTGACAGTGAGGGAGCTTTTGGAGGAGACGGTGAAGATATGCGTATCCGACTATAATAAAAGGCGGGAAGCAGGAACCGAACTGATGCAGGTATTTACGGGAGAGGATATGGAATCACAGGCAGCCGGAGGCAGGATATCCTTTGGGATAAATTATGGGGGCAGGTACGCGGAAGAAAAAAGTGCGGTGGACAATGCCCTGCAGTGCTTTGAGGATGGTCTGATTGCGGTGTTTGCAGACGGCGTCCGGTATGAAGGACTTACAAAACCGCTAACCCTTAAAGAGGGCAGCGAAGTTACATTTGTACGCCTTACAATGCTGGCAGGCAGGATGTGGTAAAAAGAAGCTTGAGGGCTGCTGGAAACATGGAGGATAGATTGAAAAATCAGCCTGACGGCTGATTTTACCAATCACAAATTTGTGCCCCAGCCCAAATTTGCAGGCTGCTGGAAACATGGAGGATTGGTATGGGTTACGACTGGAACACAAGGAAAAAACTGGAAGAGGATTATAAGGCGCAGTGGAGAAAGAAAAACCAGTTAGGCCTTCTTTTGCTGACGCCGGAGCAGAAGAGGCTTTTGGAAGAGATGGACGGCTGGTATGGCTGGCAGTGGGGACAAAAAGCAGTCCGGCAGGTTTTAGAGCGGTATGAAGAGGGGGAGAAGCCTTCCGGGTTTATGAAAAAGCACTGTAAACAGCTGGTAAAATGCTGCGTGCCCGGGGAGCTTTTGGAGGATTATTACAGGATTATAGACAAGTACAATCAGTTTCAATATGCAGGGGGAATATGGCGCAGAAGTATGCGCAGTCCGGATTACCGGCCTTTTATGGAGAGGGCATTTCTTCTCCTTAACACTTACCGCATCTTTGGTCTGTTTCACTGCTGCGTGGAGGATTATTTAAAAAACCGGCTTTCGGAGGAATGCCTGGATTTCAAGAGATCGACCTTTGAATCCATGGCCGGTTATGTCTTTGACGATTGTCTTGCGGCACGGATTGATGCAGGGGATAAGGCAGTGAAAGAGTGCATCAGGGAGATACTTTTTTCAGAGAATAATACGGCTGTGGTAAGTGTGGAGATCATACGGGGGATTGTGAAAAGCTCGGACGATGGGCTGCATCACATGCTTAGTGATTTTCTCCTGGCAGCGCGCCTGCAGGAAGGAGTCAGACAGGCAGTGCTTGAAAATGCGGACTGCGGCTGCATGGAAGCCTTTGTACGCCTTATTGACACCATAGGAGATAACAGTCTGCTCCGCTTTGCTTCCGTAAAAAGAGCGGTTGCTACCTGGACAGGGATATGCAGCTTAGAACATGCGGACCGGATTACGGAAAAAGTGTTTGGGGATATTATCCTGGCAATTCATGACAAAGATGAGGCTCTTGCCATGACTAGAAGCGATGATTCCATCCATATAATGACAGGGCTTTGGGCCCTGGGCGCAAAAAATATAAGGGATGCCATTTCCGTAATGGAAGGGTATACTAAGGCGGGCAGCAGGAACCAGAAGCTTACCATGTCTTATTTCAATATAGGTCTGCAGAACGCAAGATTTGCATCCACAGTGGCAAAAAGAATGCTGGAAACTCATGGGGAGGATTATGAATTAACGGCGGCATTTCTGCCTACCTATATGCAGGATTTTTCCTATCTTGTAAGTCAGGCAGTACGCATGAAGCAGGAAAAAGGGGTGTACGGCGTAATCCGGACGGACCAGATTTATATGAGCCGGGAGGAGGCGTACCGGCACTTTGAGATATTAATGAAACTTTACCTTTCCATGCCAAAGAAAAAGCTGGAATTTTATCCCTGCATTTTTCCATGGTATGGCGTGACGCTGACCAAAGGGGCGCTGGCAATCCGTATGGCGGTGATAGCCTATGCTTTAAATGACGATGAGCTGACAGATAAAATTTGTCCGGAATTATCCGGTATAGGGGAGGCGGCTGATGGAAGATATTACAACAGCCGCAGTCAGTATGTGGGATTGCTGCTACACAATCCCACCACCGGGCCGCAGAGAGATGCGCTGATTGGCTGCCTGGCGGACAGAGAGACCATGACCCGGAAGACTGCCTTTGAAATTGTGTCGGAAATGGAGCTTTTGCCGAAGGAATACCGGAAGCTGGAGGGCTTTCTGCGTTACAAGGACGGGGATATACGAAAAAATGTGCTGTCTCTTTTGATGAAACAGCAAAAGGAGCAGATTCTGGAAAGCGCCCGGCGTCTTCTTAAGGAAAAGCCGGAAGAAATGCATTTGGGCGGCCTGGATTTGCTCCGCAGTGTGAAAAAGGAAGATGATGAAGGAAAGTGGAGCTTACAAATAAAGGAGATACTACAGGAAATCAGGGATCCTTCACCTAAGGAAAAGATTTTGACGGAGGAAATCGGCGGTAAAGGCGCCGCCGATGAAATCACGAAGAAGGAAGGATTTGGCCTGTACGATACGTCCGTTCAGATGGAAATTCCTGAAGAAAAGGCGGATATTGCGGCAGTACAGGGATTTTTTTGCCTTTCAAAAAAGGAGCTGGATCAGATATTTGAGGCCCTAAATGATTTCCTGGACGAGCACGGCAGGCTGGAATACCGGGATTTTTCAGGAAATGAAAATCTTTTGTGCAATGGTCTGCACCGGATTAGGCGGGAGGACGGGCAGATGCCGGTTCACGAATGCTATCCGTTCCCGGAACTGTGGGAGGAATTTTACGACAGGTACATTAAAACGCCAAAGGTTTTGTGGAACCTGTATTTTGCCCTGCTTCCCGGCATGAGTCAGGGGGAGATAGAGAATTTCGATGAATACAGGAAGCATGAAAGATGGTTATTTTCCGAACTGGCAGGGTATGTGGTGCCGGATCAGAGGTATATGAAAAACGGGCTGTGGTCAAGTACGCCGATGACCGTGTTAAATATCCTTTGCAGCATGAAGGAGGCAGAACTTCCGGATAAGGCAGTTAAGAATGCCATCTTGTATATCACACAGGAAATGCCAAAGGATGCCTTATGGTATTCTATCGTGAAGGGCAGATACAGATATGTATCAGAGACGAAGCGTGCCTTTATCTATCCTGTCAGGCTGGGCAGACTCATTGACAGTATAAAGAACTGGAAGGATGATGCCGGTTTTAGGGAAATGTTCTGGCTATATGCGCGGCTTGATAAAGCCTTTGACTTTAACGCACAAAAGATGCCCAAAGGCGTGATTGTCTATGGAGGAACAGGGAGCAATACGAAGCTGACGATGGCGGACTATGTGAGAGCTTACGCTCTTGGGATGATCGGAAGGGACAGCGTTTATCACGCTGCCTTTGAGGATATCGGCATCAGGGCAGCGGTGAATCAGCTGGGAATTTTGATGAAGGAGAAGATGTACCCCTTTGAAAAAAAGCAGTACAGAGCCTTTTTGACGGATGGGGAGCTCAATCCGGATAGCGATGTTTACAAAGCAGGAAAATCCTTTTATCTGAAGATAGTGGATACCATCCTGGACGTGGAGCTGAAACGGGGGGATTCTCCCACCATCTTTTCGGGGAGTATTTTTGCCATTCAGAAAATTTATGGTGCGGACCGCCTTACAGCGATTTTGACAGCTCTTGGAAAGGAATCTTTAGATCGGCAGACCTATTATGGATTTTATCGCCGGACCGATGGAAAAAGAGAATGCTTAAGCCATTTGCTTCAGGTCTGCCACCCGTCCCCGGGGGATACCCCCGAAAAACTAGGAGAGCTTTTAAGGGGCAGCGGCATTGCAGATGAGCGGCTGATAGAGACAGCTATGTACGCTCCCCAGTGGCTTGATATTGTGGAGAATTATCTGGGATGGAAGGGACTTAAGTCAGGCTGTTACTATTTTATGGCACATATGAACGAACGTTTTGATGACCGCAGGGCCGCTATGATTGCGAAGTACACACCGCTCACCAAAGAAGAGCTAAATGACGGCGCCTTTGATGTGGAATGGTTTTGGGATGCGGTAAAGGAGCTGGGGCAGGAGCGGTTTGACAAACTTTATAAAGCGGCAAAATATATTTCTGACGGAAGCAAACATTCCCGGGCAAGAAAATATGCGGATGCGGCCAGGGAACTGGTGACTGCCGGGGAGCTGGAGGAAATCATCCGGGAAAAGCGAAATAAGGATTATCTGATGAGCTATGGCATTCTTCCGGTAAAGGGAACCGGAGATCTTTTGCACCGTTATGAGTTTTTGCAGCAGTTTTTAAAGGAAAGCAGGCAGTTTGGATCCCAGCGCCGTGCCAGCGAAGGCCGCGCTGTGGAGATGGCTATGAAAAATCTGGCGACCACAGCAGGATATCCGGATGTAACACGGCTGACCCTTGCCATGGAAACGGGACTTGTGAAGGAAAACAGGCATTACCTTGAGGGAATTACAATAGGAGATTGTCATTTCAGGGTAGTGATTGACGGTCAGGGAAATGCGGATTTGGAAATTATAAAGGGGGACAAAAAGCAGAAATCCGTACCTGCGGCGCTTAAGAAATCGGAGGAGGTTCTGGCCATTTCCAGGTTTAAAAAGAAACTGAAAGAGCAGTATTTACGAACGGTAAAAATGTTTGAGCAGGGTATGGAAAGCAAAGAGATATATTCTTATAAAGAGATAAGCGGCCTTTGTGAAAATCCGGTGACAAGAGCTATCCTGAATAAGCTGGTGTGGGTAAGCGATAAGGGAACGGGGCTGCTGACACAGGGGGGCTTAAAAAAGGCGGATTTGATCCAAAATGATGGATTTATTCCACTTAAGGAGGATGATGCCATCTATGTGGCGCACCCGTGGGATCTTTATACGACCGGAGAGTGGGCGGCATATCAGAGATATTTCTTTGCATTAAGCCGGCAGGAAAAGGTAAAGCAGCCCTTTAAGCAGGTTTTCAGAGAGCTTTATGTGAAGCTTCCGGAGGAGCTTTTAAAAGAGGTTTCCCTGATGTTTGCAGGTAACCAGATTCAGCCCCAAAAAACGGCGGCATGCTTAAAGGGGCGCCGCTGGGTTGCGGATGTGGAGGAAGGACTGCAGAAGATTTTTTACAAAGAAAATATTATTGCGGGAATTTATGCGCTGGCAGACTGGTTTTCCCCGGCAGACGTGGAAGCGCCCACATTAGAATATGTGGTATTTTACGATCGCAAAAGTTTCCGGAGAATCAAAATAAAGGATGTGCCTGAAATCATTTATTCCGAAGTAATGCGGGATGTGGATCTGGCAGTCAGCGTTGCCCATGCAGGCGGTGTGGATCCGGAAACCAGCCATTCTACCATAGAAATGCGCAGGATAATCGGAGAATTTAACGCAGAATTATTCGGACTTAAAAATGTCACCTTTGAAAAAAGCCATGCACTGATTGAGGGCAGCAGGGCAGAGTACAGCATCCATTTAGGCAGCGGTGTGATTCATCAGTCAGGCGGCCACCAGATAAACGTGCTGCCCGTTCACAGCCAGTCAAGGGGAAAAATTTTTCTCCCTTTCCTGGACGAGGATCCGAAAACGGCGGAGATCATGTCTAAAATCCTGCTGTTTTCCCAGGATAACAAGATCAAAGACCCTTATATTTTAGATCAAATCAGCCGGTAAAAGCTAATAAAAAATCACAGTCCGGAGCAGAACGCAGTAATGATGGAATTTCGTTTTTCTATGAGTGGAGCTATAAATAAATCAAACTGAAATCCGACATGTAAAAAATAAATTACAATTAATAATTATAAAAAAAACATGAAAAAATATTGAAAAATTTATAATGTTAGTAGTATAATAGTTAAGAATCGCCTTTACCTTAGGAAGGAACATATTTGAATTTATGCAATATACAAGAGAAACTGCCATAAACCGGCTGCTGGAAAGCTACCGCGCTTATTTCAATATAACCATGTTCGAAGGAGAACAATATCCTCTCACAGCCATCTGTGAGTTTTTTGAACATTCGGAAAAGTATGTGATTTCCAGACAGGCCAGTCTGTGGGCGGCGAACTGTGAAGAATTTGTTTATTTATTTAATATGGAGCAGCTATCCTGTGAAGAGTTTGAGAGATGCCGTGATTTTGCATGGGAAGACGGGCAAAAGAGGGCGAATATCGGGCCGGGGCATATGTATACCTATGTGACTCCCATTTTTATCTGCGACTCCTGCCGGGAGGATGCCAAAGCGGCGCTTAGAAAGAGCCGCCTTTACAAAAGTTTTCGATTTTCTCTGCATGGATGGATAGATTTCCATACCGCGGTATTTGAGGTGGAAAAGGGCCAGATAACCACTAACAGAAGCGGAAAATGCGTGGAGAAAATTTTGAAAAATGTATTATTTAATCAAAAGAAAAGGAGACGATTTTTATGAACACATTATTATTGGTTATCATCGCGGTTGCCATATTGCTGTGCGGCTATATCTTCTACGGAAGATGGCTCTGCAAGCAGTGGGGCGTGGGCGAGAGCAAAGAGCTGACGCCTGCCCATACCATGGAAGACGGCGTTGACTATGTTCCGGCAAAAGCTCCGGTTCTGATGGGACATCATTTTTCTTCTATCGCTGGCGCAGGCCCAATTACCGGCCCTATCAATGCGGCTTTATTTGGCTGGCTGCCCGTTGTCCTGTGGATTTTAGTGGGCGGTATTTTCTTCGGCGGAGTACATGACTTTGGCGCTTTGTTTGCATCCCTGCGCCACAAAGGACAGTCCATCGGCGAGGTTATTTCCGCCAACATGAGCAAGAGAGCAAAAAGACTGTTCCTGATTTTTGCTTACCTGACGCTGCTTTTGGTGGTAGCCGCATTTGCCTCTATCGTGGCTACAACCTTCGGAGCAAAATTTGATGAGGCGGGCGTTCTTGACAAAGCGGCAAGCGCGTCTAATGCTTCAGTTGCAATGGTATCCCTGTTATTCATTTTGATTGCAATTGTTTTTGGTTTCTGCGTATACCGCAGAAATATGTCCATGGCGGTATCTACTGTTTTGGGTATCGTGGCAATTATTGCAATTATGGCGATTGGTATGAACTTCCATCCTCTTTATCTGTCCACCAACACATGGATGATTATTGTAGGTATTTATATTGCAATTGCCTCCGTGGCGCCTGTCTGGATTTTGTTACAGCCCAGAGATTATCTGAGCTCCTTCCTGCTTTACGCCATGCTTGCAATTGCCTTTATCGGCGTAATCGGCGCCCATCCCAATATTGATCCGGAGCTGTTCCCCGCCTTTACAGGTTTTGCAGTAGATAACGGAAACGGCGTGCAGTATTTATTCCCGATCCTGTTTACCACAGTTGCCTGCGGTGCGATTTCCGGTTTCCATTCGCTGGTTTCCTCAGGAACCACCTCGAAACAGCTTGACAAGGAATCAGACGCGAAGCCGATTGCTTACGGCGGCATGCTGTTGGAGTGTGTTCTTGCGGTACTTACCGTATGTGCAATCGCTTATGCAAGACAGACCGGCCACACGGCAGGAGCTACCGATATTTTTGCAGGCGGTATTGCCGCAATGGTAGCGGCTATTCCGGGACTTGCAGGGCTTGAAAATATTCTTTATACCCTGTTAATCCTTACATATTCCGCATTCTGCCTGACTTCCCTTGATACGGCGACACGTCTTGCGCGTTTCATGTTTCAGGAATTCTGGCTTGAGCCGGGACAGACTGTTAACGATGTGAAGGAAGGCTATAAGAAACTGCTGGTAAATCCTTATTTTGCAACCGCAATTACGGTAGTGATTGGTATTTTGCTTGGTATGACCGGTTATGCGAAGATCTGGGGCCTGTTTGGTTCTGCAAACCAGCTGCTTGCAGGGCTTGGTCTTTTAGCTGTGGCTACATGGCTTGGAAACATTGGAAGAAACAACAAGATGTTCCTATTCCCCATGGCCTTCATGATGGTAGTTACAATCTGCTCTCTGGTACTTACGGTTAAGAATCAGGTTGGCATCATCTCCGCAGGGGGCGCTGACTGGGGCCCTTATGCACAGGCCATTTTAGCTGTTTTACTCATTCTCCTTGCAATTTTACTGGTAATTGAAGGCGTTCAGACTCTGTTTGGAAAGCAGAAAAAGACAGCATAAAATAGCAAAGGCTGACACGCATTGAGAGCCGGCTTATGGTTAAAAAAAGAAATAAAAAATGAAATGAAAAATGCTCCTCAGGGCTATGGCCCCGGGGAGTTTTTTTACGTAGGCCCGATTACCAATATTACATTTTTCATGACAATTCTATAAAGATTCTCCCTGTTTAAACGATATAATATTATAGAAACGGATTTCTGATTTTTAGTCATGGAGGGAAATTATGTCGATGAACATCAATCAAAAATACAGTCAGTTTTATAAGGGCTCGGAACCCCTTAAAAGCTATGGCAGTGAAAACGGGCTCATCCAGAAAAAGGATACCCTGGTCAAATATGAATTTAACACAGTGGACGATCAGGGAAACAAGGTCATGGATAAAATGACCAAAGAGGAAGCGCTCAGCGCCATGAAGGAAGTATCGGCGCAGTACGGCGGAAACGTGATGGTAATGTTCTCGGGAGATGGTCTTAGCGCTCTTGCAGACAGCATCAAAGAGCAGCATACCAAGGGTGTCTGGAATCTGACGGAGGAAGAGGCGGCCCGGGAAAAAAGAAACGCTGAATTTCAGAAGGAAATTGTTCATCTGGAAAACACGCACAGAATTTTTATCCCCAACATTCAGACCAACCAAAAGCTTTACGGCAGTCTCGAAAATGCAAAGGAGGAGGTGGTCAGGGCAGCCACCGGTATTATTAAGAACTATCTGATGCCGCATCAGGTAGGTGAAATATCTGAAAAGGAGCGGACGGACCAGATTGCTTTCGGCATGGAGCAGGCAAAGTACCTTGCTGAAAACTATCTGGATAAGGAACATGGAGCGGACTTTATTTCCGCCATGGAAACCATTGCAAAGTATGGCTTAAATGGCGTCATGGATAAGGACGGAAAAGTGACTTATGACATTGAAATGGGATATGTGGTTGGTTCATCCTCCCTTGCGGACAAGAGCCGTGCAAGAGAGTATTTAAAGCAGCAGGCGCCGGATTTGTATCAGGAAATAGAGGAATTAAATCAGAAGATATTAAATAAGGATAATAAAGAAAGATGGGGTGCGAAATTTATTGAGATTCACCGAAAGGCTGAAAAAGTGCTGAATGCGTCCGGAGTCTTTGGAAAATCTTTTTATGAGCAGGAGCGTGAACGCTACAATATATGGAGTGAAAAAATAGATAATACCACTCTTCCCGATACCTTTCACGGGGTTTCCTACATGGATTTGCCTTCATTTTCAGAGAGCATGAAAGGACAGAGCAGCCTGTCAGAAGCCTGGATGCGTGAGCAGACGGCACGGCTTATGAAGTGGCTGGAAATTGATGTCTGATGCGGATATAGTTTATATGAAAAGAAAAGGATTTCGAAAGCAGATTATTTTATCAAGGAGGATAAATTATGAGTACATTAACCCAGGTGGAAAATAATGCGCAGGCAAATGCGGCTTATGAAGAGTCAAAAGTTTCCAAGACATCCAAAAATGAAAAAAAGCCCGGATATTACGGCAGAACAATTGGACAGCCGGAGCTGAGCGAAAAAGCGCAGAAGTATTATGAGGAATTGAAAAAGAAGTTCTCTAATATGGATTTTATTCTGGTAAGCAGTGATATGAAGGCAGCGGCCAAGGCCCAGGCAGGAAAATATGCAAACCCTCACAAGTTAGTGGTTTTGATTGATGAAGAAAAAATAGAAAAAATGGCGGAGGATGAGAACTTCCGCAAGCAATATGAGAATGTGATCAAAAGCGCGGGAGTAAAGCTGCCACAATTTAAAAAGAGTCTGGGCAGCAACGCCTCAAAGGTGAAATCCTTTGGAATGCTTTTTAATGACGGCGGAAACGCGTCTTTCTTTGCAGTAGTGGACAAATCTCTGGCAGCCCAGAGAGTGCGTATTAAAGAAAAGGCAGAGAAGAAAGCAAAGGAAAAGAAGGAGACGGCTAAGAAGGAAGCAAAGGAGGCGGCGGAAGAAAAGCTGGCCCGTAAACATGCTGAAAATATGGAAAATGCGGATACGGTTACGGTAACGGCATCTTCTATAGAGGAATTGATCAGAAAAATAAATGATGTGATTTACGAGAGCATGAGCGATTCCATGCTGACCGATGAGGAAAAAATGATAGGACAGCATTTTGACTCAAGGTGGTAGGTTGAAAAAGCAGCCTGGCATCCGTTGTTTGTGCTCAGGCCCAAATTTGCAGGCTGTTGAAGGCCTGGAGATTTATACGCCCGCTGAAGCGGGCAGATGGGAGTTAGATTGTAAAGAGCTGTAAATACCGGGGCATCTTCTAATAAGAAGATGCCCCGGTATTTACGGCAGGGATTTTGCATTTTGAATCAGGACCGTACTTCACGTCCCGTGAAAACAGCCACGGTACGCGGAGGCATAATAAATTCATGATCAATGCGTACTTCTTCTCCCTCGGGATAAAAGTAGCGGTTCTGACCGTCTCCCCAGGTGTTGACGCTCAGATACCAGGCGAGGCGATTCCCCAGGAAAGGCACTGTGATGCGAACGCTTTCCCAGTGGGTGTTAAGAGCCACATAGACAAGATCATCCTTTCCGGTTAACGGATTATAACCGGCAAAGCTAACCGCCATGGTTTTGGTATCCCTGGGAATATCTGTCTTTTCGGAATTCACATCGTGGGTACGCAGGGGTTCCATGCCGCAGACAGCATCGGGAAGTTTTTTGCGAATAATAGGATGCTTGCGGCGATAAGCAATCATAAATTTGAAAAATTCAAACAAATCCCTGTTTTTTTCAAGCAGTCCCCAGTCCAGCCAGGAAATTTCATTATCCTGACAATAGGCATTATTGTTGCCGTACTGAGTATTGCCAAATTCATCTCCGGCCAAAAACATGGGTGTTCCCCGGCTGCACATTAATACGGTACAGGCATTGCGTATCATCCGATATCGGAGACTTATCACAGCAGGATCGTCACAATCGCCTTCAAATCCACAATTCCAGCTGCGGTTATCATCAGCGCCGTCTGTGTTGTGCCATCCATTTGCCTCATTGTGCTTTTCATTATAGGAATAAAGATCATAAAGGGTAAAACCATCATGGCAGGTAAGAAAATTTACGCAGGAATTATAGCCTGCATAGTTACTGCTGCTGTCAGAATAGTGACCGCCATAAATATCTCCGGAACCGGTGATGCTCTGAGCAGCATCCCAGGAATGCCAGCTGTCACCCTTCAGGTAAGCGCGCAGAGCATCACGATAGCGGCCGTTCCATTCAGCCCAGCGTTTGCTGGCCGGAAATCTGCCTACCTGATAGAGGCCGCCGGCATCCCATGCCTCAGCAATCAGCTTTACATTGCGCAGTATGGGATCCGTGGCAAGAAGCTCTAAAAGAGGCGGGTTGTTTAGGGGAGAACCATCTTCATGCCGGCCCAAAATGCTGGCAAGATCGAATCGGAAGCCGTCAATTCTGTAGCTTACGGCCCAATAGCGGAGACATTCAAGGATCAGCAGGCGGACAATTGGGTTGTTACAGTTTAGGGTATTGCCACAGCCGCTGAAATTATAGTAATGTCCGTCAGGGGTAAGCATATAGTAAACTTTATTGTCAAATCCTTTAAAGCAGAAGGTGGGACCAAGCTCATTGCCTTCGGCGGTATGATTAAACACTACGTCCAGAATAACTTCTATTCCATTGTCGTGCAGAGCCTTAATGAGCTCTTTAAGCTCAGTTCCCTCCTGATTGTATTCTTCAGTAGAGTTGTAGCGTATATTGGGGGCAAAAAAACCAACCGTATTATAACCCCAGTAATCCAGAAGGGTTTTTCCATCTACTTCTCGGGAATTCATGGTTTCATCAAATTCAAAAATAGGCATTAGTTCCACTGCATTGATGCCAAGCTCTTTCAGATAGGGGATTTTTTCTTTGAGTCCTGCAAAGGTACCGCGATGGGTTACCCCGGAGGAGGGGTGATAAGTAAATCCCCTCACATGGAGCTCATAAATAATCAAATCACTCATAGTGCGGGTAGACTGGGGCATGACTCCCCAGTCAAAAACATCCCGGACTACCCGGGCATGATAACCGTCAATCTTTCTGTTACCCCAGATTCTGGGACCGGCTACGGAGCGGGCATAGGGGTCAAGAAGAACGGCATTAGGATCAAAGGTAAGCCCGTTTTTCGGGTCATAGGGTCCGTCAATCTGATAGGCATATTCAAATTCCTCAATATCCAGGCCAAATACGATCATGGAATATACATCCCCAATCTTGTATGCCTCGGGAAAGGGGAGAATTGCATAGGGCTCGGTAGCATTCCTGTGAAAAAGAAGAAGGGTACAGGAAGTGCCGTAATGAGTCTGAACGGTGAAATTTACACCTACAGGGAGCATGATAGCTCCAAATACATCAAAAAGACCGGGACGGACAGGGAAACCCTCAATTTCTGCAGTGGGGGTAGCAAGTGACTTGTGGAACTCAGGTACATATTTTTGCGAATAAAGTTTCAAATTTTTTCTCCTATGATGTTTGATTGAGAATGTAAAAGTTTGACCTTTGCCATATATGGATTAGAAAGAAATATGTCAACAGTATAGCGGAAAACTCTCTATAATGCAATTAAAATTTTTTAAGCCAAAGACAGATTTACAAAATACCTGTCTTTGGCTTAAACAATCATCAAATGCACGCTTATCGGGCCGGCTTATATAAACAGATTTGGACTTACAGACAGGCTTTCATCACCTCGTAAGTGCCGTTTGCTTCTATTTTTTCCAGAGTGTCCGCAACTGTATCCGCAAATCCGGGAAGCGCAGATAAATCTTCTCCCCAGAAGTCCGCATTTTTGCACACCGCATAGGCGAGGCTGCGCGGGGAATCATCCTTGTGAGATAAATAGAATTCCAGGACGGCTTTGTCGTCAGAAATGGTGTAGGTATCTCCGTTAGGACGGGAGGCGGTAAGCCCGGTTTCCGTTAATTCCTTTCCACGGTAAAAAGCAATATACAGTGCAAAGGAAGTGGTCAGACAAACAGGCAGACTTCCCGTGTTTTTCAGGTAGTGTTTTAAGGTTGGCATCACTCTTGCTTTCCACTTGGAAGTGGAGTTTAAGGAAATAGATAAAAGAGAATGATCAATAAAAGGATTTTTAAAGCGTTCCGTTACGGAAAAGGCAAAGCTTTCCAGTTCGTCCTTTGGCAGCGTAAGGGTTGGAATAATTTCATCATAGATGGCCTTATTCATAAAACCACGAATTACATCATCGGCCATACAGTCTCTGACAATGTCCCAGCCGGCCAGATATGCGCCCAGTACCATGGATGTGTGTGCGCCGTTTAAGATGCGGACTTTTCTCTGCTTATAAGGCTTATGGTTGTCTGTGATGATGACCGGAAGTCCTGCCTTTTCAAAAGGAAGTTCTTCTTTCAACCACTCAGGGCCTTCGATTACCCAAAATCCAAATACTTCTCCAGTATTAAGGACTTTATCTTCGTACCCGTTTTCTTTATTTAGGGCATTGGCTTCATTTCCGGGATAACCTGTTACGATACGATCTACCAGGGTAGAGCAGAAAAGGTTTTCGGCTTCAATCCAGTGGATGAAATCTTCCCCTAAGTTCCACTGCTTTGCATACTTTTCAACGCATTCCTTTAATACCTTTCCGTTGTCGTCAATCAGCTCACAGGCGAGAATAACAAATCCTTTTCCTTTTTCATCGCCAAATTTTTGAAAACGGCGGTATAATAGCTGCGTCAGCTTTCCGGGATAGCTGGAGGCAGGAGCATCGGAAAACCGGCAGGCAGGATCATAGACAATACCGGCTTCCGTGGTGTTGCTGGTGATATAGCGCAAATCCGGATTGTCTGCACATTTCATCATTTCCTCATAATCGCTGTAGGCGTTGATACAGCGGTCAATGCAGGAGATTATCCGTTTTGCATTAACTTTCCTGCCATTTTCAAAGCCCCGCAGATATAAAGTGTATAAGCCTTCCTGTTCATTTAAAAACCTGGGAACACTGGTAAAGGAATTTTCCGGCAATGGCTGTAATACGGTAATTTTGCCGTTAAAGTCTGCTTTTTCATTTAAATTGTCAATAAAATAATCCACAAAGGCCCGAAGGAAATTTCCTTCGCCAAACTGAAGTACTTTAACAGGCGCTTTTTCCAGAAGATATCCATCGTAGCTTTGTTCTTTTAAAACGTTATAAGATAATCTTTTCATTGTGATATGTTCCTTTCTTTTCATTACAATAAGCTGATTTGCAAAGGGTGCTGTCTGCTATCTGGCTTTGCCTGCCGCAATACCGTGACAAACATTAAAGAGTTACTCCCTGCTTAAAAATAGCCATATCGTGATACCCGGCTTCCTCTGATTTTACCTTTTGACCGGAAGCTACACTTACCACATAGTCAAAAAGCTCCTGCCCAAGCTGCTCTAAGGATTTTCCATCTATCAGGGAGCCGCAGTTAAAATCAATCCAATTTTTCTTATGCTCATAAAGAGGTGTATTACTGGATATTTTAACAGTAGGCACAGGGGAAGCAAAGGGGGTTCCTCTGCCTGTGGTAAAAAGCACAATATGAGCCCCTGAGGCCGCCAGTGCGGTGGAGGCTACCAAATCATTGCCGGGTGCACTTAAGAGATTCAGGCCCTTCACAGCAGCTTTTTGTCCGTAGGAAAGAACACCGCTTACAGGAGCGGAGCCGGATTTTTGGGTACATCCCATGGATTTGTCCTCAAGGGTGGAAATGCCTCCTTTTTTATTGCCGGGGGAGGGATTTTCATATATTGTCTGATTATGGCTGGTAAAGTAGTTTTTAAAGTCGTTAATAAGAGACACAGTCTTTTCAAACAGTTCTTTATTTTCGCAGCGGTTCATGAGCAGCGTTTCGGCACCGAACATTTCAGGAACCTCCGTAAGAATGGTAGTACCGCCCTTCGAGATGAGAAGATCGGAAAACCGTCCAACCACGGGGTTAGCGGTAATGCCGGAAAGACCATCGGAACCGCCGCATTTCATACCGATAATAAGCTCACTGCAGCTTACGGGCTCTCTGTGAAAACTGCCTGCATATGCGGCGAGGGCTTCGATGAGCTTAAGGCCGTCTTCCACCTCATTTTCAGATTCCTGGGATACCAGGAATTTTACCCGGTTTTCATCATAAGAACCAATATACTTTTTTAATTCGTCAATGTTGCTGTTTTCACAGCCAAGGCCCAGCACCAGAACACCGCCTGCGTTGGGATGATTGATCAGGTCTGCTAAAATCTGACGGGTATGCTCCTGGTCATCACCCATCTGTGAACAGCCGTAAGGGTGAGGAAAAGCGGCAATAGCATCAATGCTGCCCTTAAGGCACCCCTGGGCCCTTCGCTCAATGGCGGTGGCAATGTTGTTAACACATCCTACCGTGGGAACAATCCAGATTTCATTTCTTACGCCAACAGATCCGTCTGCGCGCCTGTAGCCCTGGAAATAATGGGGGTTAGTAGACGGAAGGGGGGTGCAGGCAGGCTGATAAGTATAGGTAAGCAAATCGCCAAGGCCGGTTTTCATATTGTGGGTATGAATCCAGGCTCCTGCGCAGATATCTTCTCTGGCAATTCCGATGGGAGAGCCGTACTTTATCACAGGCTCATCCGCCTTTATGGGCATAAGGGCAAATTTATGTCCCTGAGGAATATCCTCAGATAAAGTGATGAAAGCGCCATCCACCGTAAGGGAGGTCCCCTTTGCAAGAGGTTTCAGGGCAACGGCCACTTTATCATCCGGATGAATTTTAAGAAAAATTTCCATAATAAGTAATAACCATGCCTTTCCGTGCACTGCAGGCCGTAAGCATGCAGACACAAATCAAGTGATGTGTAAGAGCTTACAACAAAATTACACCAAAAGAGAGGAGTCGTCAATAAAAAAACTGGGAAAATGCTATATTAAATTTAAAATCGGCAATATACACAA
Source organism: Parablautia intestinalis (assembly GCA_003612395.1). GTDB lineage: Bacteria > Bacillota > Clostridia > Lachnospirales > Lachnospiraceae > Suilimivivens > Suilimivivens intestinalis. The sequence continues at coordinate 66,581 of RAYQ01000013.1, forward strand.
AAATAAACTGAAAAAATCGTAAAAAACGCTAAAGAAATTCGGGGTGATATTTTGAAAAAGTGTAGTATAATATGCATATGTGTAAGAGCTTACATTTTAAAAGCGCGGTACCGCAAACAGCTCCGGTATATGCGGGAGTATAAATTTGCGCTTACGCCCAAATTTGAAGGTTGTTGGAGGCATGGGGATTAGTGTGAAATTGAAATTTCACACATCCTGATTTGTATGCCCGCCAAGGCGGGCAGATGGGAGTTAGAGTGAATATTTATGACATTGCAAAACTGGCCGGGGTATCCATAGCAACTGTATCAAGAGTGGTCAATGACAGTCCTAATGTTAATGATAAGACAAAAGAAAAGGTACGTAAGGTTATGGAGGAGAATCATTACATGCCAAATGAATTTGCCAGAGGATTAGGGAGAAGCTTTGTAAAAGCGGTGGGATTAGTCTGTCCGGCTATATCGGATGATTATATGGCGAAGGCAGTGGCATGCCTGGAAAAGAGATTAAGAGAACATGGCTATGACTGTATTTTGCATTGCAGCGGTTACGATAAGGAAGATAAACGGCAGGCAGTGGGAATGATTTTAAAGAAACGGATAGATGCTTTGATGCTTATCGGTTCAAATTTTGCAGGCGGTAAGGAGGAAGATACCTCTTACATCTGTGAAGCGGCGCGGCAGATTCCGGTGTTTATGATAAATGGTTATGTGGAGGGAGAAAATATTTACGGTATTCTTGCAGATGATTATCAGGCGGTATATGATGCAACGGAAGAACTGATTTTTGCCGGAAAAAGGAGAATTCTTTTCTTAAGTAATTCCGACTCCTTCAGCGCAATGCAGAAACGGAAAGGTTATGAAGATGCCCATAAAAACCACGGACTGCCGATCCTGGAGGAATTAAATATTTGTGTGGAAAATACTATTAACGGAACCAAAGACCAGCTTTTACTGCGCAGGGATCTTGCATTTGACGGTGTAATTGCAACTGAGGACGGACTGGCAGTGGGCGCATTAAAATATGCAAAAGCCACAGGCATTTCCGTTCCGGAAGAAATTAGTGTCGTGGGCTATAACAATTCGGAGCTTTCCATCAGCTGCGAGCCGGAGCTTACCACTGTGGATGCCAGAGGTGAAATATTATGTAAGACGGCTGTGGATTCTATGATGACATTACTTGAAGGGAAAAGGATAAATTCCAAAACCATCATAAAATGTCATTTGGTAAAGCGCCATACAACAGATTTCTGAAGTTATTGTGCAAAGCGCAAATGTATAAATCCGCTTGCCGGTTATTCTGATTTATTTTAAAATGGTAAGAAAAGGAATTGCATTTTATGAGATATTTTTAATATAGAAACGGAGGGTTAAGAAATGAAAGCATTTATGGATCAGGATTTTTTACTTCACACACAGACAGCGAAAGAACTCTATCATGAGTTTGCCGCAAAAGTACCGGTTTTGGATTATCATTGTCATATTAATCCCCAGGAAATTGCCAAGGACCGGAAATTTGAAAACATTACCCAGGTATGGCTGGGAGGGGATCATTACAAATGGCGCCAGATGCGCTCTAATGGCGTGGACGAATACTACATTACGGGGGATGCGCCGGATCGTGAGAAATTCCAAAAATGGGCGGAAACATTGGACAAAGCGATTGGAAATCCGCTGTTCCACTGGAGCCATTTAGAACTGCAGAGGTATTTTGGTTATCATGGGGTACTTGGCAGTGATACGGCAGAGGAAGTATGGAATCTGTGTAACAACAAACTGCAGGAAGATGCCATGAGCGTCCGCAACCTGATTCGCCAGTCTAATGTGACGCTGATCTGCACCACAGATGATCCGGCAGATGATTTGAAATGGCATAAAATGATTGCTGAAGATGAGAGCTTTGAAGTGCAGGTACTGCCGGCATGGCGTCCTGATAAGGCCATGAATCTGGAAAAACCGGACTATCCGGCCTATCTGGAAAAGTTAGGACAGGCAGCTGATTGGAAGATACAGTCTTTTGCGGATTTAAAGAATGCCTTAGTTAAGCGGATGGAATTTTTTGATAGTTTCGGATGCCGCGCATCGGACCACGCGCTGGAATATGTGATGTACAATCCTGCCAGTGAAAATGAAGTGGAAGCTATTTTCGCAAAGCGGCTTAAAGGAGAAGAAATTTCCAGACAGGAGGAACTGAAGTTTAAGACTGCCTTCATGATTTTTGTGGCAAAAGAATATGCGCGCCTTGGCTGGGCTATGCAGCTTCATTATGGATGCAAACGTGATAACAATAAGATTATGTATGAAAAGCTGGGTCCTGATACAGGCTATGACTGCATTAACAATTATGCGCCTTCCAGCGAAACGGCGGACTTTTTAAATGCTTTAAACGAAAGCGGCGCTATGCCAAAGACCATATTATACAGTTTAAATCCCAATGATGATGAGGCCCTTGGCACTATTTTAGGGTGTTTCCAGAATGCGGACATGATTGGAAAAATACAGCAGGGCTCGGCATGGTGGTTTAATGATAATAAGACCGGCATGATAAAGCAGATGACTTCCCTTGCAAACCTAAGCCTTTTAGGGAACTTTAACGGAATGCTCACGGATTCCAGAAGCTTTCTTTCCTACCCGAGACATGAGTATTTCAGAAGAATTATGTGTGATTTGATTGGCGGATGGGTAGAAAATGGAGAGTATCCCCGGGATATGAAGAAACTGGAAAAAATCGTTAAGGGAATTTCTTATAACAATGCAGTCCGGTATTTTGGATTTCACCTTGAAACTAAATAAAGCCTGAATAAAACGCTCTGGCAGGAAAACTGTTTCCCGCCAGAGCGTTTTATTTAGCGGGAAGAGCAGGCTTACCAATGAAAGTGGCGTGTTTGTTACTATGAGCGGCCCTTAAGCCGTGGATAGTAATACCTGTTTTGAAAGATAAGGAAAAAGTAGCATAAAAACTTTGTATTTTATTGAAAAGAACAGTATAATAGGGACTAGTACCAGAGCATTTTTGAAAATTAACAGCAAGAAGCGAGTGAGAAATAGTGAATATTTATGATATTGCAGAACTTGCAGGTGTTTCTATTGCCACTGTGTCAAGAGTGGTGAATGACAGTCCCAAAGTGAGCGAAAAGACAAAAGAAAAAGTGCGCAGGATCATGGAGGAGCATCATTATACCCCTAATGTGTTTGCCAGAGGCCTTGGTCTTAATTCCATGAAAACAGTTGGTATTATCTGCCCGGATGTATCAGATGCTTATATGGCAAGTGCGGTTGCACATCTGGAAAAAAGCCTTCGTTGTTATGGATATGACTGCATTTTGTATTGCAGTGGCTATGCCTATGAGGATAAAGTGGAAGCCGTCAGCCTGATACTTCAAAAGCGAATTGATGCGCTGATTCTGGTTGGTTCTAATTACGCCGGAGACGGCGGGGATCAGGCAACGGAATATATCCGCAGCGCAGCCCGGGAGATTCCGGTTTTCCTTTTGAACGGTTATGTCCGGGCACCGGAGGTTTATTGCATTTTGGCGGATAACTACCAGGCGGTATATGATGCCGTGACGGATTTAATCGAAGATGGGAGAAAGAGAATCCTCTTTTTGCATGATTCCACATCCTACAGCGCTTTAGAGAAGCTTAGAGGGTATGAGGAGGCGCTTGGCGACAACGGCTTTCCTGTGCCGGATGAGCTTAAGGTATTTGTCCGAAACAATATTGAGATGGTGCAGAGTCGTTTGCAGGAGATTTTCCGGGAGAAAATGCCGGATTTTGATGCAGTTGTAGCCAGTGATGACGGACTTGCGGTAGGGGCAGTGAAATATGTCCGGTCAAAAAATCTGAGGATTCCGGAGGATGTCAGTATCATCGGGTACAATAATTCGGAGCTTTCTATCTGCTGCGAACCGGAGTTATCATCTATTGACAGTCGGGGGAAAGAATTGTGTGAGACGGCAGTGGAATATATGATGCATTATTTAAGCGGGCATCCGATAAGACATAAGAAGGTGGTGCCATGCCGGCTGGTCAAACGCAATACAACAAATTTTTAGACAAACAGGCTGGCCGGGAAGGGACAGTGGTGTTTTAAAATATAAATATTGGGGTAACCAGGCTCCGGTCAATTTCCTGAAAGGATACTTCATTCAGGAAATTGACCGGATTTTTTACAATAAGCTGTTTCGCGATGCGTGGCAGTCAGCATCTTTTTTCAATTGTAAACACTTACAATATCTGAGCTGTATAACTGAAAAATCGGTAATTAAGAATAGGGATTATTAACATTTCACAAGAATTATTATAAAAATATATGAAAAATGTATATTGCATTTCGTAAATTACTTGGTTATAATTATAAAAAATGTAAGCACTTACAAATTGAAAAACAAAAAAAGGAGAACAAGATTATGAGCGTGTATACCATGGGAAATTTAAGAATTGTTGATTTAACAAAAGAGCTGGATCCTAAGACAGAGTCCAGAAGATGTCATCTGTATCGGTTTAATACAGGCGGACCTATTCCGGATTTTCACACAATCATGGATTTAACCAGCCACTTAGGCACGCACTGCGAATGCCCCTATCATCATGATGACAACTGGCCAAGTGTAGCGGAGCTTCCTTTGACAACCTTTATGGGAAGAGCCATTTATGTGGACTTTAAAGATACTGTTGCACCTTATACACACATTACGGCTGCAGACTTGGACCGGGCAGCTGCAGGAAAGATTAAGGATGGAGATATCGTTATTTTAGACTCTGCTTATAAGCTTGCTCCTTTTACGGCTGACACTAACACAGAAAAGGATAAGAGACTTTTGATTGGTCAGGAGAGCGCAGAGTGGTTCCGCGACCATAAGGTAAAATGTGTGGGCTTTGGAGACGGCGTGTCAATCGAAAACTGTAATGAGGATGTTAAGCCTTTCCATGATATTTTAATGGCGGAAAATATAGTATTCCTGGAAGTATTAAAGAACCTGGAAGAGCTGCAGTCCGATGTGTTTTTCATGAGCTATTCTCCGCTGCCGATTATGGGACTGGATTCCTGCCCCGTCAGAGTTTATGCAATTGAAGGACTGGCTGAATTTTCATAAAAGACTTGGAGCTTTACAATATATAGAATGACAGGTTTTGCCTGGTGTATAAAACAGCAGGCAAAGCCTGTTGCATGGAGGTATAGGAATGAAAATAGTAGTAATTGGCGCGGGCGCTATGGGATCAATTTACGGGGGGCGCCTTTCCGCCGGCAACGAAGTTTATATTGTGGACACCAATCAGGCAATCGTAGATAAGATTAACAGCGAAGGCCTGAAAATTGATGAAAACGGAACAACAAATACCTATTATCCGAAGGCAGTGACCACCACGGAAGGAATTGAGAACGTGGATTTGGTGATTTTATTTGTAAAGGCAATTTTTTCCAGAGCGGCTTTGGAAGGAAACCGGAGCCTGATTGGGCGGGGGACCAGGCTTTTGACACTGCAAAACGGAGCGGGCCACGAAGATCTTTTGAAGGAGTTTGTAAACGAAGAGCAGGTGATAATCGGTACAACGGAAGATAACGGCGCGGTTTTAGCGCCCGGACATGTGCGCAGAGGCGGAGAGGGAAAGACCAACGTAGGGCTTTTGACGAAGGATACGGAGGGCTTTTTGCCCGTCCTCAAGGAAACCTTTGATAAATGCGGTTTTCAGGTGAAAATCCATGATAACATTCAGCAGCTGATTTGGGATAAGCTTTTTACAAATGTATCCTTAAGCGCGGTGACAGGTATCCTGCAGGTGGATATGGGTTATATTGCTGCCAATGAATTTGCATGGAAAATGACCGTAAAGCTGATTCATGAGGCGGTGGAAACGGCAGCTGCTTTAGGCCTTAGCTGTAACGAAGAAGAAATTGTGGAGAAAGTCCGTCAGACTTCGGAAAATAATCCTTCCGGCTGCACTTCCATCCGTGCAGATTTAAGGGACGGCAGACGGACAGAGGTAGATACCATAAGCGGCGCAGTAGTGCGTGCTGCGGCAAGGTGTAATGTAAAAGTTCCCACACACGAATTTGTAGTAAACATGGTGCACGCCATGGAGGGAAAAGGAAAAAATTAAAGAAAGAGAAGGAGAAGGCGGTATTATGATTTTTACATCTATCTACTCAAATGACGATCAGAAAGCTTACCCGGGGGTTATCCGTAAGATGATTGAATATTTGAAGGTAAATGATTTTGTGAACATGGATCCGGGGGTCTATGAACTGCAGGGAAAAGACCTTTATGTGCAGGTGTTTGACGCTGAGACCGGAAGTGTGGAGGAGAAAAAGCCGGAATCCCATAAGGAATATCTGGATATTCAGTTCTTAGCTTCCGGTGAGGAGAAGCTGGGCTTTACCCCTTATTCAGAAAAATATGAAGTGGATGAGTATATTGAGGAACGGGACCTGATTTTTTATAAGAGTGTGGAAAATGAGGGATTTATTCATGCGGTTCCTGGCTGTATCAGCGTGTTCTTCCCATGTGATATCCACAGACCTGCTGTGGCGGTGAAGGCTCCCATGACCGTCAGGAAAGTAGTCATAAAGGTCAGGACAACACTCATTTAACAGTAGACGGAAGGAGAAAACCAAAACGATGTTAAAGAAAATTTTGGGCTGCCTTGCAGTCATTGGCTTTATTATAGTCATAGCAACCATTGTGAGCTCAGGAACCAAAACGGCAGACGGACAGCAGGTCACAGAAATCCGGGTTGCATTTAACCAAAATGAACAGCATCCCCAGTATCTGGCGATGAAAGAGCTGGGCGAGAAATTCGAAGAAGCGACAAACGGCCGTTATCACATGACCATTTATGCCAATGGCGTCCTTGGTGAACAGGGGGCAATGGCTGAGCTGATTCGGACAGGAGCGCTGCAGATGGCGATCGTGCCCTGCAGTGTTCCGGAAGGATATGACGGAGACTTTGCAATTGTAGGTACTCCGTATTTGTATGATGGTATTGACCATATGGAAAAGGCTGTAACAGGCGGGGTATTTGATGAGCTGTTTTATTCTTCCCGCAAGTACAGCTTCCAGGTACTTACGGTCTATACCGCAGGCGAGAGAAATGTTTATACGGATGTTCCGGTAAATTCCGCAGCGGACTTAAAGGGTATGATTATCCGTGTAAATGACAGTCCTACCTATATTGAGATGACCAGGCTTATGGGAGGCGAGGGAACAGCCATGGCTCAGTCGGAGGTTTATACGGCACTGCAGCAGGGCGTAATTGACGCCGCTGAAAACAGCGAGCTGGTATTTAACGATTTTAAACATTACGAAGTGGCGCCATACTACGTTTACACCAAGCATATTGTACATCCGGACGTGGTGATTGCCAGTACGGAATTTTTAGACAGTATGAGCGAAGCAGACAGGGCGGTTTTTGACGAGCTGGTAATTGAATCCACAAGGACGGAATTTGCAACCTTCCGTGAAAAGATTGCGGAGGCAAAGCAAATCATCACGGAGAAAGGAACCCAGTTCTGCTACCCGGATGTGGAAGAATTCCGAAGCCTCTGCCAGCCGCTTTTAGACAGCGTTGCAAACCGGTCGGAGGTGACTCAAAAGATTTACAATGACATTATTGCTTTAAGGGAGGAGGAATGATGATGGAAAAGATAAAGAGCATACTTGATAAGGTTATAATGACAGTCTGCGTGGCATTTTTTATCGTGATGGTGCTTTTGACCACTTATCAGGTTGTTACCCGTTATATCTTCAAAAGCCCCAGCAGCTTTAGCGAGGTTACGACCAGATATCTGTTTGTGTGGCTGATCCTGCTCTCTGCAACCTATGTTTTTGGGCAAAGGGATCATATCTGTATTACAGCTTTAAAGGATACATTCCAGGGAAAAACACGTAAGGCAATTAATATATTCGGAGAATGTGTTATTATTTTATTTTCTGTTTTGATTTTGATTTACGGGGGCGGCGCAATTTCCGGCATTAATATGGTACAGTATGACTCTATTTTAAAAATTCCCACTGGAATCATTTATTCCATTATTCCTATAAGCGGAGTGCTGATTGTTTTTTACAGCATCCTTAATATCATTAAATACGCAAAAGAATAGGAGGTAATATATGTCTGTAGCAGTTCAGGTTGCCATTGTAATGGCAATATTGTTGATAATTTTGTTGGCCATGGGTGTTCCCATTGGCGTAAGCATCGGGCTTTCCTCTGCGATATCCATGATATGTATGCTTCCGGGATATATCGCCTTTACCACATCCGCGCAGAGACTTTTTGCAGGTTCAAACTCGTTTTCGCTTATTGCAATCCCTTTCTTTATTTTGGCGGGAAATATTATGAACAACGGCGGTATCGCCATCCGTCTGGTTAACTGCGCCAAGGTTTTAAGCGGCCGTATGCCATCGGCCTTAGCGCAGACAAATGTAGTGGCAAACATGCTCTTTGGCGCAATCAGCGGTTCCGGCGCGGCAGCGGCAGCAGCTATGGGCGGAACAATCGGCCCTCTGGAGAAAAAAGAAGGATATGATCCGGATTTTTCCACAGCGGTTAATGTGGCATCAGCCCCTGTGGGTATGCTGATTCCTCCCAGCAACACTATGATTGTATTTTCAACTGTGGCAGGAAGCGTTTCCGTTTCCGCATTGTTTATGGCAGGTTATATTCCGGGTATCTTGTGGGGCGTAGGCATTATGATCCTTGCAGGTATCACCGGCAGGAAACTGGGGTACCGGAATGAAGAGAAGGTAACCTTTTCTGTGGCGGTGAAAACGCTTCTGGATGCGATTCCAAGTCTTTTGCTGATTGTAATCGTAATTGGCGGTATTCTGGGAGGCGTGTTTACGGCAACGGAAGGATCCGCAATTGCTGTTGTGTATGCGGTGATTTTGTCACTGATTTACCGTTCCATTAAGATTTCGGATATCCCAAGGATTGTAGCCGAGTCCGCCAAAATGACCGGCACCATCACCTTTATGATTGGCCTTTCCTCTATCATGTCGTGGGCTATGGCATTTACGGGAATTCCCGACCTTATCGCAAATGCGGTTTTGAGCCTTACCAGCAATAAAATCGTTATTTACCTGCTGATGAATATCATTTTGCTGGTAGTTGGTACTTTTATGGATGCAACGCCTGCGATTTTGATTTTCACACCTATCTTTCTGCCAATCTGTACAGGACTTGGCATGAATCCGGTCCATTTTGGAATTGTTCTGTGCTACAACCTGGCAGTAGGAACAATTACACCTCCGGTTGGAACCATCCTGTTTACCGGATGTAAAGTTGGCGGTGTAACGATTGAAAGCGTCATGAAATATCTGCTTCCTTATTTCGTGGTGATTGCGGTTGGTCTGCTTCTGGTTACCTACATACCAATGCTTTCTTTGATGATTCCAAATCTGTTAGGGCTTTTGTAGGCTGGTAAAAAGTATAGAGAAGAAGTGTCAGTCTTTTGTAACAGGAGGGGTTATGGAAACATAACCCCTCCTAATTACAATAAGCCGGCTCGCAAAGCCGCGCAGCGTTTGTTTAACATTAAGGATGGCAGGGAAAGCCTGACGGCGTTTGCTCATTTTGAAGTGTGTCGCGAATCTCCTCCATAATAGCGCTTTTTAAGGAGGCCTGCAGGGCCAGTGAAATATAGTGAATCATTTCCTCACGGGAGCGGACCGAGCGGTTTATAAACCAGTCAATCAGTATTCCGGCTAATGCATTGGTGTAGAAATCACAGAGAAACTGCCTGTAATCAGGAGAAATACTGGCATTTATGTCCTTTTCAATTCTCTCTATAATAGTGTTAACGCAAACTTTAAAGTCAGAGAGAAAAACCCGCTTCATGCCTTCCCTGCCCATGGTATCATAGATACAGCTTAAAATATGGTTGTTGGCGTCAACGTAATCAATGATAAAATGAATGAGCTCTTTATAGTCGGTCAAAGGATCAAAGCTTCTGACGGACTCCAGTGCCTCCTGCTCCAGCATCCAGCGTACCAGAGCATAGATATCTTCAAAATGATAATAAAAAGTTTTCCTGTTTATGGAACAGTCATGACAAAGCTCACTGATAGTGATTTTGGAAAGGGGCTTTTTTTGGGCAATTTTCTTTAAGGAGGCAACCATAGCCTGCTTTGTCTTTAAGGATATATCTGCATGGGTCATTTTCATCCTCATTTCTGTTTTATGCAATAAGCCGTCCCGCGAAGAGAGACAGCGTTTGTTGCGATAAGCCGGCTCACGAAGCGTGACCGTGTTTGCTTTTTTTAATTTGCGCCAGTTTACCCGAAGGGTTTTGTTTTTTCCTGTAATGGATAAAGAGCGGAAGGATAACTGTTAAAACAAGGCAAACCGCAAGGCAGGCAAGCACTTTGCCGGAAAGGGAGGCGGGATGATCCGTACAGCAGAAAATAATTTCAGGCTGCCCGGAAGAAAAAACATAATAGCTCCCGTCCCGCACAGCATCGGCCGCAAGCCAGCTGCCGTTATCGTAAATCGTAAGCTTTGGATTTTTCATTTCGGAAGGAATCAGGTACCTTATGGTGTAAGGAGCGGGTGCTGTTGGGGATATGGAAATTTTCCAGTACTGTGCTTTGTCTTTTACATCTGCCGGAAGAATATCGGCCTTAGACAGGGTAAAGCCTTCTTCCGGTGCAAAGCTTCCCTCCACCAGCGCTACAGGGCGGCCGTCTATGGTCTGTCTGCTTTCAAGGGTAGCGGCATATTCAGTATAAACCGCCTCAATTGTCTGGTCAAAAGTAACGGAATCAACGTCAAATTCCGACCAGCGGCCTGCGCAGCCTTCCTTTACCGGAACGGAGGGCAGAGCAGCAGGAAAAAAGCTGTCTCCATATTTTAAGGTAATAACGTCTACCGTTTTATCATCCGCCACAAAGGAAACGTTGATACTTTCAAAAATCTCCGGCAGATTTGGCATCTGCAAAAATTCTTCATAGGCAAGAGACTGTGCTATACCTTCATAACTGATGCCGTCAATCCCGGCAGGGCATCCTTCCACAAAAAAGTTATTGCTTATAGAGGAAGATAAATCAGCCTTTCCGGCAATAGAGCCTGTGAAATTTCCGCTGTCTGTAATTTCCACCATGCTGTAGCAGTCGGAAATATTGGTGCCGTAGCCGGCAATTCCCCCAATTTGATTTCCGCCGGACAGTGTGCATTTAGAGCTGCTTGCACGTATGCTGGAGGCGCAGTAACCGGCAATTCCTCCTATCTGACTGCCTGCACTTGTAATACGGCCTTCATTGACGCATTCCATGATACTGCCTAAGGTCATTTCACCGGCAATTCCGCCGATACGGTTTTTCTTACCTTCTACAGTTCCTTTGTTTTGACATTGGCGGACCACAATCCGTTCCTGATAGCGGAAATTTAAAGTGGCATTATCCTGTGTCAGATCAAAATCATTTTCAGGGTCCAAATTGTTTTCCCTGGAAAGAGAGCCGGCAATTCCGCCTGCATTGATATCCCCGCATATTTTGCCATTGTTGATACAGTTCATGACTTTTCCTGTGGTGTCAGTGATCTGATCCTCATCCGAAACATCTGTCAGAATATCGTCTGGATCCGCGGCCTTTGGGTTTGTGATGATATCCGTAATGACGTTAATCTGGTCAATAATTGCCTGGAAATCATTTATCACAATCTGATTTTCACCGTCCAGCATTGTATTTAAAATCCGCATATCGTTAACGATTCCGGAAAAGCTGCTGCTAAGAGAGAGCTGTGCGGAGGAAATACGAGAGCTTAAAAGAAAGGCCTGATCCTGCACGGTGCGGTTGATGTTTTCCAGTATTTGGGAAGCGTCATCATAAACATTTTCCTGTACTTGGTTGATATCATCCTCCACCTGTTCCCTGTCAATCCTGTCCCGGAGATTATCAAAGTCAAAACTTCCCGATGGTGCGGGAAGACCTTCCGGCCAATGGGAGGAGGGAGAGGGTGTTATTTCCGGTGTGGGACTATTACCAGGCGCAGGATCATTACCGGGATTTGCGGCGTCTGTATTTCTATCTGATGTATCAACGTTATTACCGCCTGACACATCAGCGTTATTTGTGCTGGTATCAGTGTCAGATGCATCGGGCGTGGCATCGGCATCAGTATCAGGCAGAGTGTCTAATGGAGCCGGCTCTAAGAGCTGTAAAGCTGTCACAAACCCGGCTGAGCGCGTTTCAGGCATAAAACTGCCCTGCTCGGCGGAAAGCCCGGTGCCGTCAGTATCGTCAGGGATGGCGGTACTGCCTTCGCTTATGGGCGCAATGGGCAGCGTTGGCGTGGAGGCGGCAGGAGAGGCAGAGGGCGCCGGACTTTGCGCAGGCAATTGCGTAGGCAAAGGAGAGGCAGAGGGCGCCGGACTTTGCGCAGGCAATTGCGTAGGCAAAGGAGAGGCAGAGGGCGCCGGGCTTTGCGCGGGTAATGGCGAAAATGAAGGCCATGGCGAAACAGATGGCCATGGCGAAACAGATGGCCATGGCGAAACAGAAGGCCATGGAGTAAAGGAAGGAGTGGGCACCTTATCCAGAAAATCCAGCGATACGGGACGGGGCGCCGGCAGGCTGGAAAGGTCGGTGAGCCCGGGAAATTCCGCCATGTGGCTGCTGGCATCATTCATAATCCGGTCAATTGCATTTTGGGCGCTCTCCACCGAGTTAAGCAGCTGATCAACCTGCCCGGTAAGGCCCGTCGAAGCAGAGGACGTATCCCGGTCAAGCCGGGTAAAAAGATCGTGGAGCTTATCAAATTCCGTATCCAGCTTCTGCAGGGTGTCTTCTGAAAAGATAAGTTCACTGCTGGGCTCCATCTGCCCTGCAATGCCGCCCACATCCTTACGGCCGTTTAAAAGACCATAGTTAACACAGCCTTCTATGTAACCGGACTGACTGCCCGCAATGCCGCCTATGTTGTAGCCTACATGCTGATAGCCTACGCAGCCGTCATTGACACAGGCGTGTATGATACCGGGATTGCTGCCTGTGATGCCGCCGATATCGGTTACGGAAGCAGCATTTTCCGATGACAATATGGCAAGAAGAGCCGTATCCGGATCCAGGGAGGATAAATCTGTGTGGATATTTATATTGTTGTCGGAAGGGGCGGTATTTACGAAGCTGTGGTTTACACTGCCGGTAATATTTCCCTTATTTTCACCTGTGATGCCACCCACTAAATGGCTGCCGCAGACAAGTCCGTTTGCTGTGCAGTCTGTGATGACGCCCGTAACTTCATTTAAACCCGCGATACTGCCGGTCTGGTCGCCGCCAGCTACATTTCCGGAAGTCTCACAGCCGCTTAAAAGGCCGTAATTACAGCCTGCCAGCAAAGCCAGCCCAATATGGGTGCTTTCCGCCTTTGCCGTGCCGGACACGGACAACTGATAAATCTCTCCGGTTTCCTGTATATAGCGGAAAAGTCCTGTATAGCTGCTGCCGCCGTCAAGGGAAAGGCCGCTGATGGTATGTCCCTGTCCTAAGAAAATTCCTCCGAAGGTAGGGACAGGAGCAAAGTCAGTTCTGCTCAGGTCAATGTCCTTATCCAAAATAAATATTTTATCTCTTGACCAGCTGTCTGTGGAGCAGTTTCTGGCAAATTCCAGAAAATCAGAAACATTTTTGATGTGGATCCTGTCGGAAGGATCCGAATCAGAAGCCCCGCTGAAATCAGGAGCTGCCAGAGCAGGAAAACAGCAAAGTATCCAGAATGCGCCGCACAGCATTAAAGTGAGAAGTGAAATTTCCTTTTTCACCTTTTTATTCAGAAACAGATTTAATAATTTATTTTTCATCCGAATCACTCCCTTCCTGTGATATGGAATTAAACTGCTTATCATATTCCTGTGCAGTATCCGGGACAGCTCCGGATATGGAATCTGATATACTTTCCGGGCTGTCCTTTAGCCGGGCGGCGCTGCCGGAAATGATAATGGCCTCCATATCACCGCGGACAATACCGTAAAAGGTTCCTTCCAGCATACCGTTTACATGTCCCCGTATGCGGCCCTGGATGCGGACGCTGCCGGAGTAGGCTTTAGGGGACAAATTAATATGGTTCAGCTCAAAACTGGTGTGTTCTATGATGTTGTCCCCAAGCACCAGTATCTGAGGCAACACGGCAAGCACCAGGAAGATGGATATAAGAGTTCCCCGGCTTAAGCAGATTCCGATAGCAGAAATAACAGGGTTGGTGGTCATCTGCCCGATAAGTGCGCCTGCCGCGGCCAAAATCGAACCGGAAGTAAAAATAGTGGGGAAGGCTTCATTTAATGTTTCCACAATGGCCTGCTTAGGATGCATGGTCTGTTTTAAATCCTTATAGTGGCTGGAGATAACAATGGCATAATCGATGTTAGCGCCCATCTGGATGGAATTTACAATCAGATAGCTGAGGAAATACAAAGGCGCTGACTGTAAATAGGGGAAGGAAAAATTAATCCATATACTGCCCTGTATCACCAATATTAATAAAACCGGAAGTCCTGCGGATTTAAAGGTAAACAAAAGAATAATAATTACAAACAACGCGGAAAGAATACTGACCAGCAGATTATCCTGTCCGAAGGAGGAGGATAAATCATAATCGCTTGTAGAATTTCCCACCACATAAACATCCTCGCTGTTATAGTACTTTGCCGCCTCATTTTCAAGGATTTTCAGAAAATCAAAGGTCTCCTGACTTTCCTCCGGAAGGTTCAAATAAACGACAAGGCGGGAATGGGTATCTGTCTTTAGCTGAAGCTTTGCCTTTTCCAGCTGATCAAATAAATCGTCTAAGGTGTCCTGAATATCCCCCTCTAAAGTAATGTTTCCTCTTTCCATCTGATCTTTGAGAAAGAGAAACATGTCAAAGAGAGGAACCTTATATTGATCTAACCCGTTTAGGATCTGCCCGTATTGATCGTCATTTACCGCATAGGCTGAATAAAGAAGGTTAGAGAGCTCATATTCAATACCGGCAAGCTCTGAAAATTCCCTGGGATTTAAAGCATCGGTCAAAACGTAACCATCCATAGCCTCCACATTGGCAAGACCCATGGCGGATTTTACCTCCGGGTAGCTTTCAATGTCTTTTAAAAGGGCTCCTTCGGAAATATAATTGCCGGAGGGAATGATCATGGCAACCATATTGCCGGTGCCGAAAGTATTTTTTATTTTCTGATAAGAAATCTGGGTTTCACTTTGCTTGGCAGTAACCAAATCCGTAAAGCTGTAGCAGTAAGGGCATTTGTTGGCCCAGACGGCAGTGACGGCTATCACTACAACGAAAACGGGAGGAACAATAAAACGCGTCATGAGATCAAATTTCCCCACAGCGGTAATTTGCGGAAGAAGCTTGCGGTGCATGGTTTTATCAATCAGCTTACTAAAGAGCATAAGCAGACCCGGCATCAGGGTAAAAACAGATAAAAGGCTTAAAAGAATAGCCTTAATCAGCACCGTTGACAAGTCCATACCGATTTTAAAGTGCATAAAGGCCAAAGCGGCCAGACCGGATATAGTGGTAAGAGATGAGGAGGAAATCTCAGGTATTGCTTTGGCCAAAGCCGCGATACAGGCTTCCCGGGCAGGCTGGGTTTCGTGCTCGTCACTAAAGCGGTGGCATAGGATAATGGCGTAATCAATAGCCAGAGCCAGTTGCAATACTACTGTTACGGAGTTTGAAATAAAAGAAATTGTGCCACACAGAAAATTGGTTCCCATATTGAGCAGTGCGGCAACGCCAAAAGTGGCAATAAGCACCGGAACCTCCGCATAGGAACGGGAGGTTAAGGTAAGCACAACCACGATGATGACGGCCGCAATTATAATAATGACCTGCATTTCCTGCTTTAAATCCGCAGCCGTATCAAGGCCTACTTCTGTGTTTATGTAGGTATCGTATTTTGCAAGAAGTGTTTTTATCTGCGCTATGGCGCTTACACTTACATCATCACTGGCAGTGCCGTCAAAAGTGACGTCAAACAGGGCAGAGGCATTTTTATAATGGTCCTGTGTATTGTCAAAAGCTACGGATGAAACGCCATCTACATTTTCAATTTCTTCCCGTAAGCGTTCGCCTCTCTCATAAGAGATGTTGGAAACCATCACTCTGGCGCTGCCGTAGGTGACAAACTCATCGTTCATAAGCGTAAGTCCCTGGCGGGTCTGGGTTTCGGCGGGCAGATAAGTGGTAATATCATTTTCCACCTGCACCCATCCGGTGGAAAAAGCGCAAAAGATAAGAGCAAAAACATACAGCAGGAAAAAAAGGTTCCTTTTGTCTACAATAAAGGTGGCCGCTTTTTCCATAGGGGTCGCTTTTCTTTCGTTCACATAAACCAGTCCTTTCAAAACAGTTATCATTTTTTTCAAAAAATTATATGCATTTGGAGGAAAAATAACAATACCCAAAATAGGACATTTGTCCGGTGTTTTGCGGCAGCTGTTTAACCGGTTCTGATTTGCAATTTATTGACAGGTTGAAGGATCATAGAGTATCATTAATTGAAAGCAAAACAGAGCTTATTACAAGCATGATAAAGCGTGAGGGGTTAAAATGTTACCGGAACGGTTTTTGGATAGAATGAAGAGTCTGCTTGGAGAGGAATATACAGATTTTCTGACATGCTATGACAGGCCCGGTTATCAGTCTCTGCGGGTTAATCTTCTGAAAGGACAGGAAAAGGACCTTGCGGAAAAAGTGAATTTCCTGAAAGAGGCAGTGCCCTGGGCAAAAGGCGGTTATTATTACAGAAGCGAAGATAAGCCGGGCAGACATCCTTTTCATGAGGCAGGGGTTTACTACATACAGGAGGCAAGCGCTATGGCGCCGGCAGCATATTTAGCGCCAGTGCCCGGCGAGAGGGTTTTGGATTTGTGTGCGGCGCCGGGGGGTAAAAGCACCCAGCTTGCCTGTGCCATGGGAGGCAGGGGAATTTTGGTGTGCAATGAAATCCATCCCCAAAGGGCCAAAATTTTGTCAGGAAATATAGAGAGAATGGGAATTGAGAACGCCCTGGTGCTTAATCACGAACCGGCTTTCCTTGCAAAGCGTTTTCCGGCATATTTCGATAAAATTCTGGTGGATGCGCCCTGTTCAGGTGAGGGAATGTTTCGCAAAAGCCAGGAGGCTTTAAAGGAGTGGAGCCCGGAAAATATAACAATGTGCGCCAGGCGGCAAAGGGATATTCTTGAGAGCGCGGCCGCTATGCTTCGGGCAGGGGGCAGGCTGGTTTATTCCACCTGTACCTTTGCGCCGGAGGAGGATGAGGGCACCATAAGTGGCTTTTTAAGAGAGCACCCTGAATTTTATCTTGAAGAGGCAAAGAAATATCAGGGCATGACAGGAGGAATGATATTGGGACCAAAGGCGGATATGCCGGAAATCGAAAAGGCTATAAGATTATGGCCCCATAAATTAAAGGGGGAAGGTCATTTTCTGGCATGTCTTAAAAAGGAGGAGAAATCCCCGGACGGCGTATTAAGCCCGGGAGGAGAGGAAAAAGGGATATCCCCAAAAGAATGCAGGGAGTGGGCGGAATTCAGGGAAGAATATCTGAAAATTCCTTTTAGCGGCTCTTACATCAGATTTGGGGACCAGCTGTACCTTATACCGGAGAAAATGCCCCTTCTTACGGGACTTAAGGTGCTAAGGCCGGGCCTTCATCTGGGGACTTTAAAGAAAAACCGGTTTGAACCAGCCCATGCACTGGCTCTTTTTTTAAAGCCCGAGGATGTCAAAAACACGCTGGACTTATCGCTTGCGCAGGCAGAGCGTTATCTTTCAGGACAAACTCTGCCAGCGGAAGGAGAAAAGGGCTGGTACTTAATCAGTGTGGAAGGATACAGCATTGGCTGGGGAAAGCTCTCCGGCAGTGTGATGAAAAATCATTATCCAAAGGGACTGCGGATTTAAGCAGCCACAAAACGGCAGCATGGAAGCCGAATTGAAAAATCAGTAGCATGTATGAAAGTTTGCATGTTACGGAAAGGGTTTGGTTATTTAAATGAAAAAAATACATGGCATGATGGTGCTTGCTCTTGCCCTGATGTTTACAGGCTGTAAAGGACAAAGTAAAAATGCAAATATAAGCGCAGGCATGGAGGCAGTGCAGGCCCTTGATTATGACAGCGCTCTTGCAAGCTTCGAGGCAGCCAGGGAAGCAGGGGAAGACGAACGCCTTTTATATAGAGGGGAAGGGATTGCTTATATGGGGAAAACCATGTATGGGGAGGCGGCCGAGGCCTTCGAAAAAGCCCTTTCCTTAAGCAACGGCAGGGTAAACAGCATGGATTATGATATCAATTATTATCTGGCCGTTTCCTACTATAAGCAGGGAGAAACAGGGAAAGCAATTGATGTGTATAATGCGATTATCGCCCTTAAGAATGAGGAAAAGGATGCGTACTACCTGCGGGGGGTTCTGTATGCGGAGCAGGGAAATCTGGAACAGGCAAAGGCGGATTTTGATAAAGCCATAAGTCTTGACAAAAGCGATTATGACAGACTGATTGATATTTATAATGTATTGGCGGCAGAAGGTTACAGGGAAACCGGACAGGAGTACCTGCAGTCTGCTATGGACGGCGGAACCAAAGACATGACCAATTTTGAAAAAGGACGAATCTGCTATTATCTGCAGGATTACGAAAACGCCAGAACTTATCTGGAAAAGGCCCGGGGGGAAAGCGGATATGAGGCAGTCCTGTTTCTGGGAAAAACCTACGAAACGCTGGGGGATAATAACTATGCAATCAGCGTGTACAACAGCTTTCTGGAAGGAGACGGGCCAAACGCGGAGGTTTTAAACCAGCTGGGACTTTGCAAAATGGAGACAGGCGATTATGAAGGCGCCCTTGTGAATTTCCAGTCTGCAATGAACATAGAGAATAACGGCATGATGCAGACCCTTAAGATGAATGAGATTGTTGCCTATGAGCGGATTGGAGAGTATCAAAATGCAGCATCGCTGATGGAGAGTTATCTGAAAAGCTATCCGGATGACGAGGAGGCCAAGCGGGAGTCCGTTTTCCTGCAGACGAGGTAAGAACAAAATTTCTACAAGCGCGGGAAATAGGGAAAGGAAATGAAATGAATGCGGAAGAAGTAATTGGAAAGGTAGCGCAGCTATGCCGGAAATACTCTGCAAAGCAGGGGATTTTATTTGGATCAAGGGCAAAAGGAACGGCCCTTTCAAGAAGCGATATTGATATTGCGGTTTCCGGGGTGGCGGATTTCCCGGCATTTCAGGAGGAAGTGGAAAATCTTCCGACACTTTTTTCCGTGGATATTGTAGACATGGATACCTGCACAAATCCATTACTGTTGGAGGACATCAGAAAATATGGAAAGAAAATTTATGAGAAGATTCCAATCCTATAAAAAGTCTTTGGATGCATTGAGAGAAGCGAGAAAGAGGGATATGAGCGATTCCTTTGTGCTCAGCGGAACAAGCGCAAAATTCAGCATTACTTTTGACCTTGCGTGGAAGTCCATGAAGGATATTTTGATTGAATATTATGCAATTACGGATTTTGTGGCAGGCTCTCCCCGGGAGGTCCTTAAAAAGGCGTTTCAGGCAGAGATGATTGCAGGCGATGAATGGATGGAAATGCTGGATGTGCGTAATCGACTGACCCATGATTATGACGGAGAGATAATTATGGAGTATTGCCGGAAGATTATCGAGGTTTATATCCCCAAATTCACTGAATTTGGGCTTTGGGTAGAAAAAATAAATAATTAATTTTTTTGGTATATTTGTGTTGCTGCAGATAAGAATGGAGGTTTAAGATGATTAATCAACTGATTACAAAAATCAAAGAGACGGGAGCGCCCATTGTGGTGGGGCTTGATCCTATGCTGAAATTTGTACCGGAGCATATTACGAAAAGGGCATATGCGGAACTGGGAGAGACTCTTGAAGGGGCCGGAGAAGCCGTCTGGCAGTATAACAAGACCATTGTAGATAATATTTATGATGTGGTACCGGCAGTAAAGCCTCAGATTGCCATGTATGAACAGTTTGGGATTCCCGGACTTGCAGCGTTCAAAAAAACCGTGGACTATTGCAAGCAAAAAGGACTGGTAGTGATTGGGGATATTAAGAGAGGGGATATCGGCTCTACCTCGGAAGCTTACGCGGTAGGCCATTTGGGCAAAGTGACGGTGGGAAGTAAGTCTTACTATGGTTTTGATGAAGATTTTGCAACCGTTAATCCTTATCTGGGATCGGACGGAGTAAAGCCCTTTATTAAGGTATGCAAAGAAGAAAAGAAAGGCTTATTCATCCTGGTGAAAACCTCCAATCCAAGCAGCGGCGAGTTCCAGGATCGCCTGGTGAAGGCGCAGGCAGCAGTGGACGGACAGGACGTTAGTCAGGGTGATGCTTTGGACAGGCCCTTATATGAGATCGTAGGGGAGCAGGTTGCCAGATGGGGAGAAGAACACATGGGGGATTCCTACAGCTATATCGGGGCAGTGGTGGGAGCCACTTATCCTGAAATGGGCAAAATCCTCAGAAAAATCATGCCTAAAAACTATATTCTGGTACCCGGCTATGGCGCACAGGGAGGAAAAGGAAAGGATCTGGTTCACTTCTTTAATGAAGACGGACTGGGCGCAATTGTAAATTCTTCCAGAGGCATTATTGCGGCTTATCAGCAGGAAAAATATGCTTTCTTCGGGCCGGAACACTTTGGAGAAGCTTCCAGAGAGGCGGTTTTAGATATGAGAAAAGATATTGCGGATGCTTTAAACAGCAGATAGTAATATAGAAATCACATTTTGCGAGCCGGCTTATAGTAATAAAAATTAAGAAATCCTTTATTTTATATTAAATTAATTTATTACCCTCTTTGGTATGTTATAATTTGCTGGTATGGCATCGTATTTAATCTTTTGTAATCAGCGCGTGCCGATTATATAAAGATTAATGCATTACCATATTGGGGCATTTTTCAAGTACGTTTTAGCAGAACTGAAATGAATTACTTTAAAGCGAAGTCAGCAGGTTATAGCTTATTTACAAAGGGTGAGTTGGGGATGGGATTGGAGTTTATCGACATATCACGGGAAGAAGAAAGGGATAGAGTCCGTGCCAATGGTACAACAGGCAGAAGGAGAAATCCGGTCAGCAAAAGACCGCAGCCGGTAAGGCGGGAAATTTCCCAGCCGATTGGATATGAGCATCAGAGGAGATTAAGACAGGAGGGACAGACCTTTTCGCCCGCTCAAACACAAAGAGCAGGACAGGCAAAGCCTGTAAGGAAAAGAGCGTATCCTGAAACAGAGATATACACACGAAAATATAACAGCCAAAATCGCAGCAGAAATTACAATCACGGCCGAAATAGAAATATGGTAAAAAGGCCGCGGCCGGTGGACCCAAAAGTTCAGCAGGAACAAATGCGCAGGCGTAAAAAACGGAGACAGAAAGCATTGGCAGCCAGAATGACTATTACGCTGGCGATTATACTCGTAATTATTTTTGCCGGCTTTATGTTCTGTAAGCTCATTTTGGATTTTACCAGGGAGGAAGAGGCCCAAAAGACCTTTAATTCTTATACCCCTACAGTTGAAAGGAAAGAAGTAATTAAGGCCAACGAAACAGGCAAGCCCGTTATTACAGAGGATTTTCTGACGGTTAATGAGTACTCCAGGCCGGGTGAAAAACTCGGCAAGGTCAGGAACATCTTTGTACATTATACAGCCAATCCGGGGACAAGCGCTGCCCAGAATAGAAGTTACTTTGAAAATTTAGGCATTACAGGAGAGACAAGCGCAAGCGCGCACTTTGTCATTGGATATGAAGGAGAAATTATACAGTGTATTCCCCTTGACGAGATTGCCTATGCGGTGATTCAGCGCAATTATGATTCCATTTCTATTGAGTGCTGCTATTTGGCGGAGGATGGCAGGTTTACGGATGAGACCTATCAGTCGCTGCTCAGATTATCAGCCTGGCTTTTAAAGGAGTATAAGTTAGCGCCGGATGATATGAGAAGGCATTATGATGAAGGCGGGAAAAAATGCCCGTTGTACTATGTAGAGCATGAGGAGGCCTGGGAAAAATTTCTCTCTGATCTTGAGCGGTATATCATGAATGATCAGGTATAGCACAATCAGTATTATAAGTGTTTACTTATTTTTACGGTTCTTTCTTTATTTTGGATAGTTTGTTTTTGAGGTTCGGATTTTGCCGGAAATTTATTGCCCGGCAAAGCGGAAAACGGGTCTTATATCCAAAATAAGAAAGAACTTTTTTGTATTTTTATTCCGGTCCGTTTATGATGCAAAAATGATGGGAGTTTGTTTTATAATGGTGCTGTACACGGCCTGAGGCCGGGGCTGTTCACAGCAGCAAACACCATCATAAATTGCGCCAAAGAAGGAAAACGGACTATGGGCAGAGGATTAAAGCGGGGAGTAAAAGCAGCAATTTTCATAATAATGCTATTGGCTGTTTCAATGGACAGCCGGGCATATCTGGGTCAGGATGAGGATTATATTCTGACAGATGTAAAGCCGGAAAACAGAGGGAGAGAGCACTACCTTGAATTCGTCAGCAAAGAGACATACACTGTAAAAACAGGGGATACTCTCTGGGATATCGCAAAGGACTATTGGGGAAATGGTATATATTACCGGAAGATACTTTCTGACAATGAGGATGTGATAAGCGCACCGGAGTATCTTATGCCGGGAACGGAGCTTAAATTGGAGAAAACCTTGTACACGAAAGCGGGGATCGGGGACCATATTTCTACAAACCAATTTGGCTATGACCTTATTGTAAATGGAGAGGCTTTTGAGCCGGAGTCATTTGAAGACAGTATTTTTAATCCGTCTTATTGTATTTACGCAAGCGTTCCCTACGAAAATGACTTAAAGGAAGTGGATCCTTATGTACACTGGGAGGAATTCAGGGATGAGGTGGGCAGGTGCAGCAGGGAAATCTGTGGGGACCTGGTATCGGATCTTGCTTTTGAAAGATATCAGGTAACAGGAATAGGAAATTTATGCGGCTATCATTTCACTTTTGACGCAGGGGACAAAGAATATATTATTATGGCATATTTTTGTTATAACAGTACAACCAAAAGTGAGGCCTTCGCTTTGTGTGAAAAGGAACGCTGTACACAGCAGGTACTTGAGCTGGTCAGGGGAAAGACCTTTTATGCCGCAGTGCGCTTCTTGGACCCTGGAACATATTATGTGAAGGCGCAGGATTATATAGGTGCGGAAGAATGGGATTATCCACAGCTTCGGAATCCCTTTGAAAATGCCATGCAAAGGCTCTGGTCGGGACCGCTTGAGCAGGCGGCGGACTATCCGGATGATTACGTGATTGAATGGAAGGAAGCGGAACTTGAAAAGCTGGTGCGGGAGGAGCTGGCCGGGCTGTGGCAGCTTACGGAGGAAGAAAAGCAGGAATTCATGGAGAGGGATATGACGACATGTGATCTTGCGGGAATTGAGGAAATGGAACTTTCTTATTACTCTGTTGATAATGGCAGCGAAGAGGAATACCTGCGCGTGCAGCTGAATAAAAGTGCGGACAAGGGCTCGGACACCACCCTGTATCAGCCGGAAAGGGCACGGCTCCTTGGCACGCTTGAGGATTTAAGGCATTTTCGCGAACTGAAAAGTCTGCATATTACGTTGCGCACCCCCTGTATCACAGATTTATCCTGTATTGAGAATCTGACTGATTTAAGGATATTAGATCTGGATATCCATTCTGCCGATACACGGGTTGAGAATGTGGATTTTTTGGGAAAGCTTACAAAACTTCGCACACTGCGTATGGGCGGGTGGTACTGGAAGAAGCAATATAACGAATATTTTGAAGGGATTACAGATTTATCCATACTTCGCAGCTGTCCTCATTTAGCCTATCTGACACTAAAGGCAGGTAATGTGGAAAATTATGACTTTCTGGCAGATTTGCCGGAGATTTACTATCTGTATCTGTCCAGAATATGGGGAGAAAAAAATATAGTGCCGGACGAATCTCTTGTGCCCAATGCCCGTTTTATCGAAATTTATGGTGTGCAGGTGCGGTTTGAAAACGGGGAAGGGTACGGCAGGCCTTAACAAAGGCAGGCAGAACCATTACCGAATTTTATAAAGATATGTCGTATACTGTTGACATAATATAAAGTTTATTGTAGAATCATAACATATGTTATACAAAAGGGGTGATATAGGTGGCAAGAAAAGAAACAATCAGTAGAGAGGATATTGTACAGGCAGCGTTTGTCATATTACAGGAGGAGGGCATAGAGCAGGTTACAGCCAGAAAGCTTGCGGCGAAGGCAAACTGCTCTACCCAGCCAATCTTCCGTGTTTTTAAAAATATGGACGAGCTGACAGAGGAATTATTTGAAAAAGCATGTGATTTTTTCAGAAATTTTTATGTGGATTTTCCGAGACAATCGGTAACGCCCTTTGTAACTTTAGGGCAGGCATACATTAAATTTGCCGGTGTACATAAAAACTTATTCGAGTTCATTTTTTTATCTCCGGAGCGCTTTGGCAGGAGTATGTATGATTTGGTTAACGGCAGGGAAGGGTTTGTAAGCAGGGAAATACAGGCGGCTAAGTCCCAGGGATGTAAAAATGCCAGTGAAATGTTTATGAAAATGTGGATTTTTATTCATGGCGCGGCCTGCATGACACTGACAGGGGATTACGACCTGTCGGACGATGAGACCATGCAGCTGTTAAAGACCTCGTATCAGTCATTTCGATAAATCTGCGGGCTGTGGAAGCATGGAGGATAGATTGAAAAATCAGCCTGGGGGCTGATTTTACCAATCACAAATTTGTGCTCACGCCCAAATTTGCGGGCTGTGGAAGCATGGAGGATAAGGATGGAGCAGGAAGTTGATATTATCACCAGAATGAATGACAAATTCATGAAAATGAGCAAGGGACACAGAGCCATCGCCGCTTACATTTCGGATCATTATGATCAGGCAGTGTTTATGACTGCCGCTAAGCTGGGGGAAACCGTGGGGGTCAGCGAGTCAACGGTGGTGCGCTTTGCCGCAGGATTAGGTTATGCAGGTTATCCGGAGTTTCAGAACGCGCTGGAAGAATGGGTGAAAAGCAAGTTAAATTCCGTACAGAAGATCGGAGCAAAATATGGAAAGAGCACCCATTCGGAACTGCTTCATTCTGTGCTCAGCGCCGATATAGAAAAGATTCAGGATACGATAGTAAATCTGGATGCGGTTGCTTTCGGGGCGGCAGTGGATATTATTCTGGAGGCAAGAACCGTTTATCTTGTGGGCGTCAGAAGCTGTGAGCCTCTTGCGGATTTCTTACATTTTTATTTAAATATGATCCGTGGAAATATAGTTCTGGTTAAGACAACCAGTGTTACGGAAATATTTGAGCAGATGATACGGATAGACGGAAGGGATGCGATTATCGGTATCAGTTTTCCGAGATATTCCATGCGTACCCTGAAAGCCATAGAATTTGCCAATGACAGAAATGCAAAAATAATAACAATAACGGATAGTATTCATTCTCCCATGAATTTATATTCCTCCTGTAATTTATTGGCAAGGAGTGATATGGTTTCCATTGTGGATTCTCTTGTGGCTCCTTTAAGCGTAATCAATGCGCTGGTGGTTGCACTGTGTTTAAAGCGGCCTGAGGTAGTTAAGAAAAATCTGGAAACCTTAGAAGAAGTGTGGAACAATTATCAGGTTTATTTAAACGATGAGATAAATTTCATAGACGGGGATCCCATGCTCCATTATCCGCTGATGAAAAAAGAAGATTCCTAAATTATATGAGGTATGCTATATGAAACATGTTATCGTGGTTGGCGGCGGGGCTGCGGGAATGATGGCGGCTGTGGGTGCGGCAGGCGAGGGCGCCCGGGTTACACTGCTTGAACAGAATGAAAAGACGGGGAAAAAAATTTTTATAACAGGAAAGGGCAGATGTAACCTGACCAATGCCTGTGAGAAGGACACTTTTTTTGAACATGTGGTAAGCAATGGTAAGTTTTTGTACAGCGCTTTTTCAAAGCTGGACAATTTTTCAACAATGTCCTTTTTTGAGAAGGCGGGATGCAGACTGAAAAAAGAGCGGGGGGAAAGAATTTTTCCTTCTTCTGATCATGCCTATGATGTGACGGACGCCTTAAACAGGCGTATGGAAAAAGAAGGGGTTAGGATCTGCCTGCATACCTGTGTTGCGGAGATTTTAACCAAAACAGGCATGGCGAAAGATGATGCGGCGCCCTTTGGGGAGGAAACCGCACAGAAAACACACCAAAAAGAAAAATCAGAAGAAAAGACAGAGAATGAAAAAGAACGGATAATGGGAGTAAGGCTTACGGACGGCCGTATTCTTCGGGGGGATGCGGTAATTCTTGCAACAGGCGGAAAGTCTTATGAGTCCACCGGATCTTCCGGAGACGGATACCGTTTTGCCCGGCAAATGGGACATAGTGTTAAGGATATAAAGCCGGCTCTGGTGCCCTTTACGGTTCAGGAAAGCTGGTGCATGCAAATGCAGGGGCTTTCTCTTAAGAATGTGGCTGTTTTACTGAAAAGTGGGAAAAAAAGGATTTTTGAAGGCTTTGGAGAAATGCTTTTTACTCACTTTGGGGTAAGCGGCCCTTTGATTTTAAGCGCAAGCAGCTATTATGTAAAAAAATATTTTGGAATGCCGGTAGAACTGTGCCTTGATTTAAAACCGGCTTTGTCCAGGGAGCAGCTGGACGGGCGGCTTTTGCGGGATTTTGAAGAAAACAAAAACCGCCAGTTCAAAAATGTGCTGGAAGGACTGCTGCCCGCTAAAATGATTCCGGTGATTGTAGAACTGTCCGGGATTACACCGGAAAAGAGGGTAAACGAGATAACCAGGCAGGAGAGAAATATCCTTATAGAATGCCTTAAAAATCTTACGATGACTGTAAACGGAACCAGAGGCTTTGAGGAGGCCATCATAACCCAGGGGGGCGTTTACGTAAAGGAAATAAATCCCTCTACCATGGAATCTAAGCTTGTAAAGGACCTTTATTTTGCAGGGGAAGTGCTTGACTTAGACGCCATGACAGGAGGTTTTAATCTGCAGATTGCATGGTCTACGGGATATCTGGCGGGAATAAGCGCAGCCGGGAGCGGCTCATAAAGGAAATGCAAATCTGCCGTTAAACTTACAAAATCGGGGTGATGGATGTGAAAGGGAAATTTCGGACAGGAGTGACAGCGGGCCTGATCTTTTTTGTCTATTTGCAGGCAGGGCTGTGTGCTTATGCAAAAGAAGCGGCTTTTGAGAAAGACGGTGATGTTTATCTGATCCAATCTGCCGGGGATATGCACTTACTTGCGAGGCTGGTGAACACAGGAAAAGAGGTTGAGCCGGGGGTGGCCGCACACAGTGCTTCCTACCGGCTTAACTGTGATGTGGATCTTTCTGCCTATTGTAAGGAGGAAGGCGGCTGGGAGCCTATCGGGTACAGGAATATCTATGATGAGAGTCTTGATGATATCCTTTGGGAGAAGGATGGGGAATCAGAGGATGATGGCTGGGTGACTTACAAGGAAACGGATGCGGGATATTTTAACGGAACTTTCGATGGCGACGGACACGTGATAAGGGGGCTCTATATTAACCGGCCCAATGAGCAGGCCCAGGGATTATTCGGAGCAAGGGTTGATCTGCGCGGGGAGAACCGGGACAGTATGGACTATAAGAGCAGAGAGACTACCGTAATTAAGAATCTTTATATTGAAGACTGTGATGTTACGGGCGCTTACTATACGGGCGGCGTTATGGGCGGTATGTGGAATTTTATTCAATATGAAGGCGGGAATCTTTATATAGAAAACTGTCATGTGACAGGAAAAATTGTAGGGAACGGAACGGCAGGGGGTGTTGTGGGTAGCGCTTCTACCGTGAAAAATTCCAGTTTCACAGGCTCGGTGGATGCCTCCGGCGCAGGGGGCATAGCGGGAGAGTCTTATTATATTTATGGGTGTACCGCACATGCTAAAGTGAATGGATCCTGCTATGTGGGAGGTATTGGCGGAGAGGCAGTTTGCGTGCGCAACAGCTATATGACCGGAACGGTAGCAGGGTATGATCGTGTGGGAGGCATTACCGGTGCGGGGGCTTGTCTGACGGGGTGTTATACCAGGGCCGATGTGACAGGTTACAGTCGCACGGGAGGGCTGATCGGCGATATTCAGAGCATGAATGCGCCTACACCCAAAGAGGCCTCCAGCGCGGCCGCCATTAGGAACTGCCTGATGGGCGGTTATCATATGGAGAGAGCAGAGAAAAGAAATGATCTGGATGTCTACTATCCCACGAAGGATCGCTATAACGGCTATATTTACGGTTTTCCCGGCGCCGGCCTGGAAAGAAGCGCTGTCGGTGCCTTTTATTACCGCGAAGGCCTGGAAGTGGAGGGGTTCGGTAAAGGAATGTACGAATTTTCTGCCTGGAACTGCAGACCTTATGACTGTACCCGCCTGGAGGAAACGGATTTTAAGGACCTTTTGGATAAGTCGGAAGAAAAGTGGGGAGATGTGTGGTACTGCGCTGCTGATTATGCGTGGCCGGTTCTTGCATGGGAAAAAGACAGCCGCTTTGGTTACAGAGTTACCGTCACGGTGCAGGAAGGGGACAGCCTGTGGAAGATTGCCAAAAAAGTGTATGGAAACGGAAATGGCTGGAAAGAGATTTATGAACAGAATAAAGCGATTATCGGTGAGGATGAGAAGCTGATATTTCCGGGTATGGATATAGATGTAACAGTTGGGCCATCTTCTGCAAAATATGCAAATGGCGCGGGGGAATGGCCGGCTATCCTGTGAAAAGTACCTGTGGCTGCATTTGGATATAACAAATGGGCACTTGGCATGTGAAAAGGTTCATGCTATTATAAAACTAACAAGCGCTGTCATGCTCTAAGAGCCGGCTTATTGTAATAAAAATAAAAAATATCAAAAATTGCTAAATATAAAATAAAGGAATGGACACAAAATGGAAGTGTTGCTTGCAAAGAGCGCCGGTTTTTGTTTTGGGGTAAAAAGAGCTGTGGAAAATGTATATAAGCAGCTTGACACTCACAAGAAAATCTATACCTACGGTCCTATTATACACAATGAACAGGTAGTGGGAGATCTGGAAAAACGCGGTGTTACAGTGATAGAAAGTGAAAAAGAGATAGCCGGAATTAAAGAAGGGGCAGTGGTCATTCGTTCCCACGGCGTCCCTAAAAGAATTTACCGTCTGATTGAAGAAAACGGTCTGGAATGCATTGACGCCACTTGCCCTTTTGTAAAAAGGATACACAAAACAGTAGAGCAGGAGAGCAGGAACGGCAGACAAATTATTATCATCGGCAATGCAGGACACCCTGAAGTGGAGGGAATCATGGGGTGGTCAGAAAAGCCGGCAACGGTGATTGGAACTGTCAATGAGGCGGAAAACTTTGAGACAGATAGAGGGAAACCGCTGTGTATCGTATCCCAGACGACATTTAACTACAACAAATTTCAAGAATTAGTTGAAATTATTCAAAAAAAAGGTTATAATGTTTATGTTGTGAATACAATCTGTAATGCGACAGAAGAAAGACAGGCGGAAGCTGGAGAAATTTCAGCCAAGGCCGATGCAATGATAGTAATAGGTGGCAGGAATAGTTCTAATACGCAGAAGCTCTACGAGATATGTGCTAAGAAGTGTGAGGCTACGTATTTTATACAAACACTGGAAGATTTGCATTTGGAATTGCCTAAAACGGCCGCTCTGGTGGGTATTACTGCGGGGGCTTCCACCCCAAACAATATAATTGAGGAGGTTCAAAATCATGTCAGAGTTAACTTTTGAACAAATGTTGGAAGAATCATTAAAGACAATACATACAGGAGAGGTAGTTGAAGGCACGGTCATTGATGTTAAGCCGGAAGAAATCATACTTAACATTGGCTATAAATCTGACGGCATTTTGACAAGATATGAATACACCAACGAGCCTAATGTAGACCTGACGACTGTAGTTAAGCCGGGAGACACTATGGAGGTTAAGGTCCTTAAAGTGAACGATGGAGAGGGACAGGTTATCTTAACTTATAAAAGACTGGCAGTTGACCGCGGCAATAAGAGAATTGAGGAAGCTTTTAATAATAAGGAAGTGCTTACCGCTAAGGTTGCGCAGGTGCTTGACGGCGGTTTGAGCGTAATTGTTGATGAAATCAGGATTTTTATTCCGGCAAGCCTTGTGTCCGATGTCTACGAAAAAGACTTAACAAAATATGCAGGTCAGGAAATCAGGTTTGTAATCAGCGAATATAATCCTAAGAGAAGAAGATATATCGGAGACCGTAAACAGCTTCTTGTTGCGGAAAAAGCAGAAATGCAAAGAAAGCTGCTTGAGAGTATTCAGGTTGGCGATGTAATGGAAGGTGTTGTCAAAAACGTGACGGATTTTGGTGCGTTTATTGATATCGGCGGTGCAGACGGGCTCTTACATATCTCAGAGATGTCCTGGGGACGTGTTGAGAACCCCAAAAAAGTATTTAAAGTTGGCGATAAGGTAAAGGTTTTCATTAAAGATATTTCCGGAACCAAAATTGCTCTCAGTCTTAAATTTGAGGATCAGAATCCCTGGAAGGATGCAGCTGAGAGATATGCAGTTGGAAATGAAGTAACCGGTAAAGTTGCCAGAATGACAGACTTTGGCGCCTTCATAGAGCTTGAGGTGGGTGTGGATGCGCTGCTTCATGTATCACAGATTTCAAGGGAACATATAGAGAAGCCTTCGGATGTACTCAAGGTTGGACAGGAAATCACTGCAAAGGTTGTTGACTTCAACAGCGATGATAAGAAAATCAGTCTGAGCATTAAAGCTCTTTTAGCTGCAGAGCCTGAAGAATCCCACAAAGAAGATGCAGCAGAGTCAGAGTCTGAAGCTGAGTCGGCAGAAGAAAATTAATGTGTAAATAAGGGGGAACGGATTTGCTATGGTTACGGCATACGATTATGAAAAATTTAAGAGCGCAGTGCTCACTTTGACTAAAATCGATTTAAATGCCTATAAAGAAAAGCAGATGAAACGCAGGATTGATTCTTTGATTGCAAAGAATGGTGTCAAGGGTTATGAGCCGTATGTGCAGCTCCTTAAGACCAACAAGGAAAAATTTGAGGAGTTCATAAACTTTTTGACGATCAATGTATCAGAGTTTTACAGGAATCCTGATCAGTGGAAGTTGCTGGAAAGTCAGATTATACCAGAGCTTATCACGAAATTTGGCAAGAATTTGAAAATCTGGAGTGCTGCATGCTCCACAGGGGATGAACCATATTCTCTTGTAATGGCATTATCAAGACATATTCCGCTTAGTCAGATTCATATTACGGCTACAGATTTGGATAAGCAGGTTATAGCAAAAGCAAAAGTGGGACTTTACAGTGCAAAGAGTATTGCTGCTGTTCCAGAGGACCTTAAGAAAAAATATTTTACCAAAATAGGTCTTTCCTATCAGATATCCAATGAAATCAAGTCCAGAGTTGAATTCAGGGAACACAATCTTTTGGATAATAATTATGCAAAGGGATATCATATGATAGTCTGCCGTAATGTTTTGATTTATTTTACGGAGGAAGCTAAGGACGAGGTGTTCAGGAAATTTTATAGTTCATTGGCACCGGGCGGAATTTTGTTTATCGGAAGTACGGAGCAGATTATTAACTACAGAGATATTGGCTATAACAGGAAGAATTCTTTCTATTATGAGCGGCCGAAGAATTAAATTTCATGATAACAACAAACATTGCTATGCTTTGCCAGACAGTTTATTGTAAACAAAGGACAGTTCATTTTGAGAACTGTCCTTTTAATATAAATAATCCGGTTCGTAAGACGTGGCAGTGTTTGTTAACATTACTCCTGCAGAGCCATGGTATTTAATATGTGACTTGCATAGTCTGAAAACAGCTGCCTGTTCTTTTTGATGTCGTCTGTAAGCTCAAAAAATAAATCCTTGCTTTTATATTCCCGTTTAAAGAAAGGCTCAACGAGCACCTTCCACTGGGGCAGATAGCTGGAGAGCTTTCTGGTATAGCAGTTAGAAGCTGTTGCCTGCTGTCTGTAATCCCGCTCCACAAAGGAAGAAATAGATTTGTGGAGAGCCATATCCTCTGTGGGGAGATAGTAATAGTCTTTATAGTTGGCATAAAAGTATTTAAGCTCCTCCTCATAAATGGGGACAATCAAAATACCTTCATAGGATTCGCCCTTAAAGTGGCATCCTTTTCCCATAAATGAAATCGGGACCGGAAGGGGGGAGGCAAAGACCAGCTGCAACACAAGTTCTTTTCGCGGAACGCCATGAATATCATTGTAATAATTAGCCTGTACCTTTCTGGCCTTGATGCTGCTGTTGAACAGATCATAATAGGAGAGAACAGGCAGAATTTCCAGCATACCCTTTAAATCATCCGAGTTGTGTAAAAGCAAAGTGCGATAGAGATTATAATCGTGAGAAAAGGTAAATTCTCTGTAGACCTGTATCAGTTCTCCGCCGCTGTAGGTGTCCTCGCGCTTAGTGCCAAGAAACTGCTCAACACTTTTCAGTTTACAGTCAGGGAGCTTTAAAAAATTCTTGTAAGGGGCGATACGCCGATAAATATCAAGCCCTGCCATGTCCTCAAAGTTGCAGGGAAGACCGTATTTTTCTGCCTTATGCATCAAAAAAGGCAAATCAAAGGTATTGCCGTTGTAGTGGACAAGATAAGTATATTTTGACGCAAAGGATAAAAAAGCCTTCACCAGTTCGCCTTCCTCATCAGGAGTCTGGGCAAACCACTGCCGTACAATCCAGTTGCCTTCAGAATAAAATGCACAGCCAATCAGGTATACAACAGAACCGGAGGTCAGAAAGCCGGTGGTTTCTATATCTAAAAATAAAATTTGATCTAAGGGAGTCAAAAGTTCCAATGGATATTTTAAGCTGAAATTACCGAGAATGATTTCTTCTGTTTTCATGGAAGCCTCCTGTCAATAAGCTGATATATTCCTATCTTAGTGTAGCATATTTTTTTAAATTACAGTAGTATTTTCGACAAAAAAATAGTATATTTAAATAGATGAAATATCCTGCTGGCTGCCTGCCCTGCAGAGTGTGACAGCCGCAGTGTTCATCAATAAGTATGGAAAGAAGGGAGCTACGTGGCAAGATTAACGTTTACGGGAGGGATTCATCCTTATGACGGAAAGGATCTGTCGAAGGATAAGCCAATTAAGGAGATCTTACCTAAGGGAGATCTGGTGTATCCCTTATCCCAGCACATTGGGGCACCGGCAAATCCGGTGGTTAAAAAGGGTGACAAAGTTCTGACCGGACAGAAAATTGCGGAGGCAGGCGGATTTGTGTCTGCTCCCATTTATGCAACCGTGTCCGGTACGGTTAAGGCAATAGAGCCGAGAAGAGTGGTAACAGGCGACAATGTAATGTGCATTGTGATTGAAAATGACGGGTTGTACGAGGAAATTAAATGGCCCGAAATACCGCCTTTTGAAAAGTTGTCCAGAGAAGAAAAAATAGCTATGATCAGGGAAGCCGGAATTGTGGGCATGGGCGGCGCAGGTTTTCCCACAGCAGTCAAGCTTTCACCTAAGGAGCCTGACAAAATAGAATATGTGATTGTAAACTGTGCGGAGTGCGAGCCTTATCTTACTTCCGATTATCGTAAAATGCTGGAGGAACCGGAGAAATTGATAGGGGGGCTTAAGGTGTCGTTAAGCCTGTTTGACAATGCCAGAGGAATTCTGGCAGTGGAGGACAATAAACCGGACTGTATCGAGAAACTGAGGAGCCTTACAAAAGATGAGAGCAAGATTACGGTCAAAGCGCTGAAAACCAAGTACCCGCAGGGTTCTGAGCGGCAGCTAATCTATGCGGCCACAGGACGTGCCATCAATTCTTCGCAGCTTCCTGCGGACGCAGGATGCGTGGTGAACAATGTAGATACGGTGATAGCCATCTATAATGCCGTTATGCTTGGAAGACCGCTTATGTACAGGATCGTAACGGTTACAGGGGACGCCATTGCCGATCCCCGGAACTTTAAAGTAAGGATTGGCACCAACTATCATGAGCTGGTGGAGGAGGCCGGAGGCTTTAAGCAGGATCCTGTTAAGATTATATCAGGCGGCCCTATGATGGGATTTGCCATTTTTGATTTGGATGTGCCCGCTACCAAGACATCCTCCGCACTGTTATGCCTGACAAAGGATGAGGTATCGGCTATGGAGCCTTCTGCGTGCATTAATTGCGGCAAATGCGTGGAGGTATGCCCTGGCAGGGTGGTCCCAAGAAAGCTGGCGGATTATGCAGAGCATTATGATGAGGAAGCCTTTGTAAAAAATAACGGGATGGAGTGCTGCGAGTGCGGATGCTGCAGCTTTATCTGTCCGGCAAAACGTCCTCTTACGCAGGTAATTAAATCCATGCGAAAGATGCAGCTTGCAAAAAAGAAAAAGTAAAAAAGTAGGAGGAGAGGAACAAAGATGAGCGATTTGATGAAGGTTTCATCCAATCCCCATATCCGGTCAAAGGTTACTACCAGTAACATCATGCTTGCAGTGGTAATCGCATTGCTTCCTGCGGCAGGCTTTGGCATTTTTAATTTTGGATTGGATGCACTTATTTTAATTGTTATTACAGTGGCAACCTGTGTGTTGACAGAATATCTTTATGAAAAAGCCATGCACAAAAAAATTACCATAGGTGATTTTTCCTGTGTGGTGACAGGGCTTTTATTAGCTCTCAATCTTCCATCCACAGCACCCTGGTGGATTGGCGTTGTAGGTGGTATTTTTGCCATTTTAGTGGTAAAGATGCTCTTTGGCGGACTGGGACAGAACTTTATGAACCCGGCGCTGGGTGCAAGATGCTTTTTGCTGATATCGTATACCTCTATCATGTGTAACTTTGATTGTGATGCTTACACGGGCCCCACCCCTTTAGCCAGCCTTAAGGCAGGAGAGAGCGTTAATATCCTTGATATGGTGGTGGGAAGAACAGCCGGTGTAATCGGGGAAACATCTATGATAGCGATTGTAATTGGTGCATGTTTCCTGATCCTCCTGGGTGTGATTGATTTAAAGATACCGGGAACTTACATAATAACATTTGTTATATTTATTGTTCTGTTTGGAGGTCATGGCCTGGATCCTGCCTTTGTCAGCGCTCATCTGGCAGGCGGCGGCCTGATGCTGGGAGCCTTTTTTATGGCAACGGATTACGTGACAAGTCCGGTGACCAAAAAAGGCAGATATTTGTACGGCGTGATACTTGGTATTCTTACAGGGATTTTCCGGATTTTTGGTCCGTCAGCGGAAGGCGTTTCCTATGCCATTATTTTAGGCAATCTGCTGGTGCCTTTAATTGAAAAGATTACCATGCCGAAAGCATTTGGAAAAGGAGGGGAGAGGGCATGAAAAATATGATAAAGGATGCTGCCATCCTCCTTGTTATTACCTTGTTTTCCGGACTGATTCTGGGGCTGGTATACGGCATTACCAAAGAGCCCATCGCTTTAGCCGAGGAGAGGGCGGCGAAGGAGGCGTATGCGGAAGTTTTTCCGTCAGCCGGAGAGTTTCAGGAGCAGGAAGTTACCTCTATGGAAGAGGAGAGCTGGAAAACAGAATGGGCAGAGGCGGGGTTTGAAGGGGTAGATATTGAAAAATCGCTGGCAGCCCTTGATGAAAGCGGAAATGTGCTGGGCTATGTGCTTACGGTGACAAGCCATGAAGGCTATGGCGGAGATATTACTTTTACCATGGGAATCAGCCTTGACGGCACGTTAAACGGGATATCCATTTTAAGCATATCGGAGACGGCCGGGCTTGGCATGAAGGCGGAAGACGTACTGAAACCCCAGTTTGCAGGAAAAAATGTACCCGGCTTTACCTACACAAAAACCGGAGCGGTTTCCGAGAGCCAGATTGACGCCATCAGCGGGGCCACAATCACCACCAATGCTGTCACAACGGCGGTAAACGGCGGCCTTTACTATTTCCAGTCACAGTTAGGAGGTGGCAGCAATGAAGCAGAATAAAATAACGGAGCGTCTGGTAAACGGTCTGTTGAAAGAAAATCCTACTTTTGTGCTGATGCTGGGAATGTGCCCTACGCTGGCGGTTACCACATCGGCGATTAACGGCCTTGGCATGGGGCTTACCACAATGGTGGTACTTGCGCTCAGCAATATGTTTATTTCCATGCTGCGCAGGATTATACCCGATAAAGTGCGTATACCGGCCTTTATCGTGATCATAGCATCCTTCGTGACAGTGGTTGAGCTTTTACTGAAAGCTTTTATCCCCTTTTTATACAGTGCCCTTGGGCTTTATATTCCCCTTATAGTAGTGAACTGTATTATTTTGGGCCGGGCGGAGGCTTATGCCTCCAAGAACGGGGTTGTGTCTTCTCTTTTTGACGGAATAGGTATGGGACTTGGCTTTACCTGTGCGCTTACTATAATCGGCGCCGTGCGTGAGTTAATAGGGGCAGGGGAGCTGTTTGGGTTTGCGGTTATGCCGGAAAGCTATGTGCCGTGCAGTATATTCGTGCTGGCACCGGGAGCCTTTTTTGTCCTCGCGGCGCTGACGGCAATCCAAAATAAAGTGAAAACAGCCGGAGAAAAGAAAGGCAGGGATATGTCCAGGATTCAGTCGGGCTGCAATTCCGATTGCATGAACTGTCAGGATACAGGCTGCAGCAAAAGATTTTATGATACATCATCAAAAGAAGATGCGATAAACCAAAGCGGGAATGCAGCTAAAGTGACAGCAAAGAAGGAGGGGAAGAACAATGGTTAAAGATTTACTGATTATCTTAATTTCATCCTCGCTGGTCAGCAATGTTGTTTTAAGCCAGTTTTTGGGACTATGTCCTTTCCTGGGTGTATCGAAAAAAACCGAAACGGCGGCAGGAATGGGGACGGCAGTTATCTTCGTTATTACTCTGGCCTCTGCTGTAGCAGGCGTTATTTATAAATATATATTACAGCCCTTTGACCTGACTTATCTTCAGACAATTGTGTTTATTCTGGTTATTGCAGCTCTGGTGCAGTTTGTGGAGATGTTTTTAAAGAAATTTATGAAATCTCTTTATCAGGCGCTGGGTGTTTATCTTCCGCTGATCACCACCAACTGTGCAGTGCTTGGAGTTGCCCTTACTAATGTGCAGAAAAATTACGGAATCCTGACCGGAATTGTAAACGGTTTTGCAACAGCTGTGGGATTTACGATATCAATTGTTATCCTTGCTGGTATCAGAGAAAAAATGGAATACAATGATATTCCGGATTCCTTTAAGGGAATGCCGATTGTTCTGCTTACGGCCGGGCTGATGGCGATTGCCTTTTGCGGATTTTCAGGATTATTATAGGCGGTATATCAGGTTTTAGGATATGACAAATTTGTGCTTGTACCCAAATTTAAAGGGCACTGGCAAGAATAGGGGATTAAGATGAATATAACAGGTGTTTTGCTTGCTGTGGCCGTGGTGGGAGGCGTTGGACTTTTTATCGGGCTTTTCCTTGGAATAGCGGCTATCAGGTTTAAAGTGGAAGTAGACGAAAAGGAAGAAGCGGTTTTGGCGGCACTGCCCGGCAATAATTGCGGGGGCTGCGGTTTTCCGGGCTGCGGCGGTCTTGCAGCAGCTATTGCGAAGGGAGAGGCTGCAGTGAATGCCTGTCCTGTAGGAGGCGAGCCGGTGGGGAAGGTGATCGCGGGCATTATGGGCGTGGAAGCCGGAGAAAGCGTAAGGATGCGTGCCTATGTGCAGTGCCAGGGCGATTGTGATAAGGTTACGCTGGATTATGAGTACAGTGGAATTGAGGACTGCAGGATGCTGTCTTTTGTGCCAAACGGAGGAGCAAAAAGCTGTAATTATGGATGTCTTGGGTTTGGAAGCTGCGTAAAGGTCTGCCCCTTTGACGCTATTCATGTGGAAAAGGGTGTAGCTGTGGTGGATAAAGAAAAATGCAAAGCCTGCGGAAAATGTATTGAAGTCTGTCCGAAAAATTTAATCAGTTTAATTCCGTATGATGCAAAATATGCGGTGGCGTGTAGCTCAAAGGATAAGGGGCCTGTTACCATGAAGGATTGCAGTGTGGGTTGTATCGGATGTCAGCTCTGTAAAAAGAACTGTCCTTCGCAAGCCGTGGAGATTACGGAGTTTAATGCCACAATTGATTATGAAAAGTGTACAGGCTGCGGAACCTGTACAGACAAATGCCCAAGAAAGTCTATTGTAAATATTTAAATTTTAATTATTGTTTGTTCTATAAGCTATAAGGCGGTAATTTTGGAAGTTAAAGGACGAAAGCCACAAAAATATGGTGATATGGAGGACTATAAATGGATAATAATAAGGTTCAGGTAAAGCTTGGAAGTACCAATATTGTAGTGGACAAAAATGCTTTTGGGGCATTGCCGATTCAGAGAGTCAGTGATGAGACGGCGGTTAAATTGCTGCGAAAGGCATATGAAGGCGGTATGCGCTTTTTCGATACCGCAAGGGCTTACAGCGACAGCGAGCATAAGCTGGGGCTTGCCTTTGAGGGAATGCGTGGGGAAATTTACATAGCAACCAAGTCAGGGGCGCAGACAGGGGAAGATATGAAAAAGGATCTGGAAACAAGCCTTGAAATGCTCCGCACGGATTATATTGATATTTATCAGTTTCATAATCCGGCGTTCTGCCCTAAGCCGGGCGATGAAAGCGGGCTTTATGATGCGGCATTAGAGGCCAAAAAGGCCGGAAAAATCCGCCATATCGGAATTACCAATCATAGGCTCCAGGTTGCGAAACAGGCCATTGAAAGCGGTCTGTATGAGACTTTGCAATTTCCTTTCAGCTATCTGGCAGGGGAGAAGGAGGAAGAACTGGTGGAAGGGTGCAAAAAGGCAAATATGGGCTTTATTGCAATGAAGGCACTCTCTGGCGGTCTTATTACCAACTCTGCGGCAGCTTATGCATATCTGGCAAAATTCGATAATGTGCTTCCTATTTGGGGAGTGCAGAGGGAAAATGAGCTGGAGGAATTTTTATCTTATATTGAAAATCCTCCGGTTATGACTGATGAGATAAAGGCTCTGATAGAGAAAGACAGAGAGGAACTCTGCGGGGAATTCTGCAGGGGCTGCGGCTACTGTATGCCCTGTCCGGCCGGAATTGAAATCAATACCTGCGCCAGAATGTCTCTGCTTCTTAGAAGATCGCCTTCAGACGGGTGGCTGACAGATAAGGCGCAGGAGATGATGGGGAAGATTGAAGGCTGTCTGCACTGTAATCAGTGCAGGGCAAAATGCCCTTACGGCCTTGATACGCCGGCCCTGCTTGAGAAAAATTTAAAAGATTATAAAGAAGTGGTTGCGGGAAAAGTAAGTGTAAAATAAATGTATAAAGAACAAAATAGTATTTAAAAATTCACATATAAAATATCGCCCTCCTCTGTGATGAAAACCGCCCGTACTTCGGGAAAGCTTTCTAACACAGAGAGGGCTTTTTCATACCCTAAAATAAAGCACAGAGTAGAAAGGGCATCCCCGTCAACGGATGCATCGCTTAAAACAGTTACCTGGGATAAGCCGCTTAGGGAAGGGTACCCGGTCTTTGGGGATAAAATATGATGGTATAGTTTCCCGTCTTTTTCAAAGTAACGCTCATAATTTCCGGAGGAAACCACGCTTAAGTCGGAGATATCCAGGGTGAGCGCGGCAGTGCCGGGAGAGGCAAAAGGTTTCTGAATGCCAATGCGAAATAAGGAACCATCCGGTTTATTTCCCACGGCAACTACATTTCCGCCTAAATTAATCAGTGCGGAGGTGACGCCCCGGGAGATAAGATATTCTTTTAGCTTATCGCCAATATACCCTTTGGCGATAAAGCCAAGCTCTACCCGGGTCAAAGGATCCTTTAGCGTTACCTGGTTGCCGTTTATGATAATGGAATGATAATCCACATGGGTTAAAGCCTCCTCAATCTGTTGTTTTGAGGGAACAATCTCCCGATTGCCGGAACCGAAATTCCAGAGTCTGGATAAAGAGCCAATAGCAGGGTCCACCAGTCCGTCAGAGAGCCGGGCATATTTTAAAGCGATCTCCAGTAATTCCAAAGTATCCCTATTCACCGTCACGGCCGCTCCTGCGCTGTGATTCAGATTCCATATATCGCTCCCCTCTATATTGGGACTCAGCAGATTTTCATAATATTCCATTAATTCCATACATTTCCCAGGCAGTTCATCGGACCCTCCTTCATACACGGTAACCGATACAACGGTATCAAAATAAAACCCGCCTGCCGTAACCGTGCCGGCTTCGGGAGAAGTTTGGGAAAAAGGAACGCTGCAGCCCATAAGAAATAAAGGAAACAAAATACAAATTGGATGAAATATATTTTTCAGTTTAAAAAGAGGAAGCATCTATAAACTCTCCTGTTTTATCAGTCTGGGAAAAGTAACAATATATACCCTTCCACTGTTTGGTAACGAATAAAGGTTGTAAAGCCACCGCATTTCATGTATATTAATTAGTGTTACTGGCTTACAGTCATTATAAGGTTTTTTATAAAATTTGGAAAGAGAAAGTGGTGGATTTAGATGCGTTTACCTGACGAGCAGGAAGAAAGAGGGATGGGAATTCCGGTTATCTATACGATTGTGGCTGTTTCCGTCTTTATTCTGATTATTCTGGCGGTTGTATTTATGAGTAATACGAGACAGAGCGGGAGAGAGGCGGCAAAAAATAAGGATGTGGAGGCAACGCCTTCGCCAACACCGGCTAAAGAAGGAGAATTGGCTGAGGGCGAGGCGGACATTGAAACTTTATATAGAGAAAATAAGCTCCGGGCAGAGGATCTGGATTTTTGGGATATGTATTCAGGCAGTGGGGCAGTCACCGGAGAAGACGGAGAGGAAAACCAGGAAACAGATGAAGAACAGGCATCCGCTTCGCCGGATAAAAGCCCCGGTGCATCGGCATCTCCCGGTATAAGCCCCGGCGCATTGTCATCTCCCGGTACCAGTCCGGACCCGTCAGCTTCTCCTACTCCTACCCATGAGCCAACGGAAGAAGAGATGGCGGCTTCAGGGGATTATGTTCAGGTTACTTTAAGAGACGGGACAAAGGAGTGGATAGAAATATCAGAGGATATCCCGCGGTATACTTATGATTTTACCAATTTAAGGATAAGTGACGGAAAGATGGCATACTATCAGGATGGAGAAAAGGTTTCATGGCTGGGTGTTGATCTGTCTAAAAACAGTGGTAACGTGGATTTTGAAGCTTTAAAAGAATCCGGGGTGGATTTTGTCATGCTCAGGTTAGGAGGCCGGGGATACGAGACAGGACTTGTATCGCTGGATGAAAGTTTTGTCAATAACATTACTAAGGCCCAAAGCGCAGGATTAGAGGTTGGCGTTACTTTCTTTTCACAGGCGGTGACCGCACGGGAAGCGGAGGAAGAGGCTGAATTTGTGTTAAACAATTTGATTCCATACAGAATAAGCTTTCCCGTAGCCTTTGATATGGAATACATTGTAAATGACGAGTCCCGAATTGATATACTGACGAAGAAGGATAAGACAGAGATTGCGGAAACCTTTTTGTCCCGGATTGAGTTAGAAGGCTACCGCTGTGTCCTTTATGGCGGAAAAAACTGGCTTTTAGGCGAGATAGAGTCAGAAGATTTACTGGCGTACTACGATGTATGGCTAAATGAGCCCGGTTCCGTACCGGAATTCCCCTATCAGTTTAAAATGTGGAAATACGACACATCACAGAAGATAGAGGGAGTGGAAAATGAAGCAGCCTATACCATAAGCTTTGTAAATTATTCCCGCAAATAAGCAGTTATTTTGGGAGAAATGTGCAGTTTTTCATAGATGTCGGCATAAACGGAAGGAGATATTTTTTCCAGGTAGTTAGGGGAAAAGTTCTTGTTTATGCCGGCTTTTTTTAACAAATCTATGGCTTTATTATAGGCGATAGCGGCTTCAATGTCGGTTTCATAAGAGCCTATGGTATAATTTCCGTTTATATGTATTTTCGCCACATACCGGGTTCCTTTTTTGGTTTCCTTTCGTATAACCCCATGGTAGTGGTTATAAATTTCTATATTTTCATATCTGAAATCCAGATCATCCCCGTTCACAAAGCGGTAATCCCGGCCTTTTACCGCATAATTTTTAATTCCATACCGGTTCATGATATTGGTCTGCATTCCGTAGTCAGCCACAAAGAAATGCCTCCCGCGGCGCATGATCTTGTGCGAAGAATAAAAAAACAGGTCGTCAATATCAAATTTCAGAATATATTCAGGTGATAAAAGATATTCAAAATAGTTTTTACGTACGTAAATAGGGGTTGCAAAATAAATGTGATTATCCCTGAAATTCACCAGGCACACCCACTTTTCAAAAGAAAGAACCCGGTGCTTAGAGAAATCCTCCAAAGCAAGAGTATTATCTGCAAGAAGGGAAATTCCCTCCAAATATGCGGCATAAGCCATAAAAGGCGTCTTGTAGCTTCCAAGACTGATATGCTTTTTTTTGTGCGTGATGGAGGCACGGTAATAAAGGGTGCCGTCCTTTTTTCTTGCTGTAAAAACGCCGGGGAGATTCTGCTCCATGGTGGACTCCTTTGAAATATTTTATCTCTTTCATAATAGCATAAAAAAATGCATTTTTGAAATAATTTCCCCCGATATGTAATTTTTAGAAATATTTTTGGCATTAACTGTATAAAATATTAAAGAACTGTTACAAATGATAATAAATTTTTAAGATCAATATCCGAACAGTAAGCAAAAAGAAAGGATGCGTTTTGAAAATGTATAAAAAATTTGTAACACAATTATTTTTATGTAATATGCTGCTTTTAATGAGCTGGTTTTGCCTTGGGGGAGTTCAGATTAACAAGGCGGCTGCCGCACCGGCTTTTCGGGCGGTGTCAGACGAAATTTCAAAGCCAAAGGCGGACAGGTCCTTTGTGCTTTCCAAAAGGGCTTCTTCCGGTCAGCGCGTAGTAGATTATACGGTTATGGAAAAAGAGTACAAGTATGATTTGCAGGATGCAGATTATGAAGCATTGCTGAAAATTGTACAGGCAGAGGCAGGAAATGAGGATCTGGAGGGAAAGATGCTGGTGGCAGGGGTGGTTATGAACCGCGTGTCAAGCGCCGCATTTCCGGATTCCGTCACGGAGGTCGTAATGCAGAAGGAAAAGGGAGTATACCAGTTTTCACCGGTAGGCAATGGCACTTATCAAAATACCAGGGCTTCGGAGGAAACCATTGAAGCGGTGGAAAGGGTGCTTAAGGGGGAGGATATCACCCAGGGAGCGCTTTACTTTGCTGCAAGGAAAAGCGCTGATCCGGAGAAAATGAGATGGTTTGACCGTTCTCTTACAAGGCTCTTTGCCCATGGAAATCATGAATTCTTTACAAACAGTTGATAGATACACATTTTTTATGGTAGAATAGAAAAAATTTAATAGTAAGCTGATCCGCGAAGCGTGAGAGCGTTTGATGTACAGCAGGGAGGAAGAAAGTGGAGATTTTATATAACAGTACAAGATCTAAAGAAAATCCGGTGAAGGCATCGGAGGCGATTTTAAAAGGACTTTCAGAAGACGGAGGACTCTTTGTGCCGGAGAGGATTCCGGCTTTGGATAAAAACTTTACAGAATTATCGGAGATGACCTACGCCGAGACTGCCTATCAGGTGATGAAGCTGTATCTGACGGACTTTACGGAGGAAGAGTTAAAGGGCTGTATTGCCAGAGCGTACGATGATAAATTTGACAGGGAGGAAATTGCACCTTTAGTGGAGGCAGACGGTGCATTTTACCTTGAGCTTTTTCATGGGGCAACTGTTGCCTTTAAGGATATGGCTTTGTCTATTTTGCCCCATCTGATGACTGTTTCAGCAAAAAAGAATCATGTAAAAAATGAGATTGTGATTCTTACGGCCACCTCAGGAGATACGGGAAAAGCAGCGCTTTCAGGCTTTGCAGACGTGGAGGGAACACGTATTATTGTATTTTACCCTAAATGCGGGGTGAGCCCCATCCAGGAGAAACAGATGGTAACCCAGAAGGGAAAAAATACATATGTTGTTGGTATTCACGGCAATTTTGATGATGCACAAAGCGGAGTGAAGGAAATTTTCGGGGATAAAGAACTGGCTGCTTATATGGACGAAAAAGGCTTTCAGTTTTCTTCCGCAAATTCTATCAACATAGGACGGCTGGTGCCTCAGATTGTTTATTACGTGTATTCTTATGCAAAATTGTTAAAGCAAAGTGTCATCAGGGATGGCGAAAAAATAAATGTGGTGGTTCCCACAGGAAATTTCGGAAATATTCTGGCTGCTTTTTATGCAAAGCAGATGGGGGTTCCCATTGACAAACTGATTTGTGCATCCAACGAAAATAAAGTGCTTTATGATTTTCTAAGGACAGGTACT
Organism: Parablautia intestinalis; assembly: GCA_003612395.1. GTDB lineage: Bacteria > Bacillota > Clostridia > Lachnospirales > Lachnospiraceae > Suilimivivens > Suilimivivens intestinalis. The sequence goes on from RAYQ01000013.1 coordinate 111,091, forward strand.
TATGACAGAAACAGGGAATTTGTGTTAACCTCATCCCCTTCCATGGATATTTTAATTTCCAGTAACCTGGAAAGGCTGATTTACCACATTGCGGGAAATGATCCGGAAAAGAATAAGGATTTGATGAAAAAACTTTCCCAAGGAGGCGTTTATACTATCACGGAAGAAATGCGCGGGAAACTTTCCGGATTTTACGGCAATTATGCAAGTGAGGAAGAGACCGCAAAGACAATCCGCGGCCTTTATGACAGAACGGGATATGTGATTGATACCCATACAGCCGTGGCTTCCTGCGTTTATGAAAAGTATAAGGAGGAAACAAAGGACGCAAAGACAGCGGTTATCGCATCAACAGCAAGCCCCTACAAATTTACAAGAAGCGTCATGGAGGCTATTGACTGTGAGCATGCACAAATGGGGGATTTCGAATTGGCGGACAGGCTCTCGGAGCTTTCAAAAGTAAAGGTGCCAAAGGCTATAGAGGAAATCAGAACGGCTCCGGTAGTGCATGACCATGTATGTGGAAAGACGGAAATGAAAAAGATGGTGATGAATTTTCTGAAAATCTGAAATTGGGGGTATCAGAATGAAGCACATATTGATGGTTGATGATATGGCGGTTAATCTGGAGCATGCGGTGGATGTTTTAAAGGATGCCTATGAAATCTCCACGGTAAAGTCCGGCAGGCAGGCGCTTATAATCCTCAGGGAAAGCATTCCTGATCTGCTCATGATAGATATTAATATGCCGGATATGAATGGTTATGAATTAATGGAAATCATCAGGAATGACCAAAGGCTAAAGGAAATTCCCGTTGTATTTATATCTGTGGAAACTGACAGAGAAAGCGAGATAGAGGCTTTAAAGATGGGAGCCATGGATTTTATAAAAAAGCCTTTTGAACCGGAGGTCATGCACAGCAGAATTGACAGGGTGCTGGAAATAGCGGAGCAGAAAAAGGAACTGCAGAGCTTTGCCTGGAAGGACGCCCTTACCAGTCTTTTTAACAGAAGATATATAGAACGACTTGTAAACTACACAAACCGGGAAGAAAAGAAATGTTTTTTTATGCTTCTTGATCTGGACAATTTTAAGCTGGTAAATGACAGGTTCGGGCACTTGACAGGGGATGAGGTTTTAATCCGTTTTTCAGAGGTTTTAAAAGAAAATGCAGGCCCAAAGGATAGTGTGTGCAGGCTGGGAGGCGATGAATTTGCCATTTATTTTCCTCAGGATTCGGAAAACTGTGAGGAAAGCCGGATGCAGGCCATTACCCGTAAGCTGATAGAGGATGTGGCTTTCGAAGTAAATGATATGCTTGGAAATACCTCTGAGTTTAAGGTATCTGTCTCTATAGGCATTTCCGGGAAGCCGGAAGACGGAAGAAATTTTGCGGAACTGTTTGCAGCAGCGGACAAGGCATTGTACTTTGTGAAAGAAAACGGAAAAGGCGGATATCGCTTTTACGCAGATATGGAGGCGGAAAGGTTTAAGCCGGGTAAGGACAGGCTGCCGGATCTGATTCAACTAAGCCATCAGCTTCAGGAGATGGGAGATGAGAAGGGTGTTTACCAGGTAGAGTATGCGGGGTTCAAAAAGATTTATAATTTTGTTGCGCGATGCATGGAAAGAAGAAAGCAGAACGTGCAGCTTGTGCTGTTTTCCATTCATGATATGGACGGCAGGGGGCTGGATCGTTTCAGAGAGGCTAAGGGGATTGAAACCCTTGAGCTTGCCATTATCAGGTCTTTAAGACGCGGAGATGTGGCTACGAGATGCGGGGATGTGCAGTATACGGCTATTTTAAATGATGTTTCCCTGAAAGAAGGAACCATGATAGCACAGCGGATTAAGGAGAAATTTAAGGATTTATTGAAGGACGACCCTATGGAGCTGACCTATGAAATACAGAGCATGAAGAAAATCACGAAGTAAATATGTTTCCCGGGAGGATCATCAGTTAAAAACCCCGCAGCCAAAACGCGGTATCAAATTTGCAACGCGTTTTGGCTGCGGGGTTTTTGAAAACACTGCCAGGCTTACCGGTCTGTCAGCTTCGGCTGTCGATGGTCATGTAGTCGCGCTCCGGGCAGATAGGTTTATAGGCAGGACGGATAATCTTGCCATTGTTTGCAAGCTCCTCCATACGGTGAGCGCTCCAGCCTGCAATACGTGCGATGGCAAAAATTGGCGGATAAAGTTCCATGGGAAGCCCAAGCATATGATAAACAAAGCCTGAATAGAAGTCCACGTTAATGCTGACGCCCTTGTACATCTGCCGCTCTCCGGAAATAATGACGGGAGCCAGGCGCTCGACAAGGGAATAAAGGGCGAATTCTTTTTCCAGCCCCTTTTCTACGGAAAGCTTCTCTACAAAAGACTTCAAAATGACGGCACGGGGATCAGACTTGGAGTATATAGCGTGGCCTACGCCATAGATAAGCCCGGCATGGTCAAAGGCCTCTTTGTGAAGCAGGCGCTTTAAGTAATTGCCAACTTCATCTTCATCTGTCCAGTCTTTTACCTCCTGCTTCATCTCCTCAAACATCCGGACAACCTTAATGTTGGCGCCGCCATGGCGGGGACCCTTTAAGGAACCGATAGCAGCCGCAATGACGGAATAAGTATCTGTCAGGGATGAGGTAACCACGTGAGTGGTAAAGGAGGAATTATTTCCACCGCCGTGCTCCATATGCAGTACAAGGGCAATATCCAAAAGCTTTGCCTCTAAAGGGGTATAAGAACTGTCCGGGCGCAGGATGCGCAGGATATTTTCAGCAGTGGAAAGGGCAGGATCAGGCTGATGGATATAAAGGCTTTTTCCATCATGGTAATGACAGTATGCCTGATAGCCATAGATGGATAAAAGCGGAAACAGACTGATTAGCTGCAGACACTGGCGCAGTACATTGGGCAGGGACACATCATCTGCCCGGTCATCATAGGAATAGAGAGTAAGCACACTGCGGGCAAGGGTATTCATCATATCGCTGCTGGGCGCTTTCATGATAATATCCCGGACAAAGCTGGTAGGCAGAGAACGGTACTTTGCAAGTAAACGGGTAAAACTGTCAAGCTCCTTTTCATTTGGAAGCTGGTCAAACAAAAGAAGATATGTAATTTCCTCAAAACCAAACCGGTTGTCTATGGTAAAACCATTTACAAGGTCTTTGATATCATAGCCCCGGTAAAACAGGCGGCCATGGGCAGGAACTTCTTCACCGTTCACAATATCTTTGGCGCGGACATCGGAGATATTGGTCAGGCCGGCCAGCACGCCTTTACCGTTTAAGTCGCGCAAACCTCTTTTTACATTATATTTTGTAAAAAGTTCTGTATCGATTATATCAGCCCGCTCACTCATTTTAGCCAGGCGGACGATTTCGGGTGTGATCTCGGAAAAAATGTTGTGCTCCATTCAATACTCCTTTCTATAAATAAAATCATTAGCATCCATATTTACCGGTAGCAGAAATAATACGGATACCTGTGACAATGCTTTCAATCTATAACCGTTTTCACTCTGGTAAGAATGATTATCATAAAGTTTCGCCAATAAATATTTGTATAAGCGGCTACTCAACAGCAATATTTATTTATGCCAGGTATTTATTTCATGAAAAGACGGTCTGCATTGTCAGTTAATAATTAGAAATGAAAGAACATTTCAGAAAAGTGAATATAAATATATTAACATGCTAATTTAATTCGAACAAGCAAAAAATGTCCACTTCATAATTTTTTTACATTTTGGACATAATTTGCTTTCATAAACAATAAAAATTTATTTTTTGAGAGAAAATGAAGTTTATAAATATTGACTTTTAAAATCAGGTTTGAGATAATAGTTTCAATGTACGGGTAAGTACATATTAAGTCATAAACCGCATGCTTAAGGCTTTACAGCCCCGGGCCCCGCGGTTGAAAATATACAATAATTTAAGGAGGATGTATAATATGTCAACAAAAGCGTATTATCCCATTTCCGAGATTGGCAAAGGTAAGGTTGGTTTTTCTAAAACCCGTTCTATTATCGAGGCTGCCTTTTACGGAAATAATGTAGTTAAGGTAAACACATTAAAAGAAGCTTACGAATTAGCTAAAAATTCACCCGGAACAATTGTAACGGACATGCCTGTTAAGGATGGCGATACTTTTGGTCTTGAGAAGGATGCTAAGGTACTTTTGTTTAATGATGGCGCAGTTACAGGCCGTTATGCAGCAGCACGCCGTATCAAGGGTGAGCCGGGCGTTGATGAAGTTAAGCTTGATAAAGTTGTCATGGATGCTGTTTATAAGACCCGTTGGAAAACCCTGTATCATGCAGAGTGCTTTGTAGGTCTTGATCCTGAATTCATGGTAAAAGCTCACCTTCTTATTCCGGAAGGAGAGGAGAATCTGCTTTATAACTGGATGATTAATTTCCAGTATATGTCTGACGAGTACGTTAAAATGTACAAGAAATCCAAGCCCGTAGGCGATGGAAAAGAGCCTGATATCTATATCTTCTCTGATCCCCAGTGGGCTCCGGAGGAAGCGCCTGATGTTGACTACAGCTGCTTAAGCGATCCTCTTACTCTTTGCTATTTTGATACCAATGAGAACTGTGCAGCAATCCTTGGTATGAAATACTTTGGAGAGCACAAGAAGGGTACTCTGACCATGGCATGGGCTCTTGCTAACAGAAATGGTTATGCTTCCTGCCACGGCGGACAGAAGGAATATACTCTTCCTGATGGCTCTAAATTCGTTGCATCTGTTTATGGTTTGTCAGGATCCGGGAAGTCTACTCTGACACATGCTAAGCACGGCGGAAAGTATCCCATTACTGTTCTCCATGATGATGCTTTCATCATTAATACCGATACCTGTGCTTCCGTAGCGCTTGAGCCTACTTACTTCGATAAGACAGCAGATTATCCTACAGGATGCCCTGACAATGAATATCTGTTATCTGCACAGAACTGCTCCGCAACTTTAGATGAGAACGGAAAGATTCAGCTTGTAACAGAGGATATCAGAAACGGTAACGGCCGTGCAATCAAGTCCAAATTATGGTCTCCTAACCGTGTGGATAAGATTGATGCGCCTGTAAATGCAATTTTCTGGATCATGAAAGATCCCACCATTCCGCCTGTAGTAAAATTAAAAGGCGCTGCTTTAGCTTCTGTTATGGGCGCAACTTTAGCAACTAAGACTTCCACTGCAGAGCGTGTTGCTGCAGGTACCGACTTAAATGCACTTCGTATTGTACCTTATGCTAACCCGTTCAGAACCTATCCTCTGGTACATGACTATGATAAGTTCAAAAAGCTGGTTGAAGAAAAGAACGTTGCATGCTACATCGTTAACACTGGCGACTTCATGGGAACAAAGGTTAAACCTGCTGATACATTGGGAATTCTTGAGACCATCGTTGAAGGCAAGGCTAAATTTGAGAAGTGGGGCAGCTTTGATGATGTTGAAATTATGTATGATTGGGAAGGCAAGACAGCTGACTTTAAGCCTGACTTAAATGATGCATCTTATAAAGCAGCTCTTAAGAACGCTATGCAGAACCGTGTGGATGCTGTTAAGGGATTTGCTGAGAAGAAGGAAGGCTATGATAAGCTTCCTGACGAAGCTCTTGAAGCAGTTCAGAAACTGGTTGATGCACTTAGCTAATCAGAACGCTAAGAGAAACTTATCAAGACAAATTTGTAGTTGTATTTTGTTTGGATTTTGGATATAATAAGATTAACCTGAAATGTGCGATAATTCCTGTTAGTTTTGAACCTACAGATACTTTAAACGGGATTCCTACATCATCTGGTGGCTGTCAAGCCCTCACTCATTATGAGGATTGGAAGGGAAGGCAAAAGCGCAGGTTGCGGTGACCCACCTAGCGCGGGCTAGGAGTCAAAAGGCAGGAACCGGCATTTTGGGGGATTACAAATACAGAAAATGTGTTTGCTAACAGAAGAAAAGCAGCCTGAAAAGGCTGCTTTTTCTTACAATAAGCTGACACACGAAGTGTGGAAGCGTTTGTTATGATAAGCTGACACACGAAGTGCGGAAGCGTTTGTTATGATAAGCTGACACACGAAGTGCGGAAGCGTTTGTTAAGCATAAATTTGTTCTTACGCTCAAATTGGAGGCCGCAGGCAGGAATGGAGGATTGTAGTGAAAAAAAGTGACAGAATCTGGATGAAGGTGGCTGCCATAGTAGTTCTGGTAGTGCTGTTTATTTGGCTCATCTATAAGGATGAGACTTTTTTTCAGCTGGAACAGCCGGAAGGAGAATACATGCCTGCGGCAGATGTGAAGATACTGATTGATGAACTTGTGCTGGCAGGGGCTAAAGGGATTGATACCGTTTCATTAAGAGAATGTATGGACAGAAATCTCACAGTGGAGGCCGATTATATAAGCTATGATACATATTGCCAGCTCCTGAATTGTCTGCTGGGGAAAGAAGGGCTGGCGGAAAAAAATGACCGGCTAAGGAACAGTATCTTATATAAAAATAAATATAAAGAGGATTTCATACTGCTGAAAGAGGACTGGTATGCCAGCTATGATAAACTGACGGCATTTTTTGGTCTGGAGGATGCTATCCAAAAAAAAGTGGTGGAAATCCTATGCGGCAGCTCTGCTCTTGCAGGAGAAAAAGTGCTTGAGCAGGGCAGTCTTCTTGGCGTAAATGGTGAAAGCTATATTTATGTCTCCGGGGAGTTCGCGGATCTCACATTTACTTCCCTGCGGGCGTATGTTCATGGAGACAGGCTCCTTACGCTGTTAGAATGCCTGCCGGATAAAGGAAATATTAAGAACGTGTGGATTATGGAAGCGGAGGATGAGAAAATTCGTTTTTTTTATGAGGGATATGAGATCGCAGGAGATGTACCGGAGCTTTCCAAGGCGCCGGATCAGGTCAGAGAGCAGGTTGCAGATCTGACTTTTCAAAACGGAGTTATCTGTGAAACTGCGGTGAAAGGCGAGCGCATTAGTGGAAAACTTCTTGGTATGGAACAGGGACAGATTGAACTGGAGGGGTATGGAAAAATTTCTTTAAAGGAGGACTGCGTGGGATACCAGCTTTATGAAAAGCTGAGGGAGGCGGAGCAGTCGGAATTATCCATTGGCTATGATTTTTCTGATTTTGTGCTGGAGGAGGGAAAAGTTTGTGCTTTTTTGATTACCCGGAAAGAAAAGATGGAAACTATACGGGTGGCAATTAAAAGCAATAATTTCAGCAGCCTGTATCATGAAAAGCTTGTTTTAAAAAGTCAGGATAACATGATGGTTTCCTACGGGTCCTATGGGGAACGGAAGCAGGAAGAAATACCTGCCGGAGAGGAGCTTGTGCTTGAAATAGGCGGCCCTTATTTTTCGGGGGACAGGGTGGAAGTGAAAACGGAAGTCAACACCGGAAAAATTCAGGTTCTTTCTTTGGAGCGCAGCCAGGGGACACCGGCCTATAGAGGTAGCCTGGAGATTGCGGAAACGGAAAACGGGCTTGCACTGATTAATGAAGTGCTGTTAGAAGAATATCTTTATTCGGTGGTTCCCAGTGAAATGCCGGCCTCCTATCCGTCCGAGGCCCTGAAGGCACAGGCTGTGTGTGCAAGAACTTATGGATACCGCTATCTGACCCGGCCGGGGTATGGACAATTGGGTGCACACGTGGATGACAGCGTAAGCTATCAGGTTTACAATAATATTGCGGAAAATATGGAATCAACCAGAGCTGTGAAGGAAACGGCAGGGATGCTGCTTTTGTATGAAAATGAGCCCGTAAGCACCTACTATTATTCCACTTCCTGTGGATTCGGGGCTGACGCCGGTGTTTGGAATGCGGATCAGAAAGATAAAATGCCTTATTTGAGTTCTGCCCATATTGGGTGGAAGGATGAGAAGGGAAGCGAACCTGCTGCTGCGGAGCTTTCCCAGGAAGAAAGCTTCAGAGCCTATATTTCTCTGGCTGATGAGACTGCTTATGAGAAGGACGAAGCATGGTTCCGGTGGCAGTATCAGGTGACAGAACTGGATGTTTCTCTTTTTTATGAGAGATTAAGGGAACGGTATGCGGCAGGGGCAGATAAGGTGCTTACCTTCAACGGGAAGGGAGAACCGGAGAAAAATCCGGAAAACTTTGAGGCAAAGGAACCGGAAGAATTTAAAAAGGTTTACGGGATCATATGCTTAAAGCGCAAAGAAGGCGGCGTGTTAGATGAACTTTTGATTAAAACAGATAAAGGAACCTATAAAGTGGTTTCGGAGTATAATATCCGGTATATTTTAAATCAGGGAGGCGGGGTAAGAAGACAGGACGGTTCAGAATATGAAAGCGCTGTGCTGCTGCCAAGCGCTTATTTGATAATAGATGTTGAAAAAAAAGACGATAATGTGGTAGGATATAGTATATTTGGCGGCGGCTACGGCCATGGAGTCGGTATGTCTCAAAACGGAGCAAAGAGCATGGGTCTTTTGGGACTTAACTGCGGGGAAATTCTTTCTTTTTTCTATACGGATTGTGAAATTGAAAAAATATATTAACAACTTGCGACATGCGGGGGACAGGTATGCTAAAAAGGTTATTGTTTATAGGATATGATTTCGGAAAGCATATGAGTAAAAAAAACATAAGCGTTTTTGCCTCAAGCACGGCATTTTTTCTTTTCTTATCTTTAATTCCGGCACTGATGCTGCTGTGCGCCATTATACCTTACACCCCTGTTACAAAGGCAAATCTTATGAATCTGGCAAAAATAGTTTCGCCTGATGCCATGAATGCGTTTCTGGTAGGGATTATTGATGACGTTTACAGCAAATCAATTGGAATTGTGTCTGTTACCGCTGTTGTCACTCTCTGGTCGGCGGGAAAGGGTGTGCTGGCTTTAATGCGCGGGTTAAACGCGGTGAATGATGTGGAGGAAGACAGAAACTATGTGCTGCTTCGCCTGGTGGCCAGCCTGTATACGGTTCTGCTTTTGGCTGTGGTGCTCTTGTCACTTCTTATCATGGTCTTTGGAAATTCTCTGGTGAGGCTCATTGTGGGAATTATCCCGCAGACTGCCTATCTGTTTGAACTGCTTATGCATTTTCGGACGCCTTTTATGTGGGTGGTACTTACAGTGGTGGTTGCCCTTATGTATGCTTATGTGCCGGGGACGCGTACAGGCTTTAAGCTTCAGATTCCCGGAGCCGGATTTGCGGCAGTGGGATGGAGTGTGATGACCTGGGGATTTTCCATTTATATTGATGAGTTTAACGGTTTTAATACATACGGGAGCCTTACCACGATTATTATTTTGATGCTCTGGCTGTATGCTACTATGTATATCATACTGGCAGGGGCGTATATTAACCGTTATTTTAAACCGGCTTTTCAATTTCTTATGGGGAAAAAGCATATTGACAAGCGGGATAAGATTGGCTAAAATAAGAAAAGTTAAATAAGCAGCATTTTAAGTATGCTTATGCTGCTGTGAACAGAAAAAGCTGTGAAGGTGTTTAAGTAGCAGGATATCTTCTGCCAGAGAGAGGGAGTCATCGGCTGAAAGCTTCCTTGAGTTCAGATATAAAATGCCAGGCGGAGTATACCGTTTGGTTTTCTGTGAATTTCCCACCGGAGCTGTCAAACCTAACGCAGAAATGAAAAAGAGTATGTTTTCGTAAACTGTCAGTAAGTTTGAACGTAGCACGCGTTAAGTGAAGTGAGAGCCTGTCGATTGACAGGAATCTGGGTGGTACCGCGGAGAATATTCGTCCCTTGTGTTTAGTTGCACAGGGGATATTTTTTACTGGTTTTACAGAGAAAGGAAGGAAAATATGAAGGAAAGACTGGAGCAGATTAAAGCGGAGGCTTTAAAGCAAATCCAAAACAGTGATGCGCTGGATAAGCTAAATGAGATCAGGGTAAGCTATCTGGGCAAAAAGGGCGAACTGACCGCCGTGTTAAAGAGCATGAAGGATGTGGCAGCAGAAGAACGGCCTAAGGTGGGCCAGATGGTAAATGAGACAAGGCAGGAAATAGAAGCAGTTCTGGCACAGGCAAAAGAAAAGATGGAGAAAGCAGTCCTGGAGGCAAGGCTGCAAAATGAAACCATTGATGTGACGCTGCCAGCTAAAAAAAATAATGTAGGGCACCGCCACCCCAACACCATCGCTTTGGAGGAAGTGGAACGTATTTTTGTGGGTATGGGATATGAAGTGGTGGAAGGCCCCGAAGTGGAAACCGATTATTATAATTTCGAGGCGCTTAATATTCCGGCAGATCATCCGGCAAAGGATGAGCAGGATACCTTTTACATTAACGGGGATTTCCTTTTAAGAACCCAGACCTCCAGCACCCAGGTTCATGAGATGGAAAAGGAAAAGCTGCCTATCCGGATGATTGCGCCAGGGCGGGTATTCCGTTCGGATGAGGTAGACGCTACCCATTCCCCTTCTTTCCACCAGGTGGAAGGACTGGTAATAGACAGACACATTACATTTGCAGATCTGAAAGGAACGCTGGCGGAGTTTGCCAGAGAGCTTTTCGGGGAGGATACAAAGGTAAAATTCCGTCCCCATCATTTTAATTTCACAGAGCCAAGCGCTGAGATGGATGTCTCCTGCTTTAAATGCGGGGGTAAAGGCTGCCGCTTCTGTAAAGGTTCGGGCTGGATTGAAATTTTGGGCTGTGGTATGGTGCATCCTAACGTGCTTTCCATGAGCGGCATAGATCCTGAGAAATATTCCGGATTTGCTTTTGGCGTAGGTCTTGAGAGAATAGCTCTTCTTAAATATGAAATTGATGATATGCGTCTGCTTTATGAAAATGATATCCGCTTTTTGAAACAATTTTAGGCTGCTTTCACAAAAGTTATACTTGTGCCTTCTTTATGCCGGGTTTGCGCCGGGAACGGCGTTGGCACAAGTTCGTATTCTTTGGAAACAGATTATGGGCCGCTGTCTGGCAGGGCGGGGGCTGTAGACGGAAAGGAAGGAAAGGAAATGAATACAGCATTATCATGGATACAGGCTTATGTGCCTGAACTATCCTGTACGGATCAGGAGTATTGCGATGCAATGACCCTTACGGGAACGAAGGTGGAGAATTACGCAAGGCTGGATAAAAATCTGGAAAAGATTGTGATAGGACAGATCGAAAAGATAGAAAAGCATCCCGATGCGGATAAACTGATAGTATGCCGGGTGAATATAGGCACAGAGGTAATTCAAATTGTGACGGGTGCACCCAATGTTAAGGAAGGAGACAAAATTCCTGTAGTTCTTGACGGCGGAAAGGTGGCGGGAGGCCATGACGGAGGACCGCTGCCTGAGGAAGGAATCAGAATTAAGGCAGGCAAACTGCGGGGAATTATGTCAAACGGCATGATGTGTTCTATAGAGGAGCTTGGGTCTGACAGGAATATGTACCCGGAAGCGCCGGAGAACGGAATTTATATTTTTCCGGAGGATGCAGAGGTGGGGGCTAACGCCGTTAAGGCGCTTGGCATGCATGACACGGTATTTGAATATGAGATTACTTCCAACAGGGTGGACTGCTACAGCGTGCTTGGCATTGCAAGAGAAGCGGCAGCCACTTTCCGCAAACCTTTTGTTCCTCCTGTTGTAAAAGTCAAAGAAAATGGAGAAGATATCAGGGATTATGTTAAAGTGGAAGTAAAGGATGCTGATCTGTGTACCAGATACTGTGCAAGAGTCTGTACTAATATAAAGATAGCGCCTTCGCCGGAATGGATGCAAAAAAGGCTTCGTGCCAGCGGCATCCGTCCCATCAACAATTTAGTCGACATCACCAATTATGTGATGGAGGAATACGGCCAGCCCATGCATGCATTTGATTTGGATACGGTGGCAGGACACAAGATTATTGTGCGACGCGCCAAAGACGGAGATGAGTTCCAGACGCTGGATGAACAGATGCGGAAGCTGGATAAAGATATCCTTATGATCTGCGATGCGGAAAAGGAGATTGGCATTGCAGGCATCATGGGTGGTGAAAACAGTAAAATTACGGATGAGGTGAAAACAGTTCTGTTTGAGGCAGCTACTTTCAATGGCGCTAATATTCGTAAGTCGGCAAAGCGGCTTGGTCTGCGCACAGATGCTTCCGGAAAGTTTGAAAAGGGACTTGACCCTCATAATGCAGAGGCAGCTATCAACCGCGCCTGCCAGCTCATCCAGGAGCTTGGCTGTGGGGAAGTGGTTGGCGGTATGGTAGATGTGTGCCAGCCCATGAAGGAAAAAGAAAAAATTCCATTTGATCCGGGTAAAATCAATGCCCTTTTGGGAACAGACGTTACAAGAGAAGAAATGCTGGACATCTTTAAGATGCTGGAAATTGAATATGACGAGGACACAAACAATCTGATTGTACCTACCTACAGACAGGATCTTGGGTGCTGCGCCGATATAGCGGAGGAAGTGGCAAGATTTTTTGGATATGACAAGATCCCTACTACTCTGCCAAATGGAGAGGCAACTGCCGGGAAAATTTCCTACAAGCTCCGCATCGAACAAAAGGCAAGGGATATTGCAGAGTATTGCGGGTTCTCACAGGGGATGCATTATTCCTTTGAAAGTCCAAAGGTATTTGATAAGCTTTTACTGCCGAAGGATTCACCTCTGCGGAATGCTATTGTGATTGCAAATCCTTTAGGAGAAGATTTTTCCATTATGCGTACCATTTCTTTAAATGGAATGCTCACTTCCCTGGCAACGAACTATAACCGGAGAAATAAGGATGTAAGGTTGTATGAGCTTGGCAACATTTACCTGCCTCATGAATTTCCGCTGACACAGCTTCCCGATGAGAGAATGCAGTTCACCCTTGGCATGTATGGAGACGGTGACTTTTTCACCATGAAAGGGGTTGTGGAGGAGTTCTTTGATGCCATTGGTATGAATAAAAAGACGATATACGATCCACTCTCAGGCAAGCCCTTCCTTCACCCGGGACGCCAGGCGAATATTGTATATGATAAAGAAGTGGTTGGATACCTGGGAGAGGTTCACCCCAGCGTATGCGACAGCTATGATATTGGCACAAGAGTTTATGTTGCAGTGATGGATATGCCGTATATTGTGAAGAGAGCAACTTTTGACAGAAAATATGAAGGAATTGCAAAATATCCTGCTGTTTCAAGGGATATCAGTATGGTGGTTCCCCAAAATGTCCTGGCCGGACAGATTGAGGCGATGATTGAACAAAGAGGTGGAAAGCTGTTGGAGTCCTGTAAGCTGTTTGATATTTATGAAGGAGAGCAAATCAGGGAAGGATTTAAGTCAGTAGCTTACTCTGTCACATTCAGGGCAAAAGATCGCACGCTGGAGGAAAGTGATGTCTTGGGAGCCATGAAAAAGATATTGAACGGTCTTGAAAGCATGGGCATTGAACTTAGGCAGTAGACTTAAGTTTGTCTAAAACTTCGGGCAGGAGGAATGCGCTGAAAAACGCCTTAAAAGGCGGGTGTTCTTCATAAAGATTTGTATTGCCGCCAAACGGTAAAAACAGTGCGGCATAAAAATAATAAAGGAATTATGGAGGTTTGAAATGGAGAAAAAAAATACCTGGGAAACGTACAATGAAAGTCAACTAAGGGAAACGGACGTGTTTGCCGACCAGTACAGGAGCTTTTTGGACGCAGCAAAAACAGAAAGAGAGTGTGTGGATTATGTTGTGAATGCTGCTGAAGAAAAAGGATACCGTGAGCTGCAGACTGTCATAAAAGAGGGCGGAAGCCTTAAAAAGGGAGATAAGGTATACGCGGTCTGGATGAATAAGTCAGTGGCAATGTTCCGTATAGGAGAAAAGCCTATGGCGGAGGGCATGAACATTCTTGGAGCGCATATTGATTCTCCAAGACTTGATGTAAAGCAGAATCCCCTTTATGAGGATGAGGGATTTGCGTATCTTGATACCCATTACTATGGAGGTGTCAAAAAGTACCAGTGGGTAACAATTCCCCTTTCACTGCATGGCGTGATTGTAAAGAAAGATGGAACTACCGTGGAGCTTAATATTGGGGAAAATGAGGATGATCCGGTTTTCTTTATTTCGGACCTTCTCATTCATCTTGCACAGGAACAGCTTGAGAAAAAAGCTTCAAAAGTGATAGAAGGCGAAGCACTGGATATCATTGTCGGCAACAGGCCCATCGTTTTAGGAAAGGAAGATGGATCCGGTCAAGAGGATTGCGGCTGTGAGAATGCAGGATATAAGGCAGATGATGTGTCAAACGAGAAGAAAGATAAAGAACGTGCCCGGGATGCAGTTAAAAAGGGCATTTTAGATATTCTAAAAAAGAACTATGGCGTGGAGGAGGAAGATTTTCTTTCCGCAGAGCTTGAGGTGGTGCCTGCCGGAAAGGCAAGAGAGGCAGGTCTTGACCGCAGTATGCTTTTAGCTTATGGACAGGATGACAGAGTATGCGCATATACTTCCCTTCGGGCTATGCTTGAGGTAGAGGAAACAGACAGAACTGCCTGCTGCCTTTTGGTGGATAAAGAAGAAATTGGCAGTGTGGGAGCCACCGGTATGCAGTCAAGATTCTTTGAAAATATGGTTGCGGAGGTGATGAATCTCACGGGAGAATATTCGGAACTTAATGTGAGAAGATGCCTGGCATCCTCCTGTATGCTTTCCTCTGATGTGAGCAGTGCCTATGACCCGTCCTTTGCATCCAGCTTTGATAAGAAAAACGTGGCTTACCTTGGCGGCGGCATGGTATTTAACAAATTTACAGGCGCAAGGGGTAAATCAGGATCTAACGATGCCAATGCAGAGTATCTGGCACACATCCGCAAAATTTTTGAGGAAGAAAATATCAACTTCCAGACGGCAGAGCTGGGCAGAGTAGACCTTGGGGGCGGCGGAACAATCGCATATATCCTTGCACTTTACGGTATGAATGTAATCGACTGCGGTGTGGCCGTATTAAATATGCACGCTCCATGGGAGGCTACCAGCAAGGCGGACGTGTTCGAGACAAAACGCGGATACGAGGCTTTCTTAAAAGGAGCCTGTCTGTAATGGGGACAAAAGATGAGCTGAAAACTTCGGACTTTTATTTTGATCTTCCAGGGGAGCTGATAGCTCAGGATCCCCTGGAAGAGAGAACTTCATCACGTCTGCTTATTCTTGACAAAAAAACGGGCGATATAAAGCATCAGGCATTCCGGAATATCATTGACTACCTTAATCCCGGAGACTGCCTTGTGCTGAATAATACCAAAGTGCTTCCGGCAAGACTGCTTGGCGTGAAAAAAGATACCGGTGCCGGGATTGAAATTCTTCTTTTAAGAAGAAGAGAAGGAAATATTTGGGAAACCCTGGTAAAGCCCGGGAAAAAGGCGCGCCCGGGGACGCAGCTTATTTTTGGTGACGGTTTATTGCAGGCGGAGGTGCTGGATGTGGCAGCGGAGGGCAACCGGCTGGTCAGATTCTCCTATGAAGGAATTTTCGAGGAGGTTTTAGACAGTCTTGGGGAAATGCCTCTTCCTCCTTATATTACTCATAAACTGAAGGATAAAAACCGTTACCAGACAGTATATGCCAAATATGACGGGTCAGCGGCGGCCCCCACAGCAGGGCTTCATTTTACCCGGGAGCTTTTAGAGCAGATAGAAGCCAAAGGAGTAAAACTCGCCTATGTAACATTACATGTTGGTCTTGGCACCTTCCGGCCCGTGAAGGCCGAACATATTTTAGAGCATCACATGCATTCCGAGTATTATCAGGTGACGGCAGAAGCGGCGCAAACCATAAATGAGACAAAAAAAAGCGGCAAAAGGGTTATCTGTGTGGGAACTACCAGCTGCAGGACAGTGGAAAGCGCGGCGGATGAAAAGGGAATGCTGAAAGAGTGCTGCGGCGATACCGATATTTTTATTTATCCGGGATATCGGTTTAAAGTGCTGGATTGTCTGATCACCAATTTTCACCTGCCTGAATCAACGCTTCTTATGCTGGTCAGTGCCCTTGCAGGGAGGGAAAATGTACTGAAAGCTTATGATAGAGCGGTTGAGGAGAGATACCGTTTTTTTTCTTTTGGGGACGCAATGCTTGTGATTTAACACCGCTTTCGTTCATTTGTTGCACAAAAACTATTAAATCACAATCGGAATTTTATGATATAGAAATGGATAATTATAAGATGAATGCAGATAATGAATTCATGAAAGAATGGGAGAAAGCGTAGAAAGTGATAGTAAAGCCGGAGAGCCAATGCTTGCCAGAGTGCTTTCCGGTTTTTTATGCCTGAAAAACTCGGATACGGCGAATTTTTAGAAGAAGAATGCAGAGGAATTTACCAAAAAGAGCCAGTCAGTTACATACCTTGTGTTTCCTGCGGAAAGCAAGGAACTGCTTGGATATTTTACCCTTACACTAAAGCCTTTGTCGGTCAGGGGTGAAACCGTAAGCAATACCACGAAAAGAAAACTGTTGCGTATCAGCGAACTTGACGAGAGTTCAGATACATATACCATATCAGCCTATCTGATTGCCCGGCTTGGGATAAATTATATGAATGGTGCAAATAACAAGATTACAGGAAAAGATGTTATCTTTTTATCGGGAAACTGTTTTTTTGCGGTTTGGTGCAAGGCAGACCACATCAGATATGGATGAATCGCATGAGTTGATACAGCTTTTAAGGTTGTCCGGGATAGTGTAAGGTGTTTTCGTGTTTGTATATGATTAAATCGGTAAGAACTAAATGGATAAATGATAATGTAAGAAAGGGCTGCTGTAGCATTTCACTTTTACAAAAATTAGTGGGATGGATTTATGACGAAATATTTGTTCAGGAACATGTGTATTCAGAAACATATACTGAAATATGAAAATTTCTAAAAACGGGGAGGCGCTTGTACATGACCAGATACTGCGATTATTATCAGGAGCAGGAACATACTGCAGGAGAGGTGGGTATTGATGAATTCATTGCACAAGCCATGCGGACAGAGCTTAAATTTAAGACACTACAGGAAGAACTGCATTATCAACGCACTTTGCGGATAACTCTTATGAATGAACTCCTTACCTGCTATCAATATCTGAAAGGGCAGAATATGCTGCTTTTATACGAGGCTTACCGTAATGGTGAGGAACTGCCATTTGACTGAGTTTCATACAATAAATACGGCGGTCAACTAAGCCCGCCGAAAAAAATTAAATTAATTTACACACTTTACTTGTCCCCCTGGATACGGGTTTTGAATTATATCTTCCGGTATTCTTTTGGAAGAACTTTGAAATGTGCTTTAAATGCCACTGTAAATTTACTTTGACTATCATAGCCGACAGCTTGTGCAATTTCAGCTATAGTCATATCTGTTTCTTTTAACATTTTTGCGGCCTGTTCCATGCGGTGTTCTTTGATGTGTGCGGCAAGGGAAGTTCCGTAAACGGACTTAAAAGCATTTTTTAAGGTTGTCGGATTAATAAGATACTGTTTGGAAAGTTCCTCTATGGTAATCCTTTGTTCCATGCACTGCAAAAGCTGGTCATGGATCTTACGGATAGTTTCTATCAGTTCCGATTGGCATTCAGCCAGTTTGTTTTGAGAAATAAACCCCATTTTAGAAATATAAAGCAATAATTCCAAAACCTTGATTTTTTGATATGGTAATTTAAGCATTTCCGGCTGATCATAAAATGCAGAAAAAATATTTTCTGTCTGCTCATTTCCGGCAAGAAAAGCCGGACTGTCATTCTGACGAAATTTTTCTGGTAATATAGTTTCTAATATATTGCTGTCTTTCAGTAATTCGGGAGGATTGTCAGAGCTTTTTTGTAAATCAACATAAATGGTAAGACCCTGATATATGCCACTTGGAAATCTGAGTACAGAATCTGTACAGACTTTCATAGTGTGTACGGAAAAATCTCCCGGATTCAAATAGATACGGTTCCCGTTCTTCATTTCCCATATAATCTGCCCCGCTTTACAATAGTTGATCTGAATGATGTGTGGCATGGCTTTATGCTGCACAGATAACGAATCGGATGAAAATGTCAGATAACATATTTCAATACCGGGATAAAGCGGAATGATTCTATCTGCAATTTCGGGGTAAATCGATTCCACATTTTTTTTTATTTTTATCAATTCGTCATTCATAGGGCAGACCTCACAATTCAGGGCAGGTGATTTCCATGACCTGCTCAATCATCTGGTGCAGCAGGCGTCCTTGTTCCGTATCAGCAGCACGGTAGTAAACTTCTTTTCCCTCCCTGCGGCAGACGATCAGGCCGCTGTTCTTCAATGGCCGGAGGTGATGGGATACAGCCGGGCTTGACATATACAACATAGCAGAAATGTTGAGGACACATTCCTCCTGGTGGCAGAGAAGCCAGAAAATCCGGATTCTGGTGGTGTCGCCAAGCTGTTTGAAAACTTCCGCTACGGTTTGGAAATAATCTACACGGTCTAATTGTTTCTGTATCAGTGCTGTCTGCGGTCCTTCTCCATGTTGGTGTGGCAATTTCATATTGTCCATATTGCTTTCCTTTCCTTTTCGCTTGCATTTCGCCCAAACGGAAATACTTTTTGCCCATTTGGGAGGGAATGCCTGAGAGGTATTGACCAGTGCCTTTTTGTGTATTATACTGCAAACATAATGATTAAACAAGTACTTAATCGTTAAATTTGAAAAACAGAAAATAGCAAGGAGGACTTTTCTAATGAAAAAGACTTACAAGATCGAGGTAGACTGTGCCAACTGTGCCAACCTGATGGAGGATGCGGCTCGTAAGACCACTGGCGTACAGAGCGCAACAGTTAATTTCATGACACAGAAGATGATTGTGGAGTTTGATGAGGGGCAGGAGCCGAAGGATGTTATGAAGAATGTGTTGGATGCCTGCAAGAAAGTGGAGCCGGACTGCGAGATTTTCCTTTAAGCGGCAGCAGCCAGTGACGAATGACACCCTTAAAATGCACCGCTGCAATTTAGGGGTGTCATTTTTAACAATAACAATTAAGCGATTAAGCATATCTCGAAAGGAGTTTTTACCATGCAGGAATTAGTAATCAGCATATTGCTGACAGTTGTCATTATAATGGCTGCTGTACTTCTTATTTTTGTCGGCAGCCGCAAAGATGGCATGACAAGAAAGCAACGGGTTATGATGGTTCGGATTTTAATCAGCGCCGGAATCTTACTGGCGCTCCAGTTTGTTTCCGCAGAGATGTTTGATACGGTTGACAGTTATATATTCCCGTCCGCAGGAAGATGGCTTCGTTTTGGGTGCTATCTGGTTGACTATCTGATTATCGGATATGACATTCTTAGGAAAGCTGCAAAGGGAATTAAAAACCGTCAGGTATTTGACGAGAGTTTTCTGATGGCAGTGGCTACGATTGGAGCAATGGCTCTGGCTATTTATGAGAATGGCGAATATCTGGAAGCCATCGCCGTCATGCTGTTTTACCAGATTGGGGAGTGGTTCCAGGGGTATGCGGTTGGAAAGAGCCGCCGCAATATCAGCAACCTGATGGATATTCGACCCGATTATGCGAATGTAGAGAAAAATGGAAAGTTAGAGCAGGTAGACCCGGATGAAGTAGGGATTGGCAGTGTGATTGTTGTCCAGCCGGGAGAAAAAGTGCCGATTGACGGTATGATTGTTGAGGGAAGTTCCAGCCTGAATACCAGCGCACTTACCGGGGAAAGCCTGCCCAGGGAGGCAAAGGCTGGTGATGAAGTAATCAGCGGATGTATCAGCATGACCGGCGTATTGAAGATACAGACCACCAAGGAGTTTGGGGAATCCACGGTTTCCAAGATTTTGGATTTAGTGGAAAACGCAAGTTCCCGCAAATCAAAATCAGAAGATTTTATCTCGAAATTTGCAAAGATATATACGCCTGCCGTCTGCTATGCGGCTTTGGCGCTGGCGTTCCTTACTCCTGTTATCCGTATGCTTTTTATGGGATTGTCTGCGGACTGGGGTGTCTGGATTTACCGGGCATTGACATTCCTCGTTATCAGCTGCCCTTGTGCGCTTGTGATCAGTATTCCATTGAGTTTTTTTGCGGGAATTGGAGGCGCAAGCAAGGAGGGCGTTTTGGTGAAAGGCTCCAATTATCTGGAAATCCTTTCCCAGACAAAATATGTTGTTTTTGACAAAACCGGAACCATGACAAAAGGCGTCTTTGAAGTAAACGGGATTCACCATTCCACCATAGAGAATGAAAAACTGTTGGAGTATGCGGCTCTTGCAGAGAGCGCATCTTCCCACCCCATCAGCAAGAGCCTGCAGCGGGCATATGGGAAAGGGATTGACAGAACCCGTGTATCGGATATACAGGAAATCAGCGGAAATGGCGTGACTGCGAAAGTAGACGGCCTGGAGGTTGCAGCTGGGAATGATAAACTGATGAAACACCTGAATATTCCTTATCAGGACTGCCACCAGACCGGGACGATCATCCACATGGCAGTGGGTGGGAAATATGCAGGGCATATCGTGATCTCCGATATTATCAAACCCCATTCTAAAGCGGCGATTGCGGAATTAAAGAAGGCAGGCGTAGAAAAATGCGTCATGCTGACGGGCGATGCAAAGAAAGTGGCAAATCAGGTCGCTTCCTCTCTTGGGATTGACGAGGTTTACAGTGAACTTCTGCCGGCAGATAAGGTGGATAAGGTGGAGGAACTTCTGCGGGTGAAGCTGGGCAAGGCAAAGCTGGCATTTGTGGGTGACGGAATCAATGACGCACCGGTGCTTTCCAGGGCGGATATTGGTATTGCTATGGGGGCAATGGGTTCCGATGCGGCAATCGAAGCGGCGGATATTGTGTTGATGGATGATGATCCGATCAAGATTGCAAAAGCGATTAAGATTTCAAGAAAGTGTCTGCGGATTGTCTATCAGAATATTGTGATGGCGCTTGTAGTGAAATTTGCCTGCCTTGCGTTAGGGGCTGTGGGAATCGCAAATATGTATCTGGCTATTTTTGCGGATGTAGGCGTTATGATTCTTGCGGTGCTGAATGCGATCCGCTGCCTGTTTGTGAAAAAGCTGTAAGGAAGGAGGGGTTCCTTTGGCCGAATATCAGGACAGTCAACTTTACGCAGGGCTTAAAGAAAGCAATCTGTACATTTTAACTGAATTTTTCAAGATGCTGGGGAACCCTACCCGTATTCGCATCCTGCTTCTTTTAATGGAGCAGGATGCGAATGTCAGCGTTCTGGCAGAGCAGCTTGGAATGACCCAGTCTGCGGTATCACACCAGTTGAATTTGTTGAAATCAAATAAACTGGTTAAACGGCGCAGGGATGGAAAAATGATATTTTATGCTATAGTGGACGAACATGTGCAGATGATTATTGAAAAAGGGACAGAGCATATTCGTGAACAGTGAAAATGAGGTGATAATGGACGGCAGGGAACATAAACGCAGTATGGCGATAGATCGGATTTTAACGGGAAAATATACAGCCATTCCCTGCTTTATCGGGATAATGGCGCTTGTGTTTGTTATGACATTCAGCTTTATCGGTGCGGCACTGTCCGATCTGATGGGGATAAGAATTGATAAGGTGATTGCCCTGCTTGACTGTCTGCCAGGAAAAGCGCAGGTCAATCCGATTGCCCACTCCCTTGTGAACGATGGTGTTTGCAGCGGTGTGAGAAGTGTACTCAGCTTACTGCCAACGATTGTGACTATGTTCTTCTTCATCTCCATTTTGGAGGATACCGGATATATTGAAAGAGTGGATTTTGTCATGGACAGGCTGCTCCGTAAGATTGGCCTTTCAGGGAGAAGCATTGTTCCTATGCTGATTGGATTTGGCTGTACGGCAAAGCTGCCGATCTATACCCTGATGATCAGTGCGTTTTTTCCTAGAAGGTATCAGGCACTCATTATAGTTGGGCTGTATGCATTGGGGATTGTATGTGGCATTTTATATGCGTTGTTTTTAAAAGGGACAAAATATAAAGGCTTACCAGTTCCTTTCGTGATGAAGATTCCAAATTATCGGTTTCCATCTGCGAAAAGTGTATGGAGCTTATCATAGAAAAGGCGAAGGGATTTGCAAAAAAGGCATTTACCATTATTTTTGTGGCGTCCCTTACTATTTGGTTTTTGCAGACTTTTGATGTAAGGTTGAATGTGGCGGCTTCTGCGGAGGAAAGTTTGCTGGCGTTATTTGGCGGAATAGTTGCTCCTTTATTTGCTCCGCTTGGTTTTGGGGATTGGAGAGTTTCTACCGCACTGATTACCGGATTTTTTATAGTGCTTGGTATTGTAGAGGTTCTGATTGTGTTGGCTGTCGTAAGTTCCGGCGAAAAAAGGACGGGTGAATGTGGAAGAAAATACGGGTTTGAGGGATCGTTTAACGTATACTATTATCATTATCAGACCAGCGAGGAATGGTGGACTTTTCTGGCTGCTGCTATCTTATGACAGGGGCGCTTATATCAATGAGGACCAGGAAAACGGAAAGGAAGAGGGAGAACCGAAGAACCGGAAGACTGAAAGAGGGTACATATCCGGACAGACGGTATGGGATGGCATTGCACTCCGGTAGAAAATACGCTATAATTTTCCATAGCAGAAAATAAGGAAGCACTGCCGCATGCCCTTTCGGGGTGCGGCAGTACGTAACAGTACGCAACAGAGGGATAGCGGAGCGGATATGGGAAAAATAAACCGTGAGGATATGTTGGAGCTGACAAGGCGCATGACATTAAAGCGCAACTGCTTATGGCATTGAATGAGTGCGGTCTGCCCGGTAAGCGGTAATTATGAGCTGGGTGAACCGGAATGCAGGTTCCTGTTCCCGGCGTTCAAGGAAAGGAGCAACGATAGGGAGAGAATCAATGTTTTTAAGGCAGATGGGCATGCTTTTCCACTATTTACGAAAAAATAGGTTGTAAACAGCCGCTTAATGTTTATCTGTTTTTTCAGAATTATGCGGCTGCTAAAAACAGATTATAATTGTGCCAATAAGCGGCATTTATCAGGAGGATATCATGGGAAAAACAATCGTACTGAATGCAAGCCCGCGGAAGAGCTGGAATACCGCCAGGTTACTTAAATCAGCAGCGGCGGGTGCAGAGTCTGTCGGTGCGGAAACGCAATATATAGATTTATATGACATGGATTTTACCGGATGTAGGAGCTGCATGCTCTGTAAAAGGCAAAATGCGGAGCGGTGCCGCTGTTACTGGAAGGATGCGCTTTCCCCTGTGATAGACAAGGTCTATTCTGCAGACACGCTTTTTATAGGAACCCCAATATATTTAGGAAGGCCAACGAGCCGGTATTTTGCATTTATGGAAAGGCTGCATTTTTGTTCACTTTCCTATGATGATTACAGCAATTATTTTGAGGGGAGTGTAAATGTAGGGCTGTTTGTGACAATGAATGCCACAAAAGAATTTTATGAAAGGCTGTATAAGGAGAAATTTGAAAATTATGCAGATGAATTTAAGGCATTAAACGGGGAGGTCTGTCTGTATCCGGTTTATAATACGCTTCAAGTTACAGACTATTCAAAATATAACATGAGCAGCTTTAGCGAGGAAGAAAAGAAGGAAGCCCATGAAAAATGCTTTCCGTCAGATTTAGAAAATGCGTATAGACTGGGGGCAAAATTAAGCCGGAAATCCTGCTGAGTGATTCCTGTCCTTTGGAAAAAAGCAGCAGGAATACATTTCCTAAGAAGGAAGTATTTATCAACTAAGAGCAATCAGGAACGGTTGCTCTTTTTTTGCGCAAAAAAGGAGGAAAAAGATGTTTTAGTTTATGTGAAGATTCAATATTACTGTTAAATTAGGGTGTACCGAAACGTTGATGAATTTATAGTAGTAAAAACATGACTATTGATAGAGTGTCCACTTTTGGATATTCCAAAATATAAAGAAGGGTGGTAATTATGCACGGAAGACCGAAATTAGAAGACAGCAGGGATAAGCAGTATCGTGTTCGATTGAATGGTGAAGAGGATAAGATGTTGAAAAGAAGTAACAGAGTTCGATAGCAAAATAATAAACTCGAATGATAAGTATTTGGAAACATTAAAGGAAGTCGATTCGATTGAGTATGAAATATTAAAGGAGAATATGGCGAAGGCTGAAACGGAAGTTGAAAGACAGGCTATCAGGAATTCCGACAGGGCAGCCGCCTCATTGGGGGCATTGTATACGGATTTGAAATCGGAAGAGAACTTTTTCAGGTCATTTAACATCCCCAGCCAGAGCTTGCTGGTTTCATTGGCGCCAACTGTGATGCTGAGGATATCTTTAAAGCCGTCTGCGGTGATGCCGAGCACAATGTAGGCAGCGCGGCTTAAGAGGCGTCCGTCCTCCCTGACTTTATAATGGATACAGTCCATGAATACAAAGGGATAGACTGGATTTAATGGGCGTGACTGCCACTCTTTGATTTCCGGAAGTATTCTGTCCGTGATCTTACGGACCATTTCAGCGGACAGTTCCATCCCGTCAAGTTCCTGGATCTGGTCATGGATATCCCTTGTGCTCATGCCTCCCGCATAAAGGGAGATTACTTTTTCTGCAATACCAGATACATCCCTCTGATATTTTGGGATGAGTTTGGGCTCAACTTCCCCTTCCCGGTCTGTCGGGACATCCATCCGGAATTCCCCATACTGGCTCTTTAGGGTTTTGGGAGAATGTCCGTTACGCTTATTGGATGTGGCAGCATCGCCCTTCTGGTTCTTTTCATAACCAAGGGAGGCATCCAGTTCTGCCTCCATAAGCTCCTGAAGGATATCTTTGAAACTGTCCCTTAGCAGGCTGTAGACATCAGCCACGCTGTTTAAGTTGTTATCTGCAATAAACTGTCGTTTGGGGACCTGTGCAACGGCAGACATAAGTTCGTCACGGTCTGTTATCCCAACTAACGATTGGAAGTCTTCATAAGTGAACATGAACAGCGAGGCACCGTAAGGGGCCGGAGCGGGGATAACGATATTCGTAAAGAATATCGTTATCCATTGCTTGCCGCTGCCATAGGATTTAGATGTCTATCATCAACTATGGCAATATCCAAAGGACAGGGGTGATTGTAGAACTGGTATAAAACAAAATTTAATTTATAAGTGAATATATTGCTTTTACAGAGAGCTGTATACTATAATATATTCAATACAGAAGGAAAGGCAGTGAGGCGATGTATAATCCACAGCTGGAAACATTTATCCGTGTTGCAGATGCAGGAAGTTTTAATAAGGCGGCGGAACAGGCATACATTACACCTACGGCAGTCTTGAAACAGATCAATCTGCTGGAGGCAGATTTAGGGGTACAGCTTTTTGAAAGAACCCACAGGGGGCTTTCTCTGACCAGGGCAGGAAGCTCCCTTTATAAAGATACAAAATACATTATTCAGTATTGCAGGGATTCTGTGATACGGGCGAAAAATGCCATGCAGGAAAACACAGATATTATCCGTATTGGAACGTCACCGATGACGCCTGCGCAGGTTCTGGTAGAACTCTGGCCGCAGATACATGCCCAGTGCCCGGAAGTCAAATTTCAGCTCGTTCCCTTTGAAAACACCCCGGAAAATGCAAGGGAAATACTGAAGAACCTCGGGCAGAATATTGATGTGGTGGCAGGGATTTTTGATGAAACAATGCTGAACCTGCGCCAGTGTGCGGGTTTTGAACTTTTTGAGCAGCCGTTATGCTGTGCGGTATCCATCCACCACCGTCTTGCGGATAAGAGTAAGCTTGAGGTTCAGGATTTATATGGGGAGAACCTGCTTTTGATGCATCGTGACTGGAGCCATTACGTGGACAGGTTACGCGATGATATCTGGCAGAACCACAGCCAGATCCATATTGTGGATTTTGATTTTTACAATGTGGATGTATTTAACCGTTGTGAGAATGGAAATGATGTACTGATGGCGGTTCCGGTATGGGATAATGTCCATCCTTTATTAAAAGTGATTCCTGTTGAATGGGATTATTCTATTCCTTATGGACTGTTGCATTCCCGTGAACCGTCAGCAACCGTCAGGAAATTCTTATCTGCACTGCAAAAAGTATTGTAAAAGGTTGCAGAGTTATAACAAGCTAAAACAAGGTTACAACAAAGTTGTAACCCAAAAGTATAAACTGATGAACAAATCGAGACTTCTTAAGAAGCCTCGGTTTTTTTTATAATAAGGAAAAACAGAGAGAAACTACAGGTAATAACCTGGCATTGACAGGGATGGTATGGTATGAACAATTTTATTTTTGAAAATTCCACTAAGATATATTTTGGGAAAGGATGTGTAAAAGAGTATTTGACTTGTTTGGTAAAACGTTACGGAAAAAATGTAATGATTGGCTATGGCGGCGATTCTGTCATAAGTAATGGTATTTATGATGAAATGATAGAGTGTCTGACAAAAGCAGGAAAGAATGTGGTTGAATTTTCAGGCATTTGTCAAAATCCAACTTATGAAAAAGTGCAGGAGGGTGCGAAACTGGCAGAGGAAAATAAAATTGATTTTATCCTTGCCGTTGGAGGTGGAAGCGTAATAGATTGCTGTAAAGCTGTTTCTATGGCGGCGGTTTATGAAGGTGATCTCTGGAATGATTTTTTTGTAAAATATGGCATTATGGATTTTGATCCGGTTCCCCTTGGCGCTGTTGTTACGGAAACGGAAACAGGAAGCGGGATGAACGGAAAGGCGGTCATCACAAATAAAGCGTTAAAGGTCAGGACAGGGCGGGATTATCCAAAATGTAATCCCAGATTTGCATTGATTGATCCTGCCTATAGCTGCAATGCTTCAAGAAGACAGAGGGTGTCAGACGGTTTTGATACGCTGTCCCATATTATGGAGATTTATTTCAGCAAACCTGACGAGGATAATGTTTCAGATGATATTGCAGAGGCATTGATGAAAAATGTGATTCAGAATTTAAGGGCGGCAATCAAAGAACCGAAGGATTATACGGCAAAAAGCAACTTAATGTGGGATGCGGCTATGGCGGAGAACCGCATCCTGAAATTGGGAAAACAGACGGATTTTCAATGCCAGCAGATGGAATATCAGCTTGCTGCATATACAGACTGTAATCAGGGAGAGGGACTTGCAGTTCTGCATCCTGTTTACTATCGGCACATTTATAGAAATGGCTGCCGCAAATTAAGAGATTCGCTGTTAACGTATGGGGTATTTCAAGTCAGGGAAAGACAGAGGAAGAAACAGCCTGTGAAGGAGTGGAGGCGCTGGCCGGTTTTGTAAAAGAAGTCGGTCTTCCCGCTACACTTCGTGATATAGGGGCGGATGAGAATACGGATTTGAAGCAGATAGCGGATTCCTGTATTCTTTCTGCCGGAAGTTATAAGCAAATGACGCACAAGGAAATCCTTGAAATTTTTCAGGAATGTTATTAAGGAGGAAAAATGATGAGAAAGCAAATGATGAAGAAAGTAACAGCGGTATTAGCAGGTGTGGTTCTTGCCATTGGCCTTACGGCGTGTGGCAGTCAGGGCAGCGGAAACAATGCAGCGGAAGTCCGGCAGGAAGAGGAAGACGTAACATCGGAGAATACACAGGAACCCTCTGCCCTGCCGGAACAGGAAATGGGAGACCAGTCAGATGCGGCACAGGTCCGGCAGGAAACGACAAGTCAGACAGAGCAGCAGGCAGAGGGTGATATGGATACTTCGGCAGAGGATACAGATCAGACGTCCGCGGAAGGCGGAAAGACACTGGTTGTTTATTATTCGGCAACAGGAAACACGGAAAGTGTGGCAGGCTATATTGCAGCGGCAACAGACGCCGATATTTTCGTGCTGGAGCCGGTGGAGCCCTATAGCAGTGAGGATTTGGACTGGACAGATAAGGACAGCCGTGTGACCAGAGAGCATGAAAATGAGGATGAAAGAAATGTAGAGCTGGTTTCAGCTACCGTTGATAATTGGGAGTCTTATGATACAGTGTTTATTGGCTATCCCATCTGGTGGCATATTGCCGCATGGCCGGTAGACGGCTTTATTGCAGCGAACGATTTCACGGGAAAGACAGTGATCCCCTTCTGCACATCATCCAGTTCTGATCTGGGTGAGAGCGGAGAATTGCTGGAGGAAGCAGCCGGAACCGGAAACTGGCTGGAAGGCGAGAGATTTTCGTCCAGCGCTTCTGAGGAAACAGTTCGGGCTTGGGTAGAAAGTCTGGATTTACAGCAGTAATAAATAGTTCTGACAGGAGAAATGAAAAATGAAAAAAGCGATGATATGGTTTCTGGCTGTTTTACTGGTACTCAGTTTGGCGGCATGTGGAAACAGCACGGAATTGGCGGAGAATAACGACACAGAAACGACAAAAACACAACCGGCTGCTGACGGGGGAGAATCTTCCGGACAGGAGGAGAACGCTTCTGTGAATGATGATTCAGAAAAAGAAACAGGCGCTTCACAGGATACTGCCTCCCAGGACAATAGGGAAGCATCTGCGGTATACTTTACATCCGGCATTTCACCGGAAGGACTGATGGCTGTCTATGAAGCTTTGAACTGGGAACCTGCCGGCAGCGTTGCAGTCAAGCTGTCCACCGGAGAGCCGCCGGAAAGTAATTATCTTGAGCCGGAACTGATTAAGGATCTGGTTCAGTCCGTGGACGGGACGATTGTGGAGTGCAATACGGCATACGGCGGCTCCAGGACGGAGACAGCCATGCACAGACAGGTGGCGGAAGATCATGGGTTTACTGCCATTGCAGATGTGGATATTCTGGATGCGGACGGTTCTATGGAGCTGCCTGTAGAAGGAGGAATCCGTCTGGAAAAAAATCTGGTTGGCGCTCACTTTGGCAATTATGATTCCTATATCGTCCTTTCCCACTTCAAGGGACACGCGATGGCAGGTTTCGGCGGGGCGATCAAAAATATTTCCATCGGGCTTGGCTCCAAAGAAGGGAAATGCCTGATCCATACGGCAGGGGCAAGCAACAGCAGCCCATGGGGAGGAGATCAGACCGGTTTTACAGAGTCTATGGCGGAGGCCGGGAAATCTGTGTCGGATTACCTTGGAAACGGAGAGCGCATTGTTTATGTCAGCGTTCTGAATAATATTTCCATCGACTGCGACTGTGACGGAAATCCGGCTGAGCCGTATATCCATGACATTGGTATCGCTGCGTCCCTTGATCCGGTAGCTGTTGATCAGGCATGTATTGACCTTGCCTTTGCGGCAGAGGGAAGCGAGGCTTTGCAGGTCCGTGTGAATGAGAGGGAAGGACTGCATACTCTGGAGCATGCCCAGGAGATTGGCCTGGGAAGCCGCACGTATGAGCTGGTAAATATTGACAAGTAGTTGTTTTGTGAAATTTTGTGAAATATTGTAATACAGGAAATGCCCGGAAGGGGGAGGTGGTCTGCGTGGAGCTGTTTACGGTGATAAGACGGGAATTTGTTTATATCAGTTATTATTTCATGGTACAGCTTCGGCAGATCGCCTTTTACTGGATTTGGGGTATGGTGGCCGGATCTCTGGTATCCGTTTTTGCAAAAGACGCTATCCATAATTGTTTTGAAAAAATCAGGGACAAAAAATGGGGAGTATTCGGCGTGATCCTGGCAAGCCTTCTGGGGATTGCGTCGCCTCTGTGCATGTATGGCACGATTCCCATAGCGGTTTCCTTTTCCAGACATGGGATGCGCCACGACTGGCTGGCGGCATTTATGATGAGCAGTGTGCTTTTAAATCCGCAGCTTCTTTTTTACAGCACGGCGCTTGGGGGAACGGCAATGTCAGTACGGCTGGTTTCCTGCATTCTATGCGGAATTTTTGCAGGACTGGCGGTGCACTTTGCCTATGGGAAGAAGCCGTTCTTTCACTTTGAGGGATTTGAGCCCCGTGCAGGCCATGACACAGATCCCAATCTTCTGATACGGTTTTTGAAAAATCTGGGACGGAATGTCAGGGCAACGGCTTTTTACTTTCTGATTGGTGTGCTGCTTTCCGCATTGTTCCAGAGATATGTTCCGGCAGACGGTTTTGCGGAGCTTTTTGGGAAAAGCAATGAGGGGTTCGGTGTGCTGATGGCGGCGACCATCGGCGTCCCACTCTATGCCTGCGGGGGCGGGACAATCCCGCTTTTGCAGCAGTGGCTGGCCTCCGGAATGAGCATGGGAAGCGCGGCGGCATTTATGATTACCGGGCCTGCCACAAAGATCACAAACCTGGGGGCATTGAAGATCGTACTGGGAATAAAGCGGTTTGTTTTATATATTGCTTTCGTAATGGTGTTCTCTCTGATGACAGGGCTCATTACAAATCTGCTGGTTTAATGGAGAGAAAATTATATGAAAAAATGGAAAAAGAGAGCGGTGATCGAACTGATTGTATTAGCGGTGTTGGTGGTTCTGATGTCATGGTATTTATTCATGGGCAGAAGGATTACGGGTGCAGATGACAAAGTGGTTTCCGGAGACGAAGAGACTCATTCGCTGGTCGTTTATTTTTCCAGAGAGGGTGTCGTATCGGGGGGAGTAGATGCTGTTTCCCCGGCATCGCTTAATTCCAATCCTTACGAGGCAATAAGTGATACGGAAACTGTGGCAAAAATGATTCAGCAACTTACAGGGGCAGATTTATTTCATATCCGCACGGACAGATATTACCGCAGCGCTTTTTGGGGAACGGCAGCTACCGCATGGATTGAGGAGGCACTAAATTTAAGACCGAAGCTGGCAGCGAAGCCGGAAAGTCTTGACAAATATGATGTGATCTATATTGGCTATCCTATCTGGTGGTTTACTGCACCGATGGCGGTTGGGACATTTTTAGAAGGCTACGACCTGACAGGGAAAACAGTGGTTCCTTTTTGTACCAGCACCGATAGTGGGATTGATGTAAGTATGGATTATATCCGGGAGGTTTCAGGAAGTGCGACGGTTTTGGATGGATACCGAGTTCATAATTCCGGTTTGGAAGATGTGTCAGCATGGCTTGAACGGATTGGCATGTTGGAACAGACAGACGAACAACAGGATATAGAAGTTGGTTTGACAAAATCAGAAGCGGATATAGCGGATGCTGCTTTGAAATCAGGTGAATGCCCCGATGTCACAGAGGGAACGGAAACGTACAGGAATTTTGTGATTGACAACGTGTATCACTCTGCAGATGCAGGGGACATTCACTACAATGTGTATATACCGGAAAGCTATGATGGCAGCAGGCCCTATGCCCTGTATTTTACGCTGCCTGGCTATGAAGGATTATATTTTCAGGGAGTTGCTGCCAATATCAAGTCTGAAGAATTTGGATTTGAGGCACAGAAGTATAATGACGAGATGATCATTGTCGCCCCTCAGCTGAATGACTGGGGAGAAACATCCGCGGATCAGACCATTGCATTGTTGGAATATTTTCTGGAAGAATACAACATTGACAGGAGTAAAGTCTACGGAAACGGCTTCTCCGGCGGCGGGGAAACCATGTCGATCGTAATGGGAAAGAGACCGGATCTGTTTACGGCATATCTGCAGGTCAGTTCCCAGTGGGACGGAGCGTATGAACCTGTTGCAGAGCAAAGACTTCCGGTCTATTTTGCCATCGGCAGGAACGATGAATATTATGGAGCGGAACCGACACAAAGAGCTTATGACACACTCCGCGCTTTATATGAAAAGCAGGGACTGTCCGATGATGAAATGGATAAGTTGCTGGTACTGGATATAAAGAAGCATGATTATTTCACGGAAAGAAATATGTCGAATGAGCACGGGGGCGGCGGTCTTTTCGCTTATGATGAAGAAATCATGGGCTGGCTGTTTTCGGATGAGAGAGGTGCGGCAGTGCAGGAGGGCAGGTAAAGCAGCAGGCAGGTTGTAACCTGAAAGTATAAACTGATGAACAAATCGAGACTTCTTTTGAGGTCTTGGTTTTTTTATACTGAAAGCATAAAGAAAAAACGGAGGTGGCAGACGAAAATGAAACGGAAAAACATTTTATGTTTATGTATGATAGTTTTGCTGGTATCGGGCCTGGTTGGATGCGGGAAAGAAAACAGGGATAACAATACCGGGAACACGCCTGTTCAGGAGCCGGAAGAAACGGAAGATTCCGACAGCCAAAGCGGCAGCGGAGATACAAAAGAGGCGGAATCTGCTGCGGACATTCAGAACAGCCCGGAGCAGGAAAACGCAGAGGAGGGCAGTGAGTCTGTTGCGGAGGGCTCCAACATATTGATTGCCTACTTTTCCATACCGGAAGATGTGGAGACAACGGATGCGGTTTCCAGCGCCAGTATCGTAGTCAAAGACAATAAAAAGATGGGAAACACCGAGTATGTCGCAGGCGTGATCCAACAGACAGTAGGAGGCGATCTGTTCCGCATCGAGACAGTAGAGGAATATCCCCTCGACCACGATCCGCTGGTAGACCAGGCGGCAGATGAACAGGATGAGAATAAACGTCCGAAGCTTTTGAACCATGTGGAGAATTTTGAACAGTATGACACCATTATTTTAGGCTACCCAAACTGGTGGGCAGATCTTCCGATGCCGGTCTATACGTTTTTGGAGGAATACGATTTTGGAGGAAAGACCATTATTCCATTTGTAACCCACGGCGGCAGCGGTTTTTCGGGAACAGTGAGAACTATATCAGAACTGCAGCCGGATGCTCTTGTCAGTGAAAATACGTTGTCCCTGTCCAGAAACAATGTGGCGGACAGTGAGGAAGATGTTGCAGCATGGGCGGAAAGCCTTGGATTAAATTAAAGAGTATGGAGGAAAGTTATGCAATACAGAACATTAGGAGAAGATCTGACAGTATCCGCAGTGGGGCTTGGCTGTATGGGAATGAGCCACGCTTACGGGGCGCCGGCAGATAAAAAGGAGATGACGGAACTGTTGGCGGAGGCTGTGGATATGGGATATACATTCTTTGATACAGCGGAAGTTTACGGTACGCCGGAAAATCCCCATCACAATGAAGAACTGGTAGGGGAAGCACTACGGCCGTATCGGGATAAAGTGGTGATAGCGACAAAATTTGGAATTTAT
The DNA here is from genome assembly GCA_003612395.1 of Parablautia intestinalis. Taxonomy (GTDB): domain Bacteria; phylum Bacillota; class Clostridia; order Lachnospirales; family Lachnospiraceae; genus Suilimivivens; species Suilimivivens intestinalis. The sequence continues at coordinate 144,090 of RAYQ01000013.1, forward strand.
TTTGACATGGAAAGCAAACAGGTGAATAAACCGCTTTTGCCGGATTCCAGACCGGAAGTTATCCGTGCTTCGGTAGAAAATTCCCTAAAGCGGCTGGGAACAGACCATATTGACCTGTACTATCAGCACCGGGCTGACCCGTTTGTGCCGGTTGAGGAAGTGGCAGGCGTCATGCAGGAACTGATCCGGGAGGGAAAGATCACGCACTGGGGACTTTCGGAAGCAGACGAAGAAACGATACGCCGTGCCCATGCAGTCTGCCCGGTAACGGCGATTCAGAACCGCTATTCCATGATGGCCCGCTGGTATGAGAAACTTTTTCCCGTACTGGAGGAGCAGCATATCGGTTATGTTGCGTTTTCACCTCTGGCAAACGGCTTTTTGTCTGCAAAATACGGGAAAGACTCCAAATTTGAGGCAAATACGGATTACCGGAGCGTGATGCCGCAGTTTACTCCGGAGGGTGTGGAACAGAACGAAAAACTGTTGAAGTTGATTCGGACGGTTGCAGAAGGAAAACATGCGACGCCGGGACAGGTTTCCCTTGCCTGGATGCTCTGTAAAAAACCGTATCTGGTGCCGATTCCGGGAACCAGAAAAGCAGACCGTCTGAGAGAAAACGCCGGGGCAGCGGATATAGAGCTGACAGAAAAAGAGGTTGAAATTTTGGATAAACAGCTGGATAGCATAGAAATGTCGGATGTATTTGGCGGCACAGCTTGTAAGTGTCGTTGATGGATATATAAGGAAGAGGAGGAAAATGTAATGAACGAATTTGTATTCACTTATCCCACAAAGGTGTATTTTGGAAAAAACTCTCTGGAAAAGGCGCTTCAGACGGAGTCAAACAGGCATGGAAAGACTGTGATGTTCGCCTATGGCGGCGCTTCTCTGAAGAAGAACGGTATCTATGACAGGGTAAAGGAGTCGCTTGCAAAGGAAGGAAAGGAAGTCGTGGATTTTCCGGGCATTATGCCCAATCCTACCTATGCCAAAGTGCAGGAAGGCGCGGCGTTAGCGAAAGAAAGGGGCGTGGATTTTATCCTCGCGGTAGGGGGAGGCTCCGTCATCGACTGCTGCAAGATCATAGCGGCACAGGCAAAGACAGATAAGGATATCTGGGAAATGGAATTTTCGGAAAAAGTATTTCCTACGGAATATCTGCCCATGGGTGCGGTGGTTACCGCTTCCGGCACGGGAGCTGAACAGAACTGCGGTGCCGTGATTACCAATGAGGAGAAGGGGATTAAGACCGGTGTGTTTGGCGCATATGCCTCTTTTGCAGTGCTTGATCCCGAACTGACGGCTTCCGTTCCTGCCATGCAGGTGATCTCCGGCGCTTTCGATACGCTGAGCCATGCGATGGAGACCTATCTTGGCAATTCCGATCAGGACAATGTTTCTGACGATGTGGCGCTGGCGGTTATGCGCAATACCGTGGTCAATATGCGCCGTCTGATTAAGGATGTGAATGATATGCAGGCGAGAAGCAACCTGATGTGGGATTCGGCTATGGCGGAGAACGGCATTTTGAAAGTCGGCAGGGTCACGGACTTTCAGGCGCACCAGATCGAGCATCAGCTCGGCGCGTTTACGGACTGCAACCACGGGCAGGGGCTGGCGGTTATCCATCCCGCCTATTACCGGCATATTCTGAAAGATGCGGAAGAGAAATTTGAGCGGTTTGCAAAAGCTGTATTTGGAAAAGATACAGCCGAGGAGGGCATACAGGCGCTCAGCGATTTCATAAAAGAATGCGGACTTCCGACTAAAATGGGAGAACTGAAGTCAAAAGTGGAAATTACGCCTGAAGTGCTTCGCAGGGTGGCTGATACCTGCAATATTATCAAGTGCAATCCGCGCGAGCTTGACAGGGATGAGGTTTATGAAATCCTGATGGAGTGCATGTAACAAATTGATTGGGCGTGGTTACGGGATTTGCGGTGTAAACTCAACAAAGAAAAATAATGTAAGAAGATGAAAAGGAGAAAACAAAAATGAGCGAGCAGAAATATGTGAAATTGAATAACGGCGTAGAAATGCCTGTGGCGGGCATCGGGACTTTCCTGTTAAGCCCGGATGAGGCGGAGGCTTCCGTATTAAGTGCGTTGCAGGGCGGTTATCGTCTGATCGACACGGCAAATGCCTATGTGAATGAGAAGGCCGTGGGCAGGGCAATGAAAAAGTCCGGCGTACCCAGAGAGGAAATCTTTCTGGAGACAAAGATTTGGCCGGCGTTCTATGAACAGGAGGACGCTGTGGAAAAAACGCTTCAAAGGCTGGATACCGATTATATTGACCTGCTTCTGATCCACCAGCCTGCGGGTAATTATCTGGCGGGCTACCGGCTGATGGAAAAAGCCTATAAGGCAGGTAAGGTGAAAGCAATCGGTCTTTCCAATTTCAACAAAGAGCAGATTCAGGAGATTTTAGATACCTGTGAAGTAAAGCCTGCCATTTTGCAGACGGAAGTGCATCCCTATTTTCAGGAGAAGGAGCTGAAAGCGTTCCTTAATAAAGAGGGCATGGTGATTCAGGCATGGTATCCGCTGGGGCACGGGGATAAAGCATTGATTCAGGAACCGGTATTTACAAAACTGGCTGAAAAATATGGAAAGAGCAATGCACAGGTTATTCTTCGCTGGCATATTCAGGCGGGCAATATTGTGATTCCCGGCTCTAAGAACCCAGCCCATATCCGCGATAATTTTGCTTTGTTTGATTTTGAATTGACGGATGAGGAAATGGCACAGGTGGCGGCTGTCGATAAGGATAAGAGATATTACACCAATACTCCTGAGAAGCTGGAAGGATATGCTAAATGGGCGCCGGATGTAGACGGGCAGAAATAAGTATTTGCACCATGAGACACGGCGGGGAGAAGCTATGGTAAAAAAGATTCTGATGTTTCTTTCAGTAGGATTATTCACACTCGGCATGGCGGGATGTTCTTCATCCGGCCATGCCGGTTCAGCCCCCGCACAGACGGGTCCGGCGGAGAAACTGCCGGAGCAGGATATCATGTGCTCTATTCATATAACGGCGGGAAATACGGTGTTAGACGGCGTATTGTATGATAATCCGACAGCACAGGGATTTGCCGAAATGCTCCCAATCACAACAGAAACATGGCATGCCGCGCCGGGCTTTGCAAGGGCTTTTGACCTGCCGGCGCAGATTGATGAGAAAGGTGAACCGGGATACGGATATGAACCTGGTTCGCTGGCCTATTGGGATGAAGGACCGTCCATTGCGATGATTTACGAGGCAAGCCGCAGGGAAACGGTGGTGCCCGTTGTACCAATCGGGAAGATGACATCAGATGCTTCCATGCTTGAGGAATATGAGGATATCATTACCATTGAGCTTGGGGAATATGAGGAGATGCCTTCCGGGACTGGCGGTACGTTGACGGAAAACAGCAGTGGAATGACAGAGAACGAGGGTGTGGCAGGAGGGAATGAGACTGTGTTTACGGCGGATACAAAGGTATGGGATGTAATGAATGATCCGGCGTTTGGGGATTATGGACGACTAATCTTTCCTGACGATAGATCGATCAGTGACAGCCTGGCTCTGGGAGATATAGGAAGTATTCTCACATGGTATTCCCATGTCAGCCCCGGCCGGACGGTTGAGATTGCAAATTATCTGAGAGAACAGGCGACATCGGGAGAGCAGATTTTTTATGACATTTACACGGAGGAGGAAAAGACGGCAGACCCGGCAAAGGAAGATACCGGTTTATTCTTTTTCCGCGGAACACCTGGAGAAAAATTTGCCATCGCCAATGCTGGCGGCGGATTTGCTTATGTAGCCGCCATGCACGACAGCTTTCCCCATGCGCTGGAACTGTCAAAAAAGGGATACAATGCTTTTGCCCTGATTTACCGTCCCGGCGCACAGACGGCCTGCGAGGATCTGGCCAGGGCAATCGCCTTTATCCACGAAAATGCGGAGGAACTGGAAGTGGATGTATCCGGTTATTCCCTCTGGGGAGGCTCTGCGGGCGCGCGCATGGCGGCATGGCTTGGAAGCTATGGAACTGCCGCTTTTGGCGAGGCGGATTATCCGAAGCCGGGCGCGGTTATTATGCAGTATACCGGATTATCAGAAGTGACAGGAGAGGAACCGCCTACTTACGCGTGTGTCGGTACAAATGATGGAATTGCCTATTATGGGACAATGGAAGGACGTATCCGGCAGATTCAGGCGCAGGGAACAAATGCGGAAATAGAGGTTTTTGAGGGACTGCCGCATGGATTCGGACTGGGGGAAGGCACTGTGGCGGAAGGTTGGTTTGACAATGCAGTGGAATTCTGGGAATACAATATGATACAATAAAAAAAATATTAAATAATAATGAACATCGTAGCGAGGAGGTATGAGCATGAAAGACAGAATTATCGAACAATCGCAAAAATTCTGGCAGTCGCTTGAAAAGGCGGATTCTAAAGGAATGCGCGAAGTCTGTGATCCGGGCTGCTGGTTTGTCCACATCGGCATGAGCTGCGGTCTGGATGAGGAAATGGAGGCTTTTGATAAAAAGCTTTTCCAGCCCACCCAAATTGACATTCACGGACAGGAAGTCAGGGAATGGGGGGAAGTTTCTGTCTGCATGACAGATGTGGATTACAGCCTGCTTTTGGGCGGCAAAGAGACCACTCACCACTTTATGACCACAGAGGTTTACCAAAACCGGAACGGGGAATGGAAACTGATCCAGTTTACCTTTACCGCACTGGTAAACTGATTCTGTATTTTCCGCATACAGAACATAAGGAAATCTCTTAACAGGAATCATATGACAGGAGGGAAATATCATGGAATTTTTAACACTGAACACAGGAGCGAAGATGCCGCTTGAGGGATTTGGCGTATTCCAGATTCCGGATGCGGCGCAGTGCGAACAGGTTGTTTATGACGCGGTCAAGACCGGCTACAGGCTGCTCGATACGGCAGCGTCCTACATGAATGATGTGATATGTTGTGAACTGTAGATGTAAACATTTCCGTAAAACGCTGTATTTTAGCGGAAATGCGCATCTGCTAGTCAGATACAAGTATCTGACTCTTGCGGCATTCGCCAAATTGACATACAAGTATGTCAGCTTGGATCATTGCTCGCAGAAAATACAACATATGCGGCTGGCTCATTTGTGGTGAATGGAAACTTGCAGATGTTGTGGTAAAGGAAGAAGGTGATAATCTTTTTATTCGTATCTGTAAACAGTTTAGTACAAAGAGGCGGTTGTATATGGAAATTACATATCATTGGGAAGGCGACTATCTAATTCCCGACTTGAAACTTTCGGATACAACGGAATATCAGATCGGGAAGTATGGGCGGATGAGGAAGCGTTTTTTAGAAGAAAACCATAGGAGCATTTATTCGTATATGATTTTGTCAGAAACCTTATGGAAGCATCTTGCGGATATTGATGAAGAATGCAATGAGATGATGGACAGGCTTGTGGGGCAGATGGCAAAGAAAGAGGGGGGTGACGGAGCAGTTAAAATCTAAAGACTGGTTATGTTGGCTCCAAAAAATGAACAGCATTAGGAGCAGGGCGGAGGAAGTAGTGCTGCACGATCTGATATATTCCCTTTAGTGGTGTTTTGGCTTTAAGTTTTGTAGCATGAAGCACAGATGATGTCAAGACACCGGCTCTGCCTCGCCTGCGGCGGTCTTGACATCATCTGCGCCTCATGCTATGGAGTGGTTAAGGGGGAACAAAGTTCCCCCATTGCATTAAAAATGCCAATGGCAGTATTCTGAAAAATCAAAATTGGGGATTGGCAGGACGGAAGAAATAGTTTATGATTGACAGTAAGAAATGGGTTTTCACCGTACAGTCTGCTACGGCTTGCCCGTTTCTTTTTTATAGCCAGAATTTCGTACAGTGGATAGTGAAAAATTAAATTGAACTTCCTGTCGAATTATGGTAGTATTTATCTGGGAATACCAAGATGGTAGGCGGTTAGCTCTCTCCGGAGGGACTGTGACCCTCCGATTACATAGAAACCCACAAGGGAATCTGGAGAAAGGAGGGCTGAGCCAATGGATATTTTAGGACTTATTGCAGTGCTGAGCTTCGGCTTGACCTGCTTCGGAATAGGATACTCTATCGGTAAGGATAGTAACAAGACACAGAAATAGCCGCCCTGCTCCGCTAAAGTGAGGCGACTATTTTTGTCATAATCATTTAATCGGGCTAACCGTCTATCGGTAGCTCCTGTTGGGCATCTGTTGACGCAGATGTCCTTCTTTATGTTCAATATACCACAATCTTCAAAGTGCCGCAAGCATTTTTTAGCGGTTATCCGATTTGTTCCCTTTTTTCTTTTCCCTTGATTTATAGACATTAAACTGGTTCTTGCACTTCTGGCTGCAAAATTCATTCCCCTTCCTGCTTGCGACAAAGGCTTTTTTACAGTGTTTACACATACGCATATCATTGTCCTTATCCGTGAGCATGAAAGAAAAGCACATCTGTACCATGACGAGCAGGGAATGAAAATCCCATACGATAATGGGCGAATCCTTTTCAAGCGCGATCCGGTAAGTCGGGGCTATGCCGCCGAAAGCGGAAATGCCCTGACGGTACAGGCTGCGTGTTTGTTCGTCAATCGTATCATAATCCATGTAATAAAGGAAACTTGTCATAAAGGTAAACGCCCAGTCGGTAAATTCCTTCACAAGCCAGTCGTATCTTTCCGCATATTCATTCTGTAAGCCCATCGCCACAGCCTGCGGCGCATTTCCCATAGCCATCGTGATTGCAATGCCCTCACGGTCAGTCACAGACCATCCCGATTCCATGCCGTTCTTTCTGAAATCCGGCTTGTCAAAAGGGTAGAAATAGGCAAGGTAGTCTTCGGTAGGGAGGGATCCTTCTTTTATAAAGTGGTTTTTGGGAAGATACACCGATTCATAGGTTATGAAATCCACTGTTGTCGGCAGGGCGGTCATAAAGCCGAGGAAACCATATTTTTGGATAAAGCCAAGCACAGCTTCCTTCAATTCTTCTTCCGGTGCTTTGTGCATGGCGGAAAGCCCGACGTTTATGGCATCAATGACGAGCTGCTCCGCTTCCAGCATGGGATGGTACATTTCCGGTTTAGCGTCTCTGGAAACCGTTATATAGAGATTGCCGTCATTGCCTGTCTTATATTCATAACTGCTGTATCGAATCCACGGTGCGCTGGTATGAGCGAATAAATTCTTCATAAAATCCTCATTTCTAAGCAGTTTGTTGCAGGGGTAGCAGGAAATCTGCAAATGCAATCGCCTGTCTGCTCCACTCAATCCTGCCACATCATCTGATGTAATATCTTCTATATTATAAACAGTTACTTGTTATCAGTCAAGCTGTTTGCGGTTTTTAGTCGGGATACAATTATTTTCCCTTTTTCTTCCGCACTCCATTTTCCAAAAAATATTTTTCATCAATGGTCATCGGCAGGCTGTTTTCTTTCCGGTATGTAAGTATGCCGCCGTAAAGTCTTCGTATCTTTTTCAGGGCAGTTTCCCTGATGCCCCTGATATTCCGGTCAGTCTGTCCGATACTCTCCGCATATTCCGAGGTGGAATAGTCACGCAGGAACAGATAATAGAGCATATTTTTAAGATGCGGCTTTAGTTCCTTCAATATTTTCGATAAATCCGTGTCTGTGACAAGTTCGTGTATTGTTTCGGGACGGTCAAATATGAAGTCAAGGAAATCGCCCGCAAGCAGGAGCCTTCTTAAAACCATGTCATAAGAGGGCTTGCCGGAAACATAAAATTCATCTGCGTCCCATTCCAATGGGACAGTGGAGCGTCCTGTCTCATGGTCTCTTTCTTTCCGTTCCCTGTTAGCGTCCAGCCTGTCCCACCACTGGATGACTTCCTTAAAATCTTCCTCTGTTCTTGCACTTTCCTCAATACGCCGGAGCGCAAGGGCGCGGGCTTCACGGTGGAGCATATCCCCGTCCGCTTCCGTTATGAAATTCTGCTCCCTGAATGCCGGGAGTTCAGCGTATTTTGGCATTTATGGTCAGTCCTTTATAAAAAAATAAAATAATTTTGTAGCTGTTTTTTCAAAAACACTTCCGTTTTTATAGCCGTTTTTCTCCTATTAGTGAAAGAGTAATTCTTTTTAAGCAAAAATTGGTTACACGAAAGGAGGGGCAGGCTATGTGGTACAGATAAAATAGAAATCCGGTTACTAAGAACGGAAGTCAGGGGACTTAGCAGTTCATTGAACAATTATAAGGGATATGCGTGTCAAGTGCAAGAAAAGACTGCACGCAAGAAAGGATTGCATGATGGAGGCAGTAAAATTGAATAATGAGATGGCAAAGTCCAACCCTTCTGCGGCTGGCTTTTTTTACCGCAGAATCGGCGGGACGCTTTTTAAGGTCAGGGTATATACAGGTTCGGGATATGCCGACACGCTGGATGAAAAAATTCCCCGATTAATTTTGAATGAAATGGTGACAGGCACAGAAAGTTATGTTAACAGGCACAAGTCGGAGTCTTGTCCAATGGCACGAATCTTTACAATATGGCAATGCAGGATACGGAAGATACACAGGAGCAGGATAAGCAAGAGAGTGTTACAGAGCCACCAGACAATGAACTGATTGATTTTGACGCATTTTAATATAAATATGGATAGGGCTACGGTAAGCGGATTTATTGTAGCCTTATTTTTTTAGAAATCGCCATAATTAAGCGAAAATGTAGCCATATTTTAAGAAAGCAAGAGCAAAGTGTAGCTAAAAGGCTACAAAACAAGGATAAAGGGCAGCCATAAAAGGCTGCATGATTCAGAGCAGGCATTAAAGCCTGCATAATAAAAGCAAAAAGCAGCCGGAAGGCTGCAAATAAGGGCGTAATTGTAGCCGTCTGTTTTGGGACTGATATATCAGATTTCAGACAGGCGGCTTTTTTATGTCCTGAAAAGACCTATTTTGATGACAAATTCGGAGGTGTCCGGGGAGTGTCGGGGGGTAGTTTCCGGGGAGGGCGCAAGCTCTTCCCTAAGCCCTCGGCGTTTGAGAGCGAAATACACCCTACGCACAAAACTTCGTTTTGTACTCCGGGGATTTCGCCCTTGCAGGGGGCAAATCCACGCAGGCGTGGATTTACAGTCCGAAAGAGCCGGACTGTATTTATCCATGCCGCCCAAAGAACAGGCGCATGGATGCTGTTGCTGCTAACGGCTACATTTTGGGGCAAATATGCAGCAACATCTACGGGACTTAGCAGAAGCCCCTCTGTGGCTGTCAGAAAGCGACAGCCGTAAACCGCCCGGATACGGACATGGTTCGCAGTCAGCCGTTTTGTAACGGCTGCTCATAAAAAATTGCGGCGGATTATCCGTCACTGAAAGGAGAAAGGCATCTGAATGAAAAGAAATTCATTTATAGAAATGGCAAAGCTGCATGACTTGTCCGGGCGCATCACTTATATTTCAAGTCATGTCAAGCAGGAGCATCTGTATGAGGTCTATGCAACGGAGCCGGACAGGGCATTCTGGCGGGAACTTGCTAAGTGCAGTCAGGAAGAATTTGGAAAAAGCGGCACGAACGGGAAATGTATCGAGGCAAGGGAGCTGATGATCGCCCTGCCGGAGAGTTTTATCAATTACGACCATGATTATCTTCTGAAAAGGATGACGGACGAATTTAAGAAACGCTACGGCGTGGAGTGTTTTGCCGCACTCCACCACAATAAACGGAAAACAAACCTGCATATCCATATGATATTTGCGGAGAGGAAACGGTTAGAACAGCCGACAGAAAAGACCGCCACAAGAAATATGTTCTACGATGAGCAGGGGCATCATGTGCGGACAAAGAAAGAGATTCTTGATGATGGTGGAAATATACGAAAGGGCTGTAAGATCATCAAAAAAGGCGAGGTATATGAGCGCAAGATTTTTACCACAAAAGACAATTGCTTTAAGAAGGAATCCTTTTTAGATAAGATAAAAGTGTTTTATACGGATTTGATCAATCAGATGGTGCTTGATGATAAGGACAGGCTTAGCATATTTGATAAAAACGGTCCGTACCTTGCTACCAAGAAAATTGGCAAAAACAACCCGAAATCGGCGGAGATAAAGGCAGACAATGAAATCCGCATGGAATGGAACAGGGCGGTTGACCGTGCGCTTGTCAGCGGCGTATCCGATGAGGAGGTTGTGGGGCTTAAAAAGACGGAGATTACGGACAGGGTAAAGGAATCCGTGGAGCAGAACGGTAATAAGCCGGAGCTGTTCGGGGATATTGTCAAGGCGGCAATTTTGTTATTAGAGCGTCTGATTGCGAAGGTTATGCAGAAAGTAATGGAAATGGTGGAGAAAGCGATCAGTAAAGCTGCTGTCATCGAGGAAACGCCAAAGGAAATGTCGAGAGAATCGGCAAGCCATATCCAATCCGAAGATGAGCCGACACATCAGCCGGAGATAAAGAAGATACCGTTTCCATTCGACCATTATCGGAAATCGGAAAAGCAGAATCAGACGGAACAGCCACAGCAAAAAGGCGTAGCAGCAGACAATAAATCCGTTATCGAACAGACAAAAGCAGAGCAAAAATCTGTTTCTGCCGAAACAAAACAGCCGGAAACAGAAAGACCGCTACAGCCAAAACCTTCCGTACTGACGGCTAAATATCCCCGCCTGAAAGAGATTGAGGACAAACTGAAAGACCAGAACAGGGCAATTTTTGAACGGGAACAAAAGCGTGATGAACTGAAAAAGGAATTGTCCGAATGTACGGGCATTTTCAAAGGCGGTAGGCGTAAGGAGTTACAGCAGGAGATTGACAGAGTTGATAAGCAGATCTCCAATATGAAAAAGCATCTTTCCTCTATTATGAGGGAATATAAATTTGATTCTGTTCAGGCATTTAATAAAGAACTCAATGCGTCCAAGAGAGAGTATTTTGATTATCGGGCGGCTCGTGCAGAGTGGGACAAGACCTATGGAGATAAAGCGACAGTTCCTATGAGCATAAAAGAACGTCTCAGGCAGAAAGAACAGATCGTAGAAGAAAGAGAAGCGTGCAGAGTGCATCAGGCAATGAAGAAAGATAAAGGGGCGAGGTAGCGGAGAATGGGCATAGGTTATTGGGAGTGAAGAAAAATATTTCCTAAAAGCAGCTGCACAGGGATTATGGTTTTTCATAATCCCTGCTTCTTTAAAGTAATGATTGCATGGAATGTCAACGTATCAGAGTTGTAGTATATCTGCATATTTCCATTGTACTTGGCGACAATTTTGCGGATGCTTTTCAATCCGAAACCATGCTTATGGCTGCGGGGTATGCTTATAGTAGTGCTGCCGTTTTCCGTTGTGAAAGGATTTGTCCTGCAGGAGTTAATGACTGTTAAAACCGTAAACGGCGTTTGTCCTTTTTTGCCCGTGCTGATATCAATAAAGGAGTCTGGGATGCCTTCAGCCGCTTTCACGGCGTTGTCGAGCAGGTTGCAGAACAATGAGGTAAGGTCATTGTCGGCAATAAAATCCGTCGTTTGGCTTCGTATATCTGCGTGAAAGGCTATGTGGCTTTCAGTACACTGCTGCATATATCGGCATAAAATGGAATTCAGCATTTCATGTTCACACAGCCGGGCGGATTCTTTCAAGTCAGAAGAACGGATCAGCTGGTGCAGATACGCATTTATTTTATCATGTTCTTTCTGCTGATTCAGCATATCAATGGAGTGCAGGTGTTTCTTTATATCGTGGATTAAAATGCGCTGGTTTTCGTTCTGCAGGCGCAGCATTTCATAATATTCAGTAGAGTTAGATTCTTTTTGGAGTAGCAGCTGCATCTGTGTAAATTCCATGCTTTTTTTCTGGTTGTACTGGTTGATGCCAAATACAAGCAGGTTGCTGAACAGTAAGAAAAAGGCGCTCAGCGTAACCATTCCTTTTAAAGGGGGCGAAAGCAGGAAAGAATCACTGATGCTTACCAATGTGAGCATGATAAAGACAGAGGTTACAGGAATAAAAATCAGAATCAGGACGGAGTTGTCATGCTGCTGGTTCTGTGTCTGCTGCCCCTTCAATACATGAATCAGGATATATACAATGGTAAAGAATATCATTTTGCTGAAAATAATAAAAATTATCATGTTCTGGAACTGCCCGGATTCTGCGAGAAAATGCGGCGAGAAGCGTTCCATCGTGCTGTATACGGTCAGTTCGCACATTCCCATAACGGCTGCTATAACAGCAGAATGAAACAGCGCAGAGTACCATTTGAGATCATACTGGGTAAACAGGAAAATAAAATTCATGACAAAATATAATGTCATATTCAGCCATTTATATTCCAGCAGGGATACAGAAAACATTGTAAAATAGAAAATGAAAAGCATTGCAAACTGCATCCACGGTCTGCGTCTGGCAGTAAAGAGGTTCGTGGAATACTGCCACAGTATCACTGCTTCTATCATAAAAGTAAAAAAATAACAAACAGCATGGCTCATTTGGTTTACCTCGTACTTTCAAGATAAAGAAGGTATGCCTCCTTAAATGCACTGTATTTTCTTTTTGTCAGATAAGCATGAAGCTGATTGTCAGCCATATTGACAAGGGCATGGTCAAAATCCGTGACATGTTCAAAGTTGATAATGAAGCTGCGGTGTGTCTGAAAAAAACAGTTTTTTGGGAGCAGTTTCAGCCAGTACGGCATATTATGGACGGATTCAAAATCACACAGGGTAGTATGTATCGTTACTTTTCTGCCGTGTGCTTCTACCGTTATGATGGAAGATGCAGGTAGTGTATGTACCCCCTGTTTTGTTTCAATTGGGATTTTTATTGTCATGGTGTTATATAGGTCAATCGCATCCTTCATATTACGAAAAAAGCGTTGTTTAGCCAAAGGTTTTGAAAGATATCGGAATACATGGAACCGCATTGCATCATCAAGATATTCAGAATAAGAGGTCACAATAAAAATAATAATCTTATCATTCTTCTTTTTTAATTCATTTCCCACATAGATACCATTCATTCCGGGCATTTCTACATCAAGAAATAGAATGTCCTTTTCACCTTTATCTGCCAACAGAGATTCCCCATCAGAAAAGCAGATCAATTCAGGACATTTCACGCCAATGTTTTCAAAAAAATTATTTATATATTCTTGAAGCTGTTCAACTATCAGCGCATCATCGTCACAGATGAGTATTCGCATTTTCATACCTCTTTTCATGTGATTTACTACATTTACCCCTATTATACAATGAAGGTCAGGAAAATACAAAAGGCTTGTATGAAAAGACATTTTTTGGTGGATTTTGGGCTGAAAAGGAATCAGGAAAAATTCGCAGAATGACCAAATAAAGACAAAAAATGTCGTTTGATGCAGGAGGTATTGAAATTATGGCAGAAACAAAGATAATGGAATCGTTGCTTTCTCAGAGCAACGATACAAAAAGGTTATTATGTCATTACAGAATGGAGGAGCTTTATAATGAAAAAAATGATAGCGCTTGCAATGGGGTTGGCAGTTCTGCTGACAATATTAGGAGGATGCACTCAGTCACCTCAGAGTGAAGAACAATCAAATATTGATTATGGCAGTATAGATACAGATACTCAAGTTGTTGAAGCACAAGACGAAACCAATATTGATGTCGGAGATGCACAGGACACAATCGTTTTCATAGATGAAAAACTGGATGAAAATTTGTTCATCAGTGCAGAATTGAAAATGCCGGAAAATAACCTTTATGAATATGCTACGCAGTTAAAAAGATTTGACTATGATAAAGTGCAGGAAGCAATAGGGCAAAATGCGGAAGGAACCCTTGTTGTTGATGATGGGAGCGACGAATTTACGGGAGGGTCGCTTACCTATCAAAGAAATGACATTGCAAACCATTTGGACACCTATTGTTCCTATGCGGGGGAGATGGGGCTGGCAGATGACAGGGATTTATCTTTCATGTCCCAGGCGGATGCTGTTGCAAGGATACAAAACATGATAGGAATGTTTGGCGTGGGTGGAGAGCTGGAAGCTCTTGATGTGGTTGCTATGAATCAGACCGATTTTGAGAACGTGAAAAAGGCAATTATGGAAGATGGCGACTATCAGTTTTTGTCAGCAAAGGAATATGGAAGCGATACGTTTGAGGAAGGCATGGAAGTGTATAGGATTATTTTCCGGATGAATGTAAATGGGATTCCCGTATACAGGAACGAGCCAAATTTGAGGCAAACGAGCGAGAGATTTCTGGCTTATCCGGCTGCTGTAACGGTATTGTTATCAAATAATGGGATTGAAATGATAAGCATGATGGGAATTTTTGAGCCTTATGAGGAAGATCAGAAGGAAACGGCTATTATAGATGAAGACGGCATCAAGGAAGCAATCATGAAAAAATTTGGCGATGTGATTTTGTCAGGCGAGTTTAAGGCAAAAAATATCTGGATGGAGTATTTCCCGCTTCTGAGGGAGGACTCCTTTACGGAGATGGATTTGATTCCAGTATGGTGCGTTGACTTTGAAGTAGATGGACAATCGGTTGAAGACAGCAGATATTCAATTCGGTTTAATGCAGTCACAGGAGAGGAAATTTCGTGAGCAGAGTATTCATAAATGAATGGAAACGGGCAATAAATATAAGCGCTGTCATAGCGGTTATTGGCGTTATGTTCTGCATTTGCTTTGATTCATGGAATGATTTGGTAAGTGCGATGCAAAGCGGCAATAGCGTCTGGTGTGTATACTATTTTACGAGCAATTCCGCCTTCGGAGGAATGTGCAGAAAATATATTTTGCCTGTTTTTGCGGCATTGCCTTTTTCCGCTAGCTTTTGTGAGGAAAGAAGGAACAGGGCGGTTGCGTATATTGTTTCCAGAGAGGGAATGCTAAGATACGGAGCTGTGAAATATATCGTAAATATCCTAATGGGCGGACTGGTTGTTGCATTTGGTACGGCTTTGCTGATTTTGTTTTTGCGTATTAGCTTTCCGATGACAAGTGATTATTATGAAACATCAGCTGCCGATACCGCAGATTTATTTCATAAATGGCTGGCGGTTCATTCCCCGGTTTGTTACTGTATGACAGAGACAGTGCTTGGATTTATGCGTGGGATGATATGGGCCGGAGTTTCTTTGTTTGTGTCATTATATGTAACGGACAGGTTAGTCATTACAATGTTCCCGTTTTTCGGGAGTTATGCGATTGTCAGGATAAGCCAGATGTTATCCATTGATGATAAATTGCGGCTTGACCAGATATTGATAGGCAGAACAGTGATTAAGGACAGCGGATACACAGTTATGATTGCTGTCATTGTTTCGGGTGTTTTGGTTTTTCTGATGGGATGTGTTTTTACAAGAAAGATGGCGAGAGGACTTAAAGATGGGATGTTTTATGAAAGCAAATAAGGTATCAAGATATAATATAAAAATGTTATGGGGAAATATAAGAATACCGTTCATCCTTATTATTGTTGTATTGTATGTGATGGAAAGCCTTTCTGCCGTTTCAACCTTCAGCCAGAGCGTGCATATAAATGTTACACCATTTGCATTTGTGTTTTTAATCAATAATTACAGGATTCAGTTTGTCATAGCGGCGTGTGCAGTTATTTTGTTCTGTAATGCCCCATTTGAGGATGAATCTTATCAATATATGATTTCCAGAGCGGGAAAACTGTCATGGGGATTGGGACAGATTCTTTATATTTTAAAAACATCAATTCTTTATACTGCTTGTCTGGCTGCTGCGGCGGTTATTCCTTTTCTTGGACATATTACATGGTCAAATGAATGGGGCAAGATTTGGGGGACATTGGGGAAAACAAATGCCGGTGCAGAGTTCGGCGTGGAATTGTCAGTATCTCAGAATATTATACGGCAATATGAGCCTGCCTATGCGCTGGTTATAAGTATCCTGCTGGAATTTTCCTGTATTCTATGTATTGGATTGCTTATTTATTTTGGAAATAAGACGACTGCTAAATCAGTGGGAACATTCGCCGGGATGCTGACCGCTGTTTTGGATATATGTGTTTCAAATGACTGGCTGGACTGGGCATATGGGTTTTCGCCGGTAAGCCTGACGCAGCTGGAATTGTTTAATGGTTTTGCACCAAAATGGGGAATCAATCTGGCATACGCGGAGAAATTTTTCATGATTGCAATCGTAAGTCTCAGTGTATTATGTGTGGCTGCAAATTATAAGGAGAAAGCAATTGACAGAATCAGCAGGAGGCGTATTCATGGAAGATAAATGTGAAATTCTTATAGAGAATGTGACGAAAACGTTTGGCGGTCAAGAAGTTTTAAAAACCGTATGTGCAAAATTTGAAATGGGGAAAATCTATGGAATTGTAGGAAGAAATGGTTCCGGTAAAACGGTTCTTCTCAAATGTATCTGCGGTTTATTGTATCCCCAGGCAGGAACAGTGACAGTTGGCGGCAGGGTTGTCGGAAAAGATGTGGATTATCCGGAAAATGTAGGATTTATCATTGAGACACCGGGTTTTTTGCCAAGATATTCAGGGTTAAAAAATCTGAAATATTTAGCGTCTGTCAGGGGGAAGGTTAAGGAAGATGAAATACGAAAATACATGGAACTCGTGGGATTAAATCCTGATGACAAAAAACACGTTGGGAATTATTCGCTTGGCATGAAACAGCGTCTTGGAATTGCACAGGCATTAATGGAAAACCCGGACATTCTTATACTGGACGAGCCAATGAACGCACTTGATAATAACGGCGTTGAAGAAATGAGAACAATTTTGCTGAAGATGAAAGAACAGGGTAAACTGATTATTATTGCAAGTCATGTTCGGGATGATATAGATATTCTTTGTGACGAAGTGTACGGAATTGATGCAGGGATTATGAAGAAAATATGTTGATTTGTGCTTTAAATTATACATAGGAGTTGGTTACAGTAGAATACACGGTAAAATTAAGATTGAAAGTATTAAATACAATTCAAATAACAATCTTTGGCAGAGTATTATGAGAATCATGATGTGGCGCATTTGAAAATAAAATTTCGATGCGCTGCATCTTTTTGAATAGAAAAATTATTGGTGAATTTAGATTATCTCTTTAGAAGTTCTTATATGTCGGTATAGCCCGTATTTTCGGGCTTTCCCGGCATTTTAGATATGGGGAGAAGTTCTTATATACCCTCATAACCTTTTAGGTTTTCCCTCTCAATGGTAGTAAAAGAAGTAGTAAATCCGTCTGCGGCTATGCTGCGATCAGCCTTTCCATTTCAGCCCTTGCGGAAGCGAATGTTGCGTGTGCGTAATAGTTCAGCGTCATGGTAATGTTGGAATGTCCCATGATATACTGTAACGCTTTCGGGTTCATGCCCGCATTGGCTAAGTTGGTGCAGAATGTATGGCGCAGGGTGTGGGGTGTCATTACTTTGGGTAAGGCTTCCTCATGGCACTTGTTGTACTTCTTCGCAAGCCCCCGGAACATGGTCGCATAGTTCACATTCGTTTTCGGGCAGCCGTCCCGGTTGAGGAAAAGGAAATTGCTGTAACCGTCAATGGTGGTCGCTTTCGCTCCCTTGCGGTTCTCCAACACGCGCCCCAACGCTTCATACACTTTTTTACTCATTGGGATTTGTCTGATACCGCTCTGCGTTTTGGGCTTCTCTATGTAGTAGCCTGTTTCCGCGCTCCGTAAAAGCTGGTGGTCTACATTGATTACCCGGTTTTCAAAATCAAGGTCGGTTTCAGTCAGTCCGCAGAGTTCGGAAATCCTAAGCCCCGTCCCCAGCAGTATGATAACCTCGTCACGGTATTTCTGATAGACGCTATCACCTTGCATAAAGGATAAAAGGCTTTCTTCCTGTTCTCCTGTGAGGGGTACTTTCGGCTCTGTGTCGTCCTCGATCACGGTGTTTAGCTGGAAGTCAAAGGGGTTCTTCCTTATGCAGTCGTCCTGTATCGCTGTGTAAAAAGCAGCTTTCAGAGAACGCTTGTCGTTGCTTATGGTCTTATAGGATATTCCCTTTTCTTTCATGCGCAACGCCCATTCTTTCGCGTCGGACAGCTTCACACTGTCAATGGGGCAGGAACCAAGTTTATCCGCTTCCAGCAGCTTCATCAGCCGTTCGCGCCCCTTTGTGGTGTTATGCCTTACATTTCCCCGGTGGCGGTTCTGCTTTGCGTATAATTCGCAGACCGTCATTTTCTTTCCGATTGTGTCTATCCCGTCGTCAAGGTCTTTCTGTATCTCTTTTTCCTTTTCTCTAAGGGATATGTCGTCACGCTTCCCGGCAGGGGTCTTGTCCGTAGGCACTAACTTCCACGCATAGACAAATTGCACTTTACCAAAAGTATCGGTATATTTGTAAGCATATCTCCCGTCTTTTCTCTGGCTCTCTCCCGAACGCAAAATGCGGTTTCTATTATCACGTCTTTTCTCCGACATTGTTTTTGCTCCTTTCCGTGTCGGAAAGAGCCTTGATATGCCTACATCTATTATAGCACATTCAAGGCTCCTTTTCACTATCTTTTTCGCTAAATTGCGTCCAGCGTGTCAATGATCTTTTCAAACTGTTTCCTCTTGATCTGAATACGGTTGCCGTTCAAGAATATCCAGCCCGCCGTAGGATTTTCTTCTGCAAGTTTCCGCAACTTGTTTTCCCCAATGCGGAAATATTTTGACGCTTCCTCAATGGTAAGCGTGTACTTTTCCCAAATAGGCACATCAGCATTGCTCATTCTATATATCCCCCTTTCAAAAATGGGTAAAAGGTTAATTGTGAAAAAGGGGCTGTGATCGGACGGTTATCAGCGTAACCTCACGGGAGTTTCACCCCTGCATGGTTCTCATGCAGCCCTACCCATTGCCTGCGACGCTTTTAACGCTCGGACTGTGGCGGTAAGGGAGTATCATTATATATCCTGCGCTGTCGTCGCCCGCAAGCTGCTAAACTTGCTCCCCGGCGCGGTGTTGGTCGCTCGGCTGTCCCGGCAGGGAAAAGAAAACCCCGCCGGGATAGCGTCGTGGCGCACCCGCCGTATGGCTCGGCGCAAAAGGGACGTATCCGATCTGCCCTATGCTGCGCCGCCGTTATCTTGCGCCGCTTTCTTTGTCAAGGTTCAAAATCAAGAGCTTGTCGGCTCACGGAAGCATACCGCGCTGGGCGGTATGCCCCGGTGAAATGACAAGCAGCCCGGAAGCGGAAGCGCGGAAAGGGGGACGCGCCCCGCTGGGGACAGCCTGTGTTTAGCCTACGTTAAAGGCAAGGGTGCGGGTAATCAGCCGCACTTGCAGCCTGTTCTTCATTTCCTCGTCAACGTAGGATGCCTTATACCCCATTTGATAGACACATAGAACGAGTGGTATAATCTATCCAGAAAGTCAGGAGGAGAGATTAT
>RAYQ01000014.1 GCA_003612395.1 Parablautia intestinalis
ACTTTCTCTCTCATGAAATGGAGCGGGGCTGTAAGAAAACAGGCGTTAAGCGGATACGGATTCATGACATCCGCCACTCGCATGCCAGTTTACTTATCAATCAGGGCTGTGATGCACTTATCCTCGCTGACAGACTGGGACACGAAAAGGTATCCACAACACTGAATACCTACTCGCATCTGTTTCCGCACAAACAGCAGGAGCTTGTCAGCAATCTGGAACAGCTTGCAGCAACCGTTGATGTTACACCGACACCAGAACCGCCAACAAGTAACCCTTTACTTGAAACTATGGGAATTTCCTATGATGATGGCACGGCTGACAGTTTAGCTACCTCGGATACAGTATACGCCAATACAGGACTTCCATACGGACCGACGCCACTGCCAAAGGAAACAGCACCGGGAAAAGTTATCCCTATGCCCCAAAGAAAAGTTATTTAATTTTCCAAATATATTGGAAAATGCAAGCTACAATAAAATGATGCGGAACAGAGTAGTTGCGTTTAGTAGCAAAATAGTAGCAGAGCAAAAAGAAAAGCCCGGGAACGCCCTGTTTATAAGGCTTCCCAGACTTGTAGCTACTACTCGAACTCGGCGTGTTCTTTGTTGTTCTTAACTATATTTGTATAAGTTTTATGCAAATATACGCCTTTTTTTACTTCAATTACATCATTTATTCTGGCTTACTGATTTTCTGTTGCCAAAATGTTGCCACGCATTTAGTTTAACATACATCAGTATATAGTCAAGCATTTCTTTCACCAAAAACTTTCTTATAAACATTTTTTACTATATCAACGGAACTAATTATTATTCCAATAACTGTTACAATAATAGATAAACTAGTTGCTAAATCCGCTTTAATTGCTTTAGTTACTAAATATGAAATTATTACTATAGACACTAAAACTACTATCCGAATTATAATATGCCATATAAACTTTATTACTTTTCTTCTTTTTTCCTTCTTAACTTCTTTATTTCTTTCTTGCATTTCAAATTTCTCTATTCTTACTTTTTGTTCGTTAATAATTTTACTCTGTTCCTCAATCACCTTTTCTTGTTTTGTCAATATCTTATTTTGTTCTTTCTGGTCTTCCCTCGTTAATGCTAACTCTTGTTGCATACTATCCACTTTTTGATTTGTTTCGATATAGCTTTTTCTAATATCTTTTAATTCTTGCTCTTTTTCTTTTAGTTTTAATTTTTGCCAATTACTTTCCTCCTCAAACTTTCTTATGTTATCAGGGTCGAAATTCAAATCTTCCTCAATACCTTCAACAGATATTTCCTCTGGTCTAATATTTTTATTTTTCAAAGCAATTAATCTTGCTGCAAATTGTTCAGAAGTAATATCTCCCTTTTCATATAATACTTTGCATTCATCATATGTTTTCGCAACATTTTGCGTAATGTAATTTGACAACACAATTTTAGCCTTAATTATCGCATTTACGTTTTGAGGAAGCTCATCCCCTCCAAATCCTTTACTCATTTTATACCATAACAAATTTGTCAAAAAATTCATATTTATAACATAACCGACATATTTCCCATCAATTTCATCACCTTCACTTATTATTTCTGTTATTTTATTTGATATTTCAATGGTTTTCCTAGTTTCTGTTACAAATATATACTCACTTTTCAAATAATCAAAGAAAGACTTATTCTTTCGGAGTTTATTTATATGACTAATAACTTTAATACTTTCTTGTATTGAAGAATCATTCATATCAATTCCATCTAAACATAGCCCCTCCAGATTAGCTTCATATTGTTCTTTTTCATAATAGCCCCTATTCTCATCTTCTAAAATACCATACTGATATTGTAATGTATGAAAAAAATCCGATTGCTTATCACTAATATCTGTAACATCATTGCACCCAGAAACAATCGCCTTCATAGCTATGTTCTCTTTTAATAACACCTTACCTGTTACAATATCTTCTGCTCTCCTAAAAAAATCCTCTATCTCCCTTTTCGTATCTTCAAAATATCTTAATTTTATGTATTTCTTTTTCTTATTGGCTTCTTGGGCTAACTTTATCATATCTATTGCCAATGTTTGATATATCTCTCCATTATAACCATACAAGTCAAATAATATTTCTACATCCAAATATAAAGTCAAATTTTCTGTAATGCTCCCAACCTCATTAATGTCATAGTTAATACCTGTATATAAAATACAGCCTTCTCGTATCGCTTGTATTTGTTCCTTATTCTCTTGATTTTTCAAAATAAATATGCTAATAATATCTTGAAAATCTCCCCCATTAGATTCATCAAGCAAATATGCCATGAAATCCACCAGTAACTCCTGTTTCTTACTTTCATCTAACTTCTCACAAAATTTTTCCTCAGTAAACTCAACTAATTTTGTCATCAAGCGGACATTTTCTTGTTCCGCATTTTTCTTATACATTTCAAAAGAAGAATCTACATTAATTTTTTTATAATCTACACTATACTCATCCCGCTGCCCATTTTTTTCAACACATTCAACTTTCTTAAGTGCAGATTTTAAAACAGCATTAGGTAATTTAAATCCAAAAGTATCAACAATCATTTTCTTAATTTCTAAACATGAAAACTGATATATTTTTTCTTGAATAATTATATACTTAATAAATTCTGCTAAAATCTGATATGGACTTTTATATTTCTTTCCTCTAAATAGTTCTTTATATGTTACATATGAAGCCATAACAATTTCAGGTGCTTTTTTCATTTTTTCCTCCGTTTTTTATAATAATTAATCTACCTATACAAAAATATTAAAAATTTTAAAAATACAAAATATCGCAAATATATTCAATTTAACCATCCAACAATTCCTGATAACTCACCCCCAACACCTTTGCAATAACCTTCAACTCAATATCTGTCACAAACCTTTTGCCACTCTCAATCCTTTGCACAGCGTTTTTATCCAAGTCCAGCCCTTCCACTTGCAGCATATCCGCCAGCTTTCTCTGTGAAGTCTTCTCTGGAAGCCGTTCCCGGATTTCCTTTACTTTCTGCCCGCATATATTATTTTCACCATCAGCCGCCTTATTCTTATACATAAATCCTCTCCCGTTTGACATTTAGTGATTGTCATTTTCTCTATTATATGCTAAACTATAAAAGAATTGACATTTACTAGATGTCAAATATTATATTTTAGTAAAAGGAGCGCATTTATGAAAAGCATATTGACAGAACTGTACGAGGGCAACATTTTCCCGGCAGAGCAATATTCTCCCAGAAGTGAAGAATACCGCCAAATCCATCAAAGTCACTATAAGCACTATGACAATTTCATTGAAACTTTAAGCAAGTTAGAGCCGCCGCTTGATAAACAATTTATTAAAATCATGGACGAACAACTTGACGTAATCCCTTATGAATTTTCAGAAATGTTCATTGACGGTTTTCGCTTAGGCGCAAGAATCATGATTGATATTTTCCAAGGCGATTTAGGTATCAGAGAGAATGAATCTTCTGCTAAATAGCAAAGCCCCGCCAGCCTGTCAAGGGTAAATAAACGGCTGTCGCCGCCCTTGACAAACTGGCAAGGCTTCGCTGTATGACACCTAAGAGGGCTTTAAGCAGCCCTCCGGCTATCACCGGGCTTCTCGATTCTGTTTCCTTCTTTCTGCCCGCTTTTGTTCCTTCAATAGCTGCTCTCTTTGTTTCTCCATCTGAACAATGCCAGACACTTTCTCCTTTCCAAGCACCGCCTTTACACATTCATAATCCCGGACGATTTCTTTTAATTCCTGATTCTCTGTATAGATTTCATGGAAACGGTCAGATAGATTATTTGCCTTTTCCACAGTCCGGTTATAAGACAGTTGCAGCTTATCAAACTTTCTGGAAACGTCCAGATAGGACGCATAAACAGAACGTAATACCTTTACAATCTTCTCCATCAGCGGCTTTGCTTTCTTCTCCCGGTATGACTTTCCGCTTTCTATGCTCCCGGCTTCTGGAAGCACTTGTTCTGGATTGTCTGAAAACTTTGCCGCCATATGTTCCATATCCTTCACCATTGGGGCGAGTTCCTGCATACGCTTCTGGTATTTGTCCGCCTGTTTCCTTGCGCTTTCTGCTTCCTTTTTTGATTTCTCCATGCCATTTTGCATGGAACGGATTTCATCATCTAATTCACTTAACTGCCCTTTTAGATTTTCGTTGATTTCTTCATAGGATTGATTTTCTGATTGTAATTCCGTTTTCTTCTTTTCCAGTTCTTCAACTTCCTTTGACCGTTCCTGTTTTTTAAAGTCCAATACAGACAAATGTTTTTCGTGTGTTCCCTTTTTCTCCCATTCGATTCCATGATTCAACATAAGTTCGGAAAGCTGTTTCTTCTCATGAGCATACCATTGATTCCGTTCTGTTTCGCTTCTTGTACCGCCCTTAAATCCAAGTGACTCCAGTGCTTTTTTCAGTGATACCCTCGTTTCAAGCCCCCGCTTGCTTCCAGTGACATAAGGAATGAAATCTATATGTAGATGTGGCGTTGCTTCGTCCATATGTAAATAGGCACTGAACACTTTAAGTGTTGGGTTACGTTTCTGGAATCCTTTCATATACTCGTCCAATATCTTTCCAGCAAGCTGTCCGTCCTCTGTTTTTGCCCCCATATTATCTTTATCGCCTATCTGCACAACAATCTCATAAAACGGCTTTTCCTGTTTGCCGGATAATATTTTTTCATAGTAATCATCAATCCGGCGGTCATTCCGGGTTTGCTTCTCATTGTACCGGGCAAGGGCTTCATCAAATAATTCGTGATATACGTCCTTGATATTCTCATTGAAATATTCTATATTTAAGTGACTGCGTTCCGGGTCAATATTAGTTGCATGAAATTTTCTACTGTTATGGTTGACCGAGCCTTTCCCTGTAGTAAAGCTAATTGTTCGTTTCAATCACTCTGTCCTTTCTCCCCTTTAAGGGTAATCAGTGCCGGATACGGCACATAGCCTTTGTTACTTTCTGCGAAAGTAACGCAAAAGCACTTTTGTCAGCTACGCCAACAAAAATGCAACCTGCAAGCAGGTTTTGCGCCCTGCCGGGGGCAAGCTATCCTTCGGATAGCATACCGTCCTACGGACGGGCGGCTGTTCCAGCCTTTCCACTGCCGCTGTCAGTGCCACATTATCCGGCGCTTCATTCCGTGTGGCAATCCTTCATTTTTCCTTGTCAGCTAATAGACAGGGGGCGTGTCACGCCCCTGTTAATTATCGCCGAAGGAAAAACTACCAGCGGAAGCTGTCCGGCACTCCCCGCTTATCCAGATATTCCTTTCTGGCTTTTTCTCTTTCTTCTTCCGTTGGTGCTGTCTTATATTTTGCGTACAGTTCATGGCGCACCATAGAATCCAGTTTCTTTTCCAGCCCTCGCCGGATTTCATCAGCACAAGAACCATCTTCCACCAGATGATACCGGAGCAACGCCATAAACAAATCATAAGGTATCTGCACATTTTTCATTTTATATCCCTTTCTGCGTCGGTTTGCGTCGATAGCGACGGTATTTTCTATACCGCCCCGCTATCTGAAATACCGTCGCAACCGACGCATATCGTCGCTTTTTATTCGTTCCGTTCCAGCCGCTTTAAAATGATTCTTCTCTCATGCCCCCGTTTATTGTCATAGAAAATACCATAGTCATTTAATAGCTGGCTGTTTACCACATTTAATTTTCTGGAAAGCACATTTGCCGATAACTGCATATCCGGCAACTGTTTCAGAAGTTCTGTTGCCGTTCCTTCCCACTCTGGTCTGCCTTCCGCCAGAAATTCGTTAATGGCTTCCAGAAGTGGGTTCGGCGGCTGTTTCCAAAGTTCCGTTTCTGCCTTTTTAAATTTCCAGATACAACGCTCCCGGTCAAACTCGATTGTCAGTTCCTGGTCTGGCTGGTCACGCCCCACAATATCCAGAACCGCCGTGTTGTCCGTCCGTTTTTTCTTCTGCATAATAAACGCCCCATCAGCCGCCCCAAGCAATCCGTTTGTGCCGGAAATCATATCAAAGCTATCACCGGATTCCATCTTGCGGGTATGGTGTACCACTAACAGACAGATACCATATTTATCACTAAATGCTTTCAGCTTTGTTACAATCTCATAATCATTCGAGTAGCTGAACGTTTCCCCACCGACTTCCCTCACCTTTTGCAGTGTGTCAATGATAATCAGCCTTGCGTCTGTATGCTGTTTCACAAACTCCTCTAATTCACCGTCCAAGCCTTCCTTCAGTGTCTTTGCCTGTGTCGCAAAATAGAGATTGTCTGCGCTCTCTATGCCAAACATTTGTGAAAGCCGCCGCTGAAGCCTTGCGTAATCATCTTCCAAAGCCAGATACAAGACCGTTCCTTTACGGACGGTATAATCCCACAGGGGAATCCCCATTGCTATATGATAGGCAAGCTGCCCCATAAAAAAGGATTTTCCCACCTTTGGCGCACCTACGAAAAGATATGTGCCGCCATACAGAAAACCATCTACAACCGGCGTCCTCGGCGGATAAAGCGTATCATATAATTCTGTCATGGAAACCGTCTGCAAACTGCACCCGGATTTCTCCGGGCTTTTGCAGTTATTTGTGTCAAAGCCACAAAAATCAGTGGCTTGCAGATTGATTTGTGCTGTTTCATTTGCTATAATTTCAGTGTCTTTTTTGATATTCGGCTGTTTCCCATCTGCGCCAACAGATGATACGGAAGCAGTCGTTTTTCTTTTTCCTGTCATTCATCTTCTCCTTTCAGACCGTCCAACGTGATTGCAATAACTTGTAATGTGTAGAGCAGTTCGTCATTGTCCGGGCTTATGCCCTCCATACGCTTCAATTCCTCATGGATTGCCGCCATCTGGTTTTTCAGAGCCTTATACACCCTCGGATTGCCCTGTACCACCACATCCCGGCACAAGAGCCGCCTGGTGATATAGTCCTGCTTAGTCAGCCCCGACAATGCTACTAAATCATTTAACAGTTTTGCTTCTTCGTCCGATACCCGGAACGCCACTGTATGATTGCGCCATCTTCCTTTATAATCAAGTGCCTTATCCATTTTTTAGTCCTCCTTTGTCATTCGCTCCATTTCCAATCTTTCTGCCATTTCTGTCTGAATCGTAGGAAACAAGTGGGCATACCGGTATGTAATCTTCTCTGCTTCATGCCCCATGCGCTCCCCAATCGCCAGTACCGAGAATCCCATGTTGATTAAAAGCGAAACTGCGCTGTGACGAATATCATGCACTCGAATCTTCTTTACACCTGCCTGTTTTGCCCCTCGCTCCATTTCGTGATTGAGATAGGATTTTGTGACGGTAAATAACCTTTCGTCCGGCTTAATGTCATAAAGCATTTTGATGTACTCCTGCATTTCCTCACAGAGAAACGGCGGCATTTTGATGGTGCGGTTACTTTTCTTCGTTTTGGGGCTTGTGATAATGTCACGCCCTTTGGAACGGTGAAATGTCTTGCTGATTGTGACCGTCTGCTTCTCAAAGTTGAAATCTGCCGGAGTGAGGGCAAGCAGTTCACCAGAACGCATCCCGCACCAGTAGAGCATTTCAAACGCATAATAGGAACGGGGCTTATCCATCATGGCTTCGGAGAATTTCAGGTATTCTTCCTTCGTCCAGAAGTCCATTTCCTTTACGGCTTCGCTTCCAATCGTTCCTGCCCTCCTTGCCGGATTGTAGGGAAGATTGTAAAAGTTTACCGCATGATTGAATATCGCCGTAAGCTGTGCGTGTATTGTCCTCAAATAATCTGCGGAATAGGGCTTGCCCTTCTCGTCCTTGTACGCCATCAGTTCATTTTGCCACGCTATCACGTCTTTTGCTTCAATCTCTGCGATTTTGCGGTTTTCAAAGTACGGCAAAATCTTTGTCCGTATTACATGGCTTTTGGATTCCCAGGTGCTTTCCTTGACACGCTGTTTCTTATCCGCTTCGTACACTTCAAAGAAACTGCCGAAAGTCATATCCAGCTTTGCCCCCTGTTTAAGCATGGCTTCATGTTCCCACGCCTGCGCTTCCCTTTTCGTTGCAAAGCCCCTTTTTTGTGTCTGCTTTCTTTCCCCCTTCCAGTTGGTGAAACGATAGATAACCCTCCACGTTCCAGTTGCATTGTCCTTGTATACAGCCATTTTGTAATCACTCTCCTTCCTTATTCGCTGTAACAGACCTTTTTATGAAAAAATGTAGCGTTCACACGTCCTGTCACGGTCAAATAGCCCTGTTTCTGTAACTCTGTATTCAGTTCCCTTACAATCTGGTAGGCTTTTGACTTCGACACACGCAATTCCGCTGCCACTTCCTCCACTGTCATAAATGATTTTTCTGTCATGCAGTTGCTTTCTCCTTTCTAACTGTTTTTGTTTAAGTTCTGTATATAGAATACTAAATAAATTCCGTTAAGTCAAGCGGTTTTCAAAAGAATCTTAACTTTTTTTATTTAAGTTATTCTTGCTATTTCTATTTCCTCATGTTATACTAAATTCAACAAATTTGTTTAGTATCGGAGGTTTGATTATGGCAATCGGCAAACGTATCAAATTTTTTCGCAATAGAAAAGGCATGACGCAAAAGCAACTGGGCGAAATCCTCGGCTTCCTCGGAAAGACCTCTGATGTCCGCATGGCACAGTATGAATCCGAAGCCAGAGTGCCGAAGCATGACCTTGTAAAAGAAATGGCGAATCTTTTCGGTATCAGCACCCACGCCCTCACAGTGCCGGACATTGATACAAATATAGGGCTTATGCACACCCTTTTTGCGCTGGAAGATATGTACGGGCTGAAAATCGGTGAGATTGACGGGGAAATCTGCCTGCGTCTGGATAAGTCCGATTACTCCACCTATTCTTCCATGTTCAAAATGTTCCACGCATGGCAGTCAGAAGCCGCCAGACTGGAAAAGGGCGAAATCACCAAAGAAGAATATGACGAGTGGCGGTACAAATATCCAGAACTTGATACCCACCAAATCTGGGCAAAGGTTCCTCCGCAAGAATTGTTTGACTTCATCAATGACGCTGCCAAAGAAGCAGAAAGTACAGACAAAAAAGAAGCAAAGCGCAAGAAAAAATGAACGCAAAAAACCTTACCAATTTTCAGTTGTCATTTCTGAAAATCAGTAAGGTTTTTCTGTTATTGAAGTATTCTTTTATTCAGTGAGTGATACCTGAAACGTTGCCAAATCGTTGCCAGCGCCTAAACAAATTTGCTTGTAACACGCATAAACACTAGGTTCTTAAAGCCCATTTCATCACTCGAACTCAATCAGGTAATGGCATCTACTTGCACTTTCATCGTTAAAAATAAATATTTAATCACTTGTTTTATGGCTATTTACTCTCCCTACTTTTATTTTGATTGACTTTTAACATCACAGAAGCATCACACAATGATCTCCACTACATCTTCTATTTTGCATTGGAGCTCCTAGCAAATACTCTCAATAATCTTAAGATTGACCGGCTCATTCTTTCCTAATTTCGCCAAGGTAGCATTGTAAATTCAATAAAACAGAATTTAAATTTAGGAGGATAATGCACTATGGAAGAAAAATTAAAAAGCGTTATTAAAGATATAGAAAGTCACGTTGAATGGGAGCAGGAACTTATCAACAAATGCTCCGTAGAGATCAAAGAATATGCCCAAAAATATGCTCCAGAAAATATGGTGGTATTCCTTCCTAGTAAAATCAAGGAATTAGAAGATGCAATAAACCGCAAGAAAAAATATATCGAGCAGCTGAATATGTTACAGTTTATTCAGAAAAATAATTGAAAAAGTAAATAAAATACCATGGTAACGATTATAAAAAAGACGTTCTTTGTATGAACGTCTTTCTTTGTGACAGCAGTGTTGCAGCACTACTTGTCAGCCGATGAAATCAGAGAGCCGTTCTTTGTATGCAATATTTTAGGACTTTTATCTGGCACCCGCACAATCAATTCATCGAGTTTGCAATCCAGAGCCTCACAAATGAGATCTAAATGTTCCAGATTTACTCTTTCCACTAACTCATGGTACAATTCATTGATTGTGTTTGGTCGGATACCTGTAGCTCTTGCCAAGTCCGCTTGCGTCCATCTGATTTCGCCGAGCTTAGTAGATAGTAAAATTCTTATCATACGTCATTGCCCCTCCGCTATAAAATAACATTTTATGACACATAAATGTATCTTTTGATATTTTATAGCGGCTTAGGTTATACATTATCAGATTATGATATTTGTTATACTTAGTATATGTGTATATAATCCATTAAAAGAATAAGAAAACCGCCATTTCTGGTGGCCTTCAAAATTATATTTATTCCACATCTAGCAACTCTAATGCCTCCCAGTCCCAGCCTTCCCAGCCTTTCCCTTCAGCCCAGGCATCCATGTCCACGCCCAGCAGCTCCAGCGCATCATCAACACTCATGCTGTGATTGGTCAGTATGCCTCCGATAATCTCAAACACATTATCGTCTGAATAGACCAGCAGCATATTTCCGTCATACTCTGCCTGCTCTATTTTTTCCAATACCTCTGCTCCATAATCTTCTAAAATCTGCTCTCTTGCGTATTCTCTCATAATTTTCACCTGTCAGCCGTTCCGGTTGCCCTTTCCTAAATTTATTTGCTTTGTATCCTCTAATATGCTATAATCTTTTTACAGTTGGGGCGGTGGCAAGCCCGCCCTTTCTGTGAACCCTTATTCTGCTATCTCTTTAATGCCTTTTCCAGTCTGTCCATGAGCCTTTTGTATTTCTTGTCGTATCTCTCGTTGTCCCCTGCTTCTTTGTACTCGTTTAATTCTTCCAAGTCCTCTTTGATTCCCTCCACAAAATCTTTGTATTGGTTGTCTGTCATTCCCATATGTTCCATTTTTACCTCTCTTTCTTTATGTATATCAAATATCTTGCCTTATCTGATAATACAAGTATACACCTTTGTGTATTAGTTGTCAATACCAAAAATACATATTTGTGTATTTATTTTTTATATTCCAAAATATCGCAAGGCTGACAATCCAGTTTATCACATAAATACATTATTGTATCTACTGCCACGTTTTCATTTTTAACAAGACGATTAACCAGCGTAGGCGACAAATTAAAATTTTCTTTCTTCAAGTCCTGCTTTGTTATCCCTCTTCTTTTCATGGTTTCCCATAATCTACTATAAGATATAGAGCCACTATACACATTCTTTCTTTTATCTCCCATCTTATCACTTCCTTTTATTAATATTTCCTTTATGATACACCTTTATGTATTGTTTGTCAATTCGTTTTGTATTGTACACTTTGTGTATTTTCTACCAAAATTTAAATACACGTTTGTGTATTAAGTATATTGTAATTATATACACAATGGTGTATTATATAATCATAGCAAAGGAAAGCAAGGAGGAAATGGCAGGGGAAGCGTAGCAAACGCATAAATCGTGAAACCTGTTAAAAGAGGTTAATAAACCGAAATGTCGAGCACGGGAAGGGCGTGCACCCTATAACAGGGCAACAGAGAAAACGGCGAAAGAACCCACACCGAGATGACACAGCACTTTTTCTTCGCTATCAAAGGAACGGAGGATATGGGAAATGACAATGTATAAAGCAATCGTTACAGATAAAATGAACGGAAGAAAAGTCATCATAGAAAGTGAACATGATACAAAAGCTGAATTTATCCATGATTTAAGGGCAAACGGCTACGCTGTAAACCCTATCAAGGTTAAGACTAAAGAGGTTTTTGAGTACATCATGAATCACACAAACTGCAACCCTTGGGATTGGAAAGAAATCAAGGCAGTTCCAGCAGAGTAACCACACCACCCACCCGGCGGGGTTGTGCCGGGAGAAAGAAGGGAAGATATGATTAAATCAAAGGCAGACGCATTAGCATTTTTAAAATCACATAAAGAATTTTCCGACCAAGATTGGATAGAGGGCAAATTTTGGTTCAGATATGACGGGGTAGCAGAGCCGGAATGCCTGCGGCATGATTATACAATCAACCACGAAACAGAAGGGATTATCGGCGTTATGGAAAAAGAAGCTGTTGATTATGTTTTCAGAAACAGAAAACGGCTGAATAAATTAGAGCAGGCGGCAGGATAACACCTACCGCCTGTTCTATTGCTCAAATACAGTCAAACAGTGATTGCATCTTTACAGCACTGCTAAGCAGTCGTACAATTTTATGCCCGTAGGACGCCCCGGCTTCTCCGGCCGCTTTCAGGCCCGAATATTTTTTTGTATCATATCCAGGTACCGCCCATTTACCAGATAACTGCTCAAAAGTAGGGGCGCATCCTTTTGATACATACTTATACCGCGGATCCACACATGCCTGATTTAACGGCTTTGTTGTTGCATATGCCTTAAGATGCTGTATTTGCGCCCGGACTCCGGTTTGAGCGTCCGGGAAAGAATTACCAGGTACGCCGCCTGTAGCACCAAGGCCGGCATAATTATGCTGATTAGGCCGTACATCACCGCCAAATTTAAAATATCCGGTCTCAATAAGGCTCTGGCAAAAGGCTCCGTCTCCCCTTATACCTTCTTTTTCCCCTTCTTCTAAAAATATTTTTGCCAGGTGCAGATATCCAGTCGCCCGGGGATTGCCCGAAAGGAGAAGATTGTTTAGCTGATCTGCCGCAGCAACACTCTGGCCAGTGATAGAGGTTCCTGCCGCCTCCCCCTGTACATGCGGCATTATGGCACTGCAGATTGCCTCCGCTATGATTTGTGGTCCAGCTGCCAAGTACCGGTTAACATCCGGCTCATTGTCGCAAAAACAAACCTCTATCAGCATGGCCTTTGCTTTGGTTTTACGGATTACGTACAGCCCTGATCCGGCCTTTACCCCGCGGTTGGTAAAGCCCAGCTTTGCTATATTACCGCATACATCCAGCGCATCCTGATACTGCCTGCCCTCATAAGTGTATACCTCAACGCCGTGGCCCCGCCCCGTGGATGCGTTAAAATGGATGCTGATAAACCAGTCAAGATCCTGATTGTTTGCAAGCTGTACCGCTCTTGCAAGGTATACATCCCTGCTGGCGGCCTGGTCTATCGTACAGTCGATTACCTTGATACCTTTTTGACGGAGCAGGGACATAAGGCCCTGCCCCACAAGACGGGTATGCTCCGACTCTTTGATGATGCCTACGGCCCCATATCCGGGGCCGCTTTTTGTGTGTCCACAGTTAATTCCTATTGTCATAATTCCTCCTTTTACTCCATTAATATTCTCAGTCTATTTATTTGCTTTTTAAGGCTTTTAAGTGCTCATCTGCTGTGATAGCAGGCTGTGTAAAGCTGTTATTTTTCCACCAGGCCCACGCAGACGCCGCCGCCGTCAGTGCCATGGACACAGCTTGTCCGACACCATCGTCTGTAAACGGCAGAGGACTGTACCCACTAATCGTCAGCACCTGATTAATCAGTGCGAACGCCAGAACCGCCGTTCTTACAATTGTTTCTTTTTCGATTTTCTTTTTTTTCATAGTTTTAATCCTCTCTTTCTCTTTATAAAAGTATCAGTAATGCAGTTACAACAGCGCCCACAATGGCACTAATGGCGGAAGTTATAATGGCCATTTTTATTTGTTTATGTGTTTCAGCAGGCTCTTTTTCCAAAATTTCCATTCGGTCACCAAGCTTTCTTTGTTCCGCAAGCATATTTTCCATGTTGACTGCCATTTTTTCTATTGAAACCGTCATGGAATTGATATGCCGACCGTTTTCTTCCAGCAGAGCGATCCTCCTGTTCTGCCGCGCATTTTCAGAATCTATGCGCCGGGCAAATTCTTCATGCTCGCTACGCGGAATATAACCATCCATAGTCTCCATCACCTCCTTAAATATGAAAGTAAATAAAAAAGAGCCTTGAAGCTCCCATTAACAACATAAATGATTAAATGTATTAAATGATAATTTAAAGACGTCTTTTCAGGCTGGTGTTGACACTTTGTTTAACAGGTGTCAAAGCTGTGGGTCAACACCAAGTGCAAAAACACCCACAGCAATAAGCACCGCCATACAAAAGATATTTACAGACAGATATAATGCTGGAGTTAACGCCGGGGTTGCAGCCAACAAAATCTCTTATGTAACTATTACAGCTAATATGCCGGGATATAAGTATGCTGACCAGGCAGGTGGTAAGGTAACCGGGACTCTTACGGCAAATATCTCAGGTAAAACGGTTACCAGCGTTTCCGGGGCACTTACGTTGCATTGTCAGTATGCTAAAACCGGGGTAACACAGGCCTATACGATACCGGTTACAATAAATATTTCATAAATGATCATTTTGGGATTAGCAGTGGTTAAATAAATCTTTATTTAATACGCCCGTTTCCCCTATATCTGGTATCATATCTTCAAAAACGGAGGATACCATGAAAGAGCAATTTATTTGTGAAATCCTGCACCACCTACCTTCTTTTTCCTCTGACCAGCTATCAGAGATCAAAGATGCCATTCGCATTGTCCTATGCAAGTATGATCTGGAGGCCAAGGGCACATCCCTCCAAACCGTCAATAACACAAGCCTGCACTATCTGCAGATGTACCTGGAGTCCTGCGAGCAGGCCGGAAAGTCCAAAGGAACCTCCGGGCTTTACCGGTTCCACTTGTCCCACTTTTTGTCTTATGTAAATAAGGATATCTCCCAGATCACTGACGATGATGTCTACACCTATCTGTACAATTACAGGCACAAACGTACTGTCAGCAACTCCTACCTTAACCAGATCCGGCTTATCCTCAACGGCTTTTTCAAATGGCTCATTAAGCGGAGGGTGCTTACTGCCAATCCGGTTGACTCCATTGACTCCGTTAAATGCCAGAAGAAAGTAAAACAGCCCTTGTCCGCCGAAGATGTGGAGCTGCTCCGCTCCGCCTGTGAATCTGAGCGGGATCTTGCGATCGTGGAATGCCTTTACAGCACCGCTGTAAGGGCCTCTGAGCTCCTTCAGCTTAACCGCTCTGACATTTCCTTTGCCAAAAATGATATAGTCGTCCTCGGTAAAGGGAATAAAGAGCGCGTCACCTACCTTAATGCAAGATCCCATATCCACCTAAAAAACTACCTGGGGCTGCGTACAGACGATAACCAGGCCCTGTTTGTAAGCAGCAGGGCACCCCACGAACGCCTTACCCGCCGGGGACTGGAAGACATACTTAACCGGATTGCTGCCGCTGCAAATGTAAAAAATGTCCATCCCCACCGGTTCCGGCGTACCAGTGCTACTGACTTGCTCAATGCCGGCATGCCGATTGAACAGGTACAGGAGCTGCTTGGCCATAAAAGTATTGAGACTACACGCATTTACTGTACGGTAAACCAGGAAGCCGTGAAACATAACCATAAGCGGCTCATGAATTTTTAAGTCTCCATTTTCCAGCCTGCTTCTTTTCAGCCTGCCTCTGGGAGGCTTATACATTGTGCCTTTTATCCTGCTGACCGGAACAAGGTATAATGCGGCCTTTCCCTTTTCCACATCCATGGACGCCACTTCCGGAATGCAAGATAATTCCCGTATCGCAGCCAGTCATCAAGTACAATACAGGCCACGGCCAGCAGAATCCAAAGCAGGAAATAATATAGGCATACCTGCCCCATCAGGTTAAACGGCAGGCCGGAATAATCCCATACATCCCAGCCCAGCCACAGGTTGATGATACATCCCGTAAAAAATTCCAGCACTGTAATTATAACTGCCCCTATCACTGCCTGCTGCATCAATGCCAGTTCCCACGGGAAAAGATGCTCATTGAGAAACCCAATGATTACAAAGCATAAACCGCCCAGGATAAACATTGTCCAGTGCGTCCTTCCCCGGCAGGCCAGCTCCAGCCATGTATATAACCTGCCTCCGATTAAAAACAGCAATATCTCCATATCGTATTACACCTCCTGCTGTGCTTCCTGTGCGGCATACATATCAGCAAGCACCTCTGACCGGAATTCTGAAGGAATTACCATGCCGTATGTTACTGCCTCTACGGATGCCTTATCCTCCAGGCTGTTAATATACCTCCGCAAATCCCGATAATAAGTTTCATGGTAAGTCCCGTATTCCATCGCATTTTTAATAATCAGCTGCATATCGGCGTTTGTAAAATAACGGCACGGATCATCCAAATCTGATGTATGCCATGGTATTTTTTCGTCTCCCGCAGCAACACTCGCCTGCAATGCCATAAGACGTTTCTGTTCATATTCCGCCAGGGCAAAATGCTCCATACTACCATCAGTTAATGCCACGTTAATACCGCCCTGCATTACGGCCTGCTGTGCTGCCTCCATCTCTGATATCTTTCTGGCCTTTACCTCTTCCAGCGGTTCCACGTATGTAAATTTCGCTTCAAACGCCGTGTCTCCGTTCACCACGCCCGCATCCGGAATTTCCGGATCCCATCCTGCAAATACATAGTTTTCATCCGAAACCGGAGAGGGGATAACCAAATCTTCAAAATTGCTCACAGTCTGCATTATATCTCCGTCTATGGTGCCTCCCTGACCACAGGTAAAAGCTACAGTCGGTACCGGTGCCGTATAAACGCTGCCATCATCTGAAAACTGTGCACCGCCCTCTGTCCTGAGGTATAATGTCTTAAATCCTGTATAATCCCAGGCATCATCTTCCTTACCCTCCCTAAAGAGAGTAAAACCTTTCGTTTTTACCGGAAATTCTCCGGTTATCTGCACTACATGCCGGTTCAGTTTTTCAAACTCTACTTCATAGGTGTTTTTTTCTCCGGCATATTTTAAATTAATCATATCTTTTCCTTTCTCCCCAAAAGCGGGTAAAATAACGGAGCCTTACGGCTCCTGGTTATAGTTTCTAAATATATTTTTCTGTTCTGCCCATCCTGTATTAAATAAAGATTTAATGATTTTTAAACAGTAAGGTTTATTACCCTCTCTGGCGTATACTGCCCGGGGCTGACATAGCCCGTACTGCTATAAGTAGTCGCAGCGCCTCCGTCAATGGATACGGATGCATGGGCATTTAAATTAACACGGCTATCCCCTCCACAGTTGCCCTTAACTGTTATTGTTACGGTATGCTTTACATCTGTCTGGACGCCATAAGCGTTTGGATTAGCTTTTACATCATTTTGCCCTTGAGTTCTGCCAGCATTGTATCTGTTGGTATAAATGCTTTGTATGGCATTAACAATTGCTGTAGGCGTTTTATCGGATGGTGTTACCCCACAGCTCTTACACTTATTATATAGTGTATCAACACCATCCTGAAAAGACGTCTTTAAATTATCAATTAATTCATCAACCACGACTGCTGATGGCAGATTATCCGGATTGGTATTTGCCGCAACTTCCTCCTTAGTCTTCAATATCCTTTTCTCTGTATAAGCTAAATAAAACTTTTCTATTCCGTTTAAGATCTTTTCTGCCATTGTCATGGTCCCACTACCTCCTCTTCCTTGTTAAATATGCTGTTAATCTGTTCATCAGATATGTCCGAGTTCAGGAAATCATATAAAGACGTCCCGTCAGGCAGCCAGACAACACGGGCATCCGTGTGAAAGTAGCAGACATTTCCATTAGAATCCTGAAATTCAACTAATAAATATCTGCCATCAATAACCGCTCCCGTATTTGTATTATCTTCTGCTCCTGTAGCTGTACTATTAACTGTCCCCGTATTTGTACTATCTTCCATTGTTGCCCTCCTATCTTGTACTTTTTACTGACGCATATATCTTTCCTGGCTGACGGACTATCTCCTTCCCATCTTCCAGATATACTACATTGCTGAAAACTGCCTTATATGGGCTGTTGTCTGCCTCAAGCTCTGTTTTTTCTGTCTTTTCAACCCCGTACAAGGTCCCTGATACTGTGGGATCCTCCATTCCGGTTATGTACCGGTCAAAAAAGATCATAATCACGCCCCTTTGAGTCGTGATAAAACCATATGCACACCCTTTTGTCCTCAAAGACGGCGGTTTGTAAGTAGTCTCTGTCATCAGGACAAACGGATCATCCGTCCCCGCAAAGCAGTTGCTCTTAAGATCCAGCAGGTGCCTTGCTATCTGTCCGAACAATTCTGATAACGTATCTCCCGACTTAAGCTTTCCCCTTTCTTTTGGCACATTAAAAACAGAAGCGAACTCATATTCACGAGGATTATTTTCTGAGTCTGTCCGGTGTACTTTAAATATTTTGCTGGTATCCTTAAGGAGCTCAAACAAAATTGTATTTTCTCCGTCCAGCTCATCAATTGTCCCTATCTTTACCCCGCCTTTTCCGGCTGCCTTTAAAGCTGCCACATCATGAAACAGCTTCAGGCATTTCAGGTCTGTGATGTGCTGTAAGGTATTAAACTGCCGGGATGTGGGGATGCCGTTGATCCCTCCCACGATAGCAGACCATCCGTCTGTCCAGTCTTTTATGCTGATGTTCTCGCGGCTCCCCGTATCTGCAAACAGGCTTTCAAAAAGTTCTTCCAAAGATGCGCTGTTAATACTGCTTTCAGTTTCGACAGCAAGTCCGTTTTTTGTTTCCTTATCGCTACTTTCCATCAAATCACTCCTCTCCTATGATATGCAAGAACTTTCCTTCCCCAAATCCAAGTGCATCTTTATTCAGATCCCGGAATCCAAAAAATTCAAGCTCAAAAAACTTTAGATCCACGGATACGCCCCCCGGCTTTACTGTCAGGCTGGTATTGTAAAGCATTTTGAGCATCCAGTCCTCAAAATCCGCTCCTACCATCAACTGGAAATGGGCC
Source organism: Parablautia intestinalis (assembly GCA_003612395.1). Lineage (GTDB taxonomy): Bacteria > Bacillota > Clostridia > Lachnospirales > Lachnospiraceae > Suilimivivens > Suilimivivens intestinalis. The sequence goes on from RAYQ01000014.1 coordinate 18,776, forward strand.
GGGTGGTCATTAAACTCTCTGTAATAGAGCAGCTTCATATTATACAAAAGCCGGCATACCTCAACCAATTCGGGAAAAGTGCAGGTATTGGCATTCCTCAAAGCCTTATACATGAGGAAAAGGCGGTACCTTTCATCGTCGATTACGTCAAAATCTATAATGCCGGCATATCTGGAGGATTCTGCCCTGGTAAGCACCACAATCTCGCCGGCACCGTCAAGCTGCCTCCCGAAAGCCGACTTTATGGAGCGCAGAGTCTCAAGATCATGAAGCGTTTTCCCTACTGCCTCCAGTTCCTCCGCAAACGCCCTTATCAGGACTTCAATATTATTTTTCCGCTTAAACTGCTCCGGAAGCTTCTCAAGAAAGCTTTCCACTATGCTGCCTGCATTAACCATCTAGCAACACCTCAATTCTGGCCACATCAAAAAGCGCTTTCTGCCGGTGGCTTACTATTACGTTTCCCGGGGTATATTCTTCTTCCGAGGGAATATATTTTTCAGAAGCACTTGCAAAAGCCCTGATATCTACCATTGACACGCTGACCACACGGCTGTAAATATTGGCAAGAAATGTCTGCAGGTATACCGTGTCCCCTACCTGGAGGTTTTTGCTGTCCTCTAAGATGGACTCCTGTGTCAGCTCTATATAATTTGGCGCCATTGCTTTCCCTGCTTTGCCCGTAATTACTATACGCAGCCAGACATACAGATAATCCGGCCGGCTGAATCCAACCTTATGGATGTTGCCGAAGCCATCTGCAACATCCATGATAATGTTTCCATAAGCCCGGATTCCATTGGTTTTTTTCTGATAAATGGTATTGGCTATTTCCCCGTCATCTCCGCCATCCACAATGATTTCCACTGATTTGGGCGGCCTTCCTTCTTTGTCGGTATCCTCCGTATCGTTTTCATACCCAGCTACCGACAATACATTATCCACGGAATTATATATCTCCGCGGTAATGCTCTCCACCATATTTTTTGATCTGGTGGCACAGCGCTTTACAAAAGTCTGCCTGGCCTCAATATCATCCGCTTCAAACCGGCCCGGCACAGGGGCTATGTCATTTTTTATCTCCCTGATGCCGGTATCCAGTGTAACCATTTCCCTTATGAGGCCGTCTGCAATAATAACCGGCCCGTACTCCATGCTCTCAAACAGAATATTGGAGGTAACGGAATCAATCAGCAGATTGTTTGATATGGCAAGCGTGTTGGAAGTCTGCTTATAAATATCCTCAATGATAAGGCATCCCTTTTCCAAATCCTCATTAACAGACATTCCCGCTTCTTCTATCATGTCTGCAAAAGCCCTGATGATATCCTGTGCATTATCTTCCGGCTGCCGGGCATACTGCCATGTATTACGGTTAAGCGTAATATAAAATACGTCTATGCCGGACTCCATATAAGGCCGTATTTCTATCCTTCTGAAATTTTCACGCCCTATCACCTGTGTGTTGGTACACCGGAACATTTTTTCCGGATTGGTTGCCGATTTTATAAGCACCCCGTAAGGCACTATCGTATCATCCGGAGCAGTACAGGCAATCATATAAGTGGTACGGGAATCCCGCTCCCTGGTTATTCCGCCAAACTGCATTGCGTTGTCCAGGTTTCCGCCTTCCGCGCTCATGGTATACATGGCATAATAGGTATTCTCCGCTTCTTCCCACAGCTTCGCCACTTCATCGGAAAATCCTGTTACCAAGACATTTAGAAAAGACTGGGGATTAATTGTAATATCATATCCCCAGCCTTCCTTTAATCTTGCATATACATCATTTTTAATCTCATCCAGCCTTTTTCTCACAAAGCCGTTTCGGGTAACGCCATACTCACCCACGAAGCTCCACCTCCTTTTCAAATGTCTTCTCATTCGTCCGCAGCTGGAACTTCACTAGAGCCGTCCTTTTCTCCGGATTAAAAAAGATATCCATCACCGGAACCTCAAGCACATCATCCACATCCAGCATCTCCCTGATCAGCAGTTTTTTTATGCCGTCAATGTCAGGGTTCTTTATAAGTATTGACTCAAACCACGGGATCCCTTTTTCAGGATCAAATACCCATTCTTTAAAGAACCACCTCAGCTTTATGAGGGCCGCCTGCACCGGGCTTGTAACCAGTGATATGTCTCCTTCCTTCGTCAGCGCTATATCCCCTTCCCCGTCCAGCAGAATATCCTTCATCCCATCATCCCCCTTCTGACGTGACGGCTCCGTGCACATTAAGATTTCCTTCTATTACCACCCCATCGCCGCTGACAGAGATACTGCATCCGGCGCACTCCTGCTTTACCGCATCCTCCCCCATCTGCAGAAGGCTGCCCTGGTATTGTGCTTTCATCCCGTCCTTTTTTAAGATAAGCTCCATTTCCTCATTTTTAAGGACAATGGCCTCTTCTTCTACCGCTTTCTGCACTGCCTCACTGCCTTCTCCAAACAGCCCCGGGATGCAGACTGCGTTTGTCAAATCAAATTTCATGTTGCTGTCTGTTTCTTTACCATGGCTCATCCACGGTTTTAAGTCATTTTCGCAGATTAAGATAATACACCCGTCCCCAGGTTTTACCGGATAGGCTATTGTGGTTTTCTGTCCGCATGCCTGGGGAAATACTACCGGTACCTTAACAATCGTAGGGTAAGTAAGCTGCATGCCGTTTTTCATGGTCATGGTGCCTTCCGGCTTTACGGACGCCATGCCGGCCGCCACATCAAATTCTGTTATGGTGCCGGGAAGGGCTGTATGTATATCGTAGGTCGCCTCCCTGACCGTATCCTCTATCTGCTGTACAAATTCCTGTATCATAATGCCGCCCCCTGTCCTGTTATCTCCAAAATTGTGGCTTTGCACTGCCAGTCACCCTCGTAATTGTCGCCCTCTACGGAAATCTTCTGTACCCGGAAATATCCGGTCACAATCTGGCTGGTTACATGGACATAACTGTTGACGCCTATTGCCAGGTTCATAAGATAAGTTACCTCCCATCCTAATTGTGCCGTCTCCGTCCCGCCCGACGCTCCTGTATTCCCTCCCTTTCCGCTCCCGCCGCTGGCCGATAAGCTGACCCTCTTAGGCATCCCTATGAGTCCACTCCCTGCATTAAGTTCATAGCAGCTTAGTGAGATTGGCTCCCCCAATTTTGTGAGCTGTAAGATGCCGTCTTGGATGCTCCAGCTGGTGCCGTCCATCCGCGTTAATCTTTTCAGCAGGTTCTTGGCACTTCCCACAAAGCTGTACCCGTTGCTGAGCACGGTCGGAAGGCCAAGCGCGTTGGGAGAGCAACTCAGCGGCAGGCCCATTTGCACCGCTATGTCCTGATAGATTACATCCGTGGCGGTTCCCTCCGCGTAAGAAAGGGATACGTTCGAATCCCGTAGCTCCACCATTCCGTCTGCAACCTCTATCTCCGTCATTTGGTCCGCCCCTTCTTTGGCCGTTGTGGCATGGGTCACGGTGCCGGAAAATGCCTGTGCCAGGTTCCCTGTATAGCCTGCCCTCACAATCACAACGCAGTCCTGTTTTTCAAGCTCTGCAAGGTGCTCTTTGTTCAGGTTCCATATGGTGACTTTTCCCGTGTTAGGGCTTTCCACGTCTGATTTTTCAAAAGAAAATTTTATATGGATTGGGATCCCGTTTGTAGCGGCGACCCCGATTTCAAATCCCGATCCGCCGCCTTTCCCTATGGATACCCTTGCCTCCCTACCGAATAATCTCATTTTCTTTCCTCCACACCTCCAGGTCTTCCCAGGGAATAAAAGCAAATTCTACATTCCCGTTGGCAAAATCTTTTCTGCCTACATGTTTCAGATTTGTAAAGCACCCGAATATTCCCTGGGGAATATGTACCGAAACATCAAAGTGTGTCAGCGGCGCCACGGGTACTATCTTCCTGTGTTGTAACAAAATGTTTTTTCCGGTGTCATATACGCCAAAAGACCAGTAATCATGTTCCCCGTTATATAAAAACCGTATCAGGTATTCCTTCTGGCATAAAATTACGCGAGAAAAACTGTCGTTCATATCCGGTACCTGAATATATTCCATCATAATTGTTCCCCTCATTTATGTGTCAGATTATAAAGGATGGACGCTTTGCTTTCTGATTCCGAACTTCCGGAAGTTCCGGAGCCGGATGCCTGGGCGGCGCCGCTCCCCCGGCTCCCGGTCCCTGATGTACCGGCATTTACGCCCGTATCCCCTCCCCTTATATAAGAGGACGGGATCGTTGTAACCTGTGAGGACACCACCGTCACTTTCTTAAGCCTCATCTGTATTTCCTTTGACGTCATGTTCTCAGCGTCTTTGGGGACTTTAAGAAAAGTAATGGCCATGTTTGTATAGGTATCCGTCCTTGTTGCGAGTGTCACCAGCCGCTTGGAAAAAAACAGGTTTTCAAGCTGCGCAACCACACTCTCCACACGCCCTGTCCCATGGTTTTCCCATGTAACCGGCGTATTGGTCAGGTATCCGGTAAATTCTATTTCCATTGGCTTTACGCTGATATTGTCGGACACCTCATATCCTGACTCTACCGCATATTCCGGCACCTCGGAGTTGTAAGTCCGGCTCTCGTTCAGCTGTGCGTCAAACTCTATCCCGTTTATGGAGCACGGCTTTAAATTCATCCTTCCTGCCTCCTTCCGTCATGTGCCATACTTAAGGCCCTTGGCCAGCTGGTCTGTTGTATCCTCTGCGGATTTTGTTGCCGCCTTTGACATAGTTTCCGGATCGGTTCCGTTAAATGTGTTTTCAATCTTTACGTCCTGGCTGATGTTGTTAGTCCTGTTTCCGCTGCCGGCAGCATTAGCCACCGTAGTATTCTGTACAACAGTACTTTTAGCAGATAAATCATCCACGCCGCTTATAAAATCGCCTATATCCCCGAAAAAATCTTTGACTGCCTGAAGTTTCGCTTTGACCTTATCTACAAAATCAGTCACCTTTTTTATGCACGCGTCAATTTTTTCACCAAAAAACGCGTAAATTGCGTTCCAAATTCCGACAAAAAATGACTGGATCGCAAGTAAAATCCCCTCGAATATTTTTTGAATACCGGCCCAGGCTTCTTCCCAGTCTCCAGAAAAAACCCCTCGCAGGAACTTAATAATGCCTTGTAACACGAGAAGGAAACCCTTTATAATGCCGCCCAGCGCTGAAAAAATTGCAGAGAGTGCTTCTAAAATCTGGTCTCCCCATTTTTCCCAGAATTCCCGCAGTGCGCCGAATATTTCCACTGCCAGATTATAGAGAGCCCGAAAAATTTCCCCAAGGATCGTAAAGAGCTGGCGAAATCCGTTGGTAAGCTTTTCTTTAATTTCGTCACCATTTTTTACCCAGAATTCTTTCAGTTTCTGGGCAATCTGTCCGCCTGCGTTCTGAAGGGCAAGCCATACCTGGAGCAGGAAACCTTTTACCTTATTCCAGCCGACGATTATCCTGTCCCTTACCTCGTCTGCATCATAACCCATCTTTCCAAGGATCTCACCAACTACGCTGCCGTTTCCCTGCATAAAATTGACAAAATCCTCTGCAACAAGAGCTATCGCTGTTATCACTGCTATAATGGCAAGGATTTTCAAATTCGCCACGTTCAGCAGGCTCGTAAAGGATCTCATAAAATCCAGCACCTTTTTTCCATTAAAGGCAGCAAATGCAGCTACAGCCGCAATCGCTATAAAGCGGAAGACATTCTCAATACCCCCGAATTTATCTACCACCTTTACCGACATGTCCCTCGCTTTGTTCAGCCCGTTCATGGCGATATTAAAAGCCCTGGTCATGTATTTGGCCAGCGTCTTTGTAAGCCCTATGCTTGCATTTATATCATCCAGCCAGTAGCCCCAGCGGTTCCGGATATTTAAAAGCGCATCCGATATGCTGTAATCCAGGCCCCCGAATTTTGCGTCTATTTCATCCGCGTTTAAAATAAAAGCGTCTTTTAAGTCCGCAAGGCTGATCCTTCCGTCAGAGGCCATCTTCTCAAGCTGTTCTGTGGTGCTGCCAAGCTGCTTATTCAGATATTCCACGGCCTCCGGCGATCTTTCCATGAGCTGGTTAAGTGTTTCCGTATCGACTTTTCCCTTGGCAAAGGATTTGTTGACTGCCTCCATGAGGCCGGCGATTTCATCATTGCTTTTTCCCGCTGTTTTAAACAGTTTTGTAAGAGTATCATTAAAAGCAACTGCCTCATCCACGCTGCCAAACAGTTCCTTGTTTTCCTGCACCAGGGCGCCCACTACTTTAGCTGTATCTGCATATGACATTTTTGTGTCATTGGCAGATTTCATAATCTTTTCCTGTATTTCCTTCTGGTTTCCAAGGCCGGCCGTGGCGCTTTTTATCTGATCATTGATACCGTTAAATTCTTCTGCCAGCGTATTCATCTGTGCAAGGGAAAAACCAATGCCCAGAGCTCCCAGCGCCTTTGCGGCAAAGCTTTTTACCGAGTTGATCTTTTTTTCTACCTCGTTCAGGGAGGACTCATCGACTTTAAACCCCATGGCCACAAATAATTCCCGTACTGTCAATTTAATTCCTCTCTTCCATCATTTCTGCAGTTTTTGCCCTCTCAATGTCAAGGTCCATGCTGTACAACGCGTAAAGTTTCAGCGCCTCGTCCAGCGTATAGCAGCTCTTTAGTTCCTCCATGCTTGCAAGCCTGGCCTTAATTAGGATGTACATCCGCATTTCCAGCTCGCTGAAACGGCTTACATCAAGGGCGCCATACCGGGAAACGCCATCTTCTGGGCCATATCCGCTACTTTGCCAGATAGGTTCCCGAATTTCTCGAAAAAACCCGCATAATTCACCTTTATCACGTGATATGCCAGGATAAACATATCCTGAGTATTCCCACAGAATATCTCATTGCTCAAATCCTCTGTAAGGAACTGTGGGTCCACCCCGGCTGCTGTCCTTACGCCGATATTCCCTGGGAGGAGAAGATCACGTAAGAGCTTTTCCACCTTATCCCCGGAAAGCGAAGAGAAAGCCCCTACGATATGCGGGGCTGCCTCTCCAATGTCCATATCCATCAAATGTTTTTCCCCGCCTGTCCCCACGACTGACGCCAACGACGCAAGCATTGGTGTCAGCAGGGCAGCGATTTCGCCGCTTATATTGGCCGATTTAAATGCTGGGAAGGGATAAATATAAAAAAGATTCCCTCCTACTGAGGCCTCTTTTGGTTCCATCATCTTTGAGATGTTCCTTGCCGTGTTCACTCTTATTCACCTCCTATTCAATCTGGAAATCGGCCTGTCCGGTTTCCAGCGTCCACTCTTTATTCTGTCCTTCTTTGCCTTTTGTATTGGTAGGAAGCTTTGTTACCCACGCATTTATGGCTGAAAACTTTTCTTTTCCCGTCAGGTCATTTATCAGGATAGGGAAACTGCCGTTCCCGTCCTTTTTATCCCTGTTGTATCTGTTCAGTAAATATTTATGCGTTGGGGACCCCATTTGGAGTGTCAGCTTCACACTAAACCGGGTGTTTGGATCAACTGAACGCACAGTCTCGCCGTCACACCCGGTCTTTGATGTTGTACCCTGGGAAATCTCTTCGATTGTAATAAAAGTATCCTCCGCATAGCCTGTTACCATATGGGTACCCAGCGCTGCTTTTACCATCGCAGGATTATATGTAAATAAACCGTCCATTGATTATCCATCCCTCCTTTAAAAAGTTAAATTCCCACGCAGCTCTGTCACATGGATTGCACCTGAGAGTCTCGCTGTAAAATGGCAGTCTGTCAGCACCCTCTTTGCCCTCTGTTCTCTGCCAAGGCTTGCCGATCTGGGGACCGTTACCGTATATCCGCGCACAGGCTCGTCATTCTCATTATATTCTGTTTCGGAAATTCCTCCGGTTTTCTGCCCCTCTGCAAGAACCGCCTCCATCTGGTTTTCAACCAGTACAATCCCGGAATCTGTATACGGGATTTTAGGATTTTTAATAAAAAGCTCGTATATCTTTATCTGCATCCGGTTCTTTAGCCAGTCACGGAATCGTATTACGTCAATCCATTCCCCTCCTGTCATATATCCATTCCGGGTAATGTTCCTTCCTGCACAGGCCGCATAATAATTAAGCCCCTTTTCCTCCAGCTGGCGCATTTCACTGGTGGTTATTTCTGACGGATTCACACCTGACAGGGTTTTAAATGCCCATGTTTCACTTCCCGGGTCAAACGAAAATACTTTAGCCATCCATGCGATATGCACATACTTATTTTCAGAATAAATACCAAAAGACCTCATGTATTTTTTATCTGCAAGAGGATTTTCCTTATCCTGTACGGAAAATGCAAATATCTTTTCCGTACGTTCAATCAGTTCGGCAGTTTTCCTGTAATCTTCATCTTCTGCCCCTGCCAGCGCAAGGCCATACCACCCCGGCATATCGGCAGCTTTTTCTACCGCTGCGGAAAATTCTTCTGTATCGCCGCTTTCCAGTACGCTGCGCGCTGCAACGTATACTACCTGCGGTTTGGGTTCCTGGCCGAAAGCCGCAAGTGCGGCCTGGTATACTTCCTCTTTATCTTCCCAGCCTGCATATATTATTTCCTTGATGGATGCATATTTATCTGTATCCTTAAAATTCTTCCCTTTTTTCAGCGGCGCATCCCCCACTATGAGAATTACGCCAAAACTGGCCCCGTCCTCAACAGGAGCTTCGATAGATATATTGCAGTTGACTATGTTATCTAATATTTCACTCATTCTTTCCCTCCATTTCTACATCTTCAAAATACCCGGTGTCGCCTTCTTCATAAGGCGTCCCTGCCTCCGGCGCATATACGCCTATGCTCCCTTCCTGATATTCCAGTGTGCAGCGGATTGACAGCTCCAGCATGGCACGGTTTTTATACCGTGTTGACTCAAGCGCCGTCAGATCCCGTATAGGGCCCATCTGACGAATACTGATGTTGGCCAGATACATTTTTTCCGCTCCCCGGTCAGACTGCACATATAAAAGCAGGGAGGTAAGATCTTCCTCCGCAGTATTCTCCATACCCCTGATTTCCCCGGCCGTTTTCGTAACCCCCGGCGTGTATCTGTTTATCTCCAAAATCTTTTCACACTCATAATAGGAATATATCTTCCCATCCTTTACTATATTGACCGGATGTACGGGAAGGCCGGTATCTTTAAGCTTAAGCGTTGTCAGGGGCGGCGGAGGCTGTGTCTGATACTGCTCGGCCCAGATTACGCTGCCTTTCATACGCTCCTGCACCATTTTTTTCAGCCATTCTTTCAATTCTGAAAAAGTCATTCCGTATCTTCACCGCCTCCCTCCCCCTTATCTTCCGGAAGTAACTGTATTTCCCGAATCTCACTCACAGGAATAAGGCCGAATATTGCTTCTGTCTGCCCCACGGGGGTATTCCCCCATATATCAGCACCGGTGCATTCATACCACTGGCCCCGGTATAATAAACGGTCTGCCAGGGTTCCTGCGGCATCATCCGCTGTCTTTATCTCCACTCTGCCGATTGCTCTTATGTTCTTAGCCCTCCGCATGCCTTCCGGAAGTGCCAGAACTTCTGTGGATGAAAGCGGATGGACATTCAGCATTACTGTCCGGTCGCTGTACTTAGCGCATGGGTAGCTTAATGTAAAATCCGTTTTTTCGAAAGACCGCAGCGTATACGGCTTCTTAAAAATATCAAGCATCTTTATTCCCACTTCCTTTCTTTCGAATCAGGAAATTAACCGAATTCTTCATCTGTCCGGTATCTATCAGCGGTTTATCCGATCCCTTCCGCCTTATAGTTGAGCGTTTATTGGGGGCAAAACTTCCCTGTTCAATCTCTGTCTGCATCAAATCCTTCTGAAAAATACCTATCGTTTCCAGTATTTTCCTTGCCGTGCCGCCGCTTAAAAGCACTTCCTCCTGGGCTTTCAGTATGTGTTCTATTTCCGCCTTATGCTTATCCACACTATCACGCATAAAGGGGCGGGACGGGATATGCTCCCCTCCATATTTGCCTTCCGTCCCCAGTTCGTTCCACATGGCAATGTCCGTAAGATCCGTTCCGTTGTCTTCGGATGCTTTCCCCCTTTGAAATCCAATAACCACTTCCAGCTCTGCCAGCTCCCGGAGCTCCTTCATAAGCCGCTCACCCTCAGGTGTCCACCTGTCTGTTACTTTGTCCATGGGATCACATCCTCTGCATCCCAGAAATTGCGATTGGCAGGACGCAGCGCTTGCAGATATCAAGAAACTGCAGTCCGTAGGAGGTCAGGAGATACTCTGCGTCAGCGGAGGAAGATCCTCCGCTGGAACTGGTGGACGGATTGTTAAATGAAATGCTGGTGCTCCCCTCGCTAAAAGATGCTACATTCATGGTATCTTTTACGGATGTGGATATGGTGCTGTTTTCCTCCTCCTTTTTCACGGGCACATTCAGGGAAAGCTTATGTGCTGTCAGATAGGCAAGCGCCTGATGATAAAACTTCCCGTACACGCTTTCGCTGACATATGGTTCTGCCAGCTCCACCCATATCCTGAGTTCGTCTTCTCCTATCCCTTTATACTCCGGTGCCACAACTTCCAGGATGCCAATCACTTTCCGTATGGTATCAATCTTCATAAGAGCTGCCTTCTAAGCTTTCTGTGCATCCTGGATCTTCTTTAATATGCCTGCTTCTGTTGTTGCATTGCCTATATCAATATTGTGTTCGGCGGCATAGGCAAGCAGTTCTTCTTTTGTCATATCCTGCAAATCCTTTTCCTGGACTGTTCTGGTTTCTTCATTGGTTTTTACATCATCCTCCACTTTGGCCAGAGCCCCCTTTGTAATGTATTTCCTGATTACAGGGTTATTTTCATAACCTTTCGGACATTCAGCCGTTTCCCCGGGCAGGAGGCTCAAGCCTGTCATCCCGACTATTTTGTTAGAATTATTTTTTATTTTCATAAGACATATCCTCCATATTTTAAAAAAAGCCCTCCGGATATCCGTAAGGGCTTTATATAAATGAGTTTCTAAATTCCTTCTACAATAAGAGCTGACAGCGGATAATAAATAACCATTCCGGCTACCCTTTCCTCACAGGGGATTACAATTTCCAGCCCATTTTCCTGCAGCGTATGCTGTAAAAACGGCATGGGGATTTCCAGGGTCATTTTCTTTTCGCTGTTTGTATAAAGCAGCCCCACGTTGCTCCCGGTGGGGTTCATGTCCGTGGAATCCGCCTGCAGCTCATTAGCCTCCCTTATTTCTTTCAGGTACGGGGCATTGTCCATCAGGAATTTAAGGATTGTGGTATCCGTGTCGGGTATCCTCCTGGTTGCCAGATCAATATAGACATGGGCCGGCAGCACAAGGGTGTCCGGCTTTTCCACATTTTTGGTAATCTGGGAAACATACTTCTGCATGTTGTTGAGATCCTCCAAAATCTGGTCGGCATTCTTGTAGCAGAATTCTGTCTTTTCCTCTCCGTCTACCATAACCGTGGAAAGCACAAACTTAGGGATGTCATTTTCTTCTGACAGGATGCCGATAAGGTTGTTTTCCTTGCTTCCCATCCATGCAAGCTTATTTATCAGGTAATCTGCCGCATATCTGGCCGACTCGCCCTTGCGCACATCCAGGGACTTGCCTGTCATTTTGGATGCCCGCAGTTCCTGCACGGAGTATCCGTAACTGTCACCGATTGATTTCACATAGCCGGTAACGGGTTTCCCTTTTACATCTGCCCTGGGAAGATCAGTCGCATAATTATTGATAATGGTGGCAAGGCCTGTACGGTCATAGCTGTAGTATGTAAACGACTCGGCCCCTTCCGGAACTTCATTGGAAACCGGGAACAGGCTGAGCGCCGTCATTTCCGGATGTACGATGTCATAGGTCTGTGCTTTCACATAATCAAGTTCACGCGCGAAGAAAACACTTGCTGATTCCGTCCCGATACCGTCATTTCTCCAATTTCTCTTCAGGGTGCTGCATATGGTCCCGTTACGGAGAGCCGCTTCGTCAGCTCTGTCATAGCTTAAATGCCTGTTTCTGTTCATAAGTCATTTCCTCCTTTAATTAATGCGAATGGGGGCAATGCCGCCATCTTTTTCCAAAATAAATTTAGCCGAGAGAAGTACCTTTTCTGACTGGTCTTCTTCTGTGGTAAAGCGTCCTGCCTCATCACCGCTTACAATCAGATAAACAGGCTTGTCGTAGGCTGGCACTGCATTTTTCCCGACAACAGCCCAGATTTTTCCCGTGCGCAGCACGCCCATGCTCTCCCCTTTCACAGGTACGGCGTTCCCCTGCATATCCTGCTGGGTGGTAAAACCGTTCTGCGTCACGCCTTCAAAATCCGCTGCTTTGCTGTCAGCGGCAGGAAGTTTGATATCACTTCCCGGCGTGGCGCCTTTTACTACGCCGTAGCCAAAGGGGATGCCGCCCGGTGTGATAAATGTGTTGTTTTCGTAGTAAGTAATGTCATAAAGGCCGCCTGCAATGCCTTTGGATATGCCATAATTATAAGTTGTCTGTACTCCCATTTATTTTTTTCCTCCCATCCTCGAAATCATTTTTTCCCTTGCAGATGCTGCGGAATTGGTATCCGCCGCATCCGTATTCAGTTCTTTTCCGGTACCGGACATCATGCTCCGCCTCTGGTCATCCGTTTTCTTTCTTCCGGCAATCCCCTGTTTTGCAATGTCATACGCTGCTCTGATGTAGGCATCTGACTTGCCGTCCAGATTGAGCTTCGGGCTGAGTTTCTTGATTACCCTTTTGCGGGCCGAGGTAAGATCAAGGTTCTCAATGCCGTCCAGGCTGAGCTTATCCGCAGTCCGGCATACATCCATGTAATCCCTTAAGCGCTTTTTGACAATCTTATCAATGGAATCCGCATTCAGGGCTTTTCCTCTCTCATCATCCTGATTAAGATCCTCCCCGTCAGCATTATCTTCCGCTTCTCCTTCATCTAGGTTTTCTTCAGGATCTCCTTCGTCAGCATTAATATCACTCTCTCCGTCTGCTGCCGCAATGTCATTGGCTGCCTGAAGCTCATCAATTACTTTAAGCAGGGCTTCGATATCGCTTTCCTGCTCTGCAATCACTTCCTCTGCATCCAGCTGCTCTGTTCCGGAATCCCTGCGGTCTTTCCTCTCCTTTACCTGGCTTATTACTTCGTCCGCATCCAGCTTCACCTCTTCTTCCTCATCTTCATTCCCTGTACCCTGCTGCGCTCTGAAAAGGGCAATTGCTTGGGCAAGCTCCTCCGGCGTAAGGTCGCCATCATACCTGCTGTTTTTTCCTTTTGCTTTTACTTTTGCCATCACTGGTCCTCCTTTTAAATATTTTTTCTTTTTAACATCTCTGTGGTCTATATTCAGCCTTGCACGGTTGCCTGCTCTGGCATCGCTGACCAGGGCAAGATGGTTAATCTCAATATCGTGCTGTATGGCATCATATTTCTGGCCTTTATATACTCCAGGTACTTCCTCCGGGTTCTGGCTGTACCCTAGGGAAAGCTCCCTGAGCCCGCAGTTTTTCATGGCATCCGTATTATGGATTATTATTTTGCATCTGACACACTCTCCATCACGGTACCCCTTGCTGAGTATGGTCCCTATCTGCTCCTGATGGACGTTGTCCTTGTTAATTTCTTCCGCATCATGGGTTATGATAATAGGCTTCCCCTCATAACTGGCAAGGCTTTTTTCGTCAAATACATCTTCCGGAAGACGCAGCTCCCGGCGTATGCCGTCACTGCCGGCCTCAGGGTCTGCATATTCGAAAATGCCGCAGCGCGTCACCACTGGATGGTCTACCAGGTACCCTTCCTCTGTATAGTAGGTCTGATCCATCTTGATGCTGTCCATCCGGAAAGTTCTTTCCTTCTTTTTGTTACCCACCTTTTTCCACCTCCTTTCCTGCAATACAAATGGCACAACAGACACCGCCAGGCTTAGCGGGTCAGCTTATGTAAAAAAACACCGTTATCCGGTGTCTTTCCCATATCTTTTATTCAAATAGTCCTCCTGAAGGATTTCATACATTTTTTCATCATAAAGCTTTCCGTCAGGCAGCATTACGTGCCTTTTACGGGTGCCTACAATCCTCCCTCCATATTTTTGGATTAACCGGTCATACTGCTGTTCTATGGGATTTCCTATAATTACAAAAAAGTCTATTTTCTGAAAGTTATACTTTTCGAAAATATCCTTTACCATCTGCATTACGTCTATCCCAAATACAGGATTGTTGGTAAAATTAATGATGGAAAGCCCGCTTACAAACCTGCATTCCCTGTCTATGCTGTAAGAAAGGTATCCGATTACTTCCCCGTCAGGATTAACGGAGGCAAACTGCATTTTGTCCCATGTGTTTTCATCAATTGATATTGGGGAAAAGTAGGAATAACTGTTATAATACCAATACTTTTTATCTCCCCATGTTCCGCGCATTTTTCTTTCCAGTTCTTCTTTGTGGCTTTGTGCATCTTCAAGCAACTGTATCACCTTCCTTCCCCGCTACAGGAGCGTTAAATGTCCCGAACTTAAATACCGGTTTTGCCCTGCACCGGCACTGGTAATCCTGGCCCGGATGGCATCTGCGCCCGGTTTTTTCATCTACTACGGGAGGCGTATCCCATCGGAATTTCCTGCCGTTAAGCCTTTTGTGTGATTTCCTCACGCGGCCGTCCCCGCAGTCACACCAGTAATATTCTTCAATCCCTGCGTCTCTCTGCTGGGCTTCTGTAACTGCTGCGTTCAGTTTTCCCACCTGATCCCTTGCAATCAGGCTGGCGCGGGATTTCCCCACGTTATACCTGTGCTGTATATCCTTCATAATCCGGGTAGTGCTTTTCCCGTCCAGAAATCCGCTTTTTATAATTCCCCTTATATCTTCCAGCGTATCGCCCGGTATCGACTTAATCAGTGATACATTTTCATCCACCCATCTGTCCATAATGGCGCGGTAGAATTCGCCCATGTAATAATCGTCAAGAATATCTATGCCAAGGGTTTTCCGTACAGCCTTTTTCCACTCCTTAATCGTAAGCTTTCTGGTCAGATTTGCAAAAGATTCCAGTTTCCTTCTAAGGTCGAAGCCTTCTTCTTTTTCAACAAACCTCTCCTGAATTTTGTTAAAGACCTCCAGCATAAGCGATAATACATCATTTATACTGTCAGTCCGGTAAGTCCCCCTTTCCTTCATGATCTGCTCTTTGAGGGCCGGAATTTCTTCTTCTATGGTTTCTTTTAAGAGCCTCATATACTGCCTGGAAAGACGGTCATATTCCCGCTCTATGCCGGACGGGAATGCCGGGGTATACTTCGATATCAGTACATCATGGCCGTAAAACTTTTTTTGTATCAGCTCCTGTACCGCCCTGCGGTGCATCTGTTCATCCATCCCGCCGCCCCCCGCCAAAATTCAGAATATTTTTCAGCACATCAATGGAAAGTCCGAAAGGCGGGAAAATGCTGCTGCTTTCCTGCACTTCTTCCAAGCTTACAAATCTGGCATTTTGGATTTCGTCCCCGCCTGAATACGGTTCCCCTCCGTATTCTGTGCACAAATAAAAATATGCCGGACAGAACCCATCCGGCATTACGTCTTTGTCCAGATATCCAATCGGAATCAGCTCATTAAGATCTATGGAAAATTCCTCCATTGTTTCGCGCCGAGCTGCATCCTCCGGGCCCTCCCCTGGTTCTATATGGCCTCCCGGACCGCATATCCCCATCCCGTCTGTTCTGTCGCCGATAAGAAGTTTTCCGTCTTTTATCACAAGTATGCCAACGCCTGTGCCCCTTAAGTCCCCGTCTTTATGAATATCTGTGGATGCGTTACGGGTGCAGGGAGCCTTTGTTTTATCCCCCATGATAATTTGTTTGTCCAGGTCATCTTCACCGCTGTTTTGGGCCTGCTCTGTAACCGTTTCCTCTCTGGGTGCGTCAATGCCGAGAAGCCCGGCAATGTCCAGATCATCTTCTTCGCTGATCAGGTCATTGATTGTAAATTCTTCACTCCTTTTCAGCCCTTCCCGCACTTCCGATACATCAAGGGCCTGCATATCCACATAAATCTGTGCTGTGGCTGCCTTTGTCTGTTCCGTGGTTGCCCTGACGGCATCTACGTTGGCCTGCTCCTCCTCGCTTAAGGACCACAGCGGGACAAAGCCGACTTTATAGGCCGGGATTTCCTTTATATCCCCGTTTTTCCTTCCGCATTCAAAGATTAAATCAAGAAGCATTCTCAGGTTCTTTTTTAACATCATCTTCTGGATTTTCCCTACATAGTTGTAGTAGTTCTCCATATCGCTTTCGCCGGTGCTGTTCTCGCCGGCAGGCGAGCGCCCGAACAGGATTGTCTGGGGGATATGGGTTACGGCGGAAAGCATGTTGCACGTACTGTCTATGATATCCTTTACGCCTGAAAGCGGCATGCTTTTAAAATCGTATTCTTCTTCGCTGTCAATCACAATGCTACTCAGGATGCTTCTGGCAAGGTCAATAAGCTCCATGCGTTGCAATACTTTGTCTTGTCCGTCCGTGGTCAGCAGTATATTAGACAGGTTTTTCATCTTATGTACAGCCTGCACGCACCGTTCCAGCATCCTGACGCTGAAAGAATGGGACAGCACTGTCTCCCTGAGCGCGTGCTGTATCCGCAGGTGTTCCGGGATCCCGAAAAACTGATAGGACGAATAAAAGCCTGTCTCCGGCAGTTTCCCGTTACGGAAAATAAGGCAGCGGCTTTCATGCACCCGGAACTGCCCGTACTGGCTGTTGACATAGTAAAATTCCGGATTTCGAAACCTGCTGCCTCTGCTTTTCACCTTTTCCGGATTGCAGGCGTAAAGAGAGGAACGATCCGGTTCGACAACTGCCCTCTCATAAACAAGGAGTTCCTCTATTTCCTCCACTGACTCCCAGTCAAGGGGTTCGTCCAGATCACACCCGTCATCCACCAGCATCACGATAACGGCGCCGCCGTAAAGACGGGCCCATTTGATAGCCGTAGCCGCCGTTTCCTCCCAGTCCAGCCGGTCCAGCTCGTCTGATATAAATTCCTCTATATCAGGGTCATTTAAGCCAAAATCATACCCGTGCTTGACTGCTTCTTCCGCAGGCTCGTCTATGATTGTGGCAAACAGTCCGTTCTCCATATACTGTTCTGTCAGCTCCAGGTCTGATACCGGCCCTTCGGCAGAATAAGTGTAAGCGGTAGAACTGTCATTCTTTGTGTTGTATCTGGTAAGCACATTTTGATAGCCGCCGTCATAATTTTTTTTCTGCTCCTGCTCTCCGGATGCCTTCATCCGCAGGATGCGGCGGCCGTTTTCTTCCTGAACATATTCATTTGTTCCATTCTTCACTTTTCCTCTCACCTCCTTCTTACAGCAGACCGTCAATGTTAAATCCCATTCCTAAGGTAACCTCGCCAAAAGCAGAACTTCCGGCATCTACCATATCCTTAAACTTGCTTTCGGGAAAACTTTCAAGCTGGTTAAAATATGCCTCGTTCCATTCGCCTTCCATGATGTCAAAAAATCCCTGCTGCCACTGTGCCGCCATAGGCTCGGCGCGGGACTCTTTGCTGCCGGACTCCGGCTTGGCCACCACGTTATATCCGGACAACATGTTAATATAGCTTTGCGCCTGCTCTTTCCCGGCCTGTCCGGGATCCTGCGGCAGCCTCTGCCTTACCATACATAATTTGCCATACCTGGCATTGTCAACCTGTGCTGTATTCAAAACCAGTTTCCGGACCTCGCCGGCTTTAATCTGCTGGTTGATTACATCAATAACTAAAAATCTGCCGCATGCCCTCTTTCCTATGAGGACACCGGCAGTATAAGCGGCATTATTATCTTCGTCCGAGTCTGTAGCGGCCAAATCCCATCCCCTGCAGATAGCTATAATATCGTCAGGCAGTACTTTCAGAATTTTCCCTATCTGGGTACGTTTGAAAAATGATCCGGCGCTTGGTTTGATTTTCCAGTTGCCGCGCAGAAGCCTTTCTTTTTCAACTTCCGGTAATGCCAGCAGATTTGCAAGATAACCGGGATCATTTTCCATGAGGATTTTGTTATCCTTTAGGGTACTCGCAATAAATGTAACGCTCTTTACAGCATGTTCCGCCTCATCCCCCCTGAGTCCGGTTTGCTTAGCAAACTCCACACCTTCCTCTTTTGTGTCAAACCATGAGACAATATCGTTGTTATGTACCATGTAGCGGATAACCCCGCTGCGCTCTGGTATCGGATACCCCGTTTCCGGATCTATCCACCACGAAATAAAATCAGCAACCCAACTGTCCGCATCCGGATTACAGGTTGCCCTCATGTACGGATGTATTCCGCAAGCTGTACGGTTACGAGAAAGCATGTAAAAAAACTGTTTTTTTGTAAAGTGTGTTAATTCATCAAATCCAATCAGGGCTATTTGTGATCCCTGCCAATTACGCAAATCCTTATCGCCATCTATATGAGCGAATCCTACTCTGGCACCCGACTTAAATCTCCAATGGCGCCTGGGCGATGTTTTCGGTTCGGCTCCCTTAATCCCTCCATAAACTTCAAAACTGGAATCCCATAGTCCACCTTCCTGGGTAATCTGTATTGACTGTCTCCTGAATATCCCAGCTACAAACCTGGGATTTGAGGTATGGCGCAGAGCTTCTAATAGTAAAGCGTATGTTTTTCCGCCACCTGCTGCGCCTCCATAAATAGCAATATCCGCAGAGGTGCTTAAAAATAATTCCTGTGGCCCTTCTTGTGGTTTTAATACCTTCATTTCTTATCACGTCCATTATTCGGAAGATAAATCATTACATCCTCTATATCATCACTATTTTTCTCTGTACTCATACTTTCTGCCTTGGACTTCCATCCATTCAACAAATCATCATAATTTTCATTTGCAATGCGGAGCCTGATAAGGGAATCTATGCACTTTGTCTTTGCTCTTTGGATCTTTGTAAATTCAGCCTCAAGAACAGCCAGCCCCTTTATGGCATATTCTGTATCTGTGCTTGTTTCCTCCACCTTATTACAAATATTATTCTCGCTATCACATTCTTTTTTTGACTTCTTTTTAACACTCTTTACATAAAATCCCTTCTCGGATTTTTCTTTAAATGCTTTGATTTGGTGCATAAATTTGCGTTCCCGTATAGAGTACATAGCAATCTGTTGCTTTAATAATTCTTCTTCCTTACCAGATACTTCATCAATTAATTGGAGATCTTCTTCATCAAGAGCGTCCCAATATATTTTTGAGTAAGCTCCATGCTTTTCAGCATTTTTATTTCTTTTAGGGGTAGATGGGGCGTGGCCAACAGCATTCTTATTCCCTCTCGGCGCTCCTTTTGGTTTCCGAGCGTTCGATTTCTTTTTATCCGAGCGTTCGGTTTCTTTTTTTTTACTCTGTTCGCTTTTATTTTCATCCCATTTTTGGGTAGATTTCCATCTGCGGACAGTGCTGTCCGGTACACCGATTTTTTTCGCAATATCAACCAGCTTCATCCCATCCTGGTATAGCTTTTCTGCTTCAATACTGCTTGGGCTTCTTGCTCTTGCCATTCATCACCACCTCACTATTTGTTTTGTTTTAAAAAAACAGAGGGAGGCAATGCACTCCCTCATTGTTGCGTCATACGAATACCAATTGATTTAACACTAAATCTTCGTTATAAACTCCGCTTTTGAGAACTCCCGTTCTGGCTTGATCATCATTTTTAAAAAGTCCTCTTTGGAAAACTCAGATAATCTAAATACTTCCTCAGGCCTCATTCCAAGTTGTTTCCCGATTTCCCCAACTGATTTACCATCAGCTAACAATTCCTTAACAATTGCTTTCATGGGTTCCAGAAGATGTGTTCCCCTTGCCCTATTATGGGTAATAGTCCCGTACATATTTCCTGCTCTATCTTTATGAGACACAATAACTATTGGCACCAGTCCGTCAAGCATGGAAAACAGCGGTTCGTTTCCCGCAACGGTCCAACGGTGAAATCCGTCTATAATTGTAAAATCGGGACGTACCACAATCGGCAACGTCCATCCATTTGTCATTATAGACTGCTTTAGAAGCTCCAAATTTTGTTTTGATACTTTATTTGGGTTATAGTCATTTGGCTTTATTCTATCCCTTTCTACCCATTGGAGCGTAGAAAGAGGGCCATTAAGTTTACTATCCATCTCTTTTTTCTCCCTTTTTAGCCTCCGCAATATATTTGCTATATACCCTCTGATATATTGCCCTGAGTGTACGCAATTTCGGATCTCCAGATATGAGCCCTTCATAAATCGATTTACAATCTTTATTATCAATAATGACGGAAACAGCCATAAAGAATTTCCGGTATTGCTCCGCCACATATCGTTTATGCTTTGTCTGGAAATTACCATTCATATCAGAAAATAGTTTAATTAAGGCCGCTTTATAATCTTTTTCAGCACTTCCATTTTCATTCTGTTTTCTATCAGCAGTATTTCTTCCAAACATTTCACTATCCCAATACAAGGCAGCAAGGTATGCATTAGGCTCACGTCGCACTATCCTTTCCATAAGGTCAGGATAATACTCATTCATCTTTACGAGGCTCCTTGCCGTATCAATAGAAAAAAACTGCGATACCCTCAGCTGACGCTTTTTTGTACCGGATTGCCACAAAAACAGGTATACTTCTGGTATGTCCACCTTTTCCCGTAAAAGATAGAGCCACACATCATTATCTGTCCAGTCATATATGGGAAATACCTGGTGTCTGCCTGTCATGGTTTTACCTGTTTTCGTCATAGCCGCAACATATTGCAGACGATGTATAGATTCTGCCGTTCGGATGCCAGTTATCGTGATTCCCCCGGTACATATCCGATGCAAAAAATTTTGATATGTGTCCACGCGAGGCCGTAGTAATGGATGATTATGTATTGCGAATGATGGTTGTGGCCTTACCCATACATCTTTTTTATATCTATCCCAGCAGATGAATGATTCGTCATTAGACAGCTCGTTAAAACAGTTATAGTGTTTGACCTCCAAACAAAACCACTCAAATTTTGCACCAATTAATAAAAATTTTTTCCGCCATTCCCTTACTTTTTCTTCTATACACGGGAAAATAGCTTCTTCATCAATAAATTGCACAATAAGTTGTTCCGGATTAATCTCCCCTGCCTGAATCAGATTTATTACCAGCTGAGATAAGCAAAGACTGTCCTTTCCACCGCTAAATGACATATAGACCGGAAGACCGTTGCGAAATACGTTCCTAATCCTAATTTTCGCCGCTTCTACTACATCAATACTAGATAAACATCTTTTTACAGCCATATCTTTTCCCCACAATTCGGACATATGACAACTTTTTTGTTTTCGTTGGGTTCTCCATCCTTTGCTGTAGGATCCTGATGTATCTGTTCCGTTGGTGTTTGACCCAAATGCTGTACTTCCCGCTCTGTTTCCAGTCTCTGCATTTGCTGTTGCCTTTTCTCTGATGTTTCCCTAATACTTTGAATTTCATCTTCATTGAGTGTGCCATATTCAGAAAGCTTCTGTGTAACATCCTCTGCCTCCGATACCATTTGCTGTAAAATCTCCTGGTCAAATCCTGGGATATCCAAATCTCCCTGTAGCTCTTCCAAGAAGATATTCAATGTCTCCAAATTTTCTATTCCCAAATTAAAAATCTTATTATCCGCTATCATTAGCTTTTTTTTCTGATTTTCTGTAAGATTGTTATATTGGAATACATCTGCCGTATCCTTACCCATTGCGAGAAGTGTATCATACAAGCCGCTGCCTGCCAGAATAACATTATTCTCATCAATAACAATTGGCCGAATCTGCCCAAACATTTCCACGCTTCTGCAAAACTCATTAATCTGCTGCTCCGTATGTATCCGGACATTCCTTTTTGGCTTTACAAGATCAACCAGTTTCATTTTTGTAACTTTCATATTCGCACCTCCAATAATTTTTGGTAGGAGCAATTGCGACATATGATTTATATACTACCTGCAAATAGCAAAAATGACAGTTATTACAGGCGCTCCTCTGTAATACTGTCAAATAAAAAATCTTATTTCTTAACCTCTAAAAAATCTTTTGCACTCTGAATATACTTCGCTGCCTCTGTCACGATAGAACTGTCTATTTCATAGATTTCTGCCCAGGCATTTTCCACATTGCTGGTCCACTGTCTTGCCGGCCACGGATGTGTGCCGCAAAGATAGCCATTTTTCCAGTTATAAATCGGCGGCATTTCCAGATTATGATAATGGATATATGCCAGTATTTGCTCATGAGTCCATACGGAGAGAGGGCTATATCTCGTCACACCCTGTTTATTGGTATAGATATTATCACCCTTTCCCACATAGTTCCCATCAGCTTGGCGGCGCCCTAATAGTATCATATCCAGCTGGTTCTCTTTATAATACTTATACTGACCTCTGTGCTGAACTATCTGGAACCACCTGGATGCATATTTACTATCCTTTGGGAAAAGCATCTGCGGATGAGCGGCCAACCATTCAATATCTTGACCTGTGTTTATTATAGATAGCCCAGGCGGTTTGTGAACATCCACCCACTCTATAAATGCTTTATATTCTAAATTGCAAATAACAAGTGCACAGGATCCTACCCCAGCCATACGACATATTTCCCCCAAGACCAGGGAATCTTTTCCACCACTCCACGCATATGCAGCTTTCTTTCCCTGGGTTTTCTTTCTAATTTCTTTTATGGTTTTATCCACCAGTTGATCTAGTTCTTTTCGGCTCACCGCCTGTTCAATCTTCATAAGTGCCTCTAGCCATTCAGAATTTTTGATCCGCTGCTTTCTTCCGAGCATTTCACCCATGGTTCCCACCTCTCTTTTCGGTTACTGCCAATGCTATAACTCCGGAGAGAATAACGGTCAGAAGGCTTCCTACAGTCTTGCAGCCGACTATTCCCTTTATATTTCCATACCCGAACACCGGTAACCCGATCGACATAGCGGAGATAACACCAGCCACTATACCCTGGGGCACCAGCCTTACACCTTTGAGAGTAAGAATCGTTGGTAGCAACGTGGATGCCCTAAGCGTTCCGTACATCAGAAAAAGGTGTGTAACTGTGAGCCCTGGAATATTAGCAACGGCAATTCCGATTACTAACAGCAAAATCATGGAGAGTTTCGTTTTTCTCAATGTATGTTTCCGAAAAATATCTGTTGTAAGGGAAGATACTGCGCATAAGTTGCTGTCAATCGTTGACAGCAGGCCGGAAATAATCATAAATAAAAATGGAATTACTGCCCAGGCCGGAAATAATGTGCTTATCAATTCAAAATTGATTATCCCAATATCTACCGCAGTATATCCTATACCGGCACCGATAAATCCGAGGCCCCCCATAGACAGCGGTACAATGCCGAACAGCAGAGCTCCCACCAGAAATGCTCTGCCGATCCTGTCCTTTTTAACGCAGAAAGCCCTCTGCCAAAAACACTGATCTCCAAATGGACCGGATATAAGCCCAATTGTAGTTGGCAGCCCGAAACCGAGAAAAATTTCCCACCCTCTTGATGAAAATAGGCCTCCTGCATCCCCGGCGGCTCCTCTTAAGCCTATAAGCAACGTTTCCATCCCTCCGCCATTATTAATACCAAAAGCTACAAAACCAGTGCTGATGGCCAACATGAAGATCATCTGAATAGCATCTGTCAGTATCGAGGCCCTTATCCCAGAAAACTGGGAGTAGGAAAATGCAATCGCCGCCATGAACACTGTCATGGTGGAAAACGGGATTCCTGTAAGTATACTTAAAATTTTACTGCCTGCCAGCAACTGTACTCCGGTAGATAATGTCGACAATACGCAAAGCTGAAACAGATATATATTTTTCACGGATTTAGATCTATACTTTTTGTACATATAGCCTGATAAGGTAATCCCTTCCGGCATTTCTTCTCTGACTCTTTTTGCAAATGGAATAAATAGTATCAGGCAAAGCACATTAGGTGCCAAAAACCAAAATAGCCCTGCAAAGCCATTGGTATATGCATTCTCGGTTGATGTGAACAGCGCTGGCGCCCATATCCATGTAGCTGCTATACTCAACGCCGATGTTCTCCATCCAATATTTCTGTCTCCAATGCAAAATTTTTCAACGCTTTTTTCTTTTTTTGTCATAAGTACCGTTGCCCCTAACATCACCGCTGTATAGGACAGCAGTACAATCAACGTATAATTCATGATATAATCCTCCTTCATTTTCTGGAGGAGCCCTCATGCTACCATTTATCTGCCCACTCTCCTTTCCTGGAAAAATGCATGAAAAAAGGAAGTCCATTAATATCCAGACTTCCCTGACGCTTGATTTAAAATTTTACAACTACAATTTTGCCACTTTTATATTGTAATGTCAATTGAAAGTTTTTTGAGCGGGAGGATTTAACGAACGTTCAAGCCATCCACCCCAAATATAAGAGCTGTCAGTCTTTCGATTCCCACTCGCAAATCAGAATATACACTATCTTTGGAAATATTATATTTAGCAGCAACCTCTTTGGCCGACAACATATCCTCCGACATATATATATCCCATACCACATTATATCGGCGCAGATCAATATCTCTTTTTATGGACTTATCACAGTAGGAATAATATAATCCAAACATGGTTTCTATGTGTGAAACTATAATTGCGGTCCTTGTAGCGCTATTTTTAATACTCTGGATGACTACCTCGTCATTATAAATCGACATCATGGATTCCAGAATATCTAATGCAGACTCTTTCATTTGTGTTCGCCCAAAAACAGATTTTTCAGCATGTTCCTTTAACATATGATAATTTCGCAGAAGCAGCTTCGTATTATGGAGCCGCTTATCTGTTCTATGGCTATATTCCTTTTTCCGCTCCTGCTCGAAGGTCTTAAGTGCCTCTCGGGCCCCGATTGCTGCTGCTTTTTCATAGATTTCGCACAGCTCTGAGTGCTTAAGGCAAACTATTTTTTCAGGTTGCGATTCGAGCTCATTTGTACATTTCTGTTTTTGATCCAACTTTTCTGCATAATTACATAGTGCTTTTTTAACTGCTTCAGGCAAAATCCCCATTTCCTCAGCAATCTGCTCCACTCTCCAGTTGGCCGAATGAAGCGCTACTATCTTATCAATATCAATTTTTCTATTATCTGTCTTCACACAATCGCCCTCCTGATACTATCTTATATTTTATTTAATAACTCTTTGGAGGGCAGTAAAAGTGCTCTCCTTATATCTTAATTTTGTGACTGCAGATACTCGTCCAAGGTCATTTGTCCAGGGATATCATAATGCTGTACATCCAAAGCATGTGAATAATTACTTTTTTTATTGCTCTGCAAATTAGCTCCAAACATCCTTTTATAACAAACTGGACCATACCCTAATTCTTTGCTTTTTCGACTTTTTAATGTTCTTCCACATATGTAACACCTCATAGATTAACCTCCTACGCCACTCATATTATCAATGCTGCTCCAAATGATTTTGTGTATCGTCAAAACATAATAGTCAACACCTTCTTCTGCCCCCATTCTATTTTCCCTTGTTTTATTTCAAGTGAACAATCAGCAACAAAAGACGGAGAATTTTTACCATATCCATTTCTAAACATAATCTGTTTCTGCTCATTCCCCACCGGAATAAAAGAATATGGTGTCATATAAAACACATTATTGAATCGGCTTTTGTAGTATGGCTTAATTTCTCGATATTCCTCTTTCTTTTTTCCGGACAATATCATGTCAAACCATTTCTTTTTTATTGGCAGTATCAGCATTTATTTTCTCCTATTCTCCAACAAGCCACTAAAATTTATTTTCCAAGTAACGGAAACTTCTCATTTAGATCAGCCGCATAACTATTCTCCGGACCCTTTTCATAACCTTTTATCAGATAATTTGCCCAAGGATCGTAATCATAAAATCCTTTATTCTTTTCGGATACTATGCACGGGGCATATATTTTAGGCGCATCTTTGGAGATTTCTATTAATGAATCTCTGTTCTCATTTATGTATAAAATCATAGCAATTCTCTCATAACATCCAAAAATTTAATTTATCCAAAACGCTGCTTACAGGAAATCTTTCAGCGCATCTTCAAGCATCCCTCTGTCTTTGTGTGATATAGCAACAATAATTTCCTCATCTGCCTGTACAATAGCATCTATAATCTGTTCGATTGTATATTTTTCTTCACTCATTTTTCCCCTTTCATTCAATGCCGCCGAATTTTACGATTTGTTTTGCTTCTTCAATCTCAACTGCTAAATTGCAAGGATAAAGTTCATCCTCATACTTCGCTTTTTCCAACTGCTCCACAACCTTATCCACGTCATAGGCGGTAGGCTGTTCATCAATAAGTTTTTGTGCCGCTTCCCTTGTGTCTTTCGCAAAATCAGAAGCACCTATAAAAACCTTTCCAAAATCAATCTTATCTGCATCAATCAGTCTCATTCTTCCTTTTCTCCCATTTCCCCACAAACCACTTTCAACACTTCCACTTGTGAACAGCTATTCAGCAGTTCCACATCTTTCACCGACATTTCCCCGTTTTTCTTCCTATACTGCCGTTTCTCCGTAATGCGGTAGCCTGTAATCATGCGGTTCTGCTGGTCTCTGTAGAATTGGTATGTGTTAATTTTATAGATATAGCCTTTTGCAATTAAAGCGGATTGCAGTTTGTTTATGGTTTTGCGAATGTTCATAAATCATTCTTCTCAATAGCTTTCTGCATTTCTTCTTTCATTTTGTTTGCCAATCTGAAGGCATTAACTATATTTTCTTCTGTTGCGTCTCTGCTGTCGGCATATCCGGCATATGTATATATCGCCTCTCCATCTTTTGTGAAGAAAAAGTCCATGTCTAATGTATTGCACGTCATATAACTTCTTTTTACCGGCATGGACTTTCTGTAAAATATACCGATAATCCTATCAGCCCATGTTGTTAAATCTGATTTTCTTTCAAATGTGGTTATATGAGCGTCAAGATTGCACGCTTTGCTTGCTATGACTAATGCTTCTGCCTGCTGCTCTATGGTATATTTCATACTTTCCTATCCTTTCCAACGCTGAATCAGTGCTTTTTGGAGTTTGTTTATTGTTGCTCGGATGTTCATAATTCTTTCAATACAGCTTCAGCTTCTTCTCTGGTAAAAAATATAATATCCCCGATTTTATCAAAAGAAGCATCCGTATATCTGTTATCATCAATTATAAAAATCTTCATTTCGATTGCAAATTCGCCTATTCTGATAGATGTGATTTCACCATCAATAACGGTTTTAATATCCTTTCGCAAGAGATATACCCTTTGTCCTGCCTTACAAGGCAGTTTCAGCAGCTTCCCCTGTTCCTCTAAGTCCTCGTATTCCGCCAACTTATTTAAAACTTTTGTAATCTTGTTAAATTCTTCACCCGAAAGGTTACATTGCAAATCCATACTATCAACACCGATAATATCAGCATTTCCAAATTCATCACGCTCTGTCAATCTTTTCATCTTCCTACCCTCCGCTAAAGTTTAAATTAATTTATTAAAAAATAAGTCCTTTTCTTTTACAATATTCTTTCCAAGTCTCTTTTCGGTAGCAGCCTCCATAAACATATCTTTGCTGGAATTCTAATTGCATCCTATTAGGCAATATTCCCAACCGTTCATTGCGTTCCGCTTGTGCATACAGGCTAATTCCTTTATACTTTTTCAGCATTTCTACCCGTTCAGATGCA
Source organism: Parablautia intestinalis (assembly GCA_003612395.1). Classification (GTDB taxonomy): domain Bacteria; phylum Bacillota; class Clostridia; order Lachnospirales; family Lachnospiraceae; genus Suilimivivens; species Suilimivivens intestinalis. Next base: position 46,522 of record RAYQ01000014.1, read on the forward strand.
TCTTCAAGATTTGATGTGACCAAAAGATACACAAATATTTTGTATGGCTTAATCCCATGCTCTGCCAAAAGCTCTATCGCATGTCTGACTGGTTCTATCTGTGATTTTTGATCACAGGAAAATCTTATATAACGTATCCACCGGAGCTGTGCAAGAATGTGCGCAACTTTGCTATTTACTAACCGCGCATCCATCCCCTGATTAAGGTCTATCTTATACCCGCTCCCAATCATACCTTCAAGTTGCGACACACCATATTCACATGCAAGAATATTATTATCCATAAGTACAAGCTTTTCCGTGTCTTTCCTGACAAGTTCTTCCCATATCCGATAAGGCCTGATTTTCCCTTCTTTCTGGGGAACTATACACCAACGGCAATTATTCGGGCATCCACGTGTTATATATCCTATTGCATAATCACATTCCGGATAAATGCTATAATCCGGAAACATATTATCTATCTCATCAGGCAATGTATTGTTAACAGGTAAATCTACATAGCCGGTGCCTCCTTTAATAGCATCATACGGCAAATAAGGATCTACTGGTGTAAAGTCAAATATCTTGCTGCTATACACCTGATCATATTTATATAATGGATTCCACCATTCAACTTTATCTCCATGCGCCTTATGCCATGCGGATATCTTCATTAATGCATAATTGGGAAATGACTTATGTTTTAAGTAATCTTTTTCGGCATCATGCAATCCTATATTCAATTATTTTCCTCCGTCAACCCCCGATAACTGCTGCCGCAACTGCTCTAAAGCATATTGATGTATCACCCTATCTTCGCTTCTTACATCCTGAGCCAGCTGCCATTCCAACGCCTCTATCTGCCTTTGCAACTTACTCTTATCTTTTGGTATTTCTACCTGTAATCCCATAATCTACCTCCGCTAAATCCCGATTTTTTAACAGAATGGCATCCCGCACCATTCTGTACATCCATGTTTTTCCATGTCTTCCTCCGTACAGGGTATTTTATCTATATACCCCGGGCATCCGTCCGCAGCCGGACAGTCTTCATTTTTTTCCCAGTACGGACATGTATAGTCTGCGCATATCTTCATAAACCATCATTCCTTCCTACATTTCCTCAAATTCCGCCTAGAACCCGAATCTTTTAGCCAGAGACTTTACAATCGCCTTTTTATCCTGTTGCCTCCATCCCTCTATCCGTATGATTATTTTCATCCCGCACCTCCTGTATTTAAAATAAAATCATCAAGCGACATCTGCACACTGCTCTCATAATTCATCCACACAACTTCTGTCCTTGGCCCGCCATGCTCCGCGCAGCTCTTAAAAGATTTTTTATGCCATCCGGACAGATAATCGTTGTACATTTCCGACTCATAGCCGGAGATCATCACTTTAGCTTTAAGTTCCAGCGCCACTTTCAGCAGTTCTTCATGATCCGCATCCGACATTTCATATTTATACTGCTTTCCTGTCCTGACCTCCAGCAGGTACGCAGGGTCAAGATACATAAATACATTTGGATAATCAAAGCGCTTTATTACCTCCAGCGCCGGCCTGTTTTCTATCTGCACATGGCGCAGGCGCTCCGCTATATCTAAAATCCACTCTGGGAGGCGGTACCAGTTCCAGAGGGCGTAGGCCCTCTCCCTTCCCACCACATCATTTTTCCATCCAACCATGTAGCCGTTTGTCCTAAACCCGTGTCCCTGCCAGCATTTAACCAGGAAACCTGCTGCCCGCTGGAACCTGCTTGCATATATTTCTTCCGGTGCCCCCTTAAACTGGCTCTCGTAGGTCTCCCGAGAGTATGGCGTTGTCATAACCAGTCTGGCCAGCCGTTCGGAGTCTTTTTGTATGCAGGAAAAGAGGTTTGTAACGTCAGAGTCCAGGTCATTGATTGTCTCTATGGCGGAGGGACGCTTGTTAAACAGGACGGCGCCGCTGCCGAAGTAAGGCTCTACGTAACTGTGATGTTCCGGTATCAGCCTTACAAGCTCCTTTGCTATATTCCATTTGCTCCCCGGATATTTAAGTACTCTTTTTGCATCCATGGCTTACCCTCACACGTCCGTATAATACAGGCATGCCTGCCTGACCACCTCGTGTTTCAATGCCTCGTCCACTGTGCACCCATGGGTACTGCAGTATTTTTCCACATACTCCCAGAACCTTTTATTGTGCCTGTATTCGTTTTCTATCATAAATCTTATTTTTCTCCTTCTTATTAAGCTAAATAGCAATCCAAATTTATATGTATCTTGGCAACTTCTACCGCTGCTCTATAGACAGCCGCGTATCTGCCATCACCGTGAGTCTTCTGCACCCTCTCAATAAATTTGTCAATTTTACCACAAAAACATCCGCATTTAACTGCAATCTCATTATCTTTGTCTCTAAAAAATGTTGTGAAACTATTCCGACTGCCAATAGGGCCTATCACAAGCAAATGGTTCTCATATAAGATTTGGGCATCACCGCAGACTTTGGCATTACTGTAAATATCGACATTACCGTAAACTTTAGCATTACCATAGACCTCAGCATTGTTGCAAACACAGACATTACCGTAAACCCAGGTATCATTATAGACTTTGGCATTACCATAAACCTCAGCATTATTGCAAACTTTGGCGTTATCGAAAACCTTGGCATTACCATAAACCTTGGCATTACCACAGACCCAAGCTTTATTTTCCTGTGAGAGGTTTTCCTCTTTTTCTATCCATCCTCCCAGATCCCCAGCTTTAATTACATCAAAAGATGCTATTGCCCTTATTCTCTTGAGGGTAATATCCCCATTTGAGCCAATCTTTTTTGTTTCCCCTGTAAATTCATATTTTTTCATCTCTACCCCCATTAAATCCTATTTTTTATGATCCGCATTCTTTTTCTATTTTTCTTTGCTCCGTAATCCGATATAATAAATTTTACACATTCACTTTTTTGCTGATTTGTAAGACAAAAATCTCCGTTATATACTTGGCACTCATCACAGTTAAAACATGGTTCTTTCATTTCTGCCGGCTCTACCTTACGCCATAACTCTTCTGCATTATTTGCACAATACTGGCATAGGCAGTTGGCACAACGTATTACCGGGTTTTTCACTTTATCAAACAATTCTTCAAACTGTGGCAAAGATAAGTCTTGTTCGCTTTGGGGAATCCTTTCTATAAAATCAAATATACTCATTTGATGATACATACCGTCTTCTCTCCATTAGTTACGAGTATCATAAAAGTGCATGGTACTAATTTATTGTTACCGGAAGGACAATTGCTTTAAAATCCCTGTTTTCATCCTTCACAATCATAGGCATCTTGGGACTCTCAAAATAAATACCTACATTCTCACAGTCAAATGCTTTCATGGTTTCTAACACCAATCGGGCATTAAATCCTATAATCAGTCCTTCCTCTATCGTTTCCTGCAAATCCAACGTTTCTTTGTAATCTGTTTTGCTATCATTTATACTCAAATTTAAAGAATTTCCATTCAATTCAAGCCGAACCGGACACTTTTCCTCCATACACATCTTCGCTCTTGATATAGCATCAAAAAGTTTCATTCTTGAGACAATAGTATGTATAGGCAGATCTCTAAACATAGCTTGGTATTTAAAGTATTCTCCTTCTACCAGCCGGGTATAAATTTCAAAATCTTCTGTAATAAATACTGCTCCCGTTCTGCTGTGTGATATTTGCACATCGCCTGACAATCCAAGTGATTTAAGCTTTTCTATCGTATTTTTAGGTATTAACAGCTCAAACTCTCCGTCATAATTCACTCTATCCCATGCCAGCACATGACCATCTAATCCCACAAAATTCAAATATCCTCCGGATGCCTGTAAACACATGCAAGTCATTATTGTCTTACTCCCTTGTACTGGTATCGCATAAGATACTCTCCTCATAGACTCTGTGAGTACATTAGCCTTAATTGTCAATCTATTTTCATCCTTATATACGGTCGTCTCCGGGAATTGTAATGGCTCCATTGTTTTATACTTATTTTTGATTGTGGCTGCTTTAATGGTAATAGTATCTTTGGATGTAACAGCTATTTCCACCTCGCCATCCGGAAGGTTATTGATAAGTTCAAAAGCCCTCTCCGGAATAATAAAACTCTCCCCCTCTATACCTTCTATTTTCGCCTTAATGGTCAGTTCCAAGTTACTGGCAATTAAATAACCGTCTTTTACCAAAATGCCCTGCAATACCTCATTTTGGGCTTTTTTGGATACCACACTCTTTATTTTATTTAATTTATTTGCAAGCTCTGTTTTTTGTATTTTCATCTTTCAATTCCACTCCTTCCAAAATGAGTATAGTGCACTGCTTTTCCCGCAATCTATACGGCTCCAGCTCCTTCTCTGTCATAAATTTATGACCAAACAGATCTTTCATTATCTTCCAAATGTCCCAGGGAACCCTGTAAAATTTTTTCAGGCCCATTGACACCATCACATAGCATTGGGCGCCAAATTTCTCATATATATCCAGGTTTTTCCATTGGGTATCTGTAACAACATTCTGATTGATTCTGTCGGAATCCGTATGCTTTGCCTCAAACATAATGCCGCTGCCATCACACAATATACCTTTATAATCCGGCTGACCTTTCTTTTCATAATATCCGCGGACAACCCCGTTTCTATCTTTACCGGTGATATGGAATGGCTCAGGAGTCTTTTCTATATGCGCCCAGCCGTTCCGCAGATAAAATTCGCAGGCGTCAGATATCCAGCGCTCAAAAGCCTCTCCGGCAACTTTGCTCCGTCTTCCAATCAGCTGACGTTTCGGATTAGGCATCTGCATTTCCCTCCAATCTATTATTAAGCAGTTCCCTTATCTTGTACATTGTTGCGGTTCCAATGCCTTTTATTCGTCCGATTTCCTCAACAAAATCCTCTGCACTTAGCCGCGAAGCCTCTTTCTTTTGCTCTTTACCCTGATTCAAGCTTTCACTTCTTGCCTTTTTCACCATTTCATCTACATAATTTACCAGCTGCCTATCTGTCATTTTCCGCATCCTTACAACCTTTTCATGGATGATACTTTCATCTGTTGTACGCCTGCAGTTTCTTTTCTTTGCCATAGCAATCTTCCTTTCATCTTTTGATACTCTCCCTATGGCTATGCCAGCAGTAGTGTCAGCATAGCCCTCTCCGTTCCTGTTCCATTTACCCATCAGCATCACCAGGACCAATCGTAATGCTCTCTGCCAGTTCCGCAAGTTCCGGTATAACCAGTCCTAAGCCTTCACAAAATTTTTTAAAGCAATCCTTGCACATAAATCCAAATTGTTTAGGCTGTTCACCACGCCGGGATCTTGCAAGCAGAGTAATCATATCGCTCTTTTTCATCTGTATATTGCACTCTGCGCATACATCAAAAAGTTTCTTTTTCATTTTCGGGCTTATCTCAGGGTGTTGGAGCTGAGCAGGGAATTCCCTTCGCATATTATTTGTACCAATAATGGAAGTCAGGCTATCCTTCATAAATACCGGAATTCCTGCCTCATCACACCACTGCACTATATCTTCAATCCATTCCCGAGGAGGAATTATCTTTCCTTTCCGACGTCCGGTTTCTGCACCAATGATTATCCATTCCGGGGAAAATTTATCCCTCTCCCAAATCTGAAACGGTGCATGAATTGGTTCTATGCTCCAGAATGTATGATGTGAATTGGATATAAAGCATTTATTCTCTGGTCTGGTAAGTGTTGAGCCATACCAAAAATTATTACCTGTGGGCAAAGCTCCGGCAGCATCAATGCATTCGTATCGCTCCGGATTCTTTGTAAGGAACAAATAATTATGTATGGGATATTCCTGGCAGACACTTAAAATTTCTTTAATCCATTCATCCCTTACCCACTTACCAAATATGTCTGACATTGCACCAACAAAAATATTATTTCCCATCTTTAGCTTTTCTGGCATGTTTAATCTGTACCTGTGAAATGTTGGCTCGAACCCAAAGGGATATACTGATATTGTTCCTGTTTCATTCATCATGGGCTTATCCAATACATATATATTTCCGCTACCGTCCGCTGCTTTTTCAATCCTATAATCCGTCTTCGCCATCATATTAAGCCTTATATCTCCTGCAAATCTTGTAGCCATTCTTTTGGCATAGCAATATTTACAATTATGCCAGCAACCTGTAATCGGATTCCATGTATGATCACACCATTCGATTTTGGAACGATTCATAAGCATCTCTCCTTTTCTTTATATTTCAGTTTCGTTTTTTTCTTCCCAAAATTCTACAAAATACATTGTCTGCCCCTTACCTCCAGGCCGCTCCTTTCCGATCCTAGCCGCATACCCAGCTTTAATCAGCAAGCAGCAGAGGGTATTTCTGTCTTCATCATTAAGTTTCTGGAGTAAATTCTTGATTTTATGTTTTCCCATAAGCTCTCCTATCCGTTTGCTACCATCAAATCCGCCTCAAGAACATCAACAAGTAATTTCCCAGCCAACGCTCCATGCCACACCTTTGTCTGGTTATTTCGGAGCTCCCGGAACTCTTTTTCTCTTAACTCTGCAGACTGTATTGCAAGCTCTTTATCTACCCTATTAAGACGCTTTTTAACCTCTCTCTGCCACTTTCGGATAAATGAAACCGCCTCCTGGAAATCTTTGTCCTGCCGATCTCCCGTGGTCCGCTTCTGCCTTGTTGTTCCATCAGGCTCAATTTCCAGCGTATAATATGGTTTTTCGATATCTTCCACTTTACGAAGAAAAACAATAAAGGATTCTCTCCGCTGGATCCGGTCGAAATAAATATCGCTTTTGTCAAGACAATGACCAAGTTTCCTTCCTTCGTATATAATTCCTTCAATTTTTTCCGGTACAACCACAGCATATTGTTCATCCATATATTCATATTTATCTTTAATGGATTGGAGGATTTCGTCCACATCTGGATACTTCTGAATAATCTCACCGGCACGCTTTGCTACATCGGTGCCTCCACATAGCCTTACTAAGTCATCGTGAGCCCGCTTCACATCCTTTGGCTTAAATATAAGTTCCTGCTTAACATCCATTTTCATCCGTATTGCCATTGACAGATAATCTCTCCAAAGGATCAGCACTTCTTCGATTTTTGATTTCCGCTGTTTGCGTTGTCGGATGATGTAATTCATTATTTTCCGCTCTGACATCCTGTTTGAAATAAAAGCGATATCGTCAGGATCAATTTTTTCTCTCTCAAAATATCTTATAGTTTCATCATCCACAGCTTTTCCAGTGCTTTCTTCATAACGCATCCAGAGTAAAGCTCTGCGTCCGCCATTGATATCCCTAAGCCGGTTCATCTGTTTCTTTGTTATCCCTAGCTGCTCCCAAGCTTTTCCGGATCCTTTGAATTCATATTTGGTAATTTCGAGTGCCATTCGCAGCAACCCAGCCTTGACCATCATTTCCATTTTCTGTGGCATTTGATCAAATTTTTCCAAATAGCCTATTGGTGTAAAACTTTTTTCGTTTCTAATCAGTTCCATTGCACAATACTGATATCTTGTACCCTCAAACATTTTCTTGTTTATTGTCCTTGGATATACTGGGCCAGGACAAAGGATTATGTTTGACATTCCATAAAGGTTCTTATCATCCCAAAATTCCATGCCATTCCATGGATTGTATTTGTTAAAGTATGTACGCCCTTTTCCCTTTAATCCATGTGTCAGATCCCCATTCCAATTTGGGTTGTACTTCCCAATCGGATAGAATATACGCCCTATTTCTGTCAGTCTGGTTTCCTCTCCGGAAAAGTCCACCCACCGTATTGCATAGAAATGCCTTTCGCAGAATTCCTCACCAATCTTTTGAAACAACAAGACTTCTTTCCTGAATTTATAACCAGGGATAGGATTGCAATTTTTATAATCCACGCGCTTAACTGTGCATTCTGCCCCGCAGGACGGGCAGGTTATTATTTGTCTGGGCTGTATTTTACCTTTATCATATTCATACTCATTCTGGCAGGCAGAGCAGGTTGCCTTTGTGGTTTTCTTTTTTTTGAATGGCAGCATATACATTACATGTTCTTCTACAAACGCCATCGCCCAGTTTTTAAATCCTTTTGTCGTTTCTGGTACCATAGCCATTTTTTTTTCAATTTGATCACGCCTGCGAATTTCTGCCTGCTCTTGTTTGTCAAAATAAATTTTACGTTGCAGATGATCGATATCACAATTCCAATCCGTATGAAACTTATCATCCTCGCCGTACACAAACTGATGAATGGTATCGCCCGTTTCCCTGTCCGCCAGCATCTTCCAGTTGTGATACATATTGTAAGGAAGATAGAATCTGTTGCCATGCCGGAAGTCATCATATTTTCTCCTTCCCCATCGTGGAACATTTATGCATGGACTTTCTTCTGGTACATAGTTTTCAAAGTCATTGTGCGATAGTGCAATCCGGACTACCGGTTTATCCAGAGCAAAATCAATAATGAGTATATCTTCACCACCAATGCTATGTACTTTAGCAACAACAAACATCTTTTCTTTTTCTCCTATGGATTGCCATGGTATCTTCTCAATCAGTTTCCTTTTCAAGATACCGCCTCCTCTCCATTTACCAGATAAGCAACATCATGCAGATATCTTTCTCCGTCCACCTTATAAACTGTCATTGCTACAATTTCCTTACTGTCTATCGCCTCCTGTGCCATACCAACAATGGTGCCAATTGGTGCCATACATCTAGGGTTCTTTCCCCTTACTATCCAAAAGCCATCCCTCACTTCACCATAGGCGTTTTCACTTTTCACTATGCTATTTGTTTCCAGGTATGGATGATCCGACATATAAATCAGAGCATGTGCAACAAATTCCTCCATTGTCAGCTTTTTTACTAATTTAATTCTTGTGCATGCGATTTTTGTATCGCTTCCATCCTCATGTATATCCCCATCAGCATTGACAACATAATATGCAGATTTGCTGAAATCCCGATAATATGACAGACAATCCAGCGGATTGTAACAACAGTGGAAACCATTCATCGCACAGTTCGCTTTTGGCTCCTCCATCCATTCGTTTTCTTTGTACTGGAACCTTCCATGCCCCATTGTGCAGGTCAGATCTTTATTAAATCCCTTGTATGCCTTAATCATGTTGCCCTCCTTTTACACCAAGCAAATCATCAAACAAATCGAACATAGAAATTTGTTTATTTACAAATTTGTCTTGATTTTTTGGAGTTCTTGCCGCCTTCGTACCCTCTTTATTTTCCACAGGTTTTTTCTCCTGCTTTTTTGAAACAGTTTCTTTCGGTTCCGACTTTTTCTTTCCAACAGTTTTCTTTTGGGCTGCAGCAACCTTTTTCTCTTTTTCGACCTCTGCCTTATCATCCTTGTCATAATATTCCTTAATCCATTCAAAAAGCATGTCGCTCCCCACTGGTGTCATGATTGGAATATTATTGTTTCTAGCGGCAGCTTTCTCCTGAGCTGGTGGTTCTCTAAGCCCCATAGCCTTATCAGCACAAAATTTCATACAGCGTTTCATGCTCTTATAATTGAGCAAAACTCTTTTCTCGAACTCCGGATCCTGCTTAGTCCAGCTGATCAGCTCCTTAAATATCAAGTCCATCTGTGCCTGCATTATCTTTTTGAATTCTGGTTTTACAGAAGCAATCATTTCATCTTCTTCTGCAATGAGTTTTTCTTCGCCGCTACTGTAGGGCTTCACGGTTTCTGTCTTATTTGCCGATAGGCATAAATTTCCGTTTTTAATCTCTTTACTTTCCATACTGGCCTCCTTTTTGTCAAAATTGAAAAACATATAAAAGTGCTCTTTTTCCACTGTTTTTTCGGTGGTTACGGTTCCACCCATACTTCCCAGCGAATGAAATATTTTTCGCATCTGCCATACATCCGACTGGAACATTGGCATATACCACATTTCCTGCCCCTCGTTTTCCCTGGGGAATAACACCGGTCCTGTCAGCGGATTGGTAAGTGTATTGCCTACGCAGATATAACCGGCACATCCAAGGAGAGAAAGCTGGATATAGCACATCTGGGCTACCACCCTGTCTACGTCCTGGCCCACAAAGAGCACATGATTCTGAAAATTGTATTTAGAGCTTTTCATTGTGTTCGCCGTTGCTATCAGGTTTGCCCCGGCACCACAGGCCGGATCGCAAATGGATATGTAGCCTTGTTCCTCTATCTGTCTGTCAGCATTCCCCAAAGTCATCTGCGACATCATCTTGCATACAGTGTATGGAGTAAAAAACTGGCCTTTCCAATGATTTCCCAGATTTAGGTTCATATACATTTTCCCGAGGAAATCCTGCTCCGGCTCATTTTCCAAAGCCATAACAATAATCCCAAGTATTTCAGCTGGCGCCTCTACCGTTCCGAGCCTTTTTATGCATCAGACATACTCTTTTTCCCTTGTCTCAAAATGTTCAGGTGTCCGGTCAGTCACATTGCTTAGGGAGCACGCTATCGCGCTTATCAAGTCAGCCCAGACCTGCCAAGAGCTTCTGGAATAACAGAGCCGCCTAAAAATATCCAAGAATTCCTTTTCGGTGCCAGTAATTACGGACGAATGCTTTTTCTTCATTGCCACCTCCTATAATTTCATCCGGTAATTTAATTCCAAGCCATTCAGGATAACAATATTCCCCCGGCACATCTCAAGTATGCGGCTACCTACAGCTTCGTCAAATTCTATCAGGGATTCCGGCAGTTTTTCAGTCGAAATAACCATAGGTTTGTTATGCATGTACCGGTAATTTATAATCTCGTAAAGAATATTCAGATCCGCCTCTGTAGAGCGACCTTTAAGCAGATCATCTATGTATAGCAGCCGGGCATTACAATACCTGTTTATGATTGCGTAATAGTTTTCTTTGTCCATGACCGTCTGCTTGATTTCCATGACTGCATTCCGGTATGACATATAAACTACCCCAACGTTGCACAAATTCAGTAGTGTATTACAAATGGCCATCCCAAGGTGAGTCTTACCGGCACCTACCTGTCCGGAAAGCAAAATGGAATTATGTCTCCCCTGTTCAAAATTTATGAAATCCCTGGCATATCCTTCCGCCTTTGCTTTGGCTTTTTCTAACTGTGCAGATCTTCCAGGATTATAATTTTCAAAAGTTTTTCTGCATAGTTCCTCCGATATTCCGCTTTGTTCCATAAGTTCCTTTGCCCGTGTAACAGCATAGCACCTGCACTTTTTTGCCACGTCATGGCCTTTCCCATCATCCTGTACGATAAATCCCCTGTCCTCACATAGGGGGCATTTATACTGTCTGTAGCGGCCCATCCCTGAATGTTTTGCACGTATCTTCTCCATCCTCTGTAAAAATTCATTGGTTTCTTCCATCCGGTTCCTCCTTCCGGCTGTTAATATCTTCCCTGCTTTCATCAGCCATGCGCCTGAAGATATCTGGGTCATATTCATCTTTCTGCATATTTGCGAAATTTCCCTGATTCTGCTGATAACTGCTGCCCTCCGTAGGCCTCCGGTAACCCCTGTCCTGCTCTCGCGCGATCCAAGAGTTTATGAACCTTCGGATCCCCCGTTTTGTCTTACGCCGGGCCGGATTCGTATTCAGCCATCCTCTCATACCCCTCATTGCTTGCAGTACATCAACTGCTGGATACAGTTCCGCGAATTCGTCTATGTCGCATTGGAATACCGGGTATTCCTCCCCTGTATTCAGAGGGAGCGTTATGATTGGCTCTGGCTCCGGCTCCGAGCGTTCAGGCTCGGTGCATATATTTTTTTTATCTTTCTCTATATCTTTCTCTATCTCTATATCTGTGTCACTCTTTGTAACATCCCCGTCACAATGTGACGTTTTATCTTCCAATAGCTTCTTATTTTTACTATCTCTGCATTTGCGCATCCTCTGGGCCGATTCCGTTTCGCTCCCTATGGCCGTTGGAACTTCTGTAAGCATATATTCATCAGAATCAACAATTTCAATCAGGCCGCAATTTTCTAAAAATGAAATTGTAACCTTAACATTATCGGGATCTTCGTTCAGCTCTAGTGCAAGCTCGTCTGCAAATGATTCCTCCAAGCCTTCGTAATATAGTTTGCCTTCGTTTTTTAGGGAAAGAAGCAACATCTTAAGATAAATAATGGTATATGTATCACCTCCTGCAATTTTCCGTAATTTTTTTATAACTTTTGAGTCAAACCAGCCGTCTTTTAGCTTTAGCCAATAATATTTCTTGGCCAAAATATCACCTCCTCCTATCAAAGCCAGCCCTGCGTGGATATATTTGTATAGCTGTTAATCCCACTTTACATGACTTCCGTTTTCATCTTTAATGACGGTGACGCTCTCCGGAAATTTTGCCTTAAATTCATAGTCATGTGTGATAGCCATAATCTTTAAACCTGAATATCTGCCCCTTATTGTTTCTAATGCCTCAACATATGCCTCTGTGCCATCTGAATCCAGGAACGGGGGTTCATCAATAAAAAGCATTCCCATCTGCACCCCTGCAGATAATGACTTAATTTCAGCCAGTGCAAGGATTACTGCCAATGAAGACTTTACCTTTTCCCCTCCTGATTTTGACAGGTAAGGCAGTGCGGACTTTCCGTATTCCTCTATAAAAATATCTAATGATACTTTTTCTTTTCCGTTCTTTTGCAGTCTTTCCAAACGGAATTCTACTCCCATCCTGCCGCCTGTCATTTGCTCGAGAATAGTATTTGATGTTTCAGTCAGCTGAGGAATGATGGACCGGATAATCTGATGGGGAACTCCGCTTTGGCTAAAAGCTATTTTTAAAGCATCGTAATCAGCTGTTTCTTTTGCAAATTCCATCTGCTTGTCCTGCAACATTGAAATTTCTTTTTTCAGCTTGTCAACCTGCCTTGCCTTCTGTTGTAAAGCCCCTATATTCATTTGCTTTTCTTTTACCAGCAGGCTATAGGCTTCTACATCCGAATTCATTTTGGCAACAATTCCGGCCAGTTCTTCCATACCCCTCATTGCGAGGATTTCTTTATCTGCTTCTGCCTGTTTTTCTAAAATTTCCTTGTCAATGTTCAGCAGTTCCTCTGTCAGCTCCAATATACGTTTTGTTGCCGTGGCATTTTTTTCCTCGGCCACCGGAATCTGCATTTCTTTTTCGATCCATGGTTCCAGACTCGCTATTTCGCTTTGCACCTTAACATGTTCCGAAAAAGCATCAGCACATAAATCGCGCTTTTTTTCCGCCTCAATACCCTCTGATTTGACCTTAGCAAGCCTTTTTTCCGCTTCGGATATATTTATCTGCAAATGCTTAATATCAGCCTCCAATAAGGCTATTTGGCCTTCTCTCTGTTTAATGGCTTCAAGCTGAGATACATAGGGAAGAAGCGTCATACATTCATTCCGGAGGGTTTCAAGAACATCTGCATCAAAATTTACTGCATTCATTTCAGCCAGTTTTTCGTTAATAGTCTGATTTGATTTTTTCAACTCTGCATCCTGTCTGGCGGCGATATCCGTATACAATTCATCAAATGTATCCAGCCTTTCTTTTGCCTCAACAGCATCCTGTAAAAACTTGCAGTGAGCATTCTCAATATCCACGCATCCTGATTCTTTGAGGATTTCCACTTTCTTTTCCAATACTTTTTTCTGTTTATCTGCAGATTGTTTTTCCGTATCAAACTTCCTTATAAGGTCCTCATAGTGAAACAATGCCTTTGAATACTCTGTCTTTGCTTTCTGGTATATAACCGCTTTTTCCTGCAATTTTTCCAGCTCTGCCTTCTTTTGGGTATACTGCTCTGCCCTTTCCCTGATAACCGCATCCTGCTCCTTTGGCTGTGCTAATGACAGCTCATTCTCTTTCTGTCTTGCCTTTTCTTTGTATGCACCAATAGTTTGTTGCTCTGCCGCAGCCTGTTTTGCAAGGTTCTCCGCCTCCTGTTTTTTGGAAGAATAAAGTGCAGATTCACCTGCCAGCTCCAATTCACGCTTTAACAGTGCTTTGTGTTCAGCGGCTTTCGCTTTAATTTCTTCTTTTGCATTAAGGATAACTGCACTGCTGTCAATGATCGCCTGCTGGTTTATCCTGTTCTGCCCAACAGTCTCCTTTTTCCTTTGCAATGCAGTAATTGCGTCCGTCAGTTTAAATCTTCTCTCCGCTGCCTCCTGCTGGTTTGTAAGGAGTAATTTATTTTTGTCCCTCTCTGCAACTTTCAGGGTTAAGACGTTTTCATACTCTCCTAACTCTTCCTGGCATTTACTAAGCTCCTCATCCGGATTCCCAAGGTCGGATATGGCCTTGCTATGAATTTCAATCTCTTTTTTTATCTCCTGATTCTTTGCTCCATTTACCTTGGCCTTGTCCTGGGCAATTTTCTCAATCAGTTTATAGATGCCTAATCCAAGGAGTTCTCCAAGGACCTCAACTCTTTCCTCTGGTTTAGCCTGTAAAAATAATCCGTACTGATCCTGCATAATCAGGGCGCAGGATTTAAATGTGAAGCTGTCCATACCAAGGATATCCAAAATTTCCTGCTGGGTATCGTTGTATCTCTCCTTAGAGCAGTCTTCCCATCTGCCATCAATAAAACATGATAAATTAAGTGTCCCCTTACCCGAGCGGGCTCTGGTCCTTGTCACCCGGTATTTCTTTTCTCCAATCCGGAAGGTAAACATAATAGAACCTGAACGCGCCGACTCATCATTACGCAGCCACGGAGATTTGCCCGTTTCATCTTTGATAACGCCTTCCCGCGGCTGCTCATAGAGACAATCAAGAATTGCATCCATAAACAGGCTGCTCTTACCGGCGCCATTCTGCCCGTTGATGGTACAGAAAGTGATATCTTCAAAATTAAAAGTTTCTTCTTCGTAGTTACGGTAATTCCTGACCGATATTTCTACTGGTTCAAACATGCCGGTATTGACTATTGTTGGCATATTTGCCTCTGCCTCCGCGATAATTGGCCTGGCCTTAAGCACCAGCTCCTGTATCTTATCCGGCGGTACTTGTTTTTCTTCCAGGTATTTAACCAGATTAGCTTCAGGATCCGTTACATTAGCAAGCTCTGTTTTATTGGCAACTTCATCAGTTTTGTTATCAAGAAGCATCTCCCAAAGCATAAATGCCCCATCCTCAAGGAGAGTTTTTTCAACCAGCGCCTTATTTACCGCTTTACTGTTCTCTGCAGAGCAGCTATAGAAAATTCTCACTATCTTGTCCTGTACAGCTCCATTAAACCGCCAGTAGTTAAATGCCACTTCATCAATATTTCCCAGGTTAATCGCTGTAATGTCCGTATCTGTAAAGTTAAACGTAATATGATCCCTAAAGGGCGTTTTATAAAAAATGCTGTCCCATTCTCTACCAAATGGAAGCATTTCATGTATCCAAAAGCCCCTTTCCTGCCCCTCGTCATTAAAATTCATCTGATTAATTGCTCCTGAGTAAAACCAGTAATGGGATAGCACCTGCTGAGGCCTGTGTATATGTCCAAGAGCTACAAGGTCATAACCGGCTGTCAGAAGTGTCTCCGGTGCAATAACCGGCTCATACTTTGCCAATAGCATTGTCTGGCCGCTTTCTGTATTGCATCCCGGCACTGTATAATGCGCCATGAGTATACTTGTCTTATCCGGGTTACACTGTGCTTTTAAACCGAGAACAATATTGGCAAGCTCCTTTGTAAATACTTCATTTTCCTGCTCGCTGGAAAGCCCGGGGAATTGGGCCCGGTAAGTTCCCCTGTCAAATCCTGGTAAAACTGCTATATCCGCATCATCAAAAGAAAGCACCTGCGGCGTAACTACAATATGTACATTAGGGAAGGCTCCAAACATTTCCGCAAGGACCTTAAACTGACCGATACCGTCATGATTTGGCGTACCCCTCATTACAACAACTTCTTTGCAAATTGCAGACAATTTCCGGATATAATGAATTGCTGTCACGATTTCCTCACAACACCTGTCAGACCAGAGGCGGCCCACGTCAAATACATCCCCTGAAATAAGGCAGTAATCTGTTTTTTCTTCTTTGGCCACTCTTAGCAGTTCATCCAAACAACGCTTTGTATCTTCCGTCCGCAAATTAATCCCATCCCTGACCGGGCTTCGGAATGTTCCCAGGTGCCAGTCTGCCGTTGCTAAAATCTTCATTTTTAAGATTCCTCCTTTATCTCTTTTGCTGTATGGAGCAAGTCACTAAGCTTCTGCTCCAGTACAGCAAAAACTTTATCATCTATTCCACAGAAGCCTATCCCATCATCTTCCCAAGCCTCGCCGACAAGAAGGATGTTTCCTACAATCCTTTGCTTATGTATGTCCGTCTCATAAAGATAACTCCCTATCAGATTAGGCGGAATATCTTTTAATAAGCCTTCTTCATCCACCAGCATGCATACACACTCTCCGGGCACATTGGTTGTACTGTGTTTCATTTGCAGTTCCGAATATAATCTCTTTGGCGTAACCCGCTCATAAATACTGCAATGATTCCCGATCAATTCACGTAAAATATGGTTTTGCTGTGAATAATTCCCTTCCGGAAAATCATGGACTGTCAGCTCAAGGTCTGTGCTAATCTTTATAATTTTCACTATCTCATTCCTCCCCTCTGTCCATTTCTCATAAGTTTCTGGCATTTATAGCACAGTGGCCGGTCAAACTTATCAACACTATAGTTCCAGACACGTTCTTCAATATGGCATCCACACTTATCACAGTAAAAATCCTGCGCCCTAATGCCATCATCTGACCGGACCAGAGCTTCATCCTGTATTGTTTCCTCCGTATATGTACCGTCAACATACTGGTCGTAATTTTCACCGTCTGAAGCTTCTATGGAGGCATGTTCTGGTACCTTCGTTTCAATCTGTTCAACACTTGGGGAATTGCCAAACAACCTTTGCTCCGCTCCAAACATGCTGCTTATGGCCGCCCGCCTCACTTCCTCATGATTTAAATTAGGAACAAGGTATGCCACAACAAAAGGCTTTTTTAATTCTTCCAGCGTATAAGTACCTTTAATGTGTAAAGCTGTCCGGATTGCCCCGTTCAGCGCCTTCGCTTCGCAAATTTGCGGTAAATGCTTCATAAACTCGGCCCGCTGCTTGTCTGTCATGCCTGGCGTAACATTATCAACTATAATCTCGTGGGTATCATCAACTGTGAGAATTTCTCCTGTCATCTGTGGAACAGATATTGAAACCCGAAAAGCAACATCCTTATTCCGGCAGTTTCCGCATTGCACTACTTTTCCGCTGTGCTGATTGACGGCCACGCATTTCTGGCATGTTGTTGGAATTACATGCTCGCTTGCCAGCGTCTTAATTCCTGCTCCGTCTGCCAGCTTCTTGAGACCATTCTTGGTAATTGCATATAAATTAGGTATAGCAGGATGATATTTTCCATTTCCATCCGTATATGCATCTTTGGCTTTCTGATGAATATACACTTCTCCATTTTTGGGGTTTGTGTCCAGGCGTACTACCTGAACTACTGGTGACTTGATATCCGGTATTTCAGAAATCACATCTGTATTTCCAAGCAGGTTATATTTTTCAACCGGATATTTTTTAGAAATTGTTAATTCATTCATAGAAATTTACCTCCATATTGTAGATTTTTGTTGCTTTCTGATGCAGGGCATGCTACAATATGGATATTCCGAGGGGCGCTCTGGCTTTTTGCCGAGTGCTCTTTTTCCATACCCTTCAGTTCCCTGCATACACACATTGTAAACTCTGAAAAAGCAAAGCTTCTTACATATTCCTCTGCCAGCTTCACAAGATACCAGTTCTGCATCACAGTTTGTTCCTGAGTTTGATTATATATGTACCTTTGTTTCCTTTCTGCATACCCTAACACCCGCTGGAACAGGCTGTCTGGTATCTCCATTTTCAGTAATTCTTCTACCTCCTTTTTTTCCACGCTTTTACCTCCTAAAATATTTAAAAAAAAGACTAATATTATAATAAGTTGCTACAAAAGCTATCAAAATCAGAATGTATTCACCGCCGTATGCCTTATACCCCCTTTCTTCATACGCTATTTGCATTACCCAAAGCGATACAAAATAAGCGGCAGAAAAAGAGAAAAATGTTTTAATCATAAACAAGATTATAATTTCCGGAATACTGTCCTTTTTCATTTTAGCTTTCCCGTCATTTATTTTGCTGTCACACATTTACTGCCTCCTTCTACCTATAAAACCTGAGCTCATCAGATTGATACAAAAAATTTAAATTCCGGCTATGCCAGTTATCATCTTCTTTGCAACTCTCAAAATACAAGGCTCCCTCCGAATAGTCATTTGCCCAATTCCTGATTTCTGATACTGCCTCATAACATTCCGGATTAGGCTCAACCCTATCCCACCGGCCATTGCCAACACACGAAAACTGATATACCCCGCTTGTTTCGTTATATTGAAAGATTACTTCGCGGACAGAATTAGGAAACAAGTCACTTTCTACTCTGTTAAGGACTGTCCTTATTACCATCATCTTGCAATGTATCGAAGCCCCTTCTGCTTCTGCCATTGCAATCTTAGCAAGCAAATATATGTCTTCAGTACTCCATTCCTTATAACATATAAGATCCGGAAACATTTCTGCTTCAGCGGGCTCATCCTGAATTTCCATTTCGGATGAAGTATTCTCTGTTTGCAGAAGGAGTTCTGTTTCATTTATTATGTAAGGAATTGTCTCTATTTCTATCGTTGGAATTGCTGTGGCAGGCTCTTCCTTTCCAGCTGCATATGCTATAGATACAGAACCTATAGTCAATATGGCTCCTATACTCCAAATGCTAAGCGCCCACTTCTGCAATCCCGGCCACCTCCCCTGCAAAGCACATCTGCATTTGTCCATCCCGTCCAATTTTCATCATGCTCTGCATTTTCCGCCTATCCTGCTCCTTTTCTTCCTGACAGTCGCATGATTCGCCCGGATCAAGATTTGAACCGCATAGCGGACATGTTTTATAAAACGCCATTTTCCCTTTTCCCTCCTATTCTTCTATCATGCACCTCTCTAAAAAATACTTACGCGGTACTTTTCCCTGCGGTATTCCGGGATATATTCTTCCCGCGTCTATTAACTCTTTTCGCAGCCCCCGGATAATTTCATACGCTTTGTTTTCTTTACATCCCAGGTAACCCATAACCTCGGGCGCTCCTATGTAATAACTTGGTGCTGCAGATATTACGCCTGGCGCTTTTATCACCGCGTTCGGTGTAAATCCCATAAAATCCCTCCTTCACTCTATACTAAGGTTCTTAATATTCTTCACTGACGGATTATCCATGTTACAAATTTCCGGATTATGACGAATCTGAATTGTCTCATATCGGTCGATAACGGACTGTGTAATCTTATTTACCTCTTTCAGTGTTAACATTTCCGTTCGGGATGGTGCATCTACTTCTTTCATTAATGCCTGCTTCAAATTTGACATAGCGATTTCCAAGTAAGCATCTCCATAGAGTGTGTGAAAATGCAAATCCTGCTGTACATTGCCAATCCCCTGATCCTGCAAAACATAATGTTTCAAAAAACCTTTAACGATGGCGTCACTATCTAAGTCATTATGGGCTAAGTCAAACAGCCATGTCCCCTTATCCCCCATCCATGCCTTTACCATAATTACTTGTCCTCTCTTTCAAAAGCTGCCTTACCATCATTCATATTTTTCTTTATCCAGATTTTCAGGTTCTGTGTAACGCCTTCCAATTCCTCCAGATTTTTGAGTACTTTGTTCAGGGCCTCCTTTTCATCCTCAGAAATAACGCCATCCTCCGTTATATCCAAAAGCAGCTCCCTGGTCTCATTAATTTTTCGGAATGATGCCAATGCCTTAATGGATATCCTGTCTAAATCATCTGCATTTACTTTAGGCATTTCACATCCAAGAGGACACATTTCCGTGCAATAATAATTTTCTAATTCCGGAGCATTGTATAAACTTGACATTTTCACAACCATATCTGGAGGAATAATTTTAGTCAGCCCCAGCTCATAATCTGATAAAGTCGAAACAGATACCCCAAGTAATTCAGCAGCCCCTTCCTTGGAAAATAGTTTTTCATTGTATTGTGCAGCCGCCAGCCTTGCCTTGCAGAAAGGGTTATCTGCCGCTTTTGTTGGTCTTCTTCCCATTTCCGTTTCCTTTCTCCACTTTGAAGCCTCTTTTTACCAGTTCGTTAATCAGGACTTCATCACAACAGTTTGAAGCATCCATTGGCTGAATTACTTGTCGCTCGATATCTTCCATGTAAGTGTTATAGCGCTGGGCAAGCCTTACCTCTTTCCTTGAAAGTTCTGCCTTCGTCTGCGCTATGTCATCATCCATGAGCCCTTTAAAATGCAAACTTCTACACTTATCATCCAATAATCGAATATATGTCCTCACACATTCTGCAAAATATTGGGAACTAAGTTTATCCTCATGGTAACGATTCTCGACATTGATTTCTGCGTTCCCACCATTCAGAACGGATTCCATAGTCGTATTGAAATACTTTGATATTTTAATTACATCTTCCAACGTGAGTTTTTTAATCCCACGGTCAACTTGCTCCGTGAAGTCTGCTTCTAGGCCTATCGCCTTTTCCGCAGCATCCAAAGTAAGTTTCCTGTTCTTTGCCAACTCTTTCATTGCCCTTTTAAACGGATCAGACTGGTTATATTCACGTAATCTTTCTTCTACAGATGCCATTTATTTATCCTCCACTATACGATATAATTTCTTATATTTCATTTTGAAATGTGGCGAGGCAAAAAAAATCATCTAACGAAATGCCCAAGGCGTCTGAAATCTTTTTTGCTTTTGAGAGATTGGGTTTTCTTGACCCATTTTCATATTGGGAAATAGTAGTCTGTTTTACACCTACACAATTAGCAAGCTCAGTTTGAGACATTCCCTTATTTTCTCGAAGTTGTTTAAGCGTCACTCTTTCATCTCCTTTCATATTTCATTATGAAATATATATTATGCCAATTTGAAATAATTGTCAATAGGTTTTTTATAACTTTATTTCATTGCGCAATTAGATTTTATTTCAAAATGTGATAAAATGTCTATAGGAGGAAATATGATGATAGGAAAACAATTAAAGTTATTACGAGAAGTAAAAAAACAAAGCCAACAAGATGTTTGTTCTAGGTTAAATATTGAGCAAAGTACTTTGGCAAATTATGAAAATGACAAACGTATTCCTAAAATTGACATACTAATTCGGTTAGCTGAATATTACAACGTATCTGTTGATGAATTACTTGGTCTAAAAAAGGTAAATTCATGTGGAAATTGCGATGATTATTTTTATGAAGAAGGGCTGGCTAATTGGAATATAAGAAAAAAATCAGAAGAATTAGGTCTTTCATATTCCGAAGTTTTAAGCCGAACTGGTATAGACGAAGAAAGATTCGACTTACTTTGGTATGGTAATAAGCAACCATTTGCTGAAGAACTTATACGTTTTTCAGAAGTATTAAATACCTCTATTGATTTCCTCTTAGATAATTCTCAAAGAGAAAAAATAACGGCAGATGAAGAAATTATTCTTTTATATTATAAAAAATTCCCAACGGAAATCATGGAATTATTAAATTCATTTTGCACACTTTCAAAAAAGGATAGAGTTAAAATTCTCGGACGATGTTTTGAACTGGAAGATAATAAACCATCTGTTGCAGCAGATAGGCCATTAAAGAAAACAGGAACTACTAACTCGGTAAAATAGTATCCTTCGAGTGGTACCGGAGGAACAAAAGATAAAATATAAAGAGGCATGAATGAAAAAGAAAAAAGCTTCACCGCGTCATGTTGCCTACGGTGACGGAGAATTTAATTTTGAGGAATTGCCATTGCCTGTGGTACTCTATCCTCCTCATTATGGTGCTTTCTTTGCTTTCAAAAAAAGTGTTGGTGATAAAAATGTTTATTTATGTTCTTGTTCCAAAAAAGCAGTGATAAATTTTATTGACTTAGTCAAAAATAGTAGCCAAAGCGAGTACAATAAGGAAATTACATATTATCACTATTTTCCAATTGATTTTCTAAACAATATATTTAAATGGGACGCGAGTTATGCTGAAACTATTATAAACAATAAAGATGAGATTTTTAAAGATAACTTATGCCATTCTTGCAATTTAAAAACCCCAAAGTACGATTATTGTATTCCTATGTATGGTTCCAAATTTAAACGTGAATATGGTTGGTATATTTTACAAAAAGAGTTGGAATTGGGGATCCTATATCCTACATTCTTATTAGACCAAGTGCCCAATGATATTATTAGCCAAGTACTTTCACTAATTGAATTAACATCCCTAAAAGAAATGACACCTGAACAAGCAAAAGAGCATTCTTCCCTATACAAGCAAATAAAAAATTTTGCTGAAAATGCTGTAAGAGAACATTTTGGTGCAAAGAAAATCGGACAACAATGGAACTCGGAAACAAATTTATATAAAATTATTTCCCAGATATATGTAAATGAAAAAATTTATTTTCATTATAGACCCGAATGGTTAGATGGATTGGAAATAGACATATATATACCAGAGTTGAATTTAGCAATAGAGTATCAAGGAATCCAGCATTATAAGCCTCTCAAACACTGGGGTGGAGAAGAAGGTTTTGTAACCAGAAGGGCTAATGATATAAGAAAGAAAAAATTATGTCAGGTTCATGGAACTAAACTGATTGAGTTCTCATATTTAGAAAAAATAACGGAAGAACTTGTCGCTCAGAAATTGGAACCATATATAGCCCAATTGTAAATTAACTGTGGAAAGAAAATATTATGTCTGAAAATAAGTAATGTATTTACCTGAGCAGCCGGGGGACGTGCTTTTCATCCTATCTGAGCCTTACAGAAAGGATGATTCTTATGAGTACATATGAGGAATTACAGATTATATTGACCATTGGCCTTTTGATCATAGCAATTCTAAATCTGAAAAATAAGAAATAGCCGTCCTGCTCCTGACAAAGTAGACAGCTATTTCTTTATAGTCTTTATATTTCGCCGGTCAGGTGTGCACTGGCCAACGGTTCTCTTGTTAGATACATTATAACCGATTGCAGTAACTTTTCAATATAAACATTCAAACACAATTTAATAGTGTGCTTAATCGGGCAGCCGATAGGGCGGCTTTGCCATTCGCTTTGAGTCTTGGAAAGGGGATGGTAAACATGGTTACATACGGAGACTTATTTACCTTTGTAATTATGATATGCGCTATAGTTACATTAGCCAGAAATGGCAAAGACAGAAAATAGCCGCCTTGCTCTCTGGTAAAGAATAAGCGGCTATCTCTATAGTTTTCTTATATTTTGCCGAAGCGGATAGGTACGAGCTATCTTATCGGCTGTCTTGTTAAGTATATTATAACAGATTACAGTAACTTTTCAATATAATTTGTTTCACTTTTTAAGGTGGTGACGCTTTGCCTGCTTATAAATATACTCTAAAAGATGGGAAAACCACGCGATGGTATGCCAATTTTTATTACATGGACTGGACCGGCACCAGAAAGCACATATGCAAGCGCGGTTTTAAGACGCAGCGCGAAGCCAAAGAATATGAGCGTTCCTTCATGGATCAGCAGAGTAACACCAGTGATATACTCTTTTCTTCCCTTGTGGAAAATTATCTGGAAGATATGTCACACCGCCTCAAGCCTACCACTATGGAAAATAAACACTTTATCATAGAAAGAAAGCTACTTCCTTATTTTGGGAATTTAAAAGTCTGCGATATTGACACTATCAAAATTCGAAAATGGCAGAATGAAATGATTTCCTATCTGGATGAAGATGGTAAGCCGTTCTCACAGACATATTTGAAAACCATTAATAACCAGCTTTCCGCCCTCATGAACTACGCCACCGCTCATTACCGGCTTTCTTATAATCCCTGTAAGGCAGCCGGCAGTATAGGTAAAAGTAAGGCAGATGAAATGAATATCTGGACACAGAAACAATATGAATTATTTTCCAGCAACATCCAGAAGTCTTCTGTAAAACTGGCTTTTGACATTTTATTTTATACCGGCATGCGTTCCGGCGAGCTGCTGGCGCTCACGCCCGCGGATATCCTTCCTACAAAGCGGATAGACATAAATAAAAATTATGCCAAAGTAAAAGGCGAGGATCTATTTCTGGATCCCAAAACGCCAAAAGCCAAGCGCTGCATATCCATACCGGATTTTTTATATGATGATATCACCAAATATATCTCAATGCTCTACGGGATTGAAAACAATGACCGGATGTTTTACTTCACAAAATCCGCTCTTGACAAGGAAATAAAACGTATAGCCAAAAAAGCCGGCCTTCCCCGAATAAGAGTCCACGATCTAAGGCATTCGCACGCCAGTATGTTAATCGATATGGGATTTGCGCCACTTGAGATTGCCGACCGTTTGGGACATGAATCCGTAAAAACTACGCTGGATACCTATTCTCACCTCTACCCGGATAAGGATCAGCAGCTGGCGGACAGGCTCAACCAGTTCCGGAGGACGGCGTCGCCCACAGCGGAAGAAAATAGTTGATTTTTGGGTAGGAAAAGTAACTACCTTTTTTCTTAACATCATATTAACATCACGGAACTAAATTAAATACCGAAAACCCTTGATTTTAAAGGATTTTCGGTCTAAATGTCTCTTATTCGAACTCAATCGTAGCCGGCGGCTTCCCCGTGCAGTCAAACAACACGCGATTAACCCCTTTCACTTCATTCACAATCCTGCTTGCCACCACGCCCAGCACTTCCCAGGGAATCTGCGCCGTCTCTGCAGTCATAAAGTCAGAGGTGCTTACCGCTCTGAGCGCAACTGCATAATCATAAGTCCTCTCATCACCCATGACCCCCACACTGCGCATATTAGTTAGTGCTGCAAAATACTGGCCAAGCTCTTTATCTAAACCGGCTTTTGCTATCTCTTCTCTGTAAATTGCATCAGCATCCTGCACGATACGAACTTTCTGCGCCGAAACAGCACCAATGATACGAATGCCAAGCCCCGGACCTGGGAAAGGCTGCCTGTATACCAGATGCTCCGGTATCCCAAGCTCCAAACCTGCTCTGCGGACTTCATCCTTAAATAACAGTCTTAAAGGCTCAATAATCTCCTTGAAATCAACATAATCGGGAAGTCCACCGACATTGTGGTGGGATTTAATAACCGCGCTCTTTCCAAGACCACTCTCAATCACATCAGGGTATATGGTACCCTGAACCAAAAAATCCACTGCTCCGATTTTTTTTGCTTCCTCTTCAAATACGCGAATAAACTCTTCTCCGATAATCTTCCGCTTTCTTTCCGGTTCTTCCACACCTGCCAGTCTGGCATAAAATCTTTCCTGGGCATTAACACGGATAAAATTGAGATTGTAAAGCCCCTGCGGCCCAAATACAGCCTCCACTTCATCGCCTTCATTTTTCCTCAGCAGTCCATGATCTACAAAAACGCAGGTAAGCTGCCTTCCCACTGCCTTTGCCAAAAGCACTGCTGCCACCGATGAATCCACACCGCCTGAAAGGGCACAAAGCACTTTCCCAGTTCCCACCTTATCACGAATCTGACTGATGGTGGTCTCTACAAAGGAGTCCATGCGCCAGTCGCCCTTGCAGCAGCATACCTTATATACAAAATTGGAAAGCATCTTCATGCCCTCCTGTGTATGCATTACTTCCGGATGAAACTGTACCGCATATAACCGCTTTTCCTCGTTCTCCATAGCCGCTGCAGGACAGACAGGTGTATGCGCTGTAATCTGAAAACCTGCAGGAACTTTTTCAACATAATCCGTATGGCTCATCCAGCAGATTGTTTTGTGGGAAACATCTGAAAAAAGAACAGAGTTTTTGTCTACTTCCACCTCTGTTTTTCCATATTCACTGACAGGTGCCGTTTTGACACTTCCACCAAGCAGGTAAGAAATAACCTGGAAGCCATAGCAAATGCCTAAGATTGGAATGCCAAGTTCAAAAATCTCCTTTGAACATCTTGGTGATTCTTCTGCATAAACACTATTAGGTCCTCCCGTAAAGATGATGCCTTTTGGCTTCATCTCTTTTATCTTTTGAAGTTCCATCGTGTAAGGATGTACCTCGCAATAAACATTGCATTCTCTGACTCTTCTGGCAATCAGCTGATTATACTGACCTCCAAAATCAAGCACTATTATTAATTCTTTTTCCATAAATGCTCCCATCTGTTGTATTTTACATTTGTAACGCTATCTGCAGTTAATATAAATATAGCTTAAAACACATTTATTATTATAAAGACAGCCCAAAAGCTTGTCAAAATAATCTTAAACTAATCTTTCCCATTTATGTCCGTGGTATCTGAGCCCATAGCATATCCCTCTAAATGCCCAGTCTATGGTCATTGCAATCCACACTCCAAGAAGTCCGCCGTCAAAATAAAAGCTAAATATATAGGCAAATCCAATTCTAAAAACCCACATGGATACAATTGCAATCACCATGCTCCAAATCACATCCCCGGCCGCCCGCAGCGTGTTCGGCAACGTGAAGGACGGCACCCAGAAAAGCACGGCAAGCAGGGCGTGCCACCGAAGAATTTCTGCAGCCAGGCCTTCCGTCTGAGGCGTCAGCTGATATATTTTTAAAATCCATGGCGCAAGAGCAGCCAGCGCCACAGAAAGCGCCCCCGTAAAGCCTATGACAATCCACATCAGCTTTTTTGTATAATATCTTGCCTGCCCATAATCACCGGCGCCAATACACATAGCAGCTACTGAAAGCAGCGCAAGGTTGATCGCCTGTCCCGGCAGCACGTTAAAACAAGCCAGCGTATTGCATACGGCATTTGCTGCAATGGCATAGGTTCCAAAGGTGGATATCAGGCTTAAAAGTAAAATTTCCCCAATTGAAATAAACTGTTTTCCAGTCCATTGGGAATTCCTATATAAAGAATTTTTTTAACCAGGGCAAAATCTATTTTCCAGGAAGCCTGACCCCTGAAATTAATTTCTTTGTCAGAGTGGAACATTAAAAACAAAATAATGACGGCTGCCGCTGTCCTTGAGGCGGTTGTGGCAATGGCAGCTCCCGCCACGCCAATTTTTACACCATAAATCAAAATGGCATTTCCTGCCAGATTAATCAGATTCATTACAATTGCGATTAGCATGGTTGTCCTGGAATCATTCATGGCCCTGAAAAGAGCCGCACATGAATTATAAATTGCCAAAGGACAGATAGAAATTGCCGTTATCACAAGATAAGTCGTTGCACTTTCCATGACTTCCGCCTCTACCTGTCCAAAGACAGCGCCAAGCAGGGGCTTATGTGCCGCCATAAAAATAATCGTTACAATTAAGGACAGCCAGATTGAAAAAAGCACCAGCTGCCAGGCCGACCTGCTGGCACTTACGGAATCCTTCTGCCCAAGAAAATGACCTGCGACCACCGCACCGCCTGTAGCCAGCGCCGCTGTAATATTAATTATAAGAATATTAATCGTATCTACCAGCGAAACGCCGGAAACTGCTGCCTCGCCCACACCTGCTATCATCACAGTATCTACCATACCAACCAATATGGCAAGAAGCTGCTCAAATACCAGTGGTACAATTAACTTTCTTAAATCTTTATTTGTGTATAACATCCTTATACCCCCTGCGTGAACGGGCAGAGCCTGTTGCCAAATAGAATAAGCAAAGTATAACAACAAACGCCGATACGCTTCGCGAATCGGCTTATTGTAACAAACGCTGTCGCGCTTTGCTGGTCAGCTTGTTGTAGCAAATGCTGTCACGCTTTATAAGTCAGTTTATTTCCGCGAGCAGTAAGTCAGGCGGACGTGCCCACAGAGTGCAAAGCACTCATAGAGATGCAAATCATCTCATAGAGATAAAAATCATTTCATAAACATTTGACGAATGCCGCAAGGGGTACTATGCGCCAGCGGCGCGTGGTCAGCATGGACCAAAGCGGAGCATAGACCAATACCCCGCCCCTTGGGGCGTATCAAATTTCATGCCCCGCTGCTTGCGGCGGAGTTATTGACTTAAGAAGTCATATTCAAGGCAGCTTTATCTTTTGTATAAAAATTTCTTTCTTCTCTCTGCCTTGAATATGATACTTCACTTACGCATTATAGCACGAAATATAAATACATCAATTACTCTTTTAAAAATTTTGTAATTTTAAACTTTTTTGTAAAAAAAGAGCAGTTTGTGCCATAAAACTGCTCTAATCAGAATTATCATTTCTTTAATTTGTTACATTAACCCCCATTTACATCTTTTTAGCCTAATCCCTATGCATATGTTGATATTTTTCCCTGGTAGCCAATCCTCCCCGGATATGTCTTTCCTGTTTATTTACATCTAATACCTTTCTTGCTTCCTTCGCTAATGCCGGGTTAATTTGCATTAATCTTTCTGTTACATCTTTATGTACCGTACTCTTGCTAATCCCAAACTGTTTTGCCGTCTGCCTCACTGTCGCATTGTTTTCAATAATATAGTTGGCAATATCGATTGCACGCTCCTCGATATAATCTTTCAAAGGAAATCCCCTCAAAACACTTTTTTACATTGTATGAGGAGTTATGAGCGGTTATGACTACATAAGAATAGTATTCAATCGTTACTTTTGATACAATATCGCTTCCAGATTTTGCTTTAATATTGGGGCAGCTTTCTTAATAATTTGAATATCCTCATTCTTCATGCAGAAACACCCCTTCCTGCATAATTTTAGAAAGAAATGTTTTATCTTCTATCCCTGTCGTGACAACATCTACATGACAATCCAAAGCATTTTCAAGTTCATCGATAAATGCAAAATATTGTAGTAAACTTTTTAATCTACCGCGTTCTATATACAAATCGACATCACTACCATCTTTTGCCTCACCTCTGGCATAAGATCCAAATAAGCTCATTCTCTCAATTCCATATGTTTTTGCGATGGGAGTTGTCTTGTTCTTTATTTCATTTATAGTATATCGCATACCTATCCACTTCCTTTCTCATCGTTCCATGACCGACTTTTTAACAGAGCGAAATCTTAAGAAATAATTTTATAAACAGTTTACCCCAAATTCAAATGCTGTATAATCATAAAATCTCAAACTGTCCTCTTGACATCTGAATTGCATTTTAGGCTCCTACACATTCGAGAATAAAAGTCGAATTTCTGTGCAGCATCATCTAATGTTCCCACTGCTAAATACCCTTCTTTAGACTTCTCTACGCAGCCAATTAAAGGAGATACAAGGAATTGAAGCATAGCGGATATCTCATCAATATTTGGCGCAGCAGAAAAACTTTCATTCATCCTTAAAGAACGATAAATATCCCTTTCCTGCAATATTCCTCCAGTGACTTCGTCCTCTCTTTCTGCTACCAAGCAATCCATCACTGCATGAAGAAGGTTTCCATACCTTGTAATCTTTTCGCGTTCTTCTTCTAAGTATTTAACATTGGCTATACCCGGACATTCAAATAATTTCTTATAAGATGTTACTTGTATAGGCACTTCCAAATGATTTCTAATCAAGGTTTCTAATGTATCGATATCAATTAGCACGACATTATGCTCAATCGCCCTCTTAATCAATCTCTCATTTTGAAAACTGCCACCCACAACTGCGGAAAAATCTGCTTTATGTTTCCGTCTATGCTCCTCTAATGTGTCAAAATTTACAAGGTTATCCGTCACATTCCCACTCAATGTTGATTTTGCATCAATAGTGACTGAATAAGTTGTCATCGAATTTCCTGCTGCTCTTACTAACACATCTGTTTTTCCTGCTCCGCCAAGCCATTGCGCCTCAAATCCAAGTTTTTCAAATGCCACCTTAACATCTTTCTCAAGCCTTTCAAAATTACCGGAATCTTTTGCGGCCAATCTCAACTCTGTAAAAAAGTGTGAGTCTTGTGTGTTTTCCTCTTCAATACCACATTCCTCTTTCGCTTCTGCTAATACGGGTTTATCTAACTTGATAAGTCCTAAAAGTTTCCTGCCTCTACTTGTGATAGTATATTTATCTATAGAATCATTCCTTATAAGTTTCGCCGCCTGAAAGATAGCAACTCTTCTGCGAATCTCATCTATATTCTCTCTTTCAAAACCATAAGAAACTTTTGCGATTGCCGCCAATTCTTTATTGGACATGCTCCTCTCTTCTAATATGCCTAACATTTCAAACATAAAATCAAATTGTCTATGCATGATACAAATTAAATCAACTATTTGTCCTTTCTCACTCCATAATCTTGCTGTATCTGTCACATCATAAATCGTAGCAGTTTTTCTTTTAAGAATACCCATATTGGTTAGGGTGGAAAAGAAAGATCTCAAAGACGATGATGCAATGGCATAATTCTCTTTAACATATTCCATTACTTGGTCAACAGATTTTCCCCCATTAATCAATTGAATAAATTCTGCAATTGTCGTTTGAAATTGTTTCATATCTCCAACGATATATCCTATAGAAGATTTTCTTTCGCCAGATAAATTAGAGCAAAAAGCAAGTGCCCACTCTGAAACCTCTACCTCACCCTCGTTTAACGTCTCATCAAACGAAACGTCTTGTTTTATTGATTTGACAATTTCTATATTACTTACAAATTCCCTTCCTAAATCGGTCAGGAAATACAAAAGTGAAAAATCTTGAAATTCTACAAGACCCAGCTGCCGTAACCACACAAGTCGCGCATTAATATCACTTTTTGTTTTCCATGTCAATGCATACTCATTTATAGCTATATTTTGGAGTTCTGCTGCCGTTTTAGGTTTACCTAAATAATACAACACTTCTGCCAAAAACTTGATGCGGGCACATAAAAACGCCGCCAAATACAAATCATCATCCGTATCTAACCATCTTTATGCTTCATCCGAAAGCGCCCATCCGGTTTGGGTTTTTAACAACAACTTCATCGGTCTTAAGCGAACGCAAGCCGTCCCTAAATCTATCTTACATTCACTTCCCTCTATAATTAATCTCTGAGATGGAGATATATTATTTCGTACCATCTCTAAAATAGTTTTAAGATTTTCTTTCATTCCCAAGGTTCCTCTCGGAATATTCGGCATTGAAAATGATTTCATTTCCCAAGATAACGGCTTGGGATACTCTGTAGCATTTACTCTCATAAAATTCCTCCCAATTTTATCAAAAAGATTTTTTACTGATTATTTTATTGTATCACTCATTGCGAACTCCGTAAATAAACCTCATTTTAATTGAAGTCCATGGACATCAGTTTCCTCAAAATCTATATTTGTCAAAAAATGTGTAAAAATGCAGTTGAAATTACGGGAAAGCGTACGATACTAATATTGATTACTTAGAAGGAGGAAGTCACACTTGTACCGAAATGCAATTCAGAATCTGATAACCTGGAAAACCAGCGAGGATCGAAAGCCCTTGGTACTAAAGGGTGCACGCTAGGTTGAGAGACACTCATTATTTTTGATGAGTTTCAGGAATGCCCTAAGGTGCTAAACACCCTGAAATATTTTAAAGAACAAGTCAATGACTACCACGTCATAGCAGCAGGTAGTCTGCTCGGAACGCTCCTTGCAAAATCAAAGTCCTATCCGGTTGGCATGGTAAATTTAATTAGCATGTATCCGCTAACCTTTGACGAGTTCCTTTGCGCAGTTGATCTGTCTCTCTATGATTATTATAAGAATATTCAGAAAAACCAACAGATTGGGGATATTTTTCATAACCGCCTGCTCGAAGCATATAATAATTATCTAATCATCGGCGGTATGCCAGAATGTACGATTCATGGATGAAATTCAAGGATCCTGCAAAAATATCCAAAATCCAGCGCGAACTGGTTTAAGTTTACGAAAATGACTTTCCCTAACCCAATGAAAAGTTCATGTACGGTGCTGTACGTGAAGGGGCAGGGCGCGTGCTTTTGAAGAAGCAATCGAATGGCTTTCAGCTGACATTCTAAACCATGTTTACAGTGTCTCCAAAACGGTGCATTCCCTTGCCGCCTTTGACAAATTGGAGCAATTTAAACTCTTTTTATTTGATACCGGCTCCATTCTTTTGATAGCTGACTATCAGTTCAAAGGATCGCAGCTTCAGGGACAATTTGTAATCGGTCCCCGCTATTTTTCTAACAAAAGCAGTAAAATTGATTTTGTACTGCAATATGGCACTTAAGTAATTCCTGTTAAAGTAAAAGGCGGGGATGATAGATCCGCCCCGTCTTTCAAAAAAATATTGCTAATCTGCCTTTGTACCTTGTCCGAAAGGCAAGGGAGCTTCTTTGAAGCGAAAGATTAACCCGGTACTTCTATTACTTTACGCTCCACACAAACCGTTCTATTTTGCTACTACTACCATATGTACCGTACTCTTACTGATTCCAAACTGTCTTGCCGTCTGCCTTACTGTCGCTAAAATTAAGCATTCCCTGCAGCATTGCTCTGCCTGATACGCCTCACTCCACAAAAATTGGCTGGGAAATTCCACAATATCCTCCGGACAGATAGACTTCTGCCCGGACATATCCCTCATCACCGGAAACGTGATAACGAAACTCCTGAAAATATCCTGTCTTTTCCGCCAGGACTTTTCCGCCCCTTCCAAATATTGTAAGGTACTTATAGGTTTCCGCAAACAAGGGCGAACCTGACTTTAACCGGAACAGAATATCACAGCCGTCCACCTCAATAGCATCAAATCCATAGCCTGTAGATATATAGAAATTTCCACTGCGCAGCGCCTCCAAAACAGCATCACGCGTACGCTCCCGGGCCTTTACTACATTCCAGACGCGCCGTTCCTGCCCCCAGTGGTGGAAATCATCGTTTCCAACTCCCCAGATTCGTCTACCCGTGCTAAGTACCCTGTCTCAAAGGCGTATACCTATATCCTCTTCAATGTGAATCCCATCACCGCTGTAGATTTCCATCCCCTGCACTGAGGGTGTCTGCAGGATCTCCTCAAAAGACCATGCCTGGCCGGAAATACGCGTGGGGTGATTGATTACGGAAAAGCCGCCGCAGGCGGCTGTTCTCTCCGCCATATCATTGTAATGTGCACAGGAAAAGCAGTTGTCGGGCAGCTCCTCCCGAAAAGGCGGCTCAATAAGCAGCATATGCCTTGAGCCGCTGACTTCATAGCCCTGAAACAGAACCTTATCCGGAAATGCCTCTCCTGCGCTTGTCACACTGTCATGATCTGTTATGGCAAGAAAATCATAATCCCTGTAAGCCAAAGCGATCTCTGGCAGACTGTGCAGGCCGCATTTGCTGAATTTTGAGTGGATATGCAGGCTGCCCCGCAGCCACATTCCCCGGTTCACGTACGGGCTAAGCAAACGCATCATATATTCCTCCATTCATTTTATATATTTTCGCCTTATTCCTGCGTAAAGTGTCCCCGAAATATTGTGCCAGACAGAAAAAATTGCTCCTGGCAGTGTAGCCAGAGGATTTGCCGCAAAATTAGCCGTTGCTAAGGAGATCGCCAGTCCGCTGTTTTGCATTCCCACTTCAATTCCTATGGCAGTAACTTTTTTCTCGTCTAATTTAAACAGCTTTGCCGCTCCTGTTCCCAGGCAAAGGCCAACTACATTATGGATTGCTACCACCACCATAACCAGTGCCCCGCAGGATAAAATCTTCTGTGCATTGCTGCCCACAATTCCTGAAATAATCATCACAATCGCAATAACGGAAATCAGCGGAAGCAGCTCTCTGACGGCATTTATCTGCTTAGGAAATATACGGTAAATCAGTATTCCCAAAAGGACCGGAATCAGCACCACCTTTACCACCGACATCATCATTGTTATCAGTGATACCTCTACCCAGGAACCTGCCAGTAAATAAACCAGTACCGGCGTGCATACAGGCGCCAATATGGTAGATACAATGGTCATGCCCACAGATAGCGGCACATCTCCTCCTGCCACATATGTAATCACATTACTTGCCGTACCTCCCGGGCAGCATCCCACCAAAATCACCCCCAATGCCAAATCCGCGGAAAGTCCAAATACTTTTGCCAGCATAAAAGCGGTGGCAGGCATAACAGTATACTGGAGCAAAAATCCGATGCATAAATCCTTCGGTCTGGTAAAAACCACCTTAAAGTCCTCCGTTTTAATCGTCAGCCCCATGCCAAACATGGCCGCCCCCAAAAACCATGTTGTATACCTGGTTGCCCAGGCAAAGCCCACCGGATAAAAAAAGGCGATTACGGAAAATATAATAATGAAAATTGCTATATTTGATGACATGAAGTTACATATTTTTTTTATCTGTTCCATCACTATCCCCTATCTCATATTTATTTCTTCTGAAATGTCCCCTAACATCCCATGCTTTTCATAGCGCGCAACAGATGTAATTTTATTTTGATCATCCACAAAAACCACCCTGGGAGGGTTGGCTTTTCGTTCCTCCTTTGTCATTCCTGCATAGCACATAATGATAATCTTATCACCCGTAGAAACCATACGGGCTGCCGCACCGTTTAAGCAGATTGTTCCGCTTCCCGCCTTACCTGCAATCGCATAGGTCTCAAATCTTGCCCCATTATCCACATCTGCAATCTGTACCTTTTCGTACTCAAATATTTCTGCTGCTTCCATTAATTTTTCGTCAATGGTAATACTTCCCACATAATTTAATTCTGCCTGGGTCACAGTGGCCCGGTGAATTTTACTCTTTAACATTTCCAAAATCATATCTGTCCCCTTACTTTCACAATCTTAAAAACGCTTTTCCTCTTTACACTTCCATTATAAAATTATCAATTAAACGGGTATTTCCTATGTAAACTGCCAGTGCCGTAAGAACTCTCCCCTCCGCCTTTGTAAGGGGTTCTATCCTGTCCGCATCCACCATCTCCACATAATCGATTTTAGCCAGCGGCTCGCCTTCTATCAGATTCCGCATTGCCGTTAAAATCGTATTCGCATCCCGCTCACCTTTTTTCATCAAATCCTCGCCGCAAAAAACAGCTTTGGAAAGCACCAGCGCCGCCTTTCTTTCTTCGGAATTTAAATAAGTATTTCTTGAGCTTTTTGCAAGGCCGTCTTCTTCCCGTATAATAGGGCATCCTACGATCTGAATATCCATATCCAGGTCACGGACCATCCGCCGGATAACCGCCAGCTGCTGTGCATCCTTCTGCCCGAAATAGGCTCTGTCCGGCATCACAATATGAAACAGCTTGCACACCACTGTACAGACTCCGCGGAAATGAGTGGGCCTGGTCTTTCCGCATAATCTCTCGCTGACCTTCTGCATTTCCACATAAGTGGAAAAATCCGGCGCATACATTTCTTCCGGCTGCGGATGGAAAATCAAATCTGCTCCTGCCTGACTGCAAAGCTTTTTATCCGCTTCGATGTCTCTCGGGTAAGTGGCCAGGTCCTCATTTACACCAAATTGAATAGGATTAACAAAATCGCTGACTACCACCCTGTCATTTTCTGCTGCCGCTCTGTCAATCAGGCTCTTATGCCCCTCATGAAGATAGCCCATAGTCGGCACCAGACCAATGCTAAGGCCCTGCCGCCTCCATTCTTTTACCTGTTTTCTGACTTCATCAATTTTCCCTGTAATTTCCATTTTGATAGCCATACTCCTTTCTTATTATGCTTCGCCAGCCAGCTCATTTAATTAAGTAGGGCGCACACTGCGTAAGCAACAATTTCATCTGTGTGCCCCTGCGCATAAAACGCTGCCACGCTTCGCGAGACAGCTTATTTATAAAAAAGAGTGCTTTGCACTCTTGCGAGATTTGCTTCGCAAACTCGTGAACACACGCACCTAAAGGCGCAGTTTCCTATAAAGTAAAAAAGTCCGGACAAAGTACTGTCCAGACACATAATCTAAAACTTTTATAAAAATGTGCCGTCTGAAAGTACAGCCATTCTTGTGTATATAAAAGCCTGTGTTTCTAAATATCGCATGCGCTGGTACAGTTCCTTTGGATACTGTCCGGTTATGATAATAGCATACGATTTTATAAATTGCAAGCAGCAATTACAGCTTAAACAAAGTGCGCAGTATGCCTCTGCCCAGGGAAGCTCCTACATTCCCGCCAACCTTTTTTCCAAAGCTGCCTCCTAAGGATTTGCCTACGCTGTTGCCCACTTCTCTGCCAATGGTGCCGGCCGCGCTGCTTGCTGCCTGTCCCACTGTTCTTTTAATCCTCTTATTTTGAGCTGTCGTCTCTTTTTCCCGGGCTTTTCTTGCCGCTTCCTCCTCTTTTAATCTTTGCCTTTCCGCTGCCGCCTTCTCCTTTTCCTGTTGCCTTTGTATTGCCGCTTCTTCCTTACGTCTTTGCTTTACTGCTTCCGCTTCTTCGGCCGCTCTTTTTTCATCTGCTTCCCTCTCCAGCACTCTTTTTTCTAAAATCTCGTAAGCGGATTCTCTGTCTATCATCTGAAAATATTTACTGTAAAGAAGGCTCCCTTTCACCTGGCCCTCCCTTACCACATCCTCTATCGGGCCCATCTGGCTCTGGGGAGGCAAAATATTACATCTTTTTACAACAGTTGGTACACCCTTCTCATCCAACACAGAAATAAGGGCTTCTCCGATTCCAAGCCGGGTAAGCGCCTCATAGGTATCAAGCTGTGGGTTCTCTCTGAATGCTCCGGCCGCCGCACGGGCACCCTTTTGTTCTGCCGGCGTATAAGCATGGAGGGCATGCTGTATTTTATTCCCAAGCTGTCCTAATATGCCATCCGGAATATCCCTGGGATTTTGCGTAATAAAATAAATTCCTACTCCCTTGGAACGAATAAGCTTAACCACCTGCTCGATTTTCATTAGCAGTGATTTTGGCGCAGAGTCAAACAAAAGGTGCGCTTCGTCAAAGAAAAACACCATTTTCGGCTTTCCCCTGTCTCCCGCCTCCGGCAGCGTTTCAAAAAGCTCCGACATCATCCACAGCATAAAAGTTGAGTACATAAGCGGACTGCCAATCAGCTTCTGACAATCCAGAATCTGGATTATCCCCTTTCCGTCACAGTCCGTGCACATCCAGTCAGCAATACTTAAAGCCGGCTCCCCAAAGAAATCCTCTCCGCCTGCCACCTCCAGGGCCACCACAGACCTCATAATCGCTCCCAGGCTCTGCTTTGGAAGATTGCCATACTTTTCTCCATACTCTTTGGCATTTTCACTTACATGCTGTATCATGGAGCGCAGATCTTTCGTGTCTAATAAAAGGAGCTGTTCCTCATCTGCTATTTTAAATATAATTGTAAGAATATCAGACTGCGTCTCATTTAGCTCCAGGATTCTGCCAAGCAGCAAAGGGCCCATTTCAGAAATAGTAGTCCGTAAAGGAAGCCCTTTTTCTCCGTAAATATCCCAAAAAGTCGTAGGATACGGCCGAAAGCAGAACCCCTCTTCCATAAGCCCCATGGCATCTATGCGTTTCTCAACATTTTCGTTATCCAGTTCCTCCCTGCACATTCCGGCCAGATCTCCCTTTACATCCGCCAGAAAAACAGGTACTCCGCAGTCGCTGAAAGATTCCGCCAGTACCTTTAAAGTGATGGTCTTTCCGGTTCCTGTGGCGCCCGCAATCATGCCATGTCGGTTTGCCATTTTAGGATAAATATATATTTTCTCGTCATCTGACTTTCCGATCCATATTTTTTGTTCCTGATACATCTGTTCCCTCCTGTTTGGCCCTTTAATGGGTAAAATAATGATAAAAAACCGCCGGAAAAGATACTTTTTCCAGCAGTCTTTTATTTTCTTTTAATAATTTATATGAAACTTCCCCAATTGTCTTTCTGCATCACAAGCATCCTGCTAATACCGGCCTGTTTTGCTTTTTGCACTTTTGACGAGCGGGCATCCTCACAAAACATGATTTGCCCTCAGCACACCCACCAGGATCACCACAATCAGCGCAATGACACAGAGTATAATAAATCTGTCCACCGATCGCACGGAAATATCGGGCAGTCTGTCATAAAGCCCCTCAAAAACACTGCCGGAGGATGATTTTTCATCTTTTTCTTTATTTTCCTTTGCAGTTTTATCACTCATTTCCTGCTGAGAATCCTTTTGCATTTCATCCATAGTGTTTTATCCCCTTCCGGTACAATTTTTCAGCCTAACCCCGTGTTGCCGCTTTGGCGCAGTACAAATCCTATTTCTTCTGCAGATATTTTCTAAGGTCAAGAGCAACCGCAATTACAATTACAAGGCCTTGTGCAATATATGTATATGCCGGGTCCACACGCAGGAACTGGAGACATATCTTCAAAATTTCAAATACCAGTACGCCAATTAAAATACCGCCGACTTTACCTACACCACCGTTTGCAGATACACCGCCGATGGTACATGCTGCAATAGCTTCCAGCTCATACCCCATACCGGTTGCTGTTGAAGCGCCGCCTGCCTTTGCCCCTACCAGGAAGCCTGCCAGTGCATACATGCAGCCTGCCAGAATATAAATCCGGATAAGGGAAGCCTGCACATTTACGCCGGCAACCTGCGCCGCATTTTCATTACCGCCAATTGCATACATATATTTGCCATGCCGTGTCTTGTTATACAAAAACCAGAAGTATGCTCCCACAACTGCAGCAAAAATCATCAGATAGGGAATCGGTCCTATGGAACCGCTTGCGATGGTCAGGTAGCTCTTTTTGTATCCGCCCATAGGCTGGTTGTTGGTGATCAGGGAGCAAAGACCATAGATGATTGTCTGCATACCTAATGTTGCAATGAAAGGCGGAACCTTAAGGATGGAAATCACAACGCCGTTAATGGCACCGAAAGCTCCCATAATCACCATAGTGATAAGAAGCGCTATCGGCCATGGAATATCCGGCATCCACGGAAACATACGCGCTGCATAGTCAATGCTTTGCAGCATCATAGCAGACAGACAGGCTGCCAGACCTACCGCACGTCCTGCTGAAAGGTCTGTGCCTTTGGTAATCAGACATCCTGATACGCCGCAGGCAATGATAAAACGCGGTGATACATTTACTACCAGATTGCCGAAATTTGTCCAGGTTATGAAATTCTTCGTGGTAAACCCGGTCAAAGCAGACAGCAGCAAAATCAACAAAATGATAGCATTATTGGACATGAATTTTTTTACATCAAAAGATTTTTGCATGATAGTATTCTCCCTCCTTATTCAAACTGGGTTGCCAACGTCATAATATTTTCCTGATTTGCTTCTTTTCCGTCAATAATTCCGGTGACACGGCCGTCACACATGACCATAATACGGTCTGACATACCAATCAGCTCGCTCATTTCAGAAGAAATCATGATAATACTTTTACCCTGTTTTGCCATCTCCGCAATAATACAGTAAATCTCGTATTTTGCCCCTACATCAATACCACGGGTCGGTTCATCCATGATAAAAATATCCGGATTGTTAGCCAGCCAGCGGCTAATCAGCACCTTCTGCTGATTGCCTCCCGAAAGAGACTGAATTTGTGTTTTGGAAGATGGTGTCTTGATTGACAGCTTTGCAACATTTTCCTGAACCAGATTTTCAATCTTCGCATCATCTAACATCACGCCGCCAATCAAATATTGGTCAAGAGAAGCAATAGACACATTATCCGCTATGGAAAGCACGCCCAGAATGCCTGTGGCCCTGCGATCCTCCGTGAGCATGGCAATCTTGTTGTTGATTGCATCCCTGGGCTGGTTAACCTTTAATTCTTTTCCTTTATACTTTATCCTGCCTGCCGTATGGGCCCGAAGTCCGAATAATCCTTCCATCAGCTCCGTTCTCTGTGCTCCTACCAGACCTGCAACCCCTAAGATCTCCCCTTTTTTCAGTTGGAAAGATACATGGCGGAAACTTTTGGGATTGATGGATGTGAAATCTTCCACCTCAAACACCACTTCCCCCGGCGTGTTCCCACGGGCAGGGTACAATTCCGAAAGCGCCCGTCCTACCATCTTCGTAATGATAAAATCTGTGGTCAAATCCTTTGATGCCCATGTTCCTATGTACTGTCCGTCACGCATGATCGTGACTTCATCGCTGATACGCAGTATCTCATCCATCTTGTGGCTGATATATACAATGGAAACTCCCTTTTCCCGAAGCTCTCCTATAATCGTAAACAGTGCTTCCACTTCCGCGGCTGTCAGGGAAGAAGTAGGCTCATCCAAAATCAGCACCTTACAGTCGGCGGATACAGCCTTTGCAATCTCCACAAGCTGCATTTGCGATACGGAAAGGCTTCCCAGCTTCGCTTTGGGCTCAAAGTTTAAATGAACCTCCTCAAGCACCTTTGCCGCATCCTCATACATTTTCTCATGGTCTATCAACGTCAGCGGTCCTGCCTTCTTTGTGGGATATCGTCCCACATAAATATTCTCGCCAATGCTTCTTTCCGGAATCGGCTGAAGCTCCTGGTGAACCATGGCGATGCCTCTGTTTAAAGCATCTAACGGCCCCTTAATCTGTACTTTCTCTCCTTCGTAAAGCACTTCCCCTTCATCCATGTGATAAATACCAAACATGCATTTCATCAGGGTCGATTTACCGGCGCCGTTTTCGCCCATAAGGGCGTGAACCGTACCGGGCCTTAATTTGAGCTGTGCACCGTCTAATGCCTTAACCCCTGGGAATGTCTTTACAACATCATGCATTTCCAAACGATACTCTGACACTTTACTGCCTCCCTCCATTCATTTTTTCCTCCATTCCGAAGCGCTTTGCGCTGAGGAGACGAGCGAAACAACAGACAAAGCCTGTTGCCATATATCGCAGGCTCCGTATACCTTCTCATTACCAACTCTCATATCATAAAGCGGGAAGTGCGTACATTAAAGTACATGCACTTCCCGGCTGTTTACTTTTCAGATTATCTGAACTTTACATTCTATTACTGAAAATCAGCAGCATTATCCGGAGTAACCTTTACATAGTCAACATAAATGGACTGTTCGCCTTCTGCATAAGTCTTTCCGCCTAAAAGAGCTTCCATAGCCTCTACAGCGCCTGCTGCCTGACCGTTTGCATCATTAAGAACGGTACCGGTCATATTACCGTTTACTACTTCGTTGAGCGCTGCGTCAAGTGCATCTACGCCTACCAGATAAATATCTTCATTTACAGTACGACCTGCTGCCTGAATTGCCTGCAGTGCGCCGATTGCCATATCGTCATTGTTACAGAAAACAACTTCGATTTCATCACCAAATTTTGCAAGGTCGTTCTGTGCGATTTCCTGGCCCTTGTTACGATCCCAGTCACCACGCTGTAAGTCAAGTTCTTCCACTTCCATGCCTGCATCTGTAAGTGCCTTTACAGAGTACTCTGTACGATACTGTGCATCAATGTTCTCAGGGTCGCCCTGAATCATAATGTAGGAAATCTTGCCATCGCCATTGATATCACCCTTATTAGGAGTATCAAGAATCAGCTCGCCCTGCATGGTACCAGACTGACGTGCGTCACATCCGACATAAACCAGCTTGTCATATGCAGCCATCTGCTCTGCTGTAGGCTCACGGTTAATTAATACGGTAGGGATATCTGCATCTTTCACAGTTGCGATAATCTGATCTGCTGCAGATGTCATAACCGGGTTGATAATCAGAGCGTCAACTTCCTGTGCAATAAAGTTGTTAATCTGATTGTTCTGCTCAGCCTGGTCATTCTTGCCATCCATAACGGTTACTGTATAGCCTTTGCCCTCTAAGATTTCCTGAAGCGCATTACGGTATGTTGTCATGAATGCGTCATCAAACTTGTAAATACACACACCAATGTTTCCACCTGCTGCCACTTCGTCAGATACCTGATCTGCTGCATCCTCTGCCGCATCTTCAGCTGCGTCTTCTGTGCCGGTTGTATCAGCTGCTGCATCATCTGTTGCTGCATCCTGTGTCTCCTGGGTCTCAGCCTCGTTTGTTGCCGGCTCAGCAGCATCTTTGCCGCCGCATGCCATCAGAGAAGCTGCCATAAGGACTGCCATTGCCATTGCGGTCAATTTTTTTGTTAATTTCATACTTTTAATTCCTCCCGTCTTTCCGCTCATTTCTGAGCAAATTATTTTGCTTCAGCCATTTTATACACATTTGGTTATGTATAGTGGCTATTGACAGGCTAATTATAAAAGATTATCTGTAAATATTCTATAAGATTTTCTTTGAATAGTTATAATTTTTCTTTGATTATTTGTCTGAATCTTCCAAAACAATAATTTCCTGGGGCGTCCAGTAATAGGTCCCGTCCACAAGCGGATACTCTTTTGGCGTTTCTTTTCCCAGCGCACATCCTGCCGCTAATTCCAATATTGCGCTCGCATAAATCTCCTTATTGGAAGAAACCGTCCCCAGCATTTTACCGCTTTTTACTGCTTCCAGTCCCGGTGTTGTTCCGTCAATTCCGATCACATTCACATCGGTAATTTCCGCACGTTCTAAAGCCTCAATGGCTCCTAATGCCATATC
Organism: Parablautia intestinalis; assembly: GCA_003612395.1. Classification (GTDB taxonomy): domain Bacteria; phylum Bacillota; class Clostridia; order Lachnospirales; family Lachnospiraceae; genus Suilimivivens; species Suilimivivens intestinalis. The sequence continues at coordinate 88,977 of RAYQ01000014.1, forward strand.
ATCATTATTACTGATTACCAGCTCTATCGTATCAGGATACTGTATAAGCCACTGCTCCATAAGAGCTGAAGCCTGGCTCCGCTCCCAGTTTGCAATTCCTCCGGTAATCTTTTCGATAGGCACTTCCCCATCTTTAAGGCTCCGTATGGACCATTCCGTCCGGATTAGCGAATCCTGATGACTGCTCTCCCCCTCAAGCAACACATAATTAACCACGCCATCACCGTTTAAATCTACCGCCTCCGGTTTTTCCCGGTACATATCCACTACCATCTGCCCCTGCAAAATGGCTGTTTCCTTTGCATCCACGCCAATATAATAAAGATTTTCCCACCGGTTCATATCTTCTTCCACCGGCTGACGGTTGAAAAAGACCACCGGCACCTTTGCCGCCATAGCCTTCTCAATCATCCCTGATGCTTCCATCCGGTCTACCGGATTAACGCATATCACATCGCATCCCAGGGAAATAAACCGTTCAACCTGGTTGTTTTGTGTATTCTGGCTTCCCTTAGCATCCTGAATGTCCAGTGTCACCTTAATCCCGTTTTCCCTCTCATATTCTTTTGCCTTATCCTCAATTTCACTGCGGATATTATTGATAAAGGTATCGTCTCCGCGGTACAGACTGATACCTATGCGAATGGACGTCTTCTGCTCATCTTTCTGATTGTGTCCGCATGATGTCAGCAGCACGCACACCGCAGCCAGCATAAGGAATATTCTTTTTCCCATTCTTTTGATTCCCCCTTATTCCCCTTTATTTCCGTAAGCAATAATCCGGGCAGCCTTGTCAGATTACAGGTTTTGTCGCTGCCTGCACTTTATTCAATTGGAAACAGCATCTTTTCATATTCTTTCTTCCTCAGGTCCTCCTTTTCTATATATTGATAATCCATCCTCAGGGCTTTTCCTCCCTCTAATCCTTCCAGCTCTTTGACCGCCATACAGACACTGTAGTAACCCATGCCAAATTCATCGACTGCACAAGTCCCCGTGATGAATCCCCGGTCCAGATAATTCAAAATTGCAGTAGTGCTCCCCCTCCCGTAAATCCCGCAGATACTTTCCATAAAATTGGAATCCTCCGCTGCGGCTGCTGCCGTCTGTGTAAGGATTTCCGGACTTTCCGTCAAAATAACAATGTGCCTTTTGCCTGAATCCATTGCTTTTTGGAGGCTCTCCTTTAAATATATGTTTTCACTGCAATAGATCGTCTGATAGGCGCACCCGTTCCTGCCCAGCTCCTGCGTGATCCCCAGGCGGAAATCTTCTCCTGCCATACTGCGCTTTTTTTGCTCTGACAAAATGATAACCTCGGCATCCTGCGGCATTTGCCGAAGCATCTGAGAGGTAAGCTCCTGTCCCATCTTCTTATAATCTGATGAGATTGATCCAATAATTTCTTCTCCTGCCAGTCCGGATCCCAAAAGCACCGTGGGAACCGTTATTTGCTTTTGGGACAATGCGTCAAAAAGCTTCTGTTCGTCAACCGGCGCCACGATTAGCGCATCGGCCCCATCCTGCTGCTCACGCATAATAAATTCTATCTGTTGATCCGGCTCCAGCTTTTCATACAATGTGATAAAACGGACATCGGCATTAAGCTCCACTGCTGCCTGATCCATGCCTTTTCGAAAATTACTGTAATTGTTATCACTGGCATCCTCAATAATCACGGCTATCTGATAAACCTCCTGTTCCGGCTCCCGTATAATCAAATCCGTTGAGCACATCAGAAATAAAACCACCAGAAATATCATATAACAAAAAAGCAGCAACTTCCCCTTTTTCCCTATCATTCCCTTACTTTTACTCCTTTTCCATGGCTTCCGCATACATTTTTACCGGCAGGTGAATTCGGATAACTGTCCCTTCATCCGGTTCCGATTCTATTATAAGTCCGTAAGGTTTTCCAAAATATAGTTCGATCCTTTCATTTACGTTTTTCACGCCAATACCGGAACCTCTCCCTGAACGCACCTGCGGCTTTTCACTGAGCAGTCCTTCTACCTGTTCCCCGGTCATTCCAAGGCCGTTGTCGCTGATTTCAAACCAAAGGCTGTCTTCTTCCCGAAATGCCCGTATCCGGATTTCGCCGTCTCCATCCATGAATTCCATACCGTGATAAATGGCGTTTTCCACCAGGGGCTGTAAAAGCAGTTTCAGGCAGGCAAGCTCCATCACATCCTCCCCCGCCTCAATCTCGTAGGTAAATTTATTTTTAAACCTCATCTGCTGAATCATCAGATAATTGCGCACATGTTCCAGTTCATCGCGTACCGGAATAATGCTTTTTCCCTTACTGAGGCTGATACGGAAAAAGCGCGCAAGGGCTGTAACCACTTTCACGGCTTCCTGCTTTTGTTCGTTCTCAATCATCCACACGATAATATCCAGGGTATTATACAAAAAATGCGGATTAATCTGGGACTGCAGAGTGTCAAATTCACTTTTTCTTTTTGATTCATGCTCTGTTACAATATCCTGCATCAATGTCTTAATGCGCTTTGCCATATCCCCTATGGATCGCCCAAGGTGCTGGATTTCATAGGTTCCGCCAGTATAGACTTCCGTATCCAGTTCTCCTGCCTCGATAGCGTTTACCGACTTTTCCAGTTCCTGAATCGGATCCGTAATGCGGGATGAGATGAATGCATTAATCAAAATCAGAGCCAGTAAAAAGGATGCCACAACAAACGTAACAAAAAGCCTCATCTTCAGATTACTTAATGATAAACCCTTCTCCGGCGTAACGCTCAGAAGTTTCCACCCTGTATAACCTACAAATTTTACATTGATGTTACGCATTTCCCCTTCATATTCTTCCCGGTAGCTTCCATCCCGGTACTCTGTGGCCGCAGCAATGTTTTCCGATAACCATCCCGTTTCTATCAGCTGCATTTTGGGGTGGTAAATCAGCTCTCCACTGCCGTTAACCATATAAAGATAGCCTTCATTCCCAAGTACAATATTCTCTAAAATCTGCTGCAGGCTGCTGTAACGGATATCCATCAGCAGTATTCCCTGCTCCGTGGATGTACCGTAGGTAATCTCCACCGCCCGTGTCAGGGTAATAACCCAGCGGTATTGGTTTTCGTTATTGTCGAAAATATACTGTACATGGGGCGTGCTAAAGTGCAGATTGTCCGTTCTGGCCAGCGTATTCTCAAACCATTCCTCCTTTGTTACATCCATCCCCGTCTTTAAACGCGCTGCCGGAACCGCTTCTAACAGTTCCCCCTCTTTTGACAAAAGAGCAATATTGGCAATACTGTCTTTATTATTATCATAAAGAAGTGTAATGCTGCTGTTTATTGTTTCTGCGGATAAATCAGCATTTTTTATAATGTCGTAATACAGGCTGTCCGAAAGCTTCATAATCGTGCGCAGATACGAATCCACCGATTGACTCACCTGCCCTAATACCGCCTGACTTTCCTTCTGCATCGCAGTTACAAACTGACGGGACAGCTGTACATAAAGTGCAATTCCGCTTAAAAGCATTGCTGCCAGCGCACTGATCGTAAAGTAAATAAAAATAGTATACCGGATGCTGATTTTTTCCAAATGAGCCGCCTTTATTCCTTTAACCATTCCCTTTAGGCCCCCTGTATTTTGTCGGTGAGACGCCATATTGCTTTTTAAATACATAACTGAAATAATTCTGCTCCTGATAACCCACCTTCTGAGCAATCATATATGTTTTGTCATCCGTTTCGCTTAGCAGCTCCACCGCTTTATTAAGGCGCACCTCTGTCAGATAATTTACATAGCTCTGTCCTGTTTCTTTTTTAAATACCGTGGAAAAATAGGCGGGGCTCATGTGGAGATAGCGGCACAGCATTTCCACTGACAACTCAGGATTTGCGTAATTTTCCCTGATGTATTCCTTTGCCTGCCTGATTACCTGTTTGGTCGTATTGTCTCTCTCCCGGTTCAAAGCTTCGTTCATGCGGCGGGCCACCGGTATAAGCCGCTCCGCAAACTCTTCCCGGCAGTAAAGTCCATCCAGCATATCCGTATACTGCTCCCCGGAGTCAAACATTTCGCTTATGTTCAAGTCATACTGCTGCATCAGGCGGATCATGCTGTTGACAATGGACAGCATATAGACCTGGTATTGTCTGGCATGAACTTTTGCATCATCCATCTTTATTGCCAGATTCCGGATAACACTCTCAATCAGTTCCTCCGGCCCAAATTTAATTGCTGCAGTAAGCTCGGCTTCCCCTTTATCATCCAGCTGCAGTTTCCCGCGGCTCACCGGCTCCATATCGTTGATATAAATTACTTTACCGCCCCCTACAATTGCCCGGTAGCCTAAGGCATCCACACAGGTTCGGTAAGAACGCCCAATTTCCTGCAGCGTATCGCAGCTTCGGCCTACACCAATAGTAATCGACACCCCCAAAAGCCGCCTGCTTTCTTTACAGACATCGCTTAAAAGGTTCATAAGTCCTGTCTGTGTATTGCTCTCGTCCACTGCTATAATTACGGTAATTCCATCTGCAGAATTAAAAGTGACAAAACGGTAGTGCATTCGTAAATAGTCCTCCACAAAATCCCGCACAGAAATGGGAATCAGTTCCTGGTGTTCGGAAAATACCTGATTTTCTGCTTTTTCCTCCTGTTCCACATGGATCATCGCTGTCAGCCACTTACGGGCATCCAGAATGTTTATCCCGTATTCACGCAGTTTTGGTGCGATAGTCCCTACATCCGCGCTCATTCGCACCAAATCGTTTAAATATAATTCCCGCAAAATTGGCAGACTGCTTAAATACCGTTCCTGCAGCATATTAATGTTCCGGCGCTGCTCTATCTCCTCATCCAGGTTCTTTTTTATCCGTCTTAAAATGGCGGCCAGCTCTTCACCGTTGACCGGTTTTAAAATATACTCAGCCGCATTCAGCTTGATTGCCCTCTGGGCATATTCAAAATCATCATACCCTGAAAAAATAAGTATTTTAACAGACGGATATTTTTCGCGTATCTTCCCGGTAAGCGTCAGCCCGTCCATATAAGGCATGCGGATATCCGTCATAACAACATCCGGCTCCATCTGTTCCAGTTTTTCCAAAGCGTCCTGTCCGTTTTCGGCATCCCCCACCATAACAAACCCAAGCTGTTCCCAATTCATTTTATGAATGATGGCTTTGCGGACTTCCTCCTCGTCATCTACCAGCATAATACGATATAACCCCATCCGAAATCCTTTCCTTTCACATTACAATTACCGTTTATCCAATTTAACGAACAACTACTTAATCTCTTTATGTCAGGTGCCCCCGCATCTATATTAAATACTGTATCATGCACGACAAACTTCCGCAAGACCGTTCATTCCCCAAAAATGCCCCGAAAACGGTCTGGCATCGCGACTTGACATTTCCGTCTTTCATGCTATACTAAAAAACGCCGGAAATCCTGTAAGTTCAGGACCCCCGGCGGTCATCATGGTGAGTTCGAGACCTTCCTCACCTAAAACAAAACTTTAAATATGCAACTTTTATCATATTTTATCAAGTGCTATGTACTGTTATTATCGTAACAGCCATAGCACTTATCATTTGTCTTGATACATCATTCTTTATCTTGTACGGGGTACAAATGGGGTATACCCATCAAAAAGCATTTGCTATAAGTTCCATTTCTTCCGCTTTTGTTGTCGGCAATACATGTGAATATAAATCCATCGTCATTGCAAGTGTGCTATGTCCTAAAATAGCTTTAAGCGTCTGCGGTTTCATACCATTCTCAATCGCTCTTGTTGCAAAGGTGTGTCTAAAACAATGTGGTGTAAAATACTCAAACTCTATTCCTGCACCATGTATCTTTTTCAGAATACGATTGATTTCAGCCTGTAATCTCTCTCTGCTAATCGGTCGGTCATCATCCATCCGAAAGATATAGGCATTTATAAATATAACTTCTTGGCTATTCCTTTTTGACTGATTTTCTATAATGTCAATCATATCCTGCGTAAGCGGAATATCTCTTTTTGAAGTCTTAGTCTTTGGTGTGTCCTCAAAAAAGCCCTGATTCCCACCCTCATATTTCAATGTACGCACAATATGAATTACGCCATTTTTTCTATCGATATCAGAAAACTTCAATCCCCTAATTTCGCCGCTTCTCATACCTGTTCTGATTGCAAGCGCAAATAAATTATATAGATAACTTTCTTCCGCATATTTCATAAATGTTTCCTGCTCTTGTACAGAGAAAACTCTGCGCGCTTTTGTCTCGCTTTGACGCGGTATAGTAGCTAAGATAACAGGATTTCTTTCTATGATACCATTTTTTACCGCCTGTTTGAAACAACCATTTAAAACGGCAGAAATAATCTTTATAGTGGATACTGCAAGTCCATCTCTTAACATCCCGTTGTATACACGCTGTATATGTTCGCCCCGTATATCTACCATTTTCCTTTTACCGATATATTTATCAACGTAAAAATTATAATAATTCGTATAAGCTATGATTGTTCCTACCTTTACTTGGTTCTTTTTATATTCCTCCATCCATGTTTCAAACCATTCTTTTACAGTCATTCTGTTCTTTGCCACAAAACCTCCATGTTCAAGTCTGTACCGCAACTCTGTCATTTTAGTTTTCAATTCCGGAAGACTATCAGCATATACTGAATACCTTTCATTTTCGTACTGTACACGCCCCTCATACTTCCCATTCTTCCTCTGTCTAATGCCTGCTGGTAATTCTTTGCCTTTTAAATCCTTTGCCATGTCTTCTCCTTCCTGAAATTCAAAACGCCTGCATAAGCAGGCGTTTTGTTCATTAACTCCTTTCGTTCAAATATTTTTGTATCTTTTCCCGATTCCACAGAACACGCTTGCCTATCTGTACCTTTGCTCCCGCTTCTGTGCCTATCTTAACCGTGGTAGACCTTCCACAACTTAATAATTCCTGTAAATCCGCGGTAGATATTAGCATTCGATGCTTTAACTCTAGCTGTGATTCAGTAGTCTTACGCATAGTTTCCTTTACCAAACAGTATCCATCGAATCTTCTAAAACCTTGCGGAACATTACCTTACTAATCTTTAAAAAGTTCTGTTTCTTGCCATCACCGACACCAAGCCTAACACAGTATGTCCGTTTGCCTTTGCCGTTAGGTGCTGTCTTTAAAATACCGTCATCATATAACGCAATCAACATCTCTTTCAAATCCATCGCCAAATCAATATTGCTTGCCATCAAGAAACTGCGTACCTTTTTAAAGACCATCTCCGGATTAAAATAAAAATAGTCCATATCATCGAATCCGTCAAATTTGTCGATATCATGCATTGCTATTTTACCTGTGCCAAGAACAATCGTTCCCACACGCATTAAGTCATTAATTGTCTTAATAAACAATACAGATGGACTGTCCTCTGACGATATCGCTTGACTCATCTGCGCATTGCTTATAATGTCCTGCTCAACATTCCCTACTACTTTCATCACCTCATCCTCTTTAACTTTGCAATAATTTACTAAAAAATCGTACATAAAATGATATACTATAACTAATGTAACAACTGCGTCAACCAATCTCCGTTCGGATAATATTTCATTTATCTTTGTTCGCATACCCGGGAAAGAATTTCTAATATGAGTGACTTTCAATATCCAATTCTCACTCACATATTTAGCAAATTCGTGTATAATTGTTGTATAGATATGAGGATTTCCTTGAAACCATGAAACTGTTTCAATACCCACCATTTCGCGTGTCATTTTGCAATATAAACAACGCAAATTTGACGATAATCCTTTTCCTCTCAATTCGCCTGTTAAGACAACTGTTCCCTGTACGCCCTCGCCCCGGCAATCCTCTAATTTAATATTGCTCCGGCTCTTAGAACTCGCATCTCCAACCAATCGAATGATTGATTCAAGTTTGTTTGTCATTTCCTCCTTTTTCTTTCTACTTTTTGCCGGATTATAATCATCAATCAATGTCACTGTATCATATCCTGACTCAATCACCGCACGTTCAAAAGAAACTATCGTATCTGAATCAATTCGTCTAGGATTATCACGTACTTTGTCATCTCCAAGCTGTGAATATAAAATTTTCGCAATTGTGGTCTTCATGCTACCTGTTTTTCCATACAAAAACAGTAAAAATTTGGGTGGATATCCTGCCTCCTTAAAAGGACGATACATTACTCCAAGAAGCGAGTACATTATCATTGTTGCCATGCTTGCCCTATTCTGATATAAGTCAAACGCAATAAGTAATGATTTCCCGATATATTCTGTACTACAATTTACCAGCGGCAAATTAGCACTCATCGTATATTCAACATCTTTAAAACACTTTGCACTCTTATTGGCATAAACCATCTCGCCACAAATCATTTGCCACCCTTGCTCATAATATCGGCAAACTATACGGCACTGTCTCACTGCCTCCCGGAAATCCCGTTCAATCCACTTCTCAACATTCTTTGTTTCAAAATCTATACATGCAATCGCAAATCGTTTTTTGATAATTTTACACAAATTTGATATATCTTTAGTCTTTATATAAAATATTTCTTTTTGAACACCATTAAAGACAATCTCTGCTAAAATTTCCTCCCGTTCACGATTCTGCTCTCCAATCCGGTTAATATAGATATACCGGATTTTAGGAATAACACAAAAATTTGCCCAATCCGAAACTTTAGATTCTTCTGACTTTGCAGGGCGTACGATATCAAGACCTGTTGCCGCTTTCGGAACTATTGGTACATCTTCCATATATTCAGAACTTCCACGATTAGTTACCAATTCATGACTCATAGATTGAATGTACCGTTGTCTTTCCAAATCCCTCAAAAATTCCTCCGGATTTTTGAGGGTATTTGGTATATGCATCCCGATAAGGTTTTGGTCATAAACAGGTATCCTTTCGATTTTACCATCTGACCTCTCGCACTTTGCATAACCTTGAATCACCTCAATTACAATCGGATTGATTACTTCCTTATTCAGTTTTTCTTTATCCATTTTTTCTCCTTCTTCTATTTTGTTCTTCTTTTTCTCGTTTTGTATCTCCTTTCTTTGTGATATCTTTATTATACTCCCTGCATTTCATCAAAAAATTAGAGGACATAAAATCGTTTTCATGTCCTCTACCATATATTGTATCTATTTATCTGCATATTGTATTATCTACTATCAATTCCAAATTGCTTCAAAAATCGTTCTATGTATATACGCATACCAAGTTCTATTATCCATATCCCCTACGGGAATGCGCACTTTCTTATTTTCCATCATTTCATCATCTTTTATAATTTCATCCATATACATATATTCATCCCATTTATTCTCGCTTTCTATGTCTATACATACTTTTACAAGATTACTTTTAGGACATCCTAGCAAATAATTAAAAATAGTGCATAGATTTACTGCTTCTACTTCCTCATAGTATTCATTCCATCTTTTAATTTCTCTTTCAAGGATTTTTCCAACCTCACGGACAATATCCACATTATAATCTACAACTTTTAAACAATCCAAAAGCACTTGTGTTACCAAATTTCTTCCAATCAAGGAATTGCACTTTGCAAGATATGGTATTATTTCAATTATATTATCCTGTACTTCTCTTTTCTTAATTTCTTTGGTTTTCCAATAAATAATATTGGTCAGAGATATCCCCAATATTTCATCTAATAAAATAAAATCTTCCATTCCTTCTATATAACTCAACTCATAATTTTCTCTTTTTTTCTTCCTTCTTAACGCTTCTATAACCTCATTAACAATTTTCTTTGTATTATAGAAACTGAATCTTGTAATATCAAAAGATTGCCTACGTTTGTCAAAATTTATAAATATCTTTCTATGCACACCAAATAAGACCTGTTGCATATTCTGACAATATATCGGTAATTTGCCATTTACTTTCTCAAACGGAAATATATCATCTTCATTCATCTCACTTATGAATTTTCCATTATCTAAATAATCACACTGCATTCCCTTTGAAAAACCATACTTAATAATTTCATATACTTTATTCATATAGCCACTAGACAATCTACAACTATACACAAACACATTAGAAAAAATGCATCTTATATCTTCTACTACTTCTTTTTCCTTCTTCTCTTGCATTAATTGGTTGTACCTAATCTTCAAATCAACAAAAAGCTGGTCTGTAGATACATAAATCGTATCACTAATCACAACTTCATAATTACTGCCTTTTCTTCTATAATTTATATATAGAGATTTTTCCTGCTCTACTTTGTTCTCTGTTTCAAAATATTCTTTCCATATTTCTTTCATAACTTCTAAAATTCTTTTTTCATTGCCTATATGTAATTCCTTAAGTTCATAATTTGCATTCTCAATTACATCTTTCTTTGTCTCTAAATACGATTCCATTGTAAATAATTCAATATGCTCCATAATTCCATCAATCCATCCTTTCCACCCCATATAATCCAACAAATATAGGCTATTTTATTATATCATACTTTGATGGAATGGGTGGAATGATGTCTACTACCCCTTTTTGTACTCTCTTTTCCTATATAATATATAATTTCAAAATAACACTTTAACACAAAAAAGATGGTGTTAGCTCACCATCTTTTTTTCTCTTAACTATCTCTTATTCATTCTATCCGTTCTCTTTATTTTATCATGACACCGCACACATATTTTCCCATGACCATGCCCTGCCGGAACTTCTCTTGCGCAATTCTTGCAAAACCATTTACCACAAAATTCACAAGGCTCTACCAAGTCACTCACAAAATATTTCTTTCTACAGCACCCGCAAAAAGCATACCCATGTTCATCCAATTCTCTTGAATTTATTCCCATCTCTTTCCAGTCTCCTTTTAAATTTCACAGTCTCCGTCTTTTCTTTTCATCCTCATAGGCTCTCATCTGAGCATCAATAAGATTATCTGTATTTATTCGTCTAAAATCATCATCGGACAGGGCACGCAAAGATTGCCTAAACTTTGCATATGCAGTTCCCTCCATATCGTCTTTCATATTATAAAAAGCTTCTTCCAACCCATCCTCTTTTATAGTATTTATTCCTTTGGCGACATCAATTCCTGTTGATTCTTTAACTATTTCTCCTGCTATACCTCCAACTACACTAAAAACACTGCCCAAAAATCCCATTATCTTCTTTCCCTTCCTTTCTACTTAAATATTCCACAACACATATTATCTAATGTATACATTATATACTTTACACATCAATTATGCAAGCATTAGGTTTCGGATATAATAATTCAAAGTGTGAGGGTAGTTTATGATACGATTGCGAATTTTAGATATCCTAGAAGAACAAAATCATACAAAATATTGGCTATACAAACAAATGGACTTAAGCTATCAAAATTTTAATCGAATTGTAAACAATGAAACTTCGTCCATCCGTTTCGATAATCTTGAAAAATTAAGCACTATCTTACAATGCCCTATCGGTGATTTATTCGAGATAATAAACACAGAGAATTTAGATGAAATGGGGTAAAAATGGGGTACCGCTTGCTTTTTACCAAACACAGTGATATACTAAGAGACGTTGAAATCCCGTAAATGTGGGATTTCTGACAAAATAACCGGTGAGTTCGAGACCTTCCTCACCTAAAACAAAACTAAAGGAGAAGAAAAATGAATATGGAAAGATCACCAAAACTAATGCTGCTTGTTCAGGCAGCCATGATCGCTGCGCTCTACGTAGTGTTCACCTTTCTTGCAAACGCAATGGGAATTGCCAGTCAGGTAATTCAGGTACGTTTCTCAGAGGCGCTTACAATTTTGCCTTACTTCACCCCTGCCGCAATACCAGGACTTTTTATCGGATGTCTGCTGGCTAATATTTTAACCGGCTGTGCAATCCCTGACATTGTCTTTGGCAGTCTTGCCACCCTCATTGGGGCGGTTTTCACCTACAAGCTTCGTAAAAATAAATGGCTTGCTCCGGTTCCTCCCATTCTTTCTAATGTGATAGTTGTGCCTTTTGTACTTCTTTACGCTTATGGAGTAAGACCGCTGTGGTTTTCCTTTATCACGATTGCCATTGGAGAGGTCATTTCCTGCGGTCTGTTAGGCATGCTGCTTTTATTTACTTTGAATAAATACCGCAGCGTCTTGTTCCCTGCGGAATTTTAAGCTTATGACTACGCGCTTAAAAGGGACTGCCAGGCAGTCCCTTTTTATCAGTAAGCTAAACACATAGCCTTCTTTGATTTTCTCCACCTTCAAATACGCCCCGCCATTGAATAGTAAACCGGTATTGTCAGGTAAATAATCCACCCGGGGTGCCAGGCATCGTAAAACCAACCTAAGCAGAGATAAATCAGCGTTACCAACACCGGATAAGCAAAACAATTAGCATTTTTTCTCTCTATTGCCACCACCAGAGAATTCCATATAGGAATCACCAGAAACAAAATCCCATTCATATACCATGCGCCAAAAACGCATCCGGTAATAAAATAAGCTAATATTACAATCCAAAGCATAGGAATACGCTCGCAAATCTCACCTAATTTCGAGATTTCTTCTTCCTCCTCATCATCTTCTATATCGCTTTTCTTAACCTCCTCAAACAGATTCCCTTCATTATCCTTTTGCGTTTTTTCCTCATCTTTCATCCCCTCATTAGATGGCTCTGCCGTAGTTATGGGTATTTCATCCTCTGTTTTAAGAAGCTCATCTAAAGAAACGCCATAAAGTCTCGATAGAAGAATCAGATTATCCGTGTCGGGAGATGCTTCCGCCCTCTCCCATTTACTCACTGCCTGTCTGCTAATCCCCAGCTTCTCAGCTAAAGCCTCCTGGGAAAGATTGTTGCTCTTACGCAAATTTACAAGTCGGTTTGCAATTTCAATATTCATATCTATGCCTCCTGCATACAATAGACAAAGCCTATTATCATAATATTGCAGACTATGTTTGCGAAATTGCACGAATAGATACCTAGCAAAATTGACATCACACGTCTGCCCTATGTAAAGATTGTAAGCAATCTTACCCTGCTTTTGCCACCAACTTTAGTTTGAGCCGCCGCAACTATTGGTTGCAAATGCCCAAAACACACTATTTTTACTCCTCATTCCTGATATAAGTGATAAAGCAATTGCCGTTTTGCTCAAACCATTCTTTGGAATCATTCATGCCGACTTTATAGACTGTTCCATTTTCCAAATCCGTACTTTCCGGATTCATAACAACCGTATTTTTTTCGTTGAAGCCCACCAGAAGTACCGCCGAACCATCGTTTAGCATCACAAGCACCGGTATATCCTGATTTACGTAGTAGAGCACAGCATCCAAAGAACAACCGGTCAAATCAAGCACCTGCACACTGGGTAAACTATCTCTCAGGATATCTACTACCGTTTCTCCTTTCTTTAACATGTACTCGGAATTTCTCACAACTCCTTCGTATGCGAGCATGGTATCTAAGCAGATCGCAAGGGAATCCTTCTCCTCTGTTACGGTTTCTCCCTGTATCGCCATAATCTGATTTCGCAGCTCCCGGTTTCCTTTGGTCCATACATAGTATCCGCCTTCATCAATAACCACTCCGGAAATAGCGTCTGCTAAGTTAACCGCGCTTCCTTCATTAGTACAAATACTCTCAAGGCCGCTTTTTCCGTATACATAGTACCGCCCTGCCTGGCCCTCAAAAACAGGAAGGGATATATTCCTTTCCCCCTCAAAAAGTACCTCCCGGGGCGTAAGCTGCTTCATTGACGCCTCGTCAATTGCGGTCTTAACCGCAATCTGCGTCAGTTTCTCAAATCTTTCCGTGACCGCAATCTCTACAGAATTTTTGCTTTCTGTCTCTGTTTCCGCATTCATGATCTGATCGTCCTTGATCGCTGCATAAGTACCTTCCTGCGTCTTCTCCACTCTCGACAAAACTATCTGGTTTCCGATAACCTCCCCGTCCGTGATATACACATTATCCTGCTGATAAGACATTAACACTCCCTCTGTCTCATCTTCAATTCTTATTTTGTACATAGGGAAAACCGTATTTCCGGCAACGTCCTTTACAATATCCTCCTGTCTGGCAACACCGTAAATCAAATCCTCCCCCATAAATCCAATGGGCGCGATAACTTCTCCCCTGCCTGCTTCTATAGCCTTTTGCTTTCCGGTTGTCAAATTCATGAGCACAAGCTCTTTTCCACCATAAGAATCCCCTTCTTTTTGCCACACCGCCATCCTGTTGCTGTCCGATACCTTATAACTTCCCTCTGAAAGATTCTCCACCACAACCTCGCAGGTCCGCTTCATAAGATTTATTCCATAGATCCGGCTGCCCCACTTTAAATAGAGCATATTGTTTCTGTTAATATAGGAAAGCTGATCTATTTCCTCTATGAGCAGAGTCTGGGAATTATAAAAGGGAATATATATCATTTCCTCTACGGTGTTTACCGTGCTTTCATAGTAGTACACTGAGATACCCACCTGTCCTTCATGCCGCCCTCTGCTCATATATCCATATACCAGAAATGTTACGTTGCCGCCCTCATCTACATTTAAAATTTTAATCTTGTGTCCATCGTAGAGAGTTCTCTCGTCCAGATTATCCTCATTATAAAACCCAAACAATAAGGCCATTTTATTGTCCACTATATTATAGCTGTAAAGACGATTTCCTGTTACAAAAGCGAAAACGTTTCCTCCGTCACTTTCTTTAAGAGGCACTTCCCCGCTGGTAATTCCCAGCATAATTTTATTGTTGGCGTATACATCATCTGCTGCTTCAAACATTTGATCCATGGTTCTTTCAAAGTCAAGCAGATACATACGGTCCGTTGTATATCGTACCCTGTAAAATTCCTTTATTCTGTATAATTTCTTATTTTCTCCCTTCTGCTGCGGCATACTGAAGGTTTCCTCCTCCAAATCTGCTTCCTCCAAAGGCTCCCCCGCCTGGTCAGACGTATCGGAAGAATCCTCCTTAAGAGCCGCCTCCGGAACAGACACATAATATTCCACCACAAAGCTGCCGGTAGAGGGGCCTAACTCCTTAATCATAATCTCCGAGCGGCTTTCCTTTTTTACTTCCAGATTTCCCCAGGTCACCTGATGAAAGCTGCTGTGGATTGTAACCTTTCCGTAAGTTGTATTATCACCATCAGCGTTGGACTCTAAATACTTGGTCAGCTCCCTGGCATCCTCTTTGCTAAAGGTCCTTCTGGAAAAATCTGCAATATACTCCAGCTTTTCGTTTACATGGTATTCCTCTGTGCTCACTACTCTTGTGTAATATCTGACCACACTTTCATCATCTAAAGTTAACAGAATAACCAGCATATACTCCTGGTTGCTTTCAATCAGATCCTTTAGTCCAAAGGATACCGGAATCACCTCATTTTCCTTCTGTTCATAATCCCCTATCCGGGTATTTTCAATCAGACGGTTTCCATCCAGGCTTCTGACTTCAAAAGCAATCTCCTCTATTTTCCTTCCGTAAGGGTTGATACGCAGCTCTATCTTTCTTCCCTCGCCAAGAGGGGTGATGCTCTCCCGCATCTGACTTACTTCCATGGCATCTGCATAACCGTGCAGTTCATTGATATGGAATCCCTCATACTCAATTGAAATAATCGGATATGTGGCTTTCCCCATCTCCATCGTCATATCCGTATTCCCTTTATTCATAATATTACTGACAACGAACAGGGTAATCATAAACACAAAACTTACTATAACACCCTTGATAATTGCTTTTTTCATATTTTTAATCTAACCTCCATGTTGCCGCTCTACGGCAACACAAATATGTGGAAAGAATGCCCGTATTTCACGCTATTCCTCCATTAATTTTTGTAAAGTGGTTTTTATGTGAAATTCCTTCGTCATCTCCTCCACCTTCCTGTCCCTTTTCGTATTTTTCTGCCCCTGCCGGCTGCAAGCCCCGCCTTCAATGTCAAGCCGGTGTGTTTCCTGCCGCTTTACAGCTCTTATTAATATGTTCTTCGGTGTATGCTCCATATCAATAAATTCCAATACCTGGGTATCATATCCTGCTTCTTCCAGCAAATTGGCCCGGATTGCGTCCGTAAGCAGCGTTGCCATTCTCTCCTTCAAAAGCCCGTATTTTAAAACCGGCCTGAGCAATTCGTTTTCAATCTGTCTGTTTACCTCGTGCTGACAGCAGGGCACCGTAAAAATCACCCTTGCCTGCCAGTCCACTGCCTTTTTAATGGCATAATCCGTAGCCGTATCGCATGCATGGAGCGTAACCACCATGTCCACTTTATCCACTCGCTCAAAAGAACTGATATCTCCCTGGAAAAAATGTAAATTTACATACCCATATTTTACCGCCAGAGCGCTACATTTTTCAATCACATCCGCCTTTAAATCCAGCCCTGTAATATGTACGTCAAGGCCCCTTAGCTCATGCAGATAATAATAAAGCGCAAAGGTCAGATAGGACTTTCCGCAGCCAAAGTCAATAATATGCACCTTCTCTTTTTCCGGAAATACCGGTAAAATATCCTCCACAAATTCCAGATAACGGTTGATCTGTCTGTATTTATCATATCTGGCATGTACAATCCGTCCCTCCTTTGTCTGAATACCCAAATCTATCAAAAAAGGAACCGCCTTCCCTTCCTCCAAAATATATTTTTTGGTCCTGTTATGGGACATATCCGGTCTTTTCAGCAATGCTGCCCGGCTGTCCTTCCGCTTCACCATGACTCTTCCTTTTTTGCTTACCAGAACATTCAGCCTGCCATCCATGCTCTCCGCCTCTAACTGTCTGAAATCTGATGCCATATAAGAAAGTATTTTTAATATCAGCTCGTCCTTTTCATGATTTTCGTGAAAAACCTGCGTCTCCTTTGAAATCGTCTCCTGAAAACATAAAACGCCCTTTATCATAACCGGGCGTATCTTTATTTTAAAAACCCCTTCCTTTTTTCTGGGGTTACTGATAATCATCTGATACAGCCTGTCCGATAAAAATACGGACAATTGTTCCCTTAATTCTTCCACTCTGACTCCCATCTGCCCGCTCTGACGGGCGTAAGCACAAAAAAGCTTTTTTCAGGGCATTCTTCCTGTGCTTTTCGTAATCTTAAATTGGGACGAAGAATGCCATATTTCAGACATTTTTCGTCCAATCTTCATAAATTTTTCAGAATCGGAGAATTCCTTTTCTGGTGTTATGTCTTCTCTTGTAAATTTCATAGCAAAGCAAAATCTGAACCAAATCCCCCAGCCACTGCCATTTTTCAACAGGAAACTCCTGATCGGGATCTTCCTTTTCTTCCTCCCTCTTAATTCGGTCCGCTATGTCCTTGGATAGCTTATATATCTGCCATTTATCCGGATATTCATCATAAATCATGCTGCCCTCATAATCCAGTTTATCCAAAATACTGCTTATGGTCTTCTGATACCGCCTGGCCTCCGATGGGTACATTTGCTGCAGATATTCCAAATCCCTGATAATAGAATCCTCTTCTTCATAATAGACCGGCAGCGGATATGTCATATAAAAGGGCAAAACTTTGCGTTCATACATGTGGATAGCTTCCTTCATCTCTTTATGACTATCATATGCTAATCCCGCATTTCATGTGCAAAAAAGGGGGCAGTACGCTTTAACCCCTGCCCCTTTCTGCATCTTTTGTTGAACCGCCTGTTTTCCTTTGCGGCGTCTTACTTAATAACATGAATACGTGCCAGCGCTCTCTGCAGAGCTGTTTCGGCGCGCAGAATATCTGTCTCCGGCGTCTTGCTGCGAATTCTTTCCTCAGCACGGCTTTTCGCCGCCTCAGCCCGTTCCACATCAATTTCTTCCGGCCATTCGATAATCTCCGCTAAAATCACTACCTTATCCTGCAAAATTTCTGCAAAGCCGGCATGAAGCGCCGCCACCTTTGTCCCATCCGCCTCTGTAATTGTCACAATACCAGGGCTTACGATTACTGTCATCGGGACATGCTTTTTATAAATACCAATTTCACCCTCGGTGGTATTAAACTCCACCATAGAAACCTCTCCCTCATAAAATACGCGTTCGGGGGTAACGATTCTTAAGGTAAATAAATTATTATCAGCCATCTGCTTCCTCCCCGTAATTATTTCATGCGGGCAAGTACGTCATCAATACCTCCGGCATTTAAGAAATAGCTTTCCGGTACCTCGTCATGCTTACCTTCCAGAATTTCCTTGAAGCCGCGTACCGTTTCGTTAATCGGCACATACTTCCCGGGAAGTCCGGTAAACTGTCCTGCCACGAAGAAAGGCTGTGATAAGAATCTTTGTACCTTTCTTGCACGGGAAACCACCAGTTTATCGCTTTCTGACAATTCATCCATACCAAGGATTGCAATGATGTCCTGCAGTTCCTTATACTTTTGAAGAATTTCCTGAACGCCTCTGGCAACCTGGTAATGTTCTTCACCAAGAATTCTTGGATCCAAAATTCTGGACGTAGACTCAAGTGGATCTACCGCAGGATAAATACCAAGCTCCACGATTGCTCTGGACAAAACTGTGGTTGCATCCAGATGGGCAAACGTAGTTGCGGGCGCAGGGTCCGTAAGGTCATCTGCAGGCACATATACAGCCTGTACAGATGTGATGGAACCATTTCTTGTGGAAGTAATTCTCTCCTGAAGAGCGCCCATCTCTGTCTGCAAAGTAGGCTGATATCCTACTGCAGAAGGCATACGTCCAAGCAAAGCGGAAACCTCTGAACCAGCCTGCGTAAAACGGAATATGTTGTCAATGAAAAGAAGCACATCCTTTCCACCCTTGTCACGGAAATACTCCGCCATGGTAAGCCCTGAAAGACCAACTCTCATTCTGGCTCCGGGAGGCTCGTTCATCTGACCAAACACCATGGTTGTCTTATCGATAACCCCTGATTCCATCATTTCATGGTAAAGGTCATTTCCCTCTCTGGTTCTTTCTCCAACACCGGTAAATACGGAATACCCGCCGTGCTCCGTAGCAATATTACGGATCAGCTCCTGAATTAATACAGTCTTGCCAACACCGGCACCGCCAAACAAACCAATCTTACCACCCTTCTGATAAGGGCAAAGCAAATCCACTACCTTGATACCTGTCTCCAAAAGCTCCTGCTGCGTGGACTGCTCCACAAATTCAGGGGCAGGCCTGTGAATAGGCTCAAAGGTCACTCCCTCCGGAGCAGGCTTATTATCAATTGGCTTACCAAGGACATTAAAGATACGTCCAAGAGTGTTTTCGCCAACCGGCACACTGATGGGGGAGCCTGTTGCAATTGCCTCCATTCCTCTCACCAGACCATCCGTAGAGCCCATGGCAATACATCTGACCGTATCATCACCCAGATGCTGCGCCACTTCCACAATAAGCTCCTCCTTATCTTTCAGAGGAATCTTAATTGCTTCGTTGATTTCCGGCAGTCTGCCATCTGTAAATTTAATATCCAGAACGGCACTGATAATCTGTGTAATTTTTCCCGAGCAGCTATTCTTGCCCGTATTTATATCTGCCATTTCTCCTCCATTCCTGTCCGGCCTAATTAAGGCCGGTCCAATTTTATTCCTGATTTTCTCACTGCTTTTAGGCCGCCTTTAAGAAATTGCATTTGCACCTGCAATTATCTCTGTAAGCTCCTGTGTGATGGAGCCCTGACGCGCTCTGTTGTAAAGCAGTGTCAAATTGTCTATCATTTCCTCCGCATTGCTGGTAGCGGAATCCATAGCCTGCATTCTGGCACCATTTTCACTGGCCACTGCCTCGATCATGCCGCCATAAATCAGACTAGTTATATACTTGGGTATGAGCAGATTTAATGCCTCCTCGTCCTCCGGCTCAAAATTCATAAGCGCTTTGTCCTCGCTTAAGGTATGCTCCTGCCCCATTACCTCCATCTCCTCACTGATTGCCACAGGAAGAAGCTTTAAAAGAGTAGGGATATGGACAACCGTGTTTTTAAACGCCGTGTAGGCGAGATAAATCTCGCTAATCTCACCTCTGGAAAAAGCATCAAGCACATCCTTGCTGATTACCATTGCATCTACATAGGCAGGCTCCTCAATCACATCCGAATAGTCCGCCTTAATCTCATACTGCCTTTGCAATGCCTCCCGGCCCTTTTTTCCCACTGCATAGATAGCCAGGTCCTCGTTTGCCAGTTCTCCTCTTGTAATCAGCTTGATCACATTGGAGTTGTAGCCTCCTGCCAATCCTCTGTTAGATGTGATCACAATCACAGCTTTTTTACCGGACTCACCGGCTTTTAAATACTTATGATCCATATGGCCGGTCTTTTTCAGGATTGATCCTACCGTTTCAAACATGCAATGGAAATAGTTCCCTGATTTCTCTGCATTTTGCTTCGCTCTCTGCAGCTTCACAGTGGAAACAAGCTTCATGGCTTTGGTAATCTGCTGGGTACTCTGAATACTGCCCTTACGCCTTTTTATATCACGCATTGAAGCCATTTTACTTAACCTCCGCCTCCTGGCACCTTAACACCCCAAATTGGGGCGTCAGCACCAATTTGTCAATTGAAAAATCCCCGATTTTTCAATTTAACCTCCATAGCTATTTTAAAAATGCTGCTTTGAACTCTTCAATTGCTTTCTTTAATGTTTCCTCCGTTGCCTCGGAAATCATCTTTTCCTGTGCAATGGCACCCGGCACCTGAGGATATTTGGTATTGATAAATTCAAAAAACTCATCCTCAAACCTTGTAATATCGCTGGTAGGTACATCCAGCAGGTATTTGTTGGTTGCCGCATAGATGATAATAACCTGATACTGTACCGGCATAGGCTTATACTGGGGCTGCTTTAAAATTTCCTTAATCCTCTCGCCCTGTGCCAGCTTTTCCTTGGTATCCGCATCTAATTCCGAGCCGAACTGTGCAAAAGCTGCCAGCTCTCTGTATTGGGCAAGCTCTACACGGATAGGCGCCGCAATTTTCTTCATAGCCTTGATCTGCGCTGCACCACCTACACGGGATACGGACAGACCCGCATTAACAGCAGGGCGGAAACCTGAATTAAACATTTCTGTTTCCAGATAGATCTGACCATCCGTAATAGAAATAACATTGGTAGGAATATAAGCAGATACATCACCTGCCTGGGTCTCAATAATTGGAAGGGCAGTAAGAGAACCGCCGCCGTATTCTTCACTCATCCTTGCTGCACGTTCAAGAAGCCTTGAATGCAGGTAAAATACATCGCCAGGATATGCCTCACGTCCGGGGGGGCGTTTAAGGAGCAGGGAAAGGGTACGGTATGCAGCCGCATGCTTACTAAGGTCATCATAAACAACCAGTACGTCTCCTCCCTTTTCCATCCATTCCTCGCCAATAGCACAGCCTGAGTAAGGCGCTATATACTGCAGGGGCGCTAATTCGCTGGCTGTTGCCGCTACCACCGTAGTATAAGCCATAGCGCCGGATTCTTCTAATGTTTTCACAATAGAAGCCACCGTGGAAGCCTTTTGTCCAATGGCAACATAAATACAATTTACGCCCTGTCCTTTTTGATTAATAATGGTATCAATGGCGATAGCAGTCTTGCCTGTCTGTCTGTCTCCAATGATAAGCTCACGCTGTCCTCTTCCGATGGGCACCATGGAGTCAATTGCCTTAATACCTGTCTGCAGCGGCGTATCAACTGATTTTCTGGTGATAACACCGGATGCAACTCTCTCTATTTTACGATACTTATCTGTCTGTATGGGGCCCTTGCCATCAATGGGCTGGCCAAGGGCATTTACTACACGCCCCAACATGGCATCGCCTACAGGAACTTCAACAACGCGGCCGGTAGTCTTTACCGTATCGCCCTCGTTGATATTTTTCTGACTTCCAAGAAGTACGGCGCCTACATTATCTTCTTCCAGATTCAGCACCATTCCATATACTTCTCCAGGGAATTCCAGAAGCTCACCCTGCATTGCGTTTTCCAGACCATGTACACGGGCAATACCATCGGCAACCTGAATAACGGTACCGACATCTGAAACTTCAAGCTCTGAAGCATATCTTTTAATCTGCTCTTTAATAACAGAACTGATTTCTTCCGGTCTTAAATTCATGGTTCTTACGCACCTTTCTTTTCTGGTTACTATGAAAGCTGTACCTTTAAAAGCTCACGCTGTAAGCCTGACAGCTTATTTTTTACGCTGCTGTCCACTACTCTGTCCCCAATACGGATAACCATGCCGCCAATCAGGTCTTCTTCCACCTGATAATGCATTTCCATCTCCTTGAAGGACGTGGTTGAGAGCAGCTTTGCCTCTATTTCTTTCTTTTTTGCTTCGTTTAAGTCAAGGGCTGTGGTTACGTACGCAACGCCTACCCCTTTAAGCTGCTTAACCGCACCTATAAAGTAATCCAGTATGGCATAGATTTCCCCATACCTGTCCTTGCTGACTACCAGATGCAAGAACCCCAGCAGCTCTTTGGAAATACGGCCTTCGAAAATATCCTCAAGCACCTTAAGTTTTTCTTCCTTTAAAACCTTAGGATGATTCATAAGTTTTCCAAAAGCAGGATTTTCAAGAAGCAGCGCCTTAAGCTGAGTGATCTCGTCTAAAAACTCCGCTTCCTTTCCTTCCTCCACTGCCAGCTCAAACAAAGCTTCTCCATATGTTGTCCCAACTAGCTTTGCCATGTGCTCTCACCTATTTCCTTCAATGTCTCATTTATCAGGCTTTCCTGTATGGTAGTATCAATAGACGCCTTTACCACCTTACCGGCCATCATGGATGCAAGCACTACCATCTCACGTTTCACATCATCCGCTGCCTTTTGCTTTTCAAGTTCAGCTTCCACTTTGGCCCTGTCAATAATTCTTGCAGCTTCCTCTTTTGCTTCGGCCACAATTTTGTTCTCGTTTTCCAAAGCGCGTTTTCTGGCATCGCCTAAAATTTCTTCTGCTTCCCTGTCGATGTTCTTAAGCTTTTCTTCATACTGCTTTTTAAGCTCAGCCGCATCTTCCTTATCCTTCGCCGCACTATCCAGCTCGCCCTTTATTTTGGCCTGTCTTTTTGCCAGCATTTCCCTTACAGGATTAAACAGGAAATAAGACGCCACTCCAAAGAGCACCATAACCGCAATGATCATAAGCGCTGAATCTGCCAAAAGCTGCAGGTCAAGGTCAAACAATCTGGGTTCCATCCGTAAACCTCCTTTCCACAATTTGTACTGTCAAGACCGTCCTTGCAGGAACGGTTTGCTACAGCCAAAAAAAATGTTTCTTATCCATTCTTATTGTGCTGCGCCCATCAGAGGTCTTACGAATAACAGAAGAATTGCCACAAGCAGACCGTACAAACCAGTTGTCTCTGCAACTGCCTGACCAAGTAACATTGTGGAAGTGATATCAGATTTTGCACCGGGATTTCTTCCCACTGCCGCTGCCGCGTGTCCTGCTGCAATACCCTGCCCTACACCAGGTCCGATACCGGCGATAACTGCCAGACCTGCGCCAATTGCTGAGCAACCCAAGATAAAGTTTGAATTAAAATCCATTTTTGTTTCCTCCTTAAAATATTTATTATAATTTTAATATATTTTAGACTTCTGTTCCGTCCCAAAGGGCAGAACAAATTTATTAAATACCCTTTAGTCCCCGGTATTACATGCATCTGTAATATAAGTCATCGTCAGCATACAGAATACATATGTCTGGATTGCACCTGAAAACAGGTCAAAATATACGTGAAGTGCTGCCGGCCATATAATTGCCACTTTGCTAAGCAGCGCATAAATAAGTGCCATAATCGCTGTTCCCGATAAAATATTGGCGAACAAACGAAGCGACAATGACACCGGCACCGCCAGATCGCTGATGATATTGATCGGCGCCCAAATCGGCCATGGCTCACACAGTCCCTTCAGCACACCGGACACCTTCTGGTATTTAAACTTGTTAAAGTGGATCAATGTAAATGTGATAATCCCCAACGCAAAGGTCACACCATAATCCGCAGTAGGCGGGCGTAATCCCAAAAGCCCGGAAATATTACTAATCAGGATAAAGATAAAAATAGTTCCGATATAATTCCGGAATCTGACCGCCTGTTTGCCCATTACGCCGCTGATCATCCCGTCAAGCATTTCCACGATAAGCTCCACCACATTCTGAAATGCACCCGGTACCTCCGTGGCATGTTTAATTGCCCGGTTTGCCGCTATACAAAAGCCTATAATAATCAGCATAACGATCAACACACACACATGCGTTGTGGTTATCCATACAGTCTGGCCAAATAATTCATAGGAAAAGACCCCGTGAATCATAAAATCCACTTCCGTGCTGCCGGATAACAAAATTCCCTGCCCCATATCCTCACCTCCTTACACCTTCTGTCCATCGACAGGTTCTTCTGCCGGCCTCAGAATATCTTCCTCGCCGTAAATTTTTTTGCTTACCTTTTGGGTAATAAAATGCATATACGCTGACGCCTTAAGCCCCATGATCCCCAAAAATGCAGCCAGGGGATCCGCTCTGCCGCTTACGGCAATCAACATCAATACGGCTGTGATAAAGCCGTACCTGAGTATATTATGGGTGCTTAAGGACTTAACCGCTTCTTTTTCAGGAAAATCAAGGGCCCGGTCTAAGGACCACCACATATGAAATGCACTTACGGCTGCTGTCAGTATCCCCAGCCAAAGTCCCAGACTGTATCCTGCCTTATCCTTCGTCAGAAACGCAAAAAGCTGGCACACCGCTCCAAAGATAAGGATTCCTGTTTCAAGCTCAAACAGAGTCCTGTTTATCCTGATGATTTTTTCTTTCATCCGCATTCCCCCTGCTTTTTCTGCTCCCGTGCAGGTAAGCTGACTGCTCACTGTCACTTGCAAAAATCCCTCTGGCAAAACGGTAAACATTATATCCCCCCGCAATCGCACCTACAAAGAATAATACGATTACCAGAAAGTTTGTTCCCAGTTTTTCATCCAGAAATATCCCCAGAAAGGAACAAAGAAAAACAGGGACCAACATGTTTATTCCGAATTGTCCTATCATTGTCAGCGACTGATATACCTTCCGATTAAATTTTACATGTCGCTCCCCACGCATATCGTAAGCCCTTTCAATGTACCTTTTCCCATTTACACTCAACTTTAATTATACCTATTTTTCCCTTTCCTGTCTAGAGCGTGTTTGAAAAATCCTTACCCGGCAGCACCCTGTGATTTTGCATGATTTCCGTTTCAAATTCGTTGACTTTCTCTCTGACTGAGAGTAAAATTTTAGAAAAAAATGCCACCGATATGCCGCGGCATGGAGGTATCAAAATGAGCTATTCCGTGGAAATCCGCCCGGCTGCCCTTGCTGACGCGGAAAGACTATCAGAAATCTATGCCCCTTATGTGGAGAAGACCGTCATAACCTTTGAATATCAGGTTCCTTCTCCCTCAGAATTTGAAAAACGCATTGCATCCATTATTTCCTGCTATCCCTATCTGGTTGCCATAACAGACGGACAAATTCAGGGCTACGCTTATGCCGCTCCCTTCAAAGAACGGGCTGCCTATGCATGGTCAGCGGAAACTTCTGTTTATATTGATATGGACTTTCGCGGTCAGGGAATAGGTTCTCTTTTATACAGACAGCTGGAAGATATGCTAAAAGCCCAGAACATCTGCAACCTGTGCGCCTGCATTACCTATCCCAATCCCCAAAGCATCGGATTTCATCAGCATATGGGATACGGGACAGTTGCACATTTTCATAAATCCGGTTACAAATTTAACGCCTGGCATGATATGGTTTGGATGGAAAAATTTATAAATCCTCACCCCTCAGACCAAAAACCTTTTATTCCTGCAAAGGAGGTTCTATGACCAATCCCATTTTATACCGCAGACGCATTATCCCCGAAGAATGCATTCTTCTTAAAGACGATACCATCCTTTCCTGTGATGAAGAACATATCGTAACCTCATGGCATGCCCTTCATCCGAAAAAGGATCTCCATCACGGCAGTTCCTGCTACTTTTTAAAGGAGGGATTTAAGGTCAGTAAATTTTGTGATGCATCTGACGGGCTTTTATACTGGTACTGTGATATTGTAGATTTTGATTACCACCCATGCGACAATCATCTGATTGTAACCGATCTTTTAGCGGATGTCATTATCTATCCTGACGGATTCGTTAAAGTGGTGGATTTAGATGAGCTTGTCACAGCTTTAGAGTCCCGTTCCATCAGCTTAGATACCTTAAAATCCAGTCTTAACCGTTTGGACAGGCTGCTTAACATTATTTATTCAGGCAATTTTGACATGCTCAGAAGATACATTATTACATAGTAACCGAAGCAGACATCAGGGCAGCGCCTGGCAAATGGCGCCTGCTTCTCCGCCCGTACACCGCCCTTGCATCTCTATGGGCATCCGCCCCACTCATTGCCCGCGGGAATCAATAAAAAATATGTCCACCGATTCTGGTTCCTGTAAGGCCCTCAATTGGTGTTCTGAAAAACAGGCAGTTCCCTACCGTAGTTGTTCCTGTCATAGCGGCATCTGCCGCCCTGTAGCAGGCGTCCGTAGCACGGTTTTCCGCAAGGGCCAGAGCCAGACGTCCGCTGGCAACCGGCGAAAACTGCTTGTTCTGGTAGATTACGCCCACCACCGTATCAGGGAACACGGAGCTCATGACACGGTTCATAACCACTGCCCCCACGGCAACCTGCCCTTCATAAGGCTGATTGCCGGCCTCACAGTAAATTAAATTGGCTAACAGATACCTGTCCCCCTCTGCAAAAGAAATATCCGATATGTTGCGCCATGCCGATTGTGCCGCCAGCTGGGAAAGCCTTCTTTCCTCCGCCAGTTCTTCCTGCAGTCTGGCTATATCGCTTTTTTGTTCCGCCAGTTCTTTCTCATACTGCAGCATCTCCGCTTCCGTCTGGGCCATCTCCTGCTGCGTACTGTTTATTTCACCGGAAACCTGTCCCACCAGTCCCTGGAAACGGCTCCGCTCCGCCTCCACAGACACTTTCAGCTCATCCAGGTCTTCTTTTTCCTGTACAAGCTGCGCCTCTTTTTCCTCTATCTCCTCCCGTATGGCAATAAACTCATCAAGCTGTTTTCTATCATACTCCGAAAGCTTTTCTATGTAATCCTGGCGGTTTAAAAGCTCCGCAAAATTCGCTGACCCAAAAAGCATTTCCATCATAATGTAATCCCTTTTTTCATACATAAACTGGATTCGCTTTTTCATAGCCTCATATTGAATGCCTTCCTTTTCCCAGGCATCCTCCAATTCCTTTTCAGTGGTTTCTATCTCCGCGTTCTTATCCGCTATCTTTTCCTCAAGCTCGGCTAAATTATTGCTGACCGCCGTCAGCTCCGAATTCAGGCTGTTAAGCTGGCCTTTCAGGCCTTCGGCCTCCTCATTTAAGCCGGCCAGCTCATTTTTTCTTGATTTGATTTCGCTTTCTGTCTGCTCCTTTTCCTCTTTCCTCTCGTTGATCTCCTTCTCTAAATCCGATATCTTATCCGCATAAGCTGTCAAAGGAAAAGCGCATACCAAAAGAACTGCCGCCATGACTGCCGCAATTCCTCTTCTTTTTTTCATATTCTCTTTGCAGCGCAGTCCTGTCTGCTGCTGCCTGTCAGCATTTGATTGGAAAATCCCTTTCAAGGATACACCTCCTGTGGGCGATAACTGTATTACTGTTCACAGCTTACTTATTCTGCGTATATGATTTTCTCCCTGTGAAAATTCCGTATCCAAAAAGACGTCTACTATTTCAAGGGCTAAATTTTCCCCTGTAATTCCGCCGCCCAGGGCAAGCATATTGGCGTTATTGTGCAATCTTGTCATCTTAGCAAGATAAGGATCCGTACACAGTGCACAGCGTATTCCCGGCACCTTGTTTGCCGCAATGGATATTCCGATACCTGTGGTGCACACCACAATTCCCCTGTCGCATTCTCCCTCTGCCACTGCCCTTGCAGCGGCTTTTCCAAAATCAGGATAATCGCAGGAGCTCTTATCATAGCATCCAAAGTCCTTGTAAGCAATTCCTCTTTCTTTTAAGTGTTCCATAACCCGGCATTTCAAATCGTATCCGCCATGATCACTGCCTATTGCCAGCATGTTCCTTTTCCTCCTTCTTTCTCATCCTTTTCTTATAATGAAACTACCCGATGACCGGCAGCCTTTAAGAGTCTGTTCATAATTGCCGCTCCCACGCCCTGCTGTTCGAAGCTTTCTGTATAAATAACCTGTATATTCTCATCATCAAACTCTCTGAGGATACGGAATAAATGCCTGGCAATCTGCTCCTTATCGCTGCGGCTTCCCACACTCTTTATGCTGTCCGCGTGATAGTGTCCGGCCGTCTCATCGGTGGCAATAACACCGGTCCGTTTGCCCTCCGCCCTGCCGCTCTTTAGCCGCTCATTGATATATGCCTCCACCTGCTGTGCCGCTCCCTCCACAATCATAAGGCTCCCCTCAGGCGCATAATGCCTGTATTTCATTCCCGGCGCTTTAGGCGCCGCACTGCAGGCTTCGTCTGTGATTGCCCTGTCAACATCCACATTTCCTATAACAGCTGCAATCATCTCCTTTGTTATATATCCGGGTCTCAATATCACCGGTTTTTCTTCCGTCAAATCCACAATGGTAGATTCCAGTCCAATGACCGATTCCCCGCCGTCAATGATCATATCCACCCGTCCATCCAAATCCTCTATGACATATTTCGCCACTGTAGGGCTTGGCCGTCCGGAGCGGTTCGCGCTGGGAGCCGCTATGTACCCTCCCGCCGCTTCAATAAGCGCTCCTGCCACCTTATTAGAGGGCATCCGCACCGCCACCGTCTCAAGCCCTCCTGTGGTCCTTTTCGGGACGTGGTCAGATTTATGAAAAATCATGGTAAGCGGGCCCGGCCAAAATTTATCAGCCAGTTTATAAGCCGTCTCAGGGATCTCCTTTACCAGAAAAGAAAGGGCATCTATTCTTGTAATATGCACAATCAGGGGATTGTCAGAGGGTCTTCCCTTCGCCGCATATATCTTTTCCGAGGATGATGCGTTTAACGCATCTCCCCCAATCCCGTATACTGTCTCCGTAGGGAAAGCCACCAGTCCGCCTGCCTTAATAATCTTACCGGCCCTTGTAATTGCCTCCCTGTCTATATTTTCTTCTTCTATTATAACAATCTCCGTATTCATCGTATAAGTTTACGGGCAGATATCTCCTGTCCTAACCCTCCGTTTATAACCCTTTGTTTCTGCTAAACCGCTATTTCACAATTACTTTATCACATTATTCTAGCTTTGAAAACCATATTTATTGATTATAAATATGGTCTTTAAACCATTCTTTATTTTTCTCAAAATCAATTTCCAGCACAGCCATTCCCCGAATATCTGCCGGATTATAGGTTCCTTCCACAGGAATACTCCCCTGGCCGTTTTCATACAGCAAAAATTTCCCTGCCTGAAGGCTCAGCGCAAAGCACTCTCCCTTTGTCAGGTTTGTGGTCAGATTCGGTAAAATGCCATCCACTATTTTTTCAGGTCCTGCCAGAACTGCCATTGGTAATTTTTCAATTACTGCTCCTAAAACCTTTCTCTGCCTTTCGGTTCTTCCAAAATCCGTTCCTATATACCGGTTTCTGCTATAGGCAAGGGCCTGAGGACCGTTTAAGTGCACCATACCGCTCGCACCGGTATCCATATAATCTGTTCCCTCTGCGCGGTTTGTAAGCATATTGTACTCTGCCAAATACGCATTGACATACTCAATTTCCTGCCCGGACAGCTCCAGATCAACGCCGTTTACCGCATCTACCAAAGCTGCAAACGCCTCAAAATTTACAAGCACATACCGGTTTACATCTATATCAAAGTTCTGCTCAATAGTCTCCATAAGCAGCCCTGGCCCGCCAAATGCATAAGCCGCATTCAAACGGTTGCCTTCATGTCCGGGAATGTCCACGTAGATATCGCGCAGAATCGATGTCATATAAATACTTTTTGTTTTGTCGCTGACAGAAAGCAATATCATGGCATCCGACCTGCCGTCTTCCCCATTTTCTCTGGAATCATTTCCTATCAGCAAGATGTTCACAACTCCATCCTGCTGCCACGGCTCCTCCGCGTACTCAGCCGCTTCCAGATAATTCATTTTCTCATATAGACGGCCTACTATATAGTACCAGCCGCCTAATAGCACAAGCACAAACACAATCAGAAATATAACAGCCCTCTTAAGGCCGGATTTTTGGCGTCTTTTTTCATGTCTTCTCATTCCGTCCCCATAACGCCGCTTCTTACGGCTTAAATCTTAAGGAAGAGTTCCCACCTTTAAATGTTCCTTTTCTCTCCACTATATGATTTAACATTTCAGGGCCGGACTGTCAATACTTAATCCTGCTTGCACACCTTTTTACACACCTTTATCCATGATGGTTTGTCACTTTTCTTTTGCTCCGTTCAAATATTTCATCACCCCTATGTAAAGATTCCACGCTAATTTTTCCTGGTATAGGTCAGTAGAAAGCAGTTCTGCCTCCTCCCTGTTTGACAAAAATCCGCACTCTGCAATCACAATGGGTCTGGTAGTTTTTTTCAGCAAAAAATAGCTGTCATTTCCCTTCGCCACTCTTTTATTTTCAGGGGAAAGGCTACGAAGCTGTTCCTGCAAAAGCCCGGCAAGCTGCCTGCTTTTGCTGCTGGTCTCATAATAAAAAACCTGAGCTCCTTTTACATATTCCTCATGGTAGCTGTTCTGATGTATGCTCACTACAAGTACCGGGTCAGATGTCTCAATGATCTCAAGTCTTCTTTTCATGTCCTGTACTTTCTTATTGGATGCTCCCTCGTCATACAGGCCCTCATCTCCCTCCCGGGTCATCACCACCTTAATTCCCTCTGCCTCTAAAAACATCTTTAATTTATGGGCAATTTTTAAGTTAATATCCTTTTCCAACTGATCATTAATTCCCACTTTACCGGGATCGGCGCCCCCATGTCCCGCATCAATCACCACACAAATATCTCTTTCCCTTTTTACCTGCATGGAATCTACATAAACAGCCCCTTCTCTCGCCACTACAAACATGGAAACCATCAAAATTCCTACCATCACCAGCTTCAAAATTCTATTTTGATTGTCCGTCATGTTATTTACGCCACCACTCATCTTAGATTTCTCTAAAATGTATGAAAAATAAGCCGCAGGTATACCCTACGGCTTATCCTTATCTGGTGAAAAGCTCCTTTTGGCGCGGCAGGTGCCCTCTGCCTGAGAGTTCATAAAATGCCGTACTTTATTTAGCGGCTCAGATATGCTCCTATTACATCCCATATTTCCGCTTTTTCATAGCCAAGGCGCCAGCTGGCCACCCCTCCGATGGCATACTTGTCCATAATGTTCAGCTTAACCTCTATAGAACGCTCATCCTCCAGCCATACCTGATACAGACTTCCCCCATCCGTATACTCTCCATAATTCTGACAGGTTTCCTCGCTCCATTCCGTCTGGATGCTGTGAGCGCGCACATATTCCTCTGCCATATCCATGCCAACTGCCTGGCTGCTAAGCGTACCATCCTTTGTCTCCCAGATTCTGGTATAAAAAGGAACCGCATTAATAACCTTATTAGAAGGCACCTGCTCCACTGTTCTTGCAATACCTTCCTCTACGAAATCTATAGAAGCTACGCTCCCTGCTTCCGGGCTGCCTGCATAATGCTCATCATAGCCCATAATAATCACATAGTCTGCAACCACACCCTGCTCCTGTCTGTCATAGTGGTCATTGTATCCCCTGGGTACATAATTATCCACAGACAATACAATGCCGTTCGCTCTGCAGGGTATGGACAGCTCTCTTATAAACTGAATATAATGCTCTCCGCAGTCTGTGCTGATCTGCTCAAAGTCCACATTGATTCCGTCAAGGCCATAGGTAAACACCATATCCATCAAGCCGTCAATGAGTTTTGCCCGTTTCGTTGTGGAAGAAAGGATCTCATACATATCAATACTGTCTTTATATGCAATATTTTCCACCAGCCCCCAGACCTCAAGCCCTTTATTGTGGGCTCTGTCCACATAGTCCTTACTTGCAAAGCTGGTGAAGTTTCCCTCATTGTCACTTAACATGAACCAGGTAGGCGAAATAACATTCAGTCCCTTTGCCTGTGCCGTCACTTCATCAAGCGTATCATTTCCGGCCACGCTTGCCACCACATGCCATCCCAAATTAATTTTGTAGTCTCTGGTTACACTGGTATATTCCGGCTCCTCATAATCTGTAACCGCTATTGGCGTCTCGCTTCTGGCCTCCTCCAAACGTTTATTCTCCACATATCCGATAATGGCATTCCGTGTCTTGACCTTACTCCAGGTCTCCATCTGCTCAAGGATGATGAGCGCATCACCCTTTTGGACATCTGCAAGAATTTCACTTTTTACGCCGCCAAGCACTCTCACGGCAGTATTCTTTTTCACATCCGCTACCTGTCTTTCTTCCCAGGTCGTATAAATCTGCACTCGTTCCGGCTCTGTAAAGCCCTCATACGAAAAATTCGTATACCGCTTCACATAGTCCAGGGCCACATAAAGAGTCTCCCCTTCATATCTTGCCGGCACATAGGAAAGCGCCTCCGTTCCATTTTGATCTGCCACTTCACTGCTTCCAATAACTGTACGGATAATATCATCCGGAACCGTATATAGTAACAGACCCTCGCCCTTATCCTCATAAAAACGGTCATTAAAATAGGTATGAACCGTATTCAAATCCAAGTAATAAATACCGTCAAAAAGAGCTGCTCTTTCTTCGATTATTTCATCCTGCAGCACAATTGCCACATCTGCGTCTCCCCTCATATCAAAATAAGCATTTAAATCCGCACGCTCTTTTGAATAGGAATATCTTTCTAACAGCTTCGCCCCAATGCTGATCCCCGCTATTACTATAATAAGGACGATTGCTATTAAAACAGGCACTATTTTTTTCTTCATCCCGTAACCTCCAATCGTCCTATATTATAGCAGACTATTCCTACACCGTCATTATCAATTTTGACTTTTTCCAACATTTTCCTGGTGCGGGGAGAGCAGAATCAAATTTTTATAAGGGGCTTTCTGTCATCTGGTTTTACTTCCCCGCCTCATTTTAGACAGGGGCATTATTTTTGAAAAATTCTGTCATATCTTATCTCTTTTACCTTCCCGTTCTCATCAGTCACATAGTCAGGCATATAAATTGTATCCTCATTTACACAATTCTTTACAATATAATCCGTAGTGGACGGCACGCCATTTAAATACAATTTAATACCCATCTTTTCCATACCTTCAAGCTGCTCCTTAAGAGAATCGGAATTCGTTTTATTTTCCGAAGTCATCTTTATACCCTCACATAGCGCAAGCTGTGCTTGCGGTACTTCATCAATAAGTAGTCCGGAGGTTTACTTCCAAACTTTCTCCCATAGGTTTCAAGACACAATTTTTGACAATTTCCAAAAGGATTCCGTGATATGTCGTGTCAAAGGGATAAATTAATCTTGAAACCGTTATAGTTTTTTTATTAATGACGATAATAAAAACAGGTAAGACGCCGGATACGTATCTAAAAATAGTTACCGCTGCGAATTTCCAATAGGGGTGAATTATAACAGATGAAAATCTATAGAAATATTCGCGACAAGCACAAAGCCTGTTAGACATCCCTCCTTAGGCAAAATTCTCCGGTGCCTGTAAACTTAGAAAATTCTGACTTTCACTTACTCATAGGAGAATAAAACCTTTTTAACCGAAGGGGATAGATAGCGCCGGCCTTCGCATGCCGCATATAGCGTCCGCTTCGGCCAGGCTTTTCCTGATTAAATTTGCTTAGATTCGTATAAATAAAATGTCCTATTCATGCCTCCTCCCGATACAGGATTTACCCGGAAGCATCTTACATGGAAAATTATAGTGCAAATTACCAATTTTATCAAGTGATTTTATAATTATTTTATTTATTTTTAACAATTTCCCCAAAAAAAGTAAAAACAATGTGCGTTTATTAAATTTTTTTAAACTGTTTTTTTGCCCTATTGACTTAAATTCGCACAAAGTATAATATAATTTTAAGTGACTGCAAGTGTCACCAAACGGCAGGATAACAGTATCTTAATAGTGAGGATGTGATAATAATGAAAATAGAAAAAGTTAACGATCATCAGATTCGCTGTACTCTGACCAGGGAAGACCTGGCAGACAGAGAATTAAAACTCAGCGAGCTTGCTTATGGTACCGAAAAGGCCAAAGATTTATTCCGGGATATGATGCAGCAGGCGTCTTTTGAATTTGGATTTGAAGCGGAAGATATTCCCTTGATGATAGAAGCCATTCCTTTAAATTCCGAGTGTATTGTCCTAATCATCACAAAGGTGGAAGATCCCGATGAGCTTGACACGCGTTTTTCAAAGTTTGCCCCCTCTGTCCACGAAGATGGCAATACCTTAGATGATGTCTTAGATACCATTGCGGAGGGCGCGGACGATGTACTGGATCTTTTCAGAAAAATCCAAAACAACAAGTCTACCGGTACTTCAGCAGAAAATGCCCCACAGACCCAGCAGCCGGAGCAGGATGCAGAAAGCACCAAACGCTCCTTTAAAAATGCTCTCCAGAAAAAGCTTTCTGATACGGCAGTTTCCATGGAACTTACAAGAATTTATACTTTTAGATCCCTTCGGGAAATAACTGACCTTGCACATGTCCTTTCCGGTTTTTATAACGGTGCAAACTCCTTATACAAACAAAAGGACAATACCTATATACTTGTACTTTCCAAAAGCTCTCATACACCTGTTGAGTTTAATAAGGTATGCAATATTCTCTCCGAATATGGTTCCTGCATCAAATCAGTGCCGGCATCCGAAGCGTATCTGGAGGAACATTTTGAACCGATTGTAAAAAATACGGCTTTACAATCTTTGTCCTGCATATAAAGCCAAACTATGAAGTAAAGCTGAAATACAAAAACGCTGCCGCGCTTTGCGAGACAGCATTTAATAAAGAAGGACTGCATAAGCAGTTCTTCTTTATTAATATGAATCTTCCCACCTGACCGTATCCCCTTTACCAATCTCCTTAGTAGAAGATACAATAATCCGGCTCTCTTTGTCCAGCGCCCCTCCCTCAACGGCCGCCTGGTTATCGTTCCTGTCAAGCACCTTTACGTTCACCATATCCACATAATATTCTTCCCCCAAAATCCCTTCCCGCTCTTTCATCACATAGACATAATACTGTTTATCCGCCTCATGCAGCGCGGCAGGAGGAATACAAAGTTCGTACTTTTCCCCCTGATCTTTGCAGGAAATGCTGCCGGATACCCCCGGCGTCCCCATTTCCTTTGGCAGCTCAATCAGTGCCTCATATTTCTCCGCCGCCTCCCTGCTCTGTGCCAGGTAAGCCACCTTTTCTTCCAGCTCCCTGCTCTGCCCTTCCAGTTTGACAAAGACGGCGTCTCCCAGGCCGATGTGCTTTTTCTGCTCTTTGTCAAGCATGACCTTTAACTGACAGGGAAGGCTCTCATCGGAAACAAGCATCACCGCCGTATCCTGGGTTCTTTCTCCTGTCCCCGCCAGGATCTGTGTAACCACGCCGCCAAAGGGGGCCGTAACGATTCCTTGTCCGTCCTTTATCTGCTGCAGCTCCTTTCGCTCTGCCAAAAGTCCCGAAAGCTCCATCTGCGCACCGTCCAGATCCGATGAAGCATTATCCGGCAAAAGAATGTCCTCCACCTTTCTTTCCGCCTGCTTCACCGCCTCGTCCCGTGCGGCCTTTGCGTCCGCCTCCCCGTAAGCCGCGCTTTGCAGGGCGCTTTTAAGCTCCTTGTCTTCCCCGTTTATGTCCTCTCCTTCCAGATCGTTTTGCGCCTGCGCATAGTTTTCCTGAGCGCGTCCCACTTGTGTATCCTGTATCCTTGCGGTAGTGTCATAATCCTCTCTGGCCCGTGCAAGCGCAAGCTCCTTTTTCTGCTCCGCAATGGCCTGATTTTCCAAAATGGTATTTATTTGAAGCGATATCCTGGAAATTTCCTCCTGCTTTACCGCCATCATTTCCTCCAAATCCTCTAAATCGATTTGGAACAAAACGTCTCCTTCCTCTATTCTGTCGCCCACCCGCACCGGCATAAAGGCAATCCGAAAACCAGGTGGATACGTCACAGGCTTCTCCCCTCCGGCAATCACAATCCCCTCCGCCTCCACTTTATGTTCCACATATTTTGACTCCGGACAAACGGTGCTCACCATGGGAATCCGGTAAGCGTACACGCTCCTTGAAATCAGCGTACATGCCGCCATAAATATAAGAAAGATGCCAAAACCCGCTATGACTTTTTTCACCTTTATTCCCTCCTGTCTTTCTATTCTTTCAGTCCCGAATAGATGATCCCCTGCTCTAAATAATCCTGTCCGATCGCAAACACAAACACCGCCGGAATCAACGTGATCACACTGGCGCAAAAGGCAAAGCCCGCCTGCCCCCAGGTGAGCTGCGGCAGGTACAAAGAAAGGGGCCATAAATATTTATTCTCCAAAAATGCCATTGGCTGCTCTAACAGACTCCAATATTCCAGAAAGCCAAGAACCATGGCCGACAGAAGTCCGCTTTTCCCAAGAGGAATCCCCAGCCTTACAAAAACAGTGAACTCTCCCGCCCCGTCCACTCTGGCGGCTTCCAGCATCTGACAGGGAATGCTTTTAAATCCGCCATAGGATAAAAACACCGGAAAGGTAGAAAACACGGCCGGTAAAATTATGGCCTGATGGGTATTTAAAAGAGAAAGTTTATTCAGCACCAGATAACTTGAAAGCATGGTCACCTGGAAAGGAAGAAGCATCAGCACCACATACAGGGCAAACAAGCCCCTGCTTTCCCTTACCTGGTACACCGCAAAGCCCCAGGCTGCCGGAACCGCCACAAGAAGCTGCCCTGCCAGGATACATACCGCCAGCTTCATGGAATTCCAAAACAGTACAAAAAACTCAGGCGTCTCAAACAGCAACTTCCCATACCCTGTAAATGTAGGATAATCCGGCAAAAGCTTCCAGCTTACAAATTCTTTTCCCTCCGTGAATGCCGGGCTGATATATTTCCCCAGCTCCCAGATATCCATGAGAGAGCCCGACAACAGCAGCAGAATGGGCAAAATTACCAGCAGAGCGGGCAAAAGCAGCACCATGAATAAAAAAGCCTGCTTTGCCGCCATGCAAAATTTTTTTATTATTCGGATATCCATCCTTACACCCCCAGCATACAATAGGCAAAGCCTATTTTCATGTACCGCAAGCTTTGCCTGCGTTTCTTTCAAGCTTACCCATTTTCCCATAATCTTTGCAGGGCCAAAATTGCACTCATCAAAACGCCCCCTGTACACACCGCTGCTGCCGCCATCTTGTCAAGTTCCAGATTGACAAACCAATTGTTGAATAAATGCTGCAAAAGGTAGATGCTTTGATCCGGATAAGCCCCTGCGGTCAGGTAAGCCTCCCGATAGATCTTAAAGGAATTTAAAAAGGATAAAATCACTATCGTATAGAGGCTTCCCTTAAGGTTCGGCAGCGTGATACGCCAAAATCTCTGCCAGCTCCCTGCTCCATCCACCCTGGCGGCTTCGAGCATTTCCCCGGAGATACCCGAAAGACCGGCTAACCACAGAACCACCGTGTAACCCATATTTTTCCATATATAACTTCCCACCAGCACCCAAAAGGCCGCCGCCGTGCCAAGATACTCCCTGTGTACCTCTCCCCACAGCCCTGTCAAAAGCCCCAGGCGGGTGAGGAAAAGATTGAAAAATCCCTGCTTATAAAAGACCAGTTTCCACACCAGCGCCACCGTGGCGGTGGGCATGGCAAGAGGAAGCAGATACACCGCTTTGAGCAGCCTCCCTTTTTTTAAGCCGCTTAACAAAAGCGCTGTCCCAAGCCCTAAGGCCACCAGAACAGGTATGCATATCAGGGTAAATCTCACCGTATTTTTCACTGCAAGTAAAAAAGCCTGATTTTGAAAAATGGCCTCATAATTTTTTCCCCCGCTAAACTCCCCTGTCACAGCCGTGGTGAAGGAACGCTTCACCACGTCCAGAAACGGAAGCAGAACAAACACCATAATCCCCAAACATCCTGGAAACACAAACAGATAAAAAAATCTTCTTTTCTTTTTTTGCATATTATCTCTTTTCTTCGCACAATCTCCCTGTTGCCGCTTTGCAGCCCTAACAGTGCATGAACCATTTCAGAAGAATCGCCTTGGGGCGATTCTTCGAGAGATGATTTAGATTTTCTTAGGCGGCGTCTTTTGACGCCTTAGAAAATCTTCATCTCTTATTATTCGACCATATAAATTGCCAGCCGATGCTCTACTGCATCCAGCGCTTCCTCAAGTCCCGCCTGTCCCAGAATGAATTTTGAGCCTTCCTCAAACACTGCCCTTTCCAGCACCTGTTCCTCTATATAAGGGGTATCCATAGACTCCATCCAGCTATAAAATTCGGAGAGCTCTTCTTTTGCAGGCACATACACATCCATATATACCTCCAGCCCGTCCTCATCGATCATACCGATTGAGCCGTACTGGCCGCTTTCCCCAAGATAGTCTTCCTCCGGTGTAAACAGTTCTTCAAGAGCTGCCCGGTTAATGGAAAACCCTCCCAGTGCATATTGGTTTTCTTTTCCAAAAAACAACTTTAAAAAATCCTCCGCCAGCTCCTTTTTCGCGGATGCCGCGTTTATGCCAAGCAGGGTACAGGGCACAAACACTTTGCTGCTCTGTCCCTCCATGGGCATGAGACAGGCGTCCTCAAAGCCCTTTGCTTTGTGCACGGAGGTCAGGTCAAAGTAGTCGTAAGGATAAGTGGTAAGCCCGATTAAAAGCTGCTGATAGTCGCCGATATAATTTAAAGACATCCCTCCATAAAAGGAAAGATCATATTCCCAGTCCTCCCCATAATCCCTGACAGAATATTCGCTGGCAGAATTGTACCTCTCGATGCTCTTTTCGCTGATACCGTCCATCTGCGCCTCATAGATCCTTTTGGTCTGGGTCAGGAAATCCGAAAGGGTGTCCCTGTCAATCTCCCCGTCCGTCTTTTTCCATGAAGGAGCGCTGACAGAGGCAAAAATTTTCATAATCCCCTTTTCCGAACAAATCCCCAGCAGATCTTTCCCCGGATTGTCCCTGCGAAGCCGCTCTATCCCGTCCGCAATAGCGCTTAACCCTTTCATATCCGATACATATTTTTCTTTTCCCAAAAGTATGGGAAAGGCAACCTTCGCCGGAATCCCGTAAATCCCCTCATCCTTCCATGAGGCACGGATCAGGTTTCCAAACAGCTTATCCTCCCCGAAATCCTCCAAAAATCCATCCAGCTCAAGAAGCAGTCCCTTCTGAATATAAGAATCCACCGGAAGGCCGTCCAGCATCAGGATATCCGGCCCCTCGCCCGCCATGATCCGCGTATTCAGCTTCTTAAGCGCATCCTCCCTGGTAACCGCGCCGCCCTCTTCCATACCAATCTCATACTCCACGAAAACATCCGGGTTCTGCACCTGATAAGCCGCAGCCGCCACACGGATATCATAGCTTTCCTTCAGGCTGTATACCTTAAGCCTCTCGGCAGGAACCGAGGCTATATCAGGGTCATAGGAAAACCTCACAAGCTTTCCGCCGGAAAAAAGCGCAAGGAATTCTCCTTCCCCCAGCATAATCATATCTTTCAGACCATATTTGGGACTGCCCAGCCGGGAAAGCGCTCCGTCAATAAGCCGCTCTGTTTCCTCCTGCCCCACCACATGACGGTAAAGCCCCTTTTCTCCGGCAAGATAAATCGTCCCCTCTTCCCCTGGGAAAAGATACAGATCATACCAGCTTCCGCCGTTAAACTGCCTGTCCGGATAATTTTCCGCCACAAAATCCGTTAAAACCCGATCTTCCACATACTCCTTTTTCTCCATATCATAAAGTAAGGGCGCGGCAAAATCATAGCCATCCAGAATCATCGTATCTCCCATAAACTGCACAAGCTGGGGATTTCCCTCCACGGTGAGAAACAGTTCGCTTTCGCCGTCCTGCTTCACCTCATAGATATCTTCCCCGTATGAGGTTATGAAGAACCGGCCGGAATCGGAAATCCAAAAGTGAACCGGATAGCCGTCCTCCTCCTTCAGTTCCGGGAAAACCGGTACTACCTCGCCATCCGGCCGGATCAGGACGCACTTTGGCTCCAGATGAAACAGGGATTCCTCCGTTTCCTCTTCTCCTCCAAGACTTTCCGAGACGTTTGCCTCTGTTTCGATATCTACCTCTGCTTCATCTTCCTGTTCACCGCCGTTTTCCCCTTCGGCGGAATCATCATATATGACTGCCAGCGTGCCGTCCGGCGCCATCTTAATATCCAGAATATAAACGCCGTCTCCCCTTTCATCCAGCCACCCGTTGCTTTGTTTTGTCCATGTAGTCCCCTGATCCTCCGACACC
Organism: Parablautia intestinalis; assembly: GCA_003612395.1. GTDB lineage: Bacteria > Bacillota > Clostridia > Lachnospirales > Lachnospiraceae > Suilimivivens > Suilimivivens intestinalis. Next base: position 129,485 of record RAYQ01000014.1, read on the forward strand.
TGAAGGCTCCGGTAGCTGTCTGTTATCACCAGTCTGCCATCTGGCAGCAAACGCATACTTTTCACCTGTTCAAGCAAATCTGAGAGATCTGTTTCTTCCTCCACATACCGTCCCCTGGCGCTCCCGGACCCGCCGGTTTCTTCTACTCCGGTAATATCTTCCTGTGTATTATTAAGTTTTCCTGCCTCACTGTCCTTATTTCCGCATCCCGCCAAAAGCATCACCACTGCCGCCGCGATCAGACAAAAATTTCTTTTTTTCCAAAATTTTTTCATTTCATGATTACTCCTTTCCTTAGGAACCTAAACATTGTGATTCCCTGAACGCAAAATGACTATTGCAATAGTCTTTATCGATAGACTACCACAATAGTCATATAGTGTCAAATACTTTTTGCCTCAAATTGTCAAAGGCAATTTTTTCACTTATCTCCATCTGCTTGTATATGCTTTAGATTCTTCCTCCGAAAGACGCCTTAACCCGTTGACTTTTCCTCTTGCGTCATGTAAGGCAATCACCCCTGTCTTTCCGTTATCTCCGCCTGCCTCCAGCAAAAACAGCCTTCCTGAAAACCCCTCTTCCTCCGGAACCGTATTATCCGCAAAAAAGTAAACAGGCTCATCCTCATAGTAAAGCCGGTAATCATCCCCACTGGTTTGAATACTCAAGCCAAACTGCCGGTAATCATCCATAATCTTTTCAATGTCTGCCGCATAAGATGCATTCTCCGCCGCCTTTGTAATTCCTTCCGCATATTCCGTGCCTTCCGCTGCCTGCGCAGTTCCCTGCATATACTCTGCACTCTCCGCTGTCTGCATGCTTTCCGTCTCCGCCGTCCAATAAGCGGTCTCTTCCACAGCCTCCGCCATACCCGGCTGTGCGCTCACAGTCTGCGCCTGCCTGTCCGCCGTCTCATAAGAGATCGAACCCGTGTACCCCAAAATCACCGGTTTGTCAGTCTCTGCTATATCCTCAATTGCCCGGGCGTCCACTGTCACCGTATATTCCGCCGCTTTAACAGCATCATAATTCGCTGCAATTTCCCCGTCTGCGGCATAAGATACATAATGAGAGCCGAAAACCGTAAGTGCCGCCATAACCGCCGCTGCCGCCCCCAAAGTTCCTCCGGCGGTTCTTCTTTTACATTTCATTACCGCCGTAATCCTCTCTGTCACCGCATTTTTTCCGAAGCCAAGCCCTGTCTGAAAACCCATGTTTTTTTGCTGTGCCACGGAAAGAAGCGCAAGGGCGTAATCCTTCCGGATTTCCCGCCTTTCGCGCACCACCATCTCGTCACACAAAAGCTCCATATCCCTGTTAAGCAAAAGGTACAGCAGCCACACCATGGGATTAAACCAGTGAAGACACAAAACGCCGTGGGCAATTACCTTTTTCAGATTATCGTGATTCCTGATATGTACCAGTTCATGCCGAAGCCAGAAGGTAACCTCCTTTTCCGTGCTCTGATAAAGCCCCTTTGGAAAAACAATAGCCTGGCAAAATATGCCATATGTCACCGGAGACGCCGTGCGATCGGATATCCGGAATCTCACCCTCTCAAGCCGCCTTTTGTCCTTTTCCCCAAGCCCCAAAAGAAGGAGCTGCTTTTCTCTCTCCGGCATAGGAAGCCCTTCCCTGAAAAACTGACTGTCCCGGAAATAAAGATATACAGAGCCAAGAGCCATGGTGATTACCGCCGCACCATAGAGCCCCCACAGAAGATAACTTTCTTCCGCTTGAATCTCCTGGGCGGATATTTCCACTACGTTTATGCCTGCAAAGCTGGCAGTCCCGGCTTTCTGTTCCGTCTTACTCCCCGGCATTTCCGGCGCCATATTACCGACAGCTACGCTGATGGTTTTAGGCCTGCCAAAATCCACGGTGATTCCCCCAAGATCCCCGATCCCGGGAAAGGGCAGGGGGACTGCAAAGGGCATCGCCAGACGCAATATTGCGATCTCCCACAACAAAACCAAAACCTTTTTGGGAACATGATGGATAAATAATGCTCTAAACACTGTAATACCAATAATCAAAATTCCCGCCGTTATACTCATCTGCACCAGATTCATTTTTTCCGCCTTTCTACCTGCCGGTTTTACCCTTCAAGATTGTCGATCATCTTTTTCAGCTGCTCTACTTCCTGCTTAGAAAGCTTTTCGCCATCCAGGAAGGCGGCAAAGAACTTTTCCTTAGAGCCATCGAACATCCGCTCAATCAGCTCTTCCGTCTCGTAGTTCTGTACCTCCTGCCGGGAGATCAGGGCGCTGCACATAAATCCCGGTTCTTCCCTTTTCACCGCACCTTTATCCACACACTTTTTAATCACCGTGTAAGTAGTATTCCTGTTCCATCCGATCTCTTCTTTCAGGATCTTTACAATCTGTCCTGCCGCAAGCGTCCCTTCCCGCCATAATACCTCCATGATCTTCCGCTCCGAATCAAATAATTTTATCATTTTGTGTATTTCCCTCCCTCTGTGTCAAATGTCTCCATCATCTGTAATTTAAACCCGTCATCGGGCAGAAAAAATTTTTCCCTGTCCGCCGCGCGCCGGACACCCATCAGCTCTTGGTAACATATTTCCTTCGGATGCCTGTGTGTACAAAAAAGACTATCACAATAGTTACTCAAATACTATCATGATAGTCAGTTAGTGTCAATTATTTTGATATACCAAAGCCAGCCTCTCCCTCCGGCGCACATCCGATTTTTCCCTTCTGTACCGGAGAATCTCCTCATAGCCTGCCACCTTATATACGGCGCTATCGCATCCCGCGCCGGCAACGGGGTGGGCGCTTGCCATATTGACTATGGCTTCCGTATTCATTTTGGTTATATCATTGCGAACTATCTGAAATGACACGCTGCCACCTCCATATTTCTGCTGACTTTCCTTTCAAATTTTGTTCATGACATCCTCTAATTTGGCAGTCATATCCTGAAGCGTCTTAAACGCCCTGTCCGAATCCGTAAATATATTCTTAAATAATTTGTCCAGATTTTCTTCAAAATCAGCGGGAAGAATTTCCGCCTGCTCTTTCGCATACCGAACCATCCGTTTTTCTCCGGGATGCGTCAGCTTATTCATTGCAAAAATAATATCAAAGTACGATTCCAGAAAAGCCGCCGTCCTGTGGTTTACGCTTACCACATCCTTACGCGCTAAAGCCTTTTTAATCTGAACGTCATATGAGGGCAGATTTCCTGTCAGCAGACGAAAGTTTTTATTCATAATATTGTCCCGCAGCCCGTCCGGATACGGAATCCGATACTTGTTTTGCAGGCTTTCCAGTTTCCCGTTTTTATCGCAGAGAATCCGGCTGTGTAAAAGATTATGCCACATGCAGGTTGTATAACCGTTGTATGCGTTATGTTCTTCAACCACCGAATGAACTGTCTGTGAAAAGTCCTCGATATTTCTATACAGAATGTCAATGTCCGTCCCGTCTTTCAGCGTACAGTCATCTTCCAGCTCCCAAAAAGAATTTCCAATCTCCATATACCGGCAGCATTTTTCCAGAATATGCTTCCGCGTACGCTCATATGGTATGCCGGTACAGTAAATGTATAAATCATAATCCGACTTTTCGTCATAGTCCGTACCGGCTCTTGATCCGCCCAGTGCAATCGCCTCTACCTCCGGGAGTGCGGCGAACTCATTCCACAATAAACTGAAATACATAGTTTCCCTCCAAATTCCACCTCTTCAATTTGTCCCTCAGCCCTGTGCCCGTACGTATGGCGGGCTCCCGCCGTTCCTGCATAACTTTTTGTATGAATCGGAAAAATCCTTTTTTAATTATATCTTTCATCCGTATTTTATGCAATATTTTCATTGACCCGTCATTTATGAAACATATTTGCAGAACCCGCTTTCCCAGACCTTTCAAATTTGATACAGTACGGCCACGCCAGGCATCGTGATGATGCAAAGAAGTATAGTCACTACATTGATTACGCCTGCATAAGCAACATCACTATCGCAGACCAGCGATAACGATGTGACTACGGGAGCGGAAGGCGCACTTCCTCTGTGATATAAACCTGCTTTTCCATATTGATTTACCTCGTTTCTCCTAAGGTTTTACCATGTTTGCTTCATGAGAGCTATCTACATACACCAGATTTTTACCTTGCTTATTCTTCCCATTTTTCACTTTACTCACAATTTACACCTGTTGCTGCTGTTGTAAAAAATGCCATGTTTCTATCTCTTTCTTTCTCAAAAATAATTTTTGTCTGGTTTCTGAAAGAGTTTTCCGTGTAAAATGCCCTGCCTCATGGTAAGATAAAGACAGGGCAATCCTTTAGGAAGAACCCTGCGGGCATCCGGCATATTCAGTTTTTCCATATTCAGTTGTCATGCTTCAATCACGCCTGCATCCTCCACCTCATCAACGGTGTCATTGCCCTGCCCCTTGCTCTGCACAGGTTCTTTACATATTTTTCGATGTCTAAGGCGTTCTTGTCATCAAAATCGGACAGAAGCCGGTACTGCTTGTGCTTTGTGATGTCAAACTTATTGGAGAAGAATGGTCTAACCCCTCTAAGCTGCATGATGCACTTTCCTCCGTCCATGACTGCAATCTCATCTTGGCTCATAAGCTCTATGCAACATTGTCAAGTGATGACAAATATTCAGATACGAATTTTGACAGACCGAGTTTCCGGAAGCCCAATATTAAGTTTGAAAAGCAGAATAACATATGATATATTAAGTGAAAAGGAGCTGAGGATTATGCGTATTTTATTAGCTGAGGATGAAGCTGACTTAAACCAGATCATCACTCGGAAACTTACCTCGGATGGTTACTCTGTTGACAGCTGTTACAACGGCAGCGAAGCCATAGATTTTCTGGAAATGGCGGACTATGATGCAGTGATTCTGGATATCATGATGCCAAAGATGGATGGATTCGGAGTTCTGCGCCATATAAGAAATACCGGAAAATCTGCACCTGTGTTGTTTCTGACAGCAAAGGATTCCGTTGCGGACAGAGTAAAAGGACTTGACAGCGGAGCCGATGACTATTTAATTAAACCGTTCTCTTTAGAAGAGCTTACAGCGCGCATCCGAGCAATGACAAGGAAAAAATTCAACATAACCGCCAACATACTTCAGGTAGGTGATTTGACACTGGATACGGGCTCTCATGCTGTAAAAAGAGGAGAAAATGAAATCATGCTTTCCGCAAAAGAGTATAATCTCCTAGAATATCTTATGCTGAATAAAGGGATTGTACTGTCAAGGGAAAAAATTGAAAATCATATCTGGAATTTTGAATATGAGGGTGGAACAAATGTTGTGGACGTTTATATCAGCTATCTCCGGAAAAAGATCGATGGGAACTGCCAGAACAAACTCATTCATACGGTAAGGGGATACGGATATATGATAGAGAAAAAAATATGAAGAATCTATCAATCAGGGTAAAAATAACCGCATGGTTCTCAGGTATTATGGCATTTATCGTTGCCGTGACATTTGGCATTATTTTTTGGGTGAGCAACTCAGTCACCCAGAAAAGCATACAGGATAATTTAATTGAAGTCGTAGAATTAAATGTGGACGAAATTGAATTTTACGAGGAAAAAAATTATAGGAAAGAACTTCACGGTGACCAGTATATTGAATATTCGGACGGATATCTGGAAATAGATGATGATTTTCTGGATCAGGTGAATGGAATTTATTCTTCCCTTTATCAGGAAACAGGAAAGCTGTTGTATGGGGAAAATCCGTCTGTCAGGGCAGGTATGGAAATCCCTTTTTCGGACGGCATTGTCAAGAAAGTAACATGGAACAGGACTGTCTATTATGTTTACGACCGTTTGCTTTCCGGTTATGGTATTGACGGGCTATGGCTGAGAGGAATGGTTTCCAGGAATCAGGGTACACAGCAGCTTCAGTGGCTTGTCAGGCTTTCCGTTATTGCACTTCCTGCTCTTTTACTTCTAGCCGTCATAGGCGGCTACTGGATTGCCGGAAGGGCATTAAAGCCAATACACCAAATTACTCAGACAGCGGCCCGGATTAGTCAGGGACAGGATTTAGATAAACGTATTCATCTGGGCAGTGGAACGGATGAGCTTCACCAGCTTGCAGATGTACTGGACAACATGATAAATCGTTTGGATAAAGCGTTTAAATTAGAACAACAGTTTACTTCCGATGCTTCCCATGAACTCAGAACACCTATGTCTGTAATTATGGCACAGTGTGAATACATACTGGAGAATACGAGAACATCGGAGGAATATGAGGCGACTTTGAAGGTGATCCAGCGACAGGGAAGAAAAATGTCGAAGCTGATTGAAGACATGCTTTGTATTGCGCGCCTTGAGCAGAATAAGGACAGTTATCCCAGAGAGATGGTTGATTTCAGCACACTTGTTCAGGACATCTGTATGGATATGGCGCTCCTGAAAAGCAAAAATATTGTGCTTGGCTGGGAGATTGAACCGGGTATATTTCTGATGGGAAATGCCATGCTACTCACAAGAATGGTTACTAACCTGATAAGCAACGGTTACCGGTATGGAAAGCAGGATGGCAGGATTTCTATTCGGTTGAAGTGTGACAACGACATTCAGTTGTCTGTTGAAGACAATGGAATAGGGATTCCTGAGGAACAGAAGGACAGGATTTTTGGGCGTTTCTACCGGGTAGAGGCTGCCCGGTTCAGTGAGGGCACAGGCCTTGGACTTGCCATGGTGAAGGATATAGCAAAATATCATAGAGGAACTATAGAGGTTGCTTCTGTCGTAGAAAAAGGAAGCAAATTTACCATAAAGTTTTCTGTATAATTTTCTGATTCTAACGTTGCTCTAATCTTCTTGTATTATATTATTATAAAAACAGGAAAGCAGGGATAGATGATATGAAAAGCTTATTCAGTACACCAAAGAAGGTAATTATTTTAGTGATTTGTGCAGTGGTTGTTATTGTAGCCGCCAGCGTAATTACAGTCAAAAGCACTCTGATTACTAAGGCAGAGGCAAAGACCGTCGCTCTCACAGATGCCGGTTTGAGCGAAGCAGAAGCATCGGCTCTGCGTACACGGCTTGAATTTGATGACGGACGTTTTCAATATGAAGTTGATTTCTACAGCAATGGTACAGAGTATGAGTATTTAATTCAGGCTAAGAATGGGGATATTATCGCAAGAGACATTGATAGTGGAAGAAACAGTAATAATGATGTACAGGATTTGCCGCAAGATACAGGGAATCAATTTGCTTCGGATGTAAATAGCCCCATGGAGCCACAGGGAAGTGTAGGAAATCAGCCTGATAAAGAGGGGGATAGCACTGTACAGTCACAGGAAGTTTCCCTTGACGGGGCGAAAGCAGCAGCGCTTAAGGATGCAGGTCTGTCTGAATCAGATGTCACATTTAAAAAGGCAGAACTTGATTATGACCATGGAACGCAGGTATATGACATTGAATTTTATACTTCTGATACAGAATACGAATATGAAATTGATGCTTCCAGTGGAACGGTACATGAAAAGAATATTGAGCAGTTTCAGATCCAGACGAACCCAACAGACAGTACCATAAACAGCTCCAGCAATAATTATATTGGAGTCGACCGTGCGAAAGAGATTGCACTAAACCACGCCCAACTGAACGAATCAGATGTACAGTTTGTAAAAGCAAAGTTAGAGAATGATGACGGTGGAGTGGAATATGAAATTGAATTCTATTCCGGCAAAACAGAGTACGACTATACTATTGATGCAGTTTCCGGGAATATTATCGAGTACGATGTGGATTATGATTGAACAGGGAAGATGTGCAGAAGGCTTAAAAGTAAAAGGACTTTGGGGGGCAAATGAAGTGTGTAAATTAATTTGATTTTTTTGGCGGTCTTAATTGACCGCCGTATTTATTGCATGAAATTCAGTCAAATGGCAGTTCCTCACCATTACGGTAAGCCTTGTATAAAAGCAGCATATTCTGCCCTTTCAGATATTGATAGCAGGTAAGGAGTTCATTCATAAGAGTTATCCGTGAAGTGCGCTGATAATGCAGTATGTTCCTGCTCCTGAAAATAATCGCAGCATCTGCTTATGTACAAGCGCCTCCCTGTTTTTAGAAATTTTCATATTTCAGTATGCGTTTCTGAATCTTATCATCCATCGAAAGCTGGTTCCTAACCAGTGCCCGGTTTGATACCGGGCGCCCCTTCCATAAATGCCTCTTGTTCCTCAATCGCCAATGCGTGACGCTTTGGTTTCTCCCAGTTATGAGATTTCTTAATTTCCTGCATTGCCCCATCACTCGGATTAGTTCGGATATATCCATCACGGACTGTCAGTGTAAAAACCGGATGCAGAATTGTATTGATACTCTCCATTGAATTAGGTTTAAAGTTCTTTTCCCTTATCAAAGCAGTATAAAAGGCTTTTACGTCTGAATATTTGATTTTGCTTAACTTCTTCCTGGCAGATTTTGAGGCTCTAAAAGTATTGATTGCTCTTGCCCTTAAAGCCGCCACAAACTCCTGCTATCACTAAAACCCATGATAACCGCCAACTCATTTGTAGATATGGCATTTTCTTTACCTGTTGGTAAAATCGTTGTATAATCTGTTGCTTTTGCGTTCATAAAATCAAGCTTCACTTTCTGAAATTCGAGACCGCTTGTGACATATCCTCTGTTTTCTCTGCTTTTTAGAGAGAAAAACAGAAAAAGCATTATTTTCTTAACTGCTTTTTGCTTCATAATGGTTTCAATATAATTCTGATCATGCTTTATACCTCTCTTTTCTGTTCTCAGCCTTGTATTTGCCATATTTAGGCACTTTCCCTTGATAATGGGACAAATCCACTTCATACATCAAATGCCTAAAATCGTCTCATAACGCTTTTTAATAGTTGCTAATGCCCTTATTGAACGTGGAGACATCATATTATTTAGATATGCTTTGCAAAATTATTATAGAAAGTCATTTAAAACAATTACTATTAGCGGACTTGGCGAACAATCTAACATGGAAGCTGATGAAAGTAATAAAGTCTTTCCATATTTAAGTGATGTATTTATACATGATATATTTGATAATCTCATACATGACAAAGAAATTACTAACTGTTTTATGAGAGAGTCTGTTACAGAATATTACAGGGCTTTTGAAAATGTTATAGAAGAAAATAACACTCTATTTGAACAGACAGAAAAACGAAAGGAGTTTGCAAAAAAGAATAAGGAATTTATTCAAAAGCAGATTAGAAGAGGCTGTAAAAAATTTTGTGTCTATGGGTAAAAATCTTTTTTGATAAGAATTAGATATGTAGACATTTGCTGTC
>RAYQ01000015.1 GCA_003612395.1 Parablautia intestinalis
GGTGCATCTGCGATGCTGTATGCTGTTCCGGAAGGCGATCCGAAACAATGTCAATGGGAACCACGTCCTGCTTTGAACGCGGGATCTCACAATGACCATAACTCGGTGCCGGGATCTGATCCGCTGCTGCTTTCCTGCAGCGGCTGACCCAGTTATAAAAGGTGCTTACTGCGATGTCGTTTTCACGGCACCAGTCAGCATCTGTCATGCCGCTTTGGCGGCATTCATTGATAAGCCTGATCTGTTCCGTCATCGGAACACGAGTTTTGCGAGTAGCTGCCATAACCAATCCTCCGTAATTGTAGTGAAATAGTCTAACTATCTTCCACTTACAATCATAGAGGAATTCATGAGATTAGAAAATCCGCAGGAATATTTGGCGCTTACTTTAAACGGGTATAAATATGAATTGTTTAACAGAATGATAGATTTGTTTGTGAGAATCAAAGTTTTAGGCATATTAGAATAACACAGGAGTTAGAAGCTATTATGTCATTAAAGTACAAAAGAGTAGACGAACTATTGAATAGCATTGGAGCAGATGTTCCCGAATTCACAGTATGTTCTGAAAGCGGTGCAGAAAGTTTTAAACTTATGCGTGCACAACTGGCTGGAGAACTGTTTTATTCATCTGCCCGGGGAGCCTATGCTGAGGAGCCATTACATCTGGATAAATGCATTCAGATCATTAAGGAAGCGCAAAGGGAGTTTGTGGATTTGCTGCTGTTTCCGGAATATGCGGTGCCTTATGAGGTTATCAGCAGAATATGTAAGAATTCCAAACTATGGCCGGCGAAAAATAAGCTTTGGGTGTTGCCTTGTTGTGGCGCAAATAAAGACGTTTTTTTGAAAAAATTAAAACAATTTGCAAAGATGGATCATATAAACGTAATAGGCTATAATCTGGAGAACCCAATTTATAATGATGTTGACTACAAGCATTTTGTGAATGCGATAATGTATGTATTTATTGCGGATGTGGATTCGGACAGACAGTTATTTATTTTGCCGCAACTTAAAACTTATAGTATGAGGGATGTGGATTTTGCCTGTGAAGAAATAGGGTTATCATTAGGAAACACTATTTTTGTCTTTGGAAAGAATAATGGAACTATTTTGCTTTCCTTAATCTGTGCAGATGTTATGAATGACACAATTGATTGGAGGAGGATTCAAAATATGGGGACTAATTGCATTATTTTGAATCCTCAATTAAATTCTAACCCAAGGAATCCATCATTTAGTCGGCTGCGACAGACAATTTTTGACAGAAGCATAGAAACCATAATAATTACTTGTAATTGGGCGGCCCCGACAAGGGTAAGGGGGGTGATGGAAGCAGACAAGGATATTTATATAGAGTTGTCCTGGTCGTGTATTTATTATAAGAAAGACAGAAATTTGGAATCGCATAAATGGGCGGAAGATAGCAGGGAACGGATTTGGCAGATAGAGAGAAAAAATCTGTATGCGGGATTTATGAAAAATTCCAGAACAGAGGTATGGTATACGGACAATGATGAAATAATACATATTCTTAATATTACAAAGATTCGTACTATAGGGTTCAGCATTAGGAGACCGCAAGGCAGTGGTGGAAATGTGCTTAAATATATTTTTTCTGACAAAGGCTTACAACAAATAAGGGATGAAAGAAGCTTTGATTTCTTAGAGGAAATCAGGGGTTCTGCACCTGTGTTTTTTGAGGCCTTTCATGAATTAGCCAATGAACAGTATGGAGCGTATGCATTCCCCTTTATGGAAACAGAAAGAGAAAGAATTGACCGTTTTTTTGATTTGATTGGAGGGAAAATTGACTGGGAATATTTACTGATTAGTGATTCGGAAGAAGTGCATCGTTATACATTGGCCTTGACGAAAGAGGAAAGAAGTGTTAGGGAAATAGCTTTTTCAGGTTACCTTTATATGGTGGAGGCATTGAAAGAAAAAATGCTGCCGGAATACCTTAAAAGAAAGTTTGAAAGTGCGCATATTTTATATTGGAATGAGAGAAATATGTACAGTGATTTGTATGAGAGGGAGGAAAATCACATTAAGGATAGAGGAGAGAGCATATATACATCCTATGTGGATAATGAAGGAGAAGCTCAAAAATTACTTTCACATATTGAGCACAGGAAAGAAAAGATTCATCAGGAGACATTAGACATTTGCATTATGACACGATCAAGAATCAGTCGGCAGGAGTTGGTCATATATCCCAAATATAATAAGGATATTACAAGAGGAAAGAGCGCATTTACAAGCACGGATATTGCAGGGGGAGATATTGATGAATAATTTATCAGAAAATCTGATTTCTTCTGTGGGACTATCTAATATAAAACGAAGAAGGTTTGAGGGACTATTACATGATATTTGTATTGCAGACTATTTATATGAAAAGAATGGAACTGTAATAGCAAGATATGTTTTGATTGAATGTACTTACCAAGAATTCCAAAATGTATTTTGTAGAGATTCTAATTTTTATGAGGATGTTATACAAGTTGTGTTTTTTGAGTGCTTTAATACAGACTTATGTTGGAATATTTATCAGATATGTATTATGAGTGAACTTGAGTATGGAAAAGTTTCAAAAAGTGAAATGTTGGCATATGAGGCGGATACTGACTACACGAGAAAATTGTTGATTCCATATACAAAGTTCACAAGCACTATACCGGTGGGGAGAATTAAAATAGAGCATAAAATTGTCAAATGGGATGAAATTTCTCCCAAATTGGAATGGCAAAGAGAATTAGAACGAAGGGGGCTGGGGTTTTGCGGTGAAGAATATGTGGAAAAGCAATTGGAGGAGTATATAAAAACAGGTAAATATACACAGGTTTTGGATGAAAATCGAAATCTGTATAAAAAAAATAATATAAATAATATTGTAAGTATTTTTATCCCGAACAGTTTTAGGAAAAACTGTTTTGTCAGGGAGGAACGTCTTGAATTTGGCAAAGTGAATATGATTTCAGGAAAAAACGGTTCAGGAAAGACCAGTATTTTAGAAGGTATTGAGCTGGTGATCACAGGAACAGTCAGAAAAGCAATGGGAATATATAAATATTATAAAGATGTTCCGGGGATTTATTGTCTTATCAATAATGGACAAAAAATCAAGAAACCGGGTGATTCCAAGGAGATACTGCGCAGAGCGAAAACCTGGTACCATAAGAGTAATAAAGGGGAAGAAAAGCTTAACAGCGATTTTCATCTGTACAATTATTTTATGACGATTGACACATTTATTTTATCATATCTTGGGGATAAGAAAAACCTGGGAGATCAATTTTTTCAAATTTTATTTGGTGAAGAATCTTTAAATTACTATGAAAATATGAAAAAGTATTTGGAAAATATTTATTCTTTGATAGAATCGTCAAGTATGCGCTTACAGGATATGAACCAAATGATGAAGTCCTGTGGGAACTTTAAAGCAGAAATAAAGCAGGCAGAAAGAGATTATTTTGAAAAATTAAAGATGTATTCCGGCAAATCTAATGAGAAAAAAAGCATTGAAGAAATTGAATCCTGTATTAAAAAATGTATGGAGATATGCCAGGTAATTGAAAACGTCTCTGCATTGTGTTTGTACAACGATGTTTCAGAATGTTTGTTAGATGTAGAAAGAATTGAAAATGAAATCACAGAGCTCAAAAAGTCTTTAAAAAAGAATAAAAATAGGCAGATAATAGAAAGTGACAGTGCTGAATTACGCGGTGAAGAAATAAAGCTGCGTGCTGATTTGGGATTAAAAACGAAAGTATTGCCAGTATTTAAAAAGACTTTACAAAGTGCAGAGATGATTAATGCGCTATATACCGAAGCGAATAAAATAATTGATTTAGAAGGAAATAACTTTCAAATAAAGGATATATATAATATTTGTTATAGTCTAAATGAATCATTATCAGATTGGCATACTGCGCAGGAGCAAAAGAATGAGTGGGAGACAAAAATAGCCAGAGAGCAAAAAAAATTAGATAGACTTAATTTTATAAAGACACAACTTAATACATTAAGGGAACCGGAATATTTTTTAAAAAAGTATGTGGGAAATAACATAAAACAGATCAGCGACTTGTTTTTATTATTGCAAAGTCCTAAAGAATTTGACGGTTTGGCATTTTCACAAGATGCAGAATTGGTTGGCGTGCGCGGTAAAGAAACAATTCCGCTGCATATGATGAGCTCGGGGCAAAGAGTGGCGGCGGTTATGGCATTGTTTTTTTCCGTACATCTTTCTGCGGATTGTATTCCAAAGATAATTTTGCTGGATGAGCCGATTAGCCACATTGATGAGTTGAATATTCTTTCTTTGTTTGATTTTTTGAGAGAAATGGTTCTTCAATATGACAGGCAATTATTTTTTACTACTTCTACAAAGGAAATAGGGAGATTATTTGAAAGGAAATTTAGTTTTTTAAAAGAGGACTTTAAAGGGTTTTATTTTGAGCGAAAAGGGATAGGCAGAACGGAAATAAAATGTAAAAGCGGCCAATAGTATTTAGTTCTTCAAACATCTTATGCAAATAAAATAAACATGAATATAGAAAATAGGCGGACCCCCTTTATTTTATTGTGTTTACCGGAAAAGCTGTGTATAATAATTACAGGAAACGTTGGAGCATCTTACGGTGAAGTATGAAAATATCAGGAAAACAGTGAGAACAGTTATAGGCAAAAAAGTACTTGATTATGAGACAGAGAGATAGAATATTTGATAGACAACGTTTGGCGGAAAGGAGCTGACATAAACGATAAGAGGATAATTCTTTCTTTATTTTAATTATTGGCTGGGAGCATTGCCATATTATGATAATATTAAGAGGGAGGGGGAGTCCTTGCAGGATAAAAGGAAAATAGATTTATGTAAATACTGGATGGAAAACTCATCAGACAGTCTTAAAAGACTTTACAAGTAGAAAATGCGGATGAAGTCATTGCCGCTATTAAGAAATATTTGAAAAATTAGGTAAAATTGTCTAATTTTATACATATACTTCCATAAATGGTATCTATTGGAATTTATAATAGGGTATAGTATAATTATAATCATACCAAATACGGGAGGATAAAAAGATGTATGCACAAGACGTGTTAGTTGAAAGAATTAATAATTTATGTAAGAAAAAGAGGATGACATATTATGCATTATCCTACAAATCGGCGGTGCCAATGACTACGTTGATACATATTGTGGATAAGTCAACGGTGAATCCGGGCGTACTGACAATCGGGAAATTGTGTGATGGGTTTGGTATTACGCTGAAGGAATTCTTTGATTCACCGGAATTTGAGAATTTAGAGCGCTATGATATGTAATAGTCGCTCAGGGTTGCTTGGAAAATAAGTTTTGGCTGTCGCTGTATGAATTTGAGAAAGAAGGCTATTCTGGAAAAGAAATATTTCAGGATAGCCTTTTTCTCAGGTTTAAATTCATATATATCCGAAACGCTGACACGTGCTTAATATTCACAGTATAACCTGGCAGTAAGAATATATCTGTTTTATTTTCGCAAGAGATATAGAACTATCGTTTAAATGTTATCAGTTTTATAACAAATACCTTCCCAATCAAAATAGCAATCTTTAAATTTAATTTTTTCTGAATCATGCCCTAAATATCCTGTATTTATGAAAATAAATTTGCCTTCAAGATTGATTAGGCCAACATAGCTTTCTTCTCTTACATTTTCAAAACTTATTAAACATTTGTTACTTTTAAAGTCAGATAACGGCTTTACGGAAGGATACTCAGATAAATCTAAAATCAGATCAAGATCCCGATTATAAAAACCAGTTTTGTCTATATTCTCCAAATAAATTTTACCCTGTACTGATCCGAGTGAATATGTAAACTTATGATTGCCTTGGCACTCCAGAAATATAA
The DNA here is from genome assembly GCA_003612395.1 of Parablautia intestinalis. Taxonomy (GTDB): domain Bacteria; phylum Bacillota; class Clostridia; order Lachnospirales; family Lachnospiraceae; genus Suilimivivens; species Suilimivivens intestinalis. Next base: position 5,906 of record RAYQ01000015.1, read on the forward strand.
TACCACTCTCCGGAAAGCATCGTAACATATGCCTGATACGATACTCATCTTCATCGATAAACTCGTTTGTTAATGCGTCATAATAGCCCATGATTCCGTTATAATATAAATAATTATCTTTTGGCTTCATATCTTTAAATTGGGCTGTTGGCTCAACTATCCATTCCAAATTGCTGTTTAGCATACCCGTCATTTCCACGCCCTCTATCTCTTGCGTAACAAATATGAATCCATCAAAATAGCATTCAGAATTTGTATCTTTCGTGGGACCGCCAGGGAATCCATCATATTTATAACGCGGAAACATTTCAATTGTGACACCTAATTCTTTCTCTAAATTATGGATTAACTTTGCGGACTTATCAATAATATATTTTCCATCAACTAAAGCGATCCCATTAGAGAAATTTGATACCTGACAGATATTTACGTCTGGCATGCAAAACAGCTCTACTCCATCTTCATCAATACAGATTAAATCACCATATGTAGTATAACTGTCAAAGAGATGAGAATCATATATCTGAACCCATGCAACGCCGTCATGATATTCATGTTTGTTTGGGTTAAATTTTCTTGGACCTTCCTGCTCATTTTTTTCGCAGGCTGAAACGAACAATAAAATAAATATTAGTAATATATAAACAGGCAATTTATTTTTCATAAGAGCTCCCTTCAATAATAATCTGACAGAAAATATAAAACACCATTGCGGCAGGTATATGTATTTGATAATATTAAATAAAAAGAATGCTTCTATGTATCACATAGAATTTCGTATACAGGAGAAAAAGTATGCTGATTGCTTCTTTATTTTTATTTTTTATAGGTATTTTAGCATGGATACTGACTCTTCTCCATCAAAAAAGTAAAAAAGTGGCCTTGTTCTTTACTTTTTTAGGGATGATGGGTACATTGCTGGGAACATTAGAATATTTTACGGATTATAATCTGTTAGAGGAACTAAAAGAATATGTAAAATTATCAATATTTGAATCGCAGGATAACTCTGAAACAGAGACAGAAATGGCCAATGTAGTAAAGGATGAAGAAAATATTGAGGCAACTGACGCTGCCCCTTCGGCTGTAGAAGTGAAAATACCAGATGAAACAGACATTCCGGTACAAGAAGAGGAAATTAATAAAACAGATGTCTTACCCAGTTCCGATAATATCAACATGATAGTATTTTTAAATGTAAGAGAAAAGATGAGTCGTGATAGTGACGGTATCATACATATTGCATGGACGCCTATGGTAAATCAGGATGTCTATAAATTAAAAGTTGAGATTGATGATAATTTTTCAAACATAGACACTGACCGGGAAGTTGATTGTGAAAATAGCTGGTGCGATATTGAGCTGTCAGAGTGTATCTCAAACACGGTAATATTTATATCAGTTGGCGTTTATAATGATGAAATATCGGACTGGGTATATACTGATAAAACTTCTTTTGTTTTATTTTAGCTGGCTTCACGCATTTACAAGGATCGCATGATAAACATCAATTTGCTTAATAAGTGGGGAATGCAATACAAAATTGGCAAATGAACATAAATCATTATCCATATCTCTTTCCAATATGCTGACAGGATTTCCAATATCCTTATTTGCCAGTTTTTTCATCCAATCCATTAATATCCCATAGGGATGAGGCAACAGGAACAATAAAAGTGGCAGATGTATCCCCTTTTGAGAAGTTATTTCGTGGAAAGTGACATGAATATTTCCAGTGTCTATTAAGATTTTTCCACAATGCGCTATGCTTTTCATTAAGTAGTTCTCCATCAGCTTTTGTATCTTTTGAAATAAAGACATGTTGTCGGAATGGAATTGCTTTGTGAAGTATTTTTGCTCTTTTCTGAAAACATTATAAATCATACCAAAATTCGTCATAAGAGGAAGCCTGGAAATGTTTTCCGCATTCTCCAGAAAATATTTTATAAAACGATGAATCAAAGTTTTATCATCTATTGTTTGCATCAGCATAATAAGGATATCAAAAGTTTTTACGTAAATATCACTGTCAATGCGATAGTTTTCCATCTTCATAAATACGTATAATATCAGATCAACTAAATAGTTAGGATTTTTTTGCTGGTACAGGGCGGCAGTGAGTTCAAAGGCTTCCGAATCAACGCCAAAGCAAAATAATTTTTGATACGTTTCTTCCACAGACTTTGTGCGAAAAACAATGTATTCCGAGTAAAAATACTCATAAAAGGAGCGGTGAAAAAATTTATAACGCGTATTTTGATCGGAGGCTGGTATAAAAACTTCTGTTCGGTTGGAACAAAACTGCAAAAACATCTGAACAGCATTTTTAAATTCCGCTGTGCTATCAAAGCTTCTTCTGTATAACTCAGACAATAGCTTTTCAATTTCCGTATCTTTCAGATCAATATTTTTGCCTTTCCCAAGCTGGGTTAATTCCATGAAGGTTGCATCCGCCATGAATTTGGCCAGTATTTTCCAATCATAGGGCTCATTCGTATAACTGTTAATTAACAGTTTTTTATTTTGCTCTCTGGAAAAGGCGATATATTCAAAGCATTTTTGATAAAGAGCAATCTTATTGGCGGGAAGTTCTTCCTCGTTTTTGTAGATGGCCAATAACAGGGATAAGGTAAGAAAGCCGTTTACAAATTGATTGTTGATCAAATGCCCTGCCTGTTTTAGGAAACGCTGCTTTTCAGATTCTTCAAATTTATCTAATTCTATAAATCGATCAATATATTCCCCGGCATCACGCAGGGTAATAGGGTTAATCCTATACCATGTAATATCTTCGTGGGGAATAAATCCTCTTTCTCTGGAAGTAATACAGACTTTATTACCCGGATACTGAAGCATAAAATAGTTGATAATCAAGTGATGTATTTTTTCTCTCTGGTCGTTGCCAATTTCATCAAGGGCATCAAGCAGGACAAGGCACTTTTTTTCCCGAAGGCACTCGACAATCAAATTTGGATATAATTCATCCGGCTTTACCAGAGAACCGTTAATAAAGCATTCTTCCAAAAAGTCAGTCATGGGGCGAAACGTTCCGTCCCGTTTGATCATTCTTTTAATATCTCCGTAAATAATTAACAGTGGTTTTTCACGAAATCCATATAAAACATACGGATTTACACAGAGACCTTTTAAAAAAAGGCTTTTGCCATATCCGGCGCCTCCAACGATATAGACGATATCATCCTTCATAAAAAGTTCCCTGATGAGGCTTGCGTGGGGCGATGAAGTCAATGTTTCCCCCAGGGTTTTACGGAAAAAATTTGTTTCAGGCAGAACATTTAAATAATTTTTCCCTGTTGTGGATAAAATTTTGGGGACTTCAAAGTCATGGAATATTGTTGCTTTAGAAAGAGTTTCCATTAGGTCTATGGGCATTGTATTATAAATAGAACTTATATACTCGCGATAAGAGATAAAGTGGCTATGAGAAATTGACCTACCTGCAATAGTGGAACTGCCAAAATCTATGCCTATAATTGGAAATTCATGTTTTTGGCGGCGTTCCATTTGGACAAGCTCAGGAGTTACATAAACAGATTCAAAATCCAATTCATTCCATGAATAGACATGGATTTTTCGTTGTGAGTCCCGAAGAGCACGATTACATTGGGATATAATAGGATCGAGCTCTGGCATTAAAGTTATAACAGGATCATTGCTTTTTCGCAGATCATCTATCGAGTTTACTATTTTTAAGTCCATATTTCCTTTAGAACAATAAAACAGGAAATTTTCGTAATTTAGCTCCGAAGAAAGTTCCTGCCCTTTTCGATTATCAACCGTAACGGCATAAAGAAACAGACCTGCCAGAAAATCGGGAAGAATAAAAATTTTCTGCGTAAGGAGCTCTTTCTTCGTGCTCCCGGTAACCAGCTCAACTTTGGTGTCTTCAGAGATAGATGCATCTTTGCTGATGACATCAAGCAGCATTGATACAATGGCAAGGACGGTCTGCTCATCATTTTTTATCATTTGGGAGTCTATGATTTTCGTCCGGAAGTAATCCGCTGCCTTCCGCGTTTTTTCTTCCTGAATTATCTTCCGGGCGGATTGCGTGACCTCAGGCGGTACATTCTGGTCGCACTTTAATAAACGCGAAGAAGTATAATCCGCAATGTGGATATTCGTATATGTGTCACATACGGAGCTAAAAAGCTTTTCGTGCAATTCCTTATTAGTTGGACTTGTTTTTTTAGGTTTACAAAAGGTGAGTATTTTTGCAAATATGCCATAACAAAAAGACATTATAGGTACCATCCTTATCTTAAGTTTAAATTGTAAATAATTAAGCGGTAATGGATTTTATTGCAAGTTCCGCAATTAAAATGCAAGGCAGGAATTATAGAACATGCAAGTTGTATTTTTTATAATATCATTAGGAACTGATGAAAAGAAAACAGCAGCCGGCAGGATCAGGAAAGGAAAATATAATGTTATTGTATCATGAAATGTTGACCGCTTCAAACATATTGGCATCGGTGTTTGAACTTTCAAAATTACTTTGGGGGAGTACAGACAATTTAATGAAAATGCTTATTGTGTTTGTCCTTTTTGCCTTTTTTAGCACAATTATTTTAAACATGTATAAAGGCAGTATGTCGGCACAACTATTTTTGCAGGAATTATTGAGAGCCATAATGATTTTCATGTTGGTGGCAATAAGCCATATAATAGATTTGCAGCCGATTAATATCCGCAGTGGGTTTCAAACGATAACTACTTTATATTATATCGGGTATGAAGGGATTATTGTATTAGAAAATGCAGTAGAAATTGGGGTGCCCGTTCCACAGTTCCTTAAAGGTTTTTTGATAAAATTGAAGGATAAGGCGGACAACAATAAGGATTCCACCAATAGCATGTTGTCTTTTGTCGAAATATGCTATATTTTAAACATAATGTATAGTAATAAAGGATGAAATGGCCAGGGTGGGAGAATTAACTTATGAGGAAAAAAAGAAAGCATCAAAAGTTATTTTTGGGAATCTTCTTAGTGGTTTTAAGTCTGGTACTTTTAAACATTTTTATGCAGGAGGCCACGGCCAAATTTGTCATTGGATTTGCAGTTATAGCAGCTATTGTGATAACTATGGCAAAGGGCCTGGAAATCAATGGGATGTCTGATATTTTCGCCGTTGCTTTGCCAACAGTAATGCCTGTGTTAATTCGTTTTTTCTCTGATATTCCCTTTATTTATAAGGTCAGTGAGGTATATAGAAGAATAGCTCAAATTTTTTGCGGGGCAATAGGAAAAGATATTGCTGTAAATATCAGTGAAGAGATGAGCGTTACCATAACGATTACACTTATTTTTCTTATTTTTGAAATCTGGAATTGTAATAAAGACGGTACCGCTATGAAGATTTTGCGCAGAAGCAGTGATGAGGAGCTGAAGGACAAGAACTTTGCGGAAAAAAGTGAAATGTTCTGCCAGACATTGCGCCAGTGGCTGGAGGAAATAAACCGTGAGACAAACTGGAATGAAGCACAATTTACGCCGCTGGAAGCGGAAGTGGAAATGGACTGTGGAGGAAAGCGGAAGAAAAAGTATGAAGATTTGATAAAATGCTTGAAAAAGAACCATCGTCATGGCACTGTTTTCCTGGTTTTGGGTTCACCGGGCTCAGGTAAAAGTGTCTCTATGAGAAAGCTATGCTTAGATTTGCTGAAGGAATCAAAAAGAACAAAGAAAATTCCCGTCTATATTAATTTAAAAGAGTGGAACGAAGAATGGGATCCGGATCATATGCCGGAGAAAAAAGATTTAATCGTTTTTATTCGAAAAACATTTGAAGCGAAAGCTGATTTTTCGACCGAAAGCTTTTTAAACGAATATTTTCAACGTATGCTGGATGACGGGCGGTGGTACTTTGTATTTGATTCCTTTGATGAGATGCCATGTCTTATGGGAAAGAAGAACTGTCAGGAATTAATTGACGGAGTATCTTCCTTACTTTATCAGTTTATGACAGGGCCAAATCAAAATGGCGGTGTGGTTGCATCGCGTTTGTACAAAGCGCCGTCCTCAGCTGTGAGGGCGTCTGTCACACTGAAAATACAGGAGTTCAGTGATATAAAGATTAAGACCATGCTGAAAAAATATTTGATTCATCATGAAAAAGCGATAAAGCTTTTGTTTGACGGAAGGGAGGATTTGGTTTCCCTGTGCAGGAATCCATTTTATTTAGCCCTGCTGATCAATTATATTTCAGATAAAGGTTTTGTATTACCCAAAAACCAGATGGAATTATACCAGAGCTTTATAAATGGCAGGTTAAAGAAATGCGGCAGCAGACTGGAAAGAGAAGGCCTGGACGAAAGCGATATTTATCAGGCAGCCACAGAACTGGCTTTGTTTATGCAGGAAACGGAAGGATGCGGGCTGGAATGCCCAACCAGACTTTTATATCAGAGAGGAAATGAGTCATATTGGCAGAAAGCGTTTGCCCTGCTCAAGTACGCAAAAATCTGCCGTGTGGGTGGCCAGAATGAAACCATTTCTTTTGTACACCGCAGATTTCAGGAATTCTTTTTAGTAGAAAATATAATTGATCAAAAACAGGCAATTGGCTATGAAAACTATCGGGATATTCTCAGCGATGCGGGAATGAGAGATGCCCTGGTACTTTACTGCGAAGTTGCGGAGGAAGAAAAGGCAAAAGAAATTGCCAATTTCTGCTGGAAGACGATCCAGACAAATATGAAGTTTGCGTATAATATCCATAACAAAGAGAGTCAGGAACTGGTCTGCGCTTTATATTTTATGAAAGAGGCGTTCCGCAATAGAAAAGAGGTGTTAAAGGATTTCATTGATGATTTTTATCAACTGACAAAGAAAATATTATATAAAAGGAAAAAGGGCAAAAACAAAAATGCGGACAAATATTACATTTATGTAGATTATGTTATAATGCTGGCTCTTGTAAATGCAATGATTTTATTTTCAAGAGCACAGTTGAAAGAATTGGTATTAAAAGTATTTAAGATGGATAATCGTTGGCTAAATGATGTTATTATGCAAAATTGCAGAGAGTTTGACACATTAGGATATAGCGTGGAAAAGGAATTTGTCAAATATTTTGGGAAGATGGATATCAGAGTTTTTTTGAAAAGGTTTTTTGACGTACAATTTTCTTTGTCGGTATCGGAAAAATTCAGGTATATCAGAAAAATGCATATTTTGACAATGCTTGTGGATATCGCATGTGTGCTTATGGTGATTTCATCTGGGGCATTATTGCTTTTAAATTTTTTTAAATTTTTTATATATTCGGGAATAATTCAAATAAATATGCCGCCGGGTATCTTTTTACACATTGATTATAATTTCAAATTAGGTATAGTGAATATGATATTAGAAAATAAATGGATGCTTATTGTAATAATGGTAATTTCTTGCTACATTCTTACAATGGATTATTTTTCTTTTCAGGGTAAAATTATTTTTGTATTTGGATATACTTTGACTATTTTTTCCTTTTTGGATGGATGGCTGTTTGCAGTAGTAGGTGTGGAAGTTGTCGGTTCAGTCATGGTCGTTATAATAGCTGGATTTTTGTCATGTATACATGATTTAGGAATGTTTATTGATAAAAAGAAATATGAAAAAATTAATTTCAAAAAATTAATAAAAGGATCAGGGATGGTTATTCTGCTCCTGACAATTGGCGCTGCCGGTATTGTAGGGATAATAGGATTATCGTACTATCTTTTTCAAAAGTTTCCTTTTATAATGTCAGGGATTTTTATCATACCAATTCTTATATTTTTATTCTGGCTATTGATAAAGGGAGTATGCGGGGCGTTACACTATGTGAAAGACTGTATGTGGCTTAGAAATCATTCGGCTGAAATGAAACATATGGAGCGTTCGCAGCTTGAAAACAATCTGGAACATATACATTTTAACAGGATAAGGCATAAGTATCTGGAACTGCTTTTGATGGATAATACTGAGTTAACAGGTAAGTGGTCAAAGGATATCCGCCCCTGGTACCTGGATGACAGAGTAGATTATACTTTGGCGAAGCTTGACTGCTTAAAGCTGGATTCCTGCGATTATCTGTTTTAGTATCCTGCTAAGCGCTATTTCTTATTACAGGTTTTTGTTTCCGCAATTACTTTCTTAAAAGATAAAAATTGGAAAAAATTTTAAGTTATAGTATAATCATATTGAATATGTTAGCTAAAAAATGAAGTTTCAGGATATTCCGGTTGAAAATTTGATTCTGAAAAGGGATTTGACATGCAGCAGACGCCTGATTCTTTAATGATTGTTTAAAATGCGGAGCAAAAAAGTACGGTAATTTACATTTACTTCCCGCGTGCACCTCCATAAGCGCTTACCAGTTAACGGTTAAAGCTAATTAAGTATCGCAACAGATATGTAAAAAATGGAGGATAAGAAATGAAAGAAAAAAGCGTAATAGTAGAAAGAATTGATAATTTATGTAAAGAAAAGAGGATGTCATATTATGCATTATCGTACAGGTCGGCGGTGCCAATGTCGACTCTGATACATATCGTGGAGGAATCAACAGCAAATCCGGGCGTTTTGACAATCGGGAAATTGTGCGGCGGATTTGGCGTTACCTTAAGCGAATTTTTTGACGGGCCTGAATTTGAGAGCATAGAGAGGTTTGAGACTTAAGGGATGTCCGATAGTTAAGTTAGAGAACGCTTCAAGTTACAGACAGGTGCGGCTTAAGCCCCCTCACAGGGACTTCAGGCCGCATTTTGATTGACAAAATATAATTGAATACATACAATAATGATAGATTTTAGAATGTTTTATATATTTTATAAATACTTATTCCAGAGAGGAAAGAGCATATGAAAGTCGTCATCCTGGCAGGAGGAGCCGGAACAAGAATTGCCGAGGAATCGCAGTACAAGCCCAAGCCGATGATTGAAATTGGCGGGAAAACCATGCTGTGGCATATTATGAAGGAATATTCTTATTATGGATTTCATGAATTTATTATCTGCGCAGGGTATAAGCAGCATATCATCAAAGAGTGGTTTGCAGATTATTTCCTCAATAACAGTGATATTACATTTGACTACACAAAGGGAAAAAATGAGATGACGATTCACAATTGTCATCTGGATCTGTGGAAGGTTACGGTTGTTGACACCGGGCTTAACACCATGACCGGAGGCCGGATCAAACGGGTGCAAAAGTATATTGGCGATGAACGTTTCATGCTCACATATGGTGATGGCGTGTGCGATGTGGATATCGGAAAGCTGCTTGCATTTCACAAATCCCATGGAAAGATTGCAACGCTCACAGCCGTATTGCAGGAACAGCAGAAGGGAATTCTAAATATTGGCGGCGATAATGCGGTTAAGTCTTTCAGGGAAAAGAATCTTGCGGACAGCTGATGTCCTATATGCACAGAGGATTCTGGCAGTGTATGGATAATGGGCGTGAAAAGCATCTGCTTGAAAAAATGCTTGCAAATGGCAATGCGCCATGGAAAAAATGGCAGTAGAAGAATATTTGTACAGGAACTTCAAGTACGGAGTACCAGATTGCGGCAACAGGTAAGGCGGGTATGGATAATTTTTTAGAAAAAGTTATAAGGATAGTTTTCCGCATACTGCATATAGAAGTGAAGGAGAGGACGGTCGGATCACTTGTTCAGTTTATAAAGTTCGGCATTGTCGGGCTCAGCAACTCCGCAGTGGGATATGCTTTAAATATCGCAACCCTTTTGCTTTTAAAGCCTTACAAGGTAAGCTGGGACTATTATGCAGGAAATATGGTTGGATTTACCTTAAGCGTGCTTTGGTCCTTTTACTGGAATAACCGGTTTGTATTTAAGCTTCGGGAGGGAGAAAAGAGAAACCTGGCGCTGGCGCTGTTTAAGGCATATCTGTCATATGCATTTACGGGGGTGGTACTCAGCAATATCCTGTCGTATTTCTGGATAGATGTTTTGGAAATCTCCAAAATGACAGCGCCGCTTCTGAATATTGTGATAGGAGTCCCGATTAATTTTACCATGAATAAGATGTGGACATTTAAAGATAAAGGGCTTTACAGATAGGATGAACAAATATGATGTTGATAGATAAATATTATAAAAAGGAAAGCAGCGATAAAATATCGGACATAGATCGTGTGACAGGCGGGTATATCAAAGCCATTGGCCGGGAGAACTGCGATGATGCCGTATCCGTTGACCCGAGAGAAGAGATAAGCTTTTATCTGGCATGTGAATCGCGTTCTGCCATATCCTGGTATCCTTTTGAAAGAGAGGCGTCCGTTTTAGAGATTGGAGGCGACTTTGGAAATATTGCAGGAGAGCTTTGCGACAGAGTATCCCAGGTGGTGATAGCGGAGAACTCTCTTTTTCGCGCACAGATGATATGTGAGAGATACAGGCACAGGGAAAATCTGACAGTGTATGCCGGAGAGGTTTCGGACATGGAGTTTCCATGGGCATTTGACTATATTGTTATCTTGGGCCTTGCAGATAAAACAGGCAGTTATGGGGCATCAGAAGAATACTATTTAAGGATATTTAAACACTTGAGGAAGCTGCTTAAGGAAGAGGGAAAGCTTCTGCTGGCGGACGATAATTTATACAGCTTATCCTGCTGCCAGCAGGGGGACGGCGCTTTAAATCCCCAAAGCCATATGGAAAAGTTCAGCAAGGCGCAAATGGTTTCGCTGTTAGGCGAAGCAGGATTTCCCTATATAAAATTTTATTATCCTCTCCCTGATTATAAGCTGGTTGGGAGAGTTTATTCTGATGAGGCGCTGCCATCAGCAGCAGAGTGGAATTGTCTTTTGCATTATGATTGCGAAGATCAAAGCTTCCTGGCTTCCAATATGGAGCTTTTTACCGGACTTACGGACAACCATTTGTTTACCGCTTTTGCCCCGTCTTTTTTTATGGAGGCAGGAAGGAAGGACAATTTATCCCAAATAAAGAAAGCGAACGTATTGTTTGGTGATAATTATGAGCTGCCCTTTTTAGGATTTGACTGGAAAAAGAAAGGTTACTCTTCCCTGACAAAGGCTGTTGAGGATTACAGGGCCGGGGCCGTGGACAAAGAGAGGGCGGCATCAGCAGTTTTAAGGACCGACCAGGATCACAGGGTGCTGGAAAAAGTGCTTGAGGTCGAGCTTGACCTGCTTAAGAAATTAAAGGAGGTATGCGGCCGGCACGGGCTGACTCTTTATGCAATGTACGGTACGCTCCTTGGGGCCGTGCGGCGGGCAGGTATTGTAACCGGGGATGACGACATTGACGTAGCTCTTAAAAGGGAAGACTTTGATAAGCTGCTTACGCTGCAGGATGAGTTTGCGGATCCGTATTTTCTGCAGACCCCTGCCGGTGACGAATGCTTTTACGGGGGATATTTAAAGCTCAGGAATGGAAGCACAACGGCCCTTCATCCGCAGAACTGGTGGGTGAACTGCTGTGAAGGAATTTCCATTGATATTTTTCCTCTGGACAGTGGATTTTCCAATGTAAAAAAAGAAGCGGCAAAACGCAGGAAAATAAAAATATGGCAGAGATTTTTGTATGCAAAGGCGTATGGATATTTTCCCTGCTTTAAGGATATGAAGCTGTTAAAATGGAAGGCATATAAGTATATTGGAAAGCTTTTTACAAGGGAGCAGCTGGCGCATTACTTAGATCAGGCGCTTTCGGAAACAGACGGAAAGGATGCCTCTCCTTTTGGCATATACGCCCATTATCTTCAGGACGGAAGGGAGCCGCAGATATTTGATAAAAAAGCTTTTGACAGGAGCATCAGGCTTTCTTATGAGGAATTAGAGCTGGATGCGCCGGCAGGATGGGACGGTATCCTGCGCAAGGTATATGGAGAAAACTACATAGACAGGCTTCCCTGGCATGAGTCAAAGCAAAGACATGGCTTTTATGACGCGCAGGCGCCATATCAGAGCTATAAGCCTCATTTTAACGGGCTTTTCCGTCCGCAGCCGCAGGAAGGAAAGAAGGTTGTGCTGTTTGGGGATGAGGCGCTGTTTGGCTCGTATTTTGAAAAGTATGGCAGCCAATATGTACCAAAGGCACTGGTATCATTTCAGGCTTATGGGAAAAAAAGCATCCACGGAATTCCTGTGCAAAAATGGGATGCGTATATGGAAGGCCGACCGGATCTATCGGAAATATATCCGGTGGTGTGCAGTTTTGACATAAGAAGTGCGATTGCCAGTCTGAAGGCCGCCGGACTTAATGACTATTATGTGTATTTACACAGCCGGGAGTGGATTCTGCTGGCGAATTATACCTTTGCCATGAGAGAATTTGAGTAACAGGAGCCGCAAAGCCCTATTGGCGCGGCTTTACGAATGGCGCAGGCTGAACGGTTGCGGATTTGAACAAATAAAAGGAGAAGAAGCGTTGGATATATCGTATTTATTGTTTTTACAAAGAGCGAGAGAAGCCGTGGGAGGAGTGGCAGACGGATTTTTCCTGCGGGTGACCAGCCTTGGGGAAGGGATTATCACGTATCTTTTGCTTGCGTTTGTGTACTGGTGTGTGGACAAGCGCTCAGGCCAGCTGATGGCGCTTAATGTGTCTGCTGCCTGTACGTGGAATCAGTTCATGAAGAATATCTGCAAAGTAGAAAGACCCTGGGTTTTGGATGAAAGAATTGTACCGGTACAGTCAGCCCTTGCGGGGGCGGGAGGATATTCTTTTCCAAGCGGACATACCCAGCGGGCGGCAGCCGTCTGGGGCTCACTAGGCGCTTCTCTTTTAAAGGATGGAAAAAAAGGCCCCCGGGGTCTGCTCTCGGGAGTATGCTTTTCGATTGTTGCGCTTATTGCTTTTTCCAGAAATTATCTGGGGGTGCATACCCTGAAGGATGTGCTTGCCGCGCTGGCGATGGGAGTCATTTTCATTTTGCTGCTGGAACGTGTGATGCGCTGGGCGGAGGAAGGAAAAAACCGGGATGTGATAGTGGCAGCAGCAGGGTGTGCATTATGCTTTTGCCCTATGCTGAAGGTGGGATGTCTTTCCAATGCAGGGGCCGGCATGGGCTTTATGATTGGCTGGGTGTTAGAAAGGCGCTTTGTCCGGTTTGAGGTAGAGGATGCATGGACTTCTAAGTGTGTGCGCTTTGCTTTGGGCGGGGCAGGAATTGTTTTTATTTTGACGGTGCTGCAGGCCGTGCTGGGGCTTGTCATGCCGGGAAAGTATGCGGGCTTTTTTAGCTCTTTTATTCTGGCTGTTTTTATTCTGGCTGTTTACCCTTTCTTTTTTAGCAAAAAGAAAAGGTATGCGGCGGGCATTGGCATTTTGGGAGTGCTGATGATTGGTATGGCTGTCTTTAGCTTTGGATGGCAGCGGCACCTTCGGCTGACGGCGCAGGATATGGCGGTGGAAAATGGGCAGGAAATATCGGAGCAGGCAGACGGACAGGGAGCCGCAGATAGTGCACCAGGGGATGAAGCAGCGGGACAGGAGACATTTTTGACCGAATCAGACGGTATTCCCAAGATCATTGCCCACCGCGGATATAGCGGGCAATTTCCGGAAAATACACTGGCGGCCTTTGCAGGAGCGCTGGATATCGGCGCAGATTATATTGAGCTGGATGTCCAGCTCAGCAAAGACGGACAGGTGGTTATTTTACATGATGACAGCTTAAAGCGCACTACAGGAGTGGATGGAAAGGTTTCTGATTTTACTTATGAGGAGTTAGCCGGTCTGGATGCGGGGGCTTGGTTTGACGCTTCCTTTGCGGGAGAAAAGATCCCGACTCTGGAGGAGGCGCTTACGCTGATCCGGGATACGCAGTGCGGTGTGTATCTGGAGCTTAAGGACATCGGCCAGGTGGCAGGTTTTGAGGAAGCTGTGCTTAAGGTAGTGAACGAATGCGGTATGACAAACCGCTGTCTGTTTGCGTCTTTTCAGTATCGTTATCTGCAGCATCTTAAGGAACTGGATCCGGAACTGAAAACGCTCTACAATACATCTTCCGGAAAGAAATCCCTTCCGGAGGAGTTTCCGGCAGATTATTACGGCCTGTCTGTAGAAACAGTGTCACAGGAGACGGTTGGTGCGATTCATCAGGCGGGAAAACAGGTTTTTGTGTGGACAGTCAATACGCCTGCGCAGATGAAAAATGTACGTTTGATGGGGGCAGATGGCATGGTGACCAACCATCCAGGGCTGGCAAAGGTAATACGGCAGCCGGAATATGAATATCTGGCGGAGCATTATGAAAAATCCTTTGCCCTGCCGGGACTGTATGAGCAGGATTTGCCGGAGGTATGTGAGGATGTGGTGGTCCAGGGATTTACCAAGGCAGGAAATACCCTCGTGATATCCGCTTACAGTAAGTCAGGAGAATATAACAGTATTCTTTACGTGATGAATTTAAACGGAAAGCTTTTAAAGGTGGTGGATCTAAATTTCAAGGCTCATACAGGCGGTATTGCCTATGATGAGAGCCATGATTTGCTGTGGGTGACAGGACCCGAGGGAAAGGTATACGCTATTTCCTGGTCTGATGTGATGGCCGGAACTTATCAGGGTGAAATACTGGTGGAATTTGACGGCGGACTGGTAAATCACGGCGGAAGTAAGGTGGCCTCCTTTTTGACTTTTTTTGATGGAGAGCTATTTGTGGGTTCCTATGTAAATGGATCAAATGGTATGCTGAACCGATACGACCTTACCGAAGTTACAGAGCCCGATCTGGTGTCGGCAGTTGTAATCCCGCAGAGAATTCAGGGCGTTACATTTAAAAAAGATGCTGTATCCGGAGAATGCTATATGTTCTTAAGCCAGGGATACCAGACAGAGGATTCCTATCTGCTTAAGTTCTTATATGACAGGGAGGTAACGTCTTATACCGAACCGGTTGAAAGCAGTGTTCTTCCGGAAGGGGTGGAGCAGGTTCAGATGAGCGCGGGAGGAATGTATATTTTATTTGAGTCCGCAGCCCGGCCATACCGCCCCACGGCAAGAATTCCCAATGACCAGGTTTTTCTGGTGAGAGAGTAGTTCGTAAGGGACCTCTGTTATTAAGGAGCCTGCTCTCAGGCCGATAGCCGGCTTTCGTTCCTGCCTGTGCAGCCGGCCCGACGGCAAATTGAGCTGGTAATGAGCGCTGGAGAGACAAAATAAATGTGGTAATGAACATCTGTTAATGTTATACTATGTAACAGTTCGGACAATAAAAATGCCCGGGCTGTTACTGTATTTTAGCTGGTGCGGCGGCTTATAAAGCGCGGCTGCGTTTGCTGTAGAAGAAAGGCAGGCATATCATGCTCCTATTGGACTGTACGCTGCGGGACGGCGGTTATGTAAACGACTGGGAATTTGGATATGACAATATTATCAATATTTATGAAAGACTGATTTCCGCCCGGATAGATATTGTGGAGGTAGGGTTTATTGATGCGCGCCGCCCTTATGATGTAAACCGCAGTATCTTCCCGGACACGGCAAGCGTGGGGAAAACCTTTGAAAGGCTGGGCCGGGGCAGCTCCATCATAGTGGGAATGATTGATTATGGCACCTGTCCCATAGAAAATATTGAGGAACAAAAGGACAGCTTTCTGGATGGAATACGTGTCATTTTTAAAAAGGAAAAAATGCATAAGGCCATTGCTTTTTGCAGACAGGTGAAAGCAAAAGGGTACAAGGTGTTTGCGCAGGCTGTCTCCATTACAAGCTATGATGATGATACCTTTAAGGAGCTGCTGGGGCTGATAAACGGGTTGGAGCCTTATGCATTTTCACTGGTAGATACCTACGGTCTTTTGCACAAAGGGGATCTGCAAAGATATTTACAGATGGCAGACGAAGGGTTAAAACCGGAGATTATGTTAGGCTACCATGCTCATAATAACTTCCAGTTAGCCTATTCCAACTGTATTGAACTTTTGGAGCACCCTTTAAAACGGGGCATGCTGGTGGACGGTAGCTTATACGGCATGGGGAAAAGCGCCGGCAATGCGCCGATTGAACTTCTTTCCCGTTATATGATTGATCGCTGCGGAAAGGAATATCATGTGAGTCAGCTTTTAGAGGCAATTGACGTGACGATTCTGGATATTTACCGCAGGACGCCCTGGGGATATGGCTTTAAGTTTTACTTATCGGCGGCAAACGACTGCCACCCCAACTATGTGACTTATTTACAGGAAAAGCGTAAGCTGTCGGTGAAATCTATTTCTGAAATTCTGGATATGATTTCTCCGGAAAAGAAATTGCTGTATGATGTCCATTATATTGAAAAGCTCTACCTGCAATATCAGGCCAGAGAATGTGAAGACTCGCAGGACCGGGAGAAGCTGAAGGAATTGTGGGTTGGGGCCGGAAAAGGCGCCGTTTTGCTTTTAGGGCCGGGGAAAAATATACATGCCCAGAAGGAACGGGTGGAGGCCTGTATAAAGGAGCGTACCCCTGTAGTGATTGCCGTGAATTTTCTTCCGGAAGGATTTTCAATTGACGGGCTGTTTATCAGCAATGCAAAAAGGTACGTGCAGTTATCCACAAAATTATTGCGGCTCTCTCCTAAAGCGCTGGTGATTGCCACCTCCAATGTGACAAGCGCCGGGAAACCCTTTGATTATGTTTTGAATTACAGTGCTTTACTGGACGAGCAGGCATGGATTGCGGATAATCCGCTGATTATGCTTATAAAGCTTTTGGAGGAATTTGGTGTTGCCGATATCTTTTTGGCGGGATTTGACGGTTTTAGCGAGGCGGAAACAGCCAACTATGTTAACGAAAATATGGAGCATGAGTTAACCAGAGAAAAGGCGATTTCACTTAACCGGGATGTTGAAAATGCCATAGGACGGCTGGAGGGAAAAGCGGAGCTTCACTTTATCACGGATACTTTATATCGGATTTGAATGCCTGCAATGCGCAATACAGCAGCGCAGAAATGGAGAAATGTATGAAGCAATATCAATATGTGGTTTTTGATGTGGACGGTACGCTTTTGGACACGGCGGAGGGAATTGTTAAGGCGGTTAAAGAGACAATGCGTATGGAAAAGCTGGAAATCCCTGCAGACGATGTGTTCCGCACTTTTATCGGTCCCCCGATTCAAAATTCCTTTGAAAAGCTTTATGGCTTCGGGGCAAAGAGGGCACAGGAGATGGCGGCTGTGTTCCGGAACTTCTACAGGCAGGATGAGTACATTTTGAGGGCAAAGCCTTATGAAGGGATATATGAGGTTTGCAGGGCACTTGCGGCGGCGGAAAGAAAGATAGGGATTGCCACTTATAAAAGGCAGGATTATGCGGAAAAAATAGTGCGTTATTTTCAGTTTGACAGGTATACGGATTATATTTTCGGAGCCGACCATGAAAACCGCCTGAAAAAGGTGGACATTATCAGACTGTGCCTAAACGAAATGGGATGTAAGGATTATGGACAGGCTGTGATGATAGGGGACAGTGACAATGACGCTATAGGCGCACAGGCGCTGGGGATCGATTTTATCGGTGTAACATACGGCTTTGGCTTTTTAAGTGAGGAGGATGTAAATGCATATGCAAATGCGGGATGTGCAGATACACCCTTAGGGCTTTTCGGGCTTTTGGGATTAGCGTAAGGAATGGGGGAATAAATGAAGATCAAGATTGCGAAATATATTGCAGATTTTCTGGTGAAAAAAGGGGTGGAGGACATTTTTACGGTGACGGGCGGCGGCGCCATGCATTTAAATGATGCCCTTGGCCACCAAAAGGAACTTCACTGCATTTACAATCATCATGAGCAGGCCTGTGCAATTGCGGCGGAAGGGTATACAAGGCTTACCGGAAAACTGGCGGCAGTGTGCGTGACCAGCGGGCCGGGCGGAACCAATGCCATAACAGGTGTTCTGGGAGGCTGGCTGGATTCTGTTCCCATGTTCATTTTGTCAGGACAGGTAAAGCGTGAAACTACCTTATGGGCCACAGATATACCCCTGCGCCAGCTGGGTGATCAGGAGTACAATATCATAGACAGTGTAAAGCCCATGACCAAGTATGCGGTTATGATAACGGAGCCTTCAGAAATCCGGTATCATCTGGAGAAAGCTTTTTACCTGGCAGTTACAGGCAGAGGCGGCCCGGTGTGGCTGGACATCCCTTTAGATGTCCAGGCAGCCCTGGTGGAAACGGATGAACTGGCAGGCTTTGACCCTGTTTTAGAAGGAATAGAGGAAAGAGAGGTACCTGTGTATGACAGAGCGCTTACGCCGATCATTCTGGAGCGGATTAGAAATGCCAGGCGTCCGCTTATTTTTGCAGGTACAGGGATACGGCTGGGGGATGCCAGGGCAGAATTTTTAGAGCTTGTAGAAAAGCTGCAGATTCCGGTGGTGACAGCCTGGAATGCTCATGATGTGCTGCCTGCGGACAACCCTTACTTTTGCGGGAAACCCGGAACGGTGGGGACAAGAGGCGGTAATTTCCTGGTGATGAACTGTGATCTGCTTCTGGTATTAGGATCCCGTTTAAATATTCGTTTGATCAGCTACAATTACAGGGATTTTGCCAAAGATGCTTATAAAGTTATAGTGGATATTGATGAAAAGGAATTGAGAAAGCCTACGGTTACGCCGGATTTGCCGGTACATGCCAACGTGAAGGACGTGATGGCAGATCTGGTAAAAGCCCCTTACGATGGCGCTACAGATGTGCATAAAGAATGGCTGAAACGGGCAAAGGAAGTGGACAGAAAATACCCTGCGGTGCTGGAGGAATATAAGGCAAAAAATTACCCCATGAACCCGTATGCCTTTCTGGAGGTATTTT
This sequence comes from Parablautia intestinalis, assembly GCA_003612395.1. GTDB lineage: Bacteria > Bacillota > Clostridia > Lachnospirales > Lachnospiraceae > Suilimivivens > Suilimivivens intestinalis. The sequence continues at coordinate 24,684 of RAYQ01000015.1, forward strand.
TTCAAAAGGCGTCTGAAGATGAGGTTATGGTGTGCGGAAACGGAAGCGCCTGTGTCATGACCTTTCAGGCGTGCAGGATCAAAGAAGGACAGAGGCTGTTTACCAATTCCGGGTGTGCCGCCATGGGATATGGTTTTCCGGCAGCGATAGGAGCGGCAGCTGCCCAAAAGGGCAGACCGGTGGTCTGCATTGACGGGGACGGCAGCTTTCAGATGAATCTGCAGGAGCTTCAGACAGTGGTATACAATCATTTAAATATAAAAATTATATACCTTAACAATAACGGCTACCACTCTATCCGCCAGACTCAGGGAAACCTTTTTAAGGGCCAGCCGCTTGTAGGTGTATGCGATGGAAATGGACTCAGCTTTCCTGATATGGAAAAAATCTCCTATGCCTATGGGATTCCATATGTAAAAATTGATCATTTAGACGCTGCGCCGGCTCAGATAGAGGATGCTCTGCACAGAAAGGGGCCGGTTTTGATAGAGGCTGTTTTAGACCCGGAGCAGAACTTTGCGCCAAAGCTTTCTTCAAGGGTATTGCCCGATGGGAAAATAGTTTCCCCTTCTCTGGATGATATGTTTCCTTTCCTTGATAAAGAGGAATATGAAAAAGTACGCAGGCAGTGCCTGGGGCCTGAGTTTGCAGGTTAAGAAGGGGGTATGGGCATAAGATGAATAAAATCGTGATATCGGGGGCCACAGGCGCAATAGGAACAGCGCTGATTGGGTACGCGCTGGAGAGACAGATGCAGGTGCTCGCCATATGTCATAGAGGGTCTAAGAGGATTGCGCGGCTTAAGAAAGCACAAGGATTATGCATACTGGAGTTAAATGCGCAGGAATATTCTGACTTCGTAAATCATAAAGAAGAACTGACTGCTCTGGGGAAATATGACGTTTTTTTTCATCTGGCATGGCAGGGGACTACGGGTCCCGACCGGAACGATACGGGGCTGCAGATGAGAAATATTCAATATGCCCTTGATGCGGTGGATTTGGCGAAAGAGCTTGGATGCGAATGCTTTGTGGGGGCAGGATCCCAGGCGGAGTATGGCAGGGCGGAAGGAATGATTTGCCCGGACACTCCGGCGTTTCCGGAGAATGGATATGGGATTGCCAAGCTGTGTGCCGGTCAGATGACCAGAATAAAGTGTGAACAGCTAAAGATCAAACATATCTGGACAAGAATTTTAAGCGTCTACGGACCGGGAGACGGGGAAGGATCGCTTATTATGTCTGCAATTGGCGGATTTTTAGAAAATTGTGAAACAAAGTTTACAGCCGGGATGCAAAAGTGGGATTATCTTTACAGCAAAGATGCGGCCAGAATTCTGGCAGGTTTAGCCAGTTGGGGCGAAGCAGGACAAATTTACTGTGTGGGCTCAGGGCAAATCCGGCTGTTAAAGGAATATATTCATGAGATTTATAAAGAGGTATCAGGACACAGGGCCAGCGATGAAGAATTGGGTATTGGCCGCAGACCTTATATGGACAGGCAGGTTATGTACCTTCAGGCAGATACTTCCAGGTGGCCCGGGGAGCTTAAGCAGGAATTGGAACAAAATCCCATGTGTTCTTTTACAGAGGGAATAAAGGAAACAATTTCCTGGTATAAGAGGTTTCAAAACGAATTTTAGGAGGCGTGGCTGGATGAACGATTTTTTCAGAGATAAAAAAGTATTGGTTACGGGACATACCGGCTTTAAGGGAACATGGTTATGCGAGATTTTAAAATGCTTTGGCGCTAATGTGGCAGGTTATGCGTTAGAACCGGCTACCGCTCCGGCACTTTTTAACCTGACCGGGATGGGAGAGGAGATGACCTCCTATATTGGGGATATAAGGGATTTGGAGCATTTGAAAGAGGTTTTCCGGAAGGAAAAGCCTGAAATCGTGATTCATATGGCAGCGCAGCCCATTGTCAGGGAGTCCTATCAAAATCCGGTGGATACGTATGCAATTAATGTGATGGGAACGGTAAATGTTTTGGAATGTGTGAGACTTACTGATTCTGTAAAATCAGTGGTGAATGTGACTACGGATAAAGTGTATCGGAATAACGAGTGGGAAAAAGGATATGTGGAGACGGATGTTTTGGACGGATATGATCCCTACTCAAACAGCAAATCCTGCTCGGAGCTGGTGACACACAGTTATAAGCAGGCATTCTTAAACGGGCAGCAAATAGCGGTGTCCACCTGCAGGGCGGGGAATGTAATTGGCGGCGGCGATTTCGCCAAAGACCGTATTGTGCCGGATTGTGTGAGAGCAGCACAAAAGGGAGAACAGATCATTGTAAGAAATCCTCACTCGGTAAGACCTTACCAGCATGTATTAGAGCCTTTGTTTGCTTATCTTATGGTTGCCAGGGCGCAATATGAAAACCCTGCTTTGGGGGATGCTTATAATGTAGGGCCGGATGATAATAACTGCATTACCACCGGGGAGCTTACAGAGCTATTCTGCCGGATCTGGAATAAGCAGCATCCTAAGGAAGGGCAGATGCTCGGCTGGGTGAACCGTTCGGACGGCGGGCCTCATGAAGCAAATTTTCTGAAACTTAACTGTACGAAGCTCAAGGAGAGCTTTAAGTGGAGCCCTAAATGGTCAGTGGAGCATACCCTGGAGAAGGTAATTGAATTTGAACTGCTAAGGCTCTGCTCAGGGGAAAAGGTAAAAGCCAGTGAACTGGAAAGCTGTATGAGAAAGCAAATCCGTGAATACAGAAATGCCTGAAAAGAAAAGTAAATTGTGACACAAACTTGTTATGTGCAAATAAAGCAAAGGTGAACTTTGTTCACCTCACAAAAAGGGAGGATAAGTTTGGAAGCAAACTTCCAAACTCTTCATCGATGGCAGTATCGCAAGCAAAGCTTGCGATATGCAGGAAGGAGTAAAAATGAATGAAAAGCAGGCCCGGGAGCAGATCCTGGAATTGGTAAAAGATTATTGCGAAACTTATCACAATCAAAAGAAAGAGTATGAGCAGGGAGACAGAATACCCTATGCAAGCCGTGTTTATGACAGCGAAGAAATGGTGAATCTGGTGGACAGTGCGTTGGAATTCTGGTTAACCTCAGGCAGGTACACAGCTGAATTTGAAAAAGGACTCTCTGAGTTTCTGGGTGTGGAATATTGTGCTCTGGTTAATTCCGGATCATCTGCTAATTTGCTGGCATTTATGGCGCTTACCTCTCCTTTGCTGGGTGAGCGTGCTATTGGGCGCGGCGATGAAGTGATTACCGTGGCGGCCGGTTTTCCCACTACTGTGGCGCCGATTGTACAATACGGAGCGGTTCCGGTGTTTATTGATGTGACGATTCCCCAGTATAATCTGGATGTGTCCATGCTGGAAAAGGCACTTTCTGACAGGACAAAGGCGGTGATGGCAGCCCATACCCTGGGAAATCCTTTCGATTTAAAGGCGGTGAGAGAATTTTGTGACAGGCATAATCTCTGGCTGATTGAAGATAACTGTGATGCGCTGGGGTCAACTTATCTGTGGAATGGAGAAGAACGTTTTACGGGCACTATCGGGGATATTGGAACCTCCAGCTTTTATCCGCCTCATCATATGACTATGGGAGAGGGCGGCGCAGTGTATACAAACAATGCATTGCTGAATAAGTGCGTGAAATCCTTCCGGGACTGGGGACGTGACTGTGTCTGTGTGTCAGGACAGGATAACATGTGCGGACACAGGTTTGACGGACAGTATGGAGAGCTGCCGGCAGGCTATGATCACAAATATGTGTATTCACATTTTGGATATAACCTGAAAGCAACTGATCTGCAGGCGGCAATCGGCTGTGCCCAATTGAAAAAAATTTCCGGTTTTACCAAACGGCGTCAGGAGAATTTTAATTACCTGAAGGAGCAGCTTATTGAAAAGGGCATGGAAAAGTACTTTATTCTTCCCAAGGCCTGCCCCGGGTCTATGCCAAGCTGGTTTGGCTTTATGCTTACCTGCCGGGAAGGGGTTTTGAGAAACAAAGTGGTGCAGAATCTGGAAAACCACAAAATACAAACCAGAATGCTTTTTGCCGGCAATATAACAAAGCATCCCTGCTTTGATGAAATGCGCAGAACGGGGCAGGGGTACCGGGTGGCTGGAGAACTCACCTGTACGGATCAAATTATGAAGGATACCTTCTGGATAGGCGTATATCCGGGGATGACACAAAAGATGCTGGATGAAATGGTAAGCGTTTTGACGCAATGTTTTTAAATACAGAATATCTTTACGGCAGGGAACGAATTTTCGTTCCCTGTTTTATTACAATAAGCCGGCCTGCGAAGCGCGACAGCGTTTGTTACTATAAGGCGGCTTCTTTCCTGTTTAATTTCAGTGAGATTACTGACTTAATGCGGTATCACAGGGGTGGTTTGCGTTAGGGGGAGGACATAAAAATATGTGCCTTGTCCTGCCACAGGACAGGGAGAACGAAAAAGTATAATAAAATGTTTGTGTCAATATTAATGGAGATGAAATATGGCACGAATAGTTGATGAAGCGCAAAATGTTGTTGGTGAAAAAATCAAGAAATACAGAATGGAAAGAAAATTAAGCCAAAAAGATCTTTCGGAAAAATTAGAGGTATATGCAATCTACATTTGCCGGGGGTCAATCTCAAGAATTGAGAGCCATGAGCGCACGGTAACAGATTTTGAGCTGAGGGCTATGGCAAAAGTTCTTTGTGTTTCTATTGAAGAACTGTATGAGGAAAAAAATATTTAGAAGCTTCGTCAGCGTTCGCGCCCAAAAGGGAAAGGAGTAAGAAACAGATGAAAAAGAAAGGCATGAAAAAAAGAATGTTGGCAATGGTATTGAGCATTGGAATTATGGGAATGATTGCAGCCGGTTTTACTGCACAAGTGGCACAGGCAGCGCTGCAGCCGGCCATTTCTGATTTAGGGGTATCGGAAAGCGGGGACGGACAGGGAATTGCGGCATATTGCAGTTATCAAAATTACACCGAACAGAGCGGGTGTGAGATGACGCTGTACCTTTACCGGAAAGAGGAAGGAGGACAGATATCCATTTTGCTGCGGCGCAAGATCCCTTATGCCTCATCAGGAAACATAAGCACAGACGTATTTAAGGCACAGGAAGGTATTTATTTTGCTTCTGTGGGAACAAATTACGGCAGTGAGGTTATGCAGACCTATTCCCGTAGCTATTACAGGGTAAAAATCGAGAATGGTAAAGTGGAAGTTACGGAAATTACAGAGGGTACCGGGGATGTAAATGCAGACAGTCAAAATAAAGGGGCAAAGACAGATAAAGAGAAAGCGAAGGGTACGGCATGTCCGCACAATTGGACATATGAACTGGAAAGGCAGGCCACGGCAAAGCAGGACAGCCTTTTGGCCTATCAGTGTACCATATGCGGAGACGTGACGGACTATGTGGAAGTGCCTAATTCAGCCTACGGCGTATTTTTAAAGGAGACGGCGGAAAAGATTCAAAATGCCGGGACAGGCGAAGTGGTGATAGACACGGATCGCTGGATGAGCTTTGACTCTGCGGTACTTAAGGTTCTTGCATGCCGCAGGGACGTGGCGGTGAGCCTTTATTATCAGTATCAGGGGAAGAGACACCACGTAAGGATTCCGGCAGGCGGGGATGTAAGCGGGCTTGGAGATGAAAACGGGTATTGCGGATTTTTGTATCTGACACAGGTATTTGGAGAAGAAGAACAGGCAAAAGAATAAAAGCCGATTTTTATAATATGTATTCACTATCGGCCTAAACTTTGCTATAATACTACAGTAATTTAAAAAAAGGAATTATAATAAAAAAGATATTTAATAATAAAAAGGAATTTTAACAATAAAAGAGGATGAATGCATATGAGTGACCTGACGGAAGTAAAAACGTATCTTGTCACAGGCGGAGCCGGATTTATAGGCTACTTTCTTTCCAGGGCCTTACTGGAAAAGGGGATGAGGGTAATTGGTCTTGACAATTTAAATGATTATTATGAGGTTTCCTTAAAGGAGGATCGTCTGGCGATCTTAAAGGAGTATCCCGGATATCATTTTATAAAGGCAGATCTTGCGGATAAGAGCGCGGTATTTTCCGCATTTGAGAATTATAAGCCTTCAATTGTGGTAAATCTTGCGGCGCAGGCTGGGGTGCGTTACAGCATTGATAATCCTGACGCATATATCAGCTCAAATATAGTGGGCTTTTTTCATATTTTGGAGGCGTGTCGTCATTATCCGGTGGAGCATCTTGTCTTTGCCTCCTCCAGCTCTGTTTATGGGGGAAATAAGAAGGTGCCTTTTTCCACAGAGGATAAGGTGGACAGGCCGGTAAGCCTGTATGCGGCTACCAAAAAATCCAATGAGCTGATGGCTTACTCTTACAGTAAGCTGTATCAGATTCCGCTGACCGGCCTGCGTTTTTTTACAGTGTACGGCCCAATGGGGAGGCCGGATATGGCGTATTTTAAATTTGCAAAAAAAATTATGGCCGGAGAACCCATTCAGATTTATAATCACGGCGACATGCTGCGTGATTTTACGTATATTGATGATATTATAAAGGGAATAGAGGACGTCCTTGAAAGGCCCCCGGCAGCAGATGAAAACGGCGTACTTTATAAGATCTATAATATAGGGAACAATAAGCCGGAAAAACTGATGGATTATATTGCCGTGCTGGAAAAGCACCTGGGAAGGGAAGCCAAAAAGGAGTATCTTCCCATGCAGCCGGGAGATGTGTACGAGACTTATGCAGATGTGCAGGACTTGATGGATGATTTCGGGTTTAAGCCTTCTACTTCTATTGAAGAAGGGCTTAGCCGGTTTGCAGAGTGGTTTCGGGATTATTATAAAAAATAGAAAGAGCACAATAACAAGTCGCCAAAATTGCGGCAGGCAAATTTGTGCCGGAGCGTCACAGCGTCACAAATTCCATGATGGCAGGGTGAAATCTGAGATTTCGCCCGCCTTCTCAACGTAAACGCTTTGAAATGGAGGACACTTTATCGGCGGCAGTACCGCAGGCATAGCTTGCGATATATGGCAATAGGCTTTGCCTATTGCATGCGGAAAGGAGAAAAATGAAAATTGCTGTAGCAGGAACGGGATATGTAGGTTTGGTGGCAGGCGTATGCTTTGCGGAAAAAGGGTATGATGTGACCTGTGTAGATGTGGATGAAAAAAAGGTGGATCTGATGCGCCGGGGGATTTCTCCCATTTATGAAGAGGGCTTAGAGGAACTGATGCAAAAGAATAATGCAGAGGGAACCTTACATTTTACCACAGATTACAAGAGTGCTTATAGGGATGCGGACGCTATTTTTATCGGTGTGGGAACGCCGGAGATGCCGGACGGAAGCGCAAACTTAAGCTATATTGCCACGGTCTCAAGGCAGATTGCGGAAACAGTTGAAAAGGATTGCCTGGTGGTGGTGAAATCCACGGTTCCGGTTGGGACCAATGATAAGGTGGAGCAGTTTATCAAGGATTTTCTGGTGCATCATGTGAAGGTTGAGGTGGCCTCCAACCCCGAATTTTTAGCTCAGGGCACCGCAGTCCACGATACGCTGCATGCGGCCAGGATTATTATCGGAACGGAAAGTAAGGAGGCGGAGGAGCTTCTGACCAGAATTTATGAGCCCTTTGGCCTTCCCATTGTTTCGGTAAAGCGCCGCTCGGCAGAAATGATTAAGTATGCCTGCAATGATTTTCTGGCGCTTAAGATTTCTTACATGAATGATATTGCCAATTTGTGCGAGCTGGTGGGAGCAGATATCACGGATGTGGCAAAGGGAATGAGTTATGATGAGAGAATCGGCGCCCGGTTCTTAAATGCCGGGATTGGATTTGGGGGGAGCTGTTTCCCGAAGGATACCAAGGCCCTTAAATATCTGGCAAGGGAGCACGGCTATCAGCTTAAAACAGTGGAGGCCTGTGTGGACGTAAATGCTGTCCAGAAGACCAGACTTTTTGAAAAGGCAAAGGACAGGATGATTACTTTTAGCGGCTTAAAGGTGGCAGTTTTGGGCCTGACGTTTAAGGCAGGAACAGATGATTTGCGGGAAGCGCCTTCTATTGATAACCTGAAGCTTTTACTGGCAGCAGGTGCGGACGTTTATGCTTATGATCCGAAGGGAGTGGAACGCTCCGAAATGATTTTTCCGGAAGGAAAAGTGGATAATGGAACTATAACATACGTTCCATCGGTAAAAGAAGCTCTGGATAAAGCCAATATCTGTTTTGTATTTACCGAGTGGCCGGAGATTAGAGAGGTTAGGCCCTCAGAGTTTAAGGAAAGAATGCATACCCCTCTTGTATATGACGGGAGAAATCTCTATGACCTGGAGGAAATGAAAGAAGCAGGGGTGGAATATTACAGTATCGGACGTTAACAGCCGCACCTTTTATCAATAATATATCGGGGCCTTGCCTTGATTTCATCATAAATCCGGGAAATATAATGACCGATAATTCCCAGGCTGATCATCAGAACGCTGCCGATAATCAGCTGCAGCAAAATAACAGTGGTGAAGCCTTCTAAGGCCGAACCGGAAAAATATTTGTACAATGACTGGATGCCAAGGGCAATGGACGCTAAGAACATGATCCATCCCATCAGACTGACAAACTGCATGGGAGCGCCTGAAAAGGAGGTAATGTTTTGAATGGCATATTTGGTAAGACTCCACACAGACCATTTGGAAGAACCGATGGTCCGCTCCTGAACCTCAAAGGGAATGGTGGTGGAGCGAAAACCAACCCAGGAGGAAAGGGCCCGGAAGAAGGGAGCCCGTTCCGGAAGGATTAAGAGGGCATCTACCGCCTTGCGGTCCATCAATTTAAAATCAGAGGCTTTGGACATATCAATACCGGTTGCCTTGCTGATAAGGCAGTAAAAGCTGTTAGCACATAGAGTGTGGAGCGGGTTTTCCTTTCCTCTGGACTGCTTGATTCCCTCAACTATTTCGCAGCCTTCCTGCCAAAGCCGGTACATTTCAGGCAGCAGGGCCGGAGGGTGCTGTAAGTCACAGTCCATGATGACGCAGCAGGCGCCGCAGGAGGCTTCTAATCCTGCAAAAATAGCGGCTTCTTTTCCGAAGTTTCTGGAAAAGGACAGGCCTTTTGCCTCAGAATACTCTTGGGAAAGCTGATGGATGCGCAGATATGTGGCATCCCCGGAACCATCGTCAACAAAAATGATTTCAAAGGGAATGCGGGATGCATCCAATATTTCTTTTATGGTGGTAAACGTTTTAGGAATATTATCCTGTTCATTGTAGGAAGGTATAATAATGGAAAGCTTTTGATTTACCTGCATGCTGTCATTCTCCTTGGATAGGTGATTGTGTGCTAAGGGTGCAAACGGTGACTATAAATAAAAGTATATACGAGAAAAAAAGTTTTAGCAATGCCATAACATGAAAGATTTGTTACGCGAACATAGTTCTTAAACGAACATGGTATAATTCACGGGGGAGAATGAATTTATGACAGTTCGGTATGACAAAATAATAATCGGAGCCGGCCTATACGGCCTGTATGCGGCAGAATTCTGTTCAAAAAAAGGACAGCATGTTTTGGTGCTTGAATATGATGACGGACCCTTTGGGCGGGCCACTTATATCAATCAGGCCAGAGTTCATATGGGGTACCATTATCCCAGGAGCCTTACCACGGCGGTGAAATCTGCGGGATATTTCAGGCGTTTTGTGGAGGATTTTGGCTTTTGCATCCATACGGCTTTCGATCAGATTTATGCTACATCAGATAAGTTTTCCTGGACCAATGCGGAGCAGTTTCAGGAATTCTGCAAAGCGGCGGGGATCAAATGTGAGGAAGTAGCAGCCTCCAAGTATTTTAAAACCGGAATGTGCGATGGCGCTTATCTCACGGAAGAATATACCTATGACGCCAAGGTATTGCAGAGATTTTTTGAGGATGCCCTGAATGGGGATGCCAATGTGGAAATAAAATATGGCGTCAGAATTCATAAAATTGTGAAAAACGAAAAGTCATTTTTGATAGAAACGCAGGAGGGGAATTGTTTTGAAGCGCCTTATGTGCTTAACGCCACCTATGCATCCGTAAATCAGGTGATTGACAAGGTGGAGGGAGTGGAAAAAGAATTTTTCGGCATAAAGTATGAACTGTGCGAGATTATTTTGTGTAAACCTTCCGAAACTCTGAAAAATATCGGAATTACGGTAATGGACGGCCCTTTCTTTTCTATTATGCCTTTCGGGCAGACCGGCCTGCATTCCCTGACGGCGGTAACCTTTACGCCCCATGTGACCAGCTATGGACTGAAGCCGGAATTCTCCTGTCAAAAGGGAATGGAGCAGGGTAAATATAAATGTACGCAGGACCAGCTGGGAAATTGCAGCGAATGTCCGCACAAACCCGCGTCCGCATGGCCTTATATGTCTCATCTGGCGGATAAATATATGAAACCGGAGTATGGCTACTCTTATCTGCAGTCCCTGTATTCCATGAAACCGATTTTAAAAAGCTCTGAGGTGGATGATTCCAGACCTACCGCAATCAGGATAATGAACAGGGAACCGGTATTTGTAAGCGTTTTATCAGGAAAGATTAACACGGTTTATGATCTGGATGAATATCTGATGCTGTAAACAGAAGGCTTTCGCTTAATACATTTGAAAGGAGCATGACTATTTTTATGGGGAGTGAAAATGTAAGTAAGAAAGAAAAAAAGTTTATATCACTGGTAATTTACCTGCATGATGCAGCTCCTTATGTAAAGTATTTCTTGAGCACGATAATTCCCGTGATTGAGACAAATTTCGAGCAGTATGAACTGGTATGCGTGGATGACGACTGTCAGGACGGTACGGTGGAGGTTTTAAGGGACTATGTGGAAAACAGGCAGATCCATGCCATGGTAAATGTGGTTCATATGAGTTTTTTCCAGGGGCTGGAAAGCGCTATGAACGCAGGCAGGGATATTGCAATCGGCGATTTTGTCTATGAATTTGACGACATTTTTGTGGATTATAACCCTGCAGTGGTGATGGAAGTTTACGATAGGCTGCTTGAGGGAAATGATATTGTGGCCGCAAGCAGTAAAGGAAAGCTGCGTATTACATCAAAGGTATTTTACTCTCTCTATAATAAGACAAGCAGAGGGAAAACAAAGATAGGACCTGAGACTTTCCGGCTGGTCTCCAGAAGGGCGATCAACAGAATTAAGTCCATGGGACAGTATATTCCTTACAGAAAGGCCGTGTACATGAACTGCGGTTTAAACACAACCACGATTTATTATGACAGCACGGATGTGGATGTCAGGGTAAAAAATAAAAGTGTGGTTTCGGAGCGTACAACCCTTGCCCTTGATTCCTTTATTTATTTTACAAATGTGCTGGAGAGGGCTTCTGCAATTATTTGCGGCTTGTTTTTGCTTGTGACAATCGGGGTGGGAGTTTACATTTTTTCGGATCTTTTCAGAGGAGCCCAGACGGTGGAAGGATGGTTTTCTACCATGGGATTTTTAGCCCTGGGATTTTTTGGCGTGTTTGCATTGCTAACAATTATATTGAAGTATTTATCTGTTATGCTGAATCTGATTTTTAAACACCAGAGATATCTGGTTTCCGATATAGAAAAGGTGGTAAAACGTTAAAAATGGTTGCGGTGGTATTAAGCTGGATATATATGACATTGGTATGCGGCTGTATTGGCGGCGGCGTGATTAATTTGCTTTGTAAAGCGGCGGCTCCTAAGGAAGAACGCTTTAGAGGCGGAAGTTTTGACAGTGCCGGATTATTGGCTGGGAAATTTTCCATGACACAATATTTGGCGGCAGGGATAACGACTGTCACGGTATATGTGGAAGTTTTCAGTATTTTTGGCAGAATAGGCGGCCCGGCCCATATTCTGATGTTGCTTGCGGCGGCTTTATCCGGCATAGCAGGAAGAAAAATAATCCTTAAGTGGTGGATAAAATGCAAAAAGCTGGTTTTTTCTTGGGAAGGCTTTTTTTACGCAGGTTTTATTTTAGCGGTTGCATTTTTTACTTCACGTGGAAATTTTCATACGGATACCAATATTTATCATGCTCAGATGATCCGCCTGTATGAGGAATACGGTCTTATAAAGGGAATGGGAAATTTGCAGCTCCACTTTGCCTATAACAGCGCTTATCTGGCTTTTGCTTCGATCTTCAGCCTGCGGTGGCTTCTGGGACAGTCCCTTCATACAACTACGGGTTTTATTGAGGTTATTATGTGCCTTTATGCATTTCACGGGCTGAAGGATTTCAAAAGACACAGGAGTCATACCGCAGACATGATGCGGGTGGGAATTTTGTTTTATACACTGGTTATGATAACCGGAAGTATATCCCCGGCAACGGATTATGCAACAATGCTTTTTGCCCTGTTTGTGATTACCGAATGGTGTGAGAATATGGAAAGCAGCAGGAGCATTACCATCTATTCCCTTTTGTCGGTACTGGCGGTCTTTGTGGTGACATTAAAATTTTCCGCATGTTTTTTAGTGCTCATTGTGCTTTATCCGTCAGTACTTCTTTTAAGGGAAAAGCGCTGGAGGGAAATTGCGGTTTATTTTGGCTGCGGATGTCTTATCCTGCTTCCTTTTCTGGTGAGAAATTATTTGATTTCAGGCTGGCTTCTTTATCCTTTTAGCGGAATAGATCTTTTTTCGGCAGAATGGAAGATACCAAAGGAGTATTTGCTGGCAGATGCTGATCAGATTAAGGTATGGGGCAGGTGTCTGTATGATGTGGATAAGGCCGGCTGGCCGGTTACAAGGTGGTTTTCCGTGTGGTGGGAAGGACAGGAACGATATGAGAAAATGCTGCTGGCAGCAGCTCTCATCGGGGCAGGTATGACAGCGGTTTTTGCGGTGAAAAAGGTGTTAAGCCGCAGAAAATTAAGATGGGATATGGGGGCATTAATGGCGGCGGCCTTTGGCAGTCTTATGATATGGTTTTTTACCGCACCTTTTATCCGGTATGGACTTGCTTTCCTTTTTGCCCTTGTTATGATTGCGGCAGGGGAGTATCTTAGCCAGGAGAAAAAGGGATTTTACAGTATCCTGACAGGGGGCATGATGTTTTGCATGTTTGTTTCGGTAAGCCCTTACTGGGATCATTATATAACGGACGCAGGGGTTTTTGTGAAGCAGAATTTGAAGGAACCTTATTACCTTTGGCAGAAGGACTATGACAGGGCGGATGAAGAGAGCATTATCATAAATGGGAATACTATTTACTATAGTACGGCTGGTGAGGTAAACTCGTACCATACGTTTCCGGGTACATGCTATAAATTTATGCTGGAGAGAAGTACCCTTATAGGGGATGACATAAAGGATGGGTTTAAGGCAAAGTAAGAAGCAGGTACGAAATTTTTTTGGATATTCGTATGATACGTGCTTTGTAAGGGAAGTCTTGCTTATAGGGAATCGATTTCATATAATAGTTACCGGATTTTATTGCTGCGGGCAATGAGTCAGGCGGATGCGGCGGAATTTTGACTTTAGTGATGAGATGAAAAGGATGTGAAACAGTGAATAAAGCAACAGATAAAACAGTAACAAAAGAAGCAGAGAAAGAAGCATTATCAATCAATCTTTTATTTCCTGTACTAAACGAAAGGCTTCGTCTGGAAAAGGGAATTGAAAGAACCATGGCATATTTGAAAGAAAATGTCAGGATCCCGTACAGCCTTACGATTTTAGATAACGGCTCAGAGGATGAGACACCCCGGATAGGAAAAGCGCTTGAAAAGAAATATCCGGAGGTTACTTATGTGCGGGTAGGAGAAAGGGGGGTGGGCGTTGCCTTCCGAAAGGGAATAGCGCTAAACGAAAGCGCCCTGGTGGGGTATATGGATATTGATTTGTCAACAGATATCAGATATCTGGGCCGCACTATTAAACTGTTTGAAAAAAGACCTGAGCTGGAATATGTAAACGGAAGCCGGTTTGCCAGGAAATCTGATACCCGGGGGAGAAAATGGTACCGGAAGATTACCTCCATGGGTCTGGTATTTCTCTTAAAAATGATTTTTCATATGAAGGCTACGGATGCGGTATGCGGATTCACGTTTCTGCGAAAAGAAACTGCCAGGCGGCTGGTGGCGGCCTGCGGCAACGACAACGGATGGTTCTATACCATAGAATTTTTACTGCGTGCGGAGCGGATGGGGGTAGTGATTTATGATATGCCTGTCAGGTGGCAGGAGGACTACAATACCACTGTGAAGCTGTGGAAAACCATTCAAAATTATCTGGTGCAGATTTACAGATTACAAAAAGCCTTTAAGGCGGAGGAGAAAGAGGCGAGAAAGTATGTGACCGTCAGGTAAATTACAGACACTGATAAGGACGGGACTTTGCAGGCAGGCCTGCGATATATGGCAATAGACTCTGCCTGTCATATGCATAGTAATTGGATTTAGAGAAAAGGGACGGACAGGATATATGTTAAAGAGAATAGATTTAACCAGGGATTTTCAGAAACATAAAAAAGAATATATGGAAGCGATTGAGGCGGTCTGCCAGGAGACGGCCTATTCCGGAGGCAGGTTTGCGGATCAGTTTGACAGAGAATTTGCTGATTTTTGTAAAGTGCCCTATGCGGCAGGTGTTAATAATGGAACATCCGCCCTGCACTGTGCCATGATGGCCCTTGGAATCGGGGCAGGGGATGAGGTGATTGTTCCGGCGAACACCTACATTGCAACGGCCTGGGGGGTTACTTACACAGGAGCTGTGCCGGTGTTTGTTGACTGCACGGCGGACACCTGGGAGATAGATCCGGATAAAATTGAGGAAAAGATTACGGATAAAACCAGGGCAATTATAGGAGTCCATCTGTACGGACAGCCTTTTGAATTTCGAAAAGTAAAAGAGATTGCCGACCGCCACGGGCTTTATGTGGTGGAGGACTGTGCCCAGGCCCATGGGGCGGGCTATGAAGGAAAAGCAGTGGGAGGTCTTGGAGAACTGGGCTGCTTTAGTTTTTATCCCGGAAAGAACTTGTACGCTTTTGGAGAAGGGGGCAGTGTGACCTGCCATAAAAAGGAGTATTATGATGTCATTACAACAATAAAAAATCAGGGATGCCAGGTGAGATACTATCATGACCTGACAGGTTATAACTACCGGCTGGAAGGCCTTCAGGGGGCGGTGCTGAGTGTAAGCTTAAAATACCTGCCCGGGTGGACCAAAAGACGCAGGGAAATCGGCAGGCGTTATATTAGGGAAATTGCCAATCCGCTGCTCACCATGCAGGTCCACCCTGAGAATACGGATCCGGTTTTTCATCTGTTTGTGATTACAGTAGAGGATCCGGAGTACTTTGTGCCCTATATGGAAAGGAAGGGAATGGAATGCCACAGGCATTACCCGGTTCCGTGCCATTTGCAGAAAGCTTATAAGCATCTGGGATATAAAAAGGGTGACTGCCCCAATGCGGAGTATCTGGCGGACCACTGCGTAACCCTGCCGCTTTTCCCGGAGATGACAGACGAGGAGGCAGGATGGGTGATTGAGGCCTGCAATGATTATCGGGCCTAAAAAATGCAAAAGCAAACCTTTAAAATCCGCATAAAATATTGAAGATTTATTTAAGTCTTTCTTAATTTTGGAAAAAAGCCTATAAAAAAGGCTTTTTTTTGTTATACTAATGGAAGTTATAAACGATTGGCTGATTTTGGAAATCAGTTTTTGTAAAAGCCAGGCTTTTAAAGGAAGAATTTTTGCACAGACAGATGCATGTGTGGCAGGCAGTGAAACATCTTTTGTGGAAATCTTATTCCTGTGAGAAGACAGGCAGCAAATAAAATATGCGGATTAAAAATCTGATACGGTAAAGACTCAGAATTATCTTACAAAAAGAAAAATTTATTTCATTACAGAAATTTTTCAGATGACAGGAGGGATAGTCTTGTTTGTTTCTGCATTTTTTCTCGTTTTTTTGGGAATTGTTTCAATGCTGTTTTTTTTGCTGCCTGTGAAGTTCAGACAATTGATTTTACTTGTTTCCAGCTATGTTTTTTGTGGATTTGTGGAAGTGCGCGCGCTTGTGGTTCTTATTTTTATTTCCTTCTTCACCTGGGCAGCAGGTCTCAAAATAGAAAAACTGCGTGTACAGGGAAGGATTTTTTTCGGCAAAACAGGTACGGTGGCTGTGACGGTATTTTTTTGCAGTTTGCTCTGCGGCTATAAGTATCTGCCCTCCTTTTTCAGGTATTGCGGGATGGACAGCAGGCTTCCGGAAAGTGTGGCAGGACAGTTTATTATGCCGGTAGGCTTATCCTTTTATCTGTTTCAGGCAATTGGATATCTGGTGGATATTTATAAAGGCAAAAGTCAGGCGGAGAGAAGCTTTTTATTATTAAGCTGCCATCTGGCCTTTTTCCCTAAGCTGGTCAGCGGGCCTATTGAGAGGGAGCAGGATTTTTTGCCGCAGCTTAAAAGGCTCTGCCAGGTAAAGGCATGGGATCGGGGAAGGCTGTCCACAGCGTTTACCTATATGCTTTGGGGCTATTTTATGAAGATGGTGGTGGCGGACAGGCTTGCGGTGACAGTTGGCGGAATTTTTGGCAATCCCGTAGAGTTTGACAGCTTTTGGCTTTTGGTGGGTGTGTTATTTTATACGATACAGATATATTGCGATTTTGCAGGGTATTCTTATATTGCCATAGGCTGTGCTAAAATTTTCGGACTGGAATTAACACACAATTTTAAAGCTCCGTATCTGGCCGGCAGCATTTCTGATTTTTGGCGCAGATGGCATGTATCGCTTAGCACCTGGCTTAGAGATTATATTTATATTCCGCTGGGAGGAAACCGTAAGGGAACCGTTAGGAAATGTATCAATACAATGATAGTGTTTTTGATATGCGGAATGTGGCATGGGGCCGGTATCAATTTTATGATATGGGGGTTGCTGCACGGTCTTTACAGCGTTGTGGAGACCATTTCAAAGAAAATGGGGTGGAAGGTTAAAGGGGGACGGATGATTACATTTTTTTCCGTGGCTTTTGCCTGGATTTTCTTCAGAGCAGATACTGCCGGGGCAGGGTTTGCCTATATAGGAAGAATGTTTACTGCAGGTATTCATTTGGAGGAGTGGGGTAAGGCACTTAAGGCGCTGAATTTAAGCGGTGTGGAGATTGGAGTAATCTTTTTGGGGATAGCAGTCATATGGCTGGTAGATAACCTTTGCAACAGGAAAAAAATTCATTTGCCGGTGCTAATTCAGTACAGGGAAAATGCAGCCAGATATTTTGTTTTTTACCTGCTAATAATGACAATTTTAATTTTCGGAATGTATGGTCCGGGGTATCATGCGGAGCAGTTTATTTATATGCAGTTTTAGGGCGTGCCGGTCGTTGCTGGTGCCTACGCCTAAACTTGCGGGCTGTTGGAAACATGGAGGATAAGTTGAAAGATTTTTCATCTTTCTATTTAAGCAGTATCGCAAGCAGGCTTGCGATATGCATGGGGATATGTATGAAAAAAAGCAAATTGAAGAAGAATTTAATACGGATAGGATTTGCCGGGCTTTTTCTGGTGACGCTTTATTTTGCAGTGAGTATATTGCGCATAAAATCCGAGCATGGTGTGAACCAGAAAGCAGGGCTGTATGTGCAGCCAAAAAATTCCATAGATGTGGTAATGATGGGAACAAGCCATGTTCACTGTGACATCAATACGGGGCTTTTGTGGGAAAAATATGGGATTGCTGCCTATGATTACAGCGGAGCGGAGCAGCCCCTGTGGATGACTTACTATTATTTAAAGGAGTTATACAAATATCAAAATCCCCAGGTAATTGTGTTAGACATGTATGCTCCTGCCAGATTTAAGGAAGATTATCAGTATGACTTTATTGCAGAAAATATATATGGCATGAGGTTTTCGCTTAATAAAATGCAGATGCTTTCTGCCAGCGTGGAGCCTGCAAAGCTGCATAACTACTTTCCTTCCTTCGCCGTTTATCACAGCAGGTATGACGATCTGGAGGAGGAAGATTTTCAAAGCTTTCTGTGGGATAATAAGGAGAAAGAAGCCTTTAAGGGATATACGCCTTACTGGGATACAAAACCCCAGACGCGGCCGGGGTTTTCAGAGGACAGGAATGACGGGCTGACGCCGAAATCAGAAAAATATCTGAAAAAAATCATTGCCCTTGCGAAGAAGAAGGGGAGCGATCTGGTGCTTATCGTTTCACCTTATGTGGCTATTGCAGAGGATCAGAGGACTTATAACCGGATTACGGAGATCGCAGCGGAAAACGGACTGATTTTTATCAACTATAATGAGTATTATGATGGAATCGGGCTGGATTTTGAAAAGGATTTTAATGACGAGTCTCATTTGAATTATTGGGGGAGTTGTAAGTTTACAGAGTACCTGGGGGCTTTTTTGGATTCCTATGACAGAGTGCCTGACAGGAGAGGGCAAAAGGGGTATGAGTCGTGGGATGACAATGTAAAAATGATCTATGAGGAACTTCAAAAATATGAAGATGAGAATTCGTAACAGGAATTTGGAGGAGGTTGTTTTTTAGTCGGGTATATTTTATAATAAATGGAGCAAATGCCACAAATTTATCATAAGGACATTTTGCGGTGATGCCGGCCGTTGTCTGTGCTTATGCCCAAATCTGAGGGCTGTTGAAAGCATGGGGATTAGTATGTATGACCGGTAACAGTAAATTTAGAGGCAGCATGGGTGTGAGTGTATGATACATGGCAGAATAAGCTTCGGAAATAAAATACGCATTTTTATGATTGTATCCTCCTGCCTGCTGCTGGGGATACTTCTGACGGGATCTTATCTGCAGACCGATCATGAAAAGGAGCTGGCAAAGAGCCTTTATTTTGAATACCGTTTAAACGGTGAAACTTTGAGATTCGGCTTGTGGGAGGATGAGGAAACAGGGATATACCAGCTTTTCCTGCCATCGTTTTTTGCGGAAAACAGGGGAGAGTTTTTGTTGCGGTATAAAGGCGGTAAGGGCACGGTAAAAATAGACGGTGTATCCTACAGGGACGGCGATTCTTTTACAGGGGATGGCAGAGAGGAAATTCACAGTCTGGAGTTTCTTAGTCCGTTAGGCAGAGTCTGTGGGGATAAGGGCCTTAGAGTGCTGGTTTCCGAAAATGTTCCCGCGCTTTTGTTTACGGCCGAGGACAAAGAAGATTTGTTTAGTATAGAGGAATTTGCCAATAAAAAGTATATTGAGACGGGCAGCCTTATTATGGTGGACGGAGAGGGAAAAATTGTCTGTAAGGAGAGCCTTGAAAGGCTTAAAGTAAGAGGTAATCTTACCGCTACTCTGGATAAAAAGCCCCTTTCCTTTTCCTTTCATACGCCCCTTGGATTATGTGGTATGGCGCCCGGCATTAAGTGGAATCTGCTGGCAAACGCCACAGATGGATCTTACCTGCGCAATAAGCTGGTTCTGGATCTGGCCAATGAGAGTATTTACGGCTATGAGCCGGACGGTGCGTTTGTCGAGGTTTATTTAAACGGCAGCTATCAGGGGCTTTATCTTTTGACGGAAGCGGTGGAAGTTGCAAAAAACCGTGTTGAGATTGAGCCAAGGGAAAGCTGGTTTTTGGAGATGGAGCTTGATTTCAGGATGGAAGAAGATATACCATATGTGATAACGGGTAAAGGGCAGATATTCGCGGTTCATACTGAAACGGGGATTACGGAGACGGAAAAAGAAAAAATTTTTGACAGATTAAGTGATATAGAAAGCGCCCTTGAAGGGCAGGAGGGTATCAGCCTGCAAAGCGGAAAGGCTTTAGGGGAATTACTTGATTTGGATTCCTGGGCGGAGGCTTTTCTTGTACAGGAAATATCGGGGGATCATGACACAGGGATTGCCAGTCAGTTTGCTTTTGCACCCCAAAAGGAAAATTCGCTTTTGTATGCCGGGCCTGTGTGGGACTTTGACGGCACCATGGGGAATGTCAATACGGCCATGTTTAAAAATCCTGCGGCTCTTACCGCATCTGTTGAGCAGTCAAGGCCGGAAGGGAATGCCAATCAGAACCGCTGGTTCGCCGCTTTGTATCAAAATGATGAGTTCCGGGCGGTAGTGGAAGAAAAGTACAAAAATGTTTTTCGCGGTAATTTAGAGGAAATACTGGATGTCAAATTAAAAAGCTATGTGGAGGAAATTGAACGCTGCGCGGTTTTAGATGCTTTTAGATGGCATGAAAAAAGGCTGGGATGGATGTTTGTACTGCCGGATGATCTCACAATTCCCCCAGGGGGTGATTATGAGGGTTATGCGCAGCTTCAAAGTCATGTCCGGATGGCGGAGACGTTTCTGATGCAAAAGAAAGATTTTCTCGACAAGCTGTGGATAGAACACAGGGATTTTTGTATTGTGGAGGTACAAAATGATATTCCTGTTCTGAACCAGGATTATAATCAAACACTTTATTACTGGGTGGAGAGAGGAACGCCTTTGCAGGGACTTCCACAGTTTGTGGATGAAAATGGTATCCCTTATGGGTATGTGGACAAAAAGACGGGCGAAAAAGTTTTTGACGGAACTATTATATGGGAAGACTGTATATTGGAGCCGGGATAAAATGTAATAAGGGGGCAGTGCTGATTTGAATGAAACACATTACAGACATGAATATAAATATCCTTTAACACATGGACAAATACTGATAGAAAGTGCTAAAATAAGTGCAGTTGCGCAGAAGGATGCACATGTGGGGGAGGCCGGCTTTTATAATATCAGAAGTCTTTATTTTGATGACTATGATAACAGCTGCTATAAGGACAATGAAAACGGTGTGGATGACAGAGAAAAATACCGGATACGTATTTACAACCACAGTGTGGAAAGAATTACGCTGGAGCTAAAACAGAAAATCCGTGGAAAAACCAGCAAACGCAGCTGTCCTCTCACCCTGCTTCAGTGCAGGAAATTGATAGAGGGCGGAATACCGGATGATATAAAGCCGGATCAGCAGGTGCTTCACAGGCTGGCTTATCTGATGGCAGTACGGCTGATGAGACCAGCGATAATTGTGGATTATGACAGAGTGCCTTATGTATATCGGTTGGAAGATGCCAATGTACGGGTTACTTTTGACAGCAATATTATGTCAGCAGGCGATGTGAGTTCCTTTTTGAATGACAAAATATATGGGCGGGGTGTCCTGCCTGCTGGTCAGGCGCTTATGGAAGTGAAATTTGACAGCTTTCTGCCTGATGAAATTTACAGTCTTTTACAGTTAGATGGTCTTAACGCCAGCACATTTTCCAAATATTATCTCTGCAGAAGATTGGGAGTGTAGAAATAGAAATTATCGGTGGCAGTACCGTAGCCATAGCTTGAAATACATGACAACAGGCTTTGCCTATTGCATGCTAAGGGGGATAGGAATGAATTTTTCGGACATATTTAAAAGAGACTTTTTGGCATCATACACGACAGAAGGGGTCAGTGTGGCCCATATAACGGCAGTACTTTTGATAACGGCAGTTATTGCAGGTTATATTTTCCTGGTATACAGGCTAATCACGAAGAAAACCTTTTATTCAAAAAATTTTAATATCTCACTGGCGGCAATTGCAGTGATTACAGCAGGAATTATTCTGGCGGTGCAGTCCAGTATTGTAATATCTCTGGGTATGGTAGGCGCACTTTCCATCGTGCGTTTTCGCACGGCCATTAAAGAACCTATGGATTTATGCTTTTTGTTCTGGTCAATTGCGGTGGGAATTTGCTGTGGAGCCCATATGACAGAGATAGCGGTGGTCCTTTCCCTGGTGCTTACGGTTCTGGTGTTAATTTTAGACAGGCTTCCTATAGGGCGGGCCCCTATGATTTTGGTGGCAAATCTGCAGGACTTAGAAAAGGAGCCGCTTCTTATGCAGAAGGTTTCGGAGTTTTGTAAGTATTATAAAGTAAAATCCAGGAACGTTACCTTAGGGCGGTGCAATCTTATTGTGGAGGTAAGGGCCCTGAAGGAATACGAGATGATGCAGGCCCTTCAGAAGCTGGAAGGGGTGGAGAGCGTTTCGCTGGTGTCTCATGACGGGGAGGTTACTTTTTAAAAGTAATAAGCAGCCTGTGGGGCTTGCAACAGCACGCTTGACGCTGGCCTGAATGAGTGTTAGTATATATGACAATAGGCTTGCCTATTGCATGCAAGGAGGTATAGAAATGTCAGTTAAATATCATAATTTTGGTGGTGCCCTTGGGTGGAATCTGCAGAAGAAATTCCCCAAATTATCATCAGAAAGTTACTTAAAATTACAGTTCCTTACGAGAAATAAGTTGCAGGAAAAATATATCGAATACTTTCTTCAGAGCGAGGAACCTCCTATGCCGCTGGTGGTAAACCTTGAGACAATCAATCGCTGCAACA
This sequence comes from Parablautia intestinalis, assembly GCA_003612395.1. Taxonomy (GTDB): domain Bacteria; phylum Bacillota; class Clostridia; order Lachnospirales; family Lachnospiraceae; genus Suilimivivens; species Suilimivivens intestinalis. The sequence goes on from RAYQ01000015.1 coordinate 47,086, forward strand.
GTACCTGCTCTTTCTGCACAGCCAATAAGAATGCGGAGAAGCGTCCTTATAAGAGGATGGATGAAGAACTTTTTTACAGTATCATTGACCAGCTTCGGGATTGGGGTTACAAAGGACATTTGACGCTGTACGGAAACAATGAGCCGTTTCTGGATACCAGAGTGGTGGAATTTCATAAGTACTGCAGGGAGCAGCTTCCGGACTGTTTTATTTTCCTTTCCACTAATGGGCTGCTGCTTACGGTGGACAAGGTGAAAGAGATTATTCCCTATGTGAATCAGCTTATTATCAATAATTACTGCAGGGATATGAAGCTGTATGACAATATAAAAGAAATTTACGATTATGCAAGTACCCATCAGGAGGAATTTAAAGATGTGGAACTGCTTGTTCAGATGCGTTATATGGACGCGGTGCTTACCAACCGCGCGGGAAGCGCGCCCAATAAGCAGAATGACCAGAAGATTATTAAAGAAACCTGCCTGATGCCCTATACGGATATGTTTATATTCCCGGATGGAAGAATGGGAATCTGCTGCTGTGATAACTTTGAGGCGACTACGCTGGCAGATCTTCGCACAACGCCATTAAAGGAGGCGTGGAACAGCGAAGAATATAAGAAGCTCCGCCAGACGATCAGGAAGGGACGCGGGGATTACAGCTTTTGTAAATATTGTGACTTTATTGATGCAGGCCTTCGCATGGATGTGGTGGACGATACCCTGAAAAACAGAGCCGCCAATCACGGAGCAAGGCAGTCTTTGTTTAGAAAATAAAGATTCTGACTTATAAAAAATAAGCCCCGGAGCAATCACATTACGTGAACATGCTTCAGGGCTTTTTAATAAATAAGATGACTCGCGAAGCGTGGCAGCGTTTTGTGCACAGATCCGCACAGGAAAATTATGCTGGAAAAGCAGCGTACGGGCTTAAGCCTGTTTAATCTACCTCAGCCTCGTTTTTAACACCTTCCTCATGATATTCTTTTTCCGTGTTGACATTCCAGATATTTTGCTTGTCCTTCGTGCCGCTTAAAATATTTTTGACTGCTTCAAAGGACGTGACCATGGAATGGTCGATATTGTTATAACGGTGCTGGCCATTGCGCCCCACGCAATAGAGGTTCTCAATGGAGCTTAAGTAAGCTATCAGAGTGTCAATCTCATCATAGGTATCGAAGTAAGCGGGGTAAGCCTTCTTTACCTTTTCCATATGAGTGTCCAGAACGCATTTGGCGTTATCGATAAGGCCGAGCTTAATCATTTCTTCTACACCTGTTTTGGAGAATTCCTTCTCTGACATATTCCAGAATTCATCCCCCTCATTGACAAAGTATTCCAAACCAATCCATACAGTGTGCTCTAAATCCTTAATCATATAAGGAGACCAGTTATTGTAGATCTGGAATCTGCCCAGCTTTACGGTTCTGTCCTGAACATATACCCAGCAGTCAGGAACAATATTGCCAACAGTTTTGATATCGGTCTTGTTTACCAGGTTAATTTTGGGTACCAGTACGCCTAAGGTCATATAATCCCGGTAAGGAAGACCGGCAGCAATTCTGGCAGGCTCAGAGGGTACATCATTCATGCCTGCAACCAGATCTTTCACGGGCATGGAGGAGATAAAATAATCACCGAACATGGTGTACTCCTGTCCATTCATTTCGTAAGTGAGAGAGGTAATGGTATTCTTCTTTTTATTGAGCTTCGTCACCTTTGCATTTTTGATGATGGTTCCGCCCAGATCTTCTATTTCAGCAGCCGTAACATCCCATAGCTGACCGGGGCCAAGTTTGGGGTATTTAAATTCTTCGATAAGGGAGGTCTCCACCTTGCGGTTTTTCTTTTTTAATTTCCTTTCAACTACGTCCTTAATGATGGCCATAATGGACAAACCTTTGGTACGCTGTGCCCCCCAGGAAGCGTCAATCTCGCTGGGATGGCGCCCCCACAGATTTTCTGTATAATATTCAAAAAACATGGAATAGAGCTTGCGGCCATAGCGGTTAATATAAAAATTTTCAAGATTATCATCCGGTCTTTTGTGAAGCAGGGCGGCAAGATAACTAAAGCCAACCTGCATGGTGGTAATAAAACCAAAATCCTTCAGGGTTTTAAGGTTTAAGGAGATGGGATAATCATAAAATTTGGATCCAAAATAAATGCGGGACACACGATGGCGCGTCAGCATAACCCTGTCCTGCTTTTCGGGATCAGGCCCGCCCTTATGCAGCGGCATGGGACGCTTTAAGAGGATGTCGTCATAAGTGGGAGCGCCCTGCATGGGAAGCATCTTGTCCCACCAAGCGTTTACTTCCGGAATTTTGGAAAAAAAGCGGTGGCCACCCATATCCATACGATTCCCTTTATAGTTTACAGTTTTGGAAATTCCTCCAAAACAATCGCTTTCCTCGAACACGACAACTTCAATATCCTTTGATTTTGTCAGAAGTTCATAAGCTGCGGTCAGGCCCGCAGGACCTGCACCTATGACAAGCGCTTTTTTCATGCTGCTGAATCCACCTTTCCTGTATATATTGCTTATCCGTGAGAACCATTACATATATTATGTCATTGTACCATAATTTAAAAAAAGTGTCTACTTACCAGCCTCCTAAAATTTTAGCCTAATATTTTCAGACTTCAAATATGATGCGGGAAGGTTTGACGACAGATGAGAAATCGTCTATAATTTAAATATCAATTTTGCAAAACCGGCCAGGGGAGCGGGCGTATGTTTATCCTGCGGATGCCGCGAAGGCTGCATTTTGTAAAAGGTTTTATGAAAAAGAATGGAGGAAAACATGTCAAAGATTGTAGGAAATAATCTGCCAAATATGCCGTGGCAGGAACCTGAAGGAAATGAAAAACTTCCGGTATGGCGTTATGAGGCGAACCCGATTATTGAAAGGTTTGCAACGAAAAACTCAAACAGTATTTTTAACAGTGCGGTAGTACCCTTTGGGGACGGCTATGCAGGGGTATTCCGCTGTGACAGCAAGTCCATCAGCATGGACATTTTTCCGGGCTTTAGCAAAGACGGCATCAATTGGGATATTTCAGATGAACCGGTGAAATTTGAAGGGGCACACCCGGAAGTGGCTAAGAGGGACTACAGGTATGACCCAAGAGTATGCTTTATCGAGGACAGGTATTATGTGACCTGGTGTAACGGCTACCATGGATATCCGACCATTGGAGTGGGGTACACGTTTGATTTTAAGACTTTTTATCAGCTGGAAAATGCATTTCTGCCTTTTAACAGAAACGGTGTTCTCTTCCCAAGGAAGATAAACGGCAATTATTATATGCTCAGCCGTCCCAGCGACAATGGGCATACACCTTTCGGGGACATTTTCTTAAGTGAAAGCCCTGACCTTAAATATTGGGGATGTCACCGTCATGTGATGGGAACTGTCAAGGGAGATGCATCGGCATGGCAGAGTACAAAGATTGGCGCCGGCAGTGTGCCCATTGAGACGAAGGACGGATGGCTCCTGCTTTATCACGGCGTGATCAATACCTGTAACGGTTTCGTTTACCGGATGGGATGCGCCCTGTTAGACTTGGAGGAGCCGTGGAAAGTGCTAAAGAGGACCAGGAATTATATTTTAGGGCCGCATGAATTATATGAATGCATGGGCGATGTTCCCAATGTTGTATTCCCCTGTGCGGCGCTTACAGATGCCGCAACAGGAAGAATTGCCATTTATTACGGATGTGCGGATACCGTGACAGGGCTGGCATTTACCACAGTAGACCGCCTGATGGATTATATGGACGATGCGGAATAGAGCTGAAGATTTCTAAGGTGTCAAAAGGCGCCGCCCGAGAAAATCTAAATCATCTCTTGAAGCTATTTTTAAAATCTGTGACCGCCTCCGCCGCCGCTGCGGCCCCCGCCTCCCCCGCTGCTTCGTCCGCCACTGCTGCTCCCGCTGCTTGGAGGACTGTAAACCTTGGACTGATGGGTCAGCTGCCTTTGGGGATTGGTAAATGCAAATTTGGCAGAAGTGGCCAGCAAAATTTCCCGGTCGGAGGGTTTGGCGGTGCGGGATGAAAGCCTTACAACAAAATAGTTTATGAGCGCAGCCAATATGAGGGCAAGCAGGAGATTGCTTATGTACTTCATGGGCTGCGCTATTTTTTGCCCGGACAAAAGGGTATGGATCTGTGAAAAGGCGTTTGCGGCGCAGCTAAGGTAATCGGCATTCGATGCATAGCGATAGACATTGTCGGTAATGGTATCGGCATAGGAGGGCCTGATGGTTTTGTAAACAGCGCCATCGCTGAAGATATAAATTTCCCTGTTATCCATGTCAATCAGAAAAAGACATCCGCTGGCCGTTCCCACGTATTCATGATAAAAACTTTCCGCAAAATAGGAGGTGGCATATGGATTGTAGTCAATTGATTTAAAAATTGCATTTCCATAGTCCGTAACAGGGCGCATTTCCAAAGAGAGCTGCTCCCTTTCGGACTGGCTGAGCAGACCGGCATCATCCTCTAAAATAACACAGTAACCCGTTTCAGGGTTTTCCCATATGCCGTCTTCCCCAGCATCAGAAGCGGAAGCAGGGGAAACAGCAGCCTGCACATGAAAAAAGTTAAGTCCCAATATTAAAAAAACTGTAATACCTGTCAGAAGCAGTATTTTCAGGCTGACTGCCTGGCGGGGCTTTGCCTGCTTTATAAATGTGCTTAAGTGCGGTTTACAGATGTGTCCAAAGTTAAGCATTGTCGTTACCTCCCCTTCTTTCAAACTGTGGAAGCTTTCTGGTAGTCAGAATATTATATTGTCTGATGATACCCGTGACGGTAAACAAAATACCAAGAAAGATAAGGCTTGTGCTGCCGTAATACCAAATGTCCGATACAGGGTTCCATATAAAGACAAACAGGGCGGTAATCATTGCCGCTAATGAGCCGGCAAAACCGGGGAGTTTCAATCCGCTCCCGGCATTTTCAAACTGCCGGAGCTTATTTATAGCCGGAATGCCTTTTTTTCCGGCCTTAGTTTTGAGCTCAGCCGAGGAGTCAAAGGTTTTCTGATACAGATACCCCCGGTCGTCATCCTTTTTGTCCCTGTGATATATTTTTACTATCTCAGACAGGTAAATGAAAAAAGTGGCAGCGGATAAGACGATGGAATATATGAGGGTTATCCTTGGCCTGATGGTGAAAAAGAGATTCAGCAGTATAAAAACCGGTATTGCCATTATCAGCGATGCAATGACATACTTTTTGATATCCACGGGGATATCGGCAGCAACCTTGCCGCTCTGGCCGTTAACGGTAGCATAGGCGATGCGGTCTCCTTTTCGGTAGGACATAAACCAGACCGGATACATAACACGTTTGGGAGCAGGGCATTTCGTACGCAGAGTTTCATCCAGGGAGCTGGTGCTTTTAAAGGTCAAATCGGAAAAAGCAGGCACGTTTTTGATTCCTCCATAACTTGCCGTATTGGCAAGAGCCCTTGCATCATTTTCATAAAGGCTGCCGTCCACATCAGCGGTATCCGCGTAAAAGCCGCTGAGAAAGGAAGGGGTAAAATCTATTTGATCCCTGGTGTCAAAAGGGGCAATCTGTTCGCTGATGTTGTCCGCAAAAGAGGAGGATGCATCATAGGAAAGATTATGATAACGGGCATTTATGTCACCGGTTAAGGTATAGCGGTCCGTATAAAGATAATTTCCCCTGCGGTAGGATTTTTCCGCTGTAAACGAAACGGGACCCTGCTGGGAAATATCATAGGACCAGTAGGGCATATAGATTCCGCGGAAAGACTCAATGTGTTTTTCATCTTTCAGGTCATCGGGAGCAAAGGGGGAACGCTTTATGTGAGCGATAAATGCGCTTTTACAGGCATCCTTAGTCTGCTTAAAGGGAATAATATGCGCAGGGCGCAGCTCTTTGCTGATACGGCTGTCTAAAATGGTGGAAGCACCGCAAAAACTGCAAAATTCGGCAGCGGAGGTATCCGTACTTAAAATTTCTCCGCCGCATTGGGGGCAGGTAAATATAGTTGCATCAAAAACATTGCTTTCTTCCGCGTCCCTGTCTTTGGTTATTTCGTAAGGAGCTTTCATGGTAAGACAGTAATCGCATTTTAGTTTTTGGGAAGGAATATCGAATTTCAGATTTCCTCCGCAATTTGGACATTCGTACAAAAGATTTTCCTCCTTCATGGATGGCGTTTTGCGTCATTAATGTTATCAATCATATTTTATAGTGGAGAGGAAAAAATGTAAACCGGGAAAAGGAATGTTGTTATTTTTATTTATCCGTCCGCCCGCTCTGAGCTATGTTTCTGACCGTTTGTAAAAAGTAACAGGAATTGTGGTTGTGAGAAAGGGGGAGTTTGTTGTATGATGTGTTTTAGAGCACAAACACGCTCTGGGAAGGGAGCATGATTTAGGAATGCGGTATTTACTGGTAATTTTGGGAATTTTCGGACTTGAGTGGAAACTGAAAAATGAAGTTGAGGATAAAGTGGAGGAAGGACGGACACAGGAGAGGTGCGGAGGATTTTTGCTAATCAGAAAACATCATAACCGGGGCGCTTTTTTAAACATGGGCCAGAGCAGGCAAAAAGCGGTTATGGGATTATCCGTTTGTCTGGCAGCGGCACTTACGGTTTTGTTTGTGGTGACCCTTGGAAATGCGGGAAAAAAGCTCTTAAAATGGGGACTTACCTTACTGTTAGGGGGCGCTTACAGTAACACTTATGACAGACTTGTGCGCAAATGCGTGGTGGATTATGTGAGTTTTAACGTGCCCTTTGGTCTTCGGAAGGTGATTTTTAATATAGGTGATTTCTGTATTTTGCTGGGTGCCCTGCTCTGCGTAATAGGGTGGGAGAGATAAGTATGCATTTTCACGTTTAAAAAAATAAGTCTTGACAAAGTTTTTCTGTTGGTTTATTGTATTAATAGAATAATACAATAATACAAAGAAAGGAAGATGCGCATGGCGTGGAATTTAAATTCGGATCGTCCTATTTATGCCCAGATCCTGGAAGTAATACAGCTTCGTATTATTTCAGGCCGATATCGTCCGGGAGAGAAGATACCGAGTGTACGGGACTTAGCGGCAGAGGCAGGAGTAAATCCTAATACAATGCAAAAAGCATTATCGGAGCTGGAGAGAAACGGCCTGGTGGAAACCCAGAGAACAAGCGGCAGGATGGTAACGGAGGATATGGAAATGATTCAGGAGACCCGCAGTAAGCTTGCCAGAGAACAGGTAAGTGAGTTTATTGATAAAATGAAGGAGTTGGGATTCAGCAAAGAGGAAGTGGTGGAGCTTCTTGAGAAGATGGGAGGGGAAGATGCATGAATGTATTGGCGGAGATAACCAATCTTACCAAAATTTATGATAAGAACAAAATGGCATTGGATCATATGAATCTTACGATACCAAGAGGAAAGATTATAGGACTTTTAGGGCCAAACGGAAGCGGAAAAACCACGTTAATTAAACTGATGAACGGTCTTTTGGAGGCTACGGAGGGAGAAGTTTTAATAAATGGCTGCAGGCCCGGGCCGGAGACGAAAAGCGTAATTTCCTATCTGCCGGAGCGGACATATTTCCAGAATAATATGAAAGTGAGTGAGCTGATTAGTTTTTTTTGCGATTTTTATAAGGATTTCCGCCCGGAGCGGGCAAGACAGATGCTGGCGAACTTAAATATCAATGAGGACGCCAAATTAAAAACACTGTCCAAAGGAACGAAAGAAAAAGTACAGCTTATCATGGTAATGAGCCGGGAGGCGCAGTTATATGTTTTGGATGAACCCATAGCGGGAGTAGATCCGGCTGCAAGAGATTATATTTTACGGACGATTATTACCAACTATAATGAAAACGCCACGGTACTTTTGTCAACGCATTTGATTTCCGATATCGAGAAGGTATTAGATGAAGTCATCTTTATTCGCAGCGGGAGAGTAATCCTTCAGGATACGGTGGAGAATATCCGGGAATACCGGGGAAAATCGGTGGATGCATATTTCAGGGAGGTGTTTGCATGTTAGGGAAATTGTTAAAGCATGAATGGAAGGCTGTCTGGAAGGTGCCTGTGCTTTTAATTGCCGTACTGATGATCACCGCAGTGCTGGCAGGACTTACCTTCGCACTGCCTGTCTGGGACAGTGAGTGGGTCGGGCTTCCACTATCAGGTATGATGTTAATTCTTATGTTTTATTTTGCAATGATAGCAACTGTTCTGGGGATTACGATTTATTTTGCAGTGCGGTATTACAAAAATATGTTTACGGATGAGGGGTATTTAACCCATACCCTGCCGGTAACGGCCCGTCAGCTTCTTTTAAACAAAACCATTACCATGAGCGTGTGGAATCTGCTTGCAATGATTGCGGTGGCTGCCAGTGTATTTGTCTTTTTGGTGATTATGTTTTTGGCACTTGCGCCCAAGGACGGCAGCTTTGCCAGGGATCTGGTAGAAGCCGTAAAGCTCTGGCCGGAGGCTTTAAATTCACCTTATATGGACGGGTTTGAAAGCTTTTGCTTTGGCGCGTTATTTACGGTGCTGGTAGGTGCATTCAGCAATACCATGATGTTAATTGGCGCTATTACGCTGGGACAGATGGTGCGTAAACACAGAATACTGGGGGCAGTAGGGGCTTATTTTGGCTTTCAGATTATCATCCAGATTTTAAGCTCTGCGGTTTTTATTCCCCTAATGATTAAGATGGCGGATTCCTCGTATTACCAGAATATATATGAATTGCAGACACCGTTTCCTGTTTTGACACCTTTTTATTTTATGGTGGCAGGCGCATCGCTGGTGGTGGGCATTGGACTGTATTTTATGAGCGAGTATCTGATTCGCCATAAGCTGGAGTTGGAATAAATTGAAAAATCAGCCTGAGGCTGATTTTATCAATTGGAAAATTTGGGCTTTGCCCCAAATTTGCGGGTTATTTGAAAACATGAAAAAGTAATGTGAAAATCAAGGCAGAGTTTTGCGGGAATACAAACTCTGCCTTATGCTATTTCATATATTTTATGTTATTCGGGATTACGGGCAAGGCGTGGGCGGAAAAGCTTTAAGCAGTGATCAGTGTACCGGCTTTTCCTTTTAAGGCATCGGCTGCGGCATCCAGTGAGGTGATGAGTACGCTGCCTTCTTTATTTGCAGTGAGATAAGCAATGGCCGCTTCGATCTTAGGGAGCATGGTGCCCTCGCCAAATTGTCCTTCCTCAATCATTTTTTGCGCTTCGGCTAAAGTGAGGGATGAAATGTTTACCTGATCCGGGGTGCCGAAATCCCTGTAAACGTTGGGAACGCTGGTCAGGATAATCAGCTGATCAGCCATAAGGTCACCGGCAAGTTTTCCTGCAATCGCATCCTTTTCAATGACAGCGGAAGCCCCTTTTAAAGCGTGCTTTTGTTCAATGACGGGGATACCGCCGCCTCCGCAGGCAATGACAATCTGACCGGCATCGGAAAGGGTGCGGATGGCCTCAATTTCAACGATATCAATGGGCTTAGGTGCGGCAATGATTCTGCGAAAGCCCTTCCCGGGGATCTCCTTTACGAAATTCCCCTTCTTTCTTTCAATTTCAGCATCATCGGAGGACATATTCCGCCCAATGAGCTTGGTGGGCTCGTAGAAAGCATCATCGTAAGGATCCACGGTCACCTGGGTTAAAATAGTGGAAACGGTTTGGCTGATTCCGCGGCTTAAGAGCTCGGCTTTCAGGGAATTTTGGATATCGTAGCCTACATAACCCTGGCTCATGGCGCTGCAGACGCACATGGGCGCCGGGGTATAATCAATATAAAGACGGCGCAGCTCCGTCATGGCCTTATGAATCATGCTGATTTGGGGGCCGTTGCTGTGGGTGATGGTAAGCTGGCAGCCTGCCTCCACCAAATCCGCCAGTGTTCTGGCAGTAACCTTAACGGCATCCCACTGCTGGGTAGTGGTATAGCCCAGTGCATTATGTCCCAGGGAAACCACTGTTTTTTTGTTACGGTTATTTTTATTCATGGCTTGCAAACCTTTCTATGAATGGATTTTACGTGTTTTAACAGAAACTGTAGTTATTATTGTAAAAACGAATTTAAAAACAGTATATCAAAAGCAGCCCGATTTGTACAGTATACTAAGAAATGGGAAGAAAAAGTAATGAAAAATGCAATTGTACGGAAGAAAATTGAGGGGTATAATGGGCGTAATAAATTGGAGGTTGAAAAGGAAAATGGAAAAATGGAATAATTATGACAGGGAAAAAGAACGGTTTGTGGAACCTGTCTTCGATGAGCTGCAGTACTGCGGCAGAATTGATGACAGGAATGCGCAGGCACCTTTATTTACCATGCCGGGGAGCTTTGTGCGTATGAAGTTTACGGGTTCCTCCTATGTGAAGGCCGTAGTGGTCAACAAGACCTATTATAATGAATCCTGGGTAGGGGTACTGTTAGATCAGGATCAGGCTAAAAAGAAGATTGATAAAGAGGGGCAGCCGGTGGTGCTGACCTTGGCGGAAAATCTGGAAAAGGGTGAAGAACACATGGTTACCTTTTTTAAACGGATGGATCACAGCCACGAGTACGCCTTTCTGGGCTTTCTTTTGGAATATGGCGCAAGGGTGCTAAAAGCAGCGGACCTTCCAAGAAAGAAAATGGAATTTTACGGAGACGGTGTGACTGCGGGGGAGGTGTCAGAGGCAACAGGATACTGCGGCAAACCGGATCCGGAACATAAAGGAGAGCTCTCCAATGCATATTTTTCCTATGCCTGGGCAACTGCCCGTATGCTCCATGCACGGGTACATCTGGTAGCCCAAAGCGGAATTGCCCTTAAAGACGGCACCGGATACTTTATGGAAGGTAAAAGGGGAATGGAGAGCTGCTATACAAAAGTGGGATTTTACGGGGATAATTCGGAAAGCGCAAAGTGGGATTTTCATCGGTATATGCCCCATGTAGTGGTAGTGGCCATTGGACAGAATGACGCCTGGCCCGAGGATATTATGAAGGAAGATGACAAGGGGGATAAGGCCGGGGCGTGGAGAGAGCGCTATAAGGAATGGATTTTATCCCTGCGGCGTTTATACCCAAAGGCATGGATTATCCTGACCACTACCATACAGGAGCATCATTCTGGCTGGGACAGGAGCATTGGAAAGGTGTGTGCAGAGCTGAATGATGGACGGATTGTGCATTTTTTGTATGGAGAAAACGGACGCGGGACGCCGGGATGCGTGAGAGTGCAGGAAGCGATGAATATGGCCCTGGAATTAAACGGATTTATCAACGGGCTGGGAGATGTGTGGGCAGACTGACTATAATTTTAAAGCGCCAAAGCAGGCGGCGGACCGCATGACGGGCAGGGATAAAATTTTCCCTGCCCCGTTTTATACTTAAATATTCGTTTTTTTTTAATAAAACAAACGTGTTTTCATAACAAATAAAACGTATTGACATAATAAACAAGGGAGAAATATTTTAGGATGACGGAGAATTGAACATAATTCACAGTTTCCTGAATTCTCCCTTGATTTTTTTGTGCATTTATGCTATCATTTCTAAAGTACGAAAAATATATGATTGTTATAAAAAGAGATTATATTTTTCAAAAAATTATCAGGAGGTAGAAAAGTTATGAAAGCACGTAGTAAAAGACTGGTTGCGCTGTTCGCAACTCTTGCTATGACCGTGTCTTTACTGGCAGGCTGCGGCGGCGGATCTTCCGAACCGGCCAGCAGTGATGCATCGGACAGTGCTGCTGAAACAGAGCAGGCTGCAGAACCAGAGGCAGCAGAGGATACGGATGCGGCAGATACCGGCGAAGAAGCGGCAGATACCAGCACAGCATCAGGTGATGTAAACAGCACACCGAGAAATGAAACCCTGTATTTTGCAGGTCAGCAGTGGGGAACCATTAACGACTGGAATCCCTTCTCAGCGAATTCCAATAATGCAATGGCGATTCAGCAGAAGGATTCTTCCCGTACATTGATTTATGAGACATTGTTTATGTTTAACATGTTAGATGGCCAGCTCTATCCGTTGCTTGCTACGGACTGGGCATGGGATGACGATGCGATGACCAGCATGACGATTCACTTGAATCCCGATGCACACTGGAGCGATGGATCGGCCCTTACGGCAGAAGATGTTGCTTACACATGGGACTGCAATGTTAAATATGAATCTTCTCTGGGCGTAGATTTCCCGAATTATGTGGAATCTATTACAGCAGTAGACGATACTACAGTAGAACTTAAATGTGCATTGGATGATGCAGGAAATCCCACCAATCCGTTGAAGGTTCAGCAGCTGTTACAGCAGATGTACATCATGCAGAAAGCTTATCTTGAAACTGTTGAGGCAAGAAACGATTCCGATAAGGAAGCTATGAAACTTGACAAGATGGATGACCTGGTTGCATCCGGCCCGTATATGCCTTTCTATGATGACGACCAGAAGGTTGTATTTATCAGAGACGAGAATTACTGGGGCCAGGCAGATTCCATGTGGGGCAAATTACCGGCGCCTAAATATATTGCGCATGTGATTTATGCAGATAATAATGCAGGTCAGATCGCTCTTAAGGCAGGCGAGGTTGACGTTTGCCAGCAGTTTATCACTGATGTACAGAAATTATGGGAAGATGAAGGTCTTCCGATCACTACATATATTGACGAACCTCCTTACGGACAGTGCGCTACCATGCCTTCCTGCTGGATGAACGTTGATGTAGAAGGTCTGGATCAGGTTGAAGTAAGAAAAGCAATTGCTATGGCGACAGATTATGATCAGATTATAGCGTCCGCTATGTCCAATCAGTCCCCGACCTTTAAGGATGTTCCCCGTTCTACTATGAACCCTACGGACGGCGAGCAGGCTCTGTATGACCAGGCAGCAGTAAAAGATTTACAGTTTGCAGGAAATGACATTGACGGAGCAAACGCTCTGCTTGACGAGGCCGGCATTGTTGACTCTGACGGCGATGGCATCCGCGAATACAATGGCAAGCCTTTATCCTTCAAGGCTGAATGTCCTGATGGATGGACAGACTGGATGGCTTCCCTTGAAATCGTAGCATCTTCCGCAAAGAACATTGGTATCGACATTCAGACATACTTCCCGGATACCAATACTTTCTACAATGACATTACAACAGGCGCTTTTGAAATTTGTATGAATTCTCCTTCTGGTTCATCCATTACCAACCCATGGGGACGCTGCATGCAGTTCTTAAGCAGCCAGTACGCTGATTTGGAAGTTAACTGGAGTGGTAACTGGAGTCACTACAGGAATGATGAAGCAGATGAAATTCTTGCTAAGATTCCTCTTGAGACAGATGAGGCTACCTTAAAAGAGTACTATACAAGATTGAATGAGATTTACCTGACAGACGTTCCTAACTTCGCTCTGATGTACAGACCGGAACTGTTCTATGCAGTAAATGAGACCGTATGGACAGGATACCCGATGAAGGATGACGGAAGCAATGTTCCTCCTACTGATTGTACAGATGGTTATGGAATTGCAGCTCTCTATAATCTGACACTGGTTGAATAAGATTTGAGAAGTATTTAACGATCCGGCCGGGATGCGGATTTCCCGGCCGGTTTTTATTCAATAAGCTGGCTCGCGCGGCGTGACGGTGTTTGATGCATACGGGCACCTAAAGGAAAACTGTCAGCAAAGCTGGCGGAGTGCGACAGTATTTGATAAAAATGGGAAGGGGTGGAGCTTTTGAAAGGGTATAAGAAATATTATGGTCAGAAAATCATATGGTATCTGATTACGCTTTTCTTTGCAATTATTTTGAACTTTGTATTACCCAGACTAATGCCCGGCGATCCGGTTGCAGGCATTGCTGCAGGAGCGGTATCCGGTATGACAGATGCTACCGCAATACAAAAGGTATACGAGGAATATGCGGAAAAATTTGGTGTAAATAAGCCTATGATTGTGCAGTTTGGTATGTGGGCGGGGAATGCTTTAAAGGGAGACTTTGGCGTTTCCTTCAGCCAGTATCCCAGAACCGTAGGCAATATTATATCGTCATCTGTGGGATGGACGCTGGCATTGCAGCTACCGGCCATTATAGTGGGGTGGCTGCTGGGAAATATTTTAGGGGCCGTGGCGGCATACATAAAGGGCGCTTTCGATAAAGTACTTTTGCCGGTATTTATGTTTATCAGTAATGTGCCTGCCTTTGGTATGGCGATTATACTGTTAACGGTATTCGGCATTAATTTGAAATGGTTTCCTACAAGTGGCGCCTATGGCTTTGAATTAATTCCGAATTTCAGTTGGGAATTTATCAGTTCCGTTATTTCACACTATCAGATGCCTTTCTGGTCAATCGTACTTATTACCATTGGCGGTCAGGCAATTGGTATGCGTTCCATGTCTATTTATGAGCTGAATGCAGATTATGTAAAATACAGCCGTTTTCTGGGAATAAAGGACAGAAAGATTGTAGGCTATGTGTTCAGGAACGCTATGCTTCCCCAGATTACCGGTCTGGCGATGTCCTTAGGAACCATGATGGGCGGTGCGCTGGTTGCAGAAATTATTTTCAGCTATCCCGGAATCGGCACGGCAATGATGACTGCGGTAAGGGGGCAGGATTATCCTTTATTGTCAGCATGTACTTTAATTATTACCATTATGGTGCTTTTGGCAAATCTGTTGGTTGAAATTCTTTATGGTGTAATTGACCCTCGTGTCAAGGCAGCCCAGCAGGATTAGGGAGGTGGATTATGAAAAATACATTGAGACAGGTGTTCCATTCTCCGAAATTTGTGATCGGATTTTCTATTTTTGCAATTATTTTACTTACGGTAATTATTTATCCTCTTGTGGTTATAGCTGACCCGCTGGAGATGGTAGGTAATGGTAACTTCTTTAAGCCGGGTACCTATGTGTCTGTTAAAGATGCGGTGGAGGGAACCCATTATACCCTTAATATTGACGTGCAGTCAGGTTCTCTGGACAACAAGATCAGTGCGGACGACAAGGCTGATATGAAAGACTGGCTGGTAAAGTACGGCGGAGTTGCCGAAGCTGACGTGGACATCAATGATACGGAAGGCCTGATTGAACTTTGGGGAACCCATTATGATCCTGACGCAGAACAAAAGGGAATTCTTGCTTCCAAAAAGAAATATTATGTTCGTCTGAACAACAATCTGAAAGGAATTTTGGAAGACAGTGATTTAATTATTGCAAAAGAAAACTCTGAAACAGGGGAACTGGAACAGGCAAATACCATTGCATCAAAAGAATTTGTAAACACGAAGGATGTGGCGAACAGAAAAACTTTTATTTTAGGTACGGATAACTTTGGCCGTGACGTGCTTACAGAGCTTTTAGATGCAACGAAAACATCCTTAAGAGTAGGCTTGATTGCAGGTGTTGTTGCAACGCTTATCGGGCTGTTTTTAGGACTTTTGTCCGGTTATCTTGGGGGGATGGTAGATAATATTATTACGTTTGTTACCAACCTGTTTACGGTTATTCCTTCCTTCATCCTTTTGATTTTGATTTCCTACTCGGTAGGTCAGGCGGCAAGAGGCGTCAATCTGGTGGCAACTATCATTGGACTGACCTCCTGGACATGGACAACGCGTTCCGTGCGGTCGCAGGTTATCTCTCTTAGAAACCGTGACCATGTAAATTTATCCAAGCTGTCCGGACACAGTATGATGCGTATTGTACTTACGGATATTCTGCCTTACATTGCCTCTTATGTAGTGATGGCATTTATCCTGCAGATATCATCAGGTATTCTTGCGGAAGCACAGCTTTCCATGTTAGGTCTTGGTCCCTCAACATCAACCACCGCTACACTTGGCCTTATGATGAACTGGGCAAACCTGTATGCAGCGCCTCTTAATGGTTCCTGGTGGGCGTATTTTCCTGTTGTTATTATGATTGCCCTGATTTCGTTCTCTCTCAATTTAATGAATACGGGACTTGATCAGATCTTCAATCCACAGCTGAGAGATTAAGGAGGGATACCATGGGAAAAGTAATGCTTGAAGTAAAAAATTTGAAAACAAAATATGTTACCCGCCTCAGGGAAGATGTATTTGCGGTTGATGGCGTTTCCTTAAAAATTGAGGAAGGCAAATCCTTAGGTGTTGCCGGCGAATCCGGCTGTGGTAAGTCTACACTGGCTCTTTCATTAATGGGATATTATTTTGCGCCCTTGCACTATATCAGCGGTGATATTATTGTAGACGGAAACAATATTTCAGGAATGAAGCCGGATGACGTGCGCAGGAAAGTACTGGGAACAGAAATTGCCTATATTCCCCAGGCGGCCATGAATGCTCTGAACCCTACCCAGAAGATTATCCGTTTTATCGAAGATGTCATCCATGTACATGATCCTAAGATGAGCAAGAAAGATATTTACGATTTGGCAAAGGAAAGATTTGCTATATTGGGGCTTCCTGAAGAGGTACTGCAAAAGCATGCGGTGGAGCTCTCAGGCGGTATGAAACAGCGTACCGTTATCGCCATATCTACCATTCTTTCACCTAAGGTTTTGATTGCAGACGAACCTTCATCAGCACTGGATGTTACCAGTCAGAAGATGGTTATTAAAATGATGAGGGATTTGATGGATAAAGGATTTATCAGAAGTATGATTTTTATTACCCATGAATTACCGCTTCTGTATAATGTAACAGATGATATTATGGTAATGTATGCCGGACAGATTGTAGAGCGCGGTACGGCAAAAGAGATGGTGTTTGATCCACTGCATCCTTATACAAAAGGGCTGATGGGCTCTATCATCGTACCGGAGGAAGGGGTTAGAGAAAATAAACTGATAGCAATTCCGGGAACACCTCCTAACTTAAAACATCCTCCGAAAGGCTGTCGCTTTGCAGACAGATGTAAATATGCAACGCCTACCTGTATGTCCATGGAAGTTCCTAATCTGGAGGTTCCCAGCAAAGAGAATGACGGATATAACCGGGAGTACCGCTGCCTAATGTCTGTCAGAAAGATCAGGGAGGTGT
This sequence comes from Parablautia intestinalis, assembly GCA_003612395.1. Lineage (GTDB taxonomy): Bacteria > Bacillota > Clostridia > Lachnospirales > Lachnospiraceae > Suilimivivens > Suilimivivens intestinalis. The sequence continues at coordinate 64,119 of RAYQ01000015.1, forward strand.
ATGAGAATGAGTGATAATAGAGCGTCCTGTTTAAAAGGTAAAGGTGTTACTAAGATCTTTGGTTTTGGCGATAAAAAGACCGTAGCTGTTAACAATGTGGACTTCGATTTCCGTGAAGGTGAAATTGTGTCTATTGTTGGGGAATCAGGAAGCGGCAAAACAACTCTTTCCAAGATGCTTCTCGGTCTTATCAGTGTTACGGAAGGAGAAGTTCTCTTCCAGGGACAGCCCAGGGATATCTCTACAGGCCAGAAGAGAAGAGAGTACTGGAAGGGGATTCAGGCTATCTTCCAGGATCCGTTTTCTTCCTATAATATGTTCAATAAAATTGACTCTGTGCTTTTGGACTGCATCAACATGAGAGGGGGAAAATCCCTTCCTTATGAAAAGAAATTTGAGATGATGCGGGAGGCCTGCAGCTTTGTAAATCTGGAATTTAAGGAACTGACAAACAAATATCCTTTTGAGCTTTCAGGCGGGCAGATGCAGAGACTTATGATTGCAAGAATTTTCCTGCTTAAACCGAAGATTTTGCTGGCAGATGAGCCTACTTCCATGATTGACGCCTGCTCCAGGGCTACCATTCTGGATATGCTCTTAAAGCTCCGTGATGAGATCAATATGACAATCATCTTTATCACCCATGATATTGGTCTGGCATACTATATTTCCGACTCTGTGTATATCATGGAGCATGGGAAGTTTGTAGAGCACGGGAAGGCGGAGGAGGTAATTCTGCATCCAAAGGCTGCTTATACCCAGAGACTGATCAATGACGTGCCTAAGATTTATGAGGAGTGGGATTTATCTACCGTTTAGGCTGTAATAATTTTATATGAAAAAACAGATGCCAGGCAAAGCCTGGCATCGTTTATTATGGAAATTTCCTACGTTGCAAGCTGATTGGCTTTGTGATAAGATAGAGTATATTATTGTGGAAAATTATGTGGTATTTTTAGAAGAGGTTGGAAATACCCGGGAAATGGTATACCGAAGGGAAATGAGGTTATTACTGAAATATGGAGACGATGATTCAGATAAAGGATGTCACAAAGACCTTTGTAGGCAAGGACAATGCGGTGGAGGCCTTAAAGGGGATTAATCTTGAGATACACAGAGGAGAAATTTACGGTATTATCGGCATGAGCGGCGCCGGAAAATCTACTTTGGTCAGGTGTCTTAATTTTTTGGAGAGGCCCAGCAGCGGAACGGTTCTTGTGGAAGGGAAGGATTTGTCCACATTAAGGGACAGCGAGCTCAGAAAAATGCGTACCAGGATAGCGATGATCTTTCAGCATTTCAATCTGCTGATGCAAAGGACTGTAATTGATAATGTATGTTTTCCCATGGAAATTATCAAAATGCCAAAGAAAGATGCTTTAGAAAGGGCAAGGGAGCTGCTTGATATTGTGGGACTTTCTGAGAAAGAGAAGGCATATCCGGCCCAGCTTTCCGGCGGGCAGAAACAGAGAGTGGCAATTGCAAGGGCACTTGCAACGAATCCGCAGATTCTGCTGTGTGATGAGGCCACCAGCGCACTTGACCCCACTACCACAAAGGCAATTTTAGCGCTTCTTAAAGAAATCAATGAAAAATATGGAATTACAATTGTGATTATTACCCATGAGATGACGGTGGTACAGGAAATCTGCACCCATGTGGCAATTATAGATGAGGGAAACCTTGCCGAGACAGGAACTGTTGGGGAGGTTTTTCAAAGGCCCAGAAGCCGGGCAGCAAAGAAACTGGTATTCCAGGGGGAGAGAGAGCAGTATGAGGAGATGAAGGGCAAACGCTGTATACGAATTGTGTTTACCAGTAATTCTTCCTTTGAGCCGGTTATTGCCAATATGGTACTGACATGCAAGGCACCGGTAAATATTTTGCTGGCTGACACCAGAGATATCGGCGGCGTGGCACATGGGCAGATGATTCTTCAATTGCCCGAGGATAATGTGGCAGCGGAGAAGATGATACAGTACTTAAGAGACAGAAAGCTGGAAGTGGAGGAGCTTAACAATTATGTGGGATAATCAGACAATTATGATGATAGTAGAGGGCACCGGTGTGACGCTGTATATGACGCTTTTTTCCACTCTGATAGCGTATGCATTGGGACTTCCTATGGGAATTACGCTGGTAGTGACAGCACCGGGAGGGCTTAAGCCGAACAGAGTTATATACAAAATTTTAGATGTGGTTGTAAATATTGTGAGAAGCATTCCTTTTTTGATCCTGCTTATGCTCATTATACCTTTCACCCGGTTTATTGTGGGAAAAAGCTATGGGGCGGCGGCAACGGTGGTGCCTTTATCTATCGCAGCGGCGCCTTTTGTAGCCAGGCTTGTGGAATCTTCCCTTCTTGAGGTGGATCACGGTGTGGTTGAGGCAGCGCAGAGTATGGGTGCCGGCCTGTGGACAATCATCTGGAAGGTGCTGTTAGCTGAGGCAAGGACCTCTCTGATTGTGGGAGCAACCATTTCCCTTGGTACCATTTTAGGATATTCGGCCATGGCCGGTGTGGTAGGCGGCGGCGGACTTGGGGATATTGCAATCCGCTACGGTTATTACAGGTATCAGGCGGATATCATGATTATTACTGTGGTACTTCTCGTCCTGTTGGTGCAGGTTTTGCAGATGATTGGAACCAGGCTTTCCAAGAAGTTAGACAAAAGAATTACAGGATAAGGAACTTTTTTTGGCATGGAGGTATATATGAAATTACTCAGCGCCATTGTGCCCTGTTATAACGAGGAAGCCAATATTGCTGATTTTTATCAGGAATTCATAAAGAATGAGCTTTTTTTCATGGAAGAAGAAATAGAGTTTGAGCTTTGGTATATTGATGACGGGTCAAAGGACGGTACTGTTTCAGAGATTAAAAAGCTCATAGAAAAGGATGGCCGTGTGCACCTTTTGTCCTTTTCCAGAAATTTTGGGAAAGAAGCGGCAATTTATGCGGGGCTGGAGAAAGCAAAGGGCGACTATGTGGTGTTTTTGGATGCGGACCTGCAGGATCCGCCCTCCCTTTTACCGGAGATGCTTGGATTTTTGGAGCAGGGTTATGATTCGGTTGCCACAAGGCGTGTGAGCCGTAAGGGGGAGCCGCCTGTCCGCTCTTTTTTTGCGAGAATGTTTTACCAGCTGATGAAGAAAATTTCTAAAACGGAGATTATGGACGGGGCAAGGGATTACCGCCTGATGAAAAGGCAGGTGGTGGATGCCATTCTCTCTATGCAGGAGTATAACAGATTCAGCAAAGGGATATTTGGCTGGGTAGGATTTGAAACCAAATGGATTGAGTTTGAAAATGTTGAGAGAAAAAAAGGGGAGACCAAATGGTCTTTCTGGAAATTATTTCTTTACTCGATCGATGGAATTACGGCTTTTTCCACAGCACCGTTGGCTTTTGCCGCCTTTATGGGTGTGCTGTTCTGCCTGGCAGCCTTCGTGTTTATTATTTTTATCATTGTCAGAAAAATGTTGTTTGGCGATCCCACTTCGGGCTGGCCGTCTTTGGTGTGTATTATCTCTTTGATCAGCGGCGTGCAGCTTTTTTGCCTGGGAATTGTGGGGCAATATCTTGCAAAAACGTATATGGAAGTAAAAAGAAGGCCAATCTATCTTATAAAGGAAGAAATAACTGCTTCAGGCAGGGAGGATTTGGATGAAAGAGCCGGATGAGCTGGTCAGTATTATCGTTCCGTTGTACAATGCCGGCCGGTATATAGAAGAAGCAATTGCCATGGTGCAGGCGCAGACATACGATAATTGGGAATTGATTCTGGTAGACGACTGTTCCACAGATGACAGCCGGCTTAAGATAGAGAACTATATCAGGCATATGCAGGCTTCGCAGTCCGGGTTACTAAACGGATACGAATCTGATGTGAAAAATGCTGTCAGGAGCAGGGAGAAAGAAGGCGGCCGGATCCGCCTGATTAAAAAGGACGCCAATGAGGGCGCAGCCAGAGCAAGAAATACGGGAATACAGGCAGCTAAGGGAAGGTACATTGCCTTTCTGGATGCGGATGATGTGTGGATAAAGGACAAGCTGGAAAAAGAACTGGCGTTTATGAAAAAAAAGCAGGCGGCTTTTGTGTTTACCTCCTATGAATTTGGGGATGAGCAGGCAAAGGGAACCGGAAAGGTGGTTCATGTTCCTGCAACCCTTACTTACCATCAGGCATTGTCGCGGACGGTTATTTTTACCACAACGGTTTTGATTGATACCAATAAAACAGGCCGGGAACTGATTCGGATGCCTGTTGTAAAAAGTGAGGATACGGCAACATGGTGGAAGATTCTGCGCGGCGGCTTTACGGCTTATGGACTGGATGAGGTACTTGCTATTTACCGGAGGCCGGCCAAATCTTTATCCTCCAATAAGCTTAAGGCCATAAGGAGAATCTGGAATCTGTACCGGAAGGAAGAAAAACTGTCTTTGGGTTACAGCGCTTACAATTTGTTTTTTTGGGCGCTGCGGGCTACGCTTAGAAGGCTGTAACTTTCAGAAAGAGATATGTCTTTGGAAATGAGGATTAAAGTGAAACGTTTGGAATCTTTGAAAAGAATCAGTGTACTATGGATGAGCCTGGTTGGACTTTTGATTCAAACCGGTATTTACGCTTTTATCTGGTTTAAATATTACTATCCTATTATTAATAACTTTAATCGGGGGCTTAAGTTTACAAAAAACGGCCATTTGCTGACAATCGGGTTGTATTTTGTGCTGTTATTTTTCTTTATGAATACTTACGGCGGACTGAAGATTGGGTATTTGAAGTCCATGGATATTTTCCTTTCCCAATTGTTTTCGCAGCTTATTGTAAACGTATTTACATATTTTCAGCTTTCTCTGATGAACGGCTGGCTGGTCCCCGCAGACTTTTTTGTGGTGGCAACCTTCTTTCAGCTTTTGGTTGCAGGGGGATGGACCGTTATCTGCAACAGTCTTTACCGCAGGGTATTTCCGCCAAGGAAAATGCTTCTGGTACATGGAAGGAGAAGTATTGATGATATTTTAAGAAAATTTGAGTCCAGAAGGGATAAATATAAAATTGTCAAGTGTATGGATGTGAGCGAGGGGCTCATGAACCTGGAACAGGAGATCGTCAGGGGATATGGTGCAGTGGTGCTCTGGGATATTCCCACTGAGGACAGGAACCGGCTCCTTAAGTTTTGTTACAGCAGATTTATCCGGGTTTATATGATGCCCAAGATTCCGGATGTGTTGGTGAAAGGCTCTGATCAGCTGCATTTATTTGATACGCCGCTTTTTTTGGTGAGGGAGTATGCGCTTTCGGTGGAACAAAGGGCAGCAAAGCGTCTGCTTGATATTGTCTGCGCGATTATTTTACTTGCGGTTGCAGCGCCTTTTATGGTGCTTACGGCAATTGTAATTAAATGTTATGACGGAGGACCTGTATTTTATAAACAAATCCGCTGTACCGCAGGAGGAAAAAAGTTTTATATTCTGAAATTCAGGAGTATGAGAGTGGATGCGGAGAAAGATGGAATAGCCAGGCTGGCTTCCAAAAATGACAGTCGGATTACACCTATAGGGAAATTTATCCGTGCAGTGCGGATTGATGAGCTTCCGCAGCTGCTTAATATTTTAAAGGGTGATATGTCCTTTATTGGTCCAAGGCCTGAGCGGCCGGAGATCATTGAACAGTACGTGGAGGAGATGCCGGAGTTTTTATTTAGAATGAAGGTAAAGGCAGGACTTGCAGGCTATGCACAGGTTTATGGAAAGTATAACACCACGCCCTATGACAAGCTGAAGCTGGATTTATCTTATATAGAAAATTATTCTGTGTGGCTGGATATTAAGCTGATGCTTTTGACGCTTAAGATTCTGATAAGGCCGGAAAGCACCGAGGGGGTTGAAAGCACCCAGACTACGGCGATGAAGGCACCAAATACGGGGGAAGCCCATGAAAATGAAGATGGAAATGAATGAGGAATATTTAAATAGAGGAATGGATTTAAAGCGGCTCATGCTTTATCTCCAAAAAAAGATTTGGCTGGTACTTATGCTGGCGGTTTTAGGCGCATGCTGCGGAGGGATCATTTATCAGATGACCCGCTCTATGAAGATGCCGGTTGAATATAAGGCTGTCTCCAAGCTCTATATCAGTTTCGGCCATGATGAAAGCGGCGAGGTGTATCAGTATTATAATGGTTATACGTGGAACGACCTGTTAGATGCGGATCCGATTCTGGACCTTGTGATGATGCGTCTGCCCGGCTATGAGAAAGACCAGGTAAAGGAGGCAACTTCCGCTGAAATTTTGTCTGATATCAGGCTCCTTACCGTTACGGTGAAAGGGGAAAATGAAAAATTTGTCAGGGAAATCAGGAGTGCGGTGGAAAGCGGGCTGCGGGAGTTTGCAAGTAGCAGCAGAGAGCTGGAGCAGATTGAAGTGATTCGCTCCGGCGCCCCTGAAAGAGTATACTGGGATGACCGGACTGTGGCGGCTTGTATTACCGGGGCCGTTATTCTTGGTGTGATCGCTTTTTTGGCAGTGGGGTTTCACTATGTGTTTGATGAGTCTATATATGTACAGGGAGACGTGGAGAAAAAATACGGCGTGAAGGCGCTGGGAGTTTTAACCCGGAACCAGAAAGGGTTGCAGCCCTATGCCAGAGAGCTTAAGGCAAATATCCGCTATCTGTTAGGGGATAGGAAAACCTTTGCGGTTATAGATATGGGAAATCATGCGGACATGCGCGGCCTGGAATTAGAGCGGCTGCTCAGCAGCAGGGAGACGGATGTGTTTGGCGGTGGTCAGATGGAGGAGGACTTTAGCTGGAACATCGAAAAGAAAGAAGAGGAGCATAAAAAGAGCGAATATGAGGCGGCGGCCTTTAATGAGAATATTATGTCTGAAGAAGAATGCCGGAAAATCAGGGAGATGGGCGGGGTGATCCTGCTACTGCCTTTCGGAACCGATACGGGACGGAAGACAGCAAGAATTTTGACTTTTCTCCACAATCAGGACTGTAAAGTTCTGGGGATAGTGATTGCCCAGGCAGATGAAGAATTTTTAAACAGATATTATGCGTAATATGACCGCTGCGCAAAAAGAAACGGCGGCAAAGGATACGAGGGTCCGTGAAGATATGGAACTACAGGTGCTGGTGGCAGCGGTAAATGAGGAAGTAAATAACCTGGCGGAGAAGATGCATTTGGAGACAGAGGCGGTTATTGTCAATCAGTGCGATCACTTTGGGTATCAGGAGTATCTGCATGCGGGAAAGCGGATTCAATGTTTTAATACAGCGGAGCGGGGCGTGGGACGGAGCAGAAATCAGGCGTTGATGCGCGCTGATAAGGAGCTTTGCCTGTTTTCGGATGAGGATATTGCGTTTTACCCCGGGTATGGGGAAGTTATCAAAAAGGCTTTTGAGAAGAATCAGGACGCCGATATCATCACGTTCAATTTTAAGGTGGATCCATCCCGCAGAACCTATTATAATCAGGCCGAAAGGAGGATACGCTGGTACAATTACGGGCGCTATCCTACCTATGCTGTGGCGGCAAGGACGAAGGCCCTGCATAAGGCAAATGTAAGCTTTTCCCTGCTTTTTGGAGGCGGCGCGAAATACAGCAATGGGGAGGACAGCCTGTTTTTGCACGACTGTCTGAAAAAAGGCCTGCATTTGTACGCGGCAGTGGATGAAATTGGCCGGGAGGTCTACAGGGAATCTACCTGGTTTAAGGGGTATAATAAAAAATTTTTTGTTGACAGGGGTGTTTTATATTATCATCTTTACGGAAGGCTGGCAAAGGCTTTTTCACTGAGATTTTTGTTAACCCATGGATTTATATATGGGTTTGCTCACAGGTTTATCCAAAGAGGGGAAATGTTAAAGGAAATGTCTCTTAGAGAGGCATATAAGCTGATGAAACAGGGAATAAGGGAAGGAAAGAACAGACATTGATTTTATATATTTTTGTGGCGGCCGTTACGGTCCTTTTGGGGCTTATGGTAGATAACCGTTTTCAGAGACAGGTAAATATTGTAAGCAGACAGCAGATGCTCAACTGGCTTTGCCTGGGATCTGTTTTTGCGCTTTTGTTTGGCGTTTGCGCCTGCCGGCTGAATGTGGGAAATGATTATGCCAAATATGTGGAGTTTATGCACCTCGTGAACTGTGATGCCTTTGTGCCTACGGAGACAGGCTTTAATCAGGTGGTAAAGCTTCTTTATGGAATCAGCGGATTTGAGAATTATCTGCTGGTTTTTGCCTTTTTTGCTTTCTTCACTATTTTGCTGTTTTTAGTAGCTATTTACAGGCAGGCGGCCTGTTTTGGGTTTAGCTTTTTTCTGTTTATGGCCTTTGGATACTATTTTCAGTCCTTTAATACTGTACGGTATTATCTGGCGCTGGCCATGGCAGTTATGGCAATTCCCTATGTGCTTAAAAAGGAATGGATAAAGTTTGTTTTGCTGGTGCTGCTGGGAGCTACGCTGCACAAATCCATCCTGGTGGTGCTTCCCTTGTACTTTCTGGCTTCTGTTCCCTGGAAAAAGTGGCAGCTTGCGGTTATGGCGCTGTTTTGCACTACTTTTTTCTTTCTGCAGGATTTCTATTTAAAAGTTGTAGTGTTCCTTTATCCCACCTATGAGGACACGGAGTATCTGGAGGGCGGTACAAGCCTGGTGAATATTGCCCGATGCCTGGCGGTTTTGATTTTGGCACTTATGTGTTATAAAAAAACAGTGAAGGGAAACCGGAGAAACAGATTTTACTTTTATTGCAATCTTGGGGCTTTGGTTATGTATGTGTGCTGCTCTTTCTTGCCGATCATATCCAGAATCGGGTATTATCTGACCATTACCCATATATTTTTCCTGCCGGCTCTGCTTGCCGGGATAGAAAACAGGAAAGTGCGGCGCGTGTTTACGGCAGGAGTGATTGGAGCGGGACTTTTGTACTTCGGGGTGTTTATCCTGATGAAGGCAGGCAGTGACGGACTTAGGATACTGCCTTACCAGACATTTATGTTTCATGAGATGGTGCCGATTCTTTCGGATGTGAATTAAATGTTTTTTGTCTGAGCTGTGTATTGGCAAAAAAGATAGATGAGGTGAGCAGGGGATGCAATGTTTTTTTTCGATTCTGGTCGTTTGTCTGAATGCAGGGGAGAGGCTTAAAGATACACTGGACAGTATCAGAGAGCAGACCTTTCGGGATTTTGAGGTGGTGGTTAAGGATGGGATGTCCGGTGACGGGTCCCTGGATTATGCGTACAGACTGGCGCAGGAGATGGAGAAAAAAGAGAGTGGAGATGAAAGCGGGGGCGAGGATGCCGGCAGATGCAGGGTGATTTGCAGGAAGGATGAGGGAATCTATGATGCCATGAATCAGGCGGCCGGGGCGGCCCAGGGCAAATATCTTTATTTTTTGAATTGCGGAGATCGTTTTTTTTCCAGGGATGTTCTTATGGAAATGTGGCAGTTTATTCAGGGCAGTGAAAAGGAGCGGGGAATTTTTTATGGGGATATTTATGAAAGGCGGACAGGGCAGGTGGTATCTTCTAATCCCCATATGGATGCTTTTGGATGCTATAGGAATGTGCCCTGTCATCAGGCGTGCTTTTATTCCAGGGAGATTGTTTTAGTCCATCCTTTCGAAGTGAAGTACAGGGTGAGAGCGGATTATGAGCAGTTTTTATGGTGCTTTTCAGGGTATGAAAAGAGGGACAGGCTTGCCTTTGCCTATAAGGAAATTGTGATTGCAGATTATGAGGGAGGCGGGTTTTCAGAGACGAAGGAAAACCGGAAAAGATCAGCCAGGGAGCACAGGGAGATAACAGGAAAGTATATGTCCGGGGGGCAGCTTTTCAAATTCAGAATGGTAATGCTGTTTACTTTAGCGCCGCTGCGGACAAGAATTGCGGAAAATGAGAGAACGGCAGGGGCTTATAACCGGCTGAAACAATTTATATATTGTTTGCGTTACAAGATGAAAAAGTGACGGCTATCCAGAGGGGGTGGCGGATGAACAGAATTTTATGGATATGCAATATTATGCTGCCTGCCATCGGGCAGGAGATTAACTTACCTTACAGTAACCGGGAGGGGTGGCTTTCCGGTATTTTTGAAAAGGTCCAAAAAAAAGAGGCGCCTTTTACCTTAGGAGTCTGCTTTCCTTTGGGGGGAGCGCAGATAAGGCAATTGAAGGAAAAAAAATTTTCCGTACAGGGAATAGTTTGCTATGCCTTTGAAGAAAATTTAGATACGCCGGAAATTTATGATGCGGGGCTGGAGAATGTTCTTCAGAAGGTGATTGCAGATTTTTCCCCTGACATTGTCCATATTTTCGGGACGGAATTTCCCCATGCACTGGCTGCGGTCAGGGCTTTTGGTAAACCGGAGAGGACGCTTATCGGTATACAGGGACTCTGCAGTGAGATTGCAAAGGTTTATATGGCGGGTCTGCCGGAAAGAGCGTCCCAAAAGGTGACTTTTCGGGACTGGCTTAAAAGGGATTCCATCAGGCAGCAGCAGGAGAAATTTATCCGGCGCGGGGAAAATGAGAAAAAGGCTATGCTTGGGTGTGGAAATATCACGGGAAGAACTGCCTTTGACAAGGAGGGCAGTGCCAAAATCAACCCTTACGCCAGATATTATTTTATGAATGAAACGATGCGGAGGGAATTTTATACGGGAAAATGGAGTCCGGAGACTTGCGAAAAGCACAGTATTCTTTTGGGACAGGGGGATTATCCTTTAAAAGGGATGCATTTTGTGCTTGAGGCGGCGGCGCTGCTTGTTAAAAAATATCCGGATTTAAAGCTGTACGTGACAGGAAACAGTATTTTGGGACACGGTACCTTAAAGGAAAAAATAAAGCTTTCCGCCTATGGAAAATACCTGCTTACTTTGATAAAAAGGTATGATCTGGAAGATAAGGTGGTTATGACAGGAAAGCGTAGTGCACAGGAAATGAAACAGCAGTTTTTAAACAGCAGTGTGTTTGTATGTGCGTCCGTTCTGGAAAATTCCCCCAATACGGTAGGAGAGGCCCAGCTTTTAGGAGTGCCTGTGGTTGCCTCCAAAGCAGGCGGAATACCGGATATGGTAAAGGACGGTGTAAGCGGTCTGCTCTTTTCGGTGGGGAATGTGAAAGAGCTGGCGGATAAAATAGAAGCCGTGTGGGATGATAATGTGCGGGAAGACGGGCTGTGTCTTTCAGAGAGACTTTGTCAGGGGGAAAGGAAACAGGCCGGGTTTGTCCATGATGGAGAGCGGAACTATTTGCGGCTTTTAGAAATTTATGAGGCGATAGGAGAAGCGGAGGCAAAGGTATGACCGTTACTTTTATATCCAACTATATCAACCATCATCAGATTCCTTTTTCCAATGCCTGCTACGGGCTTTTGGGGAACGAATATCATTTTATCCAGTGTGAACCCATGGAAAAGGAGCGGCTTGCCATGGGATGGAATACGGAAGGGGAAAAGCTGCCCTATGTGCATTTCCTCTATGAGGAGGAGGCCTTGTGCCATAAGCTGGTTATGGAAAGCGATGTGCTTTTGGCAGGGTGGAGTGGTCATGAGGAGCTGGTGCAGGAGAGATTAAAGACAGGAAAACTGACTATAAGGGTCAGTGAGCGGCTTTACCGGGAGGGACAGTGGAAGGCGGTTTCCCCCAAGGGACTGGTGCACAAATACAGGGAACATACCAGATACCGGAAAAGTCCGGCATACCTTCTGTGCGCAGGGGCTTATGTGCCTTCGGATTTCCATTTGATTCATGCTTATCCCGGAAAAATGTTTAAATGGGGCTACTTTCCGGAAACCAGGTATTATGACAAAAAAGGATTTGAAGGATTAAAGAAGGAAGAAGGCAGAGCTGATATTCTGTGGGCAGGACGTTTTATTCCGCTAAAGCATGCTGAATATATGGTCAGACTTGCAAAGGATTTGCAGGGGAAGTATGATTTCCATATACATATGGTAGGGAGCGGCCAGATGGAAGAAGAACTAAAAATGCTTGCAAAGGAACAGGCAGTGGAGGGCGCCATTACCTTTTATGGCTTTAAGACGCCGGATGAAGTGCGGGATATTATGGAAAAATGTCATGTCTATGTATTTACCAGCAACCATTTGGAGGGCTGGGGCGCTGTAGTAAATGAGGCTATGAACAGCGGGTGCGCTGTGGTGGCTAATGTGCAGGCAGGGGCAATTCCTTATCTGATTCGCCACCGGGAAAACGGGCTGGCATATCCGGCCGGCAGCTATGAGAAAATGAAAGAGGAAGTCTGCTATTTGCTGGAGCATCCCGGGGAAAGAAAGGAAATGGGGCGCAGAGCCTATGAGACAATTGTAAACCTTTGGAATGCGGATCACGGAGCCAGGGAGCTTTTGCGCATGGTCCGGGGGTTAAAGGAAGGAAGAATTGAGCCGGCGCCGGAGGGACCTTTAAGCGCGGCTCCAGTGGTTCGCCCGGATAAAATGTATGAATATATGCTAAGGAGCAGACAATGTAATGGAAAGGGGGAATTTTAAGTGGAAGGGAGCAGATGGCCGGCGCTTATCAGTGTGATTGTACCGGTATATAATATAGTAGATTTACTTCCCAGGTGCGTGAATTCTATTCGCAGACAGACCTATCCGAACCTGGAGATTATTCTGATAGATGACGGCTCCACGGATAACAGCGGGGCCCTTGCGGAGAAGATGGCTCTTGAGGACAGGCGGATAAAAGTCTTTCACCAGGAAAATGGCGGCACTTCTACGGCGCGGAATCTGGGAATTGAAAAGGCAAGAGGGGATTATATCGGATTTGTGGACAGCGATGATTACATAGAACCCCGGATGTATGAGCGTCTTTTGGAGGTGGCGCTTTCGGAGGGCTTTTTGATGGTGCAGACTTCAAGGGATGAGGTGGATGAGCAGGGGAACAGGATGCCTGATGTGTGCCAGCCGCCTGTGGAGGCAGTGCTGTGGGAAGGGGAGCAGTTTATGCGGGAGCTTTTACTGCACAAGGGAGACTGTTCTATGTGCACAAAACTGGTACATGCATCATTGCTAAAGGAAGAACGTTTTCCGGAGGGGGAATTAAATGAGGACTTTAATCTGTTGGTAAGACTGCTGCCTAAGGTCACGGCCGTGGCAATTTTGCCCGAACAGGATTACCATGTTTTTTATCGTTATGGAAGCAATACCAGGACCCGTGACAGTGAGGAATTTCCAAAGGTTTTTACGGATATTGTAAAAAATGCGGACAGGGTTTATGAGATTGTTCAAAGGAAGTACCCGTCACTTTTACAGGAGGCTTTGCGGTTTGGCCTGTTCCAGCGGCTGGATTATATGCTGCACATTCCCATCTCGCAGATGAAGAATGACAATGAGTTTTATGTGCAGGTGAAACAATACTTGAAAAATCATAGAGGGGATGCCTTAAAATCTCCTTATCTTACGTCTAAGAATAAAAAATATCTGTTACTTCTTGGCACAGCGCCAAAGCTGGTGCGAAAGGTCCACAGAATGCTAAAGAGATGAGTTTATGTATTGATGCGGCATGGCAAAAATTTGCGGTATATAAAGTATAGGAATAAAAGCGGTGATGAAAAGGAAGAGAATTTTTGTTGAAATTATGGCTGTGCTTTTGATGGCACAGCTTGGTGTGATGCTTTTTTATGGGAATAAAAAGGCAGGATTTCATGAGGACGAGTTTTATACTTATTACTCTACAAACAAGACGGCAGGCCTTTTTGTAAATGACAGGCAGTGGCTTACAAGGGAAGATGTGCGAAACGATTTTGTAGTGCTGCACGGGGAACGGTTCCGGTATGATGTGGTAAAGCAGATGCAGTCATGGGATGTGCATCCGCCTTTTTACTATTATATTTTTCACACGGTCTGTTCTCTGTTTCCAGGAGTATTCAGTAAATGGCTGGGAATTGGAGCAAATCTGATTGCTTTTGTAATTTCTTATATACTTTTGGCCTGGGGAGCCTGTATGGCCGCGGCCCGGGAACAGTCCGACTGTATAGAGGAAAAGGAGAAGGGGGAGCAAAAAGGAAGAATAATGTCATTTTTGACCTGCCTTGCGTGGGGATTTAGCGGGGCGGTGATTTCCGGCGTTATGTTTATCCGGATGTACCAGTGGCTGACCCTGTTTCTTCTTCTTTGCCTGGATTTGCATCTGTACGCGGTAAAAAAAGAAGACTTCCGGATACGAAGCTTTTTTCTGCCGCTGGCAGTTACTGTGTTTTTGGGCTTTCTGACACAGTATTATTATATTATCTTTCATTTCTTTCTGGGAGCAGGATTTTGTATCTGGCTTATAAAAAACAGAAAATGCAGGGAACTGGCAGGATATGTGATAAGCTGCGGGGCAGGCTTTGCCGGGGCGGTTTTGTATTATCCTGCCAGTCTGTCCCATATTTTCAGAGGCTACAGGGGAACAGAAGCAGTCAGTGAATTCAGTAATGTTTCCAACACATGGGAGCGTCTTAAGTTTTTTTATGGATTGTTTGATGATTTTGTGATGAACGGCACGCTAAGCTGGTGGCTTTTGGCAATTTGCCTTTTGGCCTTATGGTCAGGGTATGTGCGCAGGAAAAAAGGAAATAAAAGAATTTTTTGGGATGCATCTACAGGGCTTATGACGCTGACCTGCGGGGGGTATTTTTTTATCGTGTCAAAGACAGCGCTCCTTCTTGGAGAGACCTCCAACCGTTATCAGCTGCCTGTTTATGGAATGATATTGTTTTTGCTGCTGTATGCTTTGTGGGAGCTTCTTGGCCAGGCGGCACAGACACTAAAAAAGACGCCGGATAAGAGAATTATGTTAGGGGGATTTGTGCTGGTGATTCTTTTGACGGCAGGCCTGGGGATGAAAGACGGGCGGGTCTTTTTTCTTTATGAGGAGGAAAGGGAGCAAATGGCCTTTGTGCAGTCTCACAGTGATGAACCTGTTGTGGTATTTTACAATGATTCCTCACCGGATAATATCTGGCGGCTGTCTGATGAATTGATGGTATTTGAAAAGGTGTATCTGGCAAGTCAGGGCAACCGGGAGCTTATTGCGGATAAGACAATTGCCGAATGTGGCAGGATGCTGGTCTATGTGGCAGATTATGAGGATAAGGAAAGGTGCCTTGAGGGAATCTTGCAAGTAAATGAAAAGCTTGATACATATAAGGCTGTGGCCGATAAAGAGATGTGGACTTTATATGAGCTCTATTCCCGCGGGCAGTGATATACCCGGACATAATGCTCATGTACGGTAAAGAAGCAAGCAACCGAAAACAAGAGATAGACCGCCAGCACCACACTATTCCGAAGCAAAAACCAAAAGACAAGCATTATGGAAATGTGCATAACAGGCTATTCCGTCATGGATAACTCTGTTCACAGCACATGGAAAAGCTAAAGTGCAGCTTTCCCACGTCCTGCAAACAGAGTTACCCACAACTCCATAAGACAGCCAGTTATACACATTCCCACAATGCCGACGACTGCGGAATTTTCCTTTTCATACCTTACAAACATTACATGATTTCGTATTTTTCTTTTTTGGGTACTTTCTTTCCTCACGCTGATGTGCTATAATAGCTTCATTCCAGAAAAGGAGTAAAAAATATGCGGCAAGGTATTCTTAAATAACTATAACCAAATAGTGGGAACAAAGAATCGTAACCGTCCCTTGCGAGGGGCTTAGTTTTTTGTACCCAATTTAAGAATACTTTTGCCTTATCAATTTTGACATATCAAAGAAGAACAGCAAATGCAAGTAGGTGTATGCTGTATATGTGTATGTCCGCAAACAAAATCCCCAGTGGTAAAAGTATTTTACTGCTGGGGATTTTTATGCCCTTTGGGGCTGTAAAAGGAGGACAATCACATGAAAATAATCAATATTGGCATTCTTGCCCATGTAGACGCAGGGAAAACAACTTTGACAGAAAGTCTGCTATACACCAGTGGAGCGATTGCAGAACAAGGCAGTGTGGATAAAGGAACTACAAGAACAGACACCATGATTTTAGAACGGCAGCGGGGAATTACTATTCAGACGGCGGTTACTTCTTTTTGCTGGAATGGTTATAAAATCAATATTGTGGACACTCCCGGTCATATGGATTTTTTAGCCGAAGTATACCGCTCTTTATCTGTCCTTGACGGGGCTATTTTAGTTGTTTCCGCAAAGGACGGTGTGCAGGCGCAGACCCGGATATTATTCCATGCGCTTCAGAAAATGAACATTCCGACAATTATCTTTGTAAATAAGATAGACCAAAACGGAATTGATCTGCGGCGTATTTACCAAAATATTAGGGAAAAACTTACCAGCGATATGATTGTCATGCAGGAGGTTGTCTTATCATCAAAGATAACAATGACTGATATTTCTGATTTAGATAAGTGGGATAGCGTTATTGCTGGAAGTGATGAACTACTAGAGAGATATATCGCAGAGGATTCTTTGGATATGCAGGAATTACAACGTGAAAAATGTCGGAGAACCAGATGTTGTTCCTTGTTCCCTGTTTATCATGGAAGTGCAAAAGACAATTTAGGAACGGAAAAATTGATTGAGGTAATTACAGAAACTTTCGTTCCAGAAACAGAGAATAGCCAGTCCGAATTATGCGGATATGTTTTTAAGATTGAGTATACAGACCAGAAAAGACGGCTTTCCTACTTACGCCTATATCATGGAACGCTCCATTTACGAGATACAATCCTGCTGTCAAAAAAGAAAAAGATAAAGATTACAAAAATGTTTATTCCGTCAAATGGGGAAATCGTTCCGGCAGACCATGCCTGTTCGGGAGAAATTGTTATCTTATCCGATGATACTTTGAAACTGAATGACATTCTGGGAAATGAAAAGCTCTTACCTCGCAGAGCGTGGATTGATAATCCCATGCCGTTGCTTCGGACAACCGTTGAGCCGCAAAAATCGGAACAAAGAGAAGCCTTGCTGAATGCCCTCATAGAAATTGCTGATACAGACCCTCTTTTGCGCTTTGAAATTGATACTGTCACCCATGAGATTATTCTATCTTTTTTGGGAAAGGTGCAGTTAGAAGTTATTTGTTCGTTACTGGAAGAAAAATACCATGTTAGAGTGGCTATGAGGGAGCCTACGGTCATTTATCTTGAAAGACCGATAAAAAGGGCGACCTATACGATTCATATTGAAGTGCCGCCGAATCCGTTTTGGGCGTCCATTGGCTTAACTGTAACGCCGCTTCCTGCCGGAAGTGGAACCCAGTTTAAAAGCGAGGTATCTCTCGGCTATTTAAACCAAAGTTTTCAAAATGCCGTTATGGAAGGCGTGCGTTATGGAATGGAGCAAGGCTTATATGGTTGGAGAGTGACAGATTGTGAAATTTGTTTTGACTATGGAGTTTATTACAGTCCAGTCAGTACCCCCGCAGATTTTCGTTTCCTTGCCCCTGTCGTGTTGGAACAGGCATTGAAAAAAGCAGGAACACAATTATTGGAACCATACCTTTCCTTTACCCTTTTTGCACCGCAGGAATATCTTTCACGGGCTTACAATGACGCACCGAAGTATTGTGCAGTGATTGAATCAACCTTGCTTAAAAATGATGAAGTTATTTTTACGGGAGAAATCCCCGCCCGCTGTATAGGTGAATATAGGAATGATTTGAATTTTTATACAAATGGGAGAAGTGTTTGTCTTATAGAATTAAAAGGGTATCAAGAAACTTCCGGGGAGCCTGTATTGCAGCCACGCCGTCCTAACAGCCGTTTAGATAAAGTTCGGCATATGTTTCAGAAAGTAACGTAACCTTTTGTGCGTTATCCCGGAGAAAAATTCTATTGAATATAAGGAGAACCTATTTTGAATAAAGAGCAGACAAATACAACAAATAAGAACCCAAGGCTTTCAGCTTGCACCGAAGCATACAAAGAACACATCATGTATACTTTTAACGCTTTTTGCAAAGTTGTTATACGCTATGCAACTATCAACTCATGGCGTGACAGGAGCAGGCGGCAGAAAAGAGAAATATCTTTTGAGTATCTTACAGAAGAAAAGTTTTACCCGTTCAGTACGTCAGATAAATATTTCATAGACCCCTACGAGCAGTACCCCGTCACCATATGCGGTCAGACGGTTATCCTCAGCAACGGGGAGCTTGCCACTGCGCTGTTATCCTTGCCGGATAAAAAGAGGGAAATTATTTATCTTTACTTTTTCGGTCATTACACACAACAGGAAATCGGGGAAATGTATGGACGTTGCCGAAGTACGGCGTGGTATCACATACATAGTGCCTTACAGATGTTACAGGAAAAAATGGAGGTGTTTTCGCATGAAGAATCCTAATCTTATTCCCTATGAGACTATTGTCAGAGCAACCAATGGAGAACCGGAAGCCGTGGAAGAAGTTTTACAGCATTACAGCAAGAGAATCCGGTTTGCAGCCCTTGAAAATGGGCACATCAACAAGGACACCGAGGACAACATCAAACGGCGGCTTATCGCTGCCCTGTTCCAGTTCCGCTTTGATGAACAGCCATACCCCAAAACCGAATAACCGCCGCCACATAGAACGGCACACCAAGACAGGAAATCATAAAAAGGTTTCCTGTTTTTTTGCGTTTATTTTCGGCATTTTTGAAAAACTGTCGTATTGCCCCACGAAAAGGGAAACATGACACGCTCTTTGTTTGGCAGTTTTCAATTTTCGGTGGTGTGGGGAATGAAAGGAAAATGAAGAAATTTCCTCAAATTTCCGTCAATTTTGCTTTGCGTGGTGTTGTAGGTATTAGGGGAAGAAATGTTTCCGCAGCTTTGGCAGAATCTCCGCCCCGTCCGTCGAGGGTATCAGAAAATTCCATGAGATATTTTCGCAGGAACGCAACAAACCAGCCACGGAAAGCCGGATAGTAAGTGAACAGACCACACAGCGCAGTTTCTTAGAGCAAGATTCTACCACAGTACCAAATTTCGCCTATCGGCTCATTTTGTCCTATGGGAATCTTGTTGGGGTTGCCACCCCAAGCCCGCCTTTTTGCGGCTTGCGCCGCTTGAAAAAAATCCACCCATGAAAGGAGGTTCACAGCCATGAAAAGATATAACACGCCCCACCGCCACCGGGTAATCAAAACACGCTTGACCGAGGAAGAATACGCCGAGTTTTCCGAGCGTGTTTCCCTCTGCAAAATGAGCCAAGCCGAGTTTATCCGGCAAGCCCTCACTAAGTCAAGGATATGCCCGATTATTACCGTTTCCCCGGTCAATGATGAATTACTCTCTGTTGTGGGGAAACTCACAGCCGAGTACGGGAAAATCGGCGGCAACTTGAATCAGATTGCCCGCTGTCTGAACGAGTACGGCGCACCTTATAACACCCTCTCCCAAGAAGTGCGAGCCGCCACAGCGGAGCTTGCCGCCTTGAAGTTTGAAGTCTTGCAGAAAGTAGGTGAAGCCGTTGGCAACATTCAAACATATCAGCTCTAAAAATGCCGATTACGGAGCTGCCGAGCAGTACCTAACCTTTGAGCATGACGAGTTTACCATGAAGCCCACACTGGATAAAAGCGGGCAGATAATTCCGAGGACAGGCTATCTCATTTCCTCTTTGAATTGCGGCGGGGAAGAGTTCGCCATAGCGTGTATGCGCTCCAATCTGAAATACGGCAAGAACCAAAAACGGGAGGACGTAAAGAGCCACCATTACATTATCAGCTTTGACCCCCGTGACGCACCCGACAACGGCTTGACCGTAGACCGGGCGCAGGCATTGGGCGAGGAATTTTGCAAGACGCATTTCCCCGGACACCAAGCGTTGGTATGCACCCACCCGGACGGGCATAACCACAGCGGAAATATCCATGTGCATATCGTAATCAATTCTTTGCGGATTGCGGAAGTGCCGCTGTTGCCCTACATGGAAAGACCAGCCGACACAAGGGAGGGCTGCAAGCACCGCTGCACGGACGCAGCTATGGAGTATTTCAAAGCGGAAGTCATGGAGATGTGCCACCGGGAAAACCTCTATCAGATTGATTTACTGGGCGGGAGCAAGAACCGCATTACCGAGTGTGAGTATTGGGCGAAGCGGAAAGGACAAGCCGCACTGGATAAAGAAAATGCTTCCCTTGCCGCTACAGGAGAGCCGCCCAAACAGACCAAGTTTGAAACCGACAAGGAGAAGTTGCGGCGCACGATCCGCACCGCCCTGTCCTCTGCCGTTTCCTTTGAGGACTTTTCCGGGAAGCTGTTACAGCAAGGCGTGACCGTTAAGGAGAGCCGGGGGAGGTTGTCATATCTCACGCCGGACAGGACGAAGCCAATCACCGCCCGGAAATTGGGTGATGATTTTGACCGTGCCGCCGTACTGGAAGCACTCACTATAAACGCACAGAACGCCGCAAGAGCCGCCGAAAAGCCCCTACCCAAACAGGAATACCCCCGCAGCATAAAAGACCGTTTACAGCGCAATAAAGCCGCCATAAACGCACCGAAACAGGACGGCGTACAACGCATGGTAGACCGGGAAGCCAAGCGAGCCGAGGGCAAGGGCATAGGATATGACCGCTGGGCGGCTGTCCACAACCTAAAGCAAATGGCGGCGACCATGAGCATTTACGAAGAATCCGGCTTTTCTTCCCCGGAGGAACTGGAAGCCGCCCTTGCCGCCGCCAGTGCGGGCTTGCATGAAACCACCGGGAAACTGAAAGCCGTGGAAAGCACCTTGCGGGAGAAAAAAGACTTGCAGAAACAGTTATTAGCCTACATCAAGACCAAGCCAGCCCGTGACGGATTGCGGGCGCAGAAATCGGAGAAAGCAAAGCGAGCCTACCGGGAGCAGCACGAAAGCGAGTTTATCATTTCCGAATCCGCCGCCCGGTATTTCAAGACACAGGGAATCTCCAAGCTGCCAGCGTCCAAAGCATTACAGACCGAGATTGAGCAGCTTACCAAAGAGAAGAACGCCCTTTACAACGAGTACCGGGAGAAGAAAGAGAACGTCCGGGAATTGCAGACCGTCAAAAGCAATATTGACCAAATCTTGCGCCGTGAGCCGGAACGGGGAAAGGGGCGGGATAATGAACGGTAAACGCCCATACATGGACTACCCACAGTACAGAGCCGCCCGCCGTCTTGTGCATGAGTGCTGCAACTATGACAACGGCAACTGTATCTTGCTGGATAACGGCGAGCCTTGCGTATGTGTGCAGAGTATCAGCTATTCTCTTATATGCCGCTGGTTCATTGCCGCCGTGCTGCCGCTGGACGGGAAGCTGGAAGCCGCCCTACTCCACCGGGCAGACAGGAAACGCTGTACCGAGTGCGGCGGGTATTTTCTCCCCAAATCCAACCGGGGGAAATACTGCCCGGATTGCGCCGGACGCATGAAAAGAATCTATGCCGCACAGCGCAAGCGGAAACAGAGGGATAAATGTCACGCTTTAGGATATTTCAAACCCCCGTAAATCAAGGCTTTTTTGACTGCCCTCAAAGGGTAGACGATATTTATATCCTTTACCCCCGAAAAAGCCGCTTTCATTGCGTAACAGAAGCCACAGACAGGAGGTGAGAACCATAACCGAATACATCACAGCCGACACCATAATGCCCCGTTTTCTGCCCTATCCCTATTTTCTGCTGAAAATGGACTTGTCATATACTGCAAGGCTGCTCTATGCGGTGCTTCTTGACCGTTCCACCCTCTCACAGAAGAACGGCTGGCAGGACAGCGAGGGCAGGACGTACATTGTCTACCCCGTTTCGGAGATAACGGAAACACTGGATAAAGGCAGCACCGCCATAAAAAGCGCACTGAACGAGCTGGACGCTGCCGGGCTTCTGGTGAGGGAACGCCGGGGCTTCTCCGCACCGAACCGCCTTTATGTGAAAATACCGCAAATGCCAGTGGTACAGTTTTCCGACCATATGACAGCCATACAGCCGGAAAACCGACCCTCTGATAGCCGGAAAAGCGACCCTCATAAGGACGGAAAACCGACCTTTGCGTTGGACGGAAAACCGACCCCTAACCAACTTACTATAAACCAACTAAAAGAGAACCAACGAAAAGGAGTGAGTGGGGAGCAGCCCGCACCCTTTGGCAGATATAAAAACCTTTTCCTCTCCGAATCCGAGTATGCGGAGCTGAAAGGGGAATACCCGGACAGGCTGGAACGGTTCATTGAGGAATTGAGCGAGTTCATAGCCGCCTACGGGAAAGTGTACGCCAACCATGCCGCCGCTGTCCGTATGTGGGCAAGACGTGACAGGAAAGGTACAGGAAAGAAAGGAATCCCCGATTATTCCTACAAAGAGGGCGAGAGCCTTTGACCGCATAGACACAACGCCCCGTAAACAGGGCGTAAAAGACCATGAACAAGGAGGAAGATTTTATGAGTGATTACGATAACGCCATTTTCCGGCTTGCCACGGCACAGGAAGCAGAGCCGGAGGACTACACCGGGGAGGACGGGCTTTTATATTGCGGGAGCTGCCGCCAGCCCAAAGAAGCCTACTTCCCGGAGGGCAAGACCTTTTTCGGACGTGACCGACACCCCAAAGAATGTGACTGCCAGCGGAAACGCCGGGAAACACTGGAAGCCGCAGACCGGGAGCAGAAGCACCGGGAGGAAGTGGAACGGCTGAAAAGAATAGGCTTCACCGACCCGGCTATGAGGGAATGGACTTTTGAGAACGACAACGGCAAATGCCCCCAAATGGAGAAAGCCCGCCGCTATGTGGAACAATGGGAGCAGATAAAGGACGGGAATCATGGAATGGTTTTGTGGGGAGAAGTCGGCACGGGCAAGAGCTACCTTGCCGGGTGTATTGCCAATGCCCTCATGGAGAAAGAGGTTTCCGTGTGCATGACGAACTTTGCCCTTATCCTCAATGACCTTGCCGCCAGTTTCAAAGACCGCAACGAATATATCTCCCGCCTTTGCAGCTTCCCTCTGCTTATCCTTGATGATTTTGGCATGGAGCGTGGCACGGAATACGGGCTTGAACAGGTTTACAACGTGATAGACAGCCGATACCGCAGCCAAAAGCCGCTGATAGTCACCACGAATTTGACGCTGGAGGAATTGCAGAACCCGGAGGACACAGCCCATGCCCGCATTTATGACCGCCTTATTGAAATGTGCAGCCCTGTCTGCATTACTGGGAAGAATTTCAGGAAAGCGAAAGCAAGGGAGAAAATGGAACAGCTTAAAATGCTGCTGAATGGAAAGGAGATTTGCCTATGACCGACACCAAGAAGAAAGACCGCCGCCCGGATTGTGTGACCGAGGTACGCAGAGGAAACACCGTCCTTGTGGTTTCCGGCTACTTCAAACAGGACACTACCGCCACCGCCGCCGACAAGATGATGAAAGTGCTGGAAGCTGAAAGCGCAGCCGGGGAACGAGCCGCCCACGCCATGTAAAGTGACATTCCCTGTTGAAAATCAATCGACATTATATGCCATAAAGTAGCAAAAAAGACTGTACAGCCAGCCCCGCCCTATGGTATAATAGACCTACGGAATAGTGGGCTGGCTGTCGGAAACGGAGGATATTATGTCAAGACAGACCACCCAAACACTCATTACCGCCCTTTATCCGAGATTATCCCATGAGGACGAGCTGCAAGGCGAGAGCAATTCCATTTCCAACCAGAAGCGAATCCTTGAAAACTACGCAAAACAGAACGGCTTCGGCAATCTGAAATGGTACACGGACGACGGTTATTCCGGGGCAAATTTCCAAAGACCCGGCTTCCAGTCCATGCTTGCCGACATTGAAGCTGGGCTTGTAGGTACAGTCATAGTCAAGGATATGTCAAGGTTAGGGCGCAACTACTTACAAGTGGGAATGTATACAGAAATGATTTTCCCACAGAAAAACGTCCGTTTTATTGCAATCAATGACGGCGTTGACAGCGCACAGGGCGACAACGATTTTGCCCCCTTGCGTAATATTTTTAACGAATGGCTGGTGAGAGATACGAGCAAGAAAATCAGAGCCGTGAAACGGTCAAAAGGCATGAGCGGGAAGCCTGTCACAAGCAAGCCTGTTTACGGCTACCTCATGGACGAGGACGAAAATTTCATCATTGACGAGGAAGCCGCCCCCGTGGTGAAGCAGATATACAGCCTTTGCCTTGCCGGGAACGGTCCGACCAAGATAGCCCGTATGCTTGCGGAGCAGCAGACACCCACGCCGGGAACGCTGGAATACCGCCGGACGGGAAGCACACGCCGCTACCACCCCGGCTATGAGTGCAAATGGGCGACAAATACCGTGGCGCATATCCTTGAAAACCGGGAGTACACGGGCTGCCTTGTGAACTTCAAGACGGAGAAAGTGTCCTACAAGGTAAAGCAGAGCAAGGAGAACCCCGAAGAAAAACAGGCAATCTTTGAGAACCACCACGAGCCTATCATAGACCGTGACACATGGGAACGTGTGCAGGAGCTACGCAAGCAGCGCAAACGCCCCAACCGCTATGACGAAGTGGGCTTGTTCTCCGGCATACTCTTTTGTGCCGACTGCGGCAGCGTCATGTACCAGCAGAGGTATCAGACGGACAAGCGGCGGCAGGACTGCTACATATGCGGCAGCTACAAGAAGCGCACCCGTGACTGTACGGCGCACTTTATCCGCACCGACCTGTTGACCGAGGGAGTGACGGAGAATTTGCGGAAAGTCACCAGCTACGCCGCCAAGCACGAAGCCCGGTTTATGAAGCTCTTGACCGAGCAGACCGAGGACGGGAGCAAACGCCGGAACGCTGCCAAGAAGAAAGAGCTGGAAGCGGCAGAAAAAAGGATTGCGGAACTCTCCGCTATCTTCAAGCGGCTGTATGAGGACAGCGTGACCGGGCGCATATCGGACGAGCGTTTCACGGAACTGTCGGCAGACTATGAAGCCGAGCAAAAGGAACTGAAAGAGCGTGCCGCCGTTCTGCAGGGCGAGCTTTCAAAGACACTGGAAGCCACGGCAAACGCTGAAAAGTTTATGAAAGTGGTACGCAAGTACACCAGCTTTGAGGAACTCACCCCTACCCTGTTACGGGAATTTGTGGAGAAAATCGTAATCCACGAATCGGAATCTCTTGACGGGAAACGCCGGGGGAAGCTCCGCAGACAGGAAATCGAAATCTATTACTCTTTTGTCGGCAAGGTAGAGTTGCCCGACTAAAGCCCGACCCGTCCGGCAGTCAGCCGGACAGGGAACGGCAAAATTTTTTACACTTCTTTTACTTCTTTATCTCACATGAGAAAAAATGCAGAAAATGGCGAAAACCTGTAAAAATGGGCCATGCAACTTAAAATTTACAGAAAAAAAGTAAAACGCAACATCAAATTGGTGGTAGTTGCCTCCATGCAACCGTAAGATAAAGGCATAAAATATTTATGTCTGTGACCTGAAGTTGGCAGGTCGGGAAAGGAGCATGGTTATTCATATGAAAAATTTTGACAACACAAAAAATGCAGGGGAAGAGGATTACGAAGTTATGAGAGGAGATGTATCGGGTTCTGATAAATCCAATCCGGACAAATTGAACTTTGCGGAGAATTTGCAGTATTTGAGAAAGCAGAAGGATATTACCCAGGAGCAGTTAGCGGAGCAGCTTGAGGTTTCCAGACAATCGGTTTCAAAGTGGGAGTCAGGGCAAAGCTATCCGGAAATGGAAAAGCTGTTGCAGCTGTGCGGCATGTTTCGCTGTAATATGGATATACTGCTACGGGGAGATGTCAGAAGTATTTTTACTGAGGATGTATATGGATATGATAAATTTCAAAATAAATTTAACAAACTGGTTGCAGGGGGCGTTGGGCTGATTCTCCTTGGACTGGGTATTATGCTTTTGCTTAGCGGAGCAGGAATGAGTGAGATGCTCTGCGGCGCCATTTTCTGGAGCTTTCTGATAATTGCTGTTTTGATTTTTATTGTTATGGGTCTTCAGAAAGACAGATTTTGCCAAAAAAATCCGGTGATTGAGGACTTTTATATAGAGGAAGAAAAGGAGCGTGCCTACAGAAACTTTACCGTTAGAATTGCGGTGGGAGTAGGTATCATTTTGACAGATGTACTTTTTTGTATGGTCTTTGGCGAAAAGGTAGAAATCATTCCGGATCCGGCATTGGCGGAAAGGGCGGAATCAGCGCTGATGGGTATTTTTCTGTTGATGATTGCAGTGGCAGTAACAATCCTTGTTTATGGCGGCCTGGATAAAGAAAAGTATAATATTAAAGGGTATAATGAGGAGGCGAATCCGTCACCTGAGAAGAAAAAGAGAAATGCGCTGATAGGAAAGCTGTGTGCGTGCATTATGCTTGTAGCCGTTATTATTTATCTTATACTGAATTTAGTTGTCAACTTTGGCATGGCGTGGATTGCTTTTGTCATAGGGGGAATCCTGTGCGGAATGGTGGCTGTGGCTCTGTCCAAAAGCAGTGGTTCGGATCAGGGCTGAAAAGGAGCAATAAGAAACATTTAGAAGGATCGTACAAATAAAAAAGTTTGCCGGTTTAAAGGATTCATGGTATGATGTTCGGTATAGGCAGCGGTTAAACTGCGCTAAATATTATGGAAGGGGCGCCTAAGGCCCCTAAACTAAAATCATGGGAGGACTTTTCATGTTATTGGATGGCAGGACAATTCTTATTACCGGAGGAACCGGTTCTTTTGGAAAATGTTTTACGAAATATGTGCTTAATAAATATAATCCCAAAAAGATTATCATTTACTCAAGAGATGAATATAAACAGTTTATTATGCAAAATGAGTTAAAAGAGTATGCGGACAGGATCAGATTTTTTATCGGCGATGTGCGGGATAAGGACAGGTTAAGGAGAGCTTTTGAGGGAGTGGATTTCGTTGTCCATGCAGCGGCCTTAAAGCAGGTTCCGGCCTGTGAATATAATCCCAATGAGGCTATTAAGACCAATATTCACGGTGCACAGAATGTGATTGATGCCGCGCTGGACTCTGGCGTAAAAAAGGTAGTTGCCCTTTCCACGGACAAGGCGGTTAATCCTGTCAATCTTTATGGCGGGACGAAGCTGGTGTCGGACAAACTGTTTATTGCAGCTAATGCATATGCGGGGAGCAAGGATATTAACTTTTCCATAGTGCGCTACGGCAACGTGGCGGGGAGCCGCGGTTCTATTATTCCTGTATTTCATAACATTATCAAAAACGGCGGCAGAGAGCTTCCGATTACGGATTATCGTATGACCCGCTTCTGGATCAGCCTGACCGAGGGCGTAGAGCTAGTGATTAAGGCATTGGAGGAAGCTACCGGAGGGGAGACCTTCATCAGTAAGATACCGTCCTTTAAGGTGACGGATTTAGCCGAGGCGATGCTGCCCGGCTGCAAGATGCCGGAAATCGGTATTCGTCCCGGCGAAAAGCTTCACGAGATTATGGTAACAGTGGAGGATTCCTCGACAACCTATGAGTACGATAAGCATTTTATTGTATATCCCCAGGTGGTCTGGAATGAGAAGCAGCAGATTAATTTAAGCGGCCGTAAGGTGGAAGACGGATTTTCTTACAGCTCCGGCAACAATACGCAGTGGCTTAGCGTGGAGGATATACGGGAAATGTTAAAGAGTGTGGAGCTGGAAAAATAAATCTGCAAACAAAAATTGTATACAGATTTTTTATGGCAGGTGGTTTGCGGACTATCTGCCATTTTCATAAATAAGCTGACTGCTATGAGAAAAACTTTAATTTTGGGTAAATAGTATAGAAACGAAAAAGGTTAAAGATTTATTTGAGGAGATACATAGCGCTACCGAAAAAATAGAGTATTACACGAAACAGGTTGCACTTAATGTTGGAGATGTACACACAAACATATTGATAAAATGTTATGATATTATGCTTGGGAGTGGGGTGGTTCAAAGTTTGAAAGGGTATTGGGGGATTGAATTGTCTCCTCAAATAGTAATTGGAGAAGAGAGCATAGATGTGCTTTGCAATAATAATATAAAGATTGATTCCAGCGAAGGAGATTCTATAACATTAAGTGGGCCCCCATATGTGTGTTCTAAAATACGTTATGAATCTCTAAAGAGGCAATATAAAGAATTAAGGAACACCTTATTAAAACTATTAAGCGAAGAAAAGATTTCAGCTGAGGATTTTAAGAATCTAAAATAATTTTTATAGTTATTATGATGTGGTAAAATTTAAGAATAGAAAATCTGTATGTAAATAAATGATGTTGCCGAAAATTCTGATATGAGGGCTTTATGTTTTTAATCTTGTAGATTATTTTCGCTTTTCTGCTTATTGTGTCGTATAATGAAAACAAAAATCAGGAGGGTATGGAGGTGATGTTATCAAAGAAAAACATATTGCTCAGATTCATTATAATATGAATATTTATGCCTAAAACAACAAAATTATTAAGTTCTTCAGATGGATGAAGGAATGGATTATATATTAAAATCATGCATAAGTTAAAATGGTATAAAGCTATAGTGATTATTTAATATGGCGGATAGTCGATGGATTATCTGCCATTATTTATGCACACGGGTACCCGCAGGAAATATGTCAGAAGAGAAAATATACCACTAATGAGGCATATAGGCTGCACGTTGATTAAGGAAAAAGAGTTTGCATAGAAATGTATGGAAAAAAGTCCGGCAGGCGCATATAATGAAAAAGGAAATGTTGTTATGCTTCGCGGGCCAGCTTATTTTAAGCAAAGGTGAACTTTGTTCACCTCGCAGAAATGGGGTAAAAAATGGACATAAAAATTAAAGAAGAGTATTTGAAACAGGCTGTGAAGCTGCATCGGGAGAACCCGGTGGTGGATGCTCACCTGGATTTAGCGGGAGAGATTTTGCTTAGAAACAGGGCCGGAGAGCGGGATGTGGTGAAAAAGTACTATCTGCCTCACTTTAAACGGGTAGGGCTTAAGCTGGTGGTATCGTCTGTTTATGTGGAAACAGGAAATTTGGATAAGGGATGGGAAAATGCATTAAGCCAGATTAAGGCTTTAAAGGAGGATGTAAAAGCGCTTGATGAAGTGATTCTGGTGGAAAAGGGGAGCGATATTGACAGACTTTTAAAGGAAGATATTATCGGAATCCTGATTTATATGGAAGGGCTGGATTGCATTGAAGGGGATATGGACAGACTGAATGTTTTGTATGATTTGGGTGTGCGGGGGGCTTCTCTTACCTGGAGCAGATCCAATTTACTGGCTGTGGGGTGCTGCAGGGCTTCAGAAAACAGGCAGACGAAAGGAGGGCTCTCCGGGGCAGGGATAAGGGCTGTAAAAAGGCTGGAGGAATTGTCCATGTTCCTTGATGTCAGTCACTTGAACGATGAGGGATTTGAGCAGGTCTGCCAGGTGGCGGAGCGCAGCTTTATTGCCACCCATTCCGGCAGCAGGCAGATTTATCGCAGTTACCGTAATCTGACAGATGATCAGATAAAGGCATTAGCCGGTCAGGGAGGCATTATGGGGATGAATGGGTGCAAGTATATTGCAGGATCCCTTGGAGGCAATCATCTTGAAATGCTTTGCCGGCACATAGAGTACGAGGTGGAAAAGGCAGGGGAGAGTCATGTTGGCTATGGATTTGACTTGTGCGATTCTTATAACCGTGCCAGTGCTGCTTTACAGGGGAAACGCTATACGGACAGGGACGACTGTATTCCTGACCACGGTCAGATGCCCCTGGTAAGCGCTGCCCTTTTACAGAGAGGGATGGGAGCAGAGCAGGTGAAGGACATTATGGGGGGCAGCTTTATACGGTATTTTAGGCAGATTCTATAGGCATCCCCCTGACGGGATGTATAGATATATAATTACATTAGTAAATACATGTTCAAAAAATATCAAGGAGGAAAATATGCAAAATTATTCAGGTGAAGCAGGGTTACAGTACCATTTACAAATCAGGCCGGGGGATGTTGGGCGTTATGTAATTTTACCGGGCGATCCCAAAAGATGTTCCAAGATTGCAGCACATTTTGATGATGCAAAATTAATTGCAGACAGCAGGGAGTATGTCACTTACACGGGTTATTTAAATGGAGAAAAGGTCAGCGTAACATCTACAGGCATTGGGGGACCATCCGCTTCCATTGCCATGGAGGAGCTGGCGCTGTGCGGAGCGGACACATTTATACGTGTGGGCACATGCGGTGGAATTGATTTAGACGTAAAAGGCGGGGATATTGTAATTGCAACAGGTGCTGTCCGAATGGAAGGGACAAGCCGGGAATATGCACCGATTGAGTATCCGGCGGTGGCAGACTTAGATGTAACAAACGCTCTTGTACAGGCGGGCAGAGACTTAGGGTTTACATGTCATACAGGTGTTGTGCAATGTAAAGATGCCTTCTATGGCCAGCATGAACCGGAGAGAATGCCGGTTAGCTATGAGCTTTTACATAAATGGGAGGCCTGGAAGCGCATGGGATGTAAGGCATCAGAGATGGAATCGGCCGCGCTTTTTATTGTAGCAAGCCATTTAAGGGTTCGCTGTGGATCTGATTTTCTGGTTGTGGGAAATCAGGAAAGAAATGCAGCGGGAATGGAAAATCCAATTGTGCATGATACGGAGTCTGCAATTAAGGTAGCCATCGAAGCAATTCGTAAACTCATTAAGCTGGACAAAGAGAAAAGATTCTAAGGAATGGAGGTATAAATGGGCGAAAAGAAATTTAACAGAATTTTTACAATTGTGATTGATTCTTTGGGGGTTGGCGCTTTAGAGGATGCGGCCGACTACGGGGATGTGGGAGCAGATACCCTGGGCCATATATCCCAAAAGGTTGACGGGTTTAAAATTCCGAATATGCAAAGGCTGGGGATGGCCAATCTGCATCCGTTGCACCAGATAAAGCCGGCAGAGAAGCCTCTGGGATATTTTATGAAAATGAATGAGGCCAGTACCGGGAAGGATACGATGACAGGGCATTGGGAGATGATGGGACTGCACATCACAAAGCCATTCCAAACGTTTACGGAAACGGGATTCCCAAAAGAACTGATAGATGAGCTGTCTAAAAGAACCGGGCGTACTATCATCGGAAATAAAAGCGCCAGCGGCACGGAGATTTTGGAGGAGCTTGCAGAGGAAGAAATTGCTACCGGACATATGATTGTCTATACATCTGCGGATTCCGTGCTGCAGATTTGCGGAAACGAGGAAACCTTTGGCCTGGAGGAATTATACCGGTGCTGTGAGATAGCCAGGGAAATCACCATGAAGGATGAATGGAAGGTCGGGCGTGTAATTGCAAGGCCCTATGTGGGAAAGAAAAAGGGAGAATTTAAGAGAACAAGCAACCGTCATGACTATGCGCTTAAGCCTTATGGGCGGACAGCGCTTAATGCCTTGAAGGACGCGGGCCTTTCCGTAATATCGGTAGGAAAGATATTTGATATTTTTGACGGAGAAGGTATTACGGAATCGAATAAATCCAAAAGCTCCGTACATGGTATGGAGCAGACAATTGAGATTGCAAAGAGGGATTTCAGAGGATTTTGTTATGTCAACCTTGTGGATTTTGACGCCCTGTGGGGACACCGCCGGGATGTGGCAGGCTATGGCCGGGAGCTGGAAAAGTTTGATGAAAAGTTAGGAGAGCTGCTGCCGCTTCTTAAGGAGGACGATTTGCTGATTCTTACAGCCGATCATGGAAATGACCCCACGCATACGGGGACGGACCACACAAGAGAAAAGGTTCCTTTCCTTGCATATTCGCCATCCTTTAAAGGATATGGGAAATTGGAGGATACGCAGACCTTTGCAGTGATCGGGGCTACAGTCGCAGAAAATTTTGGAGTGGAAATGCCAGAGGGAACGATTGGAAACTCTATACTTGATAAACTGGTATAAAGCGTGCAATGATGTAAGGAGAATGATGATGGAGAAAAAGGATATTTTAAGGAAAGTTGACCATACGCTGCTGACACAGACAGCCACATGGGATGAAATTCGAAAGATTTTGGATGACGGGATAAAATATGAGGCGGCCAGCGCATGTATTCCTGCCGCTTATGTAAAACAGGCAGCGGAATATGTAGATGGCAGACTGCCGATTTGCACAGTGATTGGTTTTCCTAACGGGTACAGCACAACGGCGGTAAAGGTATTTGAAACCAGAGATGCCATTAAAAATGGCGCCCGGGAGATCGATATGGTAATCAATATCGGACATTTGAAGGACGGAAAATATCAGGAAATCGAAGATGAAATCCGCCAGATACATGAGGCCTGTGACGGAAGGATTTTAAAGGTTATTATTGAAACATGTCTGCTAACAGAGGAAGAAAAGATAAAGATTTGTGAGATTGTCACAAAGGCGGGCGCCGAATATATCAAAACCTCTACAGGATTTTCCACAGCAGGCGCTACCTTTGCAGATGTGAAGCTCATGCGTGAGCATATTGGAGGAAAGGTAAAGGTGAAGGCGGCAGGAGGTATCTCATCCTTTGAGGATGCGGAAGAATTTATACGTCTTGGCGCAGACAGACTTGGCACGAGCCGACTGGTTAAGATTATGGAAAATACGGATAGCGGGACCGGATATTAATGCTTAGAAACGTGATAATAGTTCACAGGTGCTTAATTATGGTCAATTAAAGGAAGATATGAGGATGTAAAAAGCAGCACGCACAAATGGCATGCTGCTTTTTGCAGTTAACATAAGAGCACTTTGCTTTACTACATTTATTTTTATAAATGTCCCACTGGTTTTTATTTATGATATACGAAAAGAGCCTATTTGATTATGGCAATGTCCAGATGAATTCTGCGGTAAACTTTCCATATAATGATTGCAGGAAGGGAAAATGTTAAGTATATATGTAGAAAGAAGACCTGCGGATCCGCCAACAATGGCAACGATTAAAATAAGAATGTTCATGTAATATGATACCTCCTGACTTTTTAGGCGTGTTTTTTCTTGAAATTTCATGATTTATTTTAATCTGAAGATCAGAGAAAACAAAGTAAATGAATGGTTTTTTAATGGCGGTTTAACGTTATCTTAACGGCATCTTAACAGTTAGTCAGGGAGAATATAGAAGGTTGCATAATAGCGATAAAAAAACTATAATAAATATACTAAGGTAGAGGGAGGCTAGTGTGAAATCAAAATTTCACACATCCTGATTTATCTGCCCGCTTCAGCGGGCAGATGGGAGTTAGTGTGAAAAATGAATTTTTCACAAACGAACTTGTTCGTTTTGCAAATATTGTGCCCCCAGGCACAAATTCGCAGGCTTAGAAAGGAGCATGGTTATTATTATGGATTACGCAAAGGCACTTGAGAAACTTGCTGCTGCCGGGCAGGAGCATGCAATGCAATATTATGAAGAACTAAGTAAGGAGCAGAAGGCGCTTTTACTCGGGCAGATTGAGGCAACGGACTTTACCGTTTTATCATCGCTGAAGGAAAGAAAGGAGGAAAATGTAAGGGGAGACATCAAACCTCTTGCTGCCATGCAGCTTGGACAGATTAAGGAAAAAGAAAAAGAGTTCAGGGCGCTGGGGCTTAATGCCATCAGGGAAGGAAAAGTTGGCGCAGTACTTCTTGCAGGAGGCATGGGAACCAGACTAGGATCTGATGATCCGAAGGGAATGTATAATATCGGGCTGACGAAAGAGGTTTATATTTTTCAGCGTTTGATTGAAAACCTGCTGGATGTGGTGAAAGAAGCCGGTGCATGGGTGCCCCTTTATGTGATGACCAGCGATAAGAATCATGAGAACACCGTGCGTTTCCTGAAAGAGCGTGATTATTTTGGATACAACAGTGAATATGTTACCTTCTTCATGCAGGAGATGGCGCCTGCCTGTGATCATCAGGGCAAGGTATATATGGAAGAAAAGTGGAAAATTTCCACGTCACCTAATGGAAATGGAGGATGGTATTCTTCCATGCACAAATGGGGCGTCTCTCAAAAAGCCATGGCAGATGGTGTAGAATGGCTTAATGTGTTTGCAGTGGACAATGTGCTGCAAAGAATAGCGGACCCTTGCTTTGTGGGAGCGGTTTTGTCGGGAGAATGTGCATCCGGGGCCAAGGTGGTCCGCAAGTGTGCGCCGGATGAAAAGATTGGTGTTATCTGCTTAGAGGATGGAAGACCTTCTATTGTGGAGTATTATGAGCTTACGGATGAGCTCATGAATGCAAAAGATGAGAACGGAGATCCGGCTTATTATTTTGGGGTAATTTTAAACTATCTGTTTCGAGTTGGCGATCTTGAAAAGATTCGTGAAAGAAAGCTTCCTCTCCACATAGTGGAAAAGAAGATTCCTTACCTGAATGAGAAGGGGGAGAAGGTTAAACCGGATGCTCCTAACGGATACAAGTTTGAGCAGCTTGTGCTTGACATGATTCATGAATTAGACGGCTGTCTGCCCTTTGAGGTAGTAAGGGAAAAAGAGTTTGCGCCGATTAAAAATGCCACGGGGATTGATTCGGTTGAGAGCGCAAGGGAGCTGTGCAAGAAAAACGGCATAGAGCTGTAACGAATGTAACAGCCCGGTTATACAATATGG
This sequence comes from Parablautia intestinalis, assembly GCA_003612395.1. Classification (GTDB taxonomy): domain Bacteria; phylum Bacillota; class Clostridia; order Lachnospirales; family Lachnospiraceae; genus Suilimivivens; species Suilimivivens intestinalis. Next base: position 98,637 of record RAYQ01000015.1, read on the forward strand.
TACAACATTTTGACAGGTTTGAGCAACATTATCATCTTGTAAAGCATGAAGGACGGTTGATAAAATAAGTGCAAGATAACTGCAGGTTATCAAAGTGCAGCGCACAAATACAAAGTAATAGTACATGCGAGAGTTTAAAAGGAGGTAACAAAATGGCAATTTTGGTTACAGGGGGTGCCGGATATATCGGCAGCCATACGGTGGTAGAACTGCAAAATGCAGGCTATGATGTAGTGGTGGTGGATAATTTAAGCAATTCCAGCGAAAAAAGCTTACAGCGGGTAGAAAAAATTACCGGCAGGCCGGTTACCTTTTACAAAGCGGATATTCTTGACAGGCAGGCTCTGAACGCAATATTTGACAAGGAAAAAATTGACTCCTGTATTCATTTTGCAGGGCTTAAGGCAGTGGGGGAATCAGTGGCAAAGCCCTGGGAATACTATGAGAATAACATTTCCGGTACGCTGACGCTGGTGGATGTCATGAGAAAGCATGGCGTTAAAAATATTATTTTTTCCTCATCAGCAACCGTATACGGAGATCCGGCCATGATCCCGATTACGGAGGAATGCCCTAAGGGACAGTGCACCAATCCTTACGGATGGACCAAATCCATGTTAGAGCAGATCCTGACAGACATGCAGAAAGCGGATCCGGAATGGAATGTGATTCTGCTTCGTTACTTTAACCCTATTGGAGCGCATAAGAGCGGCACCATTGGGGAAAACCCTAACGGCATTCCCAATAATCTGATGCCTTATATCACACAGGTAGCGGTTGGAAAGCTGAAAGAGCTGGGGGTTTTTGGAAATGACTATAATACACCGGACGGGACAGGGGTCAGAGATTACATTCATGTGGTTGACCTGGCGGTGGGACATGTAAAGGCACTTAAGAAGATAGAAGAAAAAGCGGGCCTTTGCATTTATAACTTAGGAACCGGAACAGGCTACAGTGTTTTGGACATCGTTAAGAATTTTGAGGAGGCTACAGGGGTTAAAATTCCTTACGTGATTAAGGACAGACGCCCCGGCGATATTGCAGAATGCTACGCCGATGCTTCCAAGGCAAAGGAAGAACTCGAATGGACGGCACAGTATGGTATCAAAGAAATGTGTGCAGATTCCTGGAAATGGCAGAGCAGCAATCCTAATGGATATGAAGATTAACAAATGACAATCCCGGGCGGATACACCGCCGCGGGATTGTTGACTTTTGAAAAATAAGCTGGCTCGCGAAACGTGAGAGCGCTTGATGGCGTTTGCGAAAGTTCTGATAATATCACGCATGCACGTCCTGCCTTTTTAATATCAGTACAGCAATAAGGCAAATGAGCGTCAGGTAAAATAAACTGCTGGCCAAAAAGATATTTGCACTTCCGGATAACATATCTTCTGTCTTATTGGCATTCATGCCAAGCATCATCAGGGAATAAGGATAATAAGCTCCATAGGGGGAATTGGAGGCTAAAAGCCCTGTGATGCTGCCGATGATAGCTATGACAATGGGCACGGCAAAGCTTCTGATAATCATGGAAAGGGTCAACTGTAATGCGGCAATGACCATTCCTCCAAGGACGCCTCTTAAGGTATAGAAAAAGGTCTGCGCGGGCGGAAAGCCGGGCAGACTGACAAGCTTACCGCTTATTATATAAAGCCCATAAATCCACAATTGAACGACTATGGTAATTTTGACAATGGAAGCAAACTTTCCAAGAAAGATGTCCCGAAGAGGAACCGGCATAGTCAAAAGCAGATGCCGGTTTTTGTTTTGATTTTCCATCCGCCACAGGTAACTGCAGCATACGGCGATTAAAGGGGCAAAGAAAAAATTGGAATAAAATAAGGTTTCCTGTGTCCACAGGGAGGACCATTCAGATTGCAGGATGTACAGATTGTTCAGGTAGTTTTTGGTTCCCATGACCGCAGGGATGACGGGGAGTAATACAAAAGCAATCCAGATATTGGAATGCTTCAATTTTAATCGTTCGCTTTTGATACAGGCAAGAAACATGATTTAAACCTCCTTTTTCATAAAAATGATTTTACCCAGAAAATAGATGAAAATTCCAAAAAGAAGAAATCCGAAGAAAGCTCCTTTGGGAAAAGGAATTTCGAAATAAGTTGTCTGGCGGGTTGCTGCATTGTAATACATATTGATGGGACAGCCTATAAAATAATAGTCCCAGGGAAGCAGGCGGAAGAAAAATGACTGACTGGGGAAGAAGGCGGAAAAAATGCCCACAAAGGTCCCGCCCACACCTACAAACAAAGGCAGCAGCTGGCTCACTGAAACAAGGGACAAGGTCTGCTGCAGAACCGACAGCACCAGACTTACGCTAAAGGTGGTAAAAAAGAAAAGACCTATGTGCAGGAAAGGCAGCGGCTGGCTGACTTTATAATAACAGCCAATCAGGGGAATAAGCGCCGTTTCAGCCAGGGAAAAAACAAGCAGATACAGGCTGTTTAAAAAAAGCTTTATGTGATAAATACTGTGTCTTGGCTGCATGGTACAAAGGAGCTTAAAGGTATTTCCCTTAAGCTCAATATCGCAGAGTCTGCTCACACCGCAGGCAAGGGTAACAGGCAAAAAAATACTGTTCATGAGAGAAAGGCTTATAAGAAGATAAAAATATTCCTGACCGGAAATATCAGAAAAGTCCATTTCACTCATGCACCAGGCGATCCAGAGGGTGAGCACCACGAAAACAGCTCCGTAAACCAGCCAGATATAGCGGTGTCTTATCTTCTTTAATTCCGTGAAAAATATTCGCATTACAAACTCACCTGCTTTCCTGTTAAACTCAGGAAGATATCCTCCAGAGATTTTTGATATTCTTCTATTCTTAATACGCCGATTCCCTCCCTTACCAGTGCGGAAATCAGGTAAGCGGTGGTATCGTCAGAGGTTTCCGGAAACGAAAGGAAATCATTTTCCAGGGTACAGTTAATTTCGTTTTCGTTTAAAATACACAGGGCCCGGCTGTTATTGCTTGTGCGCAGCCGGAGCTGCTTTCTGCTGTGTTCATGGAGATGCAGGAGACTGTCCTGATAAATAACCTGTCCTTTGTTGATGATGCCCACATAGTCTGCCATCTGATCAATTTCGCTTAAAAGATGGCTGGATACCATGATGGTCATGTGGTAAGTTTCAGGGAGGGAGCGGATAAGCTCACGCATTTCCGAAATACCGGCAGGGTCTAAACCGTTGGTGGGTTCATCTAATAAAAGGAGCCTGGGATGGCCAAGCAAAGCCCCGGCAAGACCAAGACGCTGCTTCATGCCTAGAGAATAATGTCCCGCCTTTTTGTCCTGTTGGCTTTCCATACGGACGATAGAAAGAACCTCCCCAATCTCCTTTGTGGGAACATTTTTTAAGGTGCAGATGATTTCCAGATTCTGCCTGCCTGATAAATGTCCATAGTAGGAGGGCGATTCAATAAGAGAGCCTGTCTGCCTGAGGATGGCAAGGCGGCTTTTTTCATTTAAGGCGGCTTTGCCCTGGGAGATGAAAGGGGTTCCCAGGATAGAAATTTCTCCGTTTGTGGGTTTGATCAGACCGAGAAGCATTTTCATGGTGGTGCTCTTTCCGGCGCCGTTGGGACCCAAAAATCCATAGACACAGCCCTCAGGGACGGCGAGGTTTACCTTTTTTACCACATCCTTTTTCTCTCCGGGCTTTCCATAACTTTTCGTGAGATCCTTTGTCTGGATTACAAAATTATTTTTGCTCATATAAATACCTTTTCCTTTCTGCGGCCTGCCAGAGAGCAGGCACAAATCTGCCTGATAAGGCGATTGGCAAAACCATTCAGTATTTGCTCATAAAGCAAGGATACAAAATCCTCCTTACATGAAAATGAAAACTGCCTTACAATTACCTTAATTTTTTAAACAATATGGTTACAGGAAAATGAGTTTGTATTAAAATAAACAGAGTCATGTATTGCTTGTGTGACAGAAAGAGCATGTAAAAAAGGAAGTGTGGTTATTAACACGAGGGAGGGGACGGATATCTTATGAAACATATTTATGAAAGTACACTGCTTTTAGTGGATGATAACCGGGAACTAAGGGAGATGGTTGTGGGAATCCTGCACAGGGAAGGATTTTCCAATATAGATACGGCATCCTGCGTAAGGGAAGCAGAGGGATATTTTAGGCACAGGGAACCGGATATGATTATTTTAGATATCAATCTTCCTGATGGAGACGGGTTTTCGCTGATGCAGAAAATCAGGACGGTATCAAATGTACCGGTGTTGTTTTTGTCGGCAAGGGATGAGGACAGCGACCGGCTGCTGGGATTAGGGCTTGGCGCTGATGACTACATGGTGAAGCCTTTTCTGCCTAAAGAGCTTACCCTGCGTATCAGTGCTATCCTAAAAAGGACTTATCTCTCCCCGAACAGAGAAAGCTGCCAGGAAGAAAAACTGGATTTGGGGCCCTGCAGTGTGGATTTTAAGAGTGGAACCGTCAGATGGGGGCAGGGGAGATGGCGTGAAAGTGCACAGGGGGGCGGAGAGAGTAAGCCTGAAATTCCCCTTACGGCAAAGGAATTGCTAATTCTGCGCAAGCTCTCGGAGAACAGAGGAAATATTGTTACCTTTGATCAGCTCTGTCAGGCAGTGTGGGAGGACAATTATTTTGGCTATGAAAATACGATTATGGTGCATATCAGGAGGCTGCGGGAAAAAATTGAAGAAAATCCCTCGAAGCCAAAGTATCTTTTAACGGTGCGGGGGCTTGGCTATAAGCTTGTAAAAGAATAGGTTGAAAAATCAGCCTGGCGGCTGATTTTTATCAACCGCAAATTTGTGCGTTTTGCCCCAATTTGAAAGCTGTTGGAAGCATGGAGGGATAGTGTGAAAAATCATAAATTTGCAGGTTTAAGAAGGAGCATGGTTATTTTTTATGAAAAGTCTGTTAAAAATCTATGGAAGGTATATTGGCTCCACATGGGTAATTTTAGCCATTCTTTGTATGGTGAATTTTAGTGTACTGGCATGGATTACCCTTGACCGGGTGATACACTATGAGCACGAATTTCCAAAGGATTTTCGAAAGATGGCGGAGCTTTTGGTGGAGAGAGATTCAGAAAATGAATTGTTTCTTACACAGCAGGGGAAGGATTTTTTAGAAGAAAAAGGATATGCGTTTCTTATGCTTTTAAATGACGCCGGAGACGTGATTTTTGCCTGGAATCTGCCGAAGGATTTGAAAGACCATTACACGGCAGGAGAAATATCTGCTTTTAGCAGATGGTACTTAAGCGATTATCCGGTAAAGGTATGGAAGACCCGGGAAGGACTTCTGGTGGCAGGCGGTCAAAAGAATAGCCTTTGGAAATTTACATTGGAACTGCCTATGGGGTTTATGGAGCATATAGGACAATACCTTTACATTATTGCAGGGGCCAACCTGATGATTATCCTAAGCGTGATAGGATTTTTGGGGTACCGCTATTACAAATCGCTTTTTCCTTTATCGGAGGGGATTGAGGCTCTGTCGCGGAACCAGCGGATCCACCTGGCGGAAAAAGGGGCGGCCGGCGAACTGGCCGGCCGGATTAACCGGACCTCAGATATTTTGGAGAGGCAGAGACAAATGATACAAAAGCGGGACATGGCAAGGACGGAATGGATTGCCGGCATCTCTCACGACATTCGGACACCTCTTTCTGTTATCATGGGGTATGCAGACGAGCTTATGGAAAATGAAAATCTGGAAGAAAGTGATCGCATAAGAGCCGGAGTGATAAGAAATCAGAGTATCAAAATCCGCCAGTTGATTGAGGATTTAAATCTGACATCCAAGCTGGAGTATAATATGCAGCCCTTAAGAGTGACTTCCTTTTATCCGGCGGCTTTGCTGCGCACACTGGCAGCAGAGTTTATAAACGAAGGGTTAGACGGACAATGGGAGGTATCGCTTGCAATAGAGCCGGAGCTGGAAGGGACTATTTTAAAAGGCGATGAGGAACTGATCAAAAGGGCTGTACGAAACCTGTTAAGCAACAGTACCCGGCATAATGCGGATGGATGCTCTATATGGCTTAGGGGAGAAATCAGGGAAAACAGTTGTGTGATAAAAGTTTCGGATGACGGCATTGGAATACCGGATAAGGTAGTGAGGTGCCTTTTGGAAGAAGATGGAGATACGTTGGACGAAAAGAAACCTCACATTATGGGCCTTCGAATCGTAAAGCAGATTGCAAAGGCACATAAAGGAGATTTCCAAATTTCGGAAAAGGGACATTGTGTAAATATTTCCTTTCCCATTACGTAAATATTTTCTTACATTTGTATTACTGTGAACTGCTATGCCACATAAAGATACATGAAAATAAAGTGACAGATGCTTCCCCCCATTACAAAAAGATGGAAAATTTCGTGTGAGCCGAAAAATTTGTATTTTCTGTTAAAAACAGGAAGCTTTAAGGCATAAATAACGCCGCCAATGGTGTAAATAATTCCTCCTGCAAGAAGCCAGCCAAAAGCAGCATGTGGAAGAACATTCCATAAAGGACCAAACACAGCCACACAGACCCATCCCATAGCAATGTATATAAGGGAGGAAAACCACTTGGGACAGGTGATCCAAAAGGCCTTTAAAGTCATGCCAAACAGCGCAATTGCCCATACCACGGCCAGCAAAGTATAACCCGGCCTGCCTCCTAAAATAATTAAGCAAACCGGTGTGTAAGAGCCGGCAATTAATACAAAAATCATCATATGATCCAGTTTTCGGAAAATACGAAGAGCCTTTCCGCTGATATTCAGGGAGTGGTAAGTAGCGCTGGCTCCATAGAGCAGTATCATGCTGATGCAAAAGATACTTAAGGCGGTTACCACCCTGCCGCCTGAAAAAATCGCGGCCTTTATAAGCAGTGGCATAGCGGCAAAGACTGCCATCATCATGCCAATAAAATGTGTAATTGCGCTTCCTGGTTCCCGTATTGTAATCTGCATAATAATTCCTCCTTTACACAAAACATGTTATGTAGTTTTCGAAACTACATTCAAGATGATTAAATACTACCACCTATTGTATTGCGTGTCAAATATTTTATGCATATATCTTTTATAACGAAAAATAGCGGAGATGTCCGCACATAACATCTTCGCTATTTCTGACTCAGGACTTCTATCCTCCCGGAACCAGTCTCTGCATATGCCTGACCGGCTTTTCTTTGTCCGTAGATTATTACCAGCTCTTTGTAAGCTCCATATTCCAATCCAGTTCATAAGGACTGTCATCTGATCCCTTCAACATTTCGTAATAGCGGTAACGCTCCTTCGTGGGGGAATCCTCTTTAGAAGCGGAATCCCTGCTCCAGAACTGGAATCCAAGCATATATCCGTCTACCATTTCCTCCCAGGAAGAATAGAGCTTTTGCAGCACGAGAGAGTTTTCCAAAGAGGCGTCCATGGCCTCTTCATAAGTCATGTATCCAAGAATATAAAAATCTGCGTACAGCTGGTTTACCCTGCACAGATCCCAGGCAGCCATATAGTCTGCATCAAGGCCCTCCTGATACATATTGTAAGCTATCACATAGCGGTAGTCACTGGAGAGCTTAGTCTGTAAAAATTTTTTTCGAAACTCTTTTTCCTCCAAATCTAAAAGACCCATTTCCTTTAGTTCATCCATATATTCCTGACAGGTCTGCCTGTGGCCCTGCTGCTTTAAACGCTCTGCTGCCTCCAGTGCAGACTCTCTGTCGGTTATGTTCCAGCTGTTTTGAAGACCCCAGTCAGTCAGCTCCTTATTTTCTTCGGTAATCTTAAGACCGCCTACCAACCGCCAGTTAAATCCGTTGCTGTAGGTAAGGGGCGCGTAGGTGGCATTAAACCATAAAACCGTATCGGGAAGGGACGGCGGTGCAGACGTTCCTTCATTACCGCCCATAAGCATGGCCATTGTAATGGGAGCAGCCTTGCCGGCATCAGTGCTTTCCTGCTTTGAGTCGGAAACTTCCGGCTCCTTAGGGCCGCCGCAGTATTTAAAAAGGTCAATTCCATAGGCAGTTTCCAGCTCCGCAATAACGGCATCGGTAGAAGGATCCCACTGCTCATAAGAAAGAAAAATTTCAAGGGCAAGATAAAAGGTATCGTCAATGGGAATGTAGCACAGAGCTTCCACTCTGGGCAGATATTCCTCTGACTGATATCCCTTTTTTTCATAGGAGATTGCCATTTGCAGCGCATTTTCAAAACCGGGAACGGGCAGCATGGCGCTTCTTTGGACATTTCGTATAGTCTGTGTATTATGCAGCGCTGTTTCATATTTAATATCCGCAGAACTTTTCATCTCCGTGACTAAGGCGTTGCCGGAATAAATCTCTGAAACATCCGCACTGATCAAAACACCATGCAGAAATGAGTATGCGCTTGTCCGGTCTATGTCTGCAATCCGGGCTTTGGGCAGCATCAGGCTGCAATGGGCTTCCCTGTAATAGTCGGATATGGAGGTAAGGCCCATATACGCATATCCTTCCACGTCTTCAAGGGCTTTATCCCCTTCTCTGGCCTGATAGGTATCCTGATCCATATTGACCTCCCAGGAGCTTCCGGGTTTAATTAAATCCAGGTTAATGCCATGGCAGGCAGCCAGCTCGTCAATAAGCGGCTCCGTATCCTCATCCGCATAATCTTCATACACAATCGCGTTCCAGAGAATGCCGGCGCCGGAGGGCTGCATTTCCAGATAATAAAGCTGCCTTAATTCAAAGGACACGCCGTCATAGTCCACACCTCTGCCCGTAAAAATAAAATATCTGTCCTCCCCGTTTTCGATGATACCGGTATCTGCAACATCTATATAATCAGAATCCGCCTCGTGAGCGTACTTTTGTTTTAGTGTCAGATGGTCTTCAAAGGAAGCATAACGCTCAGCTGCTTCCCCGTAACCATATACATCAGCGGAATAAGAGATCCCATGCTGGTTAAGCGAGGCGAAACCGCTGGTAACTTCCGCATCCTTTGGCATATAAATTTCATACACCGCCCCCGGCTCATTAATATCCTCTATTTCCTTTTTCTCCAGATAAACAAAAGGACTTTCCTCATCCTTACTGTCAGCGCTGCCTTTAAAATCCTCAGAAGGCTCTGTATCCAAAGCGCTGTCCTTATTTGACATGTTCGTTTTCTTTTTAAACGAAGCCGATGCGCCGGACGGCTGAGTCCCGCACCCAGCAGACATAACCGACAATACCATCACTAAAACAAGCAAAATTATCCGTGTTCTGCAAATTCTTCCCATTTCCGCCATTCCCCCGTTTTTCCAATTTATCCCTGATACAAATGCCTCCGTATTCATTCCTGCGAGCAATGAGCCAAGCGGCTGAGAATCAGACATTTGGCGAATGCCGCGAGGGGCAATACCCTGCTGCTCTGCAGCACTGCAAATTTGATGCCCCGCTGCTTACAGCGGGGTTGTTGACCTGGAGTACTTTTATACGCGATTTTGGCTTCTTCAACCAGGAATATATCTGATAAAATTTTATCACGTAATAAATGCTATTTCAATAAATGAAAAAATACATTATAAATGGATATAATTTGATGCAAGGCAGCTTTTTGTCAGCTGGACCAAGCCGCTGCCTGTTCCCGGTAAGCCGATGGGGAAATTCCCTTGCTTTTCTTAAAGCTGGTGGAAAAATAATACTGATTTGCATACCCGCACTTCTCACTGATTTCCCTTAGGGAAAGAGTGGAATTTTCCAGATACTGGCACGCTGCCTCTATCCGTGTGGAAGTAATGGTGTCGCTGATGCTCACCTCCATATTTTTCTTAAAAAGCGCGCTTAAATAGGCCGGGCTCACATTGGCAAACCGCGCAATATCGTGGAGGCAGAGCTCGTTGTTCTGATAATTTTTCCGTATATACCCAAGGACCTGCCCGCACAACTGATTGTGGTAGGTTTTCAGGGAGATATCCAGCTTCTGGCAGGCAAGATTGCAGATTTCGGACAGCCATGAGAAAAATTCTTCGTTGGTGTTAAAGGAATATAGCTGGGAATAAGCCTGAATAATTTTTTCTTCCAAGTCCTTTGTTTCAATGTCCAGCTCATATAAAAATTTAAGCAGCCGTCCAAGCAGATTGTAGGTACGGACAAAGACAAAATCCTTTGCCTGATATTTATTCAAAAGATCTGCGGAAAATTCTTTGATCCACAGCTCCATGGCCGGATAGTCCTTCTGGCAGATGAGGCGGATCAGTTCTTCCTCCCGGGCATCGGAAAAGGGTTCCAGGGAAAGGTTTTTGCCGAAGGCTTCCCTGGTATCAAATATGTTTTTCTGTGGAAAGAAAAAGCGGTATTCCAGAGCATGCTTTGCACTTTCATAGGATATATGCACGTTCCATAAGTCGGAGACAACGTTGCCGATACCGATATTCAAGGAAATACCGGAATCCTGATATTTGGCAATAATGTCCGCGGCTATTTTGTGAATGGTCTGCAAAAAGTGGTTTGCGCTAGAGCTGTTCTGACCTAAAATCAGCTCCAGAAAGTCAAAGCGCTTGATGAGATAAGAGCTGTCAAATATCTGACTAAAATCCCGGATGGTGTCATGGATTTGGTATAAAAGCATCTCGTACTGGACAACGCCTGACTCGTTTTTCAGCTCCGAAGCGTTCTCTATATTAAAAACGGTTACATTGAAAAAACGGTACTGCAAATCCAGATTAAGGTACTGCATATGGGAAGTTAAATGATAAGCCGCCTCTTTGCCGGAATAATTTAGAAGGTCAAGAAAGAATTTTTCAATCATGGCGGGACGGCTGAGCTCTAATAGCTTCATATTTTTCTGTTCACGGTCAATTAGGGCGCATGCGCCTTTAATTTTTTCGGCCAGGTAAAAATAGTCAATTGGCTTTTCAATATAGTCGTACACGCCAATGCGGATTGCGTTTTTGGCGTATTCAAATTTATCATAAGCGGAAATCAACAGGATTTTTACAAAAGGGTTGCGGGATATTGCCAGCCTGCTCATGGAGATCCCGTCAAGGTCGGGCATCTCGATATCAGAAATAATAATATCCACGGATTCTTCCTTCAAAGCTTCGAGAGCGGAAAAACCGTTATATTTTATATGAGTGACCCGGGCGTCAAGGGCAGCCCAGTCAATATTTTTGTTGATTCCCTCAAGCGACAGCGCATTGTCGTCTACCAGCATAATTTTTTTCATATTAATTCTCTATCCTTTCCGGGAGTCCGATAATCTGGTCCCCCTCCATTTGAGCAAATTCTATCCTGATACAGGTATATTTGTAAGGGATACTCTCAATTTCAATATGTCCGCTTCCGTAATGTTCGCTGGAAATACGTGTGTTTACATTGCAGACTCCGAAATGCTTTTCATAATTTACGGTCCGGCTCTTAAGGCTCTGACGCAGCTCTTTAAGCTTTTCCGCTGGAATGCCCGCCCCGTTGTCGCTTATTTTGATGATGACTGTATCGTCCCCATAAACGGCGGAGATTTGGATCCGGATATTTGGCGTCTGGGCGGATATGCCGTGTAAAATGCAGTTTTCCAGGAAAGGCTGGAGGGTAAATTTGCAGATCAGGAAGTTTTCTATGCCGCTTTCCAGCCGGATCTCCCAGTCCAGGTTATTGTTGTGGCAAAGCTTTTCCATATTGAGGTAAAGAGTGGCGATTTCAAGCTCGTCCCGAAGGAGAATAAGGTCGTTGGACTTATGCAGTGTCAGGCGGTAAAAACGGGTCAAATCACTAATCATCCGATCTGCCACGTCCAGTTTGCCCAGAGACTGGCAGGTCTTGACAGAGCCCAAAATATTGTACAGGAAATGCGGATTGATCTGAGACTGCAGAAGCTGGTATTTTAATCGTTCCTCCGTAAGAGACAATTCCAGAATGGACTTCAAATTATTTTGAATGGCAGCCTGCATCTGCTCGAAGGTCAGACCAAGCATATCAATTTCATCATACAAAGAAGGGTCATCGGGTTTGGGAACGGTGAGGGGCTCATAAGAAGGAAGATTCGGATTGAGTCGAAATGCCTCCATTGCCTCCGACAGGGTATGGATGCGGACAGATAAATTCCGGGAGATTAAAAGGATGACCAGAACCGTAACGGACAGGGCGGAAAGGAGAGCAATTAATATAGTTCGGAGCAGGACGACCGTGCTGCCCGTAACATAGCTTTTGGGGATATCCGTAATTTGATACCAACCGTTATCTAAAACAGCGGCGTGGATATAGGAACCCTCATAAAAGAAGTAAGGGGTTTTACAGTCAGAAAGCCTTTGCATAAGGTCGGGGGAGAGCTTCCTGCTGTAAAGAGCAGGGTCGGAGGACGCAATAACGGTTCCGTCCGGCATGGCGAGATAGCCGCAGGTGTCCGTGTTTGCAAAAGCCGTTGTAAGCATATTTGAAAATTCGGCCGTATCCATGAGAATAAAATAGGCATAGTCCAGCTGGCCGCTGCCTTGATTAAATAACGCGCGACTGCAAATAATAGAGTCTGTTTTTTTATTGGATGACAATATAAAGGGCGTTTCAATCTGCAGCCTGTACAGCCACAGGGAGGATGCTCCGAGAGATTCTAAGTCCTGGCGGGACACCCCTAAAAGATCCAGCCTGCTCAAAGGGTAAAAATACAGCCCTTCGTTACTGCCGAAGTTTTCATCCTTTAAAAACACGCAGATTTGATAAATATCAAAGGTAGATAAATACAGGGAGATATCGTTGCGAAGCTGTGTTATGGTGTCCATGTAAGTGGAAAGCTTCTGTTCGTTGGCGCTTTCCAGGGTATACATTTTAAATTGCAGAGCATCGGCTACATTTTCCGCCTGCCGGATTCTTGCAGAGAGCTGCACATGGAGCTGATCCCCTGCAAGGATGGAAGCATCCATGGTTTTATCCCAGGCAATGGAACGGGAAACCGAGTAGGAAACAAAGCTGATAATGCCAAGAGGAATGACCGTACATAATAAGAAGGCAATCAGCAGCTTGGTCTGGAAGCGTGGGAACAGCCTGCGAAACCATCGAATTATTTTTTTCATGATAATCCCCATGCATATCGCAGGCCTGCCTGCGATACTGTTTAAATAGAAAGTCGGAAAATCCTGATTTTTCAACCTAACCACGCTCCTCTCTCTGCTTTCTTAAATTTATTTCCAAAAGCAATTTTGTTAAATTTATATTCAATAATAAAAGAATATAATCTATTATAAAAAGCGGCTTTTGCAAATTCAACCGATATAAAAATAATATAAACGATTCAAAAGAAATTGTATTTTTATTGAACTTCCTTTTTGTTACCCTTAAATTGTAGACAAACAGGCGGTACGCCGCCGGAAAAGAAGGAGGATAATCAATGAAAAAGAAACTTATAAGCGTTTTGTTATCAGCGGCTCTTGTGTGCTCTGTTTTGGCAGGCTGCGGAAAGTCGGACAGCAATTCGGGGAGCAGCGCTGCTGCGGATGAAAGCGGTGCTGCAGATGCGGGCAGTGATGGGGCGGCCGCGCAAGATACGGCTCCGGCTGAGGCGGAAGCAGATACCGGAAGCAAGGATGGGGAATATGATTTAACCTTATATACCATCAATTCCACGGACGAGGACTTTAACGACTGGCTGGCTAACGTGGAGGGCGCTACCGGGTTAAAGATCAACGTGATTGCAGCACCTACGGATTCCGACACAAGACAGCAGAAAATCACAACCATTCTCTCCACTGGCGATGCCAGCGTGGATATTCTGGAAATCAATGACGAGATGAGCGCATCCTTTAAGAACTCCGGCTGGCTGGAGGGATTAAATGACACTGTCATGACAGAAGATATCCGCGGTGAATTCCCTCAGGGGTATATGGCGGACATGATCACGGATAGGGACGGACAGATCATCGGCGTTCCCGGATATTCAGGATATCTTGCATTCTGGGTAAATCAGGAAATTATGGATGAGGTGGGAATCACTTCTCTTGATACAAAAGAAGATTACATGAAATATCTGGAAGCAGCTTCAGGGAACGGCAGATACGGCTACGGCGGTTCATGGGAAAAAACTTACGTGTTTAATGAGATTGCGCAGTTTGTAAATATGTTTGGCGGAGATTATCTTGACTGGACCAATCCGGCAAACAAGGAAGCGCTGGAGTTTTTCCATGAAATGGTAGAAAAGGGTTATACGCCTATTGACCAGATTGCCGATAAGTATGAGCAGATGAATCCCAAATTCAATGATGGAAAATACGGCAGTCTGTTTATGTGGGGCCTGGGAACAGATTACGACAAAGCAGGTATGCTTGGAGAGGACAAAATACATATGGCAATGGTTCCCCAGTTCACTGACCGGAAATACATCTTTACAGACTCATGGAGCTATGTATTAAATACAGCTTCCGAGCACAAGGATGCGGCGATTAAATTCCTGCAGTATATGGCAAGCGAAGAAGGAATGAAAGCAAACTACGAAGCGTTTGACAGATATCCGGCCAGAAAAGACGTAGCGGAAAAGGTTGTTCCCGATACGGATCCCGCTAAGGAAATGTATTCCAGATATGCAAATGAATGTGTGGTAAAGGGACGTCCGATGCTACCTCAGACCATGGAATTTATTTCAGCAATGGGTACTATCTTCCAGTCTTACATGAAGGATGAAATAACAGTTGACGATTTCTGCGCTAAAGCACAGGAATATGTGGAAACCTATAACAAATAAAAAATAAGCATTCTGCAGCCGGAAACCGTAGCGCGAAACGGCCGGCTGCTTTGCTTAAATAAAGGAGGATTGCATGATCAGTAAAAAGTCGCTCCAGTGGATCGCATGGGTATTGATACTGCCGGTGCTGATCATAAGAGGATTTACCACAATCTATCCCATTTTAAAAACAGTGTTTAACAGTTTTTACGATATAAGGATTTTAAGTGGAATAAATGAATTTGCCGGTTTATCCAACTACATTAATGTATTTAAGGATCAAAAGGTTCTTACCACCCTGGAATTTACCGGAATTTTTGTAGTAATTTCCATGTTTTTTCATATTATCTTGGGAGTCGGACTGGCACTAATTTTAAATATGAAGTTTAAAGGACGGCGCTTTCTGCGCACCATAGTGTTGATTCCCTGGGCAATGCCTGCTGTTGTAATCGGTATGGCGGGAAAGTGGGCGTTTAACAACGACTACGGTCTGATCAACGATTTTGTGCGCCGGTTTGTCCCGGATTTCCAGCTTAACTGGCTGATCAATACCGGAACGGCAAGAGCCGCGGTTATTTCCCTGGATTTGTGGAAGGATCTCCCCTTCTTTGCCATTTTGATTTTGTCCGGCCTTCAGTTCATTTCCAGCGATATCTATGAGGCGGCCAAGGTGGACGGGGCAAACGGCGTTAAGTCCTTTCTATATATAACGCTGCCGCTTATTATGAGAAATGTGCTTACATTATGTATTCCTTTTACCCTCTGGCGCCTGACAGGATTCGATTTGGTTTACTCCATGACATCAGGAGGCCCCGGTGAGGACACCTCCCTGATTGCATACCGTATTACAATGGAGGCGTTTACGAATTTGAATGTAGGATATGCCGCTGCGCTGGCGGTGCTTCTTTTCCTTGTAATGGCCGTATTTTCATGGTTTAATATGCGGTTTATGAGCAAGTTAGAAGATTGATTCCTGTATGAAGGTCAGATTGAAAAATCAGTGATTTCTCAACCGACAAATTTGCGCTTGCGCTCAAATTTGAGGATTATTGGTTACTGGAGGTTATGTAATGAAGAAAAATAGTAATGCAAAGTATAAAGCGTATAGATGGCTGGTTGGAATTGGAAGGTGGTTTTTGTTTGCCCTGGTTGCCTTTGTTATTCTGTTTCCGGTGTACTGGATTTTCATTTCATCCATTACGCCGCCGGGCGAGCTTTTTAAAACGCCGATTGATTATATTCCGGATCATCCAACGCTGGAAAGCTATACGTTTTTGATTGAAAACGTAGGACTCATATCAAAGATCGGTAACACAGTGTTAATCATAGGTGTTACATTAATTGTGGGAACAACAATTTGCGTGATGGGAGCTTATGCGTTCGCAAGATTCCGCTCCAAAGCGGTCAGTCTGGCATTTGGCTTTATTGTGGCAACGATGCTGATCCCGGAAGTGGTTACGGCGCGGCCCCTGTATGAATTTATGCAGAAGGTGAAGCTTTTTGACACTTACCAGGGGTTGATTATCCTTTATATCAGTTCCATTATTCCTTTTACGGTGCTTATTTTAAGGAACTTTGTGGGGGAGATTCCGGTTTCCTTAGAGGAGGCAGCTTCTATTGACGGAGCAAATTTTGTGCAGAGATTATTTTTGGTGGTGTTGCCGCTTATGAAACCGGCGATTGCAACAGTTTGTATCATCAACTTTATCAACTGCTTAAATAACTTTTTTACACCTTTGTATTATTCCAACGGAATCCAGGTGCTGAGCGTTGCAATCGTACAGCTTCCTCTGCGGGATAATATGTACGGCGTTCCGTGGGATCTGGTAAGCGCCATGGGATGGATCATTTTGCTGCCCATCATCATATTTGTAGCGGTATTTGAAAAACAGATTATGGACGGTATTATGGCCGGCGGTGTAAAGGCGTAAATCAGGAATCGTTTCGAAACAGTTTATATTTTGAAAAGAATGGAGGTTATGTATGTATCAAAGTTTTATTGGTGGTCTGGGGTCGCTGCCCCTGGCAAAGCATGGAAAAAGCAGAACAATTAACTGCGAAAATCCACACGGAGAAAAGGGAAAAGGCGGCATGGCCGAAAGCGCCTTAGGACCTTCCAGAAAAGGTTCTCCCTGCATTCGCGGGCTGGCGCCGGGAAGCGTGACGACTCTGGCGGAAATTGAAGGATCCGGAATTATCCAGCATATTTGGATGACTGTGACGGACCGGACGGAAAAAGACTATTATGTGCTGCGGGATCTGGTGCTTCGGATGTACTGGGATGACGAGGAAACGCCATCGGTGGAAAGTCCTTTAGGCGACTTTTTCTGCTGCGGCTTTGGAAGAGGCTGTATTGTAAATTCTATGCCCATTGTGGTAAATCCTACCCGGGGCATGAACTGCTATTTCCCTATGCCCTTTCAAAAGAAAGCCAGAATCACTCTGGAAAATCAGCATGAGACTGAGGTACCCGCCTTTTTCTATCAGATAGATTATCTTTTAACCGATGAGCTGCCTAAGGATATCGGATATTTTCACGCACAGTGGAAGCGGGAACTTATCACACGCAGGCAAAAGGATTATACTATTTTGGACGGGGTAAGGGGAAAAGGCCATTATGTAGGCACCTATATGGCGTTGACAGCCCTTGAGCGTTACTGGTGGGGAGAGGGAGAAATCAAATTTTACCTGGATGGAGATGACAAGTACCCTACCATCTGCGGAACAGGAACGGAAGATTACTTCGGAGGCGCATGGAGTTTTGCCAGCCAGTGCGAAGGCAGGACGGTAGAAAATACATACTGTACGCCTTTTATGGGTTATCCTTATTACTCTCACCACGATACCAGTGTGCACAATTTCTACCACAATGACGACACCCTTCCCCAGAGAGGATTTTACCGCTGGCATATTATGGATCCGGTGCTTTTTGAGGAGGATTTGAGGGTGACCATCCAGCAGATTGGCACCTGCCATAAAGGAAATTTTGAGCGTCAGGACGATGTGGCGTCCGTGGCATACTGGTATCAGGCGGAGCCTCATAATCCCTTTGCACCGCTTGTGAAAAAAGAGGACAGATGGCCCCGTTAAAGGATTTTTAAAGGACTTCTTACGGAATGAAACTCTTTATCGGTAGCAGTATCGCAGGCGGTGCCCGCGATACTGCAGGGGGGAATAATTATGAAAAAGAACGCTGATATTGGGAGAAGGGTGCATTGTATTTTAGGAATATGCATTGCTGCGGCATTATCAGTTCTTGGGGGCTGTGGCGGGAGCGGAGGGGATGAGCAGGAAATGGAAAGCTCCGAAGAAAATCTGTGGGAGGACGAAATTACGATTATGCACGTGGACGCGGGGGATCAAACTTTCCTGGCATATATCGATGAGGTGGAAAAAAAGCTTCAGATGAAGATTAACGTGCTGTCTTATCCAACCAATGCAGATTCCCGCCATGGCAAGGTATCTTCCCTTTTGGCGGCCGGAGACTCATCGGTGGATATTTTTGCGGTAAATGATGAAATGATAAATAATTTCAAGTACGAAGGATATCTGGAGCCGCTGCAAAATGACGTCATGAATGCGGAGACGGCCCGGGTTTTTGATCCGGATTATTTGAAAAAAACCGTTATGGTTGGAGAGCAGATTTATTCGGCTCCCTACATGCTGGATGTGCTGGTTCTTTGGATCAATGAAGAATGGCTAAAGGAGGCCGGGCTTACCGGAATAGAAACGGGGGAAGATTTTTACCGGTTTATTACCTACGACTGGGGAGAGGGACGCTACGCCTATGGAGGCTCCTGGGAAAAAACCTATGTGTACAATGAGCTGGGGGAATTTATTAATCTTTTCGGAGGAGATTATTATAACTGGGAGGATGAAAAAACCAGGGAGGCGGTCCGGTTTTTCAGGGAATGTATCGATAAAGGGTATACACCAAGAGATCAGATGATAGACCAGTACGACCAGATGAACCAGAAATTCATAGACGGAAAATACGGGATGGCATTTATGTACAGCGGCGGCGTAAAAACCTATATGAATGCAGGAGTATACGGAGAAGATAAGATTCATATGTCGCCTTTACCGGATTTGGGAGGAAATCAGGTTACCTATATCGGGAGCTGGCAGTATGCGCTTAATAAAGCGTCCCAAAATAAAGAGGCGTCCAAACGTTTTATGAGCTATGCCGTCAGCAAAGAAGGCAACCGGATTTATGCGGAAATGACGGACAGAATCCCTGCCAGAGGCGATTTGCTGGAAGAAGATTTAAACATCACCGGGTATAAGGAACTGCAGCAGTTTATGCAATCTGTGGACGTTGAGGTGAGGCCTATTCCGGCCAATTCCATGGATTACTTAGAGACGGTGGGTGAGCTGTTTCAAAAATATATGCTGGGAGAGCTGGACTTGGAGAGCTATTGCAGCCAGATGCAGGTGCTGGTGGATAAAAATAAATAGAAAAGCGAAAATAAAGGGCTGTGCAAAAATGATAGGATACCTCTTAAGCAGATAAGGTAAATAACCAAAATCTACTTGAGAGGTAATTTTATGCCCGGGTATCCGCGTGATACAGCAGAACAAAACATAACAGTCCGGATTAACCGAACTGTTACAACAATTAAATCTTCATGGCAATATTCCTTGGAGCAGTGGATAACATTTTTTTCATTTCTGTGTGAACGTCCGTCTTCCTGCGCGCCTGCTCCTTTGTCTTAGCCTGACCGGCCTCCTCCCGGGAAAGCTCGGTGCGTTCCCTGCTTTTTTCGCGCTCTTTATCAAAAATTTCCGTAGTCTGGCTTTGTATCATCATTTTGGTCTGATAGATGCCCTTTTTAATCTGTTTTTCTTCTTCTTTTCGCCGCGCAACCTTTGTCATCTGTGACTGCTGAAACTCTTTAATATTTCCGATTCCCATATTTCCCTCCATTTCCAGGTGCCTGATACTGAGTCTGTATGCTCTCTGCTGCTTTTCGCCATGATTAATATAAATGACCATCTGCGTTTCAGATTGCTGATAAATATATCGGCCGGGCAGCGCTCTTTTTAACAGAAATGAAATCAAATGACTGTTTTTTGCGTCAAATTATCAAATCATAAAATCAGCTGGGGGCACCCTTGCTTTTGAAGCTGCAAAAGCCGCTGGTTTTTACTGCCCCTGAATTTAAGGCTTATATCGTACAGAGCTTCAACAAATTCCCCGTCTACCAAAATGTCTATATAGCTTAAAAATTCATCGGTCACTTCGCAGTGGGCACGGCCCTGTGGATTTAGGAGATCCGATTCGTAGAGATAGCCGGTATAACACCAGATATCCTTTTTGGGAAAACGCTGCTTAAACTGCCGCAAAAGCGCAAGCAGCCCGCGCTGATTGGGAAACTCCATAGGCTCGCCGCCTAAGAGCGTCAGTCCCTTTATATAACCGGGTTCAACGGACTTTAAAATTTCCTCAATAGTTTCCTGGGTGAAATCATTTCCGTAATTAAAGTCCCATGTCATTTCATTAAAGCACCCCTTGCATCTGTGGGTGCATCCCGATACAAACAGGCTGGTCCGGACGCCTAATCCGTTAGAAATATCATAATATTTTATATTTGCGTATTTCATAGTTTTTCTTAATACTCCGAAAGTGTCACAGATGCATCACCCGTTCCCGGATTTCCTGGGTGCGTCCCTGATTCCAGAACTGGGTGCCAATGTAACCGCAGGTTCTCCTTGCCACATTCATTTTGTTCTGATCACGGTTTCCGCATTTAGGA
Organism: Parablautia intestinalis; assembly: GCA_003612395.1. Taxonomy (GTDB): domain Bacteria; phylum Bacillota; class Clostridia; order Lachnospirales; family Lachnospiraceae; genus Suilimivivens; species Suilimivivens intestinalis. The sequence goes on from RAYQ01000015.1 coordinate 119,061, forward strand.
CATTCCCAAATCAGCTTACCGTGCTTATCTTCAATAATATAGATCTCGCCGTCATACCCACAGTTCTGGCAGTAGTCACTTTTGGTGTTAAGCTCTGCATACATAATATGATCGTAAATATGCTGCATAACCGCAAGAACGGCTTCAATATTATTCTGCATATTGGGCACTTCCACATAACTGATGGCGCCTCCCGGTGAGAGCTCCTGAAACTGCGCTTCGAAAGTCAGTTTATCAAAAGCGTTTATTGGCTCGGTTACGTGGACATGATAACTGTTGGTGATGTAGTTCTTGTCAGTCACACCGGGAATAATGCCGAAACGGTTTTGCAGGCATTTGGCAAATTTATAAGTGGTGGACTCTAAAGGCGTTCCATAAAGGCTGAAGGAAATATTTGTCTCCGCCGCCCACTTTTTGCAGGTATCATTTAAATGATTCATAACCTCCAGAGCAAAAGGAGTTGCCAGGGGGGCGGTATGGGACTTTCCGGTCATGTAGCGCACACACTCACAAAGCCCTGCATACCCCAGGGAGATGGTTGAGTAACCGCCATAAAGCAGCTTATCAATAGTTTCTCCTTTTTTGAGACGGGCAAGAGCGCCGTTTTGCCATAAAATAGGCGCCACATCGGAGGGAGTTCCCTTCAGACGTTCATGGCGGCACATAAGGGCGCGCCTGCACAGTGCAAGACGTTCTTTCATAATCTGCCAGAATTTTTCCATATCGCCGCTGCTTGAGCAGGCAATATCCACCAGATTTAAAGTAACAACGCCCTGATTAAACCTTCCATAAAATTTGTAGTGATCATTTTCATCCTTATATACGGTCAAAAAAGAGCGGCATCCCATACAGGGATAACAGTTGCCTTCCTTTAGTTTCTTAATTATTTTTTCTGAAATATAATCAGGCACCATACGCTTTGCCGTACAGCATGCTGCCAGGCGAGTAAGCTCCCAGTAAGGGGAATCTTCGGAAATGTTATTTTCCTCCAACACATAAATGAGCTTGGGGAAAGCAGGGGTAATGGAGATGCCCTGTTCATTTTTAACACCTTCAATACGCTGAAGGAGCATTTCTCTTATAATGAGGGCAAGATCTTCCCGGATCTGCCCGGCGGGGACTTCATTTAAGTACATAAATACGGTGACAAAAGGCGCCTGCCCGTTGGTGGTCATTAATGTGATCACCTGATACTGAATCATCTGGACGCCCTGCTTGATCTCCCGCAATACCCGCATCTCGGCTATTTTGGCGACCAGCTCATCGGTTACTTCCAAACCCTGTGAAGTGAGCTCGTCACGCACCTCACGCCGGAACTTTTCACGGCTCACCTGCACGAAAGGGGCTAAATGGGATAAGGTAATGCTCTGACCGCCGTACTGGGAGCTTGCAATCTGGGCAATGGCCTGGGTAGCAATATTGCAGGCAGTGGAAAAGCTGTGGGGCCGTTCGATCATTGTTTCGCTGATAATGGTTCCGTTTTGCAGCATATCCTCTAAATTGACCAGACAGCAGTTGTGCATGTGCTGGGCAAAATAATCTGCATCGTGAAAATGAATGATTCCTTTTTCATGGGCAGAAACAATATCAGGAGGAAGGAGAAAACGCTTTGTGATATCCTTGCTGACTTCCCCCGCCATGTAATCACGCTGAACGCTGTTGACAATAGGGTTTTTGTTGGAATTTTCCTGAAGAACTTCCTCGTTGCTGCATTCTAAAAGAGAAAGAATCTGTTCATCTGTGGAATTGGATTTACGCACAAGCTCTCTTTTATAGCGGTAAGTAATATAATTAGAAGCAAGTTTGTAAGTCTGTTGCTTCATGATTTCTTCTTCTACCATATCCTGAATTTCTTCCACATTGGGGCTGCGCTTCATTTTGGAGCAAAGAGCCGTGACATTCTCGACAACCGTCTCAATCTGCCGATCGGAAAGACGATCTCCCTCATCCACACTGCCGTTGGCTTTGCGCACGGCATCCTCTATTTTGATGGCATCGAAGGCAACCTCCATGCCGCTTCTTTTAATAATATTCATATAAATCCCATGCCTTTCCGTAACCTTTTAAATGGGGCGCCAGCACAAATTTGTCAGTTGCAAAATCAAATATTTTTCGACTTGATTTCCTATATATTGTGCTGTTGCCTGGCTTTAGAGCCATATTTAGTATTATAACTTATGCCTCAAAATAATCAAGTAGCATCTGGCAGATATGAGATAAAATACTATATAAATTTTTATAGTGATATTTGTGCAAATATTTTATTGCATTTTTTCTGATGATGTGCTACATCGCCGTAAATTTACCTCTATTTATAACTCACCGGATAAATTATTTCTGCACATGGTTTCAACCCAAATTAAATACCGGTATGATAATAGAAAAGTGTTCGAAAAAACAAAGGAGGAAAATGAAATGTTACGTATTGCGGTGTGTGATGACATTCCTGTTTTTACAGAAAAGCTGGCAGAATATATTGAAATGTGGGCAGGAGACCGACACCTCAATGTGCAGATTAAAAGATTTACAAGCGGCGAAGACGTTCTCTTTGAACAGGAAGATATGGGAGATTTCGCGGCAGTTTTTATGGACATAGAACTTAGCGGGATGGATGGTATGAAAATTGTCACAAAAATCAGGGAGAAAAACGCTCTGGTAAGCATTGTGTTTGTTTCACAATATGAGCAGTTTTTCAGACAGGCGATTCAGATTTATCCCTGCCAGTATATGGATAAGCCTGTTTCCCGGCAAAAAATATATGAAGCGATGGACAGAATTGTCAGGGAACAAAAATTTTTTTATGAGACATTTCCCTTAAATTACAACAGAATGACGGTTAATATTTCGCTGGGTAAGGTGCTTTATTTTGTCAGTGAAAAACGAAAGGTGGGGGTCCTGCTTGAAAATGGGGATAAATACGTTTTTTATAAAAAATTAAATGAGATGGAAGAAGCGCTGACGGAATATAATCACCGGTTTTGCCGAATCCACCAGTCCTATCTGATAAATGGCAGTCTGGTAAGAGAATATCACCCCGGGTATGTGGTGATGGACAATGGTGACAGGCTGCCCATCAGCCGTTTCAGGCGGGAAGGTGTGAAACTTTTTAGAATGGGGATGTTTCCGTGAGAATGGATGTGTTTTGTCGTAAAAATATGGCTGTTTCCCAAAAGTGCCAAAAGTTACATGAAAATGGTTAATTATTACATCAGTGAAAATGAGGGACTATTTCATATATAATGAAGATACTCCATTTCTAAGGCGCGTTTTACATCTGAAAACACTGCCTGTTTCTTATGGGCAGGGAATTTATTCCCTGCCTGTCTTCTGAAAAGTAACGGGACAAATGGCTGCTAAAACATATTTCATATAAGAAACTTGCAAAGTACAGGGCGCATTGTTTAGTATAAATGTGAAGAAGAAATCACCTTAAGGCGATTCTTCTGAAAGTCCATGGATTGTTTGTGCCCCAAAGCAGCATGTCAGGAAGTGTGAAGAATTGTTTCTGATTTTCGGATAATGCGATATTTCAGGGTTTGTCTGTTATTTGCAGGAGGTATAAAGATGGCTTGTAAAGTCTGGCGCTTGCTGCGCCGCATAAATAGATGCTTTGACTAAATTCATATGACTTCGTAGGTTAATATTTTGTAAAAAAGCAGAAAAAATATAATTATAAAAATAATCTATTTATAGAGTTGGTTTCGCCTGAAGGGTTATTTTTATAAAATATTTTTGTTGGTATGCAAAATTTTATATTTATAGGATATATCCATACGGGGGAGAAAACAGGTGAAGATAGATTATAAGGATTTAGGGACAAGAATTAAAAAGAAAAGAGAAGGAAAAAAAATGTCCCAAGCGGAACTGGCTTCAAGGACTGATTTATCAACACAGCATATCAGTAATGTAGAAAATGCAAGAAGTAAAATAGGGTTAGAAAAGCTTGTCAGGATTGCGGATGCACTGGATTGTTCGGTAGATGAGCTTTTGTGCGGCAGTATGAAAACCGGCAGCAGGTCAGTTTACAGCGATGAAATTGCCGGTATTTTAGAGGACTTTTCCAATACGGAAATGAAAGTTTTGCCTGAGCTGCTTAAATACTACAACTATGTTTTCAAACTGCTAAAAGATGACCTGGAAGAAAATGAATAAGAATTATTGTTCTGCAAGTTTGCCTTCAGAGGTGATTTACAGGCTGGAAGTATGAAATTATAGTGCTTATAGCGTCTTGAATTTTAAACCGTTGTCTTGGCTCTGGAATACAGGTGGGGAAAGTAGATGGAGACACAGGTTTTGGCCTGTATCATAGACATTTTTTTTATTGGCACACAGCATATTTTATTTAAGCAGTTTTTGGGAAAGAAATATAAAAACAAACTTTACCTGACGGCAGGATGGAGCATATGTTTTATGCTCTGGCAGGCAGGGGGTAATCTGTCTGAAGGACATAAGCTGCTTTATTATTTATATGCATGGTGCATCGATTTAACGGCACTTTGTACCTTATACCGGGGCCATACAAAAACAAAAATTGGCTTAATGAACTGTATTGTTTTACTAAGAGCCGCGGCAGAAGGGACTGCGGCTCTTCTTTTCACTCTTCCCGTTTGGCCGGCAAAAGAAAGATATTTTGTGCAGAGTATACAACCGGGTATCAGAAGCATTATTTCCCAGTTATTCTTTTTTCTTTTTGTAAAAATAGTTCTTGCCATCTTTATAAAGCAAATCCAAATGAAATCGGCAGACTGGTTTGAATTATTTCTGGTTCCGGCAGGAAGCATTGCTATTTGTTATGCTGTCTGTCATGTTATCCGGCGGAATAATGGTAAGGACCCGGGAGGCACAGAATTTCTGCAGGTGATGGCAACAGTTCTGACAGTTATGAACCTGCAGGCATATTATGAACATCGCAGGCTTAAGATTTTTGAGCTGAAGGATATGAAAAATGAACTGATGAGGCAGCAGATGGAGTCCTTGCGCCTGCAATATGAAGGATTTGAAAAGCAGTGGGAAAGACTGTGCGTACTGCGCCATAATATGGCGAATCACTATGCTCTGGAGATGGAGTATCTGGAAAAAGGCCAGTATAATATGCTGCTGGAATACTGCGGTGAGCGTCTTGGGGAGATTAAAAAGCCGGCTCACATAGTAAATACAGGAAATATTGGAATTGACTCTATCTTAAACTATAAGCTTGAGGCGGCTGGGAAATATCAGATAAAGGCGGAATATGAAATTGAATTGAGAAAAGAGGTTACGGTAAGCGATATAGATTTAAATATTCTGATTGGGAACCTGTTTGACAATGCGGTTGAAGCGGTGAAAAAGCTGGATGCGGATAAAAGAAAACTGTATATCGCAATAAAGGCGGACGATACAACTTTTTTTCTGGAAATCAATAATCCTTATGCGGGGCAGAGAGTAAAAGACTGTAAAGGCAATTTTCCCACCCGGAAAAAGGACAAAGCCTTTCACGGGCTGGGGCTAAAAGAGGTAAAGCGGATGGTTAAAAAGTACCATGGGAAAATGGCCATTGACACCGGGAGTGGAGAATTCAGTGTCAAAGTATTTATCTACATGCAAGCCAAAGGAACCGCAGCAAGTTGACGCAGCATCAAACCTTAACACTTTCTGATATGCCGCTTTGCAGGTTTAAACCTTACAGCGTGCGAATATATATATATTTGGGATACCACCCTGAGTTGTCCCATTCCTCCAGTTGAAAGGACAGCTTTTCACCGAATTCCAAATCTTCCGTTATCAAAAACAGTTTCGTATAGCCCAGACCTTTCAGATAGCTGAAAAATGCCTCTGCATATTTGGAATACTCAAGCAGCTCTTTACCACTGTCTGTGAGCCATAAACCATTCAGTCCCAGTACAGTTTCGCTGTAAGGATATAATTGTGCATGTCCGATCACTTTGCCGTTTACCGCACCGTCAAAAAGCAGCTCTGAGGCAGCGTGCTGCGCCCTGCTAAATAAGATTTCCATAATATTTATTTGTCCTTATGTTAATTGATAAGTTCTATAAAAACATTAATCCTGAAGGTTCTGCTTTGCGCTGGCTTAAACTTTCTGCTATTTTAATATACCATAATAAAATTCTTATGGAAAGTTCCAATGAAAAATCACTATTTTATGTTAAAATACTAAAAAAAATAGTACTTTAGTACGTATTAATACAAAGTTTATATTTTTTTAAGTGACTAAAAATTGAGTGTGTGATATACTAACCTCATATGACGAGATATGACGACACTATAGTCCTGACAAGGAGGTTTCAACATGACAAAAGCAGAAATATTAAAACAGGAGATATTGAAACAGTACAAGAGCGTGAGGCAGTTTGCCATTGATATGGAGATTCCCTACAGTACTCTGGTGACAGCACTAGACAGAGGCATTGAGGGAATGGCATATGGCACAGTCATCCGCATGTGTGATAGATTGAGTCTGAACCCGGTTGATTTTTCATCCCTTGAAAAAGGAGAAGTTTTAGGTGAAAAGATTTTGGAGAACAGAGTAATGCAGTATTATATTCAGTTAAATAAGAAGGGACGCAAGAAAATCCTTGAAATGATGGAAGATTATGTTCAGCTTGAAAAGTATAGGGAGCAGTAAACCATATGGGTAAGCATTTTGATTATCTGGTAGTAGGAGCTGGACTTTTTGGTTCAGCTTTTTCTCATGAAATGACTGAAAACGGACGGACATGCCTGGTAATTGATCAGAGAGAGCATGTGGCGGGAAATATATATACCAGCCTGAAGAGGGGAATTCATGTGCATGAATACGGGGCGCATATTTTCCATACCTCAAACCGTAGAATTTGGGATTATATGAATCAGTTTACGGAGTTTAACCACTTTGTAAATTCACCTATGGCAATTTATAAGGATGAGATTTATAATCTCCCCTTTAACATGAACACTTTCAGTAAATTGTGGGGTATCAGGACCCCTGAAGAGGCAAAGAATATTATAAAAAAGCAGATAGAAGGACTGTCAATAGGTGAACCCCAAAACCTGGAGGAGCAGGCTTTATCCTTAGCAGGCTGCGATGTGTATGAAAAGTTAATCAAGGGCTATACGGAAAAGCAGTGGGGAAGGGAGTGCAGGGAACTTCCGGCTTTTATCATTAAGAGAGTGCCGCTCAGGTTTACATATGATAACAATTATTTTTCCGACAGATTCCAGGGAATTCCCGTAGAGGGATATACAGCGGTTGTGGAGAAAATGCTTGCAAAATCTGAGGTCAGGTTAAATACAGGGTATCAGGAGTTTTTAACCCGTCAAAAGGAAGCAGCTCTTAAGGGGGATGAGATGGTTTCTTATGACAAAGTTGTTTATACCGGTATGATTGATGAGTATTTTAACTACTGTCTGGGAAATCTGGAATACCGCTCTCTCAAATTTGAAAAAGAAGATATGCCCGGGACGGATAACTACCAGGGAAATGCGGTTATCAATTACACGGAAAGAGAGGTGCCTTACACCCGGATCATTGAGCATAAGCATTTTAATTTCGGACAGGGAGAAGGTACGGTAATTACCAGAGAATATCCTGCAGACTGGACGCCGGGAGCGGAGCCCTACTATCCTGTGAATGACGAGAGGAATAACAGGCTTTTCGCCAGATATCAGGAAATGGCACAGAAAGAAGAAAATGTTATTTTTGGAGGAAGGCTTGGACAGTACCGCTATTATGATATGGATAAGGTAATTAAGGCGGCTCTTGACCTGGCAGAAAAAGAGCTGGAGAGATAAAACAGGATGACAATATGCTGCAAAAGGCAGCTCACAAAAAAGAGAATCCTAAGAGATTCTCCTTTTTTATAAATAAGCTGTCTCGCGAAGCGTGACAGCATTTGATGCACACGCCCGCACAGGGAATATTGTTGATGATGCAACATGCGGGCGGCGCAGCGGGCAGGGGAAGATAAATCCTCCCTGCTCAATTGCGCAGATATTTAACAATAGCTGTTAAAAAACATTCCGCTGTAATTGCTGGTCATATAAGGTGCCGGAAAGTTGTGGCCGGCAGGATTTTTATAGGCAACCAGGGTTTTATCCACATATTCCATCGGGTTTAAGGAAACCTGATTGGTTTTCCACAAAATAGAATTGGTGAAATCCTTTATAGTGGAAACCTGATCGCGCATTCCATTGCTTAATATGGAATGCTTAAAAGTATTATTATCTACCGTAAGCAGGCCATTGTCCTCAAAGGTAAAACCAATCCTTTCAAGATCTGACTGATAATTACGGGATATATGCTCCATTTCCTTTATAAGCTTACCGCTTTTGGGATGAGAATCCTGATATTCGGCGGCTGCCCTGATAAAGGAGTTATAACCGTATACAAGACCGCTGACATTTTCGGTGAAGGAGTCAAGGTCTGTTTTTAAGCCGATTTCAGTGGTTTCTCCTTCTGCGCTGCTGATACCATTTAAAGTAACCTCGAACAGTTTGCCAATGGAAAAATGGTTGGAGGAGGAGCTTCGGGGTTCTCCGTTTATAAGAAACTGGGCGTTAGAGGGCTGTCTTGCCACATAATCGAGCCCAAGATAATCCACTGTACCGGATTGTTTACTGGTCTGATCATCCGATACGCGGAATATATAATTCTTACCATCCCTTAATCCGTTGCTGGCGGAAGAAAGCCGCAGGGAAGAATTCCCCTTGTCATCTGCCAGAATATCGGCAGTCAGTCCGATATCTGCATTGGAAATCAGGCGGGAAAGGCGTTCTTGTAAATCACGGTTGGTCTCGCCTTCACGGATATTATACTGAAATTCATAACTTAAATCATTGACAGTAATGTCAAAAGAGTAGGAGTCAGGCGGCAGCTTTGCTTTTTCGTTTCTGGGAAGGAAGGTCCCGAGATTTATCTGATTAGCAGCTAAAGAAGTTACTTCCAGTTCAAAAGGCGGAACGATATTCTGCGTATTACCATCTCCAATATAAGAAGCAGTGGCAATATCCGTATTGCTGGAATAAGCTCCTTTTTTGGCAAGCATTTTGCTTTCATCAAGGCCGCCAAGAGAGGCAATGGTGTTACGAAGCTCCCTGGCATTTTCCTTTAAGCCAACAGCAAATTCACGGGATTCCTTGCTGGAATCCAGGATATACAAAGGTGAGTCTTTGTTTAATTTAACGATGGAATTATAAATATTACGCAGCTCCCGCTTGCCGTGCATATCGTATTTGGTATCGGCTTTAGGCGCATAAGTGGTAAGATAATGATTATAAACACTTTTTGATGATACATTATATGACATTGACATAGGCTACCCTCTCCTTTCCTCCATGAATCCTGTACCGCCAACACCTTTTGGCGGGAAAACTTCCTTGTATAATACTAATAAAGAAATCTTCGTAGACACGGGTAAAAACCTATTTGATTTGTAAATACTTCTACATTATATTTCGTTCCATTTGCCTAAAAAGTAAAGATAAAAAATAAAAAAATTGTAAAATTTATAAAATAATTTTATCACGGAAAAAGTCTGAGTACAATAGGATTTTGTCATAAATTTTGGGACAAATAATCTTATGCAGCATAATTTCGGTTTAAAATGATTCTGGCACAAAATCGGCATAAAATTTTGGCGCAAAATATAAAATTCAATTGACGGAAGGAAAAGGATATGTTATAGTTATCAAACGAGATAAGATTTAGGTCTTTTTTTTATGCACAAAATCCGGTAAAAGATTGGAGGAAAAATCATGCGCACAAGAATTACATTGGCATGTACAGAATGCAAGCAGCGTAACTACAATACTACGAAAGATAAGAAAACTCACCCTGACAGGATGGAAATTAAGAAATATTGCAGATTCTGCAGAACCCATACGTTGCATAAAGAAACAAAATAAATGGTTTTGCTGTGCCTGGATGCACATATTTGCACGTTGAGAAGGGAGCATGGTTATAAAAATGGCAGATTCCGCTAAAAATGAAAAAAAAGCAAAAGCGGCAAAGGCAGCTAAGCCTGATTTTTTCAAAGGAGTAAAGGCTGAATTTAAGAAGATTTCATGGCCGGACAAGGATTCACTTATGAAGCAGTCCGTTGCAGTTGTATGTATTTCGGTAGTGCTGGGGGCAGTGATTGCAGTACTGGATTTCCTGATGCAGTACGGTGTAGATTTCCTGACAAGTCTGTAGAGTGAGGGTAATTGTATGGCAGAGGCAAATTGGTATGTAGTGCATACCTATTCCGGATATGAAAATAAGGTGAAAGCCAATATAGAAAAGACAATTGAGAACAGACATTTGGAAGAAGAAATTCTGGAGGTTCGTGTGCCCTTGCAGGACGTGGTGGAATTAAAAAACGGTGCGAAAAGAACTGTCCAGAAAAAAATGTTTCCCGGTTATGTTCTGATTAATATGATTATGAATGATGATACATGGTATGTTGTCCGTAATACAAGAGGCGTGACTGGTTTTGTGGGCCCCGGAAGCAAGCCGGTTCCACTTTCGGAAGCGGAAATGAAACCTCTTGGAATTAAAACGGAAAATATTTCCGTTGATTTTGCGGAAGGAGATGCCATTGCTGTTGTGGCCGGCGTGTGGAAAGATACCGTTGGCGTGGTGCAGCGGATGGATTACGGCAAACAGACGGCGACTATTAATGTGGATTTGTTTGGCAGGGAAACACCTGTGGAAATCAGTTTTGCAGAAGTTAGAAAAATGTCTTAAAATTATGATATTTATAGCAGACTTTAGGTCAGCATAAATATAGAGCAACTTTACAGTAAGCCTGTATAAAGCAGGCTGTGGGAGCAGAAGTGATTCTGCGCCATACCACGATGCAACCGTATCCCGACAGGAATACGAGTGGTCGGAAAAGTGAGTTTCTGTCCCGGAGGGAGACGGAAGAAATTGCATTATTTATAGGAGGTGCCACAATGGCAAAGAAAGTAGAAGGATATATTAAATTACAGATCCCTGCTGGTAAAGCTACGCCAGCGCCCCCGGTTGGTCCTGCACTTGGACAGCATGGGGTTAACATTGTAGAATTTACAAAGCAGTTTAACGCAAGAACAGCTGATAAGGGGGATGTGATTATCCCTGTTGTAATCACGGTATATGCAGACAGAAGCTTTAGTTTTGTTACGAAAACTCCTCCTGCTGCAGTACTTCTTAAGAAGGCATGTAATATTAAATCCGGTTCGGCAGTGCCTAACAAGACAAAGGTTGCAACGATTTCCAAGGCCAAGCTTCAGGAGATCGCTGAGATGAAGATGCCTGATCTGAACGCAGCAAGTGTTGAGGCTGCTATGAGCATGATCGCCGGAACAGCAAGAAGTATGGGTATCACAGTAGAGGATTAAACAATAAATTTGTGAAAGTGGGAGGCGGATAACGCGAAGAGGATTAATAACGAATCAAATATCCGGGGCAGGAAATTACGGGCCTTTGGAGAATGGAGCTTCGCGTAAGTAATTTCGCCGATTGAACCATAGGAGGAATTGATAATGAAACATGGAAAGAAATATTTAGAGGCTGCAAAGCAGGTTGACCGCGGGACGGCATATGAGCCTGCAGAGGCAATTGCTCTGGTAAAAAAGACAGCAGTTGCAAAATTTGATGAAACAGTGGAAGTTCATATCAGAACGGGTTGTGACGGACGTCATGCTGAACAGCAGGTTCGCGGGGCTGTTGTACTGCCTAACGGTACAGGTAAGACAGTCAGAGTTTTAGTATTTGCAAAAGGTGATAAAGTAAATGAGGCAGAGGCTGCCGGAGCTGACTATGTTGGAGGCGATGAGCTGGTTCCAAGGATTCAGCACGAAGGCTGGCTGGACTTTGATGTGGTGGTTGCTACCCCTGACATGATGGGTATTGTAGGTCGTCTGGGTAAAATCTTAGGTCCTAAAGGCCTGATGCCTAACCCCAAGGCCGGAACAGTAACCATGGATGTTACGAAAGCAATCAACGATATCAAGGCTGGTAAAATTGAGTACAGACTTGATAAATCCAACATCATTCATGTTCCGATTGGAAAGGCTTCCTTTGAGGAAACAAAGCTTCAGGAAAATTTCGATGCTTTGATGGAGGCGATTGTCAAGGCAAGGCCTTCAGCTTTAAAAGGACAGTATTTAAGAAACATTACCCTTACTTCTACCATGGGACCTGGTGTAAAGGTTAATGTTGCAAAATTCTAATTTTAATTATGGATAAAAGCCATTCCTTTCCGGGGATGGCTTTTTGTAGTGCGCCTTGCGGCGCACGTTTCTAACGGGTGAAAGTCCCTAATCCGCCCTAGTAGTGGGAAGGGTACAGCCAAGACCAAGGGTGTCCACCGTGAGGAGGAATCTGAAGGAAGGTGGAGGCAAATCTCTGGTCTGACGAACAGGAATCACATCAGGCTACAGTTAAGGATAAGGTTGCTGCTCAAACTAAAGTCCAATAACTACTCGGAATTAGCTGTAGTAAATGTGGCAGATGC
>RAYQ01000016.1 GCA_003612395.1 Parablautia intestinalis
GGTGCCGATGACCACTGCCCTTTCAGTATAGAGGGGTAGTGGTTATTTTTCTATCCACTATCTTATTTGACGCTTACGTTACAAAATGGGAAACAGAAGTTTCACTTAGTTAAAGATACCACACCAAAACCCACGCTAACTTTTGCTCAACCGATACAGCCGGAGGGCTGGATTACAAGAAAAGACGATATGCAATCCCGCAGAGGGGGCGTATCGTCTTTTCTTGTGGGGGAATCCAAAGGGGGCAGCGCCCCTTTTGGCACACGACTTTGCTTGCAAAGTGTAGTGTGTTATACGCTCTGTCGGCGTTGCCGTGAAAATGCCGTTGCCGCCGGGGAGGGCAAGGGCGTTTGAAGCGGCAGGAAAACAGGGCTGTGATTGCGTGGCGTGGAGCCGCAAGCGCAGGACTGGTTTCATCAGCAGACAGGGCGTATATGAAAGCCCCCGTCCCTCGTCCCACGCCGGACTTCGGGACAAAATGTCCCGAACTTGTGTACACACTCACGAAAAAGCAGACGGGTTTTTCTCTCAAAATTGAAATGGGCGGGAAGCCATTTTAAGGCTTTCCCGCCTTGATTGCCTATCAGCAAAGACGGGCGGGACTGTCAACGGCGGCGCATGAAATGCGCTGTTCATCTTGACCGTTGACTGGCTCGGCTGGCTTTGCTATTCAGTTGAAATTTGTAGCCATATCCTACAACCGTTTTTATACAATCCATGTCGTTCAAATATGGACGTAATTTTTTTCTGATTTGATAAATCGTGTTTTCCACAGCATGAAAATAGTCGTTTGAAAATTCATGCCATACAGCTTGGTAAATTTGTCCTTTGCTAAACGTAACGTCTGGATTAGAATATAGCAGATACAAAATATCAAACTCTTTCGTTGATAAAAATACTTCTGTGTTTTCAACTGATACCTTGTGCTTTTCTATATCCATGTATAATGTAGTCGGTAAATCACCCAAATTAAAAAATTCCCTTGTTGCTATACAATCTCGTCTAATCTGGTTTAACAACGCCGATAAATCGCTGAATTTTTGCGGTTCTCTTAATTTGATATATAGTTCAACAAGAAGTTTTTCTCCGTAAATATCTTGATTGAAATTCAGCAAATGGACTTCTATTGAAATGTTTTCGTCATTATCAATAGTAGGACGCTTCCCTATGTGGGTAACGGCATAATATGTTTTCTCTTTCCAACAAACAGATGAAGCGTAAACTCCCGGTATTGGTGTATTTTCTTTTGACAATATTTCTAAATTAGCGGTGGGGCTTCCTACAAGTTTTCCAATACCTCTGCCGTGAGCAACTTTACCGCACAAAGATATATTCTTTTCTTTCATCAGCATATCCTCAAATCAGACCATTCATAGACAGTACAATCAAAATACAAGTCACTATTATCATTGTGAATATAAGATATAGTCCGATTGGCTTATTATTCTTTTTCACATTCTCGCTTTCAATAAATCCGCTTTTTCGCAAAGCGGTTACTACTGGTTTATACAGAAAAAATGTAATACTGGCGTTTAGTCCGGCTTTTAGTAAGTTGAACGGCAAAAATGCAGGCAAGAGCAATTTTGCGACTGCTTCACGAGGATAGCCCATATAAAGCGGTGTTATTAAATAGTTCCATAAAAGCATAATTGCAACCATAGCCATACTTCCTAAAATCAATCCTAATAATGCTCCAGATAAGGTATGTCTTTTTTTGTAAATAAAAGCTGCGGTGCAGGCAAAAGAGCAGGTAGATACAATATTCATAATGCAACCCAAAATACCCGTATCGCTAACCGTCATCATTTCAATAAAAGACACGATTACTGACACAATACAAGATGTCAATGGCCCCCAAATTAGACCGCCCAAAGTAATTACAACATCTTTAGGGTCATATTTAAGAAACAAAACAATCGGTATTCTTCCTACTGCCATAACCATATAAGCGATTGCACAAAGCATAGCAACGGTTGTCATCTTTTTAGTTTTGTTGTTCATTTTAGATTTCCTCCTCATAAAATTAGCACCTGAAAGTAACTGTCTTTCAGATGCTAACAATGGCATAAATCAATAATGATTTTTGCAATATCAGTCATCTTCTTTTATCCAGACTTTACTGTTGGTTTTGGAATTGAACCAAATCATGCGCTTAACGCTCGCGGACTTTGACCGCCAATCGGGAATTCTTGCTTATGAACCGATATTGTTACATAAGAGTCACCCTGCCCCGAAGACATTTATATTCAGTTGCATGTATAAGTATAGCCCTACTATTTCTAATTGACAATAAAATGAGGGCATTTCGGAAACAATTCGGAAATCTAAAATAAAAAATATTACTTTCCCGCTTTCTCAATCATCTTCTTCATCAACTGCTGGAATTGTTCATTTGTTTCCTCGTCCAGGGGCATGACTTTTTCAAGCTGTTCCGCAACCAACGCCGTCACATCATCAATGGTATGTAATTCCTGCTTCTGCTCCTGTGCGACGTTCTGAATATTTTGAAACATGGCGGCGGTCACTGGTTCCTCCGGCGGCTCCCCGCTGTCTATATCGCCCTTTATATCCCGCAGGATAGACATAAACACATTCTTGATTTTCTCAATCTCCGCTTCATGCTCCCCCAGCTTTTGGGCATTCATAAACTGTATATCCTGTCTTGCTTCCGCCCGGTATTCCGGGCGGTCTTGCATTAAATCAGACAGCGACGATGTTGCCATTTCGATTATCTGGTTTCGTGCCATAACGCCCCTTGCCGCTGTGTCCTGAAAATAAATCTGTATCAGGCTTATCAGGCGTGGGAAATTCTTATGTTCCAACAGGCGGTTGAGAATATCCACATCTACCATTCCCGTCACAAGTACCCGGACTGCTCCCTCGGACAATCCTAATTCCGATATGTCATAACTCTTTTGGACGCTTACCGTTGACAAGCCCAGAATATAATCCGTTGACACTTTAAATTCTTTCGCAATACCTATGAGAATATCACTGCTGACCGTCTTTGTTTCCCCGCTGACGATCCGGCTCAACTGAGAGGGGGAAATCCCTATTTTCTTTGCCAGTTCCTTTTGTGGAATATGCCGCCCGTTGCAAAGGTCTGAAATCCGCTGTCCGGGTGTTCCGGGTAAAGCCATAGATACGCACCTCCTCCGTATGTTTCCATTATACAGGATAATTGCAGAAATGCAATTTCAAAAGTATAGACTTTGGGAAAATGCAATTCTCGCAACAATCCGGGATTTGCCTTTTTTTCTGATAAACTGGATTCACGAACGTTCGGAACAGCACCTTGAAAACAAAATGACCGTCCGAAAAGGAATATCCCGGCATGGGAAGCACCGCAACGAGCCGGCTTCGGGACAAAATGTCCCGAAGTCCGGGGAGCGTGCCAACGCCGGAACACGCCGCAGGAATGGGGCAGGAAGCCTTTTCGGGGAAAGCGGCAGCAAGGAAACGGAGGAACGCATGAAAGAAAATTTATACAAGCGATTGCCGCCCTTAGAGCGCAGGCCGGACGGTTCCCTCTACCGCATGACACCGGCACAGAGGAAATAGGCAAACAGCCTTATCCGCCGGGAGTGCTGCAACTGCGAGGGCGGGGACTGTATCGCTCTTGACGATGGGGACAGCCATACCTGCCCGCAGATGATTTCTTTCTCCGTCTGCTGTAAGTGGTTCCGCTGGTCGGTCTTGCCGCAGGACGGGACGCTGGAAGCAGAGATTTTTCGGGGAAAGGACTTGAAACGCTGTTCGGTCTGCGGCGGCGTGTTCGCCCCAAAATCCAACCGGGCAAAATACTGCCCGGACTGCGCCGCCAGAGTTCACAGGCGGCAGAAAGCGGAAAGTGAACGGAAAAGGAGGTCGAGCGTGGACAATTAGGCGGGGAAAAGTCCTTGATTTACAAGGCTTCCAGAGAGTGGAACCGGGGGAAGTGGTATAAAGTATCGCCTTCCCCCCGGAAATGCCGTTCTAACTGTCCACAAAGCACACTATGACAAACACGATTTATATTCATCAGCCGGAGAAATCGGTCAGCTTCACCCGGCTCCCGAATTTTCTCTTTGAAGCCCCTACATTTACGCCCCTATCCAATGAAGCAAAGATATTGTACGCCTTTATCCTGCGCCGGACGGAGTTGTCCCGCAAGAATGGTTGGGCGGACGAGTACGGGCGCATTTACCTGTATTACCCAATCTGCGAGGTGGTCGCCCTGCTCCGCTGTGGGCGGCAGAAAGCGGTCAATACCCTGCGGGAATTGCAGTATGCGGGGCTTGTGGAGATACAGAAACAGGGCTGTGGAAAACCCAACCGTATCTACCCAAAATCCTATGAAGCGGTTCCAAACACCGACTTCAAGAAATCCGGTTCCGGTACGCCGGAGGGCTGAAAACCGTACTCATGGAGTACGATAATCAATCCTCTTGAAGTACGAAAACCGGACGGAAGATAGAAATACAAAGATTAACAGATTTATTTATATCAATTCCATTCCAATCCTATCTAAGATTTTCCTGTGGAAAAGTCCCGGATAGGAAAGGAATGGGGAAAGGAGTTTATGGCACAGCACGCAATTTTGCGATTTGAGAAGCATAAGGGCAACCCGGCAAGACCGCTGGAAGCCCACCACGAAAGACAGAAAGACCAGTACGCCAGCAATCCCGACATTGACACCAGCCGGAGCAAGTACAACTTTCATATCGTCAAGCCAGAGGGACGCTATTACCATTTCATTCAGAGCCGTATTGAACAGGCGGGGTGCAGGACACGCAAGGATAGCACCCGGTTTGTGGATACGCTGATAACCGCCAGCCCGGAGTTTTTCAAGGGCAAGTCCCCAAAGGAGATACAAGCCTTTTTCCAGAGGGCGGCGGACTTTCTCATTGACCGGGTAGGCCGGGAAAATATCGTGTCAGCGGTAGTACACATGGACGAGAAAACGCCCCACCTGCATTTAACTTTCGTTCCGCTGACAAAGGACAACCGCCTGTGCGCCAAAGAAATCATAGGCAACCGGGCGAATTTGACGAAGTGGCAGGACGATTTTCACGCCTACATGGTGGAGAAATATCCCGACTTGGAGCGTGGGGAGAGTGCCAGCAAGACAGGCCGGAAGCATATCCCTATCCGGCTTTTCAAACAGGCGGTCAATCTCTCCAAACAGGCGAGGGCGATTGAAGCCACGCTGGACAGTATTTCCCCGCTGAACGCCGGGAAGAAGAAAGAAGAAGCCCTTGTCATGCTGAAAAAGTGGTTTCCGCAAATGGAGAACTTCTCCGGGCAGTTGAAGAAGTACAAGGTCACAATCAATGACCTGCTGGAAGAAAATCAAAAGCTGGAGGCGAGAGCCAGAGCCAGCGAAAACGGCAAAATGAAAGACCGCATGGAACGGGCGAAGATGGAAAGCGAATTGCAGAATATCCAAAGGCTGGTTGACCGTATCCCGCCGGACGTGCTGGCGGAAGTAAAGCGGCAGCAGCGATACACAAAGGAAAGGTGATTGAGTATAAGCAGAATTTCACGCCGCCCCTGTGCGGCATTGTACCTTGAAAATTGAATATGGAGGGCTGAATGGCAAAAAGCAAGAACGATATTTTAGTACAACAGACCGGGCAACTCGTTACGGCAGAAAACGGTACACAGTATTTTGTATGTGGGAATACCCGTATTAAAATCTCCGAACACTTTGCCACAGGGGGCAAGCCCCTTGGCGATTTGATTGTTGATGTAGTCCGGCATACAGCGGAAAATGAGGCTTCCGCATAAGACCACATCGTTGATAAACACCCACGCTTATGATATAATTGCCATAGAGCAAAAGTATTGTAAGCGTGGGTTGTTTCGTTTAGAAAAGGAGGATTTTTTACGGTGAAACAACCTTGCAATACTACAATTTACAACACAGCACTTTATTTGAGATTGAGCCGGGACGACGAGAACTACGGCGACAGCGTAAGCATTGAAACACAGCGGACGATCCTGCAACAGTACGCAAAGGAGCAAGGGCTTCATGTAGTCGGGGAATATGTAGACGACGGTTGGAGCGGGACAAACTTTGAACGCCCGGATTTTCAGCGCATGATGGACGATGTAGACACTGGAAAAGTAAACTGCATTGTCACGAAAGACCTGTCCCGTTTCGGGCGGGAACACGTGATGATGGACTACTATCTGGAATTTCTGTTCCCGGAAAAACGGGTGCGGTACATTGCCGTTGCGGAGAACGAGGACACAGAGAAAGGGCTTTCCGACTTTGTACCTTTCAAAAACCTGTTCAATGAGTGGTTTGCCAAAGATACGAGCCGCAAGGTGAAAACCGCTTTCAAAGCGAAGTTTGCCGCCGGGCAGCGTATCGGCGCATACGCCCCTATCGGGTACAGAAAACACCCGGAAATCAAAAACAAGCTGATAATCGACGAGGAAACCCGCTGGATAGTGGAGAAGATTTTTGACCTTGCCTTTCATGGCAGAGGGGCGGCCAGTATCACAAGAATACTGATTGCGGAAAAGGTTCCCACGCCGGGATTTATCAACTTCCAGCGTGACGGGACTTTCGCAAACATCTATGCGGGGGCGTCGGAGGAAAAAAGCTACGCATGGACGATAGCGCAGGTCAAGAGCATAATGAAAGATGAAACCTATATCGGCCATACAATCCACTACCGGGAAACAAATATTTCTTTTAAGAACAAACGGAGGATACGCAAGCCTCAAAGTGAATGGGTGCGGGTGGAGAACACGCAGGAGCCGATTATCAGCGAACAGGTTTTCCAGCAGGTGCAGGAGCAGATAGCAAGCCGCCGACGGGAACGCAAGAACGGCACGATGCAGATTTTTGCGGGACTGATAAAGTGTGCGGATTGCGGCTGGTCACTGGCCTACGGAGAGAACAGGCAGAACAGCAAGCCCTATGGTTACTATCATTGTAGCAAGAACGGGCAAGGCACACGCCAATGCTCTATGCACTATATCCGCTATGATGTGCTTTACGCCTATGTTCTCTCCCGTCTGCAATACTGGTCGGGGCTGGTACAGCACGATGAAGAACGACTCTTGAAGCGTCTGTTAAATGCCAGCGACAAGGGACAGGCCGCTGCAAGGAAGAAACAGGCCGCTGAACTGAAAAAGACAGAGAAGCGAAAAGCCGAAGTGGACGCTCTGTTTTCCCGTATGTATGAGGACTGGGCGGCGGGGCGTATCACAGAATACAACTTCAATATGTTGTCCGGGAAATACCAAAGCGAGCAGGCGGAACTGGACGGAAAAATCGGACAGTTTCAAGCCGCTATTGCCGCTGAAAATCAGAGCACCGCAGATGCCGAAAAATGGATTGCCTTAATGAAAGAGTGTGTCAACCCAACGGAACTGACCGCCGAACTTTTGAATACGCTGATTGAAAAAATCGTTGTCCATGAAGCGGTCAAGAGTGAGGACGGAAGCCGGGAACAGGAGGTAGAAATCTTCTACCGTTTTATCGGCAAAATTGATTGAATGATACCAATATCTTTAACTATGTGATACCGATGCGGGCATCCCCGACATCGAAAACATTATGGCAATTTCCGCCCTGTTTGATATCTCCATTGATGTACTGCTTTCAAATGAAACGGGAACGAAAAAACGAAAGAGTATCTTTTTGAGAGCATTACGGAGTATGATATTGATGAGCCGAAACGCTATGATATGAAATTTGGCGGGGCAAAGCAATTCACTCTTTCGGGGTATAAGGGTGAAAAAATCCGTGTCCGTCTCGTATCTAATACGATACTCACGATTCAGAATGATTTTAAGGTTAAAATTGATGACATTAAAGGGCGAATTGATTTGGATGTATACCGTAAAAACGGGGTAACGGAAAAAATGGCAAAAGAAGCGGTCAGCATCTTTGTCCAGATACCAATGCCATATATCGGAAAAATAGAGTGTGCAATTAATGCGCAAGCAGTGGAAATTCACTCTTTGGAGTGTAACAACATAGAACTTGATACAAAGACACCGGGCATTACACTTGAGGATGTTGTTGGAACGGTTGAGATAAACTGCAACCTTGATATGGAAGTGGTGTGCCGGTCCTTAAATGGGGAGGTGGCAATCAACCAGGTGTCGGCAACTTCAAAAATTCATATTCCGGAAGGTCTGGCTTTTACTGCTATTGCGAAAGGGATTGGCACAAGCATATCCTATGAGAAAGATGGAAAGCAGATGGGGGATTTCAGTATACCGGATGCAGAGAATATTATTGAACTAAATGGGATTGAGAGTGATCTTATTATTTCCGCGGGCAGCAGATAGGGCAGACATGCCGGAGTGTCCATTTGACTACGATGATCTGACTGGAAAAGCGAGCCAGCGTTTGTTGGTATCGGCAAAGGGGGTTCAATACGATGAAATCAAATTATCTGAAAAAATACATCATCAGTTCCTATATTTTGGTATGGGCACTGATTATTTTTGTGGCAGGTACAGCAAGCCTGGTTTTTCATGCGCCGCCTGTCATTATGTGGATTGTCCGCAACCTGATTGCATGGTCGCCAACATATCTGCTTTTGGCCGGCTGGAAACATTTCAGACCGGATGAGACAAGAACTGCTTTTGTGAAAAGATGTTTTTCCGGCAAAGTGAAGCTGTTTCCAGTGCTATGCTCCTTTGTGCTAACGTTTGGAATCAGCGTTATATCGCTATTTATCTATTCTGTTATTAAGGGAAATCCGATGCTGTCCTATATGAACTTAGGAACAACAGCTCTGCCACTTAGTATTTTTCTCTCATTTACCTCGGGACCGACAGGGGAAGAATTGGGGTGGAGGGGATTTATGCGGGAGGAATTTAACAGAAGGTATGATTTCCTGAAATCCTCTGTCTGCCAGGGCCTGGTGTGGTGTTTCTGGCATACTTTGCTGTGGGTGGTGGATTCAGATTTTACTGACTGGCGGGCCGTTCCATATGTGATTTCGAATATTGTTGTCATTACCTGCATAACCGTTTTGATGAATATTTTTTTGGATAGGTATAACAATCTGCTCTATTCGGTGCTGCTGCACTTTGGATTTAATATTTTCTATGTATTTTTGGAGGCAGATATTGGATTTTTTGTGATTTTAACCATTCTTTATCTGTTGTTCACACCGATTGCGGTGCTTTTGCAGAACAGATTGACAGGGGACAAAAGGGAGACAGAAAAATGAAATTATTACTTGTTGAGGATGATGTGGAAATCAGTGATATGCTGATAAAATATCTTGGAACAGAAGGCTTTGAGGTGGTGGCTGCCTATGACGGGGAAAGCGCCTGTAAAAAATTTTTTGAAGATGAATATGTGCTGGTACTGCTTGACCTTATGATTCCCAAAAAAAGCGGGATGGAAGTGATGAATATCATAAGGGAAAAAAGCATGGTTCCAATCATTATCGTATCGGCAAAGGATACGGATTCCGACAAGTCATTGGGCTTAGGTCTTGGGGCGGATGATTATGTGACAAAGCCCTTTTCCGTGACAGAGGTTTTGGCCAGAATAAAAGCAAATATCAGAAGGAGTACACAGTATGCGGCCGGCGCTGCGGAATCAGAGAGCGTGGCATGCAGCATAACAAGGGGAGAACTTACCATAGATACAAATGATTATTCCGTTCTGAAAAGAGGACGGAAGATTGAACTGACGGCAAAGGAATTTGAAATTCTTAAACTTCTTATGACAAATCCACGAAAGGTTTACACCAAAGAACAAATTTATTCTTCTGTATGGAAGGATGCCTATTTTGGAGATGAGAATGCGGTAAATGTCCACATTAGCAGACTTCGCAACAAAATAGAGGACAATCCCCGCGAGCCGAAGTATGTTACCACAGTATGGGGGATTGGATATAAATTGGGAGAGGTGTAGATGAGCGATAAATCGATTATATTTTTTCTGATGTGCATGGTCCTTTTGCTGCTTGTAGTCGTATGCTACCAGCAGTTTGTGTTTGGCAGAGGCATTCAGGATAAACTGAAAAAAATAAGTGAAAAGCTGTCGGAGATTTTAGAAAAGGACAGTGATGAGAAAGTCATGGTTTTTACGGATAATAAGGTGCTGATAAGCTTAAGCGGACAGATTAACCGGATGCTCCTTGACAGACAAAAAGTAAAAGCAGATTACAGAAAGCAGGAGTTATCCACTAAGAAAATGCTTGCAAACATTTCACATGATATTAAAACACCGCTAACAGTTATTTTAGGTTATCTTGAAATCACTAGGATGGAAAATAAAGAAGATGAAATGCTGCAAAAGGTTGAGACAAAAGCCAGACAGGTTATGGAGCTGATAAACCAGTTTTTTACGCTGGCAAAGCTTGAAGCCGGGGATTTAAATGTTGAAATAATGAAAATTGATATAGGCGAGCTGTGCAGAGAAAATGTCCTCGACTTTTATGAGCTGCTGATCTCAAAGGAATTTACTGTAGAGCTTTCTATTCCGGAACAGAATTATTTTGTGCAGGGAGATAAGGAGTCCATAAACCGGATATTAAACAATCTGCTGTCAAATGCAATACGCTATGGAAGCGATGGAAAATACATAGGGCTTTTTCTGCGGGAAGATGGAAATGAAATCTATATTGATATTGTGGATAAGGGAAAGGGGATTGAAAAGCAGTTTGCAAAGAGCGTATTTGAAAGACTTTATACAATGGAGGATTCACGAAACAGAGAGATACAGGGGAACGGATTGGGACTTACCATTGCAAAGAATCTTGCCAGACAGATGGGCGGAGATATTGTCCTGGAAAGCGAACCGGGTGTAAAGACAGTGTTTACGCTTATATTGAAAAAAATCTTATATTAAAGAACTTTTGTTACAATAAGCCGGGGCTCAAAGCAGCATTTGCTATAATAAGCTGGTTTATGAAGCGCGGCGGCGTTTGTTACTATTATAATTTCTACAGATGAACGAAAGAAATTCGTAAGAATTGTGCAAAGGTTTTGAAAAACGGGGGTGCTATAATGGTTTTTGGAAAGGGGGCAGAGAATATGCCAAATATTTTACAGACAAATGAACTATCAAAAACCATTAACGGAAAGGATTTGGTCAAAAATGTAAATATTCACATAAAAAAAGGGGAGATTTACGGATTTTTAGGGCCGAACGGAGCCGGGAAAACAACAGTGATGAAAATGATCACAAACCTCTGGAAACCAACAAAAGGAGAGATATGGCTGTTTGGAGATAAGCTTACACCCACCTCTTATGAAGTACTAAAAAGAATGGGGAGCATGATTGAATTTCCCAGCTTTTATGAGCATATGAGCGGAAAGGATAATCTGGAGCTTCATTGTGAATACATGGGTTATTATGTGCCTGAAAGTGTGGAAAATACCCTGGAGATGCTTGGATTATCAGAGGAAGCAAAAAAGCCGGTGAAAAGCTATTCCCTTGGCATGAAGCAGCGTCTGGGAATAGCTCGTGCAATTCTGTGCAGGCCGGAGCTTTTGATACTTGATGAACCCACAAACGGACTGGATCCGGCAGGAATGAAACAGCTTCGGGATTTGTTTCGGATGCTGTGCAGCGAATATGGAATCACAATTATGATTTCAAGCCATATGCTCTCCGAAGTGGAAAGCATAGCAGATACCATTGGCGTAATTCACCATGGAAATCTCATGAAAGAAATTCCCATGTCGGAGATTGCGGAGAAAAATACGGTATATATTGAGCTTGCCATTGAGAATCCCCAAAAAGCAGCATATATTTTGGCAGATAAACTGGGATTGGAAAATTTTAAGGTGACTGATGAAAGAAATATCCGTATTTACGATACCGGGATTGATACAAAAATGATCACAAAGACACTGGCAATGAATGAAGTGGAGATTATTTCTATAGGGAAAAAATCAGAAAGCCTTGAAGATTATTTTTTGAAGCTGACAGAAGGGAGAGTAAGATAATGTTGAAACTTATTAAACTGGAATGGAAGAAAAATAATATAAAAAAGTATACCTTGAAAGTCCTTATTATGACGGCATTTTTGTGTCTGTTTCTATTTGCGCTGGCCTTTTTGGGGATTGCGGAAGATCCGGATGGTACTTTGGACGCTGCAGAGGGGATGAATGTGATTTCCGCTCCGATTGAGCTTTTTACAAGCATGTGTTTTTTAATTTTTACAAGTGTTATGCTTGCTTCCTTTATTGTGAGTGCATATAAAAATAAAACAATGAATCTGATGTTTTCCTATCCGATTAAAAGGCAGAGGATACTGGCGTCCCAAATGGCGGCGGTCTGGCTTTTTTGCCTGGCGGCACTTATAGCGGCCAAGCTGGTGGTTTATGGCTGTATTTATATCGGGTCCCAAAGTATGCAATCCTCTTTTTTCATAGACTTTGATATGGGAAGCCCGTCCTTTTATATTCAGCTTTTGATGAAATCCGTAGTGACCATAAGCATGAGCTTTATTGCATTGTTTGTTGGACTGATTATGAAGTCATCGAAGGCGGCTATTGTCACTTCCTTTATACTGATTTTTCTCACACAGGCAAGCATCGGCGATTTTTCGCTGGCAGGTAATCTGGTGCTTCCCGTTATTCTGACAGTCGTATCGTTTACATTTGCTGTGTTATCTATCATGAACGCAGAAAAAAAAGATTTGCTGTAATGTTGAATTTTATATGAGAAAACATTATACTATAGACAGTTTTCAAAATATCTGTTGGTGCAGCACTGCAGACAAAGCCTGGGATATATGATGACAGGATTTGCCTGCTGGATGTGGAGGGGGGGTAAGGTTTTCACACCAAGCAAGTTCAGAAACAGAACCTGTTCAGTTAGAATTTGTACTGAAGTTTGTGTCTGCGCTGCATCCACAAACTTGTAAGCCATATAAGGCTTTGCGCAATAAAGCAAAAGTGAACTTTGTTCACCTCGCAGAAATGGAGGAAAATATGAATTTTAGTTTAGCAGATTTAACATGGATCAGAGAGCCAAAGATTTTTTCCATTCAGGAGGATGGAATTACAATTCAGACGGATCCGGGAACCGATTTGTGGCAGAGAACTTATTATGGATTTCAAAATGATAATGCTCCTGTTTTGCAGATGTGGACAGAAGAACAATACTTTTCTTTTGTGGTGAGAACAGAGTTTGACAGTAAGCACAGATTTGATCAGTGTGGCATTGTAATGTATCTTGACAGCGATAATTGGTTGAAGGCTTCAATAGAATACGAAAATGACAGATTCCAGAGGCTGGGAAGTGTCGTGACAAATCATGGATATTCAGACTGGGCTACGACAGATATTGATGCATCCATCAAGTCTATGTGGTATCGTTTCAGCAGGAGAGAGTCGGACTACTGCATAGAGTGCTCACAGGACGGCACCAGCTTTAAACAGATGCGAATATGCCACATGTGGGAGGGCGCAGAGAAAATCAGATTTGGAATATATGCATGTTCTCCGGAAGATTCCTCCTTTGAAGCGAGATTTTCTCATATGGAGCTTACAGATTGTAAGTGGCTTGCTCATAAGTAAAATCGGATTTGCCTGCAGCCTTACGGGTGACTGTGAAATGCCTGCAGTTATTCTGATAACTGATGGAATAAGAAATTTGATTCTGACAGTTTACATAAATGATATAAAAAATAACCGTGTTTGCTAAACGGTTATTTTTTATTACCTGATTGGAAGGACGGCCCTCTGCAAGCAGTTTTTTGCCGTTTTGCCGTACAAATTTCCCATGGAAGTTAAACAAGATGAAATTTTTTGTGCTCCGAATGAGAATACTATAAACAGAAATAGGGTATTAATAGCAGTGAATTAATACAAAATATAATATCAGGCTCTTAATTATACATAATATTATTCTGCCGGAGGGAGATATAATATTAAAAATGCAGGAAGACAGCGGAAGAGGGCATTTGCGATAAAGAAAAATTCCATATGCGGTATTGAATATTATTACGCAATGCGTAATAGTCAAATATAGGTCTAAGGTGGGAATACTTTAATCCCGTAAAATCAATCATAGCAATACATAAATGATTCGCGAGGGAACGATTTCATGCGTAAACGTTATGAGGATTTTTTAGGGAGGTTGAACCAGTACAGGCTATATTTAAACATGACGCAGGAAGAACTGAGCAGTGCACTTGGTATCACGCAAAGCCAATTTAGTAAGATTGAGCTTGGAAAAACCGTTATGCCCTACAAGACATTAGAATGCCTTGAGGGTATGGGCTGGGATGTAGATTATCTTGTTACAGGTAAAAATTTTGAAAAAGGCACTTCAGAGCTTAACGTCATATTACAGCAGGTGGAGGAGATTTACAAAAAAGAAGTCCTAAGTGTGGTTACATGGTTCATAAAACAGGGGCTAAGCAAATGCTGTCAGAATTTGAGCATTGAATGTAAATGTGAAATGGAAATATTACAGATGCGTGCAATCGGTGAATGCCCGTACTCCGTTTTATATGAAGTCAGGAAAATATTAGATGTGGCACAGGCGATCATGGCAGAAAAACTTGGTGTAAATATAAAAAAATATCGTAAATTGGAGAAAAATGAAACACGTCCGGATGTGGAACTATTGTTCCGGATATATGAGGTTACAGGGTGTAAGCCCAGCTTAATTTTACATAATGACCATGTAGAAAGCATAATTATAGATGATTTGTGGAGTAATATGACAGCACCTGTTCAAAACAAAATATTATCTCTTACCGAACAGATATTATATTTTATCAGAATGTAAGACAATATTATGAAAAAGACAGTATTAATTATTGAAGATAACAAGATACAAAGCGAAATGTTAAAGAAGCTGGTGCTGGAGGTTAATGCCGATGTAACGGCTTACACAGCATTTGAAGCAAAGGCCGCCTACAAAATTCTTATGGAAAAAACAGTTGATGTTTTCTTGGTGGATATTATATTAGATACCGCGAGACCGGGAGACACATCAGGAATCAGACTGGTAGAAAGAGTCAGGACGATTCCTAAATATATGTTTACACCCGTTGTGTTTATTACATCTCTGGAAGATACCACTAAGTATGCTTACACCGATTTACATTGTTTGGGTTATGTGGAAAAGCCTTTTTCACCGGAAAGCGTTAAGCGGCTTGTGGATAAGGCTTTATTTTTTCCCACCAGCAAGGATGAGGAGGAAGTATTTTGCTTTCGAAAAGATGGAATTTTGTACCCGGTTAAGGTAAAGAACATTATTTATATGGAAAGCCGCAATCATACGGTTAGCATACATATGGTAGAAGGCGGCACGCTGTCCATTTCTTATAAAACCTGCAAACAGCTCATAGATGAGGTGGATTCCGACTGCCTGATGCAGTGCAGCAGATGTGCCATTGTAAATAAGGATTACATACTAAATGTGGATACCACGAACAGATTTATTACCATGAAGGGCACGAATGATAAGGTTGAAATTGGAATTACTTATAAGAAGAAAGTGTTGGCGGAGTACGGGTTATGATTACGAATGTTTGTTTGTTGTTAGAAATGCTATCTTTTACTTTTTGCTTACATGCATTATATAGAGAAAAATTTAGGCTTGATATTACTACTATTAGTTTTTTAGCAATATATATGATTATTATGGCATTGATAAATTACTATGCTTTACCACAACAATATACATTGATAATGTATATGTTAATAATTTTATATTGTGGAGTAAAGTTTAAATTTAACATAAAAATCATATTAATAAATGTAATTTTCAGCATTATTATAATAGGTGGAATTCAGATGCTTATTATGTTGATATTATTTTATGTCTTAGATATAAGCTGGTTTACAGATTATCAATTATTGTTAGCAAATTGTTTAGCATTCTTAGTAATTGTTTTATTATTGCCTAAAAGTAAAATTTATAAAGTTATGAATTACTTGCAAACTAAAGAAAAAATCCAAAATATAGTATTAGCTATATGTATAGCATTAATTGTTTATTGTCTTTTAAGCTATAAAGAGTTTACAAGAGTAGAGTTGAATCAGGCAATTTTATTGTTTATAAGTATATCCTGTATATTTGTGCTGGCAGAACAATTAGGGAGATATAAAGTGAAGGCAAAAGAAGCTGAAACAGAGCTGAAAATGCATAAACTATATGCTGATTCATTTCAGGGATTAATTGAAAATATTCGTTTAAGACAGCATGAGATTGATAATCATATACATACAATATACAGCCAGCATTATATTTATAATACATATACTGATCTAGTCAAGGCACAAGATGATTATTGTAGAATTTTGACACAAGAAAATCGTTTTAATAAACTTTTGAAATCTAGAAATCATATAATAGCAGGCTTTTTATATGGAAAGTTCGTAGAAATTGATAAATTAGGTATAGAGGTAGACTATGAAGTTAAGATTATGGATTTAAATGTTAATGTTCCAATCTATAAGATTGTTGAAATACTTGGTGATTTAATAAATAATGCAGTTGAGGCGCTCGAAAGGACGGAAGGTATAAATAAACTTTATGTATCTTTAGTCGAAAATGAAAGATTTGAAATTGAGGTGAGAAATGAAAGCCCTTTTATTGATTACGATATGATAGAACAATTTTTTACAAAAGGTTTTAGTAATAAAGGACAAAATCGAGGACTAGGGTTATATAATGTTAAGAATATATGTAAAGAGTTTGCTCTAGATATATGCTGTGAAAATATAAATATAGATGGTATTAATTGGTTGTCATTTAAAATAATTAAAGATAATACAATATCATCCCGTAACTAAAGAATAGCTATGGGATGATATTGTATTATAAGTAAATAGAAATATATTCACTTGTATTGGTAAGTACTATTGCGCTGATGGATATTCATATTCTCCAAAGAAAATTAAACTTGCAATGTCGCATCCAACCCAAACCCCCAATGCCATACATCCAGTCAGCATAAGCTTAGACAGCCTCACAAGTTTCTCCTTCATAATTTTTCTCCTTTCTTCTTTAGTATTTTCGCAGCAGCCAGCTGCAAAGTATTTAATATAACAACCCAGAACCCGGCAACCATATAAGGATTCTCAGGCATTATATACGTGAGAGTTAAATAAATGAAAATAATCACAAATGCCTGTAACTTAACCCGTTTAATATTTTTTTCACTTAACGGCCGATGAACCTTTGAAGTTACCGGTCCAATATAATAGGTACTAATCATACATATAAATAAGAAAATCAACTGTAACACTTTATTTATTTCTATAAGAGGCAGTACCATAAGTGCGAGAAACATATAAGAAAAAGAAACCAGAAGGCAGGTAATGTACTTCTTACAATGAAGTCCTCCTGTAGCGGTTCGCAGGAGCAGCATTACCATCACTGCAAATACATATCTTCCAAGATCATCATGAAAGAAAATAGCCATCAATAAGAGCTTACTCAGCTCAGAACCCACTGATTTAAACGTAAAATGGAGCTGTGCAATTTGGTAATCGCTGAATTGGTATTGCTTTTTTAAAAATTCCTGCATATTGTGTGTCCCTTTCTACTTCAAAAAATTTTAACCGATTTTTTGACAATTTATGGATTTTTGACTGAATAATTAGAAATGCAAAACAAAGTGTCGAATATTAGCGAATAATGTCGAAAAATAGAAATCAAATAGGATAAAAGGGTCATTCAGTAAATAAGGTGGATTTAACGACAAAATATGCTAAAATTTTTAAAGGTAAAGCATGCATGCCATAGATAAATAGAAACAGGACTGGAAAGTTAAAAACTTTCAGGATGGAGGTAAAAATGTCATATAAAGACATAGGATTCAGAATACGCAGTCTGCGCGAGGCCAATTGTTACACAAGAGATGCACTTGCAGAGAAAGTTGATATATCTGCAAAATTTCTATATGAAATTGAGGTTGGGAAGAAAGGCTTTACGGTGGAAATTTTATATAAAATTTCCAGAGCTTTGAATGTGAGCAGTGATTATATCTTAACCGGGAACGAAAGTAACAAGATACCAGAGAAAATGGTAGATGTGCTTGAATGTTTCAGCCCAAATCAGATGGGACGCGTGCAGGATATACTGAAAGTGGTACACGAACTGTGCGTGGGTGATGTGTAAAAGGGGATTCAGAGCTGGCTGAACGTAGGCCAGCTCGAATCAACTTATCATGCCTCCAAGCATGCCGCTGCCACAGCAGAGCATCAAAACGGTGATAAAATTTCCGGAAATTTCTCCTGTTCCATGGTTTGTGACAATAGAAACTACAGCCAGTATGGCAAAATAAAGGGAGCCCATAAGCAGTCCCCAGAGAAATTTCCGGCTGCCTTCACGTTTCCCGGCAAGGAAACCGGCAAGAAAGGTTACCAGTATGTAGATACCTATAATACAGATAGATACGATCTTTTCAGACAGCTCGAATTTGTACAACATCAGGGCCAGCAAAAGGAGCAGGCCGGTGGTAAGTAAGTAGGATAGAAGCAGACATTTTAATATGAAGGTAATCCTTGCGCTTAGATTGAGTTTCTTTAACATTTCTTCCTCCATTCTTTTTACAAAGAGTTTATAATTTCTTTATACTACAATCATATGTCCGAACTTGACAGAGAATACCCCTATATTGTAATATTTCCATAGGCCGTCTTACAGGCGGCCTATGCTTAATACGGTTAAGTCTGTTAAGTGAAATGGAGCAATGAGCTGGCTTATAAAGTAAGACGGCCTGGATGTTGCAAAATATATTTTATAAGGAGAGTGGTTTTAACTTGGATACTGATGGTGCCATACAATTGTTTGCTTTATTGATTTTGGTGGGGCTTTCCAGCTTTTTTTCTTCTGCGGAGACAGCGCTCACTACAGTGAACCGTGTGCGGCTTAAGGCTATGGCAGATGACGGAAATAAGCGTGCGCAGACTACGCTTAACGTGCTGGATAAGTACAGCAAGATGCTGAGCGCTATTTTAATAGGAAATAACATCGTCAATTTGTCTGCTTCCGCGTTGGCTACCACACTGGCGCTTAAGATCCACCTTGCGGTTGGAATTGCAACGGGTGCACTGACTGTTATCATTTTGATTTTTGGAGAAATTGTGCCCAAAAATCTGGCAATGATTTACTCGGAAAAGATAGCGCTTTTTTACGCATCTATTATATCAGCGATTATGAAGGTCATGACGCCGCTGATTTTCATAGTAGATAAGCTCTCAGGCGCTCTTATGGTGCTGTTACATATTGATACCAGCAAAAAAACCACCATGACAGAGACAGAGCTGCGCACTTATGTGGAGGTCAGCCACGAGGATGGCGTTATAGAGTCAGAAGAACGGGAAATGATTTATAATGTGTTTGATTTCAGTGATGCAGTTGCGAAGGACATCATGATACCGCGTATTGACATGACCGCCGTAGACGAGAAAGCTACCTATGATGAGGTTTTGGCACTTTTTAAACAATATATGTATACCAGAATCCCGGTTTATCAGGAGGATAAGGACAACATTATCGGCTTGATCAATATTAAGGATTTTATTCTGGTGGATAACAAAGAGCAGTTTAAAATAAGCGATATTATGCGTGAGGCTTATTATACCTATGAGTTTAAAAAAACAGCGGATTTGATGATGGAAATGCGCGAGAAGCGTATCAATATATCTTTTGTTTTAAATGAGTATGGCGCTGCGGTAGGTATGATCACTTTAGAAGATCTGCTGGAAGAAATTGTGGGAGAAATCCGCGATGAGTATGATGAGGATGAGGAAGAACTTATCCGTAAGATTGATGAGCGGACCTACCTGGTGGCAGGCAGTATGAAGCTGAACGATATTAATGATGAGCTTGGAACATTGCTTGCATCGGAGGATTATGATTCTATAGGCGGACTTATGATCGAAAATCTGGATCGCCTTCCGGAGGATGGAGAGATCATTGCCACGAAGGAGGGAATCACCTTCCAGGTGAAGGGAGTGAGCCAGAACAGAATCCTGCAGGTTATGATGGTTCTGCCCGAAAAAACAGAGGGTGAAGATATCCCTTTGGAGAATTCGAATAAAGAAGAAACGGAAGAAAATCCTGCCGGGGATGCAAAGCACAGGGCAGAAGAAGGCGGGGATACGTCTGAAAGCTGAACGGGTAAGAGCCTGCCGCTGCCTTAGATTTTACATATACTGCAATCGAACTGCAGTCAAAGTGAAAAAAATACTTTTCCAAAGCAGGCAACTATGTTATACTATATCAATATGAAAATACCAAAAATTTTGTACCCGGTGCCCCGATTTGGAAGGTGCCGGTAACATGGAGGATTAAGATATGAAACGTATTAAAACATTAGCAACCAGAGACTTAAAGGAATCTATGAAAAAGGGCGGCTGCGGTGAGTGCCAGACATCCTGTCAGTCAGCCTGCAAGACTTCCTGTACGGTAGGAAATCAGAGCTGTGAAAAGGTAAAATAAACAGCGGTTTTCAGATGAAAAGTCCGGGGAGCAGGAAAATAGGATAGCGAGTATAAGCAGCGGCCTTGTGCCGCTGCTTATTGTGCGTCCGAAAGGAGAGCCTTCAGACTGATAAAAAAGGAAAACCGGCGCGGGAAATGCTAAAAGCAGGTATTTGACGTCCGGATTTGGGTTGCCGCGGAGTGCGAATGGCATGGAGGTTAAAGTGATACATCAGTATAAAAATAACGGCTACAATATTGTGCTGGATGTGAACAGTGGTTCCGTACATGTTGTGGACGAGGTGGTATATGATGTGATTCCCCTTGTGGAGGAACTACAGAATAACGGCTGTGAAGATGAGGAAATAAAAGGCAGAATCTTAGCTGATCTGAAAGATAAATATGCTGCCGAAGATATTCTGGATGCTTATTCACAGATTGTGGAGCTGAAAGAAGCAGGGATGCTTTATGCCCCTGATATTTATGAGAATTATATAGTAGATTTTAAGAAGAGGGAAACTGTGGTGAAGGCTCTGTGTCTGCACATTGCCCATGACTGCAATCTGGCATGTAAATACTGTTTTGCTGGGGAGGGAGAATATCATGGACGCCGCGCGCTTATGAGCCTTGAAACGGGAAAGAAGGCATTAGATTTCCTGGTGAAAAATTCCGGTAACCGGGTGAATCTGGAAGTGGATTTTTTTGGTGGAGAGCCTCTTTTAAACTGGCAGGTAGTGAAGGAACTGGTGATTTATGGAAGGAGTCTTGAGGAGCCTTATCATAAGAAGTTTCGTTTCACCCTGACCACTAACGGCGTTTTGCTGAATGACGAAATAATGGAATTTGCCAACCGGGAAATGGCCAATATAGTCCTCAGCATTGACGGCAGGAAAGAAATCAATGATCTGATGCGTCCCTATAGAGGGGGACAGGGAAGCTATGACACAATTGTTCCTAAATTCCTGACAGTTGCGGAAAGCAGAAAGCAGATGAACTATTATGTGCGTGGTACTTTCACACGGAATAATCCGGATTTTGCAAAGGATGTGGCCCATCTGGCGGATTTGGGCTTCAAACAGATTTCCGTAGAGCCCGTTGTGGCACAGCCTTCGGATGATTATGCGTTAAGACCGGAAGATCTCCCGGCGCTTTTGGAGGAATATGATCATCTGGCGGTGGAACTTTTAAATAGAAGAAAAGAAGGAAAGGGTGTTAATTTTTTCCATTTTATGATAGACTTGGAGGGTGGACCCTGCGTTGCCAAGAGACTTTCGGGCTGCGGTTCGGGAACAGAGTACCTGGCAGTGACGCCCTGGGGAGATTTGTATCCCTGTCATCAGTTTGTAGGGCAGGAAGAATTTCTCATGGGTAATGTGGACGAGGGTATTGTAAGGACAGACATAAGAGATAATTTTAAATCCTGCAATGTCTATGCGAAAGAAAAGTGCAGAAGTTGTTTTGCCAGATTTTACTGCAGCGGCGGATGCGCGGCTAATTCCTACAATTTCCATGGACGTATTGACGATGTTTATGAACTGGGATGTGAGCTTCAAAGAAAGCGTATTGAGTGCGCAATCATGATAAAGGCAGCCTTGGCTGACCTGGAAGGAGAAGATAAAGTTAAATAAATTGCTTCGGAATGGAGGAAAAGGATGAAGAAGAATAAGGCAATTGTCATTTTGGCGGTGTTTGTGATGCTTCTTGCCGGATTTGGCTACACCGCCGCAGTCGGCATTGGAGCTGAAGGATCCGGCTCTGCTGCCAGTATCAATTTGGGGCTGGACCTGGAAGGCGGTGTGAGTATCACTTATCAGGCGGTGGGAGATGAGGCCCCCAGTGATGAGGACATGGCAGATACGATTTACAAGCTGCAAAAGCGTGTGGAAGGCTACAGCACAGAGGCAGTGGTGTATAAGGAAGGGACGGACAGAATCAATATTGAAATTCCCGGCGTATCGGATGCCAATGCTATTTTGGAGGATTTGGGAAAACCTGGTTCCCTGTATTTTATAGCGGAACATGACCCTGATGGAAATTTAAACTATGCACTGATGGGAGTAGATGATACAGGGGAACCGGTTTACACTTTGTATAAATCTATTGAGGATCTGGAAGCAGATGGTTCAATTGTGCTGTTAGGTACAGATGTTAAAACTGCCCAGGCAAGAACCATTACCAACCAGATGCAGAACAGTGAGGAAGTGGTTGACTTAACCATGACGGAAGAAGGCGCTGCCAAGTTTGCCGAGGCAACCACCAAGGCTTTCCAGAATGGGGAATCCATTGCAATTTATTATGATGGAGCAATTATAAGTGCACCTAATGTTAATGCGGCTATCATGGATGGCTCAGCGCAGATTTCAGGAAGTTTTACTTATGAGGAAGCAGAGCAGCTCGCCTCGACAATCCGTATCGGAGGGCTTAAGTTAGAGTTAGAGGAGCTGCATTCCAAGATAGTTGGTGCCCAGCTTGGCGAGGAGGCTATTTCTACCAGCATTAAGGCCGCGGCTGTGGGCTTTGCCATTATAGTAATTTTTATGATTGCTGTCTATCATTTGTTGGGTCTTGCTGCCAGCCTTGCCCTTGCCCTTTATGTAGAGCTGATTGTAATTTTGCTGGATGCCTTTGAGATAACACTGACTCTGCCGGGTATTGCAGGTATTATCCTTTCAATTGGTATGGCAGTAGATGCAAATGTAATTATTTTTGCTAGAATCCGGGAAGAAATTGCAAAGGGCAAAACCGTGAAATCAGCCATTGGCACAGGCTTTAAGAAAGCGGCCTCCGCTATTTTTGACGGAAATATTACGACTTTGATTGCTGCTTTTGTGCTGGGGATTTTGGGTTCCGGTACTATTAAGGGATTTGCAGCCACATTAGCGCTTGGTATTGTGCTTTCCATGTTTACGGCCATGGTAATTACGAAGCTTTTGCTTAAGGCTTTTTATGCGATGGGGCTGCAGAACGTGAAATGGTACGGCAGCGCGAAAGAGAAAAATGCGGTTAACTTTATTTCCAGAAAGAAGGTTTTCTTTGGGATATCCGTTCTGGCAATTCTGTCGGGCTTTGTGTTTATGGGAATCAATAAGTCCCAGACAGGCGCCGGACTTAATTACAGCCTTGAATTTGTAGGAGGAACTTCTACAAATGTGGTTTTCAATGAGGACATGCCTCTTGCAGATATTGACGCGAAAATTGTTCCGATGATCGAAAAGATTACAGGAGACGGTAATGTACAGACCCAGAAGGTGGAAGGCACCAACGAAGTAATCTTTAAGACACGTACTTTGAGCACAGAAGAAAGAGATACCTTTGAAAGCGTGATGGTGGATAATTTTGCAGTTGCGGCGGACAAAATTACCACGGAGACCATCAGCTCAACTATCAGCGATGAGATGAAGACGGATGCGGTTAAGGCAGTTGTAATTGCAACTTTATGTATGCTGGTTTACATCTGGTTCCGCTTTAAGGATATCCGCTTTGGGGCAAGTTCTGTGATTGCACTGATTCATGATGTACTGGTAGTGCTTGCCTTCTATGCTATCGTTAAGGTGTCGGTAGGTAACACCTTTATTGCATGTATGCTGACGATTGTAGGATATTCTGTCAACGCAACCATTGTTATATTTGATCGTATCCGTGAGAATATGCACAATATGGGGCGGAAGGATTCCCTGGATGATATGGTAAATGAAAGCATCACCCAGACTCTTTCAAGAAGTATATTTACCTCTCTTACTACCTTTGTTATGGTGGCAGCATTATATGTATTCGGTGTATCTTCTGTAAAAGAGTTTGCATTGCCGCTTATGGCAGGTATTTTGTGCGGTACCTATTCTTCCGTATGTATCACAGGCGCTTTATGGCTGGTGCTTCGTAAGGTATTCCCACAGAAAAAAACAGCTTAGTAGTTTTTTTTAAAGTAAAATCTGATATAATAAACAACGGATGCCAGGCTTCGCCAGTCATCCTTATGTTAACAAACGCTGCCACGCTTTGCGAGCCAGCTTATTGTAATAAAGCGTTCCTGAAAGCAAAGCAGCTTTTTGGAACGTTTTATTTCCGCGAGTTTACAATAAGCATAATATATCCGGTGCGCTGCCTGTCGCAAACTTGTAAGCTGTATATGGCTTTGCGCAAAGCGCTTCGGAAGGGAGAAAAGATGGCCAGGTGGATGGTAGCCGCCAAGAAAGCGGATTTTAATCAAATAGCAGAAAAATACCGGATTACGCCGGTATTAGCCCGCATTTTGCGAAACAGGGATATAATCGGTGACAATGAAATTGAGAGGTATTTATACGGCGATATAAAGGATCTTCACGACCCGCTTTTGATGAAGGGCATGGATAAGGCAGCAGAGATTATTCAAAGTAAGATACAGGAAGGAAAATCTCTGCGAATTATAGGAGATTATGATGTGGACGGTATTTGCTCCACGCATATTTTACTGACCGGTATCCGCGCTCTTGGAGGGAAGGCTGATACAGATATTCCCCACCGGATTAAGGATGGATATGGTCTGAATGAAAGCCTGATTGAGGCGGCGGCATCTGATGGCATAGATACTATTATCACGTGTGACAATGGAATCACAGCGCAGATACAGATACAGCTCGCTAAAAAGCTGGGGATGACAGTAGTGGTGACGGACCATCATGAGGTGCCCTTTGAGGAAAAGGAAGGAGAACGCATATACCTCCTGCCCCGGGCTGATGCAGTGGTGGATCCCAAACAGCCGGGGTGCGGATATCCTTTTAAGCAAATCTGCGGCGCAGTGGTGGCATTTAAGCTGGTCCAGACGCTTTTTGACCGAATTGGGAATGGACAGTCCAATCAGGGAAAATACCATGCCATTATGGATGAATTACTGATTTTCGCAGCACTGGCAACCGTATGTGACGTGATGGAGCTTAGGGATGAAAACAGAATTATTGTAAAAAAAGGACTGGCCAGAATGAATAACACCAGTAATCCCGGACTGCGGGCGCTTCTTGTGGTGAACGGGCTGGAAGATAAAGCTTTAAGCCCATATCATGCAGGCTTTATTATCGGACCATGCATAAACGCGACAGGAAGACTGGATACAGCAAAGCGGGCTCTGGCCTTATTTGAGGCAGGGGATTTTAAAGAGGCAGTCACTATAGCGGGGGATTTAAAAAGCCTGAACGAGAGCCGCAAACAAATGACGGAAGAAGGGGTACAAAAAGCAGTCGGGCTGTTGGAAAATAAGAATATACAGGATAAGGTGCTGGTGATCTATCTGCCGGAATGCCACGAAAGCCTTGCCGGCATTATTGCAGGCAGAATCAGGGAAAAATATGGGAAACCTGCTTTCGTGCTGACAAAGGGGGATGAGGGCATTAAGGGAAGCGGCCGCTCCATAGAGACGTATCATATGTACGAGGAGATGAGTGCCTGCAAAGAAATTTTTACCCGGTTTGGAGGCCACAAAATGGCGGCAGGCCTTTCTCTGCCAGATGAGGAATCGGTGGAACTGTTCAGAAGAAAGCTGAATGAAAACTGCAAACTGACAGAGGAGGATTTTGAAGAAATCGTACATATTGACGTTCCCATGCCGCTGGCTTTTGCAGACCGTAATTTCATAAAGGAATTGTCCTTTTTAGAGCCCTTTGGTGTGGGGAACCCCAAACCTCTCTTTGCAAGAAAAGGGATCAGCCTTTTGACTGGCAGAAAGATAGGGAAAAATAAAAATGTAGGGAAATATCAGATAGCAGATGAAAATAACAATCGGTATGAAATGATATATTTTGGGGATTTAGAAAAATTTGATGTGTTTTTAAATGAGCGTTTTGGGAATACTCTGGCCAGGCAATTATATGTGGAAGGGGTTCGGACCGGGGAAATGACGATTAGTATGGCTTACTATCCTGATTTGAACTCTTATGGCGGGAGGGAGAGCATACAGATTGTTATGCAGCACTACTGCTGATGTCAGCTTTACTTTGCAAGGGGGCCTGCTGTAAAAAACGCATGTGTTTTATAACTGGCGTTTAAATAAATACATAACAGAAAGGGGGATGCGGATATGATAACAACTGTGACTTTAAACCCGGCGGAGGATAAAACCTTTACTGCGGCCAGATTAATTCTGGGGCAGGTGAACAGAATTGACAGTGTAAAAAATATAGCAGGCGGGAAAGGGATCAATGTGACGAAGGTGCTTCGCCAGTATGGTTATCCCGTGCGTGCGCTGGGGTTTTTGGGAGGTTACACAGGTAAATTTATAGAAGATTACGTTAAATCAATTGGCGCCGAATGCCTTTTTACTTATGTAGACGGAGAAACCAGGGTTAACATCAATATCCTGTCCCAGGACGGTTACGTGACGGAGCTTTTAGAGCCGGGGCCGGATATACGGGAAAAAGAATTAGATGCCTTTTTTGAAGACTTTAATAAGGGAATTGCTGACAGCGATTTGGTGATACTCTCAGGCAGTGCGCCGGAGCATGTGCCTGCTGCCGTTTATTATGATTTGATTCTGCAGGCAAAAAATAAGGGTAAGAAGGTCATTTTGGACAGCAGCGGTATTTATCTGAAGGAAAGTATTAATGCCTGCCCTTATATGGTAAAGCCTAATATCAGAGAGCTTGAAGTATTATCCGGCAGAAGGATTAAAAGGATGGAAGATGCCATAGGCGCTGCCCTTCAAATCGGCGGACGGGGAATTAATCATGTGATGGTTTCCATGGGAGCAAAAGGTCTTTTGTACATCAATGACCGGGAAATCATGTATGCAAAGGCCCCTGAGGTGAAGGCTGTCAATACGGTTGGCTGTGGCGACAGCGTAGTGGCTGCCTTTGCTGTGGCCGAGAAACAGGGAATGGGCAATGAAGAGCTGCTCAAATTCTGTGTCGGGGTTTCTGCAGCAAATGCCACCACATTAGAAAGTGCGGTCATCCCAATGGACAAGACAGAAGAACTCATAGAACAGGTGAAGATTATAAGGTACTAAAATGTAATGCAAAGGCCTCCGGGATCACCGGAGGCCTTGCATTCTTATGAGGGGGGAGATAGTGAGTTGTTCAACTATCTTGTATATAATCATAAAGATAAAATGTGTTTAAAATGTGTCCGATTTATGATAAAAATCTTAAATCCTCTAAACAAAAAATTAAACAGTTTCCTGCATACCCTGAAAAAACAGCCATATATTAACCTAAACAGCTTACAGGGGTATAATAGTTATCAGATTGAAAAAACTGTATAATCGTGCTATCCTTATAAAAGGCGCTCACCAGACTGTGTTTTTGAACATTTTCGGAGCATTTTTCCGGTATGCTTTGGGGGCGGAAAGAGGAAAATATTTTTGGAGGCGGAAGCTTGGGTATGAATTGCAGAGAGCTGTTAAGAGAACTTTCTTATGAATGCGTGAGGGGAAGTGCAGATAGGGAAATAACGGAGGTTGTATATGATTCCAGGAAGATAAAGAAAGGCTGTATGTTTATCTGTATCTGCGGTTATCAGGTGGATGGACATAGTTTTGCCCCGGAGGCGGCCCGAAAAGGCGCGGCGGCAATTGTGGTGCAAAAAGATGTGACTCTTCCTGATGAGTATGATACCACTGTAATTCGGGTGGAGGATACCAGGTATGCCATGGCATTTATTGCGGCGGCTTATTTTGACCATCCTGCAGACCGGCTTAAGGTGATTGGCATTACAGGGACCAAGGGCAAGACTACAACCACGTATCTGATTAAGTCTATTTTGGAACAGGCAGGCTACAGGGTAGGACTTGTGGGAACCATTGAGACAATTATAGGAGATAGGCATATTCCGGCTGGCAACACGACACCGGAGTCCTTTGTTTTACAGCAGTACTTTAAGGAGATGGAGGATGCGGGCTGTGAGATTGTTGTAATGGAAGTGGCTTCCCAGGGGCTGAAGCTTCACAGAACCCAGGGTTTTATTTTTGAGATTGGCATTTTTACCAATTTAGAGCCGGATCATATAGGGCCTAATGAACATGCGGATTTTGAAGAATATCAGGCGTGTAAGGGACTTTTGTTTAAGCAGTGCAGGCTGGGAATTGTAAACCGTGATGATGCCCATGTGGAGGCGGTACTGAAAGATCATACCTGCAGGCTGGAGACCTATGGCCTTGGAGAGGGTAAGATGGATGCGAAAGGACCGGATGCGGGAAAGGACACATGGCTGCCTTCTTCCATTGATATATATGCGCAGGACTTAAAACTGGTAAATAAGCCCGGGGAACTTGGCGTAGCTTTCCGGGTAAGGGCAGACCGTATTCCCCGGGAAAATGAAAATAACGGATGTTTGGTTTCGCCGGACGGCTTTATGCAAAGACAAAGCCCATGGCCGGGAGACTTTGACGTTGAGGTGCCCGCGCCGGGGCGGTTTAGCGTGTATAATGCACTCACGGCGATTGCTGTATGCAGGCATTTTAAAGTGGCAATACCGCAAATCCAAAAAGCTCTTTTGGCGGCCCGCGTAAAAGGAAGAATTGAGATGGTGCCGGTATCGGATCAGTTTACGCTGTTAATTGATTATGCCCATAATGCCATGAGCCTTAAGAGCCTGTTATCCACCTTAAGGGAGTATAAGCCTGCAAGGCTTGTATGCGTCTTTGGATGCGGGGGAAACCGCTCTAAGCTGCGCCGTTTTGAGATGGGAGAGGTAAGTGGAAATTATGCAGATTTTACGATCATCACATCGGATAACCCCAGGTTTGAAAAGCCGCAGGATATTATAGAGGATATTAAGGCGGGTATAAAAAAGACGGCGGGAAAATATATAGAAATTTGTGACAGAAAAGAGGCTGTTGCCTATGCCATTTCTCACGGACAGCCCGGTGATATTATTGTGCTGGCAGGCAAAGGCCATGAGGACTATCAGGAAATTGAGGGTGTTAAATATCCCATGGATGAAAGAGTACTGATTTCGGAAATACTGGAAGAAAAACGCTTTTCCGAAAAGCAGATAAACAAATAAAAAGGAAACGGATAAAAGAAAAACAGACATGACTGAGGGCAGATACGCGAATATTATTGTAGATATTTCCCACGAAAAAGTTGACAGACCCTTTCAATACAAAATACCGGAGAAGCTGCTGGGGAAAATTTCAGCGGGGATGTGCGTGCTGATTCCCTTTGGAAAGGGAAATCATCTGCGAAGCGGGTATGTGATTGAGGTGACGGAACGGGCGGAATTTCCGGAGGAAAAGCAAAAGGAAATTGTGGAGATTGCAGCGCAGGGTATCCCGGTAGAGAGGGATGCCATTTTGCTTGCCGCATGGATGAAAAAGACTTATGGTTCCACGATGATTGCAGCCCTTAAGACGGTGCTGCCTGTAAAAAGGTCTGTGAAGCATAAGGAAAAAAGAAAGCTGCGCCGTCTTTTGACAGCGGAGGAAACCCGCTCCGTTTTAGGAGAGTGTAAAAGAAAACATCAAAACGCCAGAGCACGCGTGTTAGAAGAACTATGCAGAGAACCGGTGCTGCCCTACGAGCTGGTGACTGGGAAACTGAACGTATCGCCTGCCACGTTAAAAAGCCTTCAGGAACAGGGTGTGCTTGCCATAGAAAGCGAGAGCTTTTACAGGAATCCGGTAAAAATCGAAACGGACATGGAAGCGGGCAAAAGGCTCAGCGGGGAACAGGCGGTCATTTG
This sequence comes from Parablautia intestinalis, assembly GCA_003612395.1. Lineage (GTDB taxonomy): Bacteria > Bacillota > Clostridia > Lachnospirales > Lachnospiraceae > Suilimivivens > Suilimivivens intestinalis. The sequence goes on from RAYQ01000016.1 coordinate 30,025, forward strand.
CGATAAAGTTCTTTCAGACTTTGATAAGGGAACACGGAAAACCTATTTGATTCATGGGATTACCGGAAGTGGAAAAACAGAGGTTTATTTATCTTTAATTGACAGAATGATAAAAAGAGGGAAGCAGTGCATCGTACTGATACCGGAAATTGCTCTCACATACCAGACATTACTGCGATTTTACAAACGGTTTGGGGACCGGGTGTCGGTTATGAATTCAACCCTGTCTCCGGGAGAAAAATTTGACCAGTGCGAGAGGGCAAAAAAGGGAGAACTTGATGTCATTATCGGCCCGCGATCCGCACTTTTTGTCCCCTTTCCCAACCTGGGACTGATCGTGATGGATGAGGAACATGAGAGCAGCTATAAAAGCGAGACAATGCCCCGGTATCATGCAAGAGAGACGGCAGAATATCTTGCAGGGATAAAAAAAGCCAGCCTGGTGCTTGGTTCGGCTACCCCTTCCATGGAAGCCTATTACAGGGCAAAGCAGGGAAAATATGAATTGCTTACCCTGACCCGCAGATTAACGGGGGGAGAGCTGGCCCATGTTTCAATTATAGATTTGCGGGAAGAATTAAGAAGCGGTAACCGCTCCATTTTCAGTAAAAAGCTTCAGGAGCTTATAGCAGACAGAAAAACCAAAGGCGAACAGACCATGCTTTTTCTGAACAGGAGAGGATATGCCGGCTTTGTATCCTGCCGGTCCTGTGGGTATGTGATGAAATGCCCTCACTGTGACGTTTCCCTGTCCCAGCATTTGGAAAATAAAATGGTATGTCATTATTGCGGCTATGAAATACTTAAACCGGATAAATGTCCTTCCTGCAGTTCACCCTACCTGCTGGGATTTAAAGCAGGAACGGAGCAGATTGAGCAGCAGCTTTATAAAAACTTTCCCGGCATCAGAGTACTTCGGATGGATGCAGACACAACCCGTACCAGGGACAGCTATGAGAAGATTCTTACCGCCTTTTCCAGCGGGGAAGCGGATGTGCTGGTAGGCACGCAGATGATTGTCAAGGGCCATGATTTTCATAATGTGACGCTGGTTGGTGTGCTGGCGGCGGATTTATCCTTAAATGACAGCAATTACCGTTCAGGAGAGAGAACTTTTCAACTTCTTGCCCAGGCAGCCGGGCGGGCCGGGCGGGGGAAAAAGCCGGGAGAAGTGGTGATACAGACCTACCGCCCTGAGCACTACAGCATTCTTCGGGCAGCCAGTCAGGATTATGAGAGTTTTTATGAGGAAGAAATTCTTTACAGAAAACTTGGAAACTATCCCCCTGCCGCCCATATGATGGCAGTGATGATATCTTCGCTGGATGAAAAGCGTGGGGAAACCCTTGCCGCAAGAGTCGCAAAGCTTGTGGGGAAGGATGTCAGGATAATTGGCCCTTCAAAGGCTTCCATTGGAAAAATTAATGACATTTACCGGTATGTGATTTATTGCAAGGCATTTAACTATGGACAACTGACACTGGTAAAGGATAAAATAGAGGCATATGTGCAGTCCCTTGCACTGAAACAGGAAAGCGTACAGTTTGATTTTGATCCGATAGACAGTTATTGATTTTTGCGGGCAATGAGCCAGGCGTCTGCTAATAGAGATGCAAGATGTCGCATAGAGATGCAAGACATCTCATAGACATTTGGCGGATGCCGCGAGGCTACATACCCCGCTGTCTGCAGCGGGGCTGCCGGCTTGACTTATCGCTGTATTAATTACGGTGAAAAGCGGTGCCTGAGGCGCTTAAATGAAAGTGGGACAGATTAAAAGCATAGGAAAGGAAAAGGAAAAATGGCAATCAGAAACATAAGAGAAATTGGAGATCCGGTACTTAATAAAATCTGCAAGGAGGTAAAAGAAGTAACGGATCGTACGAAAGAATTAATTGCCGATATGTTTGATACCATGTATGAGGCTGAGGGCGTAGGGCTGGCGGCACCGCAGGTGGGAATTTTAAAAAGGATAGTGACCATTGATGTGACAGGGGATGAACCGATTATGCTGATTAATCCCGTACTCCTTGAATCCAGCGGGGAACAGAGCGGAAATGAAGGATGTCTGAGCGTTCCGGGGAAAACAGGCGTTGTGACCAGACCCAACTATGTGAAGATAAAAGCCTATGACATAGATTTAAAGCCCTTTGAGATGGAGGCAACGGAACTGCTTGCCAGGGCAATCTGCCATGAGTTAGAGCATCTGGAAGGGCACCTGTATGTGGAAAAGGTGGAAGGTCCCCTCATGGATATTGAGGATTTAGAGGAAGAAGACTAAAAAAGAAATGGAGATAAATAATGAAGGTTGTATATATGGGTACTCCGGATTTTGCGGTTGGACCGCTTAAGGCAATTATAGAAGCCGGGCATGAGGTGAGCGCGGTGGTTACCCAGCCGGATAAGCAAAGAGGGCGGGGCAGGGAAGTGCAGATGAGTCCTGTAAAAAATTGTGCTTTAAAATATGGTATACCGGTGTTTCAGCCGGTTAAAATAAAGGAGGAAGATGCTATAGAGCAGCTTTCCCGTTACCCTGCAGATATCTTTGTAGTTGCGGCCTTCGGACAGCTCCTGCCCCGGAAAGTGCTGAACATGCCCCGGTTTGGATGCATTAATATTCATGCCTCACTCCTTCCTGCCTACCGGGGGGCTGCGCCTATAAACCGAGTGATTATTAATGGTGAGCTATACACAGGGGTTACGATTATGCAGATGGCCCAAGGTCTGGATACCGGGGACATGCTTTTGAAAGAAAAGGTTTTGATAGAAGCAAAGGAAACCGGAGAAAGCCTTCATGATAAGCTGATGGAGGCAGGGGCAAGGCTGATAGTGGAGGCTCTTCCTAAAATTGAGAGGGGGGAGCTGATTCCTGAAAAGCAGGATGAAGCTTTATCTTCCTACGCCGGCAAGCTCGATAAGTCTATGGGACTGATAGACTGGAAAAAGGACGCCGTATCACTTGAACGTCTGGTAAGGGGATTAAACCCGTGGCCAAGTGCATACACCATTTATAAAGGAAAGACTTTAAAAATCTGGGAAGCGGATGTGGTAAAAGAAGATGCGGGCAATAAGGAGAGAGCGCTTTCGCAGAAAACTTTTTATGAGCCGGGACAGGTGGTTTTTGCAGGGAAGGATTTCTTTGACGTGGCATCAGGTGATGGCTGCCTTCGGATTTATTCCCTGCAGCTTGAAGGAAAAAGACGTATGGAAGTGAAGGAGTTTCTTTTGGGGTATGAGATTGTCCCCGGTTTTAAGCTTGGCTGAACAGGAGGTATAAAAATGTTTTTTGATCCCACTTATATTTTGGTAATTATTGGTGCGGTTTTATGTATTGCGGCAAGCTCACGGGTAAACAGCACCTATAGAAAATATTCCAAAGTGCGTTCGCGCAGCGGCATGACCGGAGCGGAGGCAGCCCGGAGAATTTTACAGCTATCGGGTATTAACGATGTGCAGATCCAGCATATTGCGGGGGATCTTACCGATCATTATGATCCCACCCATAAGGTGCTGAGGCTGTCAGATTCCGTATATGGATCCCGGTCGGTGGCCGCCATTGGAGTGGCTGCCCATGAGTGCGGCCATGCGCTTCAGCATAAGGAAGGATATGCCCCGCTTAAGATCCGCGCCATGCTGGTTCCGGCAGCGAATATTGGTTCTAAACTGGGACTTCCCCTGGTAATTTTGGGAATTATCTTAGGGATTGGATTCCGCCTGCCGGGTGGAGGGTATTTTTCACTGGCACAGATTGGCGTTTGGGTGTTTTTCTTTGCGGTACTGTTCCAGATTGTCACTCTGCCGGTAGAATTTAATGCTTCAGGCAGAGCTTTAAAAATGCTTGGGAATTATGGAATGTTAGGAAATGATGAGGTGAATGACTGCAGGCGTGTGTTAGGGGCAGCGGCCCTTACTTATGTAGCGGCAGCGGCCTCATCCCTGTTGCAGCTTTTGCGGCTGCTTTATCTTAGCAACAGCCGCAGGCGGGACTAGTACGGAGTACCAGGGAACTGACACGGGATAATTGTAATAAGCCTGCCCGCGAAGCGCGGCAGCGTTTGCTGACATAAGGATGTCCGGCAAAGTCTGACATCTGTTGTTTAGGAAGGGAAAAGGATTTTCGCAGTGGGAAATACAAGAGAACTGATTCTGGATATGTTAATGGAAATTCTGGAAAAGGGTTCTTACAGCCATCTGGTAATCAGGGATGTGCTTGATAAATATAATTATAGTGCTCCAAGAGATAAGGCCTTCGTGAAAAGAGTAACGGAAGGCACCCTGGAGCAGCTTATCCGGATTGATTATATTCTGAATCTCTTTTCGAAGGTACCCGTTTCCAAAATGAAGCCGCTTATAAGAAATTTGCTCAGAATGAGCGTATATCAGCTCCTTTTTATGGAAAGTATTCCTGCAAGGGCTGTTATCAACGAGGCGGTAAAACTCTGCGGTAAACGGGGGTTAAAGGGACTTTCGGGCTTTGTAAACGGTGTGCTTCGAAATATTGAAAGGGAAAAGGAGAAGATTCCTTATCCGGACAGAGAAAAAGACCAGGTAAAATATCTTTCGATCCGGTATTCGATGCCTGAGTGGCTGGTTTATAAGTGGCTTGCGTTTTATGGGAATAAGAAGACCTGTCATATACTGGAAGGGCTTTTAAAGGAGCATCCTGTGAGTGTACGTCTAAAGGAGAGCCTTGGGGTGCAGGAAAAGGCAGGCTGGCTTCTGTCACTTAAAAAGGCCGGTGTCTGTGCAAAGGAGCATCCCTATCTGCCTTACGCCTATGAGCTCTTTGGCACAGAGGGAGTAAGGAATCTGCCCGGTTTTTCTGAAGGGTATTTTGCAGTACAGGATGTGAGCAGTATGCTGGTGGCAGAAGCTGCAGGAATTGACCGGGAAAAGGAAATGCTGGCGCTGGATGTGTGTGCAGCCCCCGGCGGAAAGTCCATGCATATAGCTGAAAAGCTAAAAGGCAGGGGAAAAGTGATTGCCAGGGACTTATCGGAGTATAAGGTATCCCTGATCAGAGATAATATAAAAAGAATGGGGTATACCAATATAGAAACCCGGGTGATGGATGCACAGCAGTCAGAGGGAGAGCTTAAGGAAAAAGCAGACCTGGTTTTAGCTGATTTGCCCTGTTCCGGCTTTGGAAGCATGGGAAAAAAACGGGACATTAAATATCGTGCCTGCCAGGAGGCTCTTACGGAGCTGGAATGCCTGCAGCGCAGGATACTGGATGTTGTCTGGCAGTATGTGAAACCGGACGGGGTATTGCTCTACAGCACCTGTACGATTAATCCTGATGAAAATGAGCATATGGTGGAATGGTTTTTAGAAAAACATCCTTTCTTTCAATTAGAGAGTTTGTCACCCTTTCTTCCGGAAGTGCTTAAAGAGGAGGGAAAGGGCGGTATGCTGCAGCTCTTTCCGGGGGTACATAAGACAGACGGATTCTTTCTGGCAAGACTGCGCCGGTGTCGCAAAGCGTGAACAAAAGCCGGGATCCTGTGGAAAGGCGGATGAAACGTGCGGGATATTAAGTCACTTACTTTAGAAGAATTAAAAAATGAAATACAGCAGATGGGGGAGGCATCTTTTCGGGCGAAGCAAATGTATCAGTGGACGCATCAAAAACTGGCAAGAGGATTTGAGGAAATGAGCAATCTCCCTCTTTCCCTAAGGCAAAAATGTGCTGCAAATTATGATTTTACCGCGCTCAGACAGGTGCGTATGCAACAGTCGGCCATAGACGGCACCAGAAAGTATCTGTTTGCGTTAGGAGATGGCAAATTGGTGGAAAGTGTTTTTATGCGGTACAAACACGGCAACAGCGTATGCATTTCTTCCCAGGTGGGCTGCCGTATGGGCTGCGCTTTCTGTGCTTCCACCATAGGAGGACTGGAGCGGAACCTTACTGCCTCTGAGATGCTGGATCAGGTTTATGCCATCACGTTGCTTACAGGGGAGAGAGTTTCCAATGTGGTGGTTATGGGGTGCGGAGAGCCGCTGGATAATTACGATAACCTTTTACGGTTTTTGATGCTTTTAAATGATGAAAACGGTTTACATATCAGCCAGCGGAGTATCACAGTTTCCACCTGCGGGCTGGTTCCCCAAATGCGGCGGCTGGCTGAAGAAGGACTTCAGATTACCCTTGCTTTATCCCTTCACGGGGCAACGGATGAAAAAAGAAGGCGGCTGATGCCCATTGCCAACCAATATACCCTTGCGGAATTAATGGAAGCCTGTGCATTTTATTTTGAAAAAACAGGCAGACGGATCACTTTTGAGTATGCTCTGGTGGGAGGCGTCAATGATGGGGACACAGACGTACAGGCTCTTTTGGAGCTTATAAAGGATTTAAACTGCCATGTGAACCTGATTCCGGTGAATCCTGTAAAAGAGCGGAATTTCATGCAGCCTGAAGCACCTTACATTGCTGCGTTTAAAAATAAACTTGAAAAAAATGGAATAAATGTTACTATTAGAAGGGAAATGGGAAGAGACATTGACGGTGCCTGCGGACAGTTAAGGAAAAGGCAGATGGATTCAGAGACGAAGCAGCAGCCGGTTACCGGTTACGGAAAAAACGGCAGGAGCAGATAGCATTACAGTGGGAGGAAGAACCGTGTTACAATCCTTTTCTGTGACAGATATAGGAAAAAAGAGAAAACTGAATCAGGATTTTGTGTATGTATCAGAGGGACCTGTGGGTAATCTTCCGAACGTGTTCATTGTGGCTGATGGTATGGGCGGGCACAATGCGGGAGAATATGCCTCAAAGTGTGCAGCGGAAACCATGATCAGGGAAATACGGGGATGCTTTGAGAAAAATCCGGTACGGATTATGGGAAAAGCCATTCGAATTGCCAATGACCAGATACGGCGTAAGGCGAAAGAAGATTTAAGCCTTTATGGCATGGGTACCACAGTGGTTGCCGCTACCTGCTTAGGGCACTATCTGCAGGTGGCAAATGTAGGGGACAGCAGACTTTATATTGCAAATGAAGAAATCAGGCAGATTACCCGGGACCATTCACTGGTAGAGGAAATGATACGGATGGGAACCATTGACCGGGAAACGGCCCGCAGCCATCCGGATAAGAATATCATTACCAGGGCTATTGGTGCACTTGACACGGTGGAAATTGACTTTTTCCATGAGGAGCTTAAACCGGGGGATATTGTGCTCATGTGTTCTGATGGTTTGACAAATATGCTTGAGGATGAAGAAATTGAAAAAATTTTGAAAGAGAGGCTTTCTCTTGAGGAGAAGGCAAAGAAACTGGTTGAGGCGGCCAACGACAACGGAGGAAAAGACAATATTGCAGTAATTTTAATAGATGTATTTGGGTGAACGGCTGTATATCCGCTAAGAATGATATTTTAAGAGGTAAATATGATAAAAATAGGAATGATAATCGGAGATAGGTACGAAATACTGGAAAAAATTGGCACGGGCGGTATGTCCGATGTATACAAGGCAAAGGATCACAAGCTTAACAGGCTTGTGGCCGTGAAAGTTTTAAAACAGGAATTCAGTGAAAATGCAAATTTTGTATCTAAATTCAGAGTGGAAGCCCAGGCAGCAGCAGGACTTGCACACCCCAGTATTGTAAATGTATATGATGTGGGGGAGGAAAACGGAATCTACTTTATCGTCATGGAGCTGGTAGAGGGGATTACCTTAAAGAAATATATTGAGAAAAAAGCAAGGCTGTCCGTAAAGGAGGCTGTCAGCATTGCCATTCAGGTGTGCATGGGAATTGAAGCGGCCCATAATAATCATATTATCCACAGAGATATTAAACCCCAGAACATTATTATTTCCAAAGAGGGAAAGGTAAAGGTTACTGACTTTGGAATAGCTAAGGCAGCAACCAGCAATACCATAACCTCTAATGTGATGGGTTCTGTTCATTATACTTCCCCGGAGCAGGCAAGAGGAGGTTATTCCGATGAGAAAAGCGATATTTATTCGCTTGGCATTACCATGTTTGAGATGCTTACCGGCAGGGTGCCGTTTAACGGGGATACAACGGTTGCGATTGCCATTAAACATATTCAGGAGGAGATGCCCTCACCCAGGGAATATATTTCGGAGATACCGGTCAGTGTAGAGCAGATTGTTTTTAAATGCTGTCAGAAGAGTCCGGACAGGAGATACCAGTCTATGGGCGAGCTGATTGCAGATTTAAAACGTTCCCTGATGACACCGGATGAAGATTTTGTGAAAGTAGTAAATCCTGACGAGGAAGGCGCAACCAAGCATTTCAGCGGCAGGGAAATGGAAAATATCAAAAAGCAGGTAAGACACAGAGACAGCTTAGAGGAGGCTATGCACCTTAGAACGGAAGCCGATGTGAAAAAGTCCCTTAAGAAGAAGTATGTTATTGACGAAGAAGAAGAGGAAGATGAGGGGGATGAGGAAGATATAGACGAAACAGAATACGAGTATTATGAGGAAGAGGACGATGAGGACGAAGAAGAGGAAGCGGAGGAGGATGATTATGATCCCAAAATGGAACGGCTTACCACTGTTCTTGCCGTCATAGCTGCTATTCTTGTGGGATGTATCGTGCTTTTCCTGGTGGGCAGAGCTGTGGGGCTGTTTGATTTTGAGCTTTTTGGTCTTGGGAATGAACAGACACAGGAGGAGGAAGAAGAACCCCGGGAAGAAGTTGAAATGGTGGAAGTGGTCGGACAGGATGTGGATGACGTAAAAGTGGCGCTCTTAGAGCTTGGACTAACACCGGAAATAGAGTATGAGGAAAGCAGCGAATATAAACAGGGAATTGTCATGCGCACAAGTGTGGAGCCTGGTACAAAGGTTTTAGAGGGCACCAACGTGGTCCTTACGGTCAGTGCCGGTTCGGAAGGCGTGAAGGTGCCGGATGTTGTGGGAATGACAGAGGCAGAGGGCGTTGCTACTTTGAGTAATAAGGGATTTGTAGTGAACAAGACGGAAGGATATGACGCTTATATAAAGGAAGGCAGTATCATTACGCAGTCACCTGAAGCAGGGTCCAAGGCGCCCAGCGGCACGGCAGTGACCATCCGTATCAGCTTAGGAACGGAAAACGCCAAGATACCGGTGCCTGATGTTATGGGCAAAAGCGAGGAAGAAGCAATGGCTATACTGGTGGAAAACGGGCTTGCACTGGGAGTTGTATCCGAGGTCAACCACGAGGATCCGAGTCTGTCAGGACTTGTATGCTACCAGAGCTATTCGGTGGGCACTTATGTGGATGCAGGAACTGCAGTGGATATCAGTATCAGCATAGGACCGGCCCAGGCTACCTTTATGTTTTTAGAGAGTATTTCTGCTCCCACACCAGAGGAAGATTCTCATTATCAGGCAGGCACTACCGTTACGGTAACGCTGATGGCTGATGACGGGACTCAGCTTTTCAGTACCCAGACGGCATCCTTCCCGATTCAGCAGCAAAATATAACGGGAATAAAATGTGAAACAGGATATATATTGTACCAGTATGTAAATATCATTGAGCCTACCAGCATTACCAACGAGGACGGCTCCGTAACAACGGTGGAGGGAAGTACGGAAAATAAAGAAGTAAGGCGCCCGATCCAGTTTATTCAGGAATAAAATTTGACAAATTTGGGCTGTCGCCCCAATTTGCAGGCTGTGAAGCAAAATGGTTTAAAGGAAACAGGATTATGATTGTATGCAGGGGAAGATAGTAAAAGGTATTGCAGGCTTTTATTATGTACACACAGGCCTTGGCTTAGTGGAATGTAAGGCAAAGGGGATATTCAGAAAAGATAAAATAAAGCCGTTAGTCGGCGATAATGTGGAGATAGAGCTGGTGGATGAGGCCGAAAAGGAAGGGAATATCGTCCGTATCATGCCGCGGAGCAACGCGCTGATACGGCCGGCATCTGCTAACATAGATCAGGCATTGGTGATTTTTGCCATCATACGGCCAAGTCCTAACTACAATTTACTGGATCGCTTTTTGATCACAATGGAAAAACAGGGGCTGCCTTCCGTTATCTGTTTTAATAAAAAAGACATAGCCGGTGAAAAGGAGCTTGAGGAGCTTAAGGATGCTTATGGAAAATGCGGATACCGAGTTTTGTTTGTAAGCGGAACTGCTAAAGAGGGTATGGAAGAATTAAGGAAATGCCTTCGGGGAAAGACTACGGTAGTAGCAGGCCCTAGCGGTGTGGGAAAATCAACCATTATCAATACCCTTTGCCCCGAGGCTAACATGGAGACCGGAGAAATCAGCCAAAAAATAGGCCGTGGTAAGCATACCACCAGGCATGCCCAGCTGTTCGCCCTCTCAGAGGACACCTTTATTATGGACACCCCGGGCTTTACCGCTTTAAGCCTTGCGGAAATGGATAAAGAAGAATTAAAGGAGTGCTATCCGGAGTTTGCAGATTACGAGAAAGAATGCAGATTCGGGGGCTGTTCCCATATCAGCGAGCCGGAGTGCGGCGTAAAAAGCGCCCTGGCGCGGGGCGCGGTAAGCAGGGTGCGGTATGAGAATTATACGGCGCTGTACGAGGAATTAAAGAGTCGAAGAAGATACTAAATCAGTTTTTATAATTTTATTAACATAAGAATGGCTGGCAAAGCCTGGCATTCGTTGTTTAGCATAAGAATGGCTGGCAAAGCCTGGCATTCGTTGTTTAGCATAAGAATGGCTGGCAAAGCCTGGCATTCGTTGTTTAGCATAAGGCCAGCTCGCAGAGCGTGCTGGCCGTTGTTTTGTAACTGTGGATTTCCCAATACATTAAAGAGAGGATGAGAAACTATGAATCAGGAACTAAAGGATTTTACCGTCCAAAAAGTAAAGGAGTATATGAGTGTGCCATACTGCTGCGCAGAGGCAAAAGAAGCGGGGCAGGCTTTCCTGGATGCGCTGGATACGGACAGGGAGGCGGAAAAGACAAAAGCGCTGATTGAGGAATTAGAGCTGGATATCATGCCGGTTGACCAGGTGATTGATTTTGCAAAATCGGAAGCAGGGGCTCAGGTTTTCGGAGCGGAAGAAGCTAAAAATGTAGCGGCCCATGGAGAGGAAATCAAGGCGGCAGGAAGAAAGTACTGCGACTGCGAGGCATGTGCGCCGGTGGAGGCGATTCTTAAGAGGAAAGATGAGATTTTAAGATAAGGAAAAGAAAACTGCCGGCAGGTAACACTACTTTTGAAAGAGTTCCAACACAGGGAAAGGTCGATGACTTAAATGTTGTTGATTATTCTAAAGCTTGAGAACCACCCACATACTGGTATTTTAAAGCCTGAGAACCACTACAATATATCGTATGCTTTAATCGCTTGAATAATTAAATCTCAGGTGGCTCCCAGGCTTTAGCATAATCATACGAGTTTTAGGCTTTCAATTTCCGGAGGACTTTTATTATGAAATTTCACAGAACAGATGGCAAGGATAAAAATTTTATAGAGAACTGCAGGCTTCTTGATAAGGAGCTGGACAGGCGTGTCGGGAAAAAGATAGAAAGAGACAAATACAAAAAATATAACCAGTTGGATGAAATTAAGGAAGCAATCGTTGTATATGAAGGGAATCAGGTAGTTGGCGGCGGAGCCATCAGAAGATATGATGATGAAACAATAGAATTGAAGCGGGTGTTTGTACATACGGAATATCAGGGACGGGGTATAGGGAGCAGGCTTGTTTCCCTTTTGATAGAATGGGCCATAGAACTGGGATATAAGAAAATGGTTCTTGAAACCGGGGAGCTATTGGCTGAATCCTGCGCTGTATATAAAAAGCTGGGTTTTCAAGTGATCCGGAATTATGGTCCGTATGAGAGTATGCCGGAATCATTGTGTATGGCAAAGGATTTGAAAAGCGGGAGGCGCTCAGATGCAGGATAAAGATTTTGATATGCAGCTAAAGCGGGCGGAATGTCCGGTGAAGGTGGGCAGGGGAGGGGCCGGCGTACCATTCTTTGGATATCCGCCCGGAGATTATTGACCGGATAAGGAATGCATTCCGAGGATTGAAGAAGAATGGGAAACTGTGTCATGGGAGCGGGACTTTTGATTACGGAGACTGGGCGGTCTGGCTGTGACGAGGTGTGTTTATGTGGGATAAAGGCAGGATGGAGGCAGAAGATATTATTCTTGGGAAAGCAAAATATGAGGATTGGAAATCTGTATACCGCAATGTCTGGTCAAGGCCGGAAACAGCAGAATATATGGTATGGAAAGTGACTGTTGACGAGGATGAGGCCAGGGAAAGAATACAGAGGACAATCACATGGCAGGAAACCCATGATGCGTGGCTGGTTTATGAGAAGGACAGCGGGCAGGCCATTGGTTTTGCCGGAGTGAAGGAAACAGAGCCGCATACTTATCATGAGACGGGTATTGCCCTGGGGCCGGAGTATGTGAGAAGGGGGTATGGGAAACAGATACTTCATTTATTGATGGAATACTGTATTTCTTTAGGCGGGCAGGAATTTTATTATTCTACACGGGCAGGGAATCTTGCTTCAAGGGCATTGGCCTTATCCTGTGGATTTACTTATCAGCATTCGGAGCAGAAGAAAGACCAGTGCAGTGGAAAAAGTTATGAACTGGAGATTTATAAAAGGAATCTTTTGACGTAATCAGAACGCTCCAAAGCGGAAAATATGAACGAATCGGAATATATACGCTCTTCTCCTGAACCGGAATATCATAGATGTCATAAAACATAATGGCACGATACCGGAGAAAAAAGTCAGTGCTTTTGCAAAAGCCGGCAGTGGGCTTGTAAATACTTCATTTTATCCCTTGATAGTGAGCGCAAAGAAATTTTTCACGAAACAAAAAGAACATCATCCATGGCGGCATGAGCATCCGGCATGGTATATGGGATGAGTTCAGTTACGGCAGATATCCTAAAGTGAAAAGAATTACCATGGGGATAATCAGGGAATTACAGAACTTGTACTGCGGGAATTTTAGATTTTTATGCCGTTTTGCATAGTTGCTTTACGGAGTAATACAGACGTTAGAAGTATATAAGGGGAATGAGGAGAAAGAGATCCAACACAGAAAATTCCCTCTATTCCTTACAACACCATACAAGCCGGAATAGGCGGGAATTTATGAAAATTTCTTTTCGCCAGCCCTCCACGAATAACTTGCGTATTTGCAAAACAGGAGAGGTAATCTCTTTCTATCCCCCTTTGCACGGCATAATACTGCTATCCAGCGGCGATTTGTAGCTTTTGGTTAAATACCATTTCCTACCTGTCTTTTCCCCCGGCTTCAAACAGATTCGGTGAAGCGTTAAAACCCGAACACGCTATAATGCCTTTTACTTCGGGGGAGGGGGTATATAAGCACACTGCAAACACTATAGCCGCCCCAGCTATGCCCGAATAAAACAATTGGCAGACTTGGGAATTTTCCGCTTTCTTCCACAAATGTGATTGCATAGTCAAGGTCAATTACTCCCTGTGGAAGTCCTTCGACTCCCTCACCCTCGCTTTCATCATTTCCCGTAGCGTCATAGGAGAAAACATAATATCCATGACAGGCAAAATAATTCACACAATCTATATAAGAATTATGTCCACCTCCACCAAAGCCATGTGCCATTACAACGATACCACGCTGGTTTTCTCCCGAACGATAGATATATCCCGCCAGTTTCTGCCCCTCGTTGGAACTAAACTCATATTTCGTGCGGTGCAATCCGTCAAAGCCATCAACATAGAGCATAAGCGGCTCATAGCTCTCAAATCGCTGGTTAAAATTCTCGTTATACACCATTACAGACAATACCCAATTGCCAGCTATTATTAGTACAGCCACGATAGCTAATACAATAAAGAGAATCTTTTTCTTTTTAGATTTTGGTTTCATTTTTTCATATCCTTTTCGACTGATGTTATATCATTCAGAGGGGCAATAGTATTTTAAGTGCCTCCTGACTACCACTGGAAAAATAGAAATGCACAAACTATTATTTACTTTAATTAGATTTGCGTGGACGTACCCTTTCTTGCACTAAATCATTCTCAAAAACAACTCTTTTGAAGAAAGGCGAGGACTTCGACAAGCTGCCGGAAACGCGGGTAATCTTTATCACAGAGAATGACGTAATGGGAAAAGGGCTGCCGCTCTATCCGATTGAGCGATGCTTTTTAGAAACCGGGGAAAGATTTGAGGACGGTTCGCACATACTGTATGTAAATGGCGCTTACCGCAGCAATACGCCAATCGGGAAGTTAAAGCATGACTTCTCCTGCACAGACGCAGCGGATATGTACTATGGGACACTGGCGAACAGGGTGAGATTTTTCAAAGAGAGCAAGGAGGGAATTGAGATTATGTGTAAGGCCATGGAAGATATGAGAAACGAATCCTTACAGGAAGGCATCCGTGAAGGCATGAAAGCTACGGAACGCCGTATGCTGGCAACTGGCAAATATGCGTTGGAGGAAATCGTTAATATTTCAGGACTTTCTCTTGAAGAAGTAAAACAACTGAAAGCTGATAGAAGTGCATAGACAAAATTGTAGGCTGGGAATCTAAAGACAGGTTCCCAGTCTATAATTTTTACGATTATACAAGACACTATTTATAAAATGTGAATTTGTCAAGAAATTATTTTGTTTTAATGGGCATATATACCTGAGACATAATTTTAATATCGGGTTCATCCGCATTTTCGACTTGTGTATCCAAGACTTCTCTCATTAGTGCCATGCAAAACTTCATGCCAGCATCTTCAGAAATTATGTCTTTCAAATAAATATCATTTTAATTATAGACCTCGGGAAAATGTATTGAAAAGTATGTCATTTTTTCTTTCTTAACTTCCCAAATTCGATATTGAAGGATTCCACTACCATCAATTTTTATTTGAGTACATTTATGCAGAAATTTATCAATTTGTCCTTTTTTACTCCATGTAGCTAAATTTTTATTTACATATACTTCATCCCAGGTTTTAAAAATAGGAAAGTGTAATAATAAATTTCGTATAAAGCTAAATAAACCATCTGCGATAATACCTTCAAGAGGGGGTCTTCCACCTCTTTTCATCCATTCAAGATAGCTTTTTATTGGCTCATAGCTTAATAATTCTTTGTATTTCGAAAATGCTTCTCTCAATTTAAAAAAGCGTAATTGAGCATTTTCTTTAAAAAAATTATCATTAGTAATTTCTTCATACAAATCATAATATCTATTATAAAATAACGTTAAAACTTCTAATTCCTTGTCATTAGGGAAAGACTTCCCCATTACAATCATATCCTTTCAAATGTTAATAGTTTACCAGAACTTGTAAGTGAGATTCTAGTATAATTATAAATCTAATTTCAATACAATTCTCTTAATCCATCAGGTTATTTTGGATGTTGAAACGGGTTCCATTATATGGCGGGAAAACTATTATCTAAAAATAAAGATGGATAAATGTAAACTTTTTATGAATATGATTAAAAAGTCCTTTACAAAACGTCACTGGCGAAAGCTACAAGAACTTTGTTAGCGATTTACAGTCGGATATTAAAAACGTTCTTTATGACAGACCAACTGTCGCCACAAGCGAATATTTCAAAGGTAAGTATGTTAAGGTGGACGATATACCTACGATTATTGATGGTGACACAGCCAATGCAATCAGGGATTATAGACTTTTTATCTAACACAGCGTAAGGGCAGTTACAGACCGTAGGGAATCGGTCTGGGCTGTCTTTTTGTGCTTATTAAGAAAGAAACTTGAAAGGGGGATAGCGAAAATATGACAAGCAATAATACAAGCAATAATACAAGCAATAATACAAGCAATAATACAAGCAAAATACCAATATGGGAGAAATCCAATTTGACGATTAGAGAAGCCGCAGAATATTCCAATATCGGAATCAATCGGATAGAAGAATTGCTGAAGATACCAAATTGCAAATTTGTACTGTATGTGGGGAAAAAAAGCTCGTAAAGCGTAGAGAATTTGATAAATTTCTAAGCGATATCGTGGAAATATAAAATCCTGTAATTTACTTTTGAGCCTTACTATGCTATACTATCAATGCTCGGCTTGCCGAGCATTTGGTATTAAGGCTCTTTTTGGAAAGGGCTTTTACTATGGGAAAGGGCATAAAAGGAAAGGAGCTTGGCGTTGGAATAAGCCATAGGTCGGATGACTTCTTTGCTAGAAGATTTACTACGAAATACGGACAACGGAAGCAGAAATTATTCCCCAAATTACAAGAGTGCAGGCAATGGCTGGCAGATTCGCAGTATCAGGACGAGCATAGTAATCTGAACTTTCCGGAAGAAATGACGGTAAAGGCATGGTTTGAGTATTGGATTAGTATGAAGAAGCGAACTGTACGTCCGAATACGGTAAGAAATTATACAGAGCATTATAAACGTAATATTGACCCTGTGATTGGAAAACTGATTTTGTCAGAAATAAAACCGATTCAGTGCTAAATGATTATGAACCGTATGGCTGACGAAGGGTATCGAACATCCACTATTTATCAGACAAGGATAACATTGTTTAATATGCTTGATTATGCGTATCAAAACGAGGAAGCAATGGATATGCTTCGCAAACAAAGGCAGAAGAATCCTGAAGTCAAAGTAATTCCGATGGAATGGTCAGAATATGCTTTCCCATGCCGTAAGGGAACGCCGGTTAAGAACAGCACATATGACACCATGTTATTCAAACAGTGTGACAAGATAGGGATTCCGAGGTTTTACATGCATGTATTGCGACATACGTTCGCCACCAGATGTATCAAGGGCGGTATGTAACCAAAGCCAAAAGAGACAAAAACCCTATAGAATATAAGAAAATCCAAAGGAGATTAAGATAAAATGAAACTAGGAATCGTGGGCTTACCCAATGTAGGAAAAAGTACTTTATTCAATTCTCTGACGAAAGCAGGCGCGGAATCCGCCAATTATCCCTTTTGCACCATAGACCCGAATGTAGGTGTGGTGACGGTTCCCGATGAACGTCTTAAGCTTCTTGGAGATATGTACCATTCTAAAAAAGTTACGCCGGCCGTAATTGAATTTGTGGATATTGCCGGTCTGGTAAAGGGAGCGTCCAAAGGAGAAGGGCTTGGCAATCAGTTTTTGAGCCATATCAGAGAAGTAGACGCAGTGGTGCATGTGGTGCGATGCTTTGAGGATGAGAATGTAGTGCATGTGGATGGAAATGTCAATCCCATGCGTGATATTGAAACCATTAATCTGGAACTTATATTTTCAGATCTTGAGATATTGGAGCGCAGAATTGCCAAAACAGGAAAGGCAGCTAAGATGGACAAGTCTCTGGCCAAAGAAGCAGCGCTTTTGCAGGGACTTAAAGCGCATTTGGAAGAAGGGAAGAATGCAGCAAGCTATGAGACAGAAGATGAAGACGAACAGGCTCTTTTAAACTCCTATAATCTGCTGACCGGCAAGCCTGTGATTTTTGCCGCTAATGTGGGCGAGGATGATCTTGCGGATGACGGAGCAGAAAATGAGGGCGTTAAGGCAGTAAGAGAGTTTGCGGCGCAAAATGGCAGTGAGGTATTTGTGATTTGTGCGCAGATTGAGCAGGAAATTTCAGAGCTGGACGAGGATGAAAAAGCAATGTTCCTTGAGGATTTGGGACTTAAAGAATCGGGCCTTGAGAAATTAATAAAGGCAAGTTATCACTTACTTGGACTTCAGAGCTTTTTAACAGCCGGAGAGGATGAAACCAGAGCATGGACGATTCCAATAGGAACCAAAGCCCCTCAGGCAGCAGGAAAGATACATACCGATTTCGAGAGGGGCTTTATCAAAGCGGAGGTGGTAAATTATAAGGATTTGCTTGAGCAGGGCTCTTTGGCGGCAGCCCGGGAAAAGGGCCTGGTAGGTATGGAGGGCAAAGACTATGTGGTGAAGGACGGGGATGTTATCCTGTTCCGCTTCAATGTATAAGAGGATATGAAAATGGGTTTAATGGATATTTCCTTCCCGAATCTGGGAATTTACTTGAAAGATGTGCCGAAAAGCTTTAGTGTATTTGGTTTTGAAATTGCACTTTATGGAGTAATTATCGGAATAGGGGTAATCAGCGGCATTTTGATAGCGGCCTGGCAGGCCAAAAGGTCGGGGCAGGATCCGGAACTTTACTGGGACTTTTCTATTTATGCGGTTATTCTTTCTATTATAGGTGCAAGAATTTATTATGTTATTTTTGCATGGGATCAGTATAAAGATAATCTGATGAAGATTTTTAATATCAGACAGGGAGGACTGGCGATTTATGGAGGTGTGATTACAGCCTTCCTTACGTTGTTTGTCTATGCAGGGATAAAAAAGCAAAATGCCTTCAGGATGGCAGATACCGGGGTAACGGGGCTTATTTTAGGACAGGCAATCGGCCGGTGGGGCAATTTCACCAACCGGGAGGTTTTTGGGGAATATACGAATAATATTTTTGCCATGCGCCTGCCGGTGGCGGCAGTGCGGCCCGGGGATATTTCACAGTCCATTGCGGAGCATATGGAGGAAGGGATGAATTATATTCAGGTCCATCCTACTTTCCTGTATGAGAGTCTCTGGAACTTTGGAGTGCTGGCGCTTATTTTACTCTATTGGAAGCATAAAAAGTTCGAAGGTGAGATAGCTCTTTTATATTTAGGCGGTTATGGATTAGGAAGGGCATGGATAGAAGGAATCAGAACGGATCAGCTGTTTATTCCAGGCTCAACAGTGCCTGTTTCACAGGTTCTGGCAATTGTGCTGTTTGTGGGGGCTTTGGCCTGTGACATAATTGTGAGAATGCGTCAGCGCGGCAGAGCAGGGGAGGCAAAGAAGTAGAGAAAAACAAAAAATATTTTGGTGAATATTGCAATTGCTATCACAATATCTGGTAAAGCATGAGGGAAACAGGCACCAGATGTGGGAAAGAGATAGAGATTTTAAGGAAAAGAACGTCCGGCAGGGAACTGCCGGGCGTATTTTTTTTCTTGCGCTGGGCAGATAATTGCGGTAGAATAGACCTGTGAGTGGTAGAAAGTGGCGGATAGTGTTAATTAAGTGGTAAAAAGTGGTGCAAAATAAATGCATTCTTTCTGTGACATACCATTCTATAACAATAAAGATTATCAGGCAGTAATCCGTGGCTTGTCAGTTTCAGCAGACACAGACAATGAGGTCTTAAGCAGGTGAATGCATATGTTTATGGGAGAATACAACCATACAATAGATGCGAAAGGCAGACTGATTGTTCCATCCAAATTCCGGGAGGTATTAGGAGATGAATTTGTAGTTACCAAGGGAATGGATGGATGTTTATTTGTGTTCGATGAACCTGAGTGGAAGAACTTTGAAGAAAAGTTAAGAGGCCTTCCGATGATTGACAAGGAAGCAAGACAGTTTACACGTTTTTTTCTGGCAGGAGCTGCCAGCGTGGAGGTGGACAAGCAGGGAAGAATTCTTTTGCCGGCCGTGCTTCGGGATTTTGCAGGAATTACAAAGGACGCCGTATTGGTAGGCGTGGGAAACCGGGTGGAGATCTGGAGCAAAGACAGATGGGAAGGTACCGTCACTTATCAGGATATGGAGGAAATTTCCAGACATATGATAGAGCTGGGAATTGGGATATAATCGGAGCGATATAGGAGAAAGAGGTACATAAATGACATTTGAGCACAGGTCGGTTTTGCTTGACGAGACAATTGAAGGACTTAAGATAAATCCGACCGGACTTTATGTGGACGGTACGTTAGGAGGCGGAGGCCATTCCCTGGAAATTGTAAAAAGACTGAAGGAGGGCGGACGGCTTATTGGCATAGACCAGGATGGCGTGGCGATTGAAGCCGCAGGAGCAAAGCTCTCACCTTTTGGGGATAAGGTTTCAATTGTAAGAGGAAATTACCGCAATACCAAAGAGATACTTGCGGTAATGGGAATTACAGACATAGACGGGATGGTGCTGGATCTGGGCGTATCCTCTTACCAGTTAGATACAAAGGAGCGGGGGTTTTCCTACCGGTTTGATACATCTCTTGACATGAGAATGGATACACGGCAGTCTCTGACAGCCAGAGATATTGTAAACGGTTATGATGAAGGAGAATTATACCGCATTATCAGAGACTACGGGGAAGATAAATTTGCAAAGAACATTGCAAAGCACATTGTTCTGGCAAGGCAGGCAAAGCCGATAGAAACAACACAGGAACTAAATGAAATAATAAAAGCGGCTATTCCGGCAAAATTCAGGGCCCAGGGGGGACATCCCTCCAAACGGACTTTTCAGGCTGTCAGGATAGAATGCAACAGGGAACTGGAGGTGCTTAAGGAATCTCTGGAAGAATTAATTGATTTATTAAAGCCGCAGGGAAGGCTTTGTATCATAACCTTTCATTCTCTGGAGGATCGGATTGTAAAGACAGCCTTTAGGCAGGCAGCAAACCTATGTATCTGCCCGCCAGGCTTTCCGGTTTGTGTCTGCGGAAAAGTAAGTAAGGGGAAGGTGATCACAGGGAAACCAATTCTGCCTGCGGAGAATGAAATGGAGGAAAATCCCAGATCCAAAAGTGCGAAGCTTCGAATTTTTGAAAAAACATAACAAAATATATTTATTGACTTAAAAGCGCAAAGCTGCCGGATTGGCAGTATGGAGGTTATAAATGGCAGTAAACAATGAGGCTAACAGAAGAAGAACTGCATATAGAAATAGTGTTTATGTGCAGGGAAATACTGCCAGAAAGCTTCAGGCTCTGCCGGATATACAAAGAGGGCCTGAAAAAAAACTTAGTGTAAGAACGTTAAAGAACAGAGAGCGTATCCGGCACATGAGCATTGGTTCGGTCCTTTCCATGGCAATTGCTATGACGATGGCCGGCCTGATACTTACATGGTATTTGACGCTGCAGTCGGATATTACCAACAGTATAGAGCATATTGCGGCATTGGAGAGCCGGTTAAATGAGCTGAGGCTGGAAAATGATGAAAACTACAACAGGATAACCAATAATGTGGATTTAGAGGAAGTAAAACGGGTTGCCATACAGGAACTTGGCATGATATATGCTCATGAGGGACAGATCATAACCTTTAACGGAGAAGGAAGTGATTATATAAGACAGACCGGCAGCCTTCCCAAGTAATCTGCCGGAGGATGATATTACTTCTTGCGGCGGACGGAGCCGTGCAGGCTATGAAAGCAGGTGTTTTATGAGTAAAAAAAGATTCAGCAAACTTACAATTAAAATGCAGAAAAAGCTGGTAGTATTGTTTATGTTTATACTACTGGCTTTTATAGGATTAACCTACAGGCTGTTTACCATTACAAGAGATAACGGAGAACGTTACAAAAAGGTGGTTCTGTCCCAGCAGAGATACGACAGCAAAACGCTGCCTTTTAAACGGGGAACCATATATGACGCCAATGGCAGTGTGCTTGCCTCCAGCGAAAAGGTTTACAATGTAATTCTGGATGCCGTGGCAATCACGGATGAGAAAGGAAAGTATTTAGAACCAACCTTAAATGCCCTGCGCAGTGAACTTGGGATTGAAACCTCAGATGTACGTACCTACATAGAACAAAACAGTGAAACATCCCGCTACCGTGTGCTGGCAAGGCGTATGGAATATGAAGAAATACAGAGCTTTGTAGAGCTGCAGAATGCAGAGGATTCCCTGATTAGGGGCATTTGGTTTGAGGAGGAATATAAAAGAGTTTATCCGGGCAACAGTCTTGCCTGTGATGTGATAGGATTTACCACCAGTGACAACGTAGGCTCCTACGGGCTTGAGGAGTATTACAACGATGTCTTGTCCGGCACGCCGGGGAGAGAATATGGATATTTGAATAATGATTCCAACTTAGAGCGCACCACCATACCGGCCGAAGACGGCAACAGTATTGTAAGCACAATTGATTCCAATGTACAGAGAATTGTGGAGAAATACCTGAAAAAATTCGATGATGAGTACAAGGATAACGCTCATGACGGAAACGGTTCCCGCAATACAGGCT
Source organism: Parablautia intestinalis (assembly GCA_003612395.1). Classification (GTDB taxonomy): domain Bacteria; phylum Bacillota; class Clostridia; order Lachnospirales; family Lachnospiraceae; genus Suilimivivens; species Suilimivivens intestinalis. Next base: position 52,008 of record RAYQ01000016.1, read on the forward strand.
GTATTATTATGGATGTAAACAGCGGGGAAGTGATAGCCATGGCCGGATATCCGGTTTACAATCTGAACGATACCCGGAATACGGATGCATTAATTGGCATGCCCATATTAGATGAAAATGATAAAGTAACAGGGGAATATATCAATGAAGAAAATTTAAGCAGCATAACCAGTGATCCCGATGTTTTTTACAGGCATTTAAACGCCCTGTGGAAAAATTTCTGTATCAATGATACATACGAGCCGGGATCTGTTTCCAAGCCCCTTACCGTGGCGGCCGGGATAGAAAGCGGCAGTATTACCGGCAATGAAAGCTTTAACTGTGAGGGAAAGCTTGAGATAGGCGGTCATGAAATCAGATGCCATAACAGATATGGGGATGGTTATCTTACCGTATCCGAGGCTGTAGAGCGTTCCTGCAATGTGAATATGATGTATATAGCTCAGAAAACAGGCAGGGAAACGTTTTTGGACTTCCAGCATATTTTTAACATAGGATTAAAAACAAATATTGATTTGGCCGGAGAGGCCAGAACAGCAAGTCTTGTTTACACAAAAGATAACATGGGACCTACGGATCTTGCCACTAACAGCTTTGGACAGGGATATAATGCTACCATGATAGAAATGATGGCAGCCTTTTGTTCTCTGATTAACGGCGGGTATTATTATGAACCTCATATGGTAAGTAAAATTATAAGTCCTTCAGGGGCCACAGTACAAAATATAGAGCCAAGAATACTAAAGCAGACCATATCTGAAACCACCTCGGCAAAGATACGGGAAATGTGCAATCTGGTAGTATCAGGGGAGCACGGAACAGGAGTAACGGCAAGACCGGCCGGTTATATGATTGGCGGTAAGACCGGAACAGCGGAAACGCTGCCCCGTGGAAACAAAGAATATGTGGTATCCTTTTTGGGGTATGCGCCGATAGACGATCCCCAGATTGCCATTTATGTTGTGGTGGACAGGCCCAATGTTCCCGGCAATGTTATGGATGACGCCAAATTTGCCACCAGAATTGTCAGAAGTATTCTTACAGAGGTACTTCCCTATGAAGGAATCTTTATGACGGAGGAGCTTACGGATAAAGAAAGAGCAGAGTTAGAGGAGCTTCAGCTTGAAATTATGACCCCTCCTGTGACAGAAGGAAACGGAGAGCAGGAGCCCCAGGGTACAGAAGGAGAAAATGAGAATCCGGAAGGGACGCCGGAAGACGAAGCAGAAGGGGAGGGCGCAACAGAAAATCCCCCGCAGGACGCTGCCAGCACACCGGGAATCTGGACAACATTTCCCATAGATCCGGAAACAGGATATGCGATAGATCCGGAAACAGGAGACTATGTAGATCCAAATACCGGCGCAGTATTGGGGGGAAGCTATGACGATGGGGTATCCCCGGGAGGAACGCCGTCCCCGGAGCCTTCAGCCACACCGGAAGAATAAATCAGCGAAAAAGAATAACCTCATAAATCGGGTCATAAATTATTATAATAATGGCTCATGTAATTTGAGAGGTATCATGCTGAAAAACAAGACCTATAACAGGAAAAAGATTGTCACCATATTCTTTGCGTGCCTTGTTATGTTTTCCGTTCTTATAGGGCGGCTTGTCTATTTGATGGTGTTTCAGTCAGATTATTATACGGAAAAGGCAAAGCAGCTGCATGAAAGGGAAAGAAGCATAAAGGCGGCCAGAGGAAGGATATTAGATGCCAACGGCACAGTGATTGCAGACAATAAGACGGTCTGCACCATCTCCGTTATCCATAATCAGATTAAGGATCCTGATAAAATAGTGGAGGTTTTAAGCAGGGAGCTTGATCTTACGGAAGAATATGTACAAAAGAGGGTTGAGAAGTATTCAGCCATAGAAAGAATCAAAAGCAACGTGGAGAAGGAAAAAGGAGATGCCATCAGGGCATACAATCTGGAAGGGGTCAAAGTGGATGAGGATTACAAGCGTTATTATCCCTACGGATCTCTTGCATCCAAGGTACTAGGCTTTACGGGAGGCGATAATCAGGGGATTATCGGGCTGGAAGTGAAATATGAAGAGTACTTAAAGGGAAAAGAAGGCACAATTCTTACGGTTACGGATGCCAGAGGGGTTGAACTGGATGCGGCAGGTGAGGAGAGAGTGGAGCCTGTAGCAGGAAATGACCTCTATATCAGTCTGGACATGAATATTCAAAGTTATGCTACCCAGCTGGCAAAACAGGTGATGGAGACCAAAGAGGCGGAGCGGGTATCCATATTGGTTATGAATCCGCAAAACGGGGAAATTATGGCTATGGTGGATGTGCCGGAATTTGATTTAAATAACCCCTATGATTTACCTGACGATGTGCTGCAGGAAGGGATAACAGAAGAAAAAAAGCAGGAGTTATTAAATGCAATGTGGAGAAACGGATGTATCAATGATACCTATGAGCCCGGATCTACCTTTAAGATTATTACGGCGGCCGCAGGCCTTGAAGGCGGCGTGGTGCACCCGGAGGACCAGTTTAGCTGTCCCGGCTTTATTATGGTGGAGGACAGACGGATCAGATGCCATAAGGTATCAGGGCATGGAGCAGAAAACTTTGTGCAGGCTACCATGAACAGCTGTAAGCCGGTGTTTATATAAATAACAAACGCCGATACGCTTCGCGAATCGGCTTGTAATAAAAAAATCACTGCCATGCTTTGAAAATCGGCTTATTATAAAAATAACGCCTGACCGGTTTTTGGGGCAGGCGCATAAAATCACATGTTACTTTATCCAAGGATAACTTTATCATTGGCGAATTCTTCGCCGCTGGCGGCTTCAAATTTGTGCAGCAGATCTTCCACCGTCAGTTTTTTCTTTTCCTCACCACGAATATCCAGAATAATTTTACCATCCATCAGCATAATCAGTCTGTTGCCGTGGGTAATGGCATCTCTCATGTTGTGGGTAATCATGAGAGTGGTAAGATGGTCTCTTGTTACAATATATTCAGTGGTATCTAAAACCTTGGCCGCTGTTTTAGGATCGAGAGCAGCGGTATGCTCGTCTAAAAGAAGGAGCCTTGGCTTTTGCAGGGTTGCCATCAGCAAAGTGAGGGCCTGGCGCTGACCGCCTGACAGAAGTCCTACTTTGGTGGTTAACCGGTTTTCTAACCCCAAATCCAGTATTTTTAGCTTTTCTTTGTATTCTTCTCTTTCCTTTTTGGAAATGCCGGTTTTTAAAAAGCGGCTGCGTCCGCGGCGCTTTGCAAGTGCAAGATTTTCTTCGATTCCCATAGAAGCAGCTGTGCCTGTCATAGGATCCTGGAATACCCGTCCAAGGAATCTGGCGCGTTTATGCTCGGAGAGCTTCGTCACATCCGTACCGTCAATTATGATTTGACCTGCATCTATGGACCACACTCCGGCAATGGCATTCATCATTGTGGACTTACCGGCGCCATTTCCACCGATAACAGTGACGAAATCTCCATCCTCAAGGGTTAAAGAAAAGTTATCCAATGCCAGTTTTTCGTTGACGGTGCCGGGATTAAAAATTTTTGTCACATTCTTCATCTCAAGCATGATTGTTTCCTCCCTTTTTTAAAGCATATCCGGTGTTAAAAAGCTTTCTCTTCCAGTAAGGAATACCAAGGAAGAAGGCAACTACAAGGGCGGACAGAAGCTTTAAAAGATCCGTGTCAATACCCAGCCAGATAACTACCTGCAGTACAAGATAGTAGAGAATAGAGCCAAGAGCAACACCAATGAGCTTGAAGCCAAAGTTGTGGAAAATGCGTTTAAAGGCGGCTTCCCCGATGATGACGGCGGCGAGTCCTATTACAATGGCTCCCCGCCCCATATTAATATCGGTAAAACCCTGATACTGGGCAAGGAGAGCGCCGGAAAGGCCTACAAGACCGTTGGAAATCATAAGGCCAAGCACCTTTGAAAGATTTGTATTGATACCCTGCGCCCTTGCCATATTGCTGTTGCAGCCTGTGGCACGTAAGGCGCATCCAAGTTCGGTTCCAAAGAACCAGTAAAGAAGGATAACCAGTAAAATAATACTGACTGAAACGATGAAAATCGGATTCTGATAAAAGGGTACGCCTTTAATATATCGCAATGAAACCAAAAGGTCATATTTATCTACATTAATTGCCTGATTTGCTTTTCCCATGATTTTCAGATTAACGGAGTACAGGGAAAGCTGGGTTAAGATACCTGAAAGAATAGGAGGGATACCCATAAACGTATGAAAAATGCCTGTTACAAATCCTGTAGTCATACCGGCTAAGGTTGCGGCAAGCATGGAAATATAAATATTCTGGCCGGACAGAACCATCACAATACAGACAGCGCCTCCCGTACACAGCGAACCATCTACCGTAAGGTCGGCGATGTCAAGAATCCGATAGGTGATGTAGATGCCGATAGCGGTGATGCCCCAGATAAGTCCCTGTGAGATTGCTCCCGGCAGTGCATTGAGCAGGTTTAAGATATTCATTGATTTCCTCCAAGAATAGTACTATATAGTTTTGTAAAAAGCAGCGAGAGAAATTCCCCCGCTGCCTGCCATTTATGTGTGTCTGCCAAAACGACTATTCAGCGATTGCCTCATAATCATCAGGAACTGTGATGTTTAATGCTTCACAGTTTGCCGCATTGTATTTCTTTGTGAAGGTCGGTGCATATTCAATTGGCATTGTGGAGATATCAGATTCTCCTTTCAGAATCTTTGCAGCCATCCGGCCTGTACCAACGCCAAGGTCATAGTAGCTGATAGATAAGGTAGCAACACCGCATCCGGAGCAGATCCCTTCCTCACCTGCGATAACAGGAATACCGGCAGGAATACATATATTGTTAATAAGCTCTGCATTAGAAGCAGCGGTATTGTCAGTTGGAACATAAATTACATCTACTTCGTTTACTGCGTTTGTAACTACGGAAGAAAGGTCGTTGGAATCTGAGAATGCATAATATTCACAGCTGTAGCCTTTTTCCTCAAGAAAAGTTTTAATGGTATCTACCTGATACTGCGAATTTGCTTCGGCAGAACAGTATAAAAGACCAATATTTTTGGCATCAGGGAATAACTCTGCAAGCATGTCTGCCTGACCGTCAAGAGGAGCAAGGTCTGATGTACCGGATACATTTCCGCCTACGGTACCGTTAAAATCTTCGATTTCAAGGGCTACGCCGTATTCTGTTACGGATGTTCCAAGGATAGGAATCTCATTTGTTCCTGCAATAGCAGCCTGAAGGGCAGGAGTTGCATTTGCAAGAATCAGGTCCACATCATTGGATACAAAGCTGTTGATAATGGTGGAGCAGGTGTTTGTATCACCCTGGGCATTCTGCTCGTCAAAAGTAACCTGATCGCCTAATTCCTCTGTCAGAGCATCCTTAAATCCCTGTGTTGCGGCATCTAATGCTTCATGCTGTACCAGCTGGCAGATACCTACAGTGTAGGTTTCACCGTCTGCAGAAGCATCGGACTCATCGCCGGCTTCGGTATCAGCTTCAGCATCTGCTGCGGTATCATCCGGCTGTGCCTGCACATCGTCTGCTGCATCGGCATCTGCCGCATCAGCATCAGCAATGCTCTCACTGGCAGAAGCCGCCTCCTGCTTATCTGCTCCGCCGCAGGCCGTAAGCGTGCCGATCATGGCTACGGTTAATAGTAACGCTAATAATTTCTTCATAATGATTGCCTCCTGATAGATTATTGCAGCGTTCAGAAAATAAAAGAACACTGCGTATCAGATTATACAAGTTTAAAGCGCTAAAGTCAATGCAATTTTTTGCATTTTTTCTATCTGTTTTTAATATTTATGCGGACAAAACATATATTTAAAGTAAAATGTTAAAGGATTTTTAAATGGAGAAAGTATTGTCAGAAAAGGAAAAAGAATCCGTGAAACAGCAGATTCTGCTTACAGCCGTGGAGCTGCTTGCAGAGCGGGGGCTTATGGACAACAGAGAAAAAAACAGGATTAAGAGCAGGCTTGCGTATGGGGAGGTGTATTTGAATAGTGGAAAGAGTCGGGATTTATAACAGATGTAGCACGGAGGAGGAAAGTCAGAGAAATGCTCTGGCCAGCCAGGCTCTTGAGAGCAGGGAAATAGCGCAAAAGATGGGGTGGCACATTGCGGAGCAGTATATAGAATCACAGACAGGTACCGTAGCTTACAAGCGAAATGAATATCAAAGGCTGCTTGAGGATATGGGGAAGGATAAACTGGATATTGTGATGATCAAATCTATTGACAGACTTATGCGTTCCGCCAGAGACTGGTATTTTTTCTTAAGCAGGCTGACAGAAAACAATTTAAGACTATATATCTATATAGAAGGAAAATTTTATACGCCGGAGGATAATCTGATTTCAGGAATCAAGGCTATTCTTGCGGAGGACTTTAGCAGGGAACTTTCCAAAAAAATCAGGAATGCCCACAGAAGAAGACAGGAAAAAAAGAGCGGCTGCAATATTACCTGTGAAATGTTTGGATGGGATAAGGTGGCTAAGGACACTTATGTAATAAATGAACAGGAAGCGGAGTATTACAGAACCGCTTTTTTGCTTGCAAAGGAGGGAAAAGGCTTTTACACCATAAGCAATGTTCTCTATGAGATGGGGGCCAGAGGGAGAAGCGGCCAGAGAATTTCCCAGGCCCAGTGGAGAAAGATGCTTTACTCGCCAAGGGCACACGGAACAATGGTCTTAAACATGCGAAGCTATAATTTTGATACAAAGCGGTATGAGAAGGTGCCGGAGAGCGACTGGATTATTATGGAGCATGCTCTCCCGGCCATTGTGCCGGAAAAATACCAGCAGGAAGTGATTGCTGTGATGAAAAGGAGAGCGGAATCTTTACCTGCACAGGTAACGCAGACACAGCCTGCGGTACCTGACAACAGGCAAAGTCCGCTGCACGCAAAGGGGTATAAATATGATTTTACACGAAAGCTTATATGCGCAGAGTGCGGAAGGTATTATTACAGAACCTGCTACAACACGAAAGCAGGGAAAAAGGCGGTTTGGAAATGTTCTGCTTTTTTAGAAGGAGGCAGAAAGAAGAAAGGGCAGAAGGCAGGGTGCAATAACAGGCATCTGCCGGAGGAAGAACTCTATTGTTACATGGAAAAAGAGCTTTTAAAACGTTATGAAATATCCGGAAAGGAAAAAGAGTGTCTTCAGGGAGAGCTTATGAATGCGGTAAGAAAGAGCCTGAAAGCGGAGGATGATGAGGGGATGCTTCTGAAACTTTTAAAGGAGCAAAAGAAGCTTGAAGGCAAAAAGGAGATGTTGATGGAAAAGCTGTTAAAAGGTGTGATAGAGGATGAAGACTACGAAAAATACAGTAAAAATCTCACGGAGCGCATTTGCCGCCTCAAGGAAAAAATCGGGGGCATAAAGCAGGAAAAAGAGCCATATAATAACTATGAGATGCGTCTTTCGAAAATAAAGGAGGCGGTTATAGAAGGAAAAATAATTGAAAAGGCATTGCTAAAAGAAACTCTTAAGAAGGTTTCCGGTATAGAAGTACATAAGGAGGGAAGCCTTACAATTATGTAAATACCTGTAATCCGGTGTTTATTACGGTGGGTTTAAGGCTGGGAGTGGAAAATTACTATCATTATTTTGAACAGTTTGGCCTGCTTAACAAAACAGGTGTGGATCTGCCGGGGGAGGCGGGAACGATTATGCATAAGATGGAAGATATGAAGGCAGTGGAACTTGCTACAGTGTCTTTTGGACAGTCCTTCCAGATTACGCCCATACAGCTTGCCACTACAGCCTCATCCATCATCAATGGCGGAAACAGAATTACGCCGCATTTTGCAGTGAAGACCTCTGACAGGAAGGGAACGGAGATAGAGAAATTTTCTTATCCGGTAACAGAGCATATCGTATCGAAGGATACCTCTGCTACCATGCGGATGATTTTAGAGCAGGTGGTGGAAAACGGTTCCGGTAAAAACGGATATGTGGAGGGAGCAAGAGTGGGGGGAAAGACAGCCACCAGCCAGACCCTTCCAAGGGGAAGCGGCAGGTACATAGCTTCTTTCCTGGGGTTTGCTCCCGCTGATGATCCCCAGGTGCTTGCCCTTTGCATCATACATAACCCCCAGGGGGTTTATTATGGCGGGCAGGTGGCGGCACCGGTGGTGAGACAGCTTTTTGAAAATATTCTTCCTTATTTAGGGAAAATGGATTATAATTGAGAGGTGCAGGTAATGAACAGCAGTGTTATTATGATGCCTGTCTTACTGTCTTTTGGCTTAAGCGCAGTGTTAGGACCGCTTATCATTCCGCTGCTTCGCAGGCTTAAGGTAGGACAGACGGTCAGGGATGACGGACCCAGCAGCCATTTAAAAAAGACGGGTACACCTACCATGGGAGGCATTTTGATTATGGCCAGCATGGCAGTTACGTCTGTGCTGTATGTAAAGGATTATCCCGGAATTGTCCCTGTTTTGGTTTTGACATTGGGATTTGGTTTGATTGGCTTATTAGATGATTATATTAAGGTGGTGCTCAGGCGTTCCATGGGGCTTAGGGCATGGCAGAAGATGCTTCTGCAGTTATTGGTGACGGGGCTTTTTGCACGCTATCTGCTGCGGTTTTCAGAAAATTTACTGGTAATGCGTATCCCTTTCTTAAAGGGATATTACGTGGACTTTGGCTGGTTTAATATTCCGCTTTTGTTTCTTGTAGTGATTGGAACAGTAAATGGTACGAATTTTACAGACGGATTAGACGGGCTTGCGGGCAGTGTGACAGTTATGATCGCAACCTTTTTTACAGTTGCTGCTCTTGGAACAGGAACAGAGATAGGACCAATTACCTGTGCGGTTACAGGTGCTTTGCTGGGATTTCTCCTGTTTAATGTGCATCCTGCCAGCGTCTTTATGGGGGATACCGGTTCGCTGGCTCTTGGCGGTTTTGTGGCAGGCTGTGCGTATATGATGCAGATGCCTTTGTTTTTGCCCATTGTGGGATTCGTTTATGTGGCTGAGGTTTTGTCTGTTGTCATACAGGTGATTTATTTTAAGGCAAGTGGAGGAAAGAGGTTTTTTAAAATGGCACCGCTCCATCATCATTTTGAGCTTTGCGGATGGAGTGAGACAAAGATTGTGGCAGTGTTTTCTATTGTTACGGCACTTCTCTGTCTGATTGCTCTGTACGGCATTTGAATTTAACAGGAAATTGAAAGAAATGGAGGATATACATGGAACTGCAGGATAAAAAAGTTCTGGTGGTGGGAAGCGGAAAAAGCGGAATAGGCGCATCGCGGCTGCTTGGAAAGAAAGGAGCACTTCCGGTACTGTTTGACAGCAATGAAAAGCTTGATAAAAAAGAACTGATGGAAAAAACAGGGGATATACCGGGGCTTACCCTCTGGGTGGGCACTTTGCCCGAAGAGGTAAAAAGAGATATTTCCCTTGTGGTGATAAGTCCCGGCGTGCCGGCAGACGCCCCCTTTTTAGATGAGTACAGGGATAGAAATATACCTGTATGGGGGGAGATTGAACTGGCCTATGCCTTTGCAAAGGGAAAAATAGCAGCCATTACAGGAACCAACGGAAAAACCACAACGACTGCTTTGACAGGTCAGATTTTGTCAGCATATTATAGCAGCGTATATGTGGTGGGAAATATTGGTAATCCCTATACGGATATTGCGTTAGATACGGGGAAGGAGAGCATGACAGCCGCAGAGATCAGCAGCTTTCAGCTTGAAACCATTCATTCTTTCAGGCCGGATGTTTCGGCTGTTTTAAATATCACGCCGGATCACCTGAACCGTCATCATACCATGGAATGCTATGTAAAGACCAAAGAAAGAATAGCCGAAAATCAGACCGGGGAAGATGTGTGTGTACTAAATTATGAGGATCCCTATACCAGAGATTTCGGAAAAAGATGTCCTGCAAAAGTGCTCTACTTTTCTTCGGGAAGAGAGCTTAAGGAGGGAATTTATCTTAGCGGAGAGGAAATTTATCTGGCAGAATATTCGCCCGGTGATGAAAGAAATGTGCGCAGGCTTATGAATATACATGATATGAGACTTGTGGGAATGTGTAATGTGGAAAATGTGATGGCGGCTATTGCCATATGCCATGCGCTTAAGGTTCCCATGGATATTATTCTTGAAACCATACGGGTTTTTGCACCGGTGGAGCACAGAATAGAATTTGTTGACACGAAAGGTGGAGTGGATTATTATAATGATTCCAAAGGAACCAATCCGGACGCTGCGATCCAGGGAATACGCGCCATGACAAAGCCGACTGTGCTTTTAGGGGGCGGTTATGATAAAGGGAGCAGATATGACGAATGGATTGAAGCCTTTGAAGGAAAAGTAAAAGCCCTGGTGCTTACAGGACAGACCCAGGAGGCGATTGCAAAGTGTGCCAGAGCACATGGCATTTCCAATATTATTTTGGAGGATACCTTTGAGGAGGCCTTTCAGGCCTGCGTGGAGCAGGCTAAGGAGGGGGATGCGGTGCTTTTATCGCCGGCCTGTGCAAGCTGGGGAATGTTTCCCAATTATGAGGTTCGGGGGAAAGTATTTAAAGAGTTAGTAAGAAAAATGTCCTGACGGCCGCTTTTTGGGGCTGTTTTACCGGTATGGAGGGTTTAAATTAAATGATTGTGGCACAAAGAAGATACCAGAACAATCATAGAGGACGGGTTAAGAAGCAGGAAGAATCTTTTTTTGATTATACACTTTTGTTTATCGTACTGTTCCTGCTGGCTTTTGGACTGGTTATGCTGTATTCCTCCAGCTCTTACGAGGGAAGTACATTAAAAAATCCGGATCCGGCTTACTTCTTGAAAAAGCAGGCGGCCTCTACCGTTGTGGGGATGGCGGCCATGATTGTGGTTGCAAATATCCCATATCATTTTTGGGAGCGTTTTGCAACAATGGGATATATCGTATCTATTGTGCTGATTTTGCTTATCATTCCTTTTGGCGTGGAGGCAAATGGTGCAAAGCGATGGCTTAATATAGCCGGGATATCTGTCCAGCCTGCGGAGATTGCAAAGGTAGGCATGATTTTGTTTTTAGCCAGTCTTATCTGTAAGGTGGGGCGGAAGATCAGAAGTGGAAAAGGTTTTTTCATTGTGCTGGGGATTCCGGTGCCTGTGTGCCTGCTGGTGTGGAAGATTACGGAAAATATGAGCTCCGCCATTATTATTCTTGGAATTGCAGTGCTGATGCTGTTTGTGGCATGTCCTGATTATAAGCGGTTTGTTTTGATTGGCCTTCTGGGAACTGCGGTTTGCGCTCTTGCCGTGTTTTTGATTGCAAATTCGGCTGATTCTGAAGGGCTTGGCGTGCGTGGAACCCGTATTTTAGCATGGCTTGATCCGGAGGCTTATGCCAGCGGTAAAGGCTTTCAGACGCTCCAGTCTCTTTATGCCATAGGCTCCGGGGGAATACTTGGAAAAGGGTTAGGCAGGAGCATGCAGAAGCTGGGATTTATTCCGGAGGCCCAGAATGATATGATTTTTTCGATTATCTGTGAGGAGCTGGGGTTATTCGGGGCTATTTCTATTTTGCTGATGTTCATGTTGCTCATCTGGCGTTTTATGGTGATTGCCAACAATGCCCCGGATCTGTTTGGTGCGCTTTTGGTGGTTGGCGTGATGGGGCACATAGCCATACAGGTTATCCTGAATGTGGCGGTTGTGACCAATACAATTCCCAATACGGGAATTTCTCTTCCCTTTATCAGTTTTGGAGGCACCTCTGTTCTTTTTCTCCTGATAGAAGTGGGAATTGTTCTAAGTGTGGGAAAGGGAATACGGCTGAAAGATTTATAGTACAAGATGCATTTTCCAAAAGATTACATATAGTAGGATAGGTCTAATTTTTAAACCGGAAGGCAGATGGTGAGAATTTGGATGCTATTCATATTCTGGGAGGAAATGCTCTTTTTGGAGAAACAAAGATACAGGGTTCCAAAAATGCGGTGCTGCCGGTGATGGCGGCGGCCCTTTTGATTGAGGATGTCTGTATGATAGAAAACTGCCCTCATATTTCAGATGTATATCACATGCAGCAGCTTTTGGAGAGTATTGGGTGCAAGGTGGTCTGGTCAGATGGAACGCTGACCATTGATGCAAGAAATATATTGGAGGATACGATGTCAGGAGATCATGTGACAGGTATGCGTTCCTCCATTACCCTGTTAGGGGCTATGCTTGGCAGGATAGGCGAAGTGACGATGGCTTATCCTGGCGGATGTGTGATAGGGGAAAGACCCATAGATATGCACTTAAATGCCCTGCGCAGAATGGGAGTGGCAATTTACGAGAAGGATGGTTGTTTTACTGCCAGAGTAAAGGAGCTTTACGGAGCGGTGATAAGGTTTCCCGTTTCCAGCGTGGGAACTACGGAAAACGTGATTTTAGCGGCTGTTATGGCAAAAGGGGTAACTGTGATTCAAAATGCTGCCATGGAGCCGGAAATTGTTACTTTATGTGAATTTTTGCGGGAAGCAGGGGCAGTGATTGAAGGGATTGGAGGCTCTGTGCTTATCATACAAGGCGGGCATGCGCTTCATGGCATCAGATTTCGTGTTCCGGCGGACCGTATTGTGGCAGGCACCTACCTGATGAGTGTGCTTGGGGCAGGCGGACACATTTTTTTGGAGGATGCACCTGTGGCCCAGATGCAGAGCATGCTGAGTATGGCTGAGAAAATTGGCGCAGAAATTCATGTTACCAGAGAAGGGCTTAACATTATTGCAAATGAGTTTAAAAAGCCTGTTTCATATGTCAAGACGGAAATTTATCCGGGATTTCCCACGGATATGCAGTCGCCTCTTATGGCGGTCTTATCCACCTGCAGGGGGGAGAGCGTGATAGAGGAAACAATTTTTGAAGACCGTTTCCGGATTGTGGAGCAGCTTCGTAAAATGGGGGCCTGTATTGAATTAAAGGGAAGGCGTCAGGCTCTAATCAGAGGCGTAGAGAGCCTTTTAGGATGTGAAGTGACAGCGGAAGAACTACGGGGAGGTGCGGCCCTGGTGATAGCAGGCAGTATGGCGCTTGGAGAAACGATAGTAAAGAACTGCCACTTCATTGAGCGGGGATATGAGGATATCTGCAGGGATTACCGGAATCTGGGCGTCAACATATATGGAAAATAAAATTTTATATATGGAAAAGGAATCAATGTGGCAGTTAAATGAAAAATACACTGGGTAAGCGGTTTTATGACTAAGGTGAAGCAAAAAAAGAAAAAGCAGACTGACAGGTTAAGTATAGTACCGCCTGTAAGCCGTAAGGCACAGGGGCCGGGAGCATATTTCAGGAACCATAAAAGCTTATTTATCATCGGAGGGATGCTTTTGGCCCTTGTGATTGGACTGATGGCGGCGTATTCTTATATTATTACAAATTATACGGTTACTACGGTGTATGTGGAAGGAACAGTCCATTATACCAATGATGAGATCATAGACATGGTAATGGAAGGGCATTATGGAAATAATTCTCTTCTTTTATCGCTGAAATACAAGGACAAGAGCATTACGGGGGTTCCTTTTGTGGAAAAAATGGATGTCTCTGTGGAGGATCCCCATACAATAAAGATAGAAGTTTATGAAAAAGCGCTGGCAGGGTATGTGGAATATCTGGAAAGGTATATGTACTTTGATAAGGATGGCATTGTGGTGGAGAGCTCCTTCGAAAAAACAAAAGGAGTGCCGCTGGTTACGGGGCTTCATTTTGATCATGTGGTTTTATATGAGCCCCTTCCGGTAGAGGATCCGGGGATTTTTCAGTCTATTTTGAACATTACGCAGCTTGTCAATAAGTATAACCTTGTGACGGACAGGATCTTTTTTGGCAGCGATGGTTCTCTTACCCTGTACTTTGAAGATGTAAAGGTGGCGCTGGGGACGGGGGACAACCTGGATGAGAAAATTATGGGGCTTCAATATATGCTCCCTGAGTTAAACGGAAGAAAAGGGACATTGAGGATGGAAAACTATACGGAAGGAACAAAAAACACCTCATTTGAGCCGGAGGAGGAAGCAGAAGGCTGATAAAACGCCAAAAGAAATATTTATAAAAGTTTTTGAAATTTTTAGTTGCGTATTCAAAGAAAAGATTATATGATAGTCTATATGAGTTTAATAAGCTGGTATGTTTATGTGTTGTTTTGATAGGGTTATGGTGAAGGAGGAAATACCTTGCTGGAAATAAAGACGAACGATGCTGAATCTGCTGCCAAGATTATAGTGATCGGTGTGGGCGGTGCAGGTAATAATGCTGTAAATAGAATGGTGGATGAAAGTATTACCGGAGTGGAATTTATTGGAATCAATACGGACAAGCAGGCGCTGCAGCTTTGCAGGGCGCCCAAGCTTTTGCAGATTGGTGAGAAACTGACCAAAGGACTGGGAGCAGGAGCTAAGCCCGAAATCGGGGAAAAGGCGGCCGAGGAGAGCAGCGAAGAGATTGCGGCGGTTCTTCGGGGAGCCGATATGGTATTCGTAACCTGTGGAATGGGAGGCGGTACCGGAACCGGTGCAGCTCCTGTTGTGGCCAAGCTGGCAAAGGATATGGGAATATTGACAGTAGGAGTTGTGACCAAGCCTTTTCGTTTCGAGGCGAAGGCCCGCATGGTGAATGCGCTCAGCGGTATTGAGAAGATTAAGGATAATGTAGATACTCTGATTGTAATTCCTAATGATAAATTGCTTGAGATTGTGGACAGAAGGACAACCATGCCTGATGCCCTTAAGAAAGCGGATGAGGTGCTCCAGCAGGCGGTACAGGGAATTACGGATCTGATCAATGTCCCTGCGGTTATCAATCTTGACTTTGCGGATGTGCAGACGGTAATGAAGGATAAGGGCATTGCCCACATTGGAATCGGTACTGGTAAGGGAGATGATAAGGCAAGCGAGGCGGTTAAGATGGCGGTGGAAAGCCCGCTGCTTGAGACTACCATTTCAGGTGCAACTCATGTGATTATCAATGTATCGGGCGATATTACCTTAGCAGATGCATCGGATGCGGCAAGCTATGTACAGGAGCTGGCAGGAGACGAGGTAAATATTATCTTTGGCGCTATGTACGATGAGTCCCAGGGGGATAGTTGCCGGATTACGGTAATTGCCACAGGATTAGAGGATGCTACCTTACCTACCAATAAGCCGATATCCTCTCATGGAGCCTTTACAAACAAATATATGAAGCCTGTGACACCTAATATTACGATTAGAAATTCAGGTGCAGGTGCGCCTGTAGGTGCTAATAGTGTCCAGAGTACATTTCCTAATCAGAACCAGACAACAGTAACCCACAGGCCGGTTCAGGGCATTACAAGCCCCGGAGATATCAGGAGCAACGTGCAGGACAAGCCGCTTAAAATTCCGGATTTCCTGCAGAAGAAATAGGTTTGTATAGGAATGTATATTTTATGAAAGAACGTTTAGGCTGTATACCAAAGGGTGTGCAGCTTTTTTTAACATAAGGATGACTGGCAAAGCCTGGCATCCGTTGTTATAACAGGCTGAGAAAGGAGTATGGCTATGAGTACGGAAAAATTAAATTTTGAGTGGGCTGAAAAATGCCTTTCATTCATCAATGAAAGTGTAAGCTGCTATCATGCAGTAGAAAATGTGGAAAAACAGCTGGCCGAAAGAGGCTTTGTCTGTCTGGATGAAAAGGATGCATGGAAACTTACGCCGGGAGGAAGCTATTATGTCAAAAGAGGCGGTTCTTCCCTGGCCGCTTTTAAAATTCCCAATTCCGATATAAAGGGCTTTCATATGACAGCCTCCCACAGCGATTCCCCCTGCTTTAAGATAAAGACCAACCCTGAGATGACGCTGGAGGACAAATACCTTAAGCTCAATGTGGAGGGGTATGGCGGTATGATACAGTATACCTGGTTTGACAGATGCCTGTCGGTGGCAGGGAGAGTGGTATGCGATGGGGATGATGGGCTTCAGTCGGTTAACGTAAATATTGATGAGGACCTGCTGGTAATTCCTAATCTTGCCATTCACATGAACCGGAGCATCAACAAGGGCGTTGAGCTTAACATACAGACGGATCTGCTCCCCCTGATGGGAGGAACAAAGGTGAAAGGAAAGCTGAAAGAAAAGCTGGCGCATCTTGCAGGCGTAAGAGAGGAAGAAATATTAGGGAGCGATTTGTTTTTATATGTGAGGGAAAAAGGAAAACTGGCGGGAGCAGAGAAGGAGCTTATGATTTCGCCGCGACTGGATGATTTGGAGTGCGTTTTCGCTTCTGCGCAGGCCATGATTGCGGCGGAGCCTAAAGATTACTGTAATGTATGTGTTGTTTTCAATCATGAGGAAGTGGGAAACCACACCAGAGAGGGCGCAGCATCCACCTTTTTGAGGGATACGCTGGAGAGAATCGGGGAGAGCCTTGGCAAAACAGGGAGCGAATACTTAAGGCTTCTGGCGGACAGCTTTATGATTTCCGCCGATAATGCCCATGCTCTTCATCCCAACCATCCGGAAAAAGCAGATCCGGAAAACAAACCGGTGTTAAACGGAGGCATTGTGGTAAAGCACCACGGCGGGCAGAGGTACACCACGGACGGTTACTCGGAGGCTTTTATGAAGTCCCTTTGCAGAAAGGCGCAGGTACCCCTTCAGGATTATCACAACCGATCCGATATAGAAGGCGGCTCTACCCTTGGAAACGTCTCTACCGGTCAGGTATCCGTTTTTTCAGCGGATATCGGGCTTGCGCAGCTTGCCATGCACTCGGCGGTGGAAACTGCCGGAAGCGCGGATGTGGAATACCTGATACGGGTCCTTAAGAAATTTTATGAAGAATAATAAAAAATTATTTTGCAGGCTGGTTTCCTTTTATCAGCCTTATTTGGGAATGTTTATTGCCGATTTGGTTTCGGCTTTGGCAGTATCCGGCATTGCTCTGGTGCTGCCCTTAGGCGTGCGGTATATTGCTGATAATTTGCTGGAAGGCGGGAATGCTCAGCCAGGAAGCATTGGGCGTGCAGGGTTTTGTCTGATAGCGATGGTTTTGGTGCAGGCCGCCTGCTATTACTTTTGGGACTATCAGGGGCATTATCTGGGAGCAAAGATTGAGCGGGATATGCGCGGGCAGATGTTCCGGCATTGTGAGAAGTTGTCTTTTAGCTACTATGACGAGCACACGGTTGGGGATTTGATGTCCCGTATTACCAGCGACTCTTTGGCTCTGGCGGAATTTTTTCATCATGTGCCTGAGGATATTCTGGTAAACAGTGTGAAATTTGTGGGAGCCTCGGTGATTTTGTTTACCATTAACAGGCAGACGACTTTGATCATTCTGACTTTTTTGCCATTTATGCTGGCCTATACGCTTTATTTTAATAAAAAGATGGGCGTGGCCATGGGACAGGCCAGAGAAAGCATGAGCGGCATTAATTCACAGGTGGAGGATTCCCTCTTGGGGATTCGTGTAGTGCAGTCCTTTGCCAATGAAGCGCTAGAGGATGAGAAGTTTACGAGGCAGAATCAGCGTTTTTTGGCGGACCGCCGGTTAAGCTACCACAGTGAGGCCCAACTATATTGTGGTATGGATACCTTTGCGGCGCTGATACCGATTGCGGTGGTGGTATTTGGGGGACTTGCCATTCGAAAGGGTGCCATGTCCTTAAGCGATCTGCTGGCATTTTTGCTGTATATCAGCTATTTTACCGGACCGGTGCAAAGCCTTGTCAATACCAGCCGGCTTTTGCAGGAGGGAAAAAGCAGTTTTCGCCGTTATATAGAGCTGATGGAGACAGAGCCGGCCGTGCAGGATGATCCGGATCTGGTGGAAATGGGAAACATCAAAGGTAAGCTGGAGTTTCGTCATGTGGATTTTTGCTATGGCGGAGGGGAAGAAGTGTTTCACGGGCTTAATCTGACGGTAGAGGCAGGAGAGTATGTGGCTCTGGTAGGGGCCTCCGGTGTGGGAAAGACCACCCTTTGCGCCTTGATACCACGGTTTTACGAGCCGCAAAAGGGACAGATCCTGCTGGATGGAATTCCGGTGGAAAAGCTGCCTTTGAGCACCCTGCGAAAAAGTATAGGAATTGTACAGCAGGATGTGTATTTGTTTCATGGCACCGTGGCGGAGAATATTGCTTATGGACGGCCTGACGCCAGCAGGGAGGAGATTGTTGCAGCGGCAAAGCAGGCGGGGGCCCATGAGTTTATCGAGAAGCTTCCGGGAGGGTATGAGGCGGATATCGGGCCTCATGGAGTGAAGCTCTCAGGGGGGCAGAAGCAGAGGCTGTCTATTGCCAGAGTATTTCTGAAAGATCCTGCGATTTTGATTTTTGACGAGGCCACCAGCGCGCTGGATACATACAGTGAAAAAGTGGTACAGCATTCTTTAGAACAGCTGGCAAAGCAGCGCACAACCCTGGTGATCGCCCACCGTCTTTCTACTGTTTTGGGCGCCGGATGCATTCTCGTACTGGATGAAAATGGCGTTTGTGAGAGGGGAACCCACAAGGAACTGATAGCCCGGGGCGGTGTATACGCCAGTCTCTATAAGGCATCCATGGAGCTTTAGGCAGAGTTCTCCAAACTATATATTGATAACAAAAGCTGACACGCTTTGCGATCAGGCTTATGACAGTAAAAACCCGGCTGAGACGCCGGGTTTTTCAGCTAAAAAATTCTTTTCTGCCGGATGTGATTTAGTTATCCTTCCAAACCATAAAATTGTATTTTCCAGTCATCTTCCTCTTTGACAAGGATAAATGTTAAGTACAGAAACATACCTTCATAGTTACTGTCCCTGAATTCCAGGGAAACAATACATTTCCCGTCTTCGATTTTTCCCCCGTCAGCATCGGACAATCCCTTGAAGGTTAAATCACTTATCACACCTGTACCTTCATATATATCGATCTCTCCCTGGTAAGTATTTGACAGAAATTTTTGAATGGTATCGGCATTGCCATCAAAGTATGCTGCTGCAAACGCATCCAATGTAGCCCTGATTTTCTGACTGTCTTCAACATCCAAATAGCCATCTGCTGTTTCGGAACGATTGGACTTTTCATTATCAGGCTCGAAGGATAAGGCAAACGTATTTGCAATTACAGAAAGCTCGCGTCCCCATCCTTCTTCACAATCGGTTGGATAAGAATAAAATACTCCCCATATGTCATTTTCAAACACCTTTTGTTCGACATGATATATGAAATCATCTTCCTGCTTCCACCATTTATGAGTGTCTTCCTTCACATAACCATCACTCTCCAGCTTCCGAACAACAGAATCTGCTGATTCGCCTTCAAAATGTGTTACCCAGAGTGTAACCTGATCGTTGATAGCTGTTGTCCACATGTCAGGAGCAGACAGACGCCATTCTTCCTCATCAGGCAGAAAGACAGAGTACCCATCGCCAATGGCAAGAGTAGCCTGTTTCTGTTCCTGTATGCCTTCTTTAAAGAAAGTAAGGATGGTTGTATTTTCCATGCTTTGCTTCACTGTACTTTGCTCTTTCGTGATTTCATTTTCTGTATTTTCATTTTCTGTATTTTCATTTTCCGTATTTTCTTTTTCCCTATCCCCTTTTGCAACAGAACAGCCTGCCAGCGTTCCCAGGCTGATGGTTAAAACAACTGTACATATCAATATGAAAATCCCATTTTTCTTTCTGTTTTTAATCAAAATATTTTGAAACCGTTTTTTCATAATCGATGCACCTCCGTAAAATTGGGTAGACATAGAGGTTTTTTCTGCACATCGCTTTTGAAGCATGGACAGCAGCGTTTCCGTATATGCTTTTCGCAGCGCATAACCTGCGCCTTGTGTAACCCTTTCATCGCAGGATAATTCCATATCAATATCAGCTTCCTTCTGCATAATCCATATCAATGGATTGAACCAATGGACAGCGTTTGCTGTTATAAAAAGCAGCTTAAGATACACATCGCCCCGTTTCAGATGAACCAGTTCATGCTTAAAAATAAAAAACAATTCTTCGGGGCTGTACTGTTCTTTTGGCAGAACTAATACAGGCTTTATAAATCCTATTATCATAGGGCTTCCGGCTTCGTAAAATTCCATCACATAGACAGAACGCTTAATATGTAACCGGTGTTTGAGTTCAAACATATGATTTAAAATATGTGCTTCATGAATCATTCTGCCGTTTTTTATTACCCGGCGTTTATAGAGGAAATAACTGATAAAATGTACGGATATAAAAATTAAACTGCCGGTTATCCAGATAAGAGCCGCTATATCAAGTATGCTAATGCCATCTTTGCCCGTCTCAGAAGGTGTGTTGACTGGAAGGAGCATTTGCTCCGGTATCTCAACAATAATCCATCGATATGATGTGGTTACGTTCATAAGGTTGTCCGGATAATTATCTTCCGATTCGGATACATTCTGCATTTTTTGCTGATTCATTGTGTCTGTAATAACCTGTCCGTTTACCCCGCTTAAAGGGACAAGCAGCCTGAATGCAAGAAAAATCCAAATCAGATATTTCCATTTAGCAGTATATCGTTTGTTTAAAAATGGCGTCAGCAAAATCAATACAATAACGATTAATCCAACGGTTACTGAAATTCCCAAAATGGATAAAAAAATATGATTCATTATTATTCCCCCAATTTATCCAAAAAAGTTCTAAGCTCTTTGATATCGGAGTCTTTTATTTCTTTATTGTTATAAAGGGTAGCTATCATATTCTGTATGGAATTATGATACAGCTTTTCAAGAAAATGCTTACTCGCTCTGGTCTTATATTCATTTTCCGAAATTATCGAAATATAAAGATTGTTTCCTGTTGAACGGTCACAGCTGATAAATCCCTTATCAACCAGTCTTGCTAATGATGTCATTAACGTGGAAAGCTGCCATTGCCTTAGCCCCTGTAGCTTTTTTAAAATATAATTTGAAGTTACAGGATTTTCACTGTCCCAAATTACCTGCATGATTTCCAGCTCCGCTTCCCCTAATTTTTTTGGTATATTTCCCATGTGCAGCGCCTCCTTTATACGTTTGTATAATAAATTATACAAACGTATAGCAGAATTGTCAAGATAAGCGCTGCATTTTTTAGCATTTTTAAGAAACATGCTGTTGGGGAAGCAGGCAGGCCGCATGTTTTGTCGGATTACAGCGATGAATGAAAAGGCAGGGGACAACGTTTTGACAAATTATGAATGCATTAATGTTTATAATGAACAAGTACATATAAGTACTCGTACATATAAGTACTTATATATGAGAAATGGAGGTGAAGAATTGCAAGGTGCAATTACAGGGTACCATTTATATTGACAGCATTTTTTTGCTAAATATGGTGATGGATTTATACCTGCTTGCACTTACGGCAAAGGTACTTGGAAAAACTGCTATGTATGCAAGAATCTTTGCGGGAAGTGCTGCGGGGGCGGCAGGTTATTGCATTGTACTGTGTCTGCCTCATATACCATATATGCTGAAGGTACTTTTGGGAATGGTTCCCACTGGAATGCTTATGATAAAAATTGCATGCAGGACCAGAGGCTTTCGGGAACTGCTGCGGGGGCTTGGCTATCTTTATTTTTTTTCTTTTCTGATAGGCGGGTTCATAATCTTTCTTAAGGGGAGAAACGGTATACCGGCGGAACATGAAAATTCAATTTTCGTCCTTGCAGGGCTGGGATTCGCCGGTTTTGCCATGTGCAGCAGAGTGATTGCGGCGTATCAGAGAAAGCAAAAGGAGCATTTTTGCAGGGTCAGCATTCCGGGGGATAAGGGAACTTTGACGGTGGAGGCTTTGATTGATACCGGAAACGGCCTGGTGGAGCCGGTCAGTAAAAGGCCGGTGGCAATTCTGGAGGCCGGACAGTGGGAGCATTTAAAACTGTGGATGAAACCGGAAAAATATAAAATAATTCCCTATCACAGCATTGGAAAAGACAGCGGTCTGCTGGAGGGATACGAAATAGACAGTATGGAAGTTAAAGGAAGTATGGGTGAAAAACAGTACGAGAAAGTAATTGTCGCAATATTTAACGGAAAAATTTCCAAAAGAGGCGGTTATCAGATGGTGCTGCCTTTGGAATTATCCATATAGAAAATTTTCACGGAAAATAAAGAAATCGGAAACAGGAGGAAATCATAAATGGTGTTTAAGGTAGCAATTCCAGGTAAACTGCAGTTTAAGCTTTACCGGAGGGAACCGGGATTTTTACTGACAAAGCAGGGAGATGTGCACTATATAGGCGGATCTGAGGTGCTCCCGCCGCCCCTTGAGGTGGAGAAAGAAAATGCGGTGATCAGCGATTTGGGAACGGAATATGAGGATGAGGCCAAGTCCATTCTGATTGAGCACAATTTGCGGCTGGTAGTCTACATAGCCAAAAAGTTTGACAATACGGGAGTGGGGGTTGAGGATTTAATATCCATAGGAACGATCGGGCTTATTAAGTCTATTAACACTTTTAATCCGGAAAAAAATATTAAGCTGGCAACTTATGCTTCGAGGTGCATTGAAAATGAAATACTGATGTATCTGCGCAGAAACAACAAGACCAAGCTGGAGGTATCTATTGACGAACCTTTAAATGTGGACTGGGATGGAAATGAGCTGCTGCTCTCAGATATTCTTGGGACAGATGAGGATGTAATATATAAGGATATTGAAAACGAAGTGGAGCGTAAGCTCCTGTTAAAAGCCATTGATAAGCTGACAGAAAGGGAAAAGACCATCATCAATTTAAGGTTTGGGCTTGGAACTCCTGACGGAAAAGAAATGACCCAGAAGGAGGTGGCGGAACTTCTTGGCATTTCCCAGTCATATATTTCCAGGCTGGAGAAAAAAATTATGAAAAGACTTAAAAAGGAGCTGATCAGGGAAAGCTATTAAAACACATCGTATGTTTGGTTTTACCAGGTATACTTATCTTAAAAATAAGCAGGGCCGCTGCGAAATTCAGGATTTTTCGGCGGCCCTGCAAACTAAATATAGGAGGACGCGGATTGACAAGCCGGATTTGTAAAGGTACACCTGGATTTTGAGTAAGGAAACCGGCATTTAGAGCACGGCTGTATGGAAATCAGCAGCGTATATCCACGATGATGATATCGGGCCCGATCTGTTTGATATCTTTATAAGGAATGCAGATATCCGGTTCTGTACAGAGTAAATTGAAAAATTTATTGCCGCTGGGAATAAAGACTTTGCATATTTGGCCGCTGCACTGGTCAAATTCCAGGTCGGAAATTCTCCCGAGCTTTTTACAGTCACGCATATTGATGACATCTTTGCACTTTAACTCAGAAAAAAGCATATTTCACCTCATTTCTGCAGGTTGTATTTTGCCTACCCTTGCTTTATGCGCTTTCCACATAAGGAGGACTGCCACCGGGGCAGCATGTGGGCTGCACAGTTTTTCCTGCCGGTATATTTTATTT
This sequence comes from Parablautia intestinalis, assembly GCA_003612395.1. GTDB lineage: Bacteria > Bacillota > Clostridia > Lachnospirales > Lachnospiraceae > Suilimivivens > Suilimivivens intestinalis. The sequence goes on from RAYQ01000016.1 coordinate 75,423, forward strand.
TATGCAAATACAAGAAAAGGGTTCAAAAGCATGAATATTTTTCGCCTGTTTTGTGAATTATTTTTATTATGAATCCGGTAAGGATGATAAATGAAGCAGGAGGAAAAGAAAACATGGCCCAGGGAAAAGTTGAGATATGCGGCGTGAATACGGCAAAACTGCCTCTTTTGAAGTCAGACGAAAAGGAAAAACTTTTTGAACAGATAGAATCAGGAGATATGGAGGCAAGGAAAAAGTATATCGAAGGGAATTTGCGGCTTGTTTTAAGTGTAATTAAACGCTTTTCAGCCAGTAACGAAAATGTGGATGACCTGTTTCAGATAGGATGCATTGGATTAATAAAGGCAATTGATAATTTTGATTCATCATTGAACGTGAAATTCAGCACTTATGCTGTTCCTATGATTATCGGTGAGATTCGCCGTTTTTTACGGGATAATAACACGATCCGTGTGAGCAGATCCTTAAAAGACACGGCATATAAAGCAATTTACGCCAAAGAAAATCTGATTAAACAAAACATGAAAGAGCCTACAATTAATGAAATTGCAACGGAAATCGGCATATCAAAGGAGGATATTGTCTATGCGCTGGATGCAATTCAAAACCCCATGAGTCTGTATGAGCCGATTTTTACAGACGGAGGAGATACCCTTTATGTGATGGATCAGATCAGCGATAAAAAAAATAAAGAAGAAAACTGGGTGGAACATTTATCCTTAAGCGAAGCGATGAAACGGCTGGGAGAGAGGGAACATGAGATTATCAGTCTGCGCTTTTTTGAGGGAAAGACCCAGATGGAAGTGGCAGATATGATTGGGATTTCCCAGGCCCAGGTGTCAAGACTGGAAAAAAATGCGTTAAAGGTAATGAAAAACTATCTGACAGCATAGTGCATTTTGGTTGACATAATTTGCAAATCGGAATATAATGGTATTGTTATCAGAATAATGCTCAAAAAATGGAGGAGCCATATGAAATGTCCGTTTTGCGGTCATGAAAATACCAGAGTTATAGACTCAAGGCCGGCCGAAGATAACAATTCCATCAGACGGCGCAGGGTTTGCGATGAGTGCAGTAAGCGGTTTACCACCTATGAGAAGGTAGAGACAATTCCGCTTATTGTAATTAAAAAGGATGACAACAGGGAAGCTTACGACAGGTCCAAGATAGAAGCGGGGGTGCTTCGCGCCTGCCATAAGAGGCCAATCAGCGCAAGCCAGATTAAGTTGTTAGTGGACGAGGTGGAAACCGAAATCTTCAGCAAGGAAGAAAAGGAAATATCCAGCCGCGTAATCGGCGAGCTTGTGATGAACAAGCTTAAGGATTTAGAAGCGGTTGCTTATGTGCGCTTTGCTTCCGTATACAGAGAATTTAAAGACATCAATACTTTCATGGATGAGTTGAAAAAAGTATTGGAATGAGTTAAATTATACAGGATGCACTTTAAATGCTTTTGCTTTGGAAGAGCAAGAGCTTTTTCTGATGTCTGCGCGTTGCTTGCCGCAAACTTGTAAGCCATATACGGCTCTGCGCAATAAAGCAGCGCAGAAATAGGGGGAAAAATGAGTATTATTGAAAAACTAAGAAATAAGAAAGACAGCCAGAGCGGCTCTGCCAGAAGAGAGAAGACAAGCCTTTCGGATAATGGCCTTTATCCGGCAGTGTGCCTGCAGGCGGCACGGGAAGAAAGATATTTTCGAAAATTCAGAAGGAATGAGATATACAATCAAATTCTGGAGCACCTTTCAAAGGAGGACGGAGACAAGTATCTGGACATCATTAATAAGAGGGGTGGGTTTAGCAGCGATGAATGGCGTGGTTTTGCAGACAATGATTTATATGGAAAGCCGCAGCGGGCCGTATATTCCATTAACGGTAAAAGCATGAAGCTGAGCCCTACTACGGTGCGTTATGTAAAGGTATTGCAGGATATTGTAAGAATATTTAACGTGAAAGATATATCTTCCGTGGCTGAGATCGGTGTGGGATACGGGGGAGAAGGACGAATATTAACAAGTTATCTGGAAATAAAAGAGTACTGTTTGTTTGATTTGCCCGAAGTACTTGCGCTTGCCGAAAAATATCTTGGGAAGTATCCGGCTGTAAAAAATAAATTTGTCTTTGTGGACGGCACGGACATAAAAGAAGATGACCGGAAGTATGATCTGGTGATCAGCAATTATGCTTTTTCCGAATTAATCAGAGATGTTCAGGATATCTATTTAAACCGGGTAATTAAGAAAGCAAAAAGAGGTTATATAACCTGGAATGCCATGTCTCACGATCAGCTGGATGGGTATAGTGTGGAGGAATTGCTGGAAATGATTCCGGGCGCGCATATTATTGCGGAAGAACCGCTAACGGCTGCCGGTAACTGCATCATCGTGTGGTAAAGACGAAAAGATTTTCTAAGGCGTCAAAGGACGCTGCCCAAGAAAATCTAAGTTTCGTCTTGAAGAATCGCCTTGGGGCGATTCTTCCGAATGGTTTATGCATTGTTTGTGCCGCAAGGCGGCATGTCAGGAAGAGTGAGAATTACGCCCTGAAAAAAGAAAGGAATATAAAACAGATGAAGGACAACAACAATATTGATGAAGTGATCCGGATGCTGGATAATCTCACTGCCAACGAGGTAAGCCGTATTAAAGTGGAAACTTCCGGGCAGATGGCAGAAGGCCAGTCCAGAAAAACCTACCACCATGGAAGATGTGATGTTGGAAGTCCCTACGCTACCGGGAAATTGTATGATTTGGAGGACCCGGCATGTCAATAGGAGGCATTTGCCATATGCAGAGGGAAAGGAGAATCCATGCTGGAGAGATTTTACCCTGATGTTTATATAAGCTCTACATACAAAATCGATTTTGACGAATATTACCGCCAGGGTTACAGAGGAATTATTTTTGATATTGATAATACTTTAGTTATCCATGGGGCGCCGGCAGATAAAAGAAGCGCAGAGCTGATAGAAAAGCTACACAATATGGGATTCCAAATATTATTTTTATCCAATAATAAGGAGCCCAGAGTAAAAATGTTCAGCGATGCCGTTAAGGGGAAATATATTTTCAAGGCAGGAAAACCGGGGAAAAAAGGATATCTGCAGGCTATGGAGATGCTGGGGACGGACAAAAGAACCACGCTTTTTGTAGGCGATCAATTGTTTACGGATGTGTGGGGAGCCAGAAATACAGGCATTTTCTCCATTTTGGTTCAGCCCATTGATAAAAAAGAGGAAATCCAGATTGTATTAAAACGCTATCTGGAAAAGGCGGTGCTTACTTTTTACAGGCTTAAGTGCCGGAAAGAGGGAAAAAAGTATTTGGAGGAGGGAACAGATGGAGATTAATGGTTATACGAGGACCTGCGGACTTATGGGAAATCCCGTAGAGCACACGATGTCCCCGCTGATCCACAATACGCTGGCAAAAAAGCTTTGCCATAATCTTGTTTATATACCTTTTCACGTGGAGCAGGGGAAGGAAGCAGATGCTGTAAAAGGCGCCTTTGCTCTTAACTTTTTGGGACTTAATGTGACGGTACCGTATAAAAGTAAAGTAATGGACAGTCTGACAGAAATTGATGAGCTGGCAGAAAAAATCGGCGCTGTCAATACATTGGTGCGCACGCCAAATGGATTTAAGGGATACAACACGGATATGTTGGGGCTTTATCGCGCCATGTGTAGCGAAGGGATACAGATAGAGGGAGAGGATGTGATTTTGTTAGGAGCAGGGGGTGCAGCCAGGGCAGTTGCGTTTTTGTGCGCATCCAAAAATGCTGCCAGGGTTTATCTGCTTAACCGCTCGAAGGACAAAGCAGAGGCTGTTGCAAAAGAAGTCAATGAAAAATCGGGGAGGGACTGCATTTATCCCATGGCTCTTGATGATTATCGTTCTTTGCCGGATAAAAAGTTTCTGGCTGTTCAGGCAACCAGCGTTGGGCTGTATCCGGATGCAGACAGAGCGGTTATTGAGGATGAAGAATTTTACCGGAAAATACATACCGGATATGATCTGATTTACAGGCCTTGTGAGACAAAATTTATGGCTCTTACGAAAAAGCAGAGAGGCAGTGCATTTCACGGACTTAAAATGCTTTTGTATCAGGGAATAATCGCTTATGAGCTTTGGAATAAATTATCCGTTTCAGAAGAAATGGCTTTGGAAGTATATTGCATGCTACAGGAAAAAATGGAAATAAACGTATGAAAAATAACATTATATTAATAGGCTTTATGGGAAGCGGTAAGACAAGTGTGGGTATCAGGCTGTCTTACTTCCTGAAACAGACTATGATTGACACGGATAAGTGGATAGAAAGGTGTCAGCAGATGTCTGTGTCGGATTTATTTGCCCTGAAAGGGGAAGAAGCTTTTAGGGCTATGGAAACGGACTGCCTGAAGGAGTTGATCCGTACCGTTGATCAGCAGATTATTTCTGTTGGAGGCGGGCTTCCCATGCGGGAAGAAAATCACGGACTTTTGAAAATACTGGGGAAGGTGGTATATCTTAGAGTAACCCCTGAGGTCGTTTATAAAAGATTAAAGTCAGACACCACAAGACCACTTTTGCAGGTGGAAAATCCCATGGAGAGAATCAGGGAACTGCTTGGGGTACGTGCGCCTGTATATGAGGCATGTGCGGATGTGGTGGTTGACGTTTCGGACAAAACCTTTGAGCAGATAATAAAGGAAATTGCCAGGGCAGTAAAACCGGCTTAGGTATTATCTGCCCTGAAAAAGCAACAGCCGGTTAAAAATTGACTGGAGAAAGGAAAAGCAAAAATGAAGCTGTTAGTCATCAACGGGCCTAATATTAATTTTCTGGGAATCAGGGAAAAAAGTGTATATGGTACACAAAACTATGATTATCTTTTGAATTTGATTGAGGAAAGGGGAAAGGAGCGCGATACGGACGTAAGCGTTTTCCAGAGCAATCATGAGGGGGCTATTATTGACAGGATCCAGGAGGCCTGCTTTGACGGCACCGGGGGGATTATAATTAATCCGGGAGCTTATACCCATTATAGCTATGCCATCAGAGATGCACTCGCAAGCATTGCTGTGCCCAAGGTGGAAATTCACATTTCAGACATTACAAAACGGGAAGAATTTCGAAAAACATCTGTAACGGCACCGGTATGCGATAAACAGATTTACGGGCACGGCTTAGAGGGATATCTGGAGGCAATTGATTATATTCTTGATAATTCCTGAAAATTTTAAGGTTATCCAAGAAAGTGGTTGAAAAATATCATTTTTTATATTACACTGATAAAGAATTATAACGTGAAAATTTTAGGAGGAATATTTTATGATTTCTGCAGGTGATTTCAGGAATGGTATTACGATTGAGTTAGATAATAATGTTTACCAGATTATTGAGTTTCAGCATGTTAAGCCTGGCAAGGGCGCGGCATTTGTCAGAACGAAACTGAAAAACATCAAGAATGGCGGCGTAGTGGAAAAAACTTTCAGACCTACTGAAAAATGTCCACAGGCACGTATTGATAGAAAAGATATGCAGTACTTATATTCAGACGGAGAACTGTATAACTTCATGGACGTTGAAACATATGATCAGATTGCTCTTAACGGAGAGGCCGTTGGAGATGCGCTCAAATTTGTAAAAGAAAACGAAATGGTTAAGATTTGCTCCCATAATGGAAGCGTATTCTCAGTAGAACCGCCTTTGTTTGTGGAACTGGAGATTGTTGAGACTGAGCCCGGATTTAAAGGCGATACGGCTACAGGCGCTACCAAGCCCGCTACGGTGGAGACAGGTGCAAATGTTAATGTACCTTTATTCGTTGAGACGCATGATGTAATTAAGATCGATACCAGAACAGGCGAGTACCTTTCCAGGGTATAAGCCGCAGTGACGGAATGTCCTGTCAGTAAAAGCTTGAAAGACAATGAGAATTCATTGTCTTTTTTTTACAATAAGTTAATCTTTACGATAATTATTTCTGTAAAAACATCAGATAGCACGCTTTGCGAATTATTTTTATGTTTATAAGTCAAAGCAGGAGCTGCCTGACTTTATTCGTTCAAGCAAAATCTATACAAATCTGTATAAAATCTCCACCACAAAATACAAACTAAAATTGAAAGGAAAAAGTATTTATGAACAACACATCTGTAAACTTCACATCTTTTACCCGGATAATTCTTAAAAATCTCCAGGAAATGCTTGGGGAAAATTATTCTGTTTTTTCTCAGAACGTTACAAAAAATAATGGCATTGAGCTGACCGGCGTTATTGCAAAGAGGAAAGGATGTAACGCCTCACCTACCATTTATATCAATGAATTTTATCATGACGGCATGGCAGAGCCGGAGATAAAGCAAGTTGTGGATATGCTATATGATGATTTCCAGGCAGCCGAATTTGAGGATGATGTGGATTTGTCAGAATTTATCGAATTTGAAACGGCAAAAAAGAAGATTGCATTTAAGCTGGTCCACGGGGAACAGAACAGAGAACTGTTGAAATTAATTCCCCACAGACTTTTTTATAATCTTGCCATGGTCTTTTACTACACGGTTCAGGAAACTCCTTTTTACGGAAAAGCAGCTATTTTGGTTTATAATACCCACATGCAGCGCTGGGGAACAAATGAAGAGGAATTGTATCAGATTGCGATGGAAAATACGCCGGCTTTATTTCCCGGTGTGATTGACAGTATGCAGGATGTTATGCGCGGTATTTTGGAGGAAGGATTAAAAGAGGAGATTTTACCTGCAGAACAAGGAAAGGAAAAGTCCGCAATATCAGGTGAAAACCAGACAGACGATCTTGCAGGACAGATCCTGGAGGATGTGAAAGAAATGAAAATGCCCATGTATGTACTCACCAATCAGCAAAAGCTCTATGGGGCAGCCTGCATGTTGTACCCCGGTGTACTAAAAGCATTCAGCGAAGAAAACGGCCAGGATTTTTATGTGCTTCCAAGTTCTGTACATGAAGTCATTTTGATTCCGGCTGAGCCCGGCACGAATGAGGCGCTGCTTCGGGAAATTGTCACAGAAATAAACCGGACACAGGTTGCGAAAGATGAAGTTCTGGCGGATTCTATTTATTACTACAGCAGAAACAGGGATCAGATCATCTGGCTTTCCTAAAACGCTGCCATGCTTCGCGGGCCGGCTTATTGTAATGCGAAAAACGGAGGGAGCTTTCCTGAAGCTTCCTCCATTTTTTTACTTTACAATATTTTTATGAATGACATACTAGACAATCGGCATAAGTTATGTTATTATGTTTACGGTGATGTAACAAATTTGTAATATTTTAATGTATGCACCCGTAGTCTAACGGATAGAACGAAGGCCTCCGACGCCTTTAATGCAGGTTCGATTCCTGTCGGGTGCATTTACATCACCTATTATGAGGGCGGCCGGTAATTTCCGGCTCTTATATTTTAAAAGACAGTGCAGATACCGGTTTATTTTCCGGTTCATGCTGCACAAATAATTATTCGGAAAGGAAGTTTATGAGCCATTCAGATCAGAACAAAACGCATGGGAAAGATAAGTTCATATCAGCTTTAAACTGGATCATGGACCATAGTAAGATTGTAATGCCTCTTGTTCTTGTTTTTTGTGTGTTGCTTACTATTATAGTGGCTGTGAATGCGAATCACAAAAAAGCTCTTGAAAAAGAGGAGCAGCAGGCTGCCATGGCATTGGCCTCCGGTGAAGGAGAGGCTTCCGGGGAGGAAGGTGATAAGGTTCCTGCACCTGCTCTGGAAAAAAATGCATATCCTGAATTAAACCAGTTAATTTGTTCCTATTATGATGCGCAGGCGTCAGGGGATATGGAAACGATTACTTCCCTGAACACCTATTTGAACGAAATTGAGACAATACGTGTGCAGGAGCTGAGCAAGTATATTGACTCCTATTCGGTGATGGATGTCTATACGAAGCCGGGAATGGAAGAGAATACTTACGTGGCGTATGTATGCTCAGAGGTGAAGTTTACAGATGCGGATCAGGCCCTTCCGGGAATGCAGACCTATTATATAGGACTTAATGATGCGGGAGAGTATTTTATAAATGACGGTACCTATGATGACGTCATCTGGAATTATATTAAGGAAGCTACTCTGCAGGATGATGTAGTGGATCTTAACAACAAAATTACGGTAGAGTACAATGAGCGGCTTACACAGGACGAAGAACTGAATGAATTCATTGCTTATCTGAAAGAAAAAATCAACAAGGACGTAGGTGAAATTCTGGCGGCAGCAGAAGTGCCTGAGGAAACTGAGGCGGAAACCGCTGCGGAATCTGAGGAAGAAACACCTGCGGAGAGTGGTCAGACACAGAACGTGATCCGGACTGTTCGCGCAACAGATGTTGTCAATATCAGAAAGTCCGACAGCGAAGAGGCGGATAAGATTGATAAAGCGCAGGTTGGACAGGAATTTACTTTAGTTGAGGAAAGAGGCAACGGGTGGAGCGAAGTTGAATACAACGGCAGCAGTGCGTACATTAAAAGCGATTATCTGGAAGTAGTTTCAGAGGAAACAGTGGATGCTGTGGTTGCTGATAATGGGCAGCAGAGCGAAGATACTCAGCCAGAGCCGTCAACCGCATCATCCGGGAGCGGGAACGGCGGCAAGGTAAAGGTAAAGGAAAGCGTCAAGATACGTAAAAGCGCAAGTACGGATGCAGAAGCTCTTGGCACAGCCTACGAGGGCGATGAATTGGAGCTTGTGATGAAGCAGGCTGATGGCTGGACAAAGGTGAAATACAATGGGCAGACAGCTTTTGTTAAGTCTGATTATGTAGAGTAAAGGCCGGAATGTGCAAACTCAGTAAATAGGAATTTACAGATAAATGCATATACGGGGAGTATAAAAATAAAATAGCAGGAAATAATAAAACAGGATGATACTATGCATCCTGTTTTTTATTTAATAAGCTGTCCCGAGCAGCATGACAGCGTTTGATGTGCAGGACCGATGGAGGTTTAGCATAAGGACAGAGCGCGCAGCGTGCTGGAATGTTTGTGCTTAACGCTCAAATTTGCAGGCTATTAAAGGCATGGAGGATTAGATGAAAAGTGATGATGTAAAAATTTTACAGGAAGTTCAGAAAAATACAAAGATGGCGATAAAGGCAATTGATACTATCAGTGAAAAAATTTATGACGATGACTTATCCATGCATGTCACAAGGGAGTCTATGCGGTATGCGGATATTTATAATAAAGCAACTGACAGACTGCTAAATGGAAAGGCGGCCTCCTATAGGGAAACAGGGTTTCAGGATATGATGCTGAAGGGAGGCGTGCGGGCAAATACCATGTTAAATACCAGCACAAGCCATATTGCAGAGCTGATGATACAGGGCTCAAACAGGGGCCTTACCAGTATGTGGAAGGCCGTTAATCATTATGAGAATGCCGGAAATATTTCCATGGAAATTGCAAAAGAACTGATGGATTTTGAGGAAAAAAATATTGAACGGCTGAAGCAGTATCTGTAATGGAAAAACAGCACGGAAATGGGATAAAAAATAATGATTATTTAGGAAAATTTGGGAAAATGTTATATAAATTATTTAAATATCCCCTAAAACTTTTACAATTTACCTGCTTAAAGTATATTGAGATTTTTTCGGGCACGTTATATAATACTTTATAGGGAAAAAATGAATATGCAGGATATTGCGTCTGTATATTTTTGTATGGTATTTGCAGGTGTTTTTCAATCAAGATTGTATACAAGAATACCGTACTACAATTATACTAAACTAAAGGAGGACATATTGTATGTCATATGTTGATGAAGTATTACAAATGGTAATTGATAAGAATCCGGCGCAGCCCGAATTTCATCAGGCGGTAAAGGAGGTTCTTGAATCTCTCAGAGTAGTTATTGAAGCAAACGAGGAGGCTTACAGAAAGGATGCACTGCTTGAAAGACTTGTGACTCCGGAAAGACAGCTTTTATTCAGAGTACCCTGGGTGGATGATAAGGGGCAGGTTCAGGTAAACAATGCTTTCCGTGTACAGTTTAACAGTGCAATCGGACCTTACAAGGGAGGCCTTAGACTGCATCCCAGCGTAAACCTTGGTATTATTAAATTCCTTGGCTTTGAACAGATTTTTAAGAATTCTCTTACAGGCCTTCCTATTGGCGGAGGAAAAGGCGGTTCCGACTTTGATCCCAAGGGAAAATCAGACAGGGAAGTGATGGCTTTCTGCCAGAGCTTTATGACAGAGCTGTGCAAATACATAGGAGCTGATACGGACGTTCCTGCCGGCGATATCGGTACGGGCGCCAGAGAAATCGGCTATATGTTTGGACAGTATAAGAGAATTAAAGGTGTGTATGAAGGCGTGCTTACAGGCAAAGGTTTATCCTATGGCGGCTCTCTTGCAAGAACAGAAGCTACCGGTTACGGCCTGCTTTATCTGACAGAGGAAATGTTAAAATGCAATGGTAAGGATATTGCGGGAAAGACAATTGCAGTATCAGGTGCAGGAAATGTGGCAATTTATGCTATCCAGAAGGCACAGCAGTTAGGCGCTAAGCCGGTTACATGCTCTGATTCCACAGGCTGGATTTATGATCCTGAAGGAATTGACGTTGCACTTTTAAAAGAAATTAAGGAAGTGAAGCGTGCAAGACTGACCGAATATGCGGCTGCAAGACCTGGCGCACAGTATCATGAGGGCAAAGGCGTATGGTCTGTGAAGGTTGACATTGCACTTCCCTGTGCAACCCAAAATGAACTTAACCTTGAGGATGCTAAGACCCTGGTAGCAAATGGATGCTTTGCAGTGGCAGAGGGCGCAAACATGCCTACCACTATTGAAGCAACAGAGTACTTACAGGCGAATGGCGTTTTGTTCGCACCCGGTAAGGCTTCCAATGCAGGCGGCGTTGCTACCTCCGCACTGGAAATGAGCCAGAACTCCGAGAGACTCAGCTGGACATTTGAGGAAGTTGACAGCAAGTTAAAAGGCATTATGGTCAACATTTTCCATAACTTGGATGAAGCAGCAAGGAAGTATGGAATGGAAGGTAATTATGTTGCAGGTGCAAATATTGCCGGATTTATGAAAGTAGCAGATGCTATGACAGCGCAGGGGATTGTTTAATTTGATGCTTAAAGCCCGGAAACGTGATGTTTCCGGGCTTATTTAAGAAAATTAATTATCCTGGTCGTCATGAATTACCGGATATCCGTTTCCCTGGATATCGGTAGTAATATCATTAAGATGCTGTTCTTTTGAGCGTTTTCTTTTTTCATTAATGATGCCGCTTTCCCATGCTCCCTTTGGAAAGGTGCGGATACGTTTATTCTTGTTGGTTGCTTTCATTGTGACCTCCTGATTTTTTACTTTTCACTATTTATCCAGTCTTTAAGCCGCCTGCTCATAAACATTATTATGTCATTGAGTAGAATGTTATATTAAAAAATAATGTTTGTATTTCTTGTAAATTCATGGTTAAATATCAAAAATAAGGTATTTTATAATGGAAGGGGATGGTGTATTTATGCAAATTCCTGCTGAAATAACCGGCTATATAGAAAATTGTCAATCAAAATATAATCAGGCGGAGCTTACTGATGCGGCCCGGAAACTTAGTAAGCGTTATCGGGAACAAAATAGCTGTGGTAAGTCATTGATATCTAATGAGGCAGAAGTGCTGGCATATGTTACCGCAAGGATGCCGGCAACATATGGCGCTGTCTATTCAGCTTTGCGTGAAACATTACTGCGAGTACCGTCTTTGAAGGCAGACTCTGTTTTGGATGTGGGAGCAGGAACAGGGGCAGCTTCGTATGCAGCGGATGTTTTACTCAATCCTGATAGGATTATCTGCCTGGAGCGCGATTTTCGAATGAGCAGCATTGGAAAGGAACTCTTTTCAAATGCATCCCTGGCTTTACAGAACGCCGCATGGAAAATTTTCGATATAACAGAAGGCATTCTGCCATATCATGCAGACTTAGTTGTTAGTTCTTATGTGTTAAATGAGTTGGATACTCAAAAACTGGATGATACAATTCTAAAATTATGGTCGGCGGCAGACCAGATCCTGCTTCTTGTGGAGCCGGGTACGCCTAAAGGATATTCCATTTTAAACAGGGCACGAAGCATTCTTTTAAAAGAAAAAGCACATATTATTGCGCCTTGTGTACACGAAAAGGGTTGCCCATTGCCTGAAAATGACTGGTGCCATTTTACTTGCCGTATTCCCCGCAGCCGGATGCACCGACAGTTGAAATCTGCAGATGCACCGTATGAAGATGAAAAATTTGCGTATCTGGCTGTTACATCTAAAGAAGTTCCGGTAAATCATGATGGCCGCATTCTTCGCCATCCGGAAATAGGCAAAGGGTATTTGACTATGAATGTGTGTACGGAGGAAGGAATCAGGAAAGTGACGTATTCAAAAAAAGATGGTGCGCTCTATAAATCAGCACGCAAATCAGGCGCCGGAGACAGAATCGCACTTCCGGCTTCCATAGAGGGTAAGAGATAGCCGGTATATTTTTGAATGTTGTCGAATGGGATAAATTATGTTACACTGCCAATAGGACAGATTATTTTTATAAATAAGCCGGCTTGCGAAGCGCGATGGCGTTTGATGCACACCCGATTGTTATTAAAACAGGAGATAGGTTGAAAAATTAGCCTGACGGCAGATTTTATCAACCGCAAATTTAACATAAGGATGACTGGAGAAGCCTGGCATCCGTTGTTTGTGCTCACACCCAAATTCGCAGACTTTGGTAAGAATGGGGGATTTTTATAATGGAGAATAAGCATTTTGCATTGCTCATTGATGCGGATAACATTTCAGCAAAATATATAGGAGATATTTTGGAGGAGCTTTCCACCTACGGAATTACTACTTACAAGAGGATTTATGGAGACTGGACCAGCACCCAGGCTACCAAGTGGAAAGGAGAACTTTTAGAAAACTCCGTTATTCCGGTGCAGCAGTTCAGTAATACTGTGGGCAAAAATGCTACGGATTCCACTTTGATCATTGATGCCATGGACATTCTTTATACCGGAAATGTGGACGGCTTTTGCATTGTTTCGAGTGACAGCGATTTTACCCGTCTGGCAAGCCGCCTTCGGGAATCCGGAATGGAAGTCATTGGAATGGGAGAGGAAAAGACGCCCCGATCTTTCAGAGTAGCGTGTACAAGATTTGTGAATTTGGAAAATTTAGGCAACCAGGACGAGGATAAGGACGGGAAAGACAGCAAGGATAATACCATCAGTCGCGAAGTTATTTATAATGCCATCACGAATATCATCAACGAAAATGAAAATAAGGGTAAGAGTGTAGAGCTGGCATCGGTAGGCAACAGGCTGGTGAATATGTATCCCGATTTTGACGTGCGCAATTATGGCTACAGCCTGCTCTCAAAATTCGTGGAGGACGCAGGACTGTTTTTGCTGGAAAAGCGTCAGAACGTGATTACTATTTATCTGAAAGATAACAAGCAGTCCCAGGAAGAAATAAGAAATTACGTAAGAGAAATTGTCCGCAAGGCGGGCAAAAAGGGAATCGGTATCAGCGAGCTGAGCAATCTTGTGTATAATAAGTATGCGAATTTTAATGTAAAAGATTTTGGCTACAGCCAGTTTTCCAAGTTTGTCCAGGGAATTGAAAACGTGGAGTTATACCAGGATAAAAACGACCGGAAAAGAGCGCGGGAAAAATAGTTCAAAAAAATGTTGTATCTTTCTGATAAATAGTATATGATAGATCTGTTTAAAATCCATCAGCAGTGGTATCTTGCCGCTGCTGATTTCATGCGCAGGCCTGTGCAGATGAAATATGCTTCTAAAGCGGCGCACGCACCGCGCGTTGAGTAGGGAAAAGATCTTTCCTACCCAATCGCAGAGGCATATATGAAAGCATATTGCGAAAACCATATAATGGATTACCGCTTATGCAAGGCCGAAAATGATATTTCTAATACGGTTTACATACCTGTCCAACTTACCGGATTACAGGAGGGAGAGGCTCTATGGAAAATATTTTGTATCTGGTGATTCCCTGCTTTAATGAGGAGGAAGTACTGCCCGAAACGGCATTACGTCTTGAAAACAAAATGCATGACCTGACCATAGAAAAGAAGATTGACGAAAAGAGCCGTGTGATTTTTGTCAATGACGGCTCTAAGGACAGAACCTGGGAGATCATTAAGGAGCTGCATCTAAAAAATAAACTTTTTGGCGGCATTAATTTAAGTATAAACAGAGGACATCAAAATGCGCTTCTTGCCGGGCTTATGACGGTAAAAGAGTATGCTGATATGGTAATTTCCATGGATGCAGACCTTCAGGATGATATTAATGCCATTGACGGGATGATTGATAAATATGCAGAAGGTACGGATATCGTATATGGCGTGCGCAGCAGCAGAGCGAGAGACACTATTTTTAAGAAGGCTACTGCGGAAGGCTTTTATAAGGCAATGAATATGATGGGCGCTAACACAGTGTTTAACCATGCGGATTACCGCCTTATGAGCAAAAGAGCCCTTGAAGGTCTGTCCCGGTATGGGGAGGTAAACCTTTTTTTGCGTGGGATTGTTCCTATGATTGGGTATTCGACGGATGTGGTTTACTATGAAAGAGGGGAAAGATTTGCAGGAGAAAGCAAATATCCATTAGGCAAAATGATGTCCTTTGCCATAGAGGGTATAACCTCACTTAGCACGAAACCAATCAGGATGATAACAGCAATTGGTTTTTTTATTTTTATTGTCAGTATTGGTATGTTGATTTATAGTCTGATTCGGCATTTTACAGGGGCAACGATTGTGGGATGGACTACCCTTATGGTTTCCGTGTGGGCAATCGGCGGACTGATTTTACTCTCCCTGGGAGTAGTTGGCGAGTATATTGGGAAAATATATCTGGAGACCAAAGCGCGCCCCAGATATATCATTGAACAGTTTTTAAATGAAGAAGATTAAAATTATGAAAGCTAACCAAGTGGAAGAAAGGAAAAACGAATGGAAAATGGAATGCAATATCGTGATTCAGGGATTTGTCCTGATATTTTAAGAGCTGTGGAGGAAATGGGATTTGAGATTATGACCCCGATCCAGGAGCAGGCGATACCGATACTGTTAGAAGGGAAAGATATTATAGGACAGGCCCAGACTGGTACAGGTAAGACAGCAGCCTTTGCAATCCCCATGATTCAAAGTATTGATCCCCAACTAAAAAAACCCCAGGGCATTATTCTGTGCCCTACGAGAGAACTTGCAATGCAGGCAGCAGAGGAAATCAGAAGGCTTGCCAGATATATGCATGGTGTAAAGGTGCTTCCGGTTTATGGAGGACAGGAAATCGGGAGACAGATCAGAGCTCTTAGCCAGGGCGTTCAGATTATTGTGGGAACACCGGGGCGGGTTATGGACCATTTAAGGCGTCATACCATTAAGACTACTTATGTTAAGATGATTGTATTAGACGAAGCGGATGAAATGCTGGATATGGGATTCCGCGAGGATATTGAAACAATTTTGGCTGATATGCCCGAAGAACATCAGATGGCGCTCTTTTCTGCCACTATGCCCCAGGCAATTTTGGATATTACAGGAACTTATCAGAAAAATGCGGTGTATGTGAGAGTTACACCTAAGGAAATTACGGTGGCTTCCATTAAGCAGGCCTATTACCGGGTGGCCAAAAAGGATAAAGTGGATGCTTTATGCAGACTGATTGATTATTACCGCCCTTTGCGGAGCCTGATTTTTTGCAACACAAAGAAAATGGTGGATGAGATTACCGGAACGCTTAAAGGAAAGGGATATGAGGCAGAAGGACTTCACGGAGACTTAACACAGTATCAGAGAGATACGGTTATGAATCTGTTTAGAAATGGCGGATGCGCTATTTTGATTGCTACGGATGTAGCGGCAAGGGGCATTGATGTAAGCGGCGTGGATGCCGTGTTCAATTTTGATGTGCCGGAGGACATAGAGTATTATGTGCACCGGATTGGGCGAACCGGACGGGCAGGCAGAAAGGGAAGATCCTTCACTTTGATATCTGGGAGAGAAATCTATAAGATCCGGGATATAGAGAAGATTTGCCATACTACCATCAGGGAACGCAGCTTACCTACAGCGGCGGACCTTACCAGAGTAAAGTCCGAAAGGCTGTTTGCACAGGCTAAAGAAAACATGGAACAAAAAGAACTGTCCGATATTAAGCGCCTGGTTGAGCTTGCAGCACAGGAACAGAATTGCTCTGTGCTTGATCTGGCCGCTGCTTTTATGCAGATGCACTTAGGAGATGTACCAAAGGACATTGAGGAGGAAAAGCCTTATTTTGAGAGAAAGAAGTTAGGAAGAAGGGGAAAAGGCTTTGGAGGCGACAGAGACGGAAGGTCGGAGAAAGGAAGCCGGGCAGGCAGGAATGAACGGTTTGGAAGAAGTGCAAAGAGTGAACGGTCAGAACGGTTTGGAAGAACAGGAAAAGGAGAAAAAGCGGAAAAGTACGCAAGAACAGGAAAAGGTGAACGTTTTGATAAAGCAGCCAGAAATAGCAGAGCAGAGAGGGATGCCAAATCTGCCAGAGATAAGATTGGAAGGGGATTTTTATCCAAGAAGAAAGTGTAAAAAGAGATGAAGATTTTTTAAGGCGGCAAAAAAGGCCGCCTGAGAACAGGCAGTGAATGCCTGTAGCGGAACTGTCTGCCTGGATTAACAGGTTGAGAAGGGAGCATGGTTATCAATATGAACGAAAAGGAAATAAAAAGAAAAAAGACGGCGGCAAAAGCGGCAAGGGCGCGCAGGAAAAGTCGCAGAAAGAGAGCAGTAATGGCTGGCCGCATTGCAGCTGCTTTATTTCTGGCTGCCGTTATAGGAGGAGGCGGCACCTTTATCTATCACTCTATGCCTGAAATGAAAATCGCAAGGCGGTTAGAGGCGGCTGATGAATATGTGGAAACCAAAGATTATGAGGAGGCAATTGCCTCCTGTGAGGAAGCGCTGCAGATTGATTCCAATTCCGTGAAAGCGTACCGGGCTATGGCAGGGGTTTATCTGACCAAAGAAGACAGGGAAGCTGCGGAACAGGTTTTATACAGAGGCTGGGAGACTACACAGGATGAAAGCCTTCTGCAGGAGTACTGTGTGCATCTTCTAAACGATGCTGTGGCGGACATCAACGCCGGGAACTGTACTCTCCAGACCCTGGAAAGATGTGTTTTGGCTCTTGAGCAGGATCCGGCGAACTCTGACAGCTATGCTTTATTGGATGCGTGCTATGAAAGATTATTTGAAGGCGGGGAAACGGATCTTTTTTGCAGTGAATTAGAGGACGGAGAGGGCAGCGGCTTTGACAAATATCTGGAGCTGATGAGCAGAATGCTTGCGGTTTATCAGGCAAACCCGGTAGAAGAACTAAGAGGGGAAATTATTAAATTTATGGTTCCGCATAATGATGTGGTGTGGCTTGAAACTGAGCGTATGCAGGACTACCTGAATCTTTTTTTACAGGCAGCAGCTATCGGGGATGATGGAAAAACAGCGGATCTTGCGGCATGTCTGGAAAAAGCGGTGTGGGCCCGTGATACTTTTGCAGAGGCATTTCGTATTTTTGAAAGCGGAGAATTTGAACCTGTCAAAGACTTTATGCAGTCAGAAGTTTATATTTCAATCAGGGATCAGTTTATTGCAGGGACAATGGAATATTGGGATGGAAAAACCTACATACCTGTTAGCAGGGAAAGGATAAAGCTGATCCGGACAGATGATAGGTGGAAATTTTCTTTTGCTGATTTTGACGAGTATGAAAAGGCCCGGGGAGTCATTAAGGTCTGGGGGGCCAAGCAGGAGGATGCAGGAGTGCAGCGAATCTGCATATCTTATGAACCGGCGCCTTTAAACAGTCAGGAATATCCACATTACAACTATGAGTTTGTTTATCTTTACAGTAATGTAAAAATTAATGGGGTGGATGTACCGCAGATGAATTATCGTTTTGAAACCAGAATTACTACGGAAGAAGGAACCGTATCAGAGCTGATTGGCGACTGGGGCGGTGAACATGAATGGTCAATGGAATATTAAGGAGTGTACCAACGAAAAAAACGGCATCTTAAAAAGATGCCGTTTTGCAGTCAATGACCCCGCATCCAAAGGAAGATTGCGATTACGCCCCAATTTGCGATCACTGGAAGCCGGGCGGATTAGTATGCCTCGGCCATCTGCGCTGTATGGAGCTTATAGTAGGCTCCCTTTTTGGCAATGAGCTGCGCCGCTGTGCCTTCCTCCACGATACCGCCTTTATCGATAACAAATATGCGGTCAGCCTTTTGGATAGTGGAAAGTCTGTGGGCAATGACAAAAGAAGTACGCCCCTTTAAAAGGGCATCAATACCTTCCTGAATCAGAAGCTCTGTCTGTGTGTCAATGCTGGAAGTGGCTTCATCCAGGATCAGGATACTAGGTTTGGATACCATGGTTCTTGCAAAGGCAAGGAGCTGCTTTTGTCCTGCGGAGAGCCCGCCGCCCCGCTCGGAAAGAAGGGTATCATACCCCTTTTCCAGTTTGGAGATAAAGTCGTGAGCGTGAACTGCCTTTGTGGCTTCTATGATTTCTTCGTCCGTGGCGTCCAGCTTGCCGTAGCGGATATTCTCTTTGATGGTGCCGGTAAAGAGAAAATTATCCTGGGTCATGATTCCCATCTGACTGCGGAGACTTTCTATGGAGACTGCCTTTACGTCACGACCGTCTATGGAGACAATTCCGTCCTGTACGTCATAAAAACGGCTGATCAGGTTGACGATGGTAGTTTTCCCGGCGCCGGTAGGCCCGACTAAGGCGATGGTTTCCCCGGGCTTTATCCGGAAACTGACATCGTTTAAAACCTTTGTGTTTTGGTCATAGGAAAAGCTTACATGGGAAAAGGCCACCTCCCCCCGGATAGGGGGAATCTGCGTAACAAAAGCGTCGTCCGTTATCCCGGCAGGGGTATCCATGATTTCAAAAACACGTTCGGCGGCAGCAATATTTGTAATAATCTGGTTATAAAAATTGCTCAGATTCATAATAGGGTTCCAAAACATGCCGATATAGCTGCCAAAGGCCAGGAAGGTCCCGATTGAGACGGCCTCCACGCCCAGAATTTTTATTCCTGTAAAATATAGAGCGGCAATGCCTGCGCCCCAGGATAAATCAATGATGGAACCCATACCGTCCACCAGACGCACAGCCTTCACAAATGATTTTTGATGGGCGTAAAGCAGCTCGTCAAAGGTCCGTCTGGTTTCTTCCTCGGCGGTAAAGCTCTGAATAATGCGCATACCGGACATATCCTCATGGATAAAGGCGTTTAAGTTTGATGATTTTCTGCGGAAATCCTGCCACTTTTTGTGAGAGTAAAACTGAATCAGCCAAACACAGACAGCCATCACCGGAAGAGAGCACAGGGAAGCGGCGGCAAGAGGCGGATTTTTCACAAACATAATGACGGCAACTGCCACAACCGTTGCAAAGTCCGGTATCAGGGTGGTGACGAAATTGTTAAGCACCTCTTTCAGGGAATTGATGTCCCCAATGATCCGGGCAAGGATTTTTCCCGTAGGCCGGCTGTCAAAAAACTGCAGGTCCAGGGTCTGAATATGGGAATAAAGCTCCTGGCGTATGGTAAGGAGAATGCTGTTGCATACCTTTGCCATGATGTACATGCGGAGCTTAATCCCGCCAATCATCAGAAGATTTAAAATAAGCGCAAAGACTACCAGCCTAAAAAGACCCTGTCCATTGCCGGCAGATATGTAGTTATCAATGGCTTCTTCAATAAGAAGCGGATTTATTAAGGAGACAATGATACAGAAAGCTATGATAAATAGTACCAGAGTAAGCTCCTTTTTGTAAGCCAGAAGATAGGAGAGCATGCGCAGCAGAGTGCGCATTTTGCCTGTTTTGATAACCTCTTCATCTTCTTTATAGGAATTAAAACTCATGCTGTGATTTCCTCCTTTGGTTTACCATACTGTGCCAGATAGGTCTGATAATACAGACCTTTTTTGGCTAACAGGCTTTGATGACTGCCCCGTTCTGCGATTCTTCCGTTTTCCAGAATAATGATTTCATCTGCGTGACGGACAGCGCTGATGCGGTGGCCAATAATAATTTTTGTTGTATCAGGAAGGGCGCGCAGGGTCTCATGGATGGACTGCTCGGTTTCCATGTCCAGGGCGGAGGTGGAATCGTCAAGGACCAGTATCGGCTTTTTCTTGGCAAGCGCCCTTGCAATAGTGATGCGCTGCTTCTGACCGCCGGAGAGTCCCACACCGCGCTCCCCAATGACAGTATCATACTGTTTATCCATTTTTTCAATAAAGCTGTTGGCTTTAGCCCGGGTGGCAGCGTCACGGACAGCGGCATAGGACAGATGACTTTTTTGTCCAAGCTTTACATTTTCCATGATGGTGTCCGAAAAGAGGAATACATCCTGCATCACCAGGGAAATAGAACTTCGTAGCTGTTTTAAGGACAGATCCTTTACATTTACGTCATCCAGCAAAACAGCACCGTCTGTAGCATCATAAAGACGCTGCATGAGGTAAACAAGAGAGCTTTTCCCGGCGCCGGTGGCGCCCATAATACCGATTGTCTTACCGGGTTCAACGGTAAAGGAGATATCATTGAGGATCAAATGCTTATCCGCCTTGTGGAAGGAAACATGGGAAAAGGTAATTTTCCCTTTCACCCGGGGCAATATGACGGGCGTATCAGGGTCCGTGATCACGGGCTTTTCTTGATAAATTTTCCTGATCCGCCTGTTAGATGCCAGTGCGCAGGAAAGGGAATTGGTCAGCCAGCCCAGCATTTCCATGGGCCATACAATGTTCATGGAATATTGGATAAAAGCACTTAAATCGCCGAGGCTCATCTCATCGGCCATCACCAGCCGCCCGCCGATTAACAGAATCAGAATGGGTAAAAGTTTGGTGATCATGGACAGATAAGGGTGATATTTGACAAATAATTTTGACTGCTGCATATTCAGGTCATAGTATCTTTGGTTGTGGGAAAGAAATTTGCCGATTTCATATTTTTCCCTTGCAAATGCCTTCACTGTTCTGACACCTGCCAGATTTTCTTCTGCAACCGTGTTCAGGGAAGCATTTTCTTCACTGATGGCTTCATAAACAGCATCCAGCTTATTTTCCATAAAAATAGCAATGGCGGCGGTAATTCCCATACAGATGGCAGGCAGGATGGCAAGACGCCAGTTTAAGCTGAACATACAAAACAGTATAATGGAGGCGTGTACGGCGACCTCGATAAGGAGCATGCCCACATACGTAAGCCCGTCCCAGATCCTGTCCACATCATCCTTGATGCGGCTCATCAGTTCTCCTGTGCCTGTCCGGTCAAAAAATTCCGGGCTGAGGGACTGAATATGGTTGAACAGATCCTGCCGTATTTTAGCGGCAATTTTTGACCCGGTCACATCAAAGGTAAATTCCTTGGTATATTGAAAAATAAATCTCCCTGCGCCCACGCAGAGAATACCAAGGAGCATAGGCGTTAATTTTTCGATTTGGCCATCTAAAATAACATCATCCACAATGTGCCTGGTAAGCTGGGGCGAGAGCATATCTAGGGCCACACTGATAACCATGGAAATGATGGCAAACAAAAAGGGTAACTTGTACTTCCAGAGATAGGTGGTTATTTTTTTCATAAATTTCCTCATTTCTGCAAGGTGAACAAGATTCACCTTTGCTTTATTTACGCAAGTCATATTTGCAGATGCAGCCCTTATGGTAAAATGTTTCGCAAAGCAGCAAATCACGGTACACAAACAACGGTTGGTATGCAACGCGAACCGGTTTTATGTAAAAAAACAGCCATGGAAATAAACCATGACTGTCAGCTTTACAGAATATACCGATATGGGTAAGAATTTACGTATACTGTCTTAAGGGACAGTTATGTATCAGGCAAATCCGGGCCCAAAGGGTAAAAAAGCAGACCGACAGGCAATTTTGCAAATAAATTTTCTGATAAAGATAAGATAGTTACCAGGGATATATTACTGTTTAACATATAAACTGCCTCCTTTCTGCTTTGGCTAATCAGTTGATACGAGCTTATGATACGCCTTTATAAATCATTCGTCAACTATATTTTTATTGTTTTTTTCAGATAAATATCATAGAATAGGTATTGTTTATAATGAGATTTTAAGATTTGTAAAAATATGGTGTTTTTACAGGTGGAATGAAATACGGTTAAAAAAACATTTATGAAAACCCGGGCGGAGGCAGAGATGGTTTCAATTTTAGCAAAGCTGCTGATTAAAGATTATAAAAATACGGCAAATACAAAGGTACGTCAGGCTTATGGTATGCTGTGCGGGGCAGTGGGTATCGTCCTTAATATTTTTTTGTTTTTGGTAAAATTTATTGCAGGACAAATTTCCGGTTCAATTGCAATTACGGCAGATGCATTTAATAATCTTTCTGACGCAGGTTCTTCCATTATCACGCTGGTGGGATTCAGAATGGCAGGCCAGAAGCCGGATAATCATCATCCCTTCGGGCATGGAAGAATAGAATACATAGCGGGACTTTTGGTTGCTGTAATTATTCTGCTTATGGGAGCGGAGCTTTTTAAATCTTCTGTGGGTAAAATTCTGCATCCCGATCCAATTGATGCCAGCCCGCTGGTTTTATTTATTCTGGCAGTTTCTATCTGTGTGAAACTGTACATGTTCTTATACAACAGACAAATAAGTAAAAAGATTGACAGTGCTGCCATGATGGCAACAGCCAAGGACAGTATAAGCGACAGTTTCTCCACACTGGTAGTTTTGTTTACCACTTTACTGGCATTCTTAACAGATATCCAGATAGACGGCTGGTGTGGTATTTTAGTGGCACTTTTTGTGTTTTGGACAGGTATAGGAGCCATGCAGGATACGGTAAGCCCTCTGCTTGGCCAGCCCCCGGAGCCGGGATTTGTCAAAAAGGTGGAAGAGATAATTATGGAATACAAAAAGCAGGGAGTGATTGGAATTCACGACCTTGTTGTACATAATTACGGGCCGGGCAGAGTAATGCTTTCGGTGCATGTGGAGGTTCCTTCCAGCGGCGACATACTGGTTTTGCATGATATGATCGATTTGATTGAACACAGACTTGCAGGTGAACTTAACTGCAGCGCTGTGATACATATGGATCCGGTATGTGTGGATGATGAGCGGACGAATAAAATCAAAGGAGAAGTGGCTGAAATTGTGAAGGGAATGGAGGGGAATGTAACATTCCATGATTTCAGAATCGTACATGGACCAACTCACACCAATTTGATTTTTGATGTAGTGGTGCCTTTTGACTATTCAATGTCAGACAGTGAGGTGGTAGCCTTTCTGCGGGATAAGATCTGTCAGATAAATGAAAAATATATCGCTGTGATAGAAGTAGATAAGGCTTATGTATAGCCTGGCTTATGTATAGCCTGGCTTATGTATAGCCTGACGTAAACAGGAAGGTCTGCGCAAAACTACTTTTTCTAAGCGGGGTATAAGGATGGAAGTGGGAAAAGTACTGTTTTCTGCGGTGTGTTTTGCCATCGCAATGAAATATGTACAAGACAGGTACAAAATAGCAGGAATGGCTTTTGGGCTTTTGTTTGGTATATGCCAGACGATGGGAAAGATAGTTTTAGCCTATGGTGTAAAAAACGCTTCTCTGGTGAGCGAGTACGGCGTTTTTTTCCTGAGCGCGGCAATGGGAGCAGGCGGTATGGCCGCCCTTTCCTTTGCCTTTGTGGAATGGATAAGTAAAAATGGGAAAATATCAAAAACCCCAAAGCGCCTTCAAAGCTTTCCTGTGCTGTATGCCCTCATACTGGCCTGTTATCTGCCCTGCTTTATAGCATATTTTCCAGGATGCATGAGTTATGATTCCTGGTATATAACCCTGGAGGCTTTAGGGATAATCAGTTTTGACAATCATCATCCTTTTTTACATACACTTTTGTGGAGCATCTTCGCCCACATGGATGAATGGCTGGGGATAAAGCAGATTGGAATTACGCTGTATACCATGACACAGCTTCTTGCTATGGCAGCAGTTTATGCCTATACATGCGTATGGATTTCCAGAAGGAATTTAGCAGGGCCTGTAAAGAAAATAGCATGTATTTATTATGCATTTAATCCGGTGTTTCATATTTTTACACTGATTCTGACAAAGGATGTGCTGTTTTCAGGCTTCTTTTTATTATTAAACATCACTCTGGCGGACTTCCTTGAAAATATGTTTGAAAACAGCGATCAGAATGCTCCGCGGGCGGCTCTTACGTTAAGAAATTCATCCCCCGTAGGAAAGTGGATGCAGATGAGGCTGACAGCTTTGTTGCTTTTATGCTGCCTGTTTCGAAACAATATGATTTATGTGGTGATTGCTTTTACGGTCTTTTTATGTTTCCTGACCCGGAATTCTTTTTTGCGCTGTAAAAGTTTTTTTCTGGCTATTTTATTATTTTATATTATTACGAAAGTGGTGTATCCGGGCATTGGAGTGGAAGGGGGCAGTGTGAAGGAAATGCTGCCGGTTCCATTAAGCCAGATAGCGGCTGTGTACCACGAGGAAGGCGCAAGCATAGGAGCGGAGGAAAAGAGACTGATAAATAAATATATGCCGGGTGTGGAACGCTATGATCGTTTTTTTGCAGATCCTGTTAAGGGGGATTTCAACGAAAGCGCTTTTGAGGAAAACAGGGGAGAGTTTTTTTATATGTGGGGAAATATTCTGGGGAAATATCCGGTTGTCTGCGGGGAGGCTTTTTTGGCGCTGAATTTACCCTTCTGGTATCCGGAAATGGAATCCGTGAGAGAATATATTGAGACGGATAATTACAGTCAGGATTATCCTGTGGAGAGAAAAGGATGGCTGCCGCAGGTATATAACTGGTATGAGACGGTCTCTGAAAATGAGGCGGTTTGGATGCATCTGCCGGTTATGAAACAATTGTATTCTATTGGCGTTCCGGTTTGGGTTTTGCTCTTTTTCGGTATCCGGTATGGGCTTAGTAAAAGAAAAGCGGCTTTATCCGTGATTGTGTTAAATATTCTGCTGTGGATGACTTACCTGTTAGGCCCTGTCAGCAGCTTTAGATATGCGGAACCGCTGCTTTTGACATATCCTTTGTGGCTTGCTTTGTGTTCACAGCCTGCGCAAAGAAATGTTTTGGCATGAAAGTAAGTTGATGCGGGGTGTCACAAGATTTGCGTCTGCGTGTTGCTTGCCGCAAACTTATTATGCGCAAAAAAACGGCGCAGAAATGGGGTAAAATATGAATGTAAATCTGGTCAGATTCTGCTATAACCTTTGTATGGTCCCGATTCTATTTATGGTGGGGAGCGTGTTTGTGTGGTCAAAAGAGCCGCTTTTGTGGGCCGTTTCGGTTGGAATCGGAGGAGTATTTTGCTGTCTGCTTTATAAAGGCAGAAGAAAAGAAGATTTTTTTGAACGGAACTATAAATATATTGTAGTTATTTTTTTGGCTGTCACCTTTGCTTATCAAATGGCAAAGGCAGGGGAGCTGCGTTTTGTGCCCAGCTTTGATTTGGATGCGATTTACGGGGGAGCGCTGGAATGGCTGCAGACAGGGACTTTTGCAGGATATTATGATTATTTTGACTGGTTTCCCAATAATCTGGGCGGATTGTCAGTTCTGTATCTGTTTTTGAAGACGGGATCGGTTTTTACCTCCGACTATTTTTTTATTGCGGCCTTTGGCAATGAGATATTGCTGATATTGACATATCTGTTTATCAGCTTATCGGCAAGGAAGCTTTGGGGAAGCTTTTGCGGAGTGATTGCGCTTATTATGGCGGCATGTATGGCACCGCTGCTTTTTATGACAGATGCTTTTTATACGGATTCCCTTTCTGTTTTGTTTCCGGTTTTACTGTTTTACTTATCGCTGAAAACAGAAGACGCAAAAGGCCGGGGACTTTTAGGATGGTGTCTGCTTTCAGGGGCTGTTGCCGCTGTTGGCGCTTTGGTAAAATCAACAGTCATTATTATGGCGGCAGCGGTATTTGTGTCTTTTGTGATTAGAAAAAAGTGGAAAAGGGCCGTCACTTATTTTGTCTGTGTAAGTGCAGTCTGCCTTGCAGTGTCCTTTCTGTTTCATCAGTATTTTTACACCTGTCATCTGGATCCGGCGCTGGCCGAAGTAAAAAATACGCCTTACGGCCATTGGGTTATGATGGGACTTAAGGGGGATGGCAGATACAATCCTGAGGATTATGAATTTACCCGCTCATTTTCAGAACCGGCGAAAAGAAACCAGGCAATTAAAGAGGAAATCCAAAGCAGAATTTCTCAAAGAGGTATCAAAGGCATGACAGAGCTTTATTCCCAAAAGCTTTATGGGTGCTTTGGAGACGGAACGCTCGGCCTTTCTGATTTCCTGGACGATTCCCCGGAAAAGAAATCGGTGCTGCATGAGTTTATTTTGTATGAGGGGAAACAGTATGGACTGTACCATACTCTTTGCTGTATGCTTCTTTATGGCTTTTTCCTTTTGGGGACAGCATTTGTTTGGACGAATGCTATAAAGAGGGAGACGGATGAAAAAGCGTGTATGGGGGAAGAAATGTACAGAGCGAAAAGAAGATGTGCCGGCAGCGCCTTTGCCCTGCCGACAGCCTTGTGCGGACTGATTATCTTTTTGATGAACTGGGAGGTGAGTCCCAGATATATTACAAATTATGTGCCAATCCTTTTGCTCCTGGCAGCGGGAGGGTGTAAAGAACTGGTTTGTCTTACGCAGGAAAGAGAATGGGACAAAAAGGGACTGGCGGTCATGGAAAAACACGGGAAAGAAATAAAGATTTTTGCAATGGCAGTTTCTTTTCGGGTGGTTGTATATTTATTATCCGTGTGCATGATGGCTATTTTCGGAGATTTTTCGGAAGGCATTACGTTTTCCGATTTTCTTGAGGCCTGGAAAAGGTGGGATTCTGCCCATTACATTAACATTGCTGAAAATGGGTATGGGGGAGCAATTGAAAACGGTGAGCACATTTTTCTTGTGTTTTATCCCTTATATCCGTGGCTGATGCGGACCCTGACACTTTTTTTGGAGGATATCAGGCTGTGCGGCATTTTGATATCAGTGATGAGCTATGCCGGGGGAACTGTCTTTTTCTATCGAATTACTAAAACGGAATTTGGTGAAAAAACAGCTGAGAATGCTATATTGCTGCTCAGTCTTTTCCCTTTTGGGTTTTTCTTTGGGGCTATTGCCACGGAGTCCCTGTTTTTCCTGCTGGCGGCGGCCTTTTTTTACTATCTGAGAAACCACAGGTGGGGAATGACGGCCCTTTTGGGATTTTTGGCCTGTCTGACAAAGGTACAGGGATTGTTACTGGCATTTTCCGTACTTGTGGAACTATTATATGCGGAAAAAGGCATTTCTCTTATAAGAAACAAAAAATGGGGAGAGTTTTTTAAAAGAGTAATCTGGCCGGGGTGTATCTGTGCTGTGATGCTGGGAGGGTTTTGGATTTATCTCCTGATCAACTATCTGGTGGAAGGCGATTTCCTTAAATTTATGTTTTACCAGAAGAATCATTGGGGACAGGGATTATCTCCTATGTGGGAAACGGTTGGATACGTAAAAGATTATGCAATAGGAGGCTGGTATACTTCTACGGGAATGAGTTTATGGGTACCGGAGCTTTTATTGTTTATAGTGTATCTGGCAGTGATTGCATATGGAATATACAGAAAAATACGGCCTATGTATTTGAGTTATCTGATTTTCTTTTTCATGCTTACCTATTCCTGCTCATGGCTGTTAAGTGCAGGCCGCTATACATTAAGTGCGCTGCCTTTCTTTATGCTTACGGGAGAGGCAGTAAAAAGAAGAGAAAAATGGAAAATTCCGGTTATGGTTGTCTCAGCCATGGCAATGATGCTTTATATGACAGGTTATTATAGCTGGAAACAGATTATGTAAGAAAATTGCCTGGAAATTCTTGCAAGGGCCCGGGATTATGTGTATAATTTCTAATGAAATTGTTTTTACAATAACAAAATAAAAACAAACGCTGTCACGCTTTGCGGGTCAGCTTATTGTAATAATTAGAAAAGGAGAAAAACGATGAAAAAACCTACAGTATTAATGATTTTGGATGGATACGGTTTAAATGACCGCAAGGATGGCAATGCTGTGGCAGAAGCAAAAACACCTGTTATGGATAAGCTTATGTCAGAATGTCCCTTTGTGAAAGGGAATGCAAGCGGCATGGCAGTGGGACTTCCTGACGGCCAAATGGGAAATTCTGAGGTTGGCCATTTAAATATGGGTGCCGGACGTATTGTATATCAGGAACTTACGAGAATTACAAAAGAGATTCAGGATGGTACCTTTTTTGAGAACCCTGCTCTTTTAAAAGCGGTGGAGAATTGTAAGAAAAATGATTCATCCCTTCATATGTTCGGCCTGCTCTCAGATGGCGGTGTTCACAGTCATAATACACATTTGTACGGTCTGCTTGAGCTCGCTAAAAGAAATGGCCTTTCCAAAGTTTATGTACACTGCTTTTTGGACGGTCGTGATACGCCTCCGGCAAGCGGAAAGGGTTATGCCGAAGAATTAGAGGCGAAAATGAAAAAAATCGGTGTCGGGGCAATTGCTTCCGTTACAGGCCGTTACTATGCAATGGACAGGGATAACAACTATGACAGGGTAAAACTTGCATATGATGCTCTTACAAAGGGAGAAGGTTTACAGGCGGTAAGCGGACCGCAGGGAATACAGGCTTCTTATGACAGGGAAGAGACGGACGAGTTTGTAAAGCCTACCGTAGTGATGAAGGACGGCAGTCCGGTTGCTACTATAAAGGATGGGGACTCTGTTATATTCTTCAATTTCAGACCTGACCGCGCAAGAGAAATTACCAGAAGCTTTTGTGATGATGATTTCAAGGGCTTTGAGAGAGGAAAAAGGCTTGACCTTACGTATGTATGTTTTTCCGATTACGATCCTACAATCCCTAACAAAGAGATTGCATTCCATAAGATTTCCGTTACCAATACCTTTGGGGAATGGTTAGCTGCTAACAATATGAAGCAGGCAAGGATTGCGGAAACCGAGAAATATGCCCATGTAACCTTTTTCTTTAACGGCGGTGTGGAAGAACCTAATGAAGGAGAAACGAGAATTTTAGTGAATTCTCCAAAGGATGTGGCAACCTATGACTTGAAACCCCAGATGAGCGCATACGAGGTTTGTGATAAACTGGTAGAGGCCATTAAGTCAGAAGAATATGATGTTATCATCATTAACTTTGCAAATCCTGATATGGTTGGGCATACAGGAGTGGAAGCAGCTGCTATTAAGGCTGTGGAAGCAGTGGACGAGTGTGTTGGAAAAGCCGTTGATGCGATTAAGGAAGTGAATGGACAGATGTTTATCTGCGCGGATCACGGAAATGCAGAACAGCTTATCGACTATGAAACGGGAGCGCCTTTTACGGCACATACCACAAATCCGGTTCCGTTTATCATTGTAAATGCAGACCCGGCCTACACCTTAAGAGAGGGCGGCTGCCTGGCGGATATCATCCCCACTTTAATTGAACTGATGGGAATGGAACAGCCAAAGGAAATGACCGGAAAATCCCTGTTGATTAAAAAATAGGCAGTTATTTGGAATGACAAAATGGAATAGCAACATTAAGATTTAGATAATATGCAAGAGGCTGTCAGAAAATGCAGTTTGTCCATAATTTATTAGACAAATGATAGCGTTTGCTGACAGCCTTTTTAGAGCATTGCACTTAGTATCACTTACAGGAACTCTGAAATCGGCGCGCCGTTGCAACCCTTTTCATCCAGTTTAGTCCTGTCACAGATTACCGGGATATCGGGCTCAACATAATTTCGGTTATCCCTATTTAGAAATACGGCAAATGGGGTGGGATAGATATCACATTTTCCGCCTTTGGATTTGATATACTGGCCAATGGATAATGCTAATTCAGATATTATTTTTTGGTGTATTCTTGCAGGCGGCGCCATATCGTAAATATGTCCGTCAATCAGCTGCGCTCTTTTTCCTTCAGGAAGATTGTAAATATCCTCAACAGTGTAAAGTTTCTCCTGCATCAATGCCATTTTCATAATTCCTTCCTTAAATTTGATTACAATAAGCTGACGCGGGAAGCGTGGCAGCGTTTGTTGAAAACATTCAAAAGAATCATTTTTAATTTAGTATAACACAAAAGAAATATAATCGACAGTAGCAGACAGAAATATTTTGGATATATATTTAATTTTTTATTAATCCGGGCTCTTTACGCTTGACGATAATTCTTTATTACTATATTATAAGTGTATTAATAATGTTAGTACACTAAAGACTGCCACACGGCAGTGCCGGTTTATGCAAATCCAAAGTTACGGATTTGAATGCCTGGACTTTGTTTTCATAAACCGGCAGGGCCCATAAACGGCAGTCCGCTGGTACAACAGAAAGGAATGCGCATGATACTCATAGATTACAGAGACACAAGACCTATCTATGAACAGGTAGTGGAGAGGTTTAAGATGCTGATTCTGCACGGTGTGCTTACATCAGATGAAAAGATTCCTTCTGTCCGCAATCTGGCAGTTGAACTGTCCATTAATCCTAATACGATCCAGAGAGCCTACGCAGAATTAGAGCGTCAGGGGTACATTTACACGGTGAAGGGAAAAGGAAATTTTGTTTCAGACAGCGGGCAATTGCTTCTGAAATACAAGGAAGAAGTATTTGCAGAAATTCTTAAAATTTGCAAAGCTGCCTTCGAGATAGGGATTACGGAGGAGGAGCTTATTGAGGCAATAAGAGGGGGAAAAACTTATGATTGAGATTAGGAATGTAACCAAATCCTATGACAAAATTAAAGCGGTTGACGATGTCAGTGTATCCATTAAAGAAAACACGGTGTTTGGCTTAATTGGAACCAATGGCGCAGGGAAAAGCACGGTGCTTAGGATGGTAGCCGGGGTTTTGGAGCCTGAAAAAGGCGAAATTGCAATTGACGGACTTCCTGTATTTGACAACATGGAGGCGAAAAAAAAGATTTATTTTATTGCCGATGAACCGTACTTTTTTGCAAACAGCAACGCAACGGACATGCAAAGGTACCTTTGCAGCGTTTATCCGGAATTTGCAGTGGAGGATTTTTATAATTACCTGGTAAATTTCGGACTGGATAAAAAGAGAAAAATCAACACTTATTCCAAGGGCATGAAAAAGCAGCTGGCACTGATATGCGGCGTATGCAGCGGGACAAAGTACCTGCTCTGCGATGAAACTTTTGACGGTCTTGACCCGGTTATGCGTCAGGGAATTAAAAGTATTTTTGCCAGCGAGATAGAGAGGCGGGGTATGACGCCTGTGATTGCCTCCCACAATTTAAGAGAGCTGGAGGATATCTGTGATCATGTGGGACTTTTGCACAAAGGAGGCGTTCTCCTTTCCAAGGATCTGGAGGATATGAAGTGCAACATTCAGAAGATACAGTGTGTGTTTAAGACAATTGATGACGAGGCTAAGGCGATTAAAGCCCTTGATATCATGAAAAATGAAAAGAGAGGCTCCTTAAACGTACTTACGGTAAGGGGAAATAAGGCTGAAATACTGGCCGTTTTTGCTACCGTAAATACCATTTTTTTTGAGGCGCTGCCTCTTTCTTTAGAAGAAATATTCATCAGTGAAACGGAGGTAGTAGGTTATGACGTCAAAAAGCTCATTCTTGGTTAGTTTGAAGGAGAATAGTAAAAGGCGCCTGTGGGTATGGGTGATTTCGATACTTATGTTTGTATTAATCCTTCCGGTGCTGACGGCGTTTGGGCTGGGAGGTGTTGCCAGAGGGGCTGAGTGGATATGGGAAGCCACAGACGCGGCAACAGCAAAACAGCTGGTACATCAAAAGCTGGCCGAAATGATGCTCAGTATGTTAGGATTTTCCGGGCCTATCGTTTTTTTCAGCACGATCCTTGCCGTGGTAAGCGGCGTTCAGGGGTTTTCCTATCTCTACAGCCGTAAAAAAATTGATTTTTATATGGGAATGCCGGTTAAGAAAAGTAAAAGGTTTCTGGTGATTTGGATAAACGGTATCCTCCTTTATATTGTGCCTTATATGGCAGGGCTTGCAGTCAGTCTGATAATCGGAGCAGGAAACAAGGCATTAGATGGCGAAGTACTTTACACCGCAGCGTCCGCTTTTCTGGCGAATCTGTGTCTTTATCTGGGGGTATATCACCTGGCGATTCTTGCGCTTATGATGACCGGAAATATTGTAATTACCGGTTTTGGATTTCTGGTCTTCTGTTTTTACGAATTTATGGTGCGGTATACGCTGGTGGGATATAAACAGGAATTTTTTGATTATTATACCTATTATGGCACAAAGGAAACGCCCGGGCTTTCTCCTTTTACCATGTATGGAAATCTGGTAAATGTTTTTGACTATAAGAACGTGATTGATGTGAAATATCTGTTCTTTCTGCTATTGTTTTCGCTGGTCGTGGGACTGATTTCCTACGGATGTTATCTAAAGCGTCCGGCAGAGGCAGCAGGAAAGGCTATGACCTTTGGGATCACCAGGCCTTTTATTAAGGTACTTATAACCGTGCCGACAGCCTTAGTAGCGGGGCTTATGGTCTTTGACAGAGTAAATATGGATTTTAACGATTCGAAGGAAGGAATCGGATGGGTTATTTTTATCACGGCCCTTGTAGTGGTACTTGGAAGTGCGCTTATTCAGGTAATTTATGAGTTTGATATAAAAGGAGCTCTCCACAAGAAGCGGGATATTCTCATAAGCGGCGCGCTTACGGCATTTATTTTCATTGCTTTTCAATATGATATATTTGGATATGACGATTATATTCCATCGCCGGATAAGATTGAAAGCATCGCTTTCATACCGGAAAATTACGAGCAGGGCACCGGCAGCATGTACTTTGACAGTGACGGCTCCTACCTGACAGCGGAAGGGTATGCAGAAAAGTATATGTATCTGCAAAATACCGATACCCTTTGCGAGTTGATAAAGCTATCCATGGATGGCCATAATGAAGCGGTCAAAAAGAATGAAGATATGGAGGCGGATAAGGGACACTGGTCTTACAGTACACTCATTTACCGTCTGAAAGGGGGACGGACCGTATACAGGGCCCTGTGGGTGAATGTGGATGATGAAAGAAGCGGTCAGCTTTTGGATGAGATTATCGGTTCCGATGAATTTAAAAAAGG
Organism: Parablautia intestinalis; assembly: GCA_003612395.1. Taxonomy (GTDB): domain Bacteria; phylum Bacillota; class Clostridia; order Lachnospirales; family Lachnospiraceae; genus Suilimivivens; species Suilimivivens intestinalis. The sequence goes on from RAYQ01000016.1 coordinate 108,730, forward strand.
CTACATGATCGGTAATTCTGACAATTTAAACAGAATGCTGGAAAAGGAAACCTATACCATAACCGCCTCCTATGGAAATACCATATATATGGAAAGAATGAGCCTTAATGAATTGAAAGAGCTTTTGGAAATTTACCAAAGAGACTTAGCTCTTGCAAACTTCAGCAATGTAAAAAACAATGTTCCGACAGGCGTCATAGAACTGGCGGTTTCAGAAGAACTTCCCTGGTCGGTTTATAAAGGAGCATCAGGTATTGCAAGGTCTACGAGAGGGTGGGAGCTTGGCATTAACATTTATCCCTTCTACGAAGAAAGCATTGCTTATCTGAAAAATCATGGCTATTATATGGATACGCAGCTTAAGATGGAGGATATAGCCAGCATTCAGGTGGTAAACGATAACAGTGAGGCGGCAAGAAAACTGGCAAAGGAGCAGGAGCTTACAGGAGACGTATCGGCTGAGGGGGTGTTTTACAGTACGGCTTCAAAAGTGGCAGGTTATGATTCTGCACGGGTTTATGCAGATTATACAAAGGAGGAACAGTTAAAGGAAATCGCAGAAGGCATTTATCCGCAGGAGCTGGTACAGTCCGACTGGGATTGGGGAAAGGATCTGGAGAAAGATTACAGAGCGGTTATCTATTTTAAAGCGGACAGCCCCATAACAAAATATTACGGAGCCAGCGCAACTTACGGATTCCTGGAGGGTCAGGTTCCCGATTTTGTGAGGGAGGACACCGCCTATAAAGAATAAAGTGCAGACTAAAGGGAGCCATTTTAAATACGGCTCCCTTTTGATAAATAAGCCGGTTTGCGTAGCGCGGTAGCGTTTGATTTGCTGGACCGCAAAGAGTGGCAGTGTTTTATGTAATATTGTTGCCGATAAAAAGAGTGTCTGGTAAAATATAGTAGGCGATATAATAAATTTTTTTATAAATGCCCTTTACCGGCAGCAGGAGGACTGACATGGAGGAGCGTATCATAGACAGGGTGATGTTTAAAAAGATCAAAATAAAGAGCATTGAGTTTAAAGTGGTGGATCTGCTGTTTATTGCGTGTCTGTTTTTTTTGGCTTTTATGATTAGATGGAAACTTATGCCCGTTGAATCGGCAGACTACTGGGGATTTTTGGAAGGCTGGATGGTGCAGATCCGTAAAGAGGGAGGTTTCCCTTCTCTTGGAAAGCAGATTTCCAACTATACATCTCCCTACATGTATATTATGTGCCTGATCTCGTATATAACAGATAACGATCTGTACGGGCTTAAGATGGTGTCGGTTCTGTTTGATTATCTGGCATCCATTGCGGTTTTTCTGATTGTATACAGGCTGACATACAAAAAGGACCGGGCTGTTATGGCAATGGCCGGACTGCTTTTGTCACCTACTGTGATTTTAGACGGCGCGTACTGGTGCCAGTGCGATATTATTTACACTACATTTATTCTCTACGGGCTGTATCTTTTTTTTAAGGGGAATAGTCAGGGATGCCTGATTTTAGTTGGCGTGTCCTTTGCCTTTAAGCTGCAGGCAGTTTTTATTGTTCCGTTTCTTCTTATCATGTGGCTTAAGAAAAAGACAATCTGTCTAAGACATTTTTTGTGGATACCGGTTATCTATGTGCTGAGCGCTCTGCCGGCCTGGGGATTTGGACGCGATTTTAAGGAGCTTATGCTGGTTTATTTTGACCAGACAGGAACTTACCCCTGGGGAACTCTTGAATACCCCAATATATATGCACTGCTTGGGGAGGCAATGCCTGACTTGCGCCATGCGGCGCAGGTCAGCGGCGCAGGTACCTTTATGACGGTTATGCTGTTAGGCTGCATTGCCTATTATCTTTATACCAAAAGGATAAAGCTGACAGGGGAGCTTATGGTAACGCTGGCGCTTTTTACAGTGGCCATAACAGTATATTCGCTTCCGCACATGCATGAGCGCTACGGATTTTTGATTGATCTGATTGGAATCGTATATGGTGTCATGAATGTGAAAAAGCTGCCTGTAGCCTGCGGCTTTATGCTGGTGTCTGTGCTGACCTTTATGCCCTATCTGATTGCAGTGCATATCGTGCCGCTGCAATATGTGGCAATTGCCCTTCTGGGACTTATTATTTATGTAGGATATGATTTGTATGGTCAGATTAGTAAACAGGCGATCTCTTAAAGAACTAAAATCCACTCCTTTAACAGGCGGAGCCTGAGTCCGTATTCTATGTCGATGGGGAAGCCGGAAACCACAGGGTAAAACAGGAAAAAGCAAAGTACGGCTGCAAGCAGATAAACGGTAATGGCTTTTTTCCCCCAGGTGAAATGCTCCTTTATATGGAGCATGGCATAACCCATCATTAAAATCACAAACAAAATGGCAGGAAAATAGTGATAAATAAAGGTAATTCTGCTGATGGGCATCCAGGGAATATACTGGGCCAGGTAGGCAATACAAAGAAAACCTGCCTTTTTATCTTTTCGAAAAATCCAGCGGAAAAATACATAAAGCACGCATGGAATGCCAATCCACCAGATGGCAGGATTGCCCATGCAGCTTACAGCGCTTACCTTTGAGGCGCTTATGGCGTCATTTGCATCTAATAAAGGCATCCAGATAACAGGCCATTCATAAAAGGGGGAGCTATAGTAATGTTCCGCCTCCAGGTTAGCATGATAATCAAACATACTGATGGTTCCCTTAAGAGCCTTATCGATCAGGCCGCTATACTCCCCGCCGTCCACTACGGGAATAAAGCAAAGGACGTAGACAATAAGCGGAATGGCAACAAAGAACACACAGCAAAAGCCAAAAAGCCGGAGAAACTGCTTTTTGGGGAAATGAGTAATGGTGTACCAGAAGAAAAGGACAGCCAGACCAAGGCCGGCGTAAACCCCCGTCCACTTGGTTGCAACGCCAAAGGCCATGCCGATGCCGCTTATAGCAAGGGGGATGGCTACATTCCCGGGGGGGAACAGATCCGTCCGGGATGCCTCCTGGCCGCGGTAAAGAACATCTTCGGTAAAATATCGGTATATATAGTAATACATCATCAGGATAAAGAACGCCGCAAAGATATCGATGGTGGCAATCCTGGAAAGGGTGAAATGCATACAGTCAAAGACCAGCAGACTGGTGGTGGCGGAAGCAATAAAGGTGCTTTTAAACAGCCTTTTTGCAAAAAGGTACATAAGAGGGATGAGCAAAATGCCGAAAACCACTGACATAAAACGCCAGCCAAAAGGATTCATGCCGAAAACAAGAATGCCTAAGGCGATCAGGATTTTTCCAAGGTGGGGGTGGGTAGTCTCATAGGCGGTAATGCCGTGAATAAATTCGTAGGCAGTACGCCCATGGTATACCTCGTCAAACATGGTGGAGTCCAGGTAGGTTTTCGCATCGGGAAACATATACTGCTCATCAAAAAGGGCAGGGTATTCCGCTGTGTTAACCGGGGTTAAAATGGTGCCGTCAGTGCTTTGGACCACCATTTCATTTAAGACGGCAGTATCATCGGTGGAAACGATCCCCAGATAGCGCAGCCTGTAATTAACGTCTATTTTATTCCAGGAAAAAACAGATTCCGCAGTTGTGTCTCCGTTGCAAATTTCCCAGGCACCGGTAACTTCATTGAAGGCAGAAATGGAAAAATGTCTTGTGTTGAGATTTCCCAGAAAGATGGAAATGGATCCGATGTCCAGATAATCTCCGAAATCCAGAACAATGTCCCGGTTTTTTGTATCGGCGGTGTAGCCCGAGGAAGGGGCATAGTTGTTGCCCAGCCTGTAAAAAGCCAGCAGGGTAAACAGGTAAATTAAGATAAACATACACAGGTAATCTTTTTGAGAGAGCAGTTTAGCTCCTAAATCCGTATGCGGCCCGGCCTGTGCGGCATGAGAGTCTTTAGACAGTAAGCCGGTGCGCATAGCCAGGAAACGTTTGACAGACTGTGATATCCGGTTCATTTTGAAAACCTCCTTATAGAAAGCAGTATTTATCAATAAGCCGGCTGGAAAAGTCCGGCAGAATCTGATATTGCATGAAAGTACTGAAAACAGAACCAAGGATAGTATATCAAGTTACAAAAGCGGTTACAATACTTAATAAATTTTTGTATAGGAGGCTTTTGTGATGAAAACATATATGCAGATTACCAACATTCATGGCAGAGAGATTTTAGATTCCAGAGGAAACCCTACCGTTGAGGCGGAAATAACACTGACGGACACGGTAACAGGAAGAAGATATGGAGGAAGGGCCTGCGTGCCGTCAGGCGCCAGCACAGGGCGGTTCGAGGCAGTTGAGCTGAGGGATGCCGAAACCAGATATTTTGGCCTTGGAGTAAAAAAGGCCGTAAGCAATATTAACACGAAAATAAAGGAGGCTATAACTGGAAGAAACGGCTTAAATCAGGTGGAGATTGACCGTATACTGATTGAAACAGACGGTACGGACAATAAAGGAAATTTGGGGGCAAATGCCACTCTGGCAGTATCCATGGCAGTTGCCAGAGCGGCGGCAAAGTCGCTTAATATCCCTCTTTACCAGTATTTGGGCGGCGCCTATACCAGATTAATGCCGGTTCCTATGATGAATATTTTAAACGGAGGCAGACATGCGGCAAACACAGTGGATTTTCAGGAATTTATGATTATGCCGGTACAGGCGGAAAGTTTTGCTGATGGGCTGCGCATCTGTGCGGAAATCTATCATTTCCTGAAAAAAATTCTGGAGGAAAAAGGGCTTGCCACCAGTGTGGGGGATGAAGGCGGATTTGCACCTGATTTGCCGGATGCGGAGGCTGTGCTTGATTTAATCGTGGAGGCAATTGAAAAAAGCAATTATTTTCCAGGGCAGGATGTTAAAATTGCACTTGACGTGGCATCCAGTGAATTATACAATGAAAAAACAGGCATGTATCATTTTCCCGGGGAAAGCTCCCTAAAAGGGAAGGATATCGTGCGTGACACGTCTGAAATGATTGCTTATTACGAAGATTTGATTTCTGATTATCCAATTCTTTCTATTGAGGATGGATTAGCGGAGGACGATTGGGACGGGTGGAAACATCTGACGGAAAGGCTGGGCGACAAGATACAGCTGGTGGGGGATGATTTGTTTGTAACCAATACCAAGAGACTGGACGCAGGAATAAAGCTTCATGTGGCAAATGCAATTCTAGTGAAAGTCAACCAGATCGGTACGGTTTCAGAGGCCATGGAAGCAATTGAAATGGCACAGAAAAATGGATACAAGGCGGTTATTTCCCACCGCTCAGGGGAGACGGAGGATACCTTTATTGCGGATCTTTCTGTGGCGGTAAATGCAGGCCAGATAAAAACAGGCGCGCCCTGCAGAAGTGATCGCAACGCCAAGTATAATCAGCTTCTGCGTATTGAGGAGGAGCTGGGAACGGTTGCGGCTTATAAAGAACCCCTTAACAAAATCTGACGTCCATAAGCCGGAGCGCGCGGCGCTTGTCGTAATCAGATTTGCAAAGCGGGATAATCTGCCCGGACCCGGGATGTGACTTTGCCGTATAACGGGGCGGAGACTTAAAAATACGGACGAAACACAAAGCAAAATGTGAAATGAACAAATTGAAAAAAGCACAAATTGACACAGGAAAAGAAAGGAAAAGAACCAATGAAAAAACAATGGAAAAGAGCCCTTGGCAGATTTTGTGCAGGGCTGCTTACGGTGGCAATGCTTGGTATGGTGCCGGCAGGAGAAGCCCTTGCAGTTACCGCAAACGGGGCAATTGCCCAGGGAATTGACGTTTCCAAGCATAATGGTGCAGTAAACTGGGGGCAGGTAGCGGCATCGGGCATGAAGTTTACCTTTATCAAGGCAGGAAGCACCAAAAGCGGCGTGGATCCGCAGTTTGCAGCGAACATTACAGGAGCCCAGGCAGCAGGACTTAAGACCGGGGTTTACCTCTACTCCTATGCAACAACGCCGGAACAGGCAGCCAATGAAGCCAATCTGGTATTGCAGTGGATAGCGCCTTATACTGTTAATTTTCCGATTGTTTTTGACATTGAGGACAGCTGTCACAAAGGACTTTCCAATCAGCAGCTGATTGATATTGTGAATGCTTTCTGCACCATTATAGATGCAGCAGGGTATTATCCCATGGTGTACTCTAACAAGAATATGTTTGTAGATAAGATGGGCAATGCAGGCTGGGACAAATGGGTTGCCCAGTATAATTCAAGCTGCGATTATAACAACAATGTCTGCTTCTGGCAGTATTCCAGCAATGGAAATGTGGGCGGTGTCAGCGGCCGGGTAGATGTTAATTACCAATACAAGGACTACAGCCAGCTGATTATCCCGGAAGGCTTCATTGAACATAACGGGAATGTACGGTTTTACAGCAACTGGAAGATGCAAAAGGGCTGGGTGGCATACAATGATACGAAATATTTTCTGGACGGCGCGGGCAATCTGGTAAGAGGATGGCTATCAGACCAGACCGGAACCTATTATTTGTCTCCTCAGGATGGAAGTATTGCAAGAGGCCAGTGCCAGGTTGACGGCCGGGATTACTATTTTAACGCAGACGGAATAAAGACAGCCGGGTGGGTAAGTGTTGGCGAGGCTAAATATTTTTATGATCCTGCCGGCGATGGCGTTATGAAGCGGGAGTGGTTAAGCGATGAAAAGGGGAATTGCTACTTCTTTGACAGAACAGATGGACACATGCTGACAGGAGGACAAGTAATTGACAATGTGGAATATCTGTTTAATCCTGATGGCATTCGTCAGCATGGATGGGTAACCCTTGAAAACGGAACCTTTTATTACGATCCGGTGTCAGGAGGTAAGGTAAGAGGCTTTTTGGATGATGCCAAAGGACGCCATTACTTATCTTTGGATGACGGTCATATGGTCACTGGACCGGCAGTTATTGACAAGCAGAATTATTTCTTTAATGCAGAAGGAATCATGGCAACCGGAATAGTGGCAAGAGAAGATGGAAGCTATTACTATGATCCGGCAGGCGGCCAGATGGTAACCGGCTGGTTTACGGCAGCGGACAAGACCTTTTATGCAGATGCAAATGGTCATATTGTAACAGGCGTCTATGAGATAGACGGAAAGCCATACTACTTTGACGCTGAAGGGGCCCTGGTAAGAGATACGGCTCTTGAAATTGAAGGCACTGCCTATGTTACCAACCCTGAGGGAGTGCTGACACAGGTAGTGGAGGAAGCTCCGCCAGCTGAAGGCGCGCCGGCGCCAGAAGTCCGGCCGCAGGCATAACCCCGGCGGAAAATAAATGGGCAGATTCCGTAACAGTTCAGCCCGAGCCATTTGCAAAGGCGCCTGCGGCGTTTTCCGCTGTGAATGCACAGGCCTGGGCAGAGGATGACTGAACTGATACTAAGAAGATAAAATTGCACTTGAAATATATTACGTAATATGTTACACTAGTTTTTGCTTGGCGTTAGGAAGAATGTGGAAATATTAAAGTAGTATTGCAAGCAGTGCTTGGAGGTATAGAGATGGGTGTACTGAGAATTGTACTTCAAATTATTTTTGTGGTTATATGTATCGCATTAACGGTATTGGTATTGATGCAGGAAGGCAAATCAGCAGGTTTGGGGGCTATAAGCGGTGCAGCAGAAACATACTGGGGTAAGAATAAGGGGCGTTCCATGGAAGGAAAGCTTGTAAAGATTACCAAGTATCTTGCTATAGGCTTTATGGCACTGGCGATTATTTTAAATCTTAATGTATTTTAGGACTTAAGGCATTCTTGTAAGAGAATGCCTTATTTTATGCACACGCCGCACAGGGAATATTGTTGCTGCTGACGCAGCATGCGGGAAGATAATCTTCCCCGGATGATGGCTTTAGAGCATTATGTTGACTATAGATTAGTGGAGAGAAAATTTGAAAAATGATATAAAGGAAATTCGTAATAAACGGAAAAAACTGATATGTGAGCTGGTAGAAGGAGATTTCTATGTTCCTATGAAGGAAAAGGAATTAGCTCTTTTTATGCAGGTGGAGCCAGGGGAGAGACAGGAACTTAAAGATTTATTAAAAGAGCTGCTGGAGGAAGGAAAGCTGCAGGTCACAAAACGGGGAAAGTACATCAAAGGCGATGGCGCGTCAAAAGAGCTGATCGGGACCTTTATCAGCAATGCAAGAGGCTTTGGATTTGTGGAAATTGAAGGCCGGGATCAGGACCTTTTTATACCGGAGGAGGGGGTAAACGGCGCCTTTCACAAAGATATAGTAAGGGTAGAGCTGTTAAGGGAACAGCACGGGAAGCGGCAGGAGGCGAAGGTTACTTCTATTCTTTCCCATGGACTTACGCAGGTGGTTGGAACCTTTGACAGGGCCGGGGGTTTTGGTTTTGTAATTCCGGATAATGATAAAATTATTTCCGATATTTTTGTGCCGGGAGAGCGTTCTAAAGGGGCGGTTACAGGCCATAAGGTTGTAGTGGAACTAACCGATTATGGGGATGAGCGGCATAAACCGGAGGGAAAGATTATAGAAATATTGGGACATGAAAACGATCCCGGCGTAGATATTCTTTCTATTGCAAAGGGCTTTGACCTGCCCATTGAGTTCCCGGAAAAGGTATTGAATCAGGCAGTGCGGGCAGCGAAGCCTGTAAGCCCTAAAGATATGGAAGGGCGGAAGGATCTGCGGAAAGTGCAGATGGTAACCATAGACGGCGAGGATGCGAAGGATTTGGATGATGCTGTCAGTCTTTCAAAAGAAGGAGATAAATATTTTTTAGGAGTGCATATTGCTGATGTTGCAAATTATGTACAGGAAAACTCAGCCTTAGATCAGGAAGCTTTTAACAGGGGCACCAGCGTTTATCTGGTAGACAGGGTGATTCCCATGCTGCCCCATGCGCTGTCCAATGGCATCTGCTCCTTAAATATGGGAGAAGACAGGCTTGCTTTAAGCTGTCTGATGACCTTTGATGAGAAAGGTGAGGTTATTGATTACGAGATTGCGGAAACAGTCATTTGCGTAGAGCAGAGAATGTCCTATACAGATGTTAACAAAATTTTGGAAGAGGATGCAGAGACAAAGAAAAGATTTGAGACGTTAACTCCCATGTTTTTTCTTATGAAGGAATTGGCTGATATTATCAGGGAAAAAAGAAAAAAGAGAGGATCCATAGACTTTGATTTTCCGGAAAGCAAAATCACGCTTAATCAAAAGGGGGAGCCAATTTCCATAGAACCTTATGAGAGGAATGCCGCAACAAAGATAATAGAAGATTTTATGCTGATTGCAAATGAAACGGTGGCGCAGCACTTCTATTGGATGGAAGTGCCTTTCGTGTACAGGACACACGATTATCCGGATCCGGAAAAGATTTTAAAGCTGGGAACCTTTATCAACAACTTTGGATATCATGTTAAAGTAAAAAGCGGTGATAATGAAATACACCCCAAAGAAATACAAAAGCTTTTGGGAAAAATTGAGGGGACAAAGGAAGAGGCGCTCATTAGCAGACTTACTCTGCGCAGCATGAAACGGGCTCAGTATGGGGTGGACTGCACCGGGCATTTCGGGCTTGCTTGCCAGTTTTATTGTCATTTTACTTCTCCTATCAGAAGATACCCCGATCTTCAGATTCACCGGATTATAAAGGAACAGATTCGCGGAAGGATGGGGGAGGAAAGGATGGCCCATTATCGTGAAATTCTTCCGGAGACGGCAAAGCATTCATCTGAGACAGAGCGCCGGGCCGATGAGGCGGAGCGGGAGACAGATAAGCTGAAAAAAGTCCAGTTTATGGAGCAGAAAATCGGCAGAATTTATGAGGGTGTTATATCCGGAATCACTGCATGGGGAATCTATGTGGAGCTGGCTAATACCGTGGAGGGAATGATCCATGTATCACGCCTTGCGGGAGATTTTTACTATTACAATGAAGATACCTACGAGATGACAGGAAGGGATACAGGCAGAAGTTTTAAGCTGGGACAAAAGATCAGGATCATAGTAGATGGCGTGGATTATCTGCAAAAGAGCATTGAGTTTGTATGGGCTCCCTGTGAAGAGGAAAATCTTAGCGGGCGATGAGCCGGAAAGATTTGCTGCCGGCAGTGGAAAGGGCGTGCAGCAATAGAAGACAGAAGGCGGATTGGAGAGGATAACTGGTCATGGCAAAAGAAGATAAAAAACTTGTGGCAAATAATAAAAAAGCATATCATGATTATTTCATAGAAGAAAAGTATGAGGCAGGACTGGTTTTGCACGGAACAGAGGTAAAGTCACTGCGGATGGGAAAGTGCAGTATCAAAGAGGCGTTTATCCGGCTGGAAAATGGAGAGGCGTTTATCTATGGCATGCACATAAGCCCCTATGAAAAAGGGAATATTTTTAACAAGGATCCCCTGCGGGTAAAAAAATTACTTCTGCACAAGCAGCAGATCCGAAAACTGATTGGAAACAGCTCGGAAAAGGGATATACAATCGTTCCTCTTCAGGTATACTTTAGTGATGGAAGAGCTAAGCTTGAGATAGGCCTGGCCAGAGGTAAAAAGCTTTATGATAAACGGCAGGATATTGCCAGAAAAGACCAGAAGCGCGAAGCGGAAAAGGAGCTAAAAGTGAGACTGCGCGCGTAAGGGTTGCATTTTTGGCATTTTTCCTTTATAATATAACTAACAGGGGATAGTAAAGGTTTCGACAGGGGTCTTGCAGCTGGAGAAGCTATCCGCAGGCGATGCGTCAAATCGCAAAAATAAATATAAACGCTGAAGATAATTTAGCATTCGCTGCCTAAGGGCAGCTGTCCGGCCTTATGCACCTACACATAGGGAACCGGGCATCGACTATGTAGGAAACGACACGGGCTAAGCTTTGCACCTGTGGGCGTATTATGAAGCTACTAAATGGACCGGGGTGTCGGTTTCCTGGTTCAGGAGGGAATGAGGGTTTCCCGAAATAATCGACTATGATAGTAGAAGGACAGGGAATGGGTCTTTGGACGCGGGTTCGACTCCCGCCTATTCCATTTTTGAAAAGTATTGAAAACACTGTATTTCTGGTAAAAGCGCTATTTTAATCCGTTTCAGACCATATCAAACCATCAAAACCGAATTGCGATAAGTAATGAATTTAATTAAAAGATATTAATGAAAATAAGGAAACATGGTTCTATTTAGTTGTTTTCTTATTTTTATTTTTTTGAATAAATTTTCAACCTTGTACACTACAAAGTACCTTGATAATTGAATAGACTTTACATCTAGTATATGATATACTCATATTGTAACCATCAATATACAATATAGAAAGTAGGTGGCTCATGACATTGGAAGAACAAAGACAAGCTGCTATTATGACATATGTAAATTTAATGCGAATTAAAGCGCATGAAACAGGCGAGAATAAAGAGCTTGAATATCAAATTAAGGTAGCGAAAGTTATGTTACAAAATTTTGGTATTGATTATTCTGAACTTGAATTATAAAGATATCATTATATTGCGTAATACGGGGTGTAAAGTCTATTGAACTATTAAGACTTTACACCCTTTTTAATTGCTCTAAGGGGAAAAATAAAAAAAATCAGGTGAGAAACCACAGAACGGGATTCCTTACCTGATTTTCATATTTTTTTGAGCAAGGATGCCATTTACTATATGACATCCGCCGATTTTATTCCGTAGATAGTATATAACATACCATATTCCAAAATATAAGTCTAGTCTTTTTTTATTCTTTTGCTATACTTTTTTTGTAATCAGGATAGCAGATAAAAAAGGAGGTGCAGGCATGATTGAATTTAAGAACATCTGCAAAACCTACCGTGTGGCAAAACGCCAGGCCGGGTTTAAAAATGCTGTGAAATCCCTGTTTTCCAGAGAGTATGAGACGATACAGGCTTTGGTTGACGTGAGTTTTCGCATTAACGACGGCGATATCATCGGGTACATTGGACCGAATGGAGCCGGGAAAAGCACCACTGTCAAAGTGATGTGCGGCATTCTTACCCCAGACAGCGGTATTTGCAGGATAAATGGGAAAGTTCCCTGGAAAGAGAGGACTTCCCATGTAAAGGACATTGGCGTGGTATTCGGGCAGCGCAGCCAGCTTTGGTGGGATGTGCCGGTAATTGACAGTTTTGAGCTGCTAAGGGATATGTACAAAATGGATGAAAAAAGGTACAGGCGCAATCTGGATGAGCTTACCCGGCTTTTGGATCTCTCCGAGCTTTTAAAGACGCCTGCAAGGAATTTAAGCTTAGGGCAGCGCATGCGGTGTGAAATAGCGGCGCCCTTACTGCACGAGCCCAAAGTTCTTTTTCTGGACGAACCAACCATTGGCCTTGACGCAGTGTCCAAAATTGCGGTGCGGCGGTTCGTGAAAAAAATCAATGAGGAAAAGGGTACGACTATTGTACTCACCACCCATGATATGATGGATATTGAAGCTTTGACGGAGCGCGTCCTTTTGATTGGGCATGGGAAAATTCTTTTGGATGGAAATCTGGAGGAGCTGAAAAAACATACTTCCACAGATAAAAAAATAACCGTGAAATATACCGGCAGGATCCCGGCATTATCCGAAGGCATGAAGCTGAAAGAAGCCAGGGAAAATCAGATGACAATATCTCTGGATCCACATATTATGCCGGTATTCGCTGCAATTGCCGCCCTTGCGTCACAGACGGATTTACTGGATGTTTCCGTTACGGACATTTCCACCGAGGAAGTGGTGGCGGCACTTTATAAGGAGTATCATATATGAAATCTTATTTCTCGCTGTTTCGTATTCGTATGATAAACGGCCTGCAATATCGCGCCGTTGCATTAGGATCCGTTTTAACCCGATTCTGCTGGGGGATTATGGAAATTCTGGCCTTTTTTGCCATTCATCAGTCAGGAGGGGATTTTTCCATGACCTTTTCCCAGACAGTTTCTTATATCTGGATGCAGCAGGCTTTTATTCTGATGTACAATGTGATTGACGGGGATCAGGAAATTGAAGCCTCGATTCAGGACGGTTCGGTTGCATATGAGCTTACAAGACCCATGAACCTTTATGGAAACTGGTTTACCAGGTGCCTGGCAAACAGACTGTCACCCACGGCCTTAAACTGCCTTCCGGTACTGGCTCTTGCCCTGCTTATGCCTGTACCGTATGGACTGAAGTTTCCAAAGGCCATGACAGTTGTGCTGTTTTTGGCATCAACAGTACTGGCTCTCGGAGTGGTGGGAGCCATCGCCATGCTCATGCACATTACCATGTTTTATACGACCTCCCAGCGGGGTACGAAAATCATTGGGCGGGCGGTAACCGGCTTTTTTGCGGGAGGAGTGATTCCGCTGCCTTACTTCCCGGAAACCTTTCAAAAGGTGGTAAACCTGCTGCCTTTTGCGGCAACCCAAAGTACGCCGCTGCTGATTTACAGCGGAGCGCTTACGGGGATAGATGCGGTTTGGGCTATGGGGTTGCAGATTTTTTGGCTGATTGCTCTGACTGCGCTGGGATATTACGCCACAAAGCGCACCTTAAAAAGAGTGGTGGTGCAAGGCGGCTAACATGAAGAGTACTTCTAAGTTCGCCCAAAACGCGAACTAAGAAGTGCTAAGGTTTGCAAGTAAACCTTCTTCACGTAAGAAGAATGCCCTAAAAGACGGGCATTCTTCAGATGGATTTGTGCTACGCCCAAATTTGCAGGCTGCTGGAGGCGTGAAGGTTATTATGGCGGCAGAAAGGAAAAAGATTTTATGAGATTTTATTTGAGATTGTTTGCTTTAAATTTAAAAAGTCAGATGCAGTATAAAGCTTCGCTGTTTCTGTCCTGTTTGGGGCAGTTTATGACCGCTTTTACTTCTTTTTTCAGTATCAAATTTATTTTTATGCAGATAGACGCTGTCGGAGGATTCACATACGGGCAGGTGCTGCTTTGTTTTTCCGTTATTATGCTTTCCTTTTCCATAGGGGAGGCGGTGGGAGGAGGTCTGGCAAATTTTCCGCGTATGGTAAACATGGGGGAATTTGACCGTATGCTGACCAGGCCCAGAAATCTGGTTTTACAGGTTATTATCCCCTTTTTTGATTTCACGCGGGTGGGACTTTTAGCGCAGGGTATCATTGTGTTGGGACTGGCGATTCCTCAAAGCGGGGTTACCTGGCGGGCCGACAAGATTGCAGGTTTGGTGTTAATGATTGTCTGCGGGGCCGTTTTATTTTTCTGCCTGTTTATGTTCCAGGCGGCTTTTGCTTTTTTTACCATGAACAGTCTGGATTTTTTGAATATTTTTACCTATGGCGCGCGCCAGTTTGGCAGATATCCCTTCTCTGTTTATGGGAAAAAGATTCTCCACTTTCTGACCATCTGTATTCCGCTGGCGTTGATTCAATATTATCCGCTGCAATTTTTAATTGACGATACGGCCCACCCGGCCGGAATGTTTATTCCCTGTCTGTCCCTTCTTTTCATTTTGCCGTGCTATGCCTTGTTCAGATTTGGAATACGTAAATACAAGTCTGCGGGATCATAATCATTTTGATTGGATTTGCGACAGGATGATAAAAACATTTCAGGGAAATTATGAAACAAAATGCGAAGTTCCAAACCCTTAAGATGAAATCTCACCGGATTTGGAACTTCGCATTCTGATGGAGATAGGGGGACTCGAACCCCTGACCTATGCGTTGCGAACGCATCGCTCTCCCAACTGAGCTATATCCCCTGGTACAATAAAACAGCAAAACAATATAGTAACATAAGGCATTTTTAATGAATTTAAAACAGGTTAAGTTAACCGGTTAGAAAATGGAAGCAATGGGGCTCGAACCCATGACCTCTCGCGTGTGAGGCGAACGCTCATCCCGGCTGAGCTATGCTTCCATAATATTTATTATAGCACAATAAAAAAGGATTGCAAGAATAAATCCAGCTAAACAGTTATTGTTGACGTGATTTTGGCTTAAAGGTATAATACAGAAAGTGGTTTAGCTATAAAATAAGCCCGATGGCAGAGGAAAAGCTTTGAGGCGAAAGGATGAAATTTTATGTCAGATCAATCAGAATTTTATGCATTTGGATATCGTTTTGCAGCGCTTGATGATGTGAAACAGGCGCAGTTAGAGCATCAGGAACAGCTTTATTTTGAAACCAGACTTCCCAGAAATGATGCACGCAAAATGTTAGCTGTATATGACAAGGTATTAGATGAAAAAATATTTGTAACGCCGGTGGGATGGAGTTTCCTTTTGAAAATGCAGGAAGAGCTTCGCATGCTGGGCGTGGAGGAGGAAAAGATAAGGCCGATTCCCTTATATGGTACTTTCACCCACAATCCGGACGGGGAAAGCAGAGCTTTAAGACAGAGAATAACCACATCAGGGAAACAGGATGAAGGGAAAGGAAAAATCAGGCTTTCCCTATTGGCGAATGTAATTCTTTGCATTCTTGTTATAGCGATGTTTGTCATTTCGCTGAATGGCAGCAATCCGAATATCCTGAATTATAAACATAACATTGAAAATGAATATGCCGCATGGGAGCAGGAGCTCACGGACAGGGAGAGGGTGATCCGCCAGAAGGAAGCGGAGCTTTTGGTAAATCCGGGGGCGGAATCAGAGGAAATTCCGGACACAGACGGAAAAGCAGATTAAAGCAGCATGAAAGGAGACAGGAGCTGTGGAAAGATTGAAAATACTTGTGGTAGATGATGAGTCCAGAATGAGAAAGCTGGTAAAGGATTTTTTGGTAAAAAGTGGTTATGAGGTGATTGAGGCCCGGGACGGCAGCCAGGCACTGGATATTTTTTATGAACAAAAGGACATTGCATTAATAATTTTGGATGTAATGATGCCGCAAATAGACGGCTGGGAAGTTTGCCGGGAGGTAAGGCAGTATTCAAAAGTACCCATTATTATGCTTACTGCTAAATCAGATGAAAGGGATGAACTGCAGGGATTTCAGCTTGGCGTGGATGAATACATTTCCAAGCCCTTTAGCCCTAAGATATTAGTTGCAAGGGTGGAGGCTATTTTGCGCCGAACCAATCAACTTGATAAAGGAGAAAATCTTGAAGCCGGCGGTATTATGGTGGATAAGGTAGCCCACAGTGTAACCATAGACGGAAAAGCGATTGATTTAAGTTATAAAGAATTTGAGCTTTTGTCCTATTTTATGGAAAATAAAGGTATTGCGCTCTCAAGGGAAAAGATTTTGAACAATGTCTGGAATTATGACTATTTTGGTGATGCCAGAACAATTGATACCCATGTAAAAAAACTACGCAGTAAAATGGGAGAAAAGGGGGAGCTGATTAAAACTATATGGGGAATGGGGTATAAATTTGATGTGGGAGAATAAGGGTAATAAAACAACTGGATCTAACATTATGTATTGTCTCTGTTAATTTTCCGGACCATATGACATGGATTACCTACAGCCAGTGAATTCTTCGGAATATCTTTTACCACAACGCTTCCGGCCCCTATCACAGAACCATTCCCCATGGTTACGCGCGGCAGGACAATTACGCCGCCGCCCAGCCAACAGCCGTTTCCGATTTTTATGGGCAATGCGTAAGTGCGGCAAAAGTATTGAGCTGTTTCCAGGGGCTAATCCGGTGTAAGCCTTTCGGACAACATAACGGGATGCAGTGCGGTATAGAGCTGTACATTGGAAACGATCAGCACATTGTCTCCAATCGTTATTTTGTTACAGTCTACAAATGTACCATTCATATTAACAGACACATTGTTTCTCACATAGATTTTTTGTCCGCAATCGCAGATGAATGGAAGACCGACAGACACATTTGTGCCGATTCCTCCAAACAGCTGCTTTAGAATGCTGAGTTTTTCCGCCTTTTGTTCATAGGAAAGGGCATTATATTCCTGCAAAAGTTTTCTTGCATGCCTTTTCATATCCCCCCAATTTTGTCATGACAATTGTAATATTCCCCCACCATACATTTTTCAAATTCGGTCATACGAATCCTACATTCCTGCCGGCAGACCTCAAATTTGTTTCCTCCAAAGCACTGGATGTATAAAAATAGACAGACTAAATACGTTTTACAATTTTCGCTTTATAAATACTACGAAAAAATGTCATACTTTTTACAATGTAAGAATGAACGTGACTTTTTAAAAGAACAGGGTTAAAATAGGAATGAGAAAGCTGAAAATAGTACGGAGGAATTATGCGGTATTCTATACGAAGACAATTTGCACTGGTATTTGGCCTTCTTATGGCGGGAACTATCCTGTTATGCTGGTTTATTAATAATACATTTCTTGAGAAATACTATCTGAACAATAAGCAAAAGGCTATGATGAGTGCATATTTTATTGTGAATAAGGCGTCTAACGAAGGTGTAATCGGAACGGATGCTTTTGACATTGAATTTCAGAAAATATGCGGAAAGAACAATATCAATATTATTCTTCTGGATACGGAAACAAGAACCATCAAAACATCTATGAATGATTATGAGACACTGAGCAGACAGCTTTTGGACTACTTATTTGAGCGGGAGGGAACCTTTGGTGATAAACTGCTGGCCAGTGAGGAAAATTATGAAATGCGCATAAAGCTGGATGCAAGAACGCAGTTTGAGTACGTGGATATGTGGGGGGTATTGGACAATGGAAATCTTTTTTTATTCAGAAGTCCTTTAGAAAGCATTAAAGAAAGTGTGGATTTGGCTAACCGGTTTTTAGCTTATGTGGGCGTAGGTTCTGCGATTTTCAGCGCGTTCATCATTTTATTGGTTTCACGAAAGATTACGGAGCCTGTGATGGAGCTGACCAGAATTTCCGAGCGAATGAGCCACCTGGACTTTGATGCCCGGTATGAGGGAAACAGCAAAACGGAAATTGCACTGCTTGGGCAGAATATCAACGAACTTTCAAGAGCATTAGAGGCGGCTATATCGGAGCTAAAAAGTGTAAATAATGAATTAAAAAGAGATATAGAAAAGAAAAATAAAACAGATGAGATGCGCAAAGAATTTTTATCCAATATCTCCCATGAGCTGAAAACACCCATTGCTCTTATACAGGGATATGCAGAAGGGCTGATGGAAGGGATCAATGAAGACGAGGATAGCAGAAATTTTTACTGTGAAGTGATTGCAGATGAAGCTGCAAAAATGAACCATATTGTGAAAAAACTGCTCACCTTAAATCAAGTGGAGTTCGGAAATAATACTGTAACGATGGAACGGTTTGACATTACGGCACTGATTCAAAACTATCTCCAATCCGCTGAAATCCTGTGCAGGCAAAAAGAAATCAACCTGCAGATGGAAAGTTATCCGCCTGTTCATGTGTGGGCAGATGAGTTTATGGTGGAAGAGATATTTAACAATTATTTCACGAATGCGTTAAATCATGTTGCGGAAAGTAAAGTAATTGATGTAAAATTAACTCTGGGAGAAAAGACAGTCAGGGTTTCCGTTTTTAATACGGGGATTCCGATACCGGAGGAAAGCCTGCCGCATATTTGGGAAAAGTTTTACAAGGTGGACAAAGCAAGGACAAGAGAATATGGAGGCAGCGGAGTGGGGCTTTCCATTGTAAAAGCAATGATGGAAGCCATGAACCAGAAATATGGTGTGAACAATTATGACAATGGAGTTGAATTCTGGTTTGAGCTGGAAATGTCATAGGAAGGAGTTATACGGCTTTTTCATATTTTTTAAAAGAGGATTTCATTCTTCTTTATTGACACAGTAAAAGTAAGCGCAGAAATGAGGATTAAGATGGGCGGACTAGCCGGAGAAAATAATCAAAATATAGATGAACTTAATGAGGCCAGAAGGCTCCGGTATCAGGCGGAGCTTTTGGAGCAAAAGGCCAAAGTCAGGGCGAGGCTTGTTCAGTTGAAAGAAGTGTCTAGGGATCCTGATTATAACCGTTATTTGGAGCAAATGATGAAGGATCTGGAAAGCGGAAGGGCAACCCCGCAGCAGGTGGAAAGGGAAGCACAGCGCAGCTATGATAAATACAGACAGCGCATGGCGCAGATAGAGCAGAGAAAAAGAGCTGCTTATGTACCGGTTAATCCGTCAGTAGACAGGATATTCCTGCCAGGACAGAATTTACCCGGAATACAGGACCCTGCTGCTGAAAGAGGAACATCTTATCAGGGAAATGACGGGCTAAAGCCCATGATGGAATCTGCCGGCAGCACAGAGGGAAATGCGAAGCAGCAGAAGAAAAATATAGAATATAAAGTAGGCGTGCATGTTTTCAGCATGATAGGCGCCATATTTGTTTTGATGGCCTTTGCTATATTCGGATTTTACTTTTTAAATGGATTTGTGCAGGGCATGGGGCTGTATGGAGGCGCACTCTTGCTGGTGATAGTATCCCGGGTGTTTATACGAAGGCAGCAGGAAGGTAAATTTTATTATAAATTTTGGCAGGTGATTACAGGTATAGGAATTGGAGGACTTTATGCCGCTAATCTTATTAATTATCTTGCGCTGCACACGATAAATGGCCTCGTTGCCATGTTTATTACATTAGTCATTGCGGCAGGTACGCTTCTTGTAAGCAGGAAGAGTAAGTCCCCGGTAATTAGAATGATTGGCCTTGGGGGATGTTATATTTGCTTTTTGCCGGTACAGGGAATTAAAACGGATTTAGAGTTTTTGATGATATCCGTCATGTTGCTTTTTATTAATATAGGGAGCATTTTTGCGGAAAAACGGAAAGAGCAGTCGGCTGCGGATCTGTTTCATTTAGCTCTTAACCTGATTTTTACGCTGATTTTTATGAGAGTGGCATGGCGTGAAGAGATTGCCGTTATTTACCGAATAATATATGTGATCACGTCTTTTACATTTGTGAATATACTGTGCCGGAAAAAATGCACACTGGGAAATACGGCACTGTTTTGTGCAGGGTGCGCTGTCAATGGTATTTATATTTTTCTCCTTTTCCTGCTTGGGAATTTTGCTTTGGAGATGGGGCAGCCGGAGATGGCTCTGTTTATACATTTAACGGCAAAGACACTGGTTATTTCAATCTGCGCGGTGATTTTTCTGCTTTGGCCCAAAGACAATGGGAGAAGATGGGTGGAGCTGTATTATGGAGTGTGTACTGTGCTGCTCTTAGGGGCATTTTCGGAATATACTCTGGAAATTGTAATATCCCTTCTTACTGTATTTGTGTTTACAAAGCTCTTGGCAGGACAGAAAGAAGTGATTGCCTTAGACTGCATCGTTGTTTTCTGGGTTGGAATAAGGGGATTCTTTTTGACAGATACATGGTATTGCTGGCTGATTGCCGCAGCATTGGTTTTATCGGCATTCAAAATAAAACACATGTATCTTTACCATGAAATGGTAATTACCATCAGTATTTTACTGATTTGCCAGAGTCAGTTTTTCTTCTATCTAAATAAGGAGTATGGCTTGGACCGGGGGTGGCTGTATCCTGCAAGTGCAGGGACACTATTGGTTTTGTTTTTACTTTTCAATCATTTACCAGGCCTTAAAAATAAAAATCAGCAAGTTTATAATAGGATAAATCTTGTTTTTATGTTATTATATTATTTAGGAGTCTGGTTTTGTCAAAATTATATACTGAGCTCTGTCATGATGGTTTTGGGTGCGGCAACAATTGTGATAGTGTTTCGAAAACGTTATTCTATGGATGTATCAGGAAAATATTTGATTTTGGCAGGTTTTCTCACATATTTTACGCTGACGGGCCATTATGGGTCACCGGTGATTGTCAGCATATTTCTTATGGTTATTTCACTTTTTTGTGTGGGAGCCGGATTCAGATTTTCTGATAAAAAAGAGAGAATATGCGGTCTTGTAATGGCGGCTTTTGTCTGTCTGAAACTTGTAGTATACGACTTTCGGGAAGTGGAAGCGGTATACAGGATGGTGGTATTTTTTGCAGTTGGTGTGATTGCGCTTCTCATTTCCTTTATTTATGTGAAACTGGAAAAAAGAATCAACAGCGTTGAAGAAACGGGATAAGGCAATAGATATTGTCTATTGTATTCAGGAGGCATAGGATTGAAAGATTACACGGATGTTTTTTTAATCGCGGGTTTGTGCCGGAGCTGCAAACCCGAAATCCCATAGCCCAATCCTTAATTTGGCTTGCGGACTTCGCAAAAAAATGCTCTGACATGGAGGAAAGGCTGGACAAATTGCCTGATAGCAATTTTTTTAACCACAAGATTTGTGTCTGTGCGTTGCCTGCCACAAACTTGTAAGCCATATATGGCTTAGCGCAAATAACAAATGCTGTCACGCTTCGCGGGTCAGCTTATTATAGGCAAAGGTGAACTCTGTTCACCTCGCAGAAATGGGGTAAAATATGAAAAAGAATAAAATGAAGTACGGTGTAATTGTCTTGCTTGTGGCTTTACTTACGACAGGGTGCGGAAATAAGATACCTGAGTTAAGCGAGCAGGAGCAGGAATTGGTGGTGGAGTATGCGCGGGAAGTAGTGCTTAAGCATGACAAAAACTACCAAAGCAGGCTGGTTGACTTGAGCCTGGAACAGGAAAATGTGAATGAAGCAGAACCGGAGACCCCGTCTGAGGAAGAAGATGAAGCTTCTTCTGATGCGAAAGAAACAGATGGGCAGGAGGTGAGCGTTACGGACAATACCCAGACAGAGGTTCAGAATGTGACGCTGGAAGAATTTCTTAAGCTGGATGATGTGAAATTTACATATAACGGCTATGAACTGGACAATTTTTATCCGCAGCAGGGAGAAGAACTTTATTTCATAATGGAAGCAACGCAAGGAAGCAAACTCCTTGTTCTTAAATTTCTCGCGGAGAATACTTCAGGAACAGAGATAAATCTGGATATTGCAAAAACCGAAACAAGATTTAAAATAATAGCGGACGGTGTTGGGAAAAATGCCTTAACTACAATGCTGCTAAACGATCTTACTTATTATCAGGGAACAATTGCACCGGGAGAAAATGTGGAGCTGGTGCTGGTCTGTGAAATACCTGAGGAACAAACGGAAATTTCAACATTGGAACTGACCATAAAAAGTGTAGATGATTCAGCCACAATTTCACTGAATTAAAGTGGTAAACCGTTTGGGCACTGGCATAACTGGCATAAAAAGCCCGTTTTATAAGCATTTTTATGTTTTTTCTCAATATATAAAAAATTTCAACAATTTTTTTAAAATAAGTGTTGACATTATGTGGAAGTAATGCTATAGTAAATGTCGTTGCGGGTGATGAACTTGCAATTGACTGAAAGATATGAATTATATCGTATCAGATAAGCAGGATATGAACCTTGACAAATAAACAGCAATGCAACCCTGAAAATTCTAAAAAGAGAAGCTTTGGAGAGCGCAGGCATGAAGGCATAAGCGGCGGTAAAGAGCTGAGAAGCCGGAGCAGAGCGTTAAGAGAAAGCGGGAAAGAATTTCAGAAAC
>RAYQ01000017.1 GCA_003612395.1 Parablautia intestinalis
TAAGAATTGTCATATCTTGATTCTTACCCAAAAAGAGGTATTTTTTTCCAAAGACACAAACTATTTTACACTACCTATGAAAATGATTTTGAAAGACATCACAATTTGGATTTTTTCGATTGGAGTTTTACTTGTTTCTTTAATATTGATTGCATAGCACTAAATTGTAAAGTACTCAAACTTCCCACACTAAAAATGGGATTTGCTCCTTGAAAAATCAATACTATAGATTATAAAATAGCAATCAGGCAGCCGCTGAACCATACTCCAATGCTTTTTGCATGTACTTTGGCAGTCTCTGAACAAAGCTGGCGGTCAATTTCTCCAGCTGTTGTTCTGTGATGTGGAAATATTCCATAACGACACCCATTAGTGCATCTATGATAATCCTCATTGATTGACTGAAAGTGATGTCATCCAGTTCATCCATGAGACGGAAAAATAGTTCACAAATCGTTTTGTCATCGGTATTGCACCGCTGTGTAACTGCAAGCATCATATATCGCGCAAAAACAATGGATACATGAGCAGTCAAAGCATCATAGGACAGACTCCGGCACTCCTTTACCAGATGCAGATAGGATTTACAGGTTTTGAAAAACACCTCTATATCCCAGCGTTTCCCATAAACACGGATGATTTCTTCCGTTGAGATAGCTGTGTCCGTGCTGATGATGGCAAGCCAGTCTTTTCTCTTACCTTTGTTCCGGACACAGACGATTTTTGCTGGAATTGCTTCATCACCAACGGTTACATCAACCGAAAGCAGGTACTTGGAGCGGCCTCTGCGCTTTTTGCACTGTTTATAGATTTCTTTGATGCTGTATCTGCCACCCTGATAGCCATATTTGATTTTACTGCTTTTCTTAACCATTGCGATTGTGTCCAATTCGCAGTTTGTCTTTAAGGCGGTGATGGTCTTGGGTGATGAAAACCAGCTGTCGAACAGCACATATTTTGCAGAAACTCCAGATGATTGTGCTGCTCTGATCAGGTCAATCAAGACTTCTGTTGCTTTTCGTCTGGATTCTTTCCGCCTTTTCCCGGCAAGAGAACGTCCATCGAAGTTTGCAGCTTTGCAGAGCAGATTTTTATCGTCGGCTGCCGACAGAAGACGATGGTTGATCGGAACAAAGGAACTGCCATCGGACCATCCAAGTGTCAACATACGGTAACCTCTCTTGTACTTCATAGAGCAGTGGTCGAAGACTTTCGCCAGAAGTTCCGTTTTATTTGAACGGGAACGGTCAAACAGGCTGTCATCAATAATGAAGACATCTTTGCGGCTCTCATCTGAATATTCTAACGCTTCGGAGCCACCGTTTTATCGCTTGAGAGCCATTTGATTTTGGTATTCTAATGCTTGAGAGCCACCACAACATCTAGTGGTCTTTGATATTTGATTTTATATAGGATCTCCTATAGATTTTGATAGAAAGCCTGGTGCTTTTAATAAATCTATAGGAGGTCTTTTATTATGTACAAAAAGACGAAACCCAGAAGCGTAATGGAGCTTCTAAACAAAAATCTAAGCGAAAGGGAGGTGGCGGCAATACTTGGATGCTCAAGAAACACAGTCTCTGAAATTAAAGAACTCTGCAGACAGCAGGGCATGACTTGGGATGACATTCAGGATATGACAGATGACGGGTTGTACGATATTTTATATCCTAAGAAATTCAAGCGGACAACAAACTATGTGCCTGTCGATTATGCATACGTACATTCAGAACTCAAGAAAACTGGAGTGACTATGAAACTGCTGTGGGAAGAGTATCGGGACAGATGCGTGAGCGAGGGCAGGGGATACTGTGCGTATCCTACATTTACTGTCAATTATTACAAATATACTGGCGAGAAGAATTATACCAGCCATATACAGCACAAGCCGGGAGTCGAGGTAGAGGTGGATTGGTCTGGTCCTACAATGTCATATGTGGACGTGGATACCGGAGAAATCATAACCGCATATCTGTTTGTCGCCACACTGCCATACAGCCAGTATGGGTATGTGGAAGCAACCACGGATATGAAAGAAAAGGCGTGGCTTGAATGCCATGTGCATATGTTTGAATTCTTTGAAGGCACGCCTGTGAAGATTGTCTGCGACAACTTGAAAACTGGTGTTGTGTCCCATCCTAAGAAGGGCGAGATCATCCTCAATGATGCATATCTGGCATTGGGGGAGTATTACATGACCGCCATCATGCCTACAGGCGTTAAAAAGCCCAAGCAGAAAGCCAGTGTAGAAGGTTCTGTAGGCAAGATTGCGACGGCTGTTATAGCAAAGCTTAGGAATGAGATATTTACATCACTTGGATCGCTAAACTCAGCTATTCGCAAGGCTGTAAAGGAGTACAATGACAGACCGTTCCAGAAAAGATGCCGAATATCACGCCCCACATCTGCCGCCATACCTATTGTAGCAACATGGCAAAATCCGGCATGAACCCAAAGACGCTCCAATACCTGATGGGGCATAGCGATATCGGTGTTACGCTGAATACCTACACGCATCTTGGGTTGGAGGATGCAACGGATGAGCTGAAACGGATGGAAGAACTGGAGAACGCCAGAAAGGAACTGGAAAAGAACAAAGAGGAGAAACACGTATCACAGAAAATGTTCCGGGCAATCTGAATAAAGAGAGTTTTGTGCCCTGCTTCGGCAGGGCATTTTTTGTTTTCCCAAATAGGCAGAGATATGCTATACTATTACAAAATGCTTACTGAAGAAAGTGAGGCAAATAGATAACATGGAGAATGAAAAGTTTTTAGTTGAGTCGGGATTATATGATAAAGCAGAGATACGGTATGAAGACTATCCTGATCTAAAAAATTTGCTGTCTGGAAAAGAAAAAATAGATTTATTTTGTAACAAGTGCAAGGAGAAAAGAACATTTACAGCTAAAAGTAACAAAATAAAATTATCAAAAAAATATGAACCCATTACAGTGAATATTTTTGATACATATGGTGAGGAGAGTAAAGATGACAAAGATATATATAGTAGCTTGATGGCGCAGGAAGCACGGGAAAGGCAGCAAGAATTTGAACGGTTTTTGGCAGAAAATAAATTTACGGTCTTACGTTATGCATGTAGCAGAGATGAGAGCCACCAATTAATATTTATCTTGTTCATAGATGGATTTACAATTCAAAAGATTGGCCAGTATCCGTCTTATGCTGATATCGATATACCGCAGGCAAACATTTACAGAAAAGAACTGGGGGAAAAATATTACAATGAGTTGAAACGTGCTATAGGACTATACAGTTGTAATGTAGGCATAGGTTCTTATGTCCATCTAAGGCGTATAGTTGAAAAGCTGATATTAGATGCTTTAAAAGAGGCAATTAACGAGGGTGCAGTTACACAAGAACAATTTGAAATTGATGAAAATAAGCATCAGCGAAGAGTAGAAGACAAAATAAAATTATTATCTAAATACCTGCCTAAGCCATTAGTAGATAACAAAACTGTTTATGGTATTATAAGCAAAGGAATTCATGAATTGGAAGAGGATGAATGCCTCAAATATTTTCCGGTTGTTGAGCAGTTAATAAAAATGTGTTTGGATGAAAGTATTGCAAAAAAACAAAGGGAAAAGGATGAAAGAGAGTTGAAGAAAAAGCTATCAGTTATAAATACAGAAATAAAGGAAAAAAAACCAGAGTAGTAAAAACCCCCAATTCCTACTACGTTTTTACTACTTTTGACGGCATCAACTTGCCCCGTTTTGCCTCGATTTGCTTATTTCGTTACATTTTTCACAATCTCCACGAAAAACGCAAACCTTGCAAATCGCGCCAAAACACGGCAAATCAGAGCATTATAGGAGGAAAAATTAACATGATTAAGATACTTTTCGTCTGCCACGGCAACATATGCCGCTCCCCCATGGCTGAATTTGTCTTAAAGGATATGGTAAAAAAGAAAGGGCTAGCAGACAATTTTTATATCGCCTCTGCTGCCACCAGTACCGAAGAAATCGGCAACCCTGTCCACTATGGAACCCGAAACAAGTTAGCTTCCTATGGCATCAGCACGGCTGGGAAAACTGCAATCCGTATGAAAAAGCAGGATTATGGGTTATATGATTATCTTATCGGAATGGATGACTGGAACATTCGAAATATGCGAAAAATTACAGGCGGCGATCCCGAAAACAAAATATTCAAGCTTCTTTTTTTTGCAGGCAGCACAAGGGATATCGCAGATCCTTGGTATACCGGAAATTTTGATATTACCTATAATGATATTGTAGAAGGGTGTGAGGCTTTCCTGAACATGCTCATAAAAAATATTTAAAAATCACATAAAACAGTATAATACAAATCATAAAGGAATTGATTAATTAATTGAACCAATTCGTTGGAGATTTAAAGTCAATAACCCCGCTGCAAGCAACGGGGCATCAAATTTGCAGCGCTGCAGAGCGCAATAGATCTTCGATGTGTGGGCATTTGGTCTCCGCTCCGGTCCGTGCTGGACATGCGCCGCTGGCACATAGCACCCCTTGCGGCATTCGCCAAATGTTTATGAGATGCTTTTATCTCTATGAGATATTAGTATCTCTATGAGATCTTTGCATCTCTATGGGCAGCCGCCCCACTCATTGCCCGCGGAAATAAAATTTGAAATAATTGCTTCATAAAACAAACTATGACATAATGGTGTCATAGTTTGTTTGCTATACTGGGACAGAAGTAAGAAAGTTTGAGAGTCCTTTTCAAACTTTCTATTGATGGCAGTACCGCAGGCACAGCCTGCGGTATGCGGAGGGGATAAGGATGAAGACAGACCGGCTTATAAGCATTGTTGTTTATCTGCTAAATCATGGTCGGACATCAGCACAGAAATTGGCAGAAGAATTTGAAGTTTCCTCCAGAACGATTATGCGGGATTTAGAGTCACTGGATCAGGCAGGTATCCCGATTCAATCGTATTATGGTGTAGAAGGCGGCTACCAGATTATGGACAGTTTTGTTTTAGAAAAGCAGGTTGCAACAAATCACGAATATGATTGGATTGTTACTGCTCTGGAAGGACTGTCAAGCGCATATGCTGGCAAAAGTCTAAAAAGGGCACTGGCAAAAGTGCAGAGTATGAGCCATACAGGGAATAGTGCTGTTTCTGTGGATTTGGGCGTTGCAAGGGAGGATGATAAAATAAATGAGCAGTTAATGCTGCTTGAAGATGCAATTGAAGAAAAATGCGCTGTTCGGTTTTCATATACAAACAGTCATGGTGAAGAAAAAGATATTCAGACAGAGCCGGTTGGCCTCCAATACAAATGGTATAGCTGGTATCTGATTGGATATTATGAAAAATATCAGGATTATTGTATGTTTAAATTAGTTCGTATGGACAATTTGCAAAAAACAGATATTAGATTTACAAAAACGCATAGTCTTTCGGATTTTAAAATGAAAGATGACAGTGATAATACTGTACATGTCAAACTATACGGAAAGGCAGCCATAAAAGCAAAATGCAGAGAATATCTAAATGGACGTATTACGCAGGAATTTGAAAATGGGGATTTTGAGTTTTCTTTTTCTGTACCGGAATATGAGACATTTTGGTATGGGGTGATTCTTTCCTTTGGAAATAAAGCTAAAATTATCGAACCGAAGGAAATAAAAGAACGCATTATAAAAACCTGCAAAGAAATACAAATGGAATATGAGGCATAAGGATGAATTTTTATTCGAAGGAAGAAGCAGGACATATGCTGTGCCGGTATCACAATCTGGACGGTGCAGAAGCATTATGTGGGAAAAAGGGTGTCGAAAAGATTATGCAGCGAATACACAGTATTCAATATGATCCTTTGAATGTTGTAGCAAGGAATGCTGATTTGGTATTACAGGCAAGGGTGAAGGATTACAGGGAATCCATTCTTTGCGATTTATTATATAAGGAGCATAAATTAATTGACGGATTTGATAAAGAAATGTGTATTTATAACGCGAAAGATTTCTCACGCTTTCAATTCGTGCGAAATGAATATGAGAAACATGCACTGCCTGCTCTGAAATACCGTAACCAGACAGGCGTACCGGATATACTGGATGATGTCAGAGATTTTGTGGAAAAGCATGGTAAAACAGGTACAAAAGATATTGCAATCGGGGAAGTGCGTGAAAGCCGCTGGGGACATAAAAAGCTATCAAGCGCTGCTTTGGATTATTTATTTAACACTGGTATTCTTACTGTGGCTGACAAACGGGGAACACAGAAATATTTTGACCTTACGGAGCGTGTGCTTGACAGTGAAGATCTTTTTTGTGAACCGGATATGACCATAGAAGAATTTCTGGAGTGGTATATTGAGAGGCGAATCCAAAGTGTCGGCTTTTTGTGGAACAAGTCAGGCGGAGCATGGCAGGGCCGGTTTATTAATGAAAATAAACTTCGCAGTTCCACACTTCAGACACTTGTAGAAAAAAACAGGCTAGAAGAAATACGGGTAGAGGGAATCAAAGAGACTTTTTACCTTTCAAAAGAATTTAAGGAATATAGGAAGGAGCAGGCAGCAGGCAGTTACGTAAGATTCATTGCCCCACTTGATAATATTATGTGGGACAGGCAGATGCTGGAGGTGCTGTTTGGTTTTGCATACCGCTGGGAAGTGTATACCCCTGCTGCAAAAAGAAAGTATGGCTATTATGTATTGCCTGTGCTGTATAACGGTCAATTTATTGCAAGATTCGAGGCAGAACCGATTTGCAGGGCAGGACAATTTATGATTAAAAACTGGTGGTGGGAACCAAAAGTAAAGCCAAATGATGAAATGAGAGAAATGATTGTAAACGAAATGGCACGTTTTGCAGAATTTCTTCAGACTGATAATTCAGAAAAAAATATTACGAAATTAGGAGTGTAGTAGTGTGAAAAATAAGTCTGATGGCTTATTTTTCACACGGCAATTTGTGCCAGAGAGTCACAAATTGCTTTGATGGCAGAAGAAAATTCGCATACGCGAATTCTCTTCGTCCCGTTGCGTAAACGCTCCGGAATGGGGATTAAAATGAAAGAAATTAAACGATATGACATTCATGAAGATTGGGCGCATTCAGGGATTATTCAGGCGGGAGACTATTGTTTTGTAAATTACTGTGTCCGCAATATAGGCGGTACGATTGAAGAACAAATTGACGGCGCCTTTGATGAAATGGAAGAGCGGCTGGCGTTAGTGGGATTGACACTTGAAAATGTCGTACAGATGAATTGCCTGTTTAAAAATATATGGGATATTCCGATAATGGAAAAGATAGTTAAGAGAAGGTTTAATGGCAAATATCCCGTACGCAAGTCATTTCAGACTGAATTTGCCGACCCGGGCAATTTGCTCTTCCAGGCAGATGCTATTGCCTATTCAGCAATAAAATCTTAGATAAACAGGCTTTTATATCTGCATAAGCCCGCTGGGCGGCGGCATAGATTTATAAAAATCATGCGCCGCCTGATTTTTTATTCTCTGATAATATGAAGGATTGTTTCATCGATCTGATTCCGCAAATGTTCTATTTCCTCCTTGATGTTGTCCTGTTTTGCCAAAGTGTTTTGTATCTTTGCAACTATTTTCGCCTGTTCAGATAAAGCTATATCGGGAATTGGAAATTCTTTTAACACAATAGGAAAAATATTTTGATTTTGCAGCCCTTTTTTATAAACCTCAATCAGGTATTGAAAATATTTAGTACGTATATAGTAATAAGTAAATATTGGATTGTATTTTGTATTATCAATTCTGATCCGCATTGTAAAATCAGCAAAGATACCTTCAAAATCATCTTTAATGATAGCAGATTTCCCAATTGCAACGCCCGAACGGGCGATAATGATGTCATACATCTGAACAGATTTATCATCTTTCTTTTTTTTAAAATAACGATCGGAAACAAGCTGGGTATCATCCAGCTCAATTTCTAATGTTTTTATGGTTGCCATAGATACATAATATGCATTGCCGCTTTCATCAAATTCTGCAGGAGAGATACTTGCCCCTAATACAATTGGCTCCGCTAAAATATGTTTCAGCTTTTTATCTGTATTTGCTGTTAACTCATTCATTACGAATTCTCCCGCAGGGCGGTGAAATTTAACACTAAACCGTAAATCAGGGTTATTTGAAAAGGAGGCGCTGTTTGCATGGTATGCCTTGTGACTTTTCAATTTCTCAAAGGTATCATAGTTATATCCAAATTCTTCCTGAAACACTGTGTCTATGATAGCCTGCATGGAATATATATTTTGCTGCCTGGCACTGATTTGATTTTCAATATCTGTTATTTTTGGAGTAAGAGTTGAAGCGTTTAAGAAAAGCTTTTTTATTTCGGCTTTATCAAATTTAAGGTCAGACAAGTCATCTTTGCTCAAAGTGGCATATCCTGTATATCCTTTTCTGATACGTGCGCTTGCAACAAGTTTTTTATAAAAGACAGATTTTAAATAATAATACAAAATTTCGGGGTTGACCCTGGGCTGTATCCTGAGAAAGGCTTTTGAAAACAATACATTACTGTCCTTTGCAGAAATTCTTGCAAATTTACCTGGAACAGTCTCATCTTGCGGTAATAGAAAAGAAAAAACAATGTCATTTTCTTCGACAGCCATAACATCCCCTTTTTCGATCTTTTTATAATAGTCTTCTTCTAAAAGATTTCTATCATCAAAGTTCAGATGTACCGGATGCAGACAACCGGTTTTATCAACATCGCCTATTTGACAGTAATAAAAATCTTCTATCAGCTCATTGGGCGAAACCTTCAGTTCACTTACATTAAACAGTTCTGAAAAGCGATAGCAGTTATCAGGCGCAGAAGAATTATGCAGAATAACCCGCTGATACACACAGTCGTTTCTTAGTGACTTTTCTTTACTTAATTGTGATAAATTTGTATTGCTGATTTTCATGTCTATCCCCTGTCTTATACACCAGAAAAAGCCTGCTGACGCGTATCGCAAGCTGTTTTTGTGATACAATTACCAATATTAACATATGGATGACAGGTGAAAGCCTGACATCCTTTGTTTACAATAAGATGACTCGCGAAGCGTGTCGGCGTTTGTTTATCTTAATCCCATACAATATCACGCATATAATCCAGAATATTTACATGAGCAGACTCGTGTAAAGCCACCCGGTAACTGCAATAAGCGGTCAGATATCCCGATTTAAATTCTTTTATGAGTTCATCTTCTGTCCGGTCTGTAAATTCAGCGCGAAGAATACCGTTATCATAGTATTTGGGAATAAAAGCCTTTATGTACGTATATTCTTTTTCAACAGCGGATTTGTGCTCTGCCAACAACTGCAGTTTATCCTGAATAGCTTCCTGTTTGTCTTTTTTCTTTTCTTTTGAAAGCTTTTTGTTCCATTCATCCATGAGCTTTTTTACATTTGCAATAGCCAGGTCATATTTCATTTCTATTTCTGCTATATTTAATCTGTCAGGAGCGTATTCCAGGGTATATAAGTCATTGGGCATTTCCTTTTCCCCGCGTTTGGTGCGTTTGTAACCGATGTTGTCTGCCTCTGCCATAAAAATATCATAATTAAATTTCTGAGAAACTTTACCAAAGACCCACCAGGTATTTACATAGCCAAGCATCTCAACAGTATCTTTGTCAAATTTACATAGCGTTTCCAATTCTATACGATATTTCCCGATAAGTTCATCTGCACTAAGGTTATGATCACGTTCCGTTATGTAGTTGTAGAGCATATCGCAAATGACCTGTGATTCTTCTTTGGCGGATAGACCTTTAATGGATGGCAGTTTATTCTTTTCTTTTGTGCCGTCATAAACAGCAATGAGATTTTCGACCCGGGTTTTTAACTTTGAGTATTCTTTTGAAGCCTCATTCCAAGCCTCATTCCAAAGAAGAATTTCATTTTTTGTCTTTTTCTGGGCAAACAATATACTTGTTTTAGTGGATGTATATGGTTCAAATGTTATTTGAGGCAAGGATACCACCGCTTTAATTTTAAAATATTTGTAAATAAACAATCGAATGTATTTGTTTTCCGTGGTATCAAATACACTTTCCGGTAAAACCGCAGCCACACGTCCGTTTTCCCGCAAAAGCTGGTACCAGCGTTCAATAAACAGATTTTCGGAATTCTTTCTGTCTCCAAAAATAAAACTCTTCTTTAAGGTTTTTTTCGTATCATTATCAAGATCTACACTGAAAGGAGGATTCGTAAGAATGATATCAAAATTACCGTTAACGGATTTATCGTAATATAAACTCTCATCCCGGCTGTCATGCAGGACATTAGGAGCAGTTTCTTTTTCATAACGGGAAAACGGCAGTAAACCATCCTTAACAAAAATATTTGTTGAACCATCTCCATGCAAAATCATATTTACCTTTGCAGCTGTTCCTAAGTTAAAATTTACCTCAGATGCATAAATATATGTTTGTGCCCATTTGTTTTCACGAAAGTCAGGATAAAACCAATCAGATTCAATCTTGTCTTTTACCGCCCGTGTGGTTCCCAATTCATTGCGGAAACGATATTTCATATTTTCCGTGATGAATTTCATATACTCAATTAGAAATGTTCCGCTTCCGGCTGAGGGGTCAATCATATAGGGAATTTCCTTATCTTTCTTAATCCTGTCAATGGCCAGTCTGTCAGCCTGAATGGCCCATAGCATAAAACGGACGATATTTATATGAGTAAAAAACTGCCCTTTATTCTGTTTAAATCCATCGCGGATAATCCCTTCAAAAAAGTCTCCTAAAATATCTTTTCCGCTCAAACTGTTTTTTCCGTCAACAAAGGATAATCCTTCTAATTTCTGAACGGCATATTTTAGTTTTGAAAGTGAAAATTTCTTAGTATCAACAACGTAAGATTTGGCTAATTCCGCTTCGTCAAGAATATACAGCTTTGCTTTCAGGGCGTCTCTGTACAGCTTATTAATTCTTTCAAACAATATTTCATTTGATTCAAATTCTCCGTCCCTTTCTTTTTCAAAGGTAAGTGATTGAAAACCATATACTTCACCGTCTTCCGTAACATCTTCATCCTGGATTTTTGCAAGAATAAGGTTAACCAGCGATGAGAAGACTTCGTTATCATCGGTTCCGCCGCCGCCCCACAAAACATTATGCAGATCTGTTTGAAGCTGCATAATCATTTCACTGGAAAAATCAGTTTCCAGGTCTTTATCGGATGTTTTTACATATGGTTTATGCTGTGCCTTCCCGTAACGGGCCGGAATATTATTGGTATAATTTCTTCCGGCATCCCAATCATCAAAAGTGGGGTATTCTTCCATATCAATAATCATACAATTATCCGTAACAGAAGACAGTGACTCCTCGGTAGTGTATAAGACAAGATATTTTATATTGCGACCGGAAGCTTTTTCAAGAGCGGCCACTTGATAGAGCTGATCATTAATCGTCTTATCTTTATCTATAGCGGCATATTCCGAAGGGCTTTTGGCCTCAATAAACAAAAAAGCATCACCCTTCATATCACGTACAATGATATCAATGCGTGGACTTAACTTTGGTGATCTTCCGGCCGTATACTCGCGTTCAATTTCAATTTTATCCATTGAATAGCCCAATTCATTAACCAGTTTTGTAATTAAAAATGCCCGTGACATTTCTTCATCTCCGGTTATTTCTGTTATTTCACGATGCTGTGTAATGCCGGTATATTTAATTTTATTTGCAGCCAAATCAAGGTTTGCAACCACTTTTATGCTGCCTGCATTAATATAGTTTTTAATCAGTGTTCTATTCATACTAATCCCCATGCATTGTTCAAGCTTTATGAATATACATTCTTGACGGTTCAGGCTCCCCGTCTCCCTGTACCATACACAGAAATTCCCATCCATAGCGTTCATAAAAGGCAGTGTGATCCGTAAGAAGATACAAGGTAGGAATTCCCTTTTCTTTCATATCTTCACACACATAATGTAATAAGGCGCCGGCTATCCCATTTCTACGGTGAGCCTTCTCTGTATAAACAGCACAGACATTTGGGGTAAGATCTTTTCTGTTATGAAAATCATTTTGGATGACGCCTAATCCGCCGACTATTTTTTCCTTATCCATAGCCAGATACCATTGGGGAACAGCATTTTGCGCTGAAAGGCATTCTTCCATGCTTTCCCTGTATGCCTCTAAAGGAATTCCCCATTTTTCGTGAAACCACTGGGCAGCCTGTTCCTTTATTTCCGGTTTATCTGTTAACCGCACTATTTTATAGTCCATTTAAGCATCAACCTCTCTGTTTTTATCGCATTCCGGATCTTTATCTGCAAACAAGCTTCCGGACTGTTTTCTGAATTCAGTATATAGTAATTTGCTGTTTTTGGGAATAGATTTTTATAATAAGCTGAACTGTTGTTACTTGTGGCGCGATGACGGCAGAGTTTGTTCTTGACACATCTGTGTGCGTTCACTAAGATAAAAGAAAACTTTATGGTTGCGAAAGGAGCATAAGTTCATTTTATGATTTTTGAAATAAACCGGACAGAAAAGGCAGCGCCATTATTTGAAGGATGGCAGGAAAGCGTGATATGGTCCTGTCTGCAGAATGTAATGGGAAATCTTTATGCAGACGAGAAGGAAAGCCCTTCATCCGCTATGATCTTTCTGGGAGATTTTGGTTTCCCGGCAGGTAAGCCAAATAAAGAGCTAATCATGGACGGGCCGGCAATGTATTGGAGGAACGGACGCACCGCCAGGGGCGGGGAAGGCCGGGAGGACGGAGAAGCGGACCGGATGGAAGGCATTATCGTTCCGCAAAATGAAGCATGGGCTGATTTGATAGAGGAAAGCTATGGGAAAAGAGCAAAGAAAGTGATTCGGTATGCCATAAAGAAGGAGCCGGGTATTTTTGATAAGGATAAGCTGCAGGCAGTGGTGGATGGGATTCCTGAAGGTTATGTGTTAAAGATGATAGATGAGGAGCTGTTTCATTACTGTGGAAGGACGAAGTGGTGCAGGGACTGGGTATCCAATTACAGAGATTATCCCATGTATCAGAAATACGGATTAGGAGCCGTGATATTAAAGGAAGGGGAGCCTGTTTCGGGAGCATCTTCTTATTCCGGCTTTCGTGGAGGTATAGAGGTTGAAATTGATACCAGGGAAGATTACCGTAGAAAAGGGCTTGCCCATGTCTGCGGGGCAAAGCTGATATTAGAATGCCTTGTACGGGACTGGTACCCAAGCTGGGATGCACAAAATAAGTGGTCCGCAGCTTTAGCTGAAAAGCTGGGGTATCATTTTAGCCATGAATATACGGCATATGAAATATATACGCAGGAGCTGCTGTAAAAAGGATGGGGCAGCGGCAGCCCCTTAACGATATTTACGCACGGCAAACATACACAGAAGGGTCTGAACTGCCTGGCTGGCTAAAAGCCCCCACAAGTATCCATGAATTCCCAGGGCGGGAATACCCCAAAAGACAAAAACGAGCCTTACCAGCAGACTGAGCATGCTGTAAAAAAAGGTAAGGCCTGTTTTGCCCAGACCGTTCAGAATGCTGTTCAGGGTGCTGGCGATGTACATAAGAGGGCAGAGAAAGCTCAAAATAATGATAAAGCTTCCGGCAAGGCTGCTTTGGTAGAGCAGGTTTCCAAGAAATCTGCCTGTGCACAAAAAAACGGAGGTACATAAAATACCCAGAAGAAAGCCATAGCGTATACATTTGTTTATGGCTTTTTTGATGGTATTTTTATTGTTGCAGGCATCGGCTTCCGAGACAATGGGAAGAAGCAGTACGCAGATAGAATTTGTGATGGCGCCCGGAAAGAAGATTAGGGGCATAGCCATTCCAGTCAGGACGCCATAGATACCAAGAGCTGTGGCATTATCATAGCCGTAGGAGATTAACCGGTTGGGAATAAAGATAGCCTCAATGCTTTGCAAAAAGTTGATAATAACACGGTTTAAGGATAACGGTATAGCAAGCTTTAAAAGCCCTTTGGAGGCGGTAATAAAGGCTGGGAAGTCCGCAGAAAAAAGAGGCCCGTAATTTTTGGGAACCACATTGGCGAAATGGGCCCGCACTGCGATAAGTGAGACCAGCATAGAAGCACTTTCTCCGATCACAAGTCCCACAACGGCAAAACTGATAGTCGGCGTCATGCCGCGGCTCTGGCAGAAATAATAGATAGCATAAACACTGCCCACCCGTATTATCTGCTCGGAGAGCTGGCACAGAGAGGGAACGGCGGTCTGTCTGATACCATAAAAATAGCCATTGATGCAGGAATGGACGGTAGCCATGGGAATGGACAGGGCAATGATGCGAAGTAAAGGAGCGGTGCGGCCTTCCATCAAAAAATAAACGGCTATTTCGTCGGCATAGCAGTAAATTCCTACGGCGCACAAAAGAGAAAGGGCCATGGAAAGAAGAAAGCCTGCGGACAAATGCATAGCGGATGAGCGGTAATCCCTGGAAATGGTTTCACCTGCCACATATTTGGAGATTGCTGTCTGCATTCCGGCAACGGTCAGAGAAAAAGAAAGAGCAAGAACCGGAGAAATCAGCTGGTAAATACCCATACCTTCCGCGCCAAAGAGCCTGGATAAAAAAATCCGGTAAAAGAACCCAATAAAACGGCTTGCAAAGCCAGTGACAGTTAAAATAAGGGTTCCTGTTATCAGAGGATTATTTTTTTTAGAGATGAACATATATATACCCCCGCATATGGCTGCTTTGATAAGTAACAGTTCCGTCCGCGTTATTTAATGCTGATTCGCACATTTTCAGAAGGGCCGAACTGTTATATTGATAAAAATATATGCCGTCCCTTTCATTGACAGAACAGGCGCTTAATGTTATCATGGGAAAGGAAAACCTAGTAAAACGATAGGAATAGTGAAAGGAGTTACCTATGGATAAGTTCATATATTTGGATAATGCAGCCACCACAAGGACGGCGCCTGAGGTAGTAAATGCCATGATTCCTTATTTCTCGGAGCATTACGGGAATGCCAGCAGCATTTACCGGCTTGGCACGGAAAGTAAAAGAGCGATTATGCAGTCGCGGGAAGTAATTGCC
The DNA here is from genome assembly GCA_003612395.1 of Parablautia intestinalis. Classification (GTDB taxonomy): domain Bacteria; phylum Bacillota; class Clostridia; order Lachnospirales; family Lachnospiraceae; genus Suilimivivens; species Suilimivivens intestinalis. The sequence goes on from RAYQ01000017.1 coordinate 15,063, forward strand.
AAAAGTTTAAACGCCGACCCTTTGGAGATATATTTTACAGCAGGAGGAACGGAGGCTGATAATTGGGCACTGATAGCGGCGGCGGAGTCCGGCGAAGGCAGAGGCAGACATATTATCACCTCAAAAATTGAACATCATGCGGTGCTGCACACCTGTCAGTATCTGGAAAAAAGAGGGTATGAGATAACTTATATTGATGTGGATGAAAAGGGAATCATCAGGTTAGAGGATTTAAAGAAGGCTGTTCGCAAGGATACAATTCTAATATCGGTTATGTTTGCCAATAATGAAATCGGAACAATTCAGCCCATCAAACAGATTGGGGAGATTGCAAAAGAAAATGGTATTTTGTTCCATACGGACGCCGTGCAGGCTTACGGACATCTGGCAATTGACGTAGAGGAGCTTAACATTGATTTATTAAGCGCCAGCGGTCATAAATTATACGGCCCAAAGGGAATCGGATTCTTATATATAAGGAAAGGTGTAAAGATCCGCTCCTTTATACACGGAGGAGCCCAGGAGAGAAAAAGGCGTGCAGGGACAGAGAACGTACCGGGAATAGCAGGGCTTGGAATGGCGGCAAAGCTTGCCTTTTCTCAGATGGAAGAGCGGGCCGGGAAGATACAAAAGCTTCGGGATTATCTGATTGAGCGGATTGGGAATGAAATCCCCTATTGCCGGTTAAACGGCGACAGGGAAAGGAGACTGCCCAACAATGTAAATTTTAGTTTCCAGTTTATTGAAGGAGAGTCTTTGCTTATCATGCTGGATATGAAAGGTATCTGTGCGTCCAGTGGTTCAGCATGTACGTCAGGCTCGCTGGATCCTTCCCACGTGCTTCTGGCAATCGGGCTTCCCCATGAGATAGCACATGGCTCTTTAAGGCTTACCTTAAGTGAAGAAAATACAATAGAAGAGCTGGATGAAACGGTTGAAGCTATCAAAGAGGCAGTGGGCAAATTGCGGCAGATGTCTCCGTTATATGAAGATTTTATAAAAAAGCAGAATAAGATTTGAACAGGCAGTTTGGGCACAGCCGTTTAACGGCCGTGTATCATCATAAACACGGAAGGAAAGGAAAAGTAAAAACATGTACAGTGAGAAAGTAATGGATCATTTTACCAATCCCCGCAATATGGGGGAACTGGAAAACCCCAGCGGCGTAGGAACTGTTGGAAACGCTAAGTGTGGGGATATCATGAGAATTTATTTGGATATTGACGAAAACCATATTATTAATGACTGTAAATTTAAGACCTTTGGGTGCGGGGCTGCGGTGGCTACCAGCAGTATGGCAACTGAGCTTGTAAAGGGAAAGACCATTGAGGAGGCTCTTTTGGTAACGAATAAAGCAGTTATGGAAGCCCTTGACGGCCTGCCCCCTGTGAAGGTACATTGTTCTTTGCTTGCGGAGGAGGCAATTCATGCAGCCCTTTGGGATTACGCGAAGAAAAACGACATTGTGATAGAGGGCCTAAAAGAGCCGAAGCAGGACATAAGCGAAGAAGAACATGAGGATGAAGAGTATTAAAGGGGTGTGTGCTGTTTTCAATTTTCTTTTATAAATTTTCACAAACGAACTTGTTCGTTTTGCCAATATTGTGCCTGTGCATTACATACAGGGCATGTAACAGATACTGTGTATGTATGAAAGCTTGCAGGTTATGGAAAGGGCATGGTTATTTTTATGAAAAAAAAGGTAGTGGTAGGTATGTCAGGCGGAGTGGACTCCGCTGTGGCTGCCTTCCTTTTAAAAGAGCAGGGGTATGATGTAATAGGAGTTACCATGCAGATTTGGAATGAGGACCCTTTCCGCGTGGAAGAAAACGGGGGATGCTGCGGCCTGTCGGCAACAGAGGATGCGAGGCGGGTTGCGGATGCCCTTTCTATTCCTCATTATGTAATGAACTTTAAAAAGGAATTTCAGGATAAGGTGGTAAATTACTTTATTTCCGAGTATCTTTCGGGAAGAACGCCGAACCCTTGCATAGCCTGCAACAGATATGTGAAATGGGAATCGCTTCTGAAACGGAGTATGGAGATTGGAGCGGACTATATAGCTACCGGGCATTATGCCAGAGTGGAAAGAATGGCAAATGGAAGGTACGCGGTGCGAAACTCCGTTACGGCAAAGAAAGACCAGACATATGCACTATATAATTTAACCCAGTTTCAGCTCTCCCACACCCTGATGCCGGTGGGAGATTACACAAAAGATGATATAAGGCGCCTGGCTGCGGAGAAGAAACTGCCGGTGGCCAAAAAGCCTGACAGCCAGGATATCTGTTTCGTGCCGGATGGAGATTATGCGGGGTTTATCACAGATACCGTGCCGGATAAAATAGCAGGGCCGGGGAATTTCGTATCGGAAGACGGAACCGTATTAGGAACCCATAAGGGGCTGATACATTACACGGTGGGACAGCGAAAAGGGCTTGGCCTTTCCATGGGGCATCCGGTTTTTGTATCAAAGCTGCGGGCAGATACCAACGAAGTGGTGATAAGCCACAGGGATGTTTTCGCCGAGGAACTTACCTGTAATCAGATTAATTTTATGGGGATGGAGAGTCTGAAAGAATCCCAAAGGCTCTTTGCCAAAGTGCGTTATGCCCATCAGGGGCAGTGGTGCAAAGCATATCAGACAAAGGAAGATGAGATTTATGTGTCCTTTGAACAGCCTGTCCGTGCCGTAACACCGGGACAGGCCGTGGTTTTTTATGATGGAGAATATGTAATGGGAGGCGGAACAATTTTACAGGCAAACGAAGTCAGCCTAACGTAACAAACGAAGCCACACTTTACAAGCCGGCATGTTGTAATAAAAAAACTATAAAAATTATATCGGATGTTACGAAATATTAAGACAGACTGAAAAATATAACAAAAGTTATTTTTATAAGCGGTGAAATTCGGGAAGCCTGTTTTCAAAGACGGCATAATACTTAAAACCGCACTGACAAAGGATTTCTCCGGCCCGGTCAAAACCCCTTGCAATATCTTCTGGCGCATGGGCATCGGAGCCTATTGTGACAATTTCACCGCCAAGTTCCTTGTAACGCTTTAAAATTTCCGTGCAGGGATTTAATTCTTTAAGCTGATAGCCAATAGCGCCTGTATTGACTTCAAGTCCTTTTCCCTTTGCAATTAAAGTTTTCAGGATCCTGTCAAATATGTCTTTGTACATATCGTAACAGTAGTTATCGTCTTTGGCTTTTCCATAACGCACCACGTAATCCAGATGGCCGTAAACATCATAATTCTCAAAAGCCTTCAGATTATCCAAAACAGAGGTAAAGTATTCCCGGTAAGCTTCTTCATCACTGCGTCCTTTATAAAAATCAGGATAATACGGATCCCGTTGGTTACACAGGTGGGAGGAGGCTATGATAAAATCAAAATCATAGCTTTTGGCGTACAGGGCCAGCCTGCGGCGGATGTGGGGCTGTACACCTAATTCCACTCCGAAAAGGAGCTTTATCTTTCCGGCGTATTTTTCTTTGCACCGAATCAGTTCATACAGGTAAGAATCGGTGTTTAATTCAAAAGTGCCTTCCTCTTCAGGATTTGCGTATACATAATCGGGATCCATATGTTCCGTAATACACATGGTTTCAAGCCCCCGGGCGATTCCGGCTAATATCATTTCTTCCATGGGAGCAGTGGAATCCCCGGAAAAAGAGGTGTGTAAATGTAAATCTGCTTTTATGGCCATAATCTTATTCTCCTTCATGAAATTTATTCTCTGAAATTATAAAAATTATATTAAAAATAATAGGAAATGACAATTATTTTTCATTTACATCTTGAACTTTTTGGACAAATTAGGTAAAATAATCCTGCTGATAAAATTTTGTCAATCTAAACTGATTGCAAAATAAAATAGGAATAATTAATCAAATTCAGGAGGGAACTAAAAATGGCAGTAAGAGTAGCGATTAATGGTTTTGGCCGTATTGGTCGTCTTGCATTCAGACAGATGTTTGATGCAGAAGGTTATGAAGTAGTAGCAATCAACGATTTAACAAGTCCTGAGATGCTCGCTCACTTATTAAAGTATGATACCGCACAGGGTAAATACAAATACGCAGACAGCGTATCCTACGGAGAGGATTCCATCACAGTGAATGGAAAGACCATCACAATCTACAAAGAAGCTGATGCTAAGAACCTTCCTTGGGGAGAATTAAAGGTTGACGTTGTTCTGGAATGTACAGGCTTCTATACATCCAAAGCAAAAGCAAGCGCACATATCGAAGCCGGCGCACGTAAGGTTGTTATTTCCGCACCTGCAGGAAATGATCTTCCTACCATTGTTTACAATGTAAACCATACAACATTAAAGGCAGAGGATACAGTTATTTCTGCTGCTTCATGTACAACAAACTGCTTAGCTCCTATGGCTAAGGCATTAAATGATTTATGTCCTATCATGAGTGGTATCATGACAACAGTTCATGCTTACACAGGTGATCAGATGATTCTTGACGGACCTCAGAGGAAAGGTGACAAGAGAAGAAGTCGTGCAGGCGCTCAGAATATCGTTCCTAACTCAACAGGCGCTGCTAAGGCAATCGGCCTTGTTATTCCTGAATTGAACGGCAAGCTCATCGGTTCCGCTCAGCGTGTTCCTACCCCTACAGGCTCCACAACAATCCTGGTTGCAGTTGTTAAGGGTGCAGTAACCAAAGAGCAGATCAACGATGCTATGAAAGCTGCTTCAACAGAGTCCTTCGGTTACAACACTGATGAAATCGTATCTTCTGATGTTATCGGAAGCACATTTGGTTCTATCTTTGACGCTACACAGACAATGGTAGCTCCTATGGAAGATGGAAATACCCAGGTACAGGTTGTTTCCTGGTATGACAATGAGAATTCTTACACAAGCCAGATGGTAAGAACTATCAAATACTTCTCAGAGTTAGCATAACAAAGACTGTCTCATTTCATGAGTCAGCTTTGCAGTGGAATACTCACATACAGTGAGATTTGGCAAAGACCTTAAGGGTCCGGTCTTATGGACCGGACCCTTTATTATACGCAGGCCGTGCAGAGGAAATATGCCGCTAAAGCGGCGCACGGGTCGTGCGGCGGGCAGGAAGAAAATCTTCCCACCGGTTTATCAATACAAAATATTTGTGGAGGAATGAATCATGGGATTAAATAAGAAATCAGTTGATGATATCAACGTAGCAGGAAAGCGCGTACTTGTAAGATGCGATTTTAACGTGCCTCTTAAAAATGGCGAAATTACCGATGAAACACGTATCGTTGCAGCCCTTCCTACAATTAACAAGTTATTGGCGGACGGAGGAAAAGTTATTCTCTGCTCTCACCTTGGCAAGGTAAAAAATGGCCCTAATGAAGGCGAATCACTTGCGCCCGTTGCGAAGAGACTTTCCGAGAAGCTTGGTAAGGATGTTAATTTCGTTGCAGATTATAATGTAACAGGTGAAGCTGCTACGGCGGCAGTTGCTGCTATGAAGGAAGGCGATGTGGTTCTTCTTCAGAATACACGTTTCCGCGGTAAGGAAGAGACAAAGAACGGCGAAGAATTCAGCAAAGAGCTGGCTGATTTGGCTGACGTTTATGTATGTGATGCTTTTGGGTCTTCCCACAGGGCGCATGCATCTGTGGCAGGCGTAACAGAGTGCATTCGTGCAAAAGGCGGCGAGTGTGCAGTCGGATATTTGATGCAGAAAGAAATTGACTTCCTTGGAAATGCAGTTGAAAATCCTGTAAGGCCTTTCGTTGCAATCCTCGGCGGTGCAAAAGTAGCAGATAAGCTTAACGTTATCAACAATCTGCTTGAGAAATGCGATACCCTGATTATCGGCGGCGGTATGGCTTTCACATTCCTGAAGGCTCAGGGCTTAGAGATTGGGAAATCTCTGGTGGATGACGAGAAGCTTGATTACTGTAAGGAAATGATGGACAAAGCAGAAAAGCTTGGAAAGAAATTACTGCTTCCTGTAGATACCACAATTGCAGCTTCTTTCCCTAATCCCATTGATGCTGAAATAGAAGTATCCGTTGTGGATGCGAACAAGATCCCTGCTGACATGGAAGGCCTTGATATCGGACCTAAGACAGCTGAACTATATGCAGATGCTGTTAAGTCTGCCAAGACCGTTGTATGGAACGGCCCTATGGGTGTATTTGAGAATCCTGTTCTTGCAAAGGGAACCATTGCAGTGGCTAAATCCCTTGCAGAGACAGATGCAACAACCATTATCGGCGGCGGTGATTCCGCAGCGGCAGTTAACCAGTTAGGTTTTGCTGATAAAATGAGTCACATTTCCACAGGCGGCGGCGCTTCCCTTGAGTTCTTAGAGGGTAAAGAACTTCCTGGTGTAGCTGCAGCAGATGATAAATAAGATTCACCATGATATAAAAGCGTATGTTATTTCATGCTAATGTATTCGACTTGTATAATACGCCCTTTCGTAAAGTATGCTGGTGTTTGATGGCAGTCGGCATTGGCTTTGGTCTGCTTAGTATGATGTATCTGCTTTATACGGCTTTTGTAAAACATGCGTTTTTGAAGATAGAAGCATCAGGAGAAAAAGCAATGACGGCTGCCTTTGTCGTGACGTTAACGGAGGGCAATGTGGTGTATTCCGGTGATGATTATGTGGCTGTTGAGTACTTTTATGAATGGGACGGAGCGTATTACAGGTGGATTTCAGCCCATGCGAATGCTGCTTATATTGTAAACACCAAAGTTCCTGTTGTTTACACTCTTGGAATGGGAATCGGCTCCTGCTTTGTGGTGGGCTTTTATAGGAAATACATGCTTCTTTTAGGCATAATGGGTTTGATATTATTTTTTACAGGATTTATCCTGAAATCAATATTAATACTGAATTTAAAAAGGAAGGAAACGGAAAAATGGCAAGAAGAAAAATTGTAGCCGGCAACTGGAAGATGAACATGACTCCCAGCCAGGCAGTTGCATTATGTGATGAATTAAAGGATTTGGTTAAATCCGATGATGTGGATGTAGTTTATTGTGTTCCTGCAATTGATATTGTTCCTGTTGTGGAAGCTGTTAAGGGAACCAATGTTGAGGTTGGCGCTGAGAATATGTACTTTGAAGAAAAAGGCGCGTATACAGGCGAAATATCCGCAGCCATGATTAAGGATGCAGGCGCAAAATATGTTATCATCGGACATTCCGAGAGACGTGATTACTTCAAAGAGGATGATGCTTTATTAAACAAGAAAGTAAAGAAAGCATTTGAGGCTGGACTTACCCCGATCCTTTGCTGTGGTGAAACTTTAGAGCAGAGAGAGATGGGCATTACTCTTGACTGGATCCGTATGCAGATTAAATCTGATCTGGTTGGCGTCAGCGCTGAGCAGGCTGCATCTATGGTTATCGCTTACGAGCCTATCTGGGCAATCGGAACAGGCAAAACAGCTACAACCGAGCAGGCTCAGGAAGTTTGTAAGGCAGTACGTGACTGCGTTGCGGAAATCTATGACGCAGCTACGGCACAAGCAGTTCGTATTCAGTATGGCGGCTCTGTAAATGCCGGTAATGCAGCAGAATTATTTGCACAGCCTGACATTGACGGCGGACTGGTTGGCGGTGCTTCCCTGAAGGCTGATTTTGGTAAGATCGTGAATTACTAATTTCCTTCGGAAATGAATAATCGCGGACTATTAATCTGCTTTGCAAACAAACAGGCATGAATAAAGAGTTTCCTTTGGAAATGAATAATCATGAATTGCAAAAAGTTGTTGGCACAAGCTTGATAATTAGAAAATGAGATAAAAATAGGGGTATCAGGAGAAAATCTTTTGATATCCCTGTTTGTTGTTGCTTTTATTCCCGTGAGCAACGCGTCAGACGAATGTGTGGGAAATGAAGGCTCCGTATCCACCTTGATGAATGCAGCGAAGTTTTTGACTATAAAAAGCTGACCCGCAAAGCGCGTCGGCCGGTGTTAGGAGAAGATTTTAATTTGAGAAGAAAAAAGATCTATACGATAGTGGCAGCTACTTTACTGCTCTGTTTGTATATTGCCATATTTTGTTTTTCTGCAGAGGAGGGAGAAGAATCCTCTGCGCTCAGTAGAAAAGTTACCGAAATGATTTTAAAGGTATATCACGGGATAGTGGGAGGCGCAGACAGCGGCGCAGGCAACGCGGCGGCAGTCTGGGATTCCTCGTTAGAAGGCATAATCAGGAAACTGGCCCACTTTATGGAATATATGTGCATGGGGTTATTATCCTACAGTATAGTGGTTTTGTGGTACAAGCCTTTGTGGAGGGGACGTTTTTTTGTGCTTTTGCAGCTGGTAATTTCAGCTGGCATGGATGAGTTCCACCAATATTTTATTCCCGGAAGATTTGCGTCTTTTAAGGATGTGCTGATAGATACCGCAGGCGGAATAGCGGGAATTCTGGTTATTATAATATTGTGCAAAATAAGAGAAAAAATAACAAACAGATCAGGTAAAAGGCTGCTTACTTACGATAAGCCGATGCGCAAAGGGTGACAGCATAAAACGCTGCCACGCTTCGCGGGTCAGCATATTTATTAACAACGGATGTCTGGCGGATCCGGGCATCCGTTGTCTGCGCAGACTTTAAACATTAATGATAGATAGAGTATCCTTTGGATGAAAGGATTTCTTCCGCTTTTTGGATACTGGATTCCTCATAAAATTCTACCTGAAGCACACCGTCCGCCTGTTCCCGGTTATGCGTGATGCCAATATTTTTGATACTGATTTGATGCAGGGCCAGTATAGTGGCAATGGCAGCCAGAGCGCCTGGTTCATCGGCAATGTCAATCCGGATAGAGAAGGACTTTTTAATAGGGCCGCTGGACGCGTCAGTAAAGGAATCTCTGTAAACACGGGCCTGATCAAAAAACTGATACAGCGGTTCGGCGCCCGCCCGGTCAATTTCCTCTTTGATTTGGCTAAGGGAAACAATATAATCTTCCAGCAGGCCGGAAATGTTTTCCCCATTGGTCAGACAGATTTGCTGCCACATCACCGGCGAGGAGGAGGCAATTCTTGTAATATCCTTAAAACCACCTGCAGCAACCAGTTTCATAATGCCCCTGGGAGAATCGGACTGCCTGATTAAATTTACAAGGCAGGCAGCCACCACATGGGGCAGATGGCTGATGGCGGCGGTGACATAATCGTGCTCTTTGTAGGTAAGAATCAGGGGAATGGCGCCTAAAGAGGCAATCAGTTCCCTGAAATCACATATGACCTCCTGAGAAATATCCGCACAGGGAGTCAGAATATAATAGGCATTTTGAAGAAGCAGGGTCTTCGAATTAATATATCCGGTTCGTTCACTGCCGGCCATGGGATGGCCGCCGATAAACTGCGGGGAAAGACCGGCTTTTTGAATGTGCCTGTGAATATCGGCTTTCACACTGCCTACATCCGTGAGCAGGCAGGTGGAAGACATATATTTCTTTATTTCACTCAGACTGCTGTCATTTTCCGACACGGGAGCGCATAAGAAAATGTAGTCGCAGACGGAAAGCTCTTCGCCGATAGCAGAAAGGGCAGTATTGATAACGCCGTCCGCAAGTGCGGCCTGAAGGGCTTCCTGATTAATGTCGTATGCAAGGATGCGGCTTTTGGGATGAAAATCGCGGATTGCCCTGGCTATGGAACCGCCAATTAAACCTAAACCGATAAAACCGCAGGTAAAATCACTTTTCATAAATGTCCTCATTTCCGGGAGGTAAACAAACTATAATTTTCTGTTTACCAGTTGACAGTAAGGGGAAAGCTCGCTGGTGAGAGCGGCAAATCTGTCAAAAGTAAGTGACTGGGGGCCGTCTGAGAGAGCGTGTGCAGGATCGTTATGCACTTCTATCATAAGGCCGTCCGCGTTGCAGGCTACGGCAGCTTTTGCCATAGGTGCAACATATTTGTAAGAACCGGTGGAGTGAGAAGGATCTACAATGACAGGAAGGTGGGTTCTCTCCTGCAGCACCGGTACAGCGCTTAGATCAAGGGTGTTTCGGGTGGCGGTTTCGAAAGTGCGGATACCACGTTCACAAAGCACTACATTTGGATTGCCCTCTGCAATGATATACTCAGCAGCATTTAGCCATTCATCTATGGTTGCGCATAAACCTCTCTTTAAAAGCACCGGAAGGCCCGACTGCCCTGCCTCCTTTAAAAGGATAAAATTCTGCATGTTCCGGGCGCCGATTTGAATCATGTCTACATATTTAACGGCAGCTTCAATAGCATCTAAGCTCACCACCTCGCATATGGTGGATAGACCGGTTTCTGCTTTGGCCTCCTGCATATACTTAAGACCTTCCTCCTCAAGTCCCTGAAAGGAGTAGGGGGAGGTGCGGGGTTTATAGGCGCCGCCCCTTAAGATAGTTGCGCCGGCTTCTTTTACTGCCCGGGCAATGGTAAAAAGCTGATCCTGTGTTTCTACAGCACACGGGCCTGCCATGATGGTTAAATTGCCGGGGCCGATACTGGTGTTTCCCACTTTGACAGTAGTAGGATCCGGGTGAAATTTTTTGTTGGCAAGCTTGTAGCTTTCGGTTACGGGAAGAATATGATCCACATCCTTGAAAATAGTCAGATTTTCAGTGGAAATTTTGGATTTATCGCCTACGATACCGATAATCGTCACTTCTTCACCCTGGGAAAGGTGAACCTGCAGTCCATGATCTTCGATATATCTGGTAACAGCCCGGATACTCTGCTTTGCTGCTCTTGGTTTCATTACAATAATCATTTTGTCTGTCTCCTCCCGAAGCAATTGTCTTAAGTAACTGATAAATAAAAGTTTGTAAGTTTTTTGAGAATATAAATTGCTTTCTGCTCAAAGAATATAACACTTCAACGTGCGAAAGTCAATATGTATTGCGTGGAAGAAAAAATATCACGAATAAGAGACCTGATGGAAGATTTTAAACGATTTTATGCATGTATCTGTTCAGCTTATCCGAAATATTTTAATAATATTATTATAATTATGTAAAATAGCATAATTTTTACTTGTGCAAAGAACAAAAATTTAGTAAAATACCCATATGGGAAATTTGAATTGTGCTTGCTTATGGGGATGCTTTGTGCATGACTAATTTGTCGGGCAGGCGGGAATGGAGGACTTATATGAATATTTACACAACTGATAAGATCAGAAACGTAGCTTTGCTTGGCCATGGCGGATGCGGCAAGACCAGCCTGGCAGAAGCTATGGCATATTTATCAGGTATTACATCCAGGCTGGGGAAGGTGACAGATGGAAATACCGTCAGTGACTTTGGGAAGGAAGAACAAAAGAGAAAAATATCTGTCAGCACTTCCGTAATTCCGATAGAATGGGAAGGGTATAAGATTAATATATTGGATACACCGGGATTTTTTGATTTTGCCGGTGAGGTTGAGGAAGCAATCAGTGCAGCTGGCGCGGCTATTATTGTTGTAAACGGCAAATCCGGTGTGGAAGTTGGTACCCAGAAGGCATGGGAGTTGTGCGAGAAATATAAGCTGCCCCGTATGATTTATGTGAGCAACATGGATGTTGACAATGCTTCTTTCAGGCAGGTTGTGGAGGATATGACGCACATGTTTGGAAAGAAGATGGCGCCTTTCCATCTGCCAATCCGTGAAAATGAAAAATTTGTAGGATATGTAAATGTCATTACCGAGACAGGCAACAGGTGGCAGGGCAAGGATGTGGTGGAATGTGAGGTTCCTGAGTACAATAAGGCAAACCTGCAGCTTTGCCGCGACACCCTTATGGAATCAGTGGCGGAGACCAGTGAAGAGATGATGGAGCGCTACTTTGGCGGTGAAACTTTCTCTGAGGCGGAAATTAGAGCAGCCCTTCGGACAAATGTGTGTGATGGAAGTATTGTGCCTATGTGCATGGGATCTAATGTGCTTTGCCAGGGAATGTATACTCTGCTTGACGACATCATTAAGTACTTCCCGAGTCCTGAAAACAGGGAAGTGGCCGGCATTAACATGAAAACAAACGAAATTTATCATGCTGACTATGACTTCGCAAAGGCTAAATCAGCTTATATCTGGAAGACTATCGTTGATCCGTTTATGGGTAAGTATTCCTTAATCAAGGTAAATTCCGGTGTACTGAAATCCGATGATCTTTTGTATAATGTAGATAAAGATATTGAAGAAAAAATCGGCAAGCTGTACGTACTTCAGGGGAATAAGCCTATTGAAATTAAAGAGCTGCATGCAGGCGATATCGGCGCTCTTGCCAAGTTAACCGCCGCAAGGACAGGGGACAGCCTGTCTACCAAGGCAACAACAATTAAGTTTGGCAAATGGGAAGTGCCAAAGCCCTATACATATATGAGATATACGCCAAAGAATAAGGGGGATGTGGATAAGATTTCTCAGGCTCTTCAGAAGATTTCTCATGAAGATCAAACCATGAAATATGTGAATGATTCTGAAAACAGGCAGATGCTTCTTTACGGAATGGGAGATTTGCACCTTGAAGTGATTTCAAGCAAGCTGTTAAATGAATACAAGGTAGAAATTGAATTGTCAGAGCCCAAAGTGGCATTCAGAGAGACTATCCGCAAGACTTCCGATGTGGAATACAAGTATAAGAAGCAGTCAGGCGGTCATGGACAGTATGGACATGTAAAGATGAAATTTGAACCCTCAGGCAATTTAGAGGAGCCCTATGTTTTTGAACAGATTGTGGTTGGCGGCGCTGTCCCGAAGAATTATTTCCCGGCAGTGGAAAAAGGTATCCAGGAATCCGTGCTGAAAGGGCCTATGGCTGCTTATCCTGTTGTGGGTGTTAAGGCAATTCTCTATGATGGTTCCTATCATCCGGTAGATTCTTCGGAAATGGCATTTAAGATGGCAACTATCCAGGCTTTCAAAAAGGGATTTATGGAAGCGCATCCTGTTTTGCTTGAGCCTATTGTATCCCTGAAAGTAACAGTACCGGATGCTTATACCGGTGATGTTATGGGTGATTTAAATAAGAGAAGGGGACGTGTACTTGGAATGAATCCTGCTGCAGGCGGCAAACAGGTGATTGAGGCAGACGTTCCTATGATGGGGTTATTTGGTTATTGTACGGATCTTCGTTCTATGACAGGAGGCCGCGGCGAGTATGAGTATGAGTTCTCACGCTATGAGCAGGCACCTTCAGATGTACAAGAGAAAGAAGTTGCTGCAAGGGCTGCTAAGGTTGCGGAAGGTTCGGACGATTAAATTTTACAGGTTCTTTTTAGAAGAAGGCGGGTTGAAAAACAAAAGATTCTTCAATCGACAAATGAAACGTAACACAACAGGGTGCTGTATATGGGGGTATACAGCACCCTGTTGTATTTTTTGTTAAGAGATAGTATAATCTATCCTGTAAATATCTGGCAGTAATGGCTGTTTTGACTAATTTGCGCGGGCCATACCAGGTAGAAAGGAGCATGGCTATTAGGATGAAAAAGAAGATAATTGGAAAAATAATTATTTGTCTGGCGGGGCTTTTGGCGCTTTTTGTTTACTATTATGTAACCATACCTGCAATCAATATTCACTCCACAGGGACCTGGGGGGCGTTATTTTTGCTGGTGCTTTTGCTGCTTTCCTTTTGTATCTTCAGGCAGTTTAAGAAGGACAGGCAGACGGTAGTGGAAGGTGAAAATATTTTCCGGTTTAATTTGAAAGAAAGCAGCCTTGCAGTGAAGGCATTAGCAGGTCTTTTGATCTTGCTGGGGCTTGTGTATCTGACAGGGGCGCTTTTATCCTCACCTTTTTTTAATGCAGCTAAATATCAAAGACTGCTTTCTATAGGGGAAAGAGAATTTACAGATGATATTAAGCAGGTTGATTATAAGACAATACCGCTGCTTGACAAAGAATCCGCATCGCTTTTGGGCAACAGAAAAATGGGCAGCATGGTAGATATGGTCTCACAGTTTGAGGTATCCGGCGATTATGCACAAATTAATTATCAGGGAAAGCCGGTCCGGGTGACGCCGCTTACTTACGCAAGCCCTATTAAATGGCTGACCAACCAGAAAAACGGAATACCGGCTTATATTTTAATCGACATGACAACGCAGAATACGGAATGTGTAAAGCTTTCGGAGGGCATCCGCTATTCAAAAGGAGAGTATTTCAACAGAAATATTTACAGGCATCTGCGGTTTAGGTACCCTACCTATATTTTTGACGAGCAGATTTTCTTTGAGATAGACGAGGAGGGAACCCCTTATTGGGTGTGCCCGGTTAAGAAATTCAACATCGGTCTTTTTGGCGGGCAGACCATAGGAAGAGTGGTACTTTGCAACGCCCAGACAGGCGAGTGTGTTGACTATGCAGTGACAGATGTTCCGGCATGGATTGATAAAGTCTACTCAGCGGATCTCCTGATACAGCTCTACGACTATTCAGGAATCTTAAAGCATGGCTTCTGGAACTCGGTATTGGGGCAGAAGGACTGCCTGCAGTCAACCAATGGTTATAATTACATCGCCTTAGAGGATGACGTGTGGGTTTACACAGGGATTACAAGCGTCAGCGGAGATCAGTCCAATGTGGGTTTTGTACTGATGAACCAGCGCACCATGGAGACCCGTTCTTATAAGGTGGAGGGGGCCATTGAGGATTCTGCCATGTCCTCTGCTGAAGGACAGGTTCAGAATCTGGGATATTGTGCAACATTTCCCCTGCTACTGAATATTGCGGATGAGCCAACATATTTTATGGCTCTTAAGGACGGCGCCGGACTGGTGAAAAAGTATGCCATGGTAAATGTCCAGAAATATCAGTGGGTAGCTATTGGAGATACCGTGCAGGAATGTGAAAAAAACTACACGGAGCTTTTAAATACCAACGGTATTGTGAGCAATTCTCTGGATATGGGAAAGAGCGTTACCGGGAAAATTGAAAATATTTCGCCGGTTGTGCTGGAGGGGAATACTCATTACTATATTTGCCTGGAAAATAAGGAAGATATCTATGATATAGATATGTCCGATGCGGACCTGATTCAGATTATCAGATATCAGGCGGGAGATACGATAACGATAGAATACCTGGAAGGCTATGGACTGCACGAGGTCCGGGGGATAAAATAACTTTGTTGACTTTTTCCCATAATATAGGTAAAATTATGACTGGTTTAGTATGTTGCAGATACAAAAATTGATATATGGAAATGAATTTCTAAAATAAATTATCTGAAGTGCTTTACAACAAGTATACGCCGGCGCCAAAGCGGCGGGTCCGGAAGAATGGAGGATTAAGATGGCTGTACCCTATAACCACAGAGAAGTGGAAACGAAATGGCAGAAGATTTGGGATGATGAGAAAGCGTTTCAAACCTCTGACGATTATTCAAAACCCAAATATTATGCATTAGTAGAATTTCCTTACCCTTCAGGGCAGGGACTGCATGTGGGGCATCCAAGGCCTTATACGGCGCTTGACATAGTTTCCCGTAAGAGAAGAATGCAGGGTTATAATGTGCTTTTCCCTATGGGATGGGATGCTTTTGGACTTCCTACGGAAAACTATGCAATTAATAATCATATACATCCAAAGATCGTTACCAAAAACAATGTGGAGCGTTTCAAAGGGCAGCTCCATGCGCTGGGTTATTCCTTTGACTGGGATAGAGAGATTAATACCACGGATGTGGGATATTATAAATGGACCCAGTGGATTTTCCTGAAATTATTTAAGGCTGGCCTGGCGTATAAGGCGGAAATGCCTATTAACTGGTGTACCTCCTGTAAGGTGGGCCTTGCCAACGAGGAGGTAGTAAACGGCGTGTGTGAGCGCTGCGGCAGCGAGGTTGTCCGCAAGGTGAAGAGCCAGTGGATGCTGAAAATCACCGAATATGCGGATAAGCTGTTAGAGGGCCTTGACAGTGTGGATTATGTGGAGCGTGTAAAGGTTTCACAGAAGAACTGGATTGGCAAATCCACCGGGGCTGAGGTTGATTTTGTCCTGAAAGGAAAAGAAGATAAAATGACCGTTTACACCACAAGGCCGGATACTTTGTTTGGTGTAACCTATATGGTAATGAGCCCGGAGCACCCTTTTATTGACAAATACAAAGAGGATATTAAAAACTGGGAGGATGTGGTTTCGTACCGTGAGATGGCGTCCAAAAAATCAGATTTTGAGCGTACGGAGCTGGCAAAGGATAAGACCGGCGTTATGCTGGACGGCCTTACCGCTGTGAATCCTGTAAACGGAAAGGAAATTCCCGTATGGATTTCCGACTATGTACTGATGTCGTACGGAACAGGCGCCATTATGGCGGTGCCGGCCCATGATGAGAGAGACTGGGAATTTGCAAAGAAATTTAACATGCCGATCATTGAAGTGGTGGCAGGAAGTCCTGTGGATGTAAACGAGGCGGTGTTTACGGATGTAGAGACAGGAATTCTTGTGAATTCCGATTTTCTTAACGGACTCTCCGTGGCTGAGGCAAAAGATAAAATTACTGCCTTTTTAACGGAAAAGGGAATCGGACATAAAAAGACAAACTTTAAGCTAAGAGACTGGGTATTTTCCAGGCAGCGTTATTGGGGCGAACCTATTCCTATTGTAAAATGTGAAAAGTGCGGCTATGTTCCGATCCCGGAAAGTGAGCTTCCGCTGGAGCTTCCTGATGTGGAAAGCTATATGCCTACGGATAACGGCGAATCGCCTCTTGCCCATATGACAGACTGGGTGAAGACCACCTGCCCCTGCTGTGGCGGACCTGCCATGAGAGAGACGGATACCATGCCCCAGTGGGCCGGGTCTTCCTGGTATTTCCTGCGGTACACGGATCCGAAAAATGACAGGGAACTGGCAAGTAAAGAGGCATTAAACTATTGGATGCCGGTTGACTGGTACAACGGAGGAATGGAGCATACCACCCTTCACCTTCTTTATTCCCGTTTCTGGCACAGATTTTTGTATGATGAAAAAGTGGTTCCCTGCCCGGAACCTTATAAGAAAAGAACTTCCCATGGAATGATCTTAGGCTCTAACGGTGAAAAAATGAGCAAGTCCAGGGGAAATGTGGTAAATCCTGATGATATTGTGAGGGATTACGGAGCAGATACTCTGCGTACCTATGAGATGTTTATCGGAGCCTTTGAGCTGAGCGCCGCATGGAGCGAGGACGGTGTGAAGGGCTGCAGAAGATTTTTGGAGAGGGTCTGGAAACTTCAGGAAATTGTAACCGGGGATGATGCATATTCTAAGGATTTGGAAGTTAAAATGCATCAAACCATCAAGAAGGTAAGCAATGATTTTGAAAGCCTGAAATATAATACGGCGATTGCCGCTATGATGGCGCTCATTAATGAGTTTTACAAAAAAAATGCGGTTACCAATGGAGAATTTAAAACTCTGCTTACCCTGCTTAATCCGGTGGCACCTCATATTACGGAAGAAATCTGGCAGAGAATGGGATATGAAGGACGTATTTATCAGATAACATGGCCGGAGTACGATGAGGAAAAAACAAAGGAGTCTACGATTGAAATCGCTGTTCAGATCAATGGAAAGACCAGAGCTACCCTGGCGATAGCTAGGGATGAAGAAAAAGATGCGGTAATTGCAAAGGCAAAGGAAACCGTTGCCGATAAACTGACCGGAAATGTTGTAAAGGAGATTTATGTGCCGGGCAGAATTGTGAATATCGTTATGAAATAAACGGTATGACTAAAACAGCGGCCAGCACGCTTCGCGTGCCGGCCGTTATTTATTTCCGGGAACGCATGGCCATAACCTTTTCAATCTTTGCAAGCTCATCGGGAGAGGCATGCTTTCTTAACACTGCCACAACAGCATTTATTTCATCATCTGTGAAAGAAACCTTCTTTTCCTGCCCGCGTCTGGCAACAGCCATGAGAAAAGGGAGCATCTGCTCTTTTTTCAGGTGGCTGCTTTCAAAGACAAGGGCCTGCAAAAATTCAAGCTTGTATGGTTCTATATTTTTTAAAGATTCATCCTGCATCCAATTATTCTGCATGTTGGTTACCTCCAAACATTTCATACATTTGTTTTTGCTCCGGTGTGAGCATATTCATCAGCATATTCATCATATTAAAGCCCCCGGTTTGCGAAGAAGTGTTGTCATGCTCAGCGGAAGGATCATTGTCCGGGGGCATATCACGATTGCGGCTATTATCAGCATCGCCATTCTCATCATCAGACTGCTCATTGCCGCTGCTCCCTCCGAAAAAAGAGTCAAAGGCGTTATTCATGGAAGAATTACCCATAAAGTCAGCCATATCAGGCATAAATTCCTTCATCATATCCATGGTTTTGGACATTTCCTTATACATTTCCATACTCTGGAAGAGCCCTTTAATTTGTTCGAGCTGTCTGCGCTCTCCTTCGGTGCAAAAAGGGAGCAGCTCCGAACACATTTTAAAAATATCAAAAGAAACCTCCTTTGGGGCACAGCCGTACAGAGGATAGGGATGCTTTTTAAAATAGTCAATTGTATAGTTTAGTTCCAGAAATTTGATATAGACAGCCATTGCTTTTTGAGTCTGGTTATCCATATAAGAAAGGATAATTTTCAGCATTTGTATATGATTGGTGCAAAAGAGAGTATCAAATGCAATTACCTTATTGTGCTCATTTGAATCCATACCTGTACCCCCTGTATACCGCAGGCTGCGCCTGCGATACTGCCACCGGTAAAAGCCTGAAAGGAACTTTCAAACCTGCTTCTTCCTGCCTGTTTTCATATTTTATGATGCGAATTCTTCCTGTATGCAGAAAAATAGGCTCTTTTCAGAGCCTACTTTTCAGACATGATGAAAAGAAGTGTGCGCTGTAATTAGCAGCCACAGCCGCAGCTATTGCCGTTGCCGTTGTTGCCGCAGCAGAACAGTAAAAGGATAATCCAGATGAAGTCGCATCCGCAGCCATTGTCAGAATTTCCGCCAAAGAAACTGCCATTTCCACCACATCCGCCACAGCAGGACAGTAAGAGGATAATCCAAATCAGGGAACTGCATCCAAACCCACTGTTATTGTTAGCACTTGTGTTGCATCCACATCCGGTAGCTGTTAAATCACTCATATATAGCCTCCAAAAGTTTTTTGTTTTATGCTTTATCATATGTACAGGGCTTGTATGTGTTTCAGGTATTATAAAAATTTTTTTGATTTTAAATTTTATTATGGATATTATTTTTTAGGGAACTAAAAGTATTCAATCAGTAATGAACATTATACCTATAGTGGTATAAATAAAGAATTTTTGTTCACATCAAACAAAATAATATTAAAAATAAGTAAATAGTTTGTAAATTTTTATTTCAATTAGTTGAAATTTGATGTAAAATAAAATAAATTTACATTTTTTTACAGGAAAATAATAATAAACTAAATGCATAGCGCTTTTGACAATTTTTAAGCGGTGTTTTCATTTGATATAAAGCGAAAGAGAAATTTTGATGGTAATACACTGGAAAAATATAAAAGACAAAAATTTAAAATATTTACTGGATGATAATTCCCAGGCAAGGAAAAACAGGGTTTGGATTATTTTTCTCTTGTTAGGGGTGATATGCATTACTCTGGCATTGACTGTGGATTTAAAGTGGATTAAGTACTTCAGATTGGAAGCGCTTATGGCTGTAGATTTGGCGTTTAAAATAAAATGCGCTTTCTGGAGCGCGTCATCGGGTGCGTGTGGAAATGTTATAACTTACGAAACGGTGCTGGCCGCGGTAGTTTTATTTTTTTACGGGGTAATTGATAACCGGAGACTGGGAGTACCTTACAGGCGCCTTGCCGCCTATACGATAGGCTCACGTACAATCCCTGTTTTGTTTGTAGTTACCTGGTTGTTATCTTTAAGCACATATGTGTTTCATTATTTGGAGCTGAGACATACGGTGTATGCGATTATGTTATATGTTTTAGGAGTGCAGACTTTTGTAATTGTGCAGATTCTTATGTCAACCTCTTATCGGCATTGCAAAAAAATTATTTGCAGAGTTGAGCGGAAAAAATATATGACAGGCCTTAAACTGGAAGAAAATTATGACGATGAATGGTTTCATTTTTTAGGGCATTTGGAGCGGGCGATTCATAGCGATGAATTTATTTCTGATAAAAAGGAACTATTGGCAGATTTCCTTAGAATTCCTATCAGCGGGCAGAATGGGAAAAAAATAAATGCAGACTGGATAGGACAGGAGTACGCGGAATTCAAGAAACAGGAGAGACTATACGAGTTCTATTTCTTTAATATATTGTTTTCTTTCCAAAATTTTGATAAAGATGAAAATAATATGGAAAGAAATCAATTATATAAAGCAATTAGTGATTTTATCCTATGCCTGTCAGATGAGATGAAAATGAATAATGCAACAAATGGTGAGTATCCTTCCGTAACGGAACAAATTTACCATATGATTATTTCGGGTATTATGAATGGGCTGCTTGCCAGTAATGCAGAAAAAAGCTGGAAAATATGTGATAAAATTTTTTCTGGCTTAGCAGATATCCTGCCTTCTGAAGTTTTCATGCAACAATTACAGTTGTTTGTCCTTTTTCAGGAATTGCTGGCTGCTAT
The DNA here is from genome assembly GCA_003612395.1 of Parablautia intestinalis. GTDB lineage: Bacteria > Bacillota > Clostridia > Lachnospirales > Lachnospiraceae > Suilimivivens > Suilimivivens intestinalis. The sequence continues at coordinate 35,619 of RAYQ01000017.1, forward strand.
CAATTCCGATATTTCTTTCAGAACGCAAAAAATCGAAAAAATGTGTATCTGGAGGCCGATTCAGACAAAGGATCTTTCTTTTCTATCCCATTCATGGGAGGTATGGACAAACTTGTGTACGATATCGGACTACGAAAAGATAAGACGTTTTGGAGCCGCTATAGATACTATGAGCGGCAGGCGGAACTCATCCAATACAATTTTTTGGATGCTGATGGCGGTAAAGGGGACAGAGGAAAACGGGAGAGTAGCTTATGGAAAAAAACATGTCAGTAAGAGTACTGCAGTTAAAAAACAATTTTCTGAGAGATGACGTAAATCCAAATAAGGAGCCATTGGGGCCATACTGTGTGTTAGGCTATTTTGATGCATTTGATATATCAGGAGAGGAAGAAGTGGATGAAAAAAGTATTAATTCATGGAAACCTCTGGGAAAACTGACTTCGGAATTAGCCGGGAATGTCAACTGCCGTATGCTGGTTTGCTTTACGGAAGATAAAGAAAAAGATAAAAGATTTTGGGCAGATTCGAAAGCCCCCCTGTTCTTTATCACAATGGTAAGACTGAAAAAGGAAAATATATGTTTTTCAGAACAGGAAAAAATTAAGGAAAAATTAGATGAGGCAGAAAAACGTATCAGTTACTGGTCTTATGACCACAGTGAGATCATTGTGATTACAAAGACAAAGAAGTATGGCGATGGGATACGGAATGTGGTAGAGCTTCGCGAGATATGTGGCGCGCTGAAAATGTATACGGTCTTTGCCATGAAGGAAGATATTCTGGAATCCTATGAAGAAATTGAAAATACGATTGAAAATGAGATGGTTTTTGTCAGGTTACATTGTATGGTCAAGGATTATCAGGAGGCTGAAATATTCAGAAAGGAGCTGGAAAAGGCCTTATCTGGGAGAAACGGGAGAAAGATAACAATACGTAAGTTTGAAACTCTTGGCGGGTATGACTGGCTGCTGGAAGTGGATCAGATTTCAGTATATAGCATATTTGAGCATTACAAAATGAAAAATTTATTAACCCATGCAAATGAAATTTATAACAAAGCATTTTTTAATGTGGAATCCGAAATTTTAACACAGGAGGAATACGGTGATGCTGGACTGGATAGAAGCGCAGAGGACAGAGCTGATAGAAATATATGAAAAATGTAAGAAGGAACAGCCGGTTTTGGAGGCATTTTCTGTTTACCTGCTCAGAATACTAAATGGTTTGTCTCAGATGTCCGGCAGTCAGTTTTATGACTATGAGGTTCAGATCCTGGCAGATGCCATGAGATTATTCTTTGTTTATTATATTGAGCAGGTTAAGAAAGCTTTATCAACAGAAATTAAGGTAAAAGAGAAGAAAGATACCATTGAAGATATAGAGTATGCAATAAGTAAGATATCAAACGTATATAAGAACGTTATTGACAGCACCGCAAATTCTGACCGCCAAATGCTTACAAGCCAGGCCGTGGAAACAAATATTTATGACTTGTCGCCGAAACTGATTAAAACATATTCTACTATTCTGGCAACGCTTGTCCGTTTATTCCATAAACAGGATAAGTATGCTTTTTTGCTGCATCCTTCCCTGAAAAGCAATATTGAAGCTGAAACTCTTTTCAATATGCGGGAAGAAGAGGGAAAAGTCGTATTGATCTATATACCTGAGAATGAAATTGAAAAAATCCGCCAGACACCGATATACCTCTTACATGAAGTATACCATGTACTGACGAAGGCTGAGCGGTGCAGGGTTGACCGTGCACGCCGTATGGAAACTCATGTACTCAATGCCATTTCCCAGCGAATATTCAGAAATATAAATTTTGCTTGTATTTTTTCAGAACAGATGTCTTTTGGTATAAAGGCTGATGAGGTAATTCAAAAGGCAGATGAAGCAGTCAAAAAGGCAGATGAAGCAGTCAAAAAGGTAGACGAAGCAATCAAAAAGGAGCTGGTGAAGCGATGGTTCCCAATTGAGAGACGGGTAAAGAAATATGAAACGATAGAAAATGACCGTTTTTTCTACAGGGAAAACATATCCAATGATATATGCACTGGCTGGACGGATATGTTAAGCAGGATTTTTGTATCGCTTGGAGAAGATATTCTGGCGGCAATTAGCGGGAAACCATATAAATATATAGAGGAAAGATCTTTATTCACCTATATGAAGGAGATAGAATGGGAGATACATAATAATCTTGTAGGGATAGTATCCGGTAAGGTTTTGGCGGAATACGTTTCACTGTATATGTCAGTTTATAGAGAAACCTATGCCGATATAGCCTGTATTCTTACGGCAGGGATTTCTCCGGGGGATTATGAAGAAGTTTTTAGAAATTCTGAAATTGCAATATCAAAAGAAATATCGGATCCGGAAACGGTACGGGCCCTGCGGACTCATGTTGTGGCACATGCAGTCAGTAGCTGTGCAGGTATAAGCTATAAAGAAGAGTGGGAAAATTACAGCAAAGAAAATAATTTCAGGGAAAGGGGGAAGAAAGGAGAAAAAAGGCAGAAAGATGCAGACCTGATGAAGAAACAGGATGACAGAATTTTTATTTTAGAGGAAGATTTACGTTGTATGGAAAGTATAATGGACATGTGCAGCAGTAAGCTTTGGGAAATTTTGGGCGATAAGGACAGTAAGTTTGACAGATTCCGCAATATCATAAAAAATATGGATATCATTGAAATACTAAACGGAAAAAACATTCATGAATTACATAATTTGCATGTTTCCTAAAAATACGCAAATTTGAAATACACTTCAAATTTGCGTAAAAAGTAAATTTTTTTGACAATTTGCATATACTATATGGAAGCATGAACTTTGAAAGTTTTCTACATGATATGAAGTCAAAAGTTAATGGCTTCGATGTTGCTTTTTAATGGCGTGACCTTTTTGTGGGAGACGGATTCGGTATTTGTGCTGCCAGAGCTTAAAAAGGCGTTGATAAAATTATCGGTTTTCACTTTGTTCAGCTGCTTTCCTAAGCGGCGGCTAAGGCATTCATGAAGTTGTTCGAGCTCAGGAACATTTTCACAAACAATTTCAAGCTGAGAGTATGCATCTGGCAGAGCATATAATGCAAGCTGTAAATTGCCTCCTAATATTCGTGCAGATGCCAGGAAGAAGAAACCTTCTTTATAGGAAGTATAATAACAGTCGCACGCGCCAATGGGAAAGAAGCTTTGGGACGAAATACCGGCTAAGTTTACGGGGGGATTTTGAAAATTGAAAATATCCCAGTTGATTTCATCGGTCATAGTCCTGTTTAGGAGAGCTGTTATAAGTCGTTTGGTGTCAGTGCAGCTATCGGCACAATGGCTGACCAGTTCATCAAGAGAAACACCAAAATAATTGGCAATATCCAAAACCCGGTCCAGAGATGGCGTATTTTTGTTCCAGCGGGAAATCAGGCCTGGGGAATAAAACAGATCTGATTCCAGACGGGAAATGGATATTTTATTTTTTTTGCAAAGGGCTCGTATGTTGCTGAGCAATACACTGCTATCCATATCGCACCTCCTGTATTATTGAGCCTTATTCTAGCGAAGAAAAACGATAAAATTTACTACAAACCAGAATGATAGTTGAAGATATTTTCAAAAATGAAGTCAATTTCATTGTACCAATCCTTGATTGGGCTGTCAAGAGATGTTAACATTATATTCACTTATTATTTTATTGCAATATGGAGTGGAGGGTTGCCTATGTTGTTATATGTGGAGGAGAACAGAGAGTCATTAATTGAAATCCATAAAGACGCGCCCAATATAGCTGCTCCTTGTATTGAACCAGCTAAAAACAATCGTTTTTATGACTATGATCCAGTCGCGAATTATTTGATTGAGGGCTATGAGAAAGGCCCGGAGGACAGCTATGCGGCCGATTTGAATGAGATGTTCCCGCTTCTTGGAAGATAAACTCATATAGAATATGACCAAATCAAAAATGTAAAATATTTCAAGATACAAGTAATTGACTTTTGCATAGAGTCAATTACTTGTTTTTTTGCGGCAAACCGGTCTGCGAGGCGTGCTCTAGCGGTTGCATCTGTTATACATTTGTGTTTTTAAACGCGTTCTAAGTTTCTGCGTAGTAATATTTGCATTTACAGGTAATTTTACCCTGCTAAGGATATTTGAGACGGACGGCCAAAACATATATGAAAGACTGAAAATAAGCGCATAAATGCTTGTTTCGGTCCCCTGGGATATTGTATGCGCCGGAACGGTGAAACTTTTTAACCGGAAAATTATGCCGGATCTGACATTCTAAAATTGTTCAATATCTTGACAAAACACTTGAATTTATTTCAATATATAGTAAAATAGAATAGTATATGTGATGAAAGAGAGGTATGCCATGGCGGCAGGTGATTTGATGGTTGCCGGCAGACGCTTTCGTACCCGTGAGGATTACGAAGCCGCTCTGCGCGACCAGAAAAAGATTGAGGCCATCAAAGCCAGAATGGATCTAGAGGATCCAAGGCAGCTATATAAGCTCTTTAGCGCATTGCAAAGCGGCGCATATCGGTTCGAGACTGCGGTGGGAACCGACTTTGATGATGCGATATTTGAGGAAATTGAAAAAATGAAGCAGCGGGGTATCACCTCCGCAAATGCCGGAAACCTTTCGGAAAGCAGACAGGAGAGAAAGCCGGAGCGTAATAAAGGCCTGACGAAAAGCAGGCCAAAGCAGCCTAAAGCATCTAAGGCGCAGGCCGGTGTAAGGCAAACGCCCCGGGCTCCTGAGACGGCATCCAAAGAAACGGTAAACCCGGATGGCGGGAAGGAGCTTGCAGAATATGACGGCAAAATGCAGCAGCAAATCCTAAATGAATTGCGTAAAAGAGAAAGACGCAGAAAATGGATTATTGCAATAGCGGCAATTGTGGCGGTTGCCAGTTTTGGGTATTTTGGAGTTTATTATTTTTTCAGTACCCGCACAAGCATGGAATATGAAACTCTTGCTTCTTTAAAAGGAAGTGATGTGCTTGCCGGCAATCAGGGAAAAAAGGAATTGTTTTTACATAAAGAGTCTGTTGCAATGCCGGATGTGCTGGATGAATATAAAACTTTATACGAAAAAAATAAAAAACTAATCGGATGGCTAAAAATTGACGATACAATAATAGATTATCCTGTAATGCAGACTTCAGACAACGATTATTATCTGGACCATAATTTTAATCAGGAGTATGATAAAAACGGCAGTCTCTTTTTAGACTGCGACAGCAGTATTTATCCCCGTTCAACCAACCTGATTATCTATGGGCATCACATGAAATCGGGACAGATGTTCGGTCAGCTTCAGATGTATGCCAAAGAATCTTATGCAAAGAAGCATTCGGTCATCCAGTTTGACAGTATATATGAGGAGGGAACATATCAGGTAATGTATGTGTTTCGCTCCCAGGTCTACAATGAGGATGACCTTGTTTTTAAATATTATCAGTTTATTCAGGCAAATTCAGAAGAAGAGTTTAATTCTTATATGGAGGAAATGGCGGCTATGAGCCTGTATGATACGGGTGTTACTGCCAGCTATGGAGACAGCCTACTTACACTTTCAACCTGTGATAATTCGCAGACGGATGGAAGGTTTGTAGTGGTGGCAAAGAGAATTAAGTAGTGTAAAAGGAGTGTCACAAATGGTCAAAGTAAAAAAGAAAAAGAACAGGAAATTAAGGAGACAGATCCGTAAAACCATTGGTGCATTGACAATGGCGTCCGCTATTGTGGTGGCGGCGATTCCGGTTCCGGATGTAAGGGCGGACGATCCGGTAGCTTATGCGGATGCTCCCTATGATTATGCAGGGCGCAGACTGCACACAACAAAAAGCGGCAGTGAAACTACATCAGAAATCAAAAAAATCTATATAGAAGGCGCTACCGGGCAGCATGACGGAAACCCAAGTCCGGATAACTGGCGCAGCACGGTTCCTATTTTAGATAAAAATACGCAGATATTTGCGGATCCAACCAATGTGGCCGGGTATGATGTTGTTTTTTATTATGCAGTGCCCAGCAACAATGTGGCGGTGATTTTAGGAGCGGATGTTTATTCCCTTCCTACAGGCAACAATGGAAATTATCTCCAGATACCGGAGCAGTTTGTCACCTGCCAGGCATATAATGAAGGCGGATTGTATTGTGCCGTAAATGCGGATAATGAATTCCTGTATTATCAGAAGGAAAAGGATACGTATCAGGTTCCGGCGCTTGGAATATTTGTTACCAGAGGGGATGCCAGCCTTGAGGTGGAACCCGGCCAGACAAGAGGCACATATTATTACACAGATGAGAACGGGCAGCATCAGACAACGGATGCAATATTGTATGAAATTGCTGATTATTATGTCTGCGATCGGGATGAGTTTGATACATGGAAGGATGAGACATTATACTGGTATGATCCGGCCCATACACGCAGTATTGCCACTACTTCTTTGATTTCCAATGATGATATGGCGGATTCAACTCCGACTCCAACCCCCACACCGGAGGAAACCCCTGCACCCTCTGAGACACCGGTAGATGATATGGGGATATATGGAGAGTCTACGGCAGAGCCAACCTGGTCTCCGACTGCAGAACCTACACAGGAACCTGCGGTATCACCAATAGCGCCTACGCAGGAACCCGCGGTATCACCAATAGCGCCTACACAAGAACCCGGCGCATTACCATCTGAAACCCCTGCAGCGCAGGAGACGGCATCGCCATATCAGACACCGGAGGCATCGCCTTCCGTTTCCGATACAGGCCTGTCAGACGAGCCGGCCCAGCCCACCCCTGCTTTGAATGAAGAATTAATGAAAGAGGTATTTACTTATAAAGTAGATAATACCATTCAGGCCGGACGTGATATATCTGTTAAACAAAAGACGGCATCTTTAAAGGGCGGTCTGGTTAAAAACTATATGGACACAACCGTGAATGTTAATGATAATAAAGAACATTTCTTCCCGGTAAGCGATGCGAATACCTATCTGACAGTTGCGGTAAGGTACATAGGACAGCAATATTTGAAAGACAAACTTGATGGGACGAGTAAAACGGGAGAGAAAGAAATTGACGGAACGGTAACAAGCGAGAATAAGCTGGGGGTATTTGCAGGACTTGGTATCAATGAACTGCGAACCGGCGAAAATCTGGTTGGTATCGGCGATTATGCTTTTTATAATTGTACCGGTTTAAGAAGTATCATGGTAAACAGGGGTGTGAATAACGGACTTACCACAATCGGAAACGGCGCTTTCGCCTACTGCATAAATCTGGCAGCCTGTGATTTGACAGAAGCGGGCAACCTGCAGGTTATCGGTATGGACACCTTTTTAGGGTGTGTTAACTTAAAAAAATTCCAGCTGCCTACAGGTGTAAGGGCAATTGGCGACTATTGCTTTATGGGCTGTACCGGGCTGGAGGAAATGATATTTAATGACGGATTATCCGCCATTGGGTATGATGCCTTTGTGGATTGTTCTTCTTTAGGCTCTCTGACATTCCCGGTGGGCTATGTGGAGAAGCTTCCGATTAATTATTTTAAGGGATGTACCAATATTCAATATGTTAAGATTCAAAATGAACAATGCGATTTGATTGACGGAACAAGCACTGCCGATGAAAGCACTAACCATGGAAATTATGGAAACCCGGATAAAGGCTGCGATATCGAAGAATTCGTCAAGGCCCTGAATTGGGAGAGTTTTTACCTGGAAGGGCCCCATACAAGCAATTCTTCTATATATGAGACGGCACAGGATCACTCTCTTTCCTTTAAGTATGTCATTGACGGAATAGAGTATTACGAGAAGGTGGAGGTTTGTCCGGAGCCTGCGCAGCATAGGATTTCCTATGTAATCAGGGTAGAGAACGGTCAGGAATCCTTATCGAAACCGATTCTTGACAGAGATTGTAAAACCCTTATTATTCCTTCCAATATAGGGAATCATCTGATATCGGCAATTGATGACGGGTGCTTTTCCGGTTACTGTAATCTGGAGAATGTGACAATTCCGTCAAGTGTAAAATTAATTGAGGCAAATGCTTTCCAGGGATGCCACCGCCTGAAAAATGTGATATTTGAACATGGCGCTGAGGATGCACTGGAAATAAGGAGCGGGGCATTTAACACCCAGGATATGACAAACGGACATCAGAATGGCTGTCAGAACGTGTCCGGAAATGCGGTAAATGGTGACGGCAGGCTGGAATATGAACCTAAATTAGCATTTACAGGAGCAATTTCACCTACCTTTGGTGCATTTACTTATGCAATGAACGGAAGCAATAATTATAATAACAGTTCCCAGGCGTTAAGCTACATCACGTATTACAGCGGATGGCCTACGAATCTGGCTGTGAAATACAATCCGGGCAATCCGGAAGGACAGCGAAATGAGCTGATCAGCTATCCCACCTATGAGCATATCAGAGTTGGGTATAAAAACGGGGAATATCCGTATCTGACCCCTGAAATGATAAGCGATGCCGAGGAAGCGGTAAGACAGGAACAGACCGGTTCCGTTTCAGGGTACTATCAGAGTATCATAGACGCAGGAAAGAACGTGAATGTTCCGGCGGGGGTTACAGCGGTTAAGACAGGGTTATTTTCAGGAAAGCGCAGAAACGGGCAGCCCATTGATGGAAATCCGGATCCGGATAAATATATTGAGTCCGTTACGTTAAATACTGTGAACGAAGTGGAGCCGTACGCATTTGTTGGCTGTGAATCCCTTGCAAGATTTTATTATGACGGAAGCGGTTTGACGGGCAGTGGTTCTATTGGGGACTATGCGTTTAAAGACTGTGAGAAGCTTACAAATGTCGAAATCGGTCCCGGTGTGGCGGCTATGGGTATCAGACCCTTTGGAGGATGCAAAGACTTACAGAATGTAAACTTTGTGAACAATTCCAATTTCACCTGTGAGAATCAGATTATTTTCGGAATCGTGGATAATGTCAGAAACAGTATAGTGGAATGTCTTGAAACCAAAAGCGGGGCAATCACAGCGGACGATTTAGAGGGTGTTACCGCTATTCAGGAGGAGGCATTTAAGAACTGTGACAATGTAAGGAGTATTGATCTTTCCGGTACAAAAGTCACGACAATACCACGACAGGCCTTTTCACAGATGGATCGGCTGGGAATCGTTTCTTTACCGCCAACTGCAACCAATATCAGTGAAGGAGCATTCTGGAATACGCCGGATTTATATGAAGTAACGATTACAAATGACAGAATGACGATTGCGGCAGATGCCTTTGCTCTGGTGGAGGAAGAGGAAACGGAACCGGGCAGTGGAAGATATGATATCAAACTGGTGGATGGAAGACCGGTGGTTTATCCCAAGGGAGATCCTAACGCAAGAAAAGACAAAGAAATCAGCTTTATCTGTAGCAATGATTCGGTTGCCAGCAATTTTGCAAAGGATGTTTATTATATTGATACGGTTGAAGTGGTACAGGTAAGATATTATGTAACGCCACAGGGCGTGGACAATGCAAGACCGATCCAGGTTGCAGTGGTATCCATACCTGTTAATATCATGGATGATCCCATAAAATGGGCTGAAAGAAAGGTGGATTACGAACCTGATTTAAGCAATGCGAACAGGTATCCGGAATATCAGTATGAAGGGTATGTTTTCCAGAACTGGAGCGATTATGAAAGCACCCCGGACGGGTATCGTGAGACTTATGCGGTTTATAAGAGAGTGGAAGAAGAATGTACTGTAAACTTCGTGGACGTTAAAAACACGACCCAGGGGATGGTAAGTATTAAGGTACTCTCAGGAAGCAGGCTTACACAGGAACAGATTCCGGAACCGGCAGATAAAGAACATTTTATTGAGTGGAGTGCGGATGCCAGTGCAGACGTTTCAATCCGGGACAGAATTTACAATGACGTAACATTCTATGCACGTTATAGCGATATTTCGGTTATGCCGACACCGACAACAGATCCCAATGCCAGCCCCAGCGGCGGAGCGAATGCTTCTCCGGGTAACCCGAATGCAACGCCAAGCAACACTCCGGGTGGATCGAATGCGACACCAACACCAACACCGAAGAAAAGTAAGTCTACTGCTTCGCCCACACCTACTGCAACTCCTGAAGATGAGGTAAGGAAATATACGGTTAGTGTATCGGGAGGCAGCGGCAGCGGCAGCTATCCGGCAGGAGCAATTGTAGCGGTCAATGCATATTACATGGGAGAAGGGCAGGTATTTGATAAATGGACTTCTTCTACGGCAGGAGTAGGATTTGCCAATCCGAATGCTTCGTCAACGACCTTTACTATGCCGGCGGCTAATGTGGCGGTAACCGCAACTTACAAAACCGGCGGTGCCGGAACAGCGGTAACAAATGGAAGCAGCGGAGGAAGCGGTGGAAACAGCGGAAGTGTAAGTCAAAACGGTGGAACTACCGTGGATGTATCCAAACCTGGATTTTCCAATACAAATCTTGCAGGCGCTACGGTAAGCGGCTCAACTGATAATTTTGTTGTTAAGGTAACGGAAGATCAGATAGCAACAGATGCGGCAACTGCAGCTTTGCAGGCAAGATATGGAAGCCTTGACAGAATTAAATACCTTCCTATGGATATCAGCCTGTATGATTCCACCGGACGGAACAAGATTGCAGATACATCAGGTATCTCCGTAAACCTGACCCTGCCTTTACCGGATGATTTGGTGCAGTATGCAGGGAATAACAAAGTCGCTGCCATCTCAGGAGGACAGTTAGAGGATTTAAATACAAGATTTACGACTGTAGGCGGGGTACCCTGCGTGAACTTTACAGCAACACATTTCTCACCATATGTGATTTATGTGGACACGGCAAACCTGACAGAAGCAACTATAGATGCTACGCCTAAAACCGGTGATCCGATTCACCCTAAGTGGTTCCTATCTCTTGGCATGGCGTGTGTTGCCCTGATATTGTTCTTTAAGCGCGACAGGGCAGTTGTGGTTAAAAAGAAAATGGCATAGGAGTTCCTATGAACAGAAAAATTGCAAAATCTCTGGGTGTTTTGCTACTGCTGACAGCAGTGGCAATCACCCAGATACCTGCATCAGATGTGGAAGCAGTAGCGGTCGCGTCTGATTTTGAAATGGATGGAAATAAATTAATGAGATATTCAGGCACGGCAGATGTCGTGTCTATTCCTGACGGGGTTCAGGAAATAGGTGAGGAAGCCTTTGCAGGGAACGATAATCTGATCAAGGTTAACATTGACGGAGATGTGAAATCTGTGGGATACCGGGCCTTTGCCGACTGTGATAACCTGCGGACAATTGTGGTGGGAGACAACGTCGAGGAAATAGAAACTGCGGCTTTCAGCAACAATAAAGAACTGGTGAATGTAAACTTGGGAGCGGGGGTTAAGAAATTAGGAACCGGTGTCTTTGCGGGTGACAGTCAGTTAAAGGATTTAGCTGTCTCAGAGGACAATCTCTCTTTTCATCTTTCTAATGGTATTTTATATGACAGTGAGGAAACCAGAGTGTATTTGCTGCTTCCGGCTTATGAAAAAGGGGCCTATACATTGCCAGGCACGGTAACGGAGATAGCGGGATATGCCTTTTGGGGGAATCCTTATTTGGAAAAGGTTACCCTGGGGAGCGGTCTTTATGAGGTACCGGCTTATGCATTTTCAAATTGTGCAAACTTAAGAGAGGTAGAGATTCCTTTGACAGTCAGGGGAATTGGAGCCAAGGCTTTTGAGGACTGTGTTAATCTTAGCAGAGTGACTTTGCCGGATTCTATGGCCCAGATCAGTGATACAGCATTTGACGGCTGTCCAAATGTGGAGTTTACAGCCACGCCGGGAACTTATGGCGCTGAGTTTGCGGCTGCACGTAAAACTTCTGAGGTAGAAGAAGTAGAATATGAGGATGTGCAGGATGCCGAGGTGATAGACGCCAATACTGTTACAGAACAGACGGATGATGAAAATGCTGATGAGACGAATCTGCAGGCACCATCACCGTCCTCAGGTGAAAGTGTGGAGGATGGAATAGATGAGGGAACAGAGCTTTCACCTACGCCGGAGCCTTCCATGAAATCTGTTACTGAAACAATCAGTAATAAGACTATATTAGGGCAATCCAGTATTGTGTCCGGCAGAGCAGTTATTTTTATTGATAACAGACAGTCAAAAGTACTTGATGGAAGTAGTCAGTCTTCGGGCAGAATTGATTTATCCAATATGGAAAGCGTTTCCCCAGGAGAAGTGGAAGGCGTTTCCGATAATCAGGAAATATCAGGACAGATGGAAAAAATAGAAAACCAGCTGGTGGATAATGCGCAGAAAGGAAAGAATTTTCCAAAGTACACGATTGTAAATGATACCAAAATTGCATCACAGGCTTTTTATCAGGACAGTGAGCTTAAGGAATATGAGATTGGTGAGGGGATTACGGAGATTGGGGAATTTGCTTTTGCAAGATCAGGCCTTAGCTCTGTGACAATCCCTGAAGGTGTAACAAAAATTGAATACGGGGCTTTTTATCACTGCGATGATTTAACGGAAGTAACCTTGCCGGATTCTATCGTTGAGATTGAGCCCTATGCTTTTGAAAAGACACCCTGGGTGGAAAAGGCTTCGGAGCCGTTTTTAGTTGCCGGTGACGGGATCCTGATTGCTTATCACGGATCTGAGAGTGTGGTAAATATTCCGGCAGGCGTAAAGCAGATTGGTCCCGGTGTATTTAAGGAGCATGCAGGAATTACGGCGGTTAATCTTCCTGATACCGTAGAGGTGATTGGGGAAGAAGCTTTCATGAACTGCCGGAATTTGAAGACTGTAAACGGAGGAGAAAATTTGGTAACGGTAAAGGACAGAGCATTTATGAATTGTCCTTTGTCAAAGGTAGTGATTCCTTCTTCCATGAAAGAGATTGGGCTTGGAGCGTATGCTTTATTAAATGGGACGGATACGGTGGTTTTCGAGGGCAGCGAACTGCCGGCGCTTTCTATGGGAAAAGCGGCAGGAAGGATATCCAATGAGGAATACCGTACGTTTGCTTTTGCAAATTTAAAAACTGCAATTATTCCTGCGGGAAAAATTCCTGCGGGAAAAATTCCTGCGGGAAAAATTCCTGCGGGAATTGGGAGCTTTGAGGGTACAGTGCTTGAGGCAGGTGCTTTTGGCTTCTGCGGTATTATCAGTGGAGAGTCCGGCAATCAGATAGCAGACAACAGGCAGGGCGTTTTGGGCAGTGCGGAAACTAATATTACGGAAACCGGAATTACACTTCAGGTAGACAGCAGCACAATACCAGAGGGCGCAAATGCAAGAGCGGAGATACCTGGAAATGATGGCAGTTATATTCTTAAAATAACTGATTCTGATTCGGCAGCGGAAAGAATTTCGGCAGCCTACGGTGAGCTTTATGGCGGGAGAACGCCATCTGCCCTTTCGGCTTACGATATCTCGCTTGTGGAGGGGTCAGGGAACATACCGATTACCAGACTTGGAAGACAGTCTGCCGTGGTACAGATAAAGCTTCCTTCAGGGCTTAACGCAGCCGATGATCTGCATGTTGTCACACTGGATCAGGATGGGCAGTTAGAGGCAGTGGAACACCGCATGACAGCGATGGAGGATGGAGATTATATTCAATTTACTACCAGCCATTTTTCGCCTTTTGGTATTTACCGTTCCTACAATATAAACGGGCAGGCTGCCGTGACAGATGGAAGGGCAGTGATTACAAACTTGTCCGGAAATAAGGATAATACGCCTGACACGGGAGATTTGATTCATCCTAAATGGTTTTTGGCGTTAGGATTTTTAGCATGTTCGGTTTCCCTGTTTTTCTATAAGGGCAAACCAAAAAGAAAATAATATAGAACTGTTCAAGGCTCCCAGCATATGATAATAAAAAAGGCCGGGAGTTTTTTATGCTTCGGGTAAGGCAGCAAGTTGGATGCAGTGACGAGATCGTCTCTTCCTGCAAAGGAAAAGGCAGAGGCGTGACCATAGCGATGTTGGATACCGGGGTGTCTTCACACCCTGATTTTGATAATAGAATTATTGCATTTATGGATTTTGTGAACGAAAGAAAGAGGAATTATGATGACAGTGGACACGGGACACATGTGGCAGGGTGTATTTGTGGCAGCGGCTGGGTATCCGGAGGAAAATACAAAGGGATTGCGCCAGAGAGCAATCTTGTGGTGGGAAAGGTGCTGGATGATAAAGGTGATGGAAATGTGGATGTTATGGCAAAGGGAATTGAATGGGTGCTTAGTAAACAAAAGGAATATAATATCCGTATCCTGAATATTTCCATCGGAATGGGGGAAAATACAGAAAAATCCAGAATGGAGAAGCTGATAAGGCTGGTGGATGAGGCCTGGAGGTGTGGACTTCTCGTAGTATGTGCGGCAGGGAATACAGGACCGGATCCCATGACGATTTCGCCTCTCGGCGCAAGGCGGAATGTGATAACGGTGGGGTGTCATGAAGGAGGATATTTTGGGAACAGCGGACATCTGTGTGAAGATTATTCGAGCCGCGGACCCAGCGCCTATGTAATGAAAAAGCCGGACGTGGTGGCGCCGGGAACTGATATTTATTCCTGCAATGCAGGAATTATAAGGCGTGGCAGGTATTATAGAAACGCCTATGTTGCCAAAAGCGGCACTTCTATGGCAACGCCTATTGTCTCAGGAGGACTTGCACTTTTGCTTCAGAAATATCCCTTTTATACAAATGAACAGGCGAAGCAGAAGCTTTTGTATACGGCCAGAGATTTAAATGAGCCCTGGAATAAGCAGGGGTGGGGAATGATACAGATTGACCGGCTTGTGGCCGAAGGCTGATTAGGCATAATCTATATTTTGGTGACTTATGAATGGCATGGCTGAATAGTTACATAGGATGAAAAAAACGAATCAGATTAGGATAGACTTCGCAACATGGTTATGATATATTAAAAATAACCAGATGATTTTTTAGAATTGGGAGGTGAGATTATGCTGAATGGACTTGAAATTGCTAAAGCTGCAATTGAGGATTTCAAAAAAATTCAGGAATATATGGTGCTCGCAAAAAAAAGAAAATGCAACTGAAACTTATGCAAAATTGAAGGATGAATACCTCTCATTAAAAGCAATATTAAATGTTGCAGGTGTTAATCTGACAGATATTGACAAGATTAAGGAATAGAGAAATGCCAGGCGATCAGGGCGCAAGTCTGTTTAGAAGGACTTGCGTCTTTTTATTAACATAAGGATGACAGGCAAAGCCTGGCATCCGTTGTTTAATAAGCCGACCCGCGCAGCGTGACAGCGTTTGATGTGCCGGGGGGCGTAAGGAAAATTTGCATTAAGCTGCCTGACGAAGCCCGCGCTCATTGTTTATATTTCATGATTGACAGAAGATGTTTAATTGTATACAATAATACATGAATTGAAAATACATGTCAATCCATACAATAAAAAGCTGAATTTGAGCTGCCAGGGAGGAAAAAGCAATGGCTGAAAATAATTATTTTTTAGACAGGCCGGTGTCGCTGAATGTAAAGAACAATTTACTTGAGATTGAGGAGCACATGTATATATTGGATGATGTGAAAAAGCCCAATGTGTTCCGAAACATGTTCCCCTATTCAGAGGTGCCCAAGATACCATTTAATGACAGGACAGTGCCGCACAATATGCCGAGAAATATCTGGATTACCGACACGACCTTTCGTGATGGGCAACAGTCCAGAGCGCCCTATACCACAGAGCAGATTGTGAAGATTTATGATTATCTTCACCGGCTGGGCGGGCCAAAGGGCATGATTCGTGCCAGTGAATTTTTCCTTTACAGTAAAAAGGACAGGGATGCAGTTTACAAATGCATGGAAAAGGGGTATGAATTTCCGGAGGTTACAAGCTGGATTCGTGCCAGCAAGGAGGATTTTAAGCTTGTTAAAGAGATTGGCATGAAGGAAACCGGTATTTTGGTAAGCTGTTCTGATTATCATATTTTCCTGAAACTTAAGATGACCAGGAAGCAGGCTATGGAGCACTATCTGAGTGTTGTGCGGGATTGCCTGGAGGAGGGTATCAGTGTCAGATGTCATCTGGAGGACATTACCAGAGCGGATATATATGGCTACGTGGTTCCTTTTTGCCTGGAGCTGATGAAGCTGATGAAGGAATACCAAATTCCTGTCAAGGTACGGGCATGTGATACGATGGGCTATGGGGTGAATTATCCCGGTGCAGTTATTCCAAGAAGTGTCCAGGGAATCATTTATGCGCTGCATACTCATGCGGGCGTTCCTCATGAACTGCTTGAATGGCATGGCCATAATGATTTTTATAAATCGGTGGTTAATTCCACCACAGCATGGCTGTATGGATGTTCCGGTGTGAATACTTCCCTGTTTGGTATTGGAGAGAGAACCGGAAATACACCGTTAGAGGCCATGGTCTTTGAGTATGCCCAGCTTAAGGGTGAGTTAAACGGTATGGATACCACGGTTATTACAGAGCTGGCGGAATACTACGAGAAGGAAATCGGATACCATATTCCTGAGAGAACTCCTTTTGTGGGAAAGAATTTTAATGTTACAAGGGCTGGAATTCATGCGGACGGACTTCTTAAAAATGAAGAAATCTACAATATATTTGATACGGAAAAATTTTTGAACAGGCCGGTTCTGTGCGCAGTCAGCAATACTTCAGGACTGGCAGGCATTGCCCATTGGATTAATACCTATTTTGGGCTGACGCAAGAGCAGCAGCTTGATAAGACAAGCCCTATAGTGACAGAGGTGAAAAAGTGGGTGGATCAGCAGTATGCAGATGGCCGTGTGACGGTTATGACAGATCGGGAGCTGGTAGAGCAGATAGATGATGCCTGCAGACAGCTGAATATGCCGCAATTTAGAGCATAAGGGTTCATACAACACTCTGGCCAGAGCATTGCCCAAATAACGGTGAAAAACAGCGACTGGTATTTGAGCAATGATATACTTATAAAAAGAAATGGGAAAGGTAAGCTGTATGCCATGGGCAAATATGATTTAAAGCAGGAAGTAACGGACAAATATTCTTTGCGGGGCAGAGTGTTTCACAAGCTGCGGGAGGATATTTTAAACGGAAGATATGAAGAGCACGAGGAACTAAGAGAAGTTGCCATAGGCGAAGAATTGGGTGTAAGCCGAACACCGGTCAGGGAAGCCTTCAGGCAGTTGGAGCTGGAAGGCCTGATACAGATTGTACCCAATAAGGGCGCTTATGTGACAGGCATTACGGCTAAGGATGTGAAGGATATTTACATGATACGTTCCTCCTTAGAAGGAATGTGTGCACGGCTGGCAACCGGACATATTACAAAAGAACAGCTCGAGGAGATGGAGGAAAATATATATCTGGCCAGTTTTCATGCATCTAAAGGGCATATGGAGCAGATGGCGGAGCTGGATAACCGGTTTCACCATATTCTCTACGAAGCCTGTGACTCTAAAATGCTTGAAAATCTCCTGCAGGATTTTCATCAGTATGTGATCAGGATTCGAAAAAAAACGCTTTCCACAAAGGAGAGAGGGATGGCCTCGAATGAGGAGCATCGCAAAATTATGGAGGCAATTAAGGCAGGAAAGCCGGATGAGGCGGAGCATTTTGCTACTTGCCATATGATAAACGCCTATGATAATATTGTAAAAAATGGTTTGTACGATATGTTTAGTCCAAATAATGGAGGTAAGGATAAATAAGTCACCAGCCAATTATGATACGATTAGGCACTATGTATATTTTGGTGACATATGAATGGTGGCTGAATAGTTACATTTATTTATCCGGGAATTTGTGTTGAAGTGTCACAAATTCCGTGATGGCAGAGCGGAATCTGACATTCCGCTCGCCTCCTCAGCATAAAACGCTTCGGAATGGAGTATAAAAATGGAAAAAATTAAAATGACAAATCCCCTTGTAGAGATGGATGGAGATGAAATGACCAGAATACTCTGGCAGATGATTAAGGAGGAGCTTTTACTTCCCTATATTGATCTGAAGACAGAGTATTATGATCTTGGACTTGAGCGCAGAAACGAAACGGATGATCAGGTAACGGTGGACAGCGCCATAGCCACCCGGAAATATGGAGTGGCGGTAAAATGTGCTACCATCACGCCCAACGCCGCCCGCATGACAGAATATAATCTGAAAGAGATGTGGAAAAGTCCCAACGGTACCATCCGGGCAATTTTGGACGGAACGGTTTTTCGCGCTCCTATTTTGATAAAGGGGATTGTCCCTTATGTTAAAAATTGGACGAAACCCATCACGATAGCCCGTCATGCTTATGGAGACGTATATAAAAATACGGAAATTAAGGTTCCGGGCGAGGGGAAGGCCGAGCTTGTCTTTACCGCTCCTGATGGCACGCAGACAAGAGAGCTGATCCACAATTTTGACGGTGCAGGTATACTGCAGGGTATCCATAATACAGAAAAATCCATTTCCAGTTTTGCGAGAGCCTGCTTTAACTATGCTATTGACACAAAACAGGATTTGTGGTTTGCCACAAAGGATACTATCTCAAAAAAGTATGATCATACCTTCAAGGATATTTTTCAGGAAATTTATGATGAGGAATATAAGGAAAAATTTGAAAAGCTGAGAATTGAATACTTTTATACGCTGATTGACGATGCGGTTGCCCGGGTTATCCGATCGGAAGGAGGATTTATTTGGGCATGTAAGAATTATGACGGCGATGTTATGTCCGATATGGTAGCTACCGCCTACGGAGATCTCTCCATGATGACATCGGTTCTGGTTTCACCTGACGGCGTTTATGAGTATGAGGCGGCTCACGGAACCGTACAGCGTCATTATTATAAGCATTTAAAGGGAGAGGAGACCTCAACCAATTCCATTGCTACTATTTTTGCATGGACAGGGGCGCTTCGCAAGCGGGGTGAGTTAGATGATATACCTGAACTGATGGCCTTTGCAGATAAGCTGGAAAAGGCCTGCGTGAAAACAGTGGAAGATGGGAAAATGACCAAAAGCCTGTCCCTCATTTCCACCTGTGAAAATCCTGTGATTTTAAACAGCCTGGATTTTATCCGCGCAATCAGGGAAACCTTTGATTCATTAGCTTAGACAGACAACGGACAACTGGCTAAGTGTCATTAAGCTTAGCGCCTAATCCAGCCGGGAGAAATTTATTTTCCTCCCGGCGTCCGCAGCCATTGACGAGAGGCTTTGTTAGTTAAGCTTCTAACGCTTCCCACTGATCGTATAAGGCTGAAAGCTTTTCGTTAATTTCGTCCTGCTCTTTCATAAGCTCCTGAAGCTGCGCCACATTTGTAGCTACCTCAGGCAGGCTCATAGAAGCTTCGATTTCTGAAAGCTTCTGCTCTAAGTCTGTAATGGCGCTCTCGCACTTTTTCAGATCATTTTCCCTTTTGCGCGCTTTAGCCTGCATTTCCTTTTGGAGCTGCCAGTTCAGTTTATTTTCAGAGGGAATGTCATCCTTTTGACCAGGTGTATCTGAGGAAAGGTGCCTTGAAAGGGAATCCTTTTTTTCCAGATAATAATCGTAATTTCCCAGGTATCCGGTAAGAATTTTGCCGTCAAGATCTAAAATACGGCTGGCGGTTCTGTTGATGAAATAACGGTCATGGGATACATAAAGCAAGGTCCCCTCATAGGCGTTTAAGGCGTCCTCTAAAATCTCCTTGGAGGTAATGTCAAGGTGGTTGGTAGGCTCATCCAAAATCAGAAAATTAGATTTGGAGAGCATCAGCTTAGCTAAGGAAAGACGTCCCCGTTCTCCGCCGCTTAAATCCTTTATCTGCTTATAGACATCATCCCCTGTAAAAAGAAAGGCAGCTAAAGTGTTCCTGATTTGGGTGTTATTCAGGTAAGGGTAGGCATCGGAAATTTCCTCAAACAGAGTTTTTTCCATATGAAGAACATGATGTTCCTGATCATAATAGCCAATCTGTACATTGCTGCCTAAGGTTATTGTACCTTCATCGGCCTTTAACAGTCCGTTGATAATTTTAAGAATAGTGGTTTTGCCTGTACCATTGTCTCCAATAATTGCAACGTGCTCTCCCCGTTTTATGTCCATTGCAAGCCCGCTAAAAAGAGTTTGCCTGCCGAAGGACTTAGCCAGAGCTTCTATGTGAAGTACATCCTTTCCGCTGGTGATTTGAGGGGTCAGTGTCATTTGAATGTCTGTGCGCGCTTCCCCGGGCTTATCCAAAATCTCCATTTTATCCAGCATTTTTTCACGGCTTTCAGCCCGTCTTATGGACTTTTCGCGGTTGAAGGACTTTAATTTCTCAATGACCGCTTCCTGGTGTTTAATTTCCTGCTGCTGCTTTAGATAGGCATGGATGGCGGCTGTGCGGAGCTGCTCTTTTTTTACAGCATAGTCGGAATAATTTCCCAGAAAAGAGGTTGCTTTTGTCTGATCAATCTCAATTATTTTGCCTGCTATTCTATCAAGAAAATACCGGTCATGGGATACAATTAAGACAGCGCCCTTGTAGTTTAGAAGGTAGGTTTCCAGCCATGTGATAGAATGTAAATCCAAATGGTTGGTAGGCTCATCTAACAGAATCAGGTCCGGGTTTAGGAGAAGAAGGCGTCCTAAAGCCACACGTGTTTTCTGCCCTCCGGAGAGAGTGGATATTTTTTTGGAAAATTCATCCTCCGCAAAGCCTAATCCCTTCAAGATCCCTGTAACCTCACTCTGGCAGGCGTAGCCGTTGGCGAGTTCAAATGCATGTGTCAAGCGGGTATAAGCCTCCATAAGGCTTTCTAACTCACTGCCGGTTTTTAGCTTCATTTGGTGCTCCATTTCGCGGATTTGCTGCTCCATGGCAATTACATCCGCTTTGACGGAGAGAAGCTCGTCATAAATGCTGCTGTTACTGTCCACATCCTGATTTTGGGCAAGATACCCTAAGGTTTTACCCTTTGAGAGGGTGACAATGCCGGTATCTGCCGGCTGTTCACCTACAATAATACGGAGCAGGGTGGTTTTCCCGGCGCCGTTGATTCCTACGATGGCAGCCTTTTCATGGTCTTCAATATGAAAAGAGACATTGGAAAGTACAGGTTCATCATTAAAAGCCTTTGATATATTCTGACAAGATAAAATCATAATTACACATCCTTTAAAATTGTATTCCACAGCCATTATCAGTTTACAGGCGGGAAAAGGGAATGTCAATGAATTGACATTATTTTACCATTGTTATATATTATTTTATAAGATTTGCTTTAACATAAGGATGACTGGCAAAGCCTGCCATCCGTTGTTTAACATAAGCTGACCCGCGAAGCGTGGCAGCGTTTGTTGCTAACGGAGGAATGTTCGGTGGAAAACAAAGAAATTTCACAGGCCGTAATCGGACGTCTGCCAAGGTATTTCAGATTTTTGGGGGAGCTTAAGGACGAAGGGGTCGAGAGGATATCTTCCCAGGAGCTAAGTGATATTATGAATGTGACGGCCTCTCAGATACGTCAGGACTTTAACAATTTCGGCGGTTTCGGGCAACAGGGGTACGGCTATAATGTTGAATATCTTTATGAAGAAATCGGCAGAATTTTAGGCCTTGACAAGACTCATAACCTGATTATCATAGGTGCGGGCAACCTTGGGCAGGCGCTGGCGAATTATACGAATTTTGAGCGGCGGGGGTTTCTTTTTAAGGGAATTTTTGACTGTGACCCAACCCTTTACGGAAAAAAGATCCGCAGTATGGAAGTAAAGCCCATGGAGGAGATGGAGGATTTCGTGAGGGCAAATGAAATAGACATGGCAGTGCTTACAATTCCAAAGACCGGTGCTGTGGAAGTAGCCGGCCGTCTGGCCCGGACCGGGATCAGAGGGATCTGGAATTTTGCTCATGTGGATTTGAATGTGCCGGAGAGAATTCAGGTGGAAAATGTCCATTTGTCGGACAGTCTGATGAAGCTGGCTTACAATATTAACAGATTTGAAAATATGGATCTTTCGGGATTTGAGAGAGGGTCTTATGTATAGCAAACCAAATTTTGGAGGTGAGGAAATGTCTGAAGTGGACAGCAAATTTAAAAATGCTCTGGCAGGCAAAAAAATACCTCCTCTTACGCTGGATAATAAATGGCACAGACTGTTCACACAAACACAGCCGGATAAGCGCCTTCAGCGTTTGGAGAAGGAAATCGGTGAATTGCTGAAAAAGCAAGGCAAGGCAAATACTGAAATTAAAAAGATCAAAAAACTTAAGAAAACGCTGATGCAGGAGATTATGGATAATGCAACGGCTTCCTCATCCGGTAATGAAAAGGCAATCAAAAAGGCGGAGGATAATAAACGTCTGCTGGAAGAATGTAATGAAAAGATCACAGATTATGAGGATGAGCTTTTTGAGGTGCCGAGGGAAATTGATAAGGCAAACAGAGAATTGATGCTGCTTACAATGCAGATTTGTTATGACAGGCTTAAGGGAAATGAGCGGGAAATCGCAGAGCTTTCAAAGTGGATTGCGCAGGTCAGGGAAGAATTGAAGGAAAAGGTGATCCGCAAAGCGGAGATGGAAGATATGAACCATGAGCTTTATTCCTATATGCATGATATTTTTGGCGCGGAAGTGATTAACATATTTGATATGAAATATTACGAGAACAAGTCAGAAAAATAAGCCTGCAGACAGCGCAGAAACGGGTATAAAAATGAACTATATTTTAAATGCAAATGAAATGAAAATGTATGACAGGGATACCAGTGAAAGGATTGGTATCCCTTCTATGGTTTTGATGGAAAGGGCATCTCTTGGCGTGGTGGAAAGCCTAAAGGAGCAAAACCTTAAGCCGGACAGGATTCTGGTGGTGGCGGGAATGGGAAACAATGGCGGCGATGGCCTGGCGGTGGGGAGGCTTCTTGCGGAAAAAGGGACAGAGGTTACTTTTTATATAGCAGGAAATCCGGACAAGGTGACCCCGGAGATGAGGCGTCAGCTTCTTATTTTGGAGAATTCAGGGTTTTCCATACAGCGCAAATTGGAATTAGCGGAATATGATATGGTAGTGGATGCACTTTTTGGAATTGGGTTATCCCGGAATGTGGAGGGAGAGTATCTTGAGCTGATAAGGGAGATAAATAATTTTGGAAAAAGAGGGGCGCTTATTTTGTCACTGGATATACCCTCAGGGGTCTGTGCAGATACCGGCAGGATTTTGGGTATGGCCGTCCGGGCGGATATTACGGTAACATTTGCTTATGCCAAGAGAGGCCATTTTCTGTATCCTGGCAGGGAATATACGGGGAAGCTGGTGGTTAAGAATATTGGCGTTACGGAGAAATCCTTTATAAAAGGAAGGCCGGGGGCCTTTTGCTATGAGAAGAAAGATTTGCAAGGGCTTCTCCCAAAGAGGAGCCCTTGGGGAAATAAGGGTACATTTGGAAAGGTACTGCTTGTGGCAGGCAGTCATGATATGTGCGGCGCCTGCATTTTATGTGGCAAAAGCATTTTAAGGACCGGAGCAGGTATGGTGAAAATCATAACCCCGGCATGTAACCGCACAATTTTGCAGGAAGCGTTTCCGGAGGCAATGCTGTATACTTTTGAGGATAGGCCCGAACCGGAAAAAATACAAAAATCTTTGGATTGGGCGGATGTAGTGGTAGCAGGACCGGGGCTTTCAACGGGTGATATTTCAGGAGAGCTGATGGAATACCTGTTAAAGGATAAGAGATGCCCTATGGTAATAGATGCAGACGGACTTAACCTGCTTGCCGCCAGAAGGGAGCTTTTCCGGTTGGCAAAAGAGCGGGGAGGGAAGAAACTCATTATCACACCTCATCCCGGAGAGCTTGTGCGTCTTCTTAAAACGGACAGGGAGGAATACGGCACAGACAGAGAGAAGCTTGTTTCAGAGCTGGCCGGGGAGCTTTGCTGTGTTGTGGCGGCAAAGGATGCTGCGACACTGGTGGTGGAAGCCGGCAGAGAGGAAATTTATATAAATACATCGGGGAATGACGGTATGGCCACGGCGGGAAGCGGAGATGTGCTTGCAGGCATAACCGGAGGACTTCTTGCCCAGGGGATGGATAGCTTTAGGTGTGCATGTCTTTCAGTGTATCTGCACGGACTTGCAGGGGAAGAGGCATCTGCCGGGAAGGGACGTTACGGCATGACTGCGTCAGATATTGTGGAAGCAATTCCCACTGTGATGACGCTAAGAGATGAAGATTTTCTAAGATGTCAAAAAACGCCATCTAAGAAAATCTAGATCATCTCTGGAAGAACCGCAAAACGATTCTTCTGAATAGTTCATGTATTGTTTGTGTGCAAGGCGGCATGGTCAAGGAGGAACTGACAGCAAAATGATAGATAAATTTCAGAGAATTTGGGCAGAAGTTGATTTGGATGCCATCAGGCATAACGCAGAAAATATGATGGCTAATCTTACACAGGGGACAAAGATGATGGCAGTTATTAAGGCGGACGGCTATGGACACGGGGCAGTGCCTGTTGCACAGGAGTTAGAGCCTTTAGAGAAAATAGCGGGCTTTGCAGTGGCCACAGCAGAGGAAGGCTTTGAACTTAGGGATGCCGGAATCCAAAAGCCGATTCTGGTGCTGGGCTATACTTTTCCCTACAGCTATGAAAGAATGATTCGGGAAGAAATCAGGTTTACATTGTTCCGCTGTGATACTTTAAAGGAGCTCTCCGAAATGAGTATGGCTCTGGAAGATAAGGGCATTTACAAAAATGCCATAGTACACATCAAGGCAGATACGGGAATGAGCCGTATCGGGATAAGACCGGACGGGGAAGGCTTAAGTTTTGTGAAGGAAGCTCTTAAGACAGAGGGCATTTTGGTGGAGGGTATTTTTACCCATATGGCAAGGGCAGATGAGGCGGATAAATCGGCTGCCAAAAAGCAGATTGCCATATTTGAAGACTTTTTACGGCGGACAGAGGCAGAAACAGGCCGGAGAATACCTGTCAGGCACTGCGCCAACAGCGCCGGTATTTTGGAACTTCCGGAGGCTTTTTTTGATATGGTAAGGGCGGGAATTGCTCTTTACGGATTATGGCCCTCCGGTGAGATGAGGCGGGATGGTCTGGAGCTTACGCCGGCTCTTTCCCTGTATAGTACTATCGTGTACGTAAAGGAGATCGGGCCGGGCACAGAGGTCAGTTATGGGGGAACTTTCACAGCCGGAAAGAGGATGAGAATAGCAACTGTACCGGTTGGCTATGCAGACGGATATCCCAGAGGGCTTTCCGGGAAAGGATACGTGCTGGTGTGTGGGAAAAGAGCGCCTATATTGGGAAGGGTGTGCATGGACCAGTTTATGATTGACGTGACTGATATTCCAAAAGCTTTTGAGGGTGAGAAGGTTACGCTTATCGGCAGGGATACAGGGGAACAGATTACCATGGAGCTTTTGGGCGATTTGTCAGGCAGATTTCATTATGAGTTTGCCTGCGATATAGGAAAACGCGTGCCAAGGATCTATATAAAAGAAGGAAAGGCTTCTGTGTGCCAGTGACGGCTGCCGGTATTTTTAACTGCCGTCTGAATACCTTCTGACAATACGGTTATACTACTTGATAGAAAAAAGAAAAATCCTATTGGAATGAAGGGTGTGTGAAAAGTGAAACGAGGGGATATTTATTATGCTGATTTACGCCCGGTAGTTGGTTCGGAACAGGGCGGAGTAAGGCCGGTGCTGATTATACAAAATGATGTGGGAAACAGACACAGTCCAACGGTTATCTGTGCGGCAATCACTTCCAAGCTAAATAAGGCAAAGCTGCCTACCCATATTGAACTTAGCGCGGGAAAATATGATATGGTAAAGGATTCGGTGATACTGCTTGAACAGCTCCGGACGATAGACAAAAAGCGGCTGAAGGATAAGGTGTGCCATTTGGACGAAGACATTATGGGGCAGGTAAACCACGGGCTTATGATCAGCCTGGAACTGGTTACATAGGAAAGCCATAGGAAAGATGGCGCATCCGGCTCTTGACGGAAGGGATGGGAAATGATATAGTTTATTTTGAAAATTTATGCATTTTGCATCTTAAAAATTATGTACTCTGAAAAAAAGGAGATGGGGAAATGGATGATGGCGGGCCTACGGCCAGTTATATTATTTTTTTTGTTTTATTGCTAATTGATATGCTCTTTTATGGATTTGGCGCGGCGGTCAGGGAGTTGTCTGCCAAGGAGCTGTCCGAGGAATTTAAGGATACAAAAAATAAAAAAGCAAAGCGGCTGTATACAATTGCTGTGAATCCTGAGCAGTATATCAGCACGGTCCAGCTGGTTGTGACCTTGATTAATCTGGTGATGGGCGGATTTTTCCTGCGGGTTTTCAGCAGGGCAGCAGGGAACCTGATCGAAAAAGGCATACTGGATAATGTGACGGATATGGCGATGCCTCCCGGAATTCTTTCGGTGGTGGCACTGATTCTTTCAGGGGCGGTGCTTTTATACATATTGTTGACTTTTGGGGTGCTTATTCCCAAAAGACTGGGAACAAGGTATGCTTCTAAATGGGCTTATGCCTGCATCAATCCCATCTACTATATTACAAAGATAGTCAGTCCGGTAACAGGTCTTGTAGCGGTAACAGCCAAAGGGGTTTTGCGGATTTTTGGCATTCGCTGTGAAGAAGATACGGAGGATGTGACAGAGGAAGAAATCATATCCATGGTTAACGAAGGGCACGAGCAGGGAGTGCTTCTGGCCACGGAGGCGGAAATGATCACCAATATTTTCGAACTGGGCGATAAGGAAGCCAAGGACATTATGACCCACAGGACCAATGTCCTTGCCATTGACCGGAACATGCCGCTGGAAGAGGCTCTTGATTACATGCTCAGTGAGAGTAAAAGCCGTTTTCCGGTGTATGAGGAAAACATAGACCATATTGTAGGTATTCTTCATTTGAGGGATGCCATGCGTTTCCACAGAGAAATGGAAAACATGGCGGTGCCTGTAGGCGATATAGAGGGTCTGGTACGGGATGCCATTTTTGTACCTGAAACGAAAAATATTGACGTACTGTTTCAGAATATGCAGCACACCAAGAGCCAAATGGTTATTGTGGTGGATGAATATGGTCAGACTTCAGGGCTTGTGGCCATGGAGGATATTTTAGAGGAAATCGTTGGCAATATCATGGATGAGTATGATGAGGAAGAAGAACACATTGAGGAAACAGGAAATGCGGATGAGTATATTATAGAAGGTATAACGCCGCTGGAAGAGCTGGAGGAAAGATTCCATATTTCCTTTAAGGAGGATGCTTTTGAAACCTTAAACGGCTTTATGATTTCCAAAATGGACAAAATTCCTGAGGAAGATGAAGAATTTTCCATTGATGTGGACGGTTACTGCTTTAAGATTTTACAGGTAAAAAACAGAATGATACAAAGTGTTCTTGTAACCAAGGTGGTAAAGGAGTCTGAGCCATGTGCCGCTGAAGAAGAAACTGAAAACAGGCAGGATAAACCTGATAAGAAAGAAAAAGATTAACATACAGGCCGGAAACATCAGATTCGCGTCAGTGCGGCGTACGCGAATCTGACAGAAGCATAAGCCGCACAGAAATGAGGGAGAAATGTCAGGACATTCAAAATTTGCAAATATTAAACACAAAAAAGAGAAAAACGATGCTGCAAAGGGCAAAATCTTTACCATACTTGGCAGGGAAATTGCAGTGGCGGTTAAGGAGGGCGGTCCGGACCCGGCCAATAATTCCAAGCTGGCACAGGTAATAGCAAAGGCAAAATCCAACAATATGCCAAACGATACGATTGAGCGGGGCATTAAAAAGGCAGCGGGAGATGCGGGAAATGTAAATTACAAGTATGTTACCTATGAAGGCTACGGTCCTAACGGTATAGCAATTATTGTGGATGCGCTTACGGATAACCAGAACAGAACGGCGGCCAATGTGAGAAATGCGTTTACAAAGGGAAATGGAAATGTAGGAACGCCGGGCTGTGTGTCTTTTATGTTTGACAAAAAGGGGCAGATGATTATTGACAAGGAAGAATATGAAGGCGATTCGGACGAGCTGATGATGATGGTTTTGGATGCAGGAGCAGAGGACTTTTCCGAGGAAGAGGACAGCTATGAGGTGCTTACGGATCCGGGCGATTTTGATGGGGTACTGATGGCTTTGCAGGACGGGGGAATACCGTTAGTTTCTGCGGAAGTTACCATGATCCCGCAAAATTATGTGGAGCTTAAAGACGAAGCAGCGGTAAAGAGCCTGCAGAAGATTTTGGATTTACTGGATGAGGATGATGATGTGCAGGCGGTATATCATAACTGGGATGAATAAGGCAGGAAAATGGCTGCTTAATCTGTTTTGGGTCTGCGTCATTGGCGGCAGCAGGATATTGTATTTTTTGAACGCAGGAAAAACAGCTGCAGATACATATGGATATTTTGAACTGGCAGTAAAAAGGGCCTGGGAAAGCGGGCAAGGCCCCCGGGCAGGACTTAATGATGTTTATGTATGGACTCTTTCCTGGCTTTTACGGCTTATGGGAAACCGGATTGAACTCGTAGGCGTTTATCAGCTGGTGATTCAGATCCTGTGGCTGGTTTTATTATTTGCAGGTGTAAGTATGTTGCTTGGAAAGAAGGCAGGATTTTTGCTCAGCGGTGCTTTGCTTATTCTGCCATGGGTTATGCGCACTATTTTTGTGATATCGCCTGAAAATTATTATATGCTGCATTTTTCGCTTTTTCTTGTGATTTTGGGTATTGCGGCCGGTAAGAAAAAGAATACGGTCATAGCAGCAGGAAGAGGCATGGCAGAAAACAATTTGGAGGAAGATACCATAAAAACCCGGAATAAAATGACAGACACAAAAGAAGAAAAAACAGCAAAAGAACAGGCACAGCAGCCATCGGAAGAAGAGGAAGAAGGCTATGTGATTACAAAGGACGGAAGAAAAGTAAAGCTGTTTGACAGCCCGCTTCCGCTTCCGCCAAAGCATGTGAAGAAAAGCATGGGATTTGACTTTAATGGTCTGAAGGATGATTTCGATTATCAGGTGGAAGGCAAAGACGAATTCGATGTCTGAATAAAAATAAAAAGAAGTAATATACTAAGAAGGACTGTTTCACAGTCCTTTTTTTATTCAGTAAGCTGGCTCGCGCAGCGTGCGCCCCGAGCGGCGGGTAGTGGAGAAGGTCGTTCCCCTGCCTGATTAAATAAGCTGACTATATTTTGAAAGGAGCTTGGTATATGTCAGGAAAAAAGATAGATGAAGAAAAGCACAGAGACGATCGAATAGAACAAACCGGGCAGGTCACCCTTGATAAAAATGGCAAATCTCACAGTATTCATTTGATTTCTGTGATCGGTGAGGTGGAAGGGCATGATAACTTAAGCAATAATTCAAAGACAACAAAGTATGAGCATATTCTTCCTGAGCTTGCAGCTATTGAGGACAGCAAGGATATAGACGGTGTCCTGATTTTATTAAATACCATGGGAGGAGATGTGGAGGCAGGGCTGGCCATTGCGGAGATGATAGCATCCTTAAGTAAGCCCACGGTATCCCTTGTACTGGGAGGAAGTCATTCTATCGGAGTACCGATTGCTGTCAGCACGGATTATTCTTATATTGTACCCACCGGAACAATGGTGATTCATCCTGTGAGAATGAATGGCATGGTGATTGGGGTGCCGCAGACCTTTGATTACTTCAGGCAGATTCAAAACAGGATAACCGGATTTGTATGCAGTCATTGCAGAATTACAAAAGCCAGGTTGGAGGAGCTGATGATGGAGACAGGTGTCCTTACAAAGGATGTGGGAACAATTCTGGTGGGCGAAGAGGCTGTTTGCGAAGGGATCATAAATGCAACCGGAGGGATTAAAGAAGCCATGGAGAAGCTGCATACATTAATTGGAAAGAATAAGAAAAACAAGTAAAATATCAACAAAACAATTATTTAAAAAAATATTTTGAAACGAAAAAATGTTTGTGGTGACAAGATTTGAGGAAGATGCTATACTATATAAGATTTTTATTACAATAAGACGACTCGCGAAGCGTGTCGGCGTTTGTTAAGATTAAGGGTGGCTGATTGGTATGGCACAGACAAGGAAAAGCAGCTCAGGCAGTAGGAAAAAGAGCTCAAAGAGCAGGTCTTCCAAAGCAAGGACAACAAACACAGGAAACAACAGAAAAGCGGAGCCTATGGATGTGGCCCTTCGGAATGAAATCGTTTTGATTGTACTGTTTGCAGCGGCCATATTCTTATTTTTATGTAATTTTGGCATAGTGGGAGTGATGGGGAACACGGTCAGCGATGTTCAATTTGGAATTTTTGGTCTGACGGCTTACGTGATGCCGCCTGCAATCTTTTTTATGATTGCATTTGGTATGGTAAACAGCGGCAGCTCAATAGCAGCCCGCAAGCTGGTGGCAGGAGTTGTGGTGTTGCTTTTGCTGGGAATTGTGTTTGAGCTTTTTACAGGAGCGCCAGAGGCTGCTACAGAGTATCAGATAGGAGAGATTTATAAAAGGTGCGGCAGTACTCATAGCGGGGGCGGCGTGTTAGCCGGTTCCCTCGCTTATTTCTGTTACCATTTTCTGGGGCTTGCAGGGACAATCCTTATTTTAGTTGTGGCAGCAATTATTTCTATAGTGGTTTTGACGGATAAATCTTTTGTGTCGGGGGTGAAATCCGGAAGCAGAAAAGTTTATGAGCGTTCCGCGGAAGATGCGGCTTACCGCAGGGAGCGGGCAAAGGAGCGCAGAGCGCAGCAGGAGGAAGAAAGAGCGCGCAGAGAAGAAGAAAAACGGATCCGGGCCGAGGAACGTGAAAATGAGAAAATTCTGCGCATGGATAAAAAGGTAAGCGGTGTGATGATAGATACATCCCTTACGGCAAAAGAAGAATGGACCAGGGAAAGAGACGATATTCATGAGATCAATCTGACAGATTTTGAAGAGCAGATGGAAGAAGTGACCGGCCGGACCCCGGAAGAAAATGAGGAATCTGCCCTGGATAACCAGAGTACCTTTCAATTTGATAAAATCCGGATTAATGGCGCTTATACAGAGGAATATGAGGACGGATATGATGAGCTTTCGGAGATAACGGAGCTGTTTGCGTCACAGGAGGATAAAGGCCCTGTCTATAAAAAGAATGTACCTGATGAACGTGTTTTTGAAGATTATTCTATGGGCAGCAGAGACGAATACGCACATGAACCTGAGAATATTTCCGGACAGGAGGCGGCTAAAGCAGGGGGAAAGAAGGCCTGGGAGGAAGGCTTTGCAAAGGAAAAGCCTTCCGCTGAAATGCCCTTTGCGGCCGGCAGCACAGGGGATGAGCAGTGCAATGCCGCAAAAAATTTACGGATGTCCGAAAAAAAGCCTGTTCCTAAGAAATACATATTCCCTCCCCTTAGTAAGCTGGTAAAGGGAAAAGAAAAGGGCGGCGATTCCACAAAAGAATTAAAGGAAACAGCGTTAAGGCTTCAGCAGACCTTGCAGACCTTTGGTGTGCGTGTTACAATCACGGATATCAGTCAGGGACCCTCCGTCACCAGATTTGAGTTACAGCCGGAGCAGGGGGTTAAGGTTAGCAAGATAGTAGGTCTTTCTGATGATATTAAGTTGAATCTGGCTGCTACGGATATTCGGATTGAAGCGCCGATTCCAGGGAAAGCCGCTGTGGGAATTGAGGTGCCCAATAAGGAAAATATGATGGTGGCCCTGCGGGATTTGCTGGAGAGCAAGGAGTTTCAGGGGTTTCCTTCCAAGCTTGCCTTTGCGGTAGGTAAGGACATTGGCGGCAAGGTGGTGGTGGCAGATATT
Organism: Parablautia intestinalis; assembly: GCA_003612395.1. Taxonomy (GTDB): domain Bacteria; phylum Bacillota; class Clostridia; order Lachnospirales; family Lachnospiraceae; genus Suilimivivens; species Suilimivivens intestinalis. The sequence goes on from RAYQ01000017.1 coordinate 67,483, forward strand.
GCCAAAATGCCCCATATGCTTATTGCCGGTGCCACCGGTTCAGGTAAATCGGTATGCATTAATACATTGATCATGAGTATCCTGTATAAAGCCCATCCTGATGATGTAAAGCTTATTATGGTTGACCCTAAGGTAGTGGAGCTCAGTGTCTATAATGGTATCCCCCACCTTCTTATTCCGGTGGTGACAGATCCCAAGAAGGCTTCCTCCGCGCTGCAGTGGAGTGTGGCGGAGATGAATGACAGATACCAGAAGTTTGCAGATTTTAATGTAAGGGATTTAAAGGGCTACAACAAAAAGATAGAAACCATGCAGGAGAAGGGGGAGGCGGGAGATTTAAAGAAGCTTCCTCAGATTGTGATTATTGTGGATGAGCTTGCGGACCTTATGATGGTTTGTCCCGGAGAGGTGGAGGAGTCTATCTGCCGTCTGGCCCAGCTTGCAAGGGCGGCGGGGCTTCACCTGATCATTGCAACCCAGAGGCCCTCCGTAGATGTCATTACGGGACTTATCAAGGCCAACATGCCAAGCCGGGTGGCTTTTAGCGTTTCAAGCGGGGTGGATTCCCGTACCATACTGGATATGAACGGAGCAGAAAAGCTGTTAGGCAAAGGGGATATGCTTTTTTATCCCCAGGGATACAGCAAGCCTGCCAGAGTTCAGGGGGCTTTTGTATCAGATAAGGAAGTGTCGGACGTGGTGGAGTTTCTTAAAAACCAGACGCTTGGCAACATTTACGATACAGATGTGCAGGAGAAGATTTCCACTATTGGAAATGCGGCGGGAGGTCCGGCCGGTTCAGGAGAAGGTTCAGAGCGGGATCAGTATTTTGTGGAAGCGGCTAAATTTATTATTGAAAAGGATAAGGCATCGATTGGGATGCTGCAGCGTATGTTTAAGATTGGGTTTAACAGGGCTGCCAGAATTATGGATCAGCTCTGCGAAGCCGGCGTGGTTGGAGAAGAGGAGGGAACGAAGCCACGCAAGGTACTGATGAGTGAGGAACAGTTTGAACGATTTATAGAAGAGACGCTGTAGTGATGGATTGCAGAAACGGAGGAAGATGAGATGAAGACAGATATTCAAATTGCGCAGGAAGCAAAGCTCCACCCAATTGTAAAAGTGGCAAAGTCTCTTGGTGTGGGCGAAGATGAACTGGAATTGTTTGGGAAATACAAAGCTAAAATCTCAGATGAGTATCTGGAAAAGATTTCTGGAAATCCGGATGGAAAACTGATTCTGGTTACGGCCATTAACCCGACCCCTGCCGGGGAAGGAAAAACCACCACCAGCGTAGGGCTCGGACAGGCTTTTGGCAGGCTTGGGAAGAAGGCCGTGATTGCCCTTAGAGAGCCTTCTTTAGGCCCCTGCTTTGGGGTAAAAGGAGGAGCGGCAGGAGGCGGGTACGCCCAGGTGGTTCCCATGGAGGATTTAAATCTGCATTTTACCGGAGATTTTCATGCAATTACATCTGCAAATAACCTGTTGGCAGCTCTTCTTGATAACCATATTCAGCAGGGAAATGAGCTGGGCATTGATACCCGTCAGGTAGTCTGGAAAAGATGTCTTGATATGAATGACAGGGTGCTGAGAAATGTCGTGGTGGGACTTGGAGCAAAGACAGATGGAACTGTTCGGGAGGATCATTTTGTCATTACGGTTGCTTCGGAAATTATGGCGGTACTCTGTCTTGCCCGGAATTTAAAAGATTTAAAGGAAAGACTGGGCAAAATGGTTGTTGCCTACAATTATCAGGGGGAGCCTGTAACAGCTGCAGATTTAAAGGCAGTGGGAGCTATGGCAGCGCTTCTTAGGGATGCCATGAAACCCAATCTGGTTCAGACCTTAGAGCATACGCCTGCGCTTGTGCATGGAGGGCCCTTCGCTAATATTGCTCATGGCTGTAATTCTATAAGGGCTACAAAGGCAGCATTAAAAATGGCTGATTATGTGGTGACGGAAGCAGGGTTTGGGGCTGATCTCGGGGCTGAAAAGTTTTTTGACATCAAGTGCCGGATTGGAGGACTTAAGCCGGATGCGGTAGTGCTTGTGGCTACGATTCGCGCCCTTAAATATAATGGGGGCGTGCTGAAAGAGGAGCTTCATAAAGAAAACTTAGAGGCTCTTAAGGCAGGAATCGTCAATCTGGAAAAGCATATGGAAAATCTGCAAAAATACGGGGTGCCTGTGATTGTGACCTTAAACAGCTTTATCACGGATACGGAGGGCGAGGTCGCTTATGTGAAGCAGTTTTGCGAAAGCAGGAACTGTGCTTTTGCCCTTTCTGAGGTTTGGGAAAAGGGCGGCGAAGGCGGCACAGAGCTGGCAGGTGTGGTTTTGGATACACTGGAAAAGCAGGAGAGCCATTTTAAAGTATTGTATGAAGATACATTAAGTCTGGAGGAAAAGATAGAGAAGGTGGCGGAAGAAATTTACGGGGCGGAGGGGGTTAATTATTCCGCTCAGGCGAAAGCGCAGCTTAAAAGGCTTGAAAAGCTGGGATTTGGGAATCTGCCTGTGTGTATGGCAAAAACCCAATATTCCCTTTCAGACAATCCGGATCTTCTCGGACGTCCCCGTCACTTCAGAATAGATATCAGGGAGGCTTATGTTTCGGCTGGAGCCGGCTTTGTGGTAGTTCTTACGGGAGCAGTTATGACCATGCCCGGACTGCCCAAAAAACCTGCGGCATTTTCCATTGATGTAGACGAAGAAGGTGCGATTACCGGACTTTTTTAAAACGGAAAAAAGACAGACTATGTTTAACTGGATCGGAACGGAAACAGAGGGCTATTGGCAGGAAGGGAGGATTTATATGGCGGCAATTATTGACGGGAAAGCAATTTCCCTTGAACTTAAGGATGAGCTTAAGAAAAAAGTCCAGGAGCTTAAGAAAAAAGGAATACAGATTAATCTTGCTGTTATTCAGGTGGGGAATAACCCGGCTTCTGCTGTTTATGTGCGGAATAAGAAAAAGGGCTGTGAATACATAGGAATTGGTTCCCTGTCCTATGAACTGTCAGAAGGGACAAGTCAGGAGGAGCTTCTTGCCCTGATAGAGGAATTAAACAGGAGAGAGGATGTAAACGGGATTTTGGTACAGCTTCCGCTGCCGGCGCATATTGATGAGGACACGGTGATAAGGGCAATTGATCCTAAAAAGGATGTGGATGGTTTTCATCCGCAAAGCGTGGGTGCGCTGTGCATTGGTCAGCAGGGGTTTGCGTCCTGCACACCGGCAGGGGTGATAGAGCTTCTTAAAAGAAGCAGTATTGAGATAGAAGGAAAGGAATGTGTGGTCCTTGGCAGAAGCAATATTGTGGGAAAGCCTATGTCTGTTTTGCTTTTGCGGGAAAATGCCACGGTTACCATCGCCCATTCACGTACAAAGAATTTGAAGGAAGTGACAAAGAGAGCAGATATTTTGATTGCGGCGGTAGGACGGCCTAAAATGATCACCAGAGACTATGTGAAGGAAGGCGCAGTGGTGATTGATGTGGGTATAAACAGAGATGAAAACAATAAATTGTGTGGAGATGTGGATTTTGATGATGTGGCAGAAGTGTGCAGTGCCATTACGCCTGTTCCGGGAGGGGTAGGTCCTATGACGGTGGCCATGCTGCTTTACAATTGTGTTAAATCGATTCAGCTGTATGGCCAGGCCGGAGATGGCAAATGAGGATTTAAATTATTATGAAATGTTACAATTGTGGATGTGAAATGGCAGAAGGCCATTTATATTGTGAAAAGTGCGGGGCGGAAATTCAGATGGTGCCCGACTTTGAGCCGGAAATTGAAAACAGTATCACGGAAACCTTGTCCACAGTTGCTGAAGAAATAGAGGGAACTGCCTCAGATAAAGAAATAAATAATACTCAAAATGACAGTGGTGATAAAGGAAGCCGGGAGTTTCAAAAAAATAAGCTTTATGAGTTTTTCTTAAAAAAAGAACAGAGAAGGGGATGGCTTATCATAAAGCTTACAAGCTTTGCCGTAGTTATTCTGGCAGCCGCCTTTGTGACAGTGTCATTATACCATAGATTTTCAGCAACCTACCAGATAGGGCAGGCCAGGGAATACGCCGGGAGAGGAGAGTACGAAAGGGCGGTTACTTTTTTGGAGCAGGCCAGGATACTTGAAGGCGATGCTTTTGAAATTGTTTTATTGGAGGCCACCTATTATTATAAGATGGGAGAGAAGCAAAAAGCGGCAGATTTGCTGATTAAGTCCATTCGGAATAAGCATCTTACTTATGAGGAAGAGGAAAGGGCTTATGAAAATATCATTGCTATTTATGACGAAGAAAAACGATATGAGGATATAGCTTCCCTGCTCTCTGCTTGTGGGAATGAGGAAATCGTAAATCATTTTCAGAAGTATATGGCGTTTTCACCGGAGTTTGGGTATGCGTCAGGAGATTATGACGAGGTGATTTTGCTGACCATGAGCGCTAATACTGCGGGGAAAATCTATTACACCACAGACGGCAGCAACCCGGATGAAAAAAGTGAAGTTTATACAGCTCCCCTGTTTTTAGAGTCGGGAGAATATCAGATAGCTGCAATGTTTGTGAATGATTACGGGATTAAAAGCGATATTGTCAGAAACTGGTATATGATTAATCTGACTGTGCCGGATGCGCCGGAGGTGTTTTTGGCAAGCGGCGACTATGATATTCCCACTATGATAGAGGTGGGAACAAATGAAACAGGAACGGTTTATTATACAACAGACGGCAGTGATCCGGGAAAGGACAGCCTGCAGTATACAGGGCCTGTGGCAATGCCTCTTGGAAAGTCAAATTTTAAGTTTGTGACAATTTCTCCGGAGGGAGTTTCGAGCGAAATTGTAAGCAGAAGTTTTGATTTTACCCTGAAAACAGATGTGACAGTGGGAAAGGCCATTGACAATGTCGTTAAGGCGCTTTATGACCGGAAAGTGCTTACGGATCTGCAGGGGCATTCCACGGAAATAAAGGGAAAATATGTATTTCAGTATGATACTATTGTGGAAATTGCTGATTTAGGTTATTATTATGTTTTGAATGAATATATTGACGGAGATAACGGTGTCCGGACCAAAACGGACCGCCTGTATGCCGTGGAGGTTTATACAGGGGCGCCAAACCGCCTGACATATGATGAAAACGGGCAGATGGGGCTGATTTCTCTAAGAAATCAGGTTAATTAATGTAAAGTATAAATTTTATAAATCAGGGCGTGTTTGTAAAATGCCTTCTGCCAGACGGAAGGACCGATTTTTCAAAGATGTTCCGGGAAAGGAATCAGAAATGTATAAAATTTTAGAAACAAAAGAGCTTGCTGCCAGCATTTACTATATGGTGGTAGAAGCAAAACGTGTGGCAAAGGCGTGCAAGCCCGGCCAGTTTGTGATCGTCAGGGCAGCAGATGATGCAGAGCGTATTCCCCTGACAATCTGCGATTATGACAGGGAAAAGGGAACTATAACAATTGTATTTCAGGTGGTAGGAGCAGGAACACAGATGATGGCATCTTTAAAAGCCGGGGATTCGTTCCATGATTTTGTAGGACCTTTGGGTTGTCCTTCTGAATTTGTATCAGAGGATTTGGAGATGCTAAAGCAGAAAAAAATGCTTTTTGTGGCCGGCGGTGTGGGAACGGCGCCTGTATATCCCCAGGTGAAATGGCTCCATAAAAGAGGTATTGATGCGGATGTGATTGTGGGCGCAAAAACGAAGGATCTGCTTATTTTGGAAGAAGAAATGAAAGCAGTGGCCGGCAATTTATACATAACCACAGACGATGGATCCTATGGAAGAAGCGGTATGGTCACACAGACCATCAGCGACCTGGTAGGAGAGGGGAAGCATTATGACGTTTGTGTGGCAATTGGCCCTATGATAATGATGAAATTTGTCTGCAAACTTACAAAGGAACTTAATCTGCCGACTATCGTCAGCTTAAATCCCATCATGGTAGATGGAACGGGAATGTGCGGCGCGTGTCGTGTAACAGTAGGTGGAAAGGTGAAATTTGCCTGTGTGGACGGACCTGAATTTGATGGACATCAGGTGAATTTTGATGAGGCAATGCAGCGCCAGCAGATCTATAAGACGGAAGAAGGCAGGGCGTTCCTTAAAGCGAAGGAAGGGGATACCCATCACGGCGGATGCGGAAATTGCGGAGGTGACAGATAATGGACATATTAAAGAAGGTTCCGGTAAGAGAGCAGGATGCAATGGAACGGGCAGCCAATTTTGAGGAAGTCTGTTTAGGATACAATAAAGAGGAAGCAATGGCGGAAGCGTCAAGATGCATTAACTGTAAAAATGCACAGTGCATCAAGGGATGTCCGGTTTCTATTGATATTCCGGGATTTATTGAAAAGATTAAAGAGGGAAATATTGAGGAAGCTTATCAGGTAATCAGCGTATCTTCTGCACTTCCGGCAGTCTGCGGGCGTGTCTGCCCTCAGGAGAGCCAGTGTGAAGGAAAATGTATCAGAGGCATTAAGGGGGAGCCGGTTTCCATAGGTAAGTTAGAGCGCTTCGCTGCAGACTGGGCAAGTGAAAATGAAATTAAGCCCCAGGGGGCATCATCCAAAAACGGAAAGAAAGTTGCTGTAATCGGCTCAGGGCCGGCAGGTCTTACCTGTGCAGGCGACCTTGCAAAGATGGGCTATGACGTGACTATTTTCGAAGCCCTTCATGAGCCGGGCGGCGTACTGGTATATGGTATTCCGGAATTCCGTCTCCCTAAAGTTAAAGTGGTGGCAAAGGAAATCGAAAATGTCAAGTCTCTGGGCGTAAAAATTGAGACAAACGTGGTAGTGGGAAAAGCTGTTACCATTGATGAGCTTTTAGATGAGGAAGGTTTTGACGCGGTATTTATCGGTTCCGGTGCAGGGCTTCCCAAGTTCATGGGTATTCCCGGCGAGCAGGCAAACGGTGTGTTTTCTGCCAATGAGTATTTGACCAGAAGCAATCTGATGAAAGCCTTTGACGAAGAATCCACTACACCGATTATGCGGGGGAGGAAGGTAGCGGTAGTAGGCGGCGGAAATGTGGCTATGGACGCAGCAAGAACGGCCCTTCGTCTTGGAGCAGAGGTACATATTGTATACAGGAGAAGCGAAGAAGAACTGCCTGCCCGTGTGGAGGAAGTGCACCATGCGAAGGAAGAAGGCATTATTTTCAACCTTCTCACCAATCCGGTGGAAATTCTTGCGGATGAAAAGGGCTGGGTGCGTGGAATCAGATGCATCAAAATGGAATTAGGCGAGCCTGATGCTTCAGGGCGCAGACGCCCTATTGAGGTTTTGGGATCTGAGTTTGAGATAGACGTGGATACTGTGATCATGTCCCTTGGAACATCCCCCAACCCCCTTATTTCTTCCACCACGGAAGGACTGGAGACGAACAAGTGGAAATGTATTGTTGCGGATGAGGAATTCGGTAAGACCACAAAAGAAGGAGTTTATGCAGGCGGAGATGCTGTGACAGGCGCTGCTACCGTTATTCTTGCAATGGGAGCAGGACGTGCGGGGGCAAAGGGCATTGATGCCTATCTGACAGGAAAAGATGCCTGATAAGCAGCTAAAAGGGCTTATAAAGAATAACAATAAGGTGTAAGGCCCGTAAAATCCGGCTTTACACCTTTTATTCAATACGCTGACCCGCTTTGAGAGTCAATTTATTGTAATAAAAAATATAAAATAAGAAAATATTAATAATATTTATAAGGTAAATTAAATTGTATATAGTATAGTAGGAAAAAACAACGGATGTCAGGCTTCGCCAGCCATCCTTAGTTAAAGAAGATTGTGCCTGAAGGCTTCATACAACAAAAAGCTTACGCTTTTTGCTGTCGGGAATTCGCAGGTTGAGAAGGGAGCATAGCTATTAGTATGAAAAAATTATTTGAGGATGATGATAACGAATATTCCGGAATTGACAAAGCAAAGATTCTGGTGACAGTACTTCCCTTTGCCCTTATTATTATCATTCTTGCAATTACACTGACTGTCAACAGTGTGAAAAAAAGGGGAGAAGTTTCTGCCGATTTACAGCAGGATATTATGGAATATGCCGATGAGAATCAGGATGCACAGGCCAAAGAATCTCCTAAGCAGGCGGTCTCATCATCTGTGGCAAATCCCGGCAAGTCCGCTGATTCTGTGCAGGATCCTGTGAACAGTTCTGATGACAATGGGGCACATACGGACAGTAATGTGAAGGACGAAGAAACACTTCCGGATGCTTCGCCTACGCCTTTTCAGGAGGTTATGAAAGCACAAAAGGACTATAGTAAGGTAACATTTCATAAAGAGGAGCAGCTTAAGGATATGATGGCTTATTGGAGCGATAACAACCAGAAAGCCATAAATGATCTTGTCTATCTGGATCATTATCTTGCCATGTCCTGGAGTCTTAAGGGAACGAAAAACTTTTATTATTACGGTGATACCAATGCAGACGGACAGCCAAACGGAAAAGGGGTGGCTGTGTATGCAGACAATCAGTACTATTATGGCGACTGGGCAAACGGCAAAAGAAGCGGAAACGGAACCTGGATGCATTTTCATGTGCACCAAACTGAAAATAAAAATGATTTGTACACCTATCATCATTACACAGGGGGCTGGGCAAATGATCTTCCCCAGGGAGAGGGCTCAGAACATTATGATTATGACATGAACCTTGTTACAGGTAACGAAGGCTATGTGACAAACCGCATTGGAAGCTATGATGAAGGCCTTATAAACGGAGAGTTTTATCTGATTACGATTTACGCGGATGAAAGCACTAAGGAGTGGAATGCGAAAGCTGACCACGGGGCGTGGATTTATCAGAATGAAAATAAAGATAAAAAGGGAAACAGAACGGTTTATGTGGAGATACAGGATCCAAACAACTATGTCTGGCTCCATCCGAAAAAAAATACGGGAATAGGGGTGCCGTGCCTGATTGTTCCGAAATAAAATAGTGGAAACCTATGCCAATTCGTAGTAAAATAAACGAAGGGGTAAAAGGAGGTATAGGTTATGGCATGGTGCCCAAAGTGCAAAAGCGAATATGTAGAGGGGATAAAGGTATGTGCAGACTGTGGCTGCGAGCTGACAGATGAGCCTTGCGGGGAAGCTTTATCTGAGGTTTCAGGCAAGAAAGAGGATGAATATGTAAACTCCGTACCTGATGCGAATGACAGGGAAAATATTCATTCCGGGGAAGAATCCATAGAGGAATTCGAATCCGATGAAGCATTTTCTTATGATGAGGAGGAAGAACCTTACCGGTACCGTCCGGTTTATGTGAACAATGAGGAAAAGGCGGAGGAGAACAGAACATCGGCATATACGCTGCTGCTTGTGGGGGGCGCAGGGATTGTTTTAGTAATATTGTTCTTCCTGGGGATAATTGATATCAGGGTATCCCTCATAAACAAATATGTGATCACGGGCGTTATGGGGGTTTTGTTTGTTTTGTTTGTCATCATGGGAATTATTTCTATGAGAAATTTTAAGATTTTGAAGAAAAAGGCCACCAGCGAAAATAATCTCACAAAGGAAGTTCAAAAATGGTGTATGGAAAACCTGAAAGGGAATGTAATAGATGAGAGTCTGGGGTTAGGCGGCCAGCCGGAGGAATTAAAGTACTTTCCGCGTTTTGACTACATAAAAAAAGCAATCAAAAAGCAGTTTTTAAATTTGGACGAGGGGTATCTGGACAGGCTTATAGAGGAAACCTACTCAGACATTTTTGAGGAAAATAAAGTTTGAAAATCACTCTTATCTGTGTTGGAAAAATAAAAGAAGATTTTTACAGAAAGGCTGTTTCAGAATATGTAAAGCGCCTTGGCAGATACTGCAGGCCGGAGATAATTGAGGTGGCGGATGAGAAGACTCCGGATCATGCAGGGGAGGCCTTAGAGGAGCTTATTAAAGAAAAGGAAGCGGCCCGGATTTTAAAATTCATAAAGGAGGATGCCTATGTTTTTACCCTGGAAATCCAGGGAAAGAATCCGGATTCGGTATCCTTTGCAAATCAGTTAAACCAATTGGCAGTTCAGGGGAAAAGCCATATTATCTTTGTGATAGGCGGTTCCCTTGGGCTTCATGAGAGCGTGTCGAAGGCGGCGGATCAGGCCATCAGCTTTTCCAATATGACTTTTCCACATCAATTAATGCGTATTATTTTATTAGAGCAGATATACAGGGGGTATCGGATTATAAAAGGAGAACCATATCATAAGTGAGCCGGTAAAATTTACCGCTAAATTTGTCATAGAGCATTATCTGAGGATTGGACGAAATACAGAGGAACTATATGTAGGTGTGGCTGATGGGAAACAAGTTAATTTTACAAAACTGCCGGAATACTAATAAAAATATTCCTTTATCATTGGCATTGTAAAACAGGTATAGCGGCCCGCCTCTTATCATATAGTTAACTATGATGAAAAAAGGAAACCGAAAATTAAAAAATAACTGGAACAGAACCAGAGAAGAAAGGAAAGAAGGAGGCCGCAGCATGGGAAAAGAGCTTGTGGTGGAATCCCTCCGTCTTCCCAAGGATTCTTTGCTTGGAGCATCTATTGTTACGATAACCGGAAATATGGATGTGTTTGTGGAAAATTATAAAGGAATTATAGAGTATACCAGCCAGGTTATCCTGCTGCAGGGCAAAACCTGCAAAATTGAAATTTGCGGAAAACGGCTGAATATTGTCTACTATACTAATGAGGATATGAAAATAAGCGGATGCATAGAAGCGGTCCGATATATGGCATGATTTAACATAAGGGCAGTTCGCGGAGCGCATGAGCCGCTATCTGTGTCTTGGCTCAAATTTGCGGGCTGTTGGAAGCATGGGGGTTAGATTGAAAAATCGGCCTGTCGGCCGATTTTATCAATCACAAATTTGTGCTTAACGCCCAAATTTGCGGGCTGTTGGAAGCGTGGGGGATTAGTATGATACAGGTCATTCGTTTTATGAAAGGTTACCTGCTCATAAAGGTTTCAGGTTTTTCACCGGAAAGATTCATGAACCTTTGCAGTAATCACAATATATTTCTCTGGGATATCGAAAATTACGGGGAATATTATATGATGAAAATCAGCCTGAAGGGATTTTACCAGATTAAGGGCATTACAAGAAAAACGGGAACCAGGGTAGTCATAACAAAGCGTTATGGACTACCCTTTCTTTCGCCGCGGATGTGGAGGCGCCGGATATTTCTTGCAGGACTTTTGGGCAGTCTTTTCTTCTGGATGTGGATGTCAAGGTATATCTGGGCCATTGAGGTGGAAGGAAATTATTATGTGACTACAGATATTTTTCAGGATTTTTTATATGAAAATGGCTTTCAGGTGGGGATGAAAAAGGATGATGTGGTTATTGAACAGCTGGAAAAAAATATCAGAAGTGAGTTTGATATTGTCACATGGACATCCGCCCGTATAGACGGTACGAGACTGCTTATTCAGGTTAAAGAAAATGATTTGATTTCGGTGCAGGATAAGGCGCCTGAGAAGGCGCAGGAAGGGGAAGGGATTGATCTGGTAGCCGGAAAGGAAGGTGAGGTTGTCAGTATTGTGACCCGCAGCGGCACGCCAAAGGTGAGCGCAGGGGACATGGTCAAAGAAGGCGATGTGCTGGTGGAAGGCGGCATACCCATCATGAATGAGGACGGAACGGTAAGGAAATACGAGTATTGCAGGGCAGATGCCGACATTTTGCTGCGGTGTGTTTACCGGCTGACAGAGGATATAGACGAAAAGTATGAACAAAAGCAGTATACGGGAAAAGAAAAGAAGCGTCCTTTTGTCATGGTGGGGACCAAAAAGGTGAATATACCGGATTTTGGAGGAGAATATGAAGAATTTGATGTCGTGGAGGAAAAAGACCAGCTTAAGCTGTTTGAAAACTACTATTTACCATTATATTTTGGGTGCGACCACATTAGAGAATATGTGACAGAGGAAAAAATATACAAGAAAGAGGAAGTAAAAGGGCTGTTTGAAGAAAAAATAAAAAAATTTATAGAAAGTTTACAGGAAAAGGGGGTTCAAATTATAGAAAAAAATGTTACAATAAATAAAGTTTCCGGTGTATGGAAAATGAAGGTTGATTTTCTTGCTGTGGAAAAGACAGGGACAGAAAAGAAAACAGGACTGATGCAGATAGAGGAAGGTACCGTACCGGAAGAAAATCAGGAATAGTAATTTAGAGGTGTGTAGATGGAAGAAGTCTCTGAAATAGTTCAGGTGCCGGCAGAGGATGAGCAAAATGTTTTCGGTCAGTTTGACAGCCATATAAAGAAGCTGGAGAGACAGCTTCAGGTGTCTATTGTGGATCGAAACGGCAAAGTGCGCATCAGCGGCAGCAGAACGCATGTAAACAGGGCTAAGGCAATTATTCGTGAACTGACAGAATTTTCAATGAGGGGTAATATAATCCAGGAGCAAAATGTGGATTATGCAATTGCAATGAATATGGAAGACAATGATGATGTTTTACTTAAAATAGATAAAGACTGTATCTGCCATACGGTCTCGGGCAAGCCGGTAAAGCCCAAGACCTTAGGCCAGAAGGGGTATGTGGATGCAATCAGGGATAATATGATTGTGTTTGGCTTAGGGCCTGCCGGAACAGGCAAAACCTATCTGGCTATGGCTATGGCAATAACCGCATTTAAGAATCAGGAAGTGGAGAGAATTATCCTTACAAGGCCGGCTATTGAAGCTGGTGAAAAGCTGGGGTTTCTGCCCGGGGATCTGCAAAGTAAAGTGGATCCTTATCTGAGGCCTTTATATGATGCACTTCATCAGATTATGGGAGCGGAAAACTTCATGAAAAATATGGAAAAGGGGCTGATTGAAGTGGCGCCCCTTGCCTATATGAGAGGACGTACCCTTGATAATGCCTATATTATTTTGGATGAAGCGCAGAATACCACTCCGGCCCAGATGAAAATGTTTCTCACAAGAATCGGCTTTGGCTCTAAGGTAATTATAACCGGTGATACTTCCCAGAAGGATTTGGCGCCCGGCGTATCTTCAGGTCTTGATGTGGCGCTGAAGGTGCTTCATAATATTGAGGGTATTGCATTTTGTAAGATGACAAGCCGTGATGTGGTGAGACATCCTCTGGTACAGAAGATTGTGAAGGCATACGAGGATTATGAAAATAATCCCAGGAATCATTCTGTGAATTATTCTTCTGATAAAGAAAACGGCAGGAGGAAACGGGGAGGCAGAGGGACAGGCTATGACAGGAAAAAGTAAAAAGGAGCAAAAGGTCTATGAGCCCTCTGGCAGGAAACAGGGCGCAGGAGCGCTTCAGGCGGGTATTTTTTTTCTGACAGTTGTCGGAAGTGTTTTCGCTGCATTTTTATATCAAAAACCGGTTCAGGAGATCGCTGGGATTGGAATTTTATCCGGTGTTGGGGCTGGGGTTATTTGGTTTTTGCTGGGAAAAGCCGGCGAGGATGGGGATTATTTACATGGCAATGCCGGAAACTTAAAAAGATTTGTGTTTTATTATGTGATTTCCTTTGTGGGAAGCGTTTTGTTTCCATTGCTTCCGGCAGGGGGATGGCCCTATCAGGTAATCTTCATCGGACTTATGCTCTTTAGCAATCAGATTACAGGGCTTTGTGCAGGCTGCCAGCTGCTGATGGTATCGGTTTTACTGCAGGGGGCAGGAAGCGGGACGTTTTTTATTTATTTAATCAGCGGCCTGGTGGGGATTGCAGTGTTCACGGCAATGGATGAGGCCTTTAAAATCTGGACGCCGATGCTGATTTCTCTGGTGATACAGATGGTATGTCTCTGCCTTCAGGAAGTTTTATTTGCCAACGAGGTATTTTCCTTTCATATGTTTTTTATACCGGAGATTAATATCCTGGTTAATTTTGTTTTGCTGACCATCCTGCTCAAAGTTTTTAAAAGCCTTGTGATGGGGCGGGGACAGGATCGGTATGGAGACATAAATGATCCTGAACATCCTCTTTTGCTGGAACTGATGGCTGGTTCCAGAGATGAATATTTCCATGCGGTTCATACGGCATATTTGTGTGAAAAGACGGCTAAAAGGCTGGAGCTTGACTATGCGCTTGTAAAGGCCTGCGGCTACTATCACAGAATTGGCATTATCAGAGGGGAAAACAGCTGGGAAAGAACAAGGGAAATTTTACAGGCAAACAATTTCCCCCAGAATGTTCAGGATATTCTGCAGGAATACCTGGACGAACGCAAAAAAATTGTATCAAAGGAAACGGTTGTACTTTTTTTCTGTGATACAGTTATTTCATCTATCGGCTATTTGTTTTCCAAGGATGCCCGGATTGATTTGGATTATTATCAGATTATCAGCGCCATACTGGATAAAAAGATAGAGAGCGGCGTTATCTCCTTAAGCAATATCTCCTTCAGGGAGATTGAAGAAATAAAAACTATACTGGCAGAGGAAAAAAATTATTATGACTTCCTGCGTTGAAAACGAAACGAATGTTACATTTGATTTTGATGTAAAGAATATATTGGATCTTATTATGGAGCAGGTGCTTTCAGAGGAAAATTGTCCCTATGAGGCTCAGGTAAATCTCCTGCTGACGGATAATGAGGGAATTCATGAATTTAACAGAATGTACAGGCAGGTGGATTCCCCTACAGATGTGCTTTCTTTTCCTATGATTGACTTTGAGAAGGAGGCGGACTTTTCCATTGTTGAGCGGCAGGAAGCGGATTATTTTGAACCGGACAGCGGGGAGCTTCTTTTGGGAGATATCATCATTTCCGTGGAAAAAGTGACAGAGCAGGCGCTTAAATACGGGCATTCCCAGAAAAGAGAGTTTGCTTTTCTTTTGGCTCACAGTATGCTGCATCTGTGTGGGTACGACCACCTGACAGGCGGGGAAGCCGGTGTGATGGAAGAGAAGCAGGAGAAGGTACTGGCGGCACTGGGAATTACAAGAGATGTGGATTAGGCTTAAGGTTAAGGCAGGAGAAGACAGATATTATGAAGATACCAGCGAGAAAATCAAGAAAGGATTACTATACGGCAGTTGTATGGCTTGCGCTTATAGGAACGCTGATTTTCAGGATTCCCTTAGGGCGCATAATAGGCGATAAAGGAATTGCCTGCTTTGGACTGTCAAATGAAATTTATCTGGCTGTGGCCGGGGCATTTTCCTTTGGACTATCGGAAGCGGCTGCGGCTCATGTCAGATACCGTGTCAGAAGGTCACAGTTTAAAAGCGCGGGGAAGGTTTTGGGAAATGCTCTGTGTATAGGAGGTGCGATTGGCCTTATACTTAGTTTTGCCGCAGGGGTTGGAGGACAGAAAATTGCAGAGAAGGTTTTTCATGCGCCCCTTGCCGCAATGTCAGTCGGAGTGATGGCTCCTGCAATGTTTTTTTTCGTATTAACCGGAGTTTTCAGAGGATATTTCCAGGGAAATGGTTCTAAGCTTCCTGCAATGCATTCGGAGATTCTGCATGTGGTATTTCTATTTCTGGGAGGATTGTCCGGCGCTTCCATTTTGCACAAATATGGACAGAAGGTTTCAGCTCTTTTGCAAAATGATGACTATGCGGCCGCTTATGGAGCCATGGGAGCGTCTCTTGGACTGCTTGCAGCATCGGTTTTTTGTTTTCTGCATGTGCTTATTTTATACTTCATTTTCAGGAGAAATATGAATAAGCAGGGAAGCAGGGAACTGCAAAAGACACAGGATTCAGGTATTCGGATTCTATATACGCTTATAGGAACGGAAACGGTTTATGGTTTGTACTACCTGTGTTTTCATATACTGCCCCTGTTAGATCAGTATTTACTTTTTGTTTCCGATAAAGAGCAGAGCGCATTTGCGGCCTGGTGGGGAGCATATTACGGCAGGTGCTTGGTAGTCACAGGTATCGTATGCGGGGTAATGCAGATGGTGTGTCTTGCACCGGTAAAGCGTATTGCGGCAGGTATGGAGAGGGGCGATCAGCTCCTGGCAAAAGAAAAGCTGGGGGTTTTAATACACCAGTGTGCGGTAATTTCCATGCCTGCGGCGGCGTTTGTAGCTGTATTGGCAGAAAGCATTTTAGATTTACTGTTTAAGGGGAACAATCACCAGACAGCCATATGGGTACAGATATGGTGCCCTGCCATTATACTTCAAATTTTTGCATCTGTTTTTATGGAAATCTTTTTATATGGAAGAAAAGTAAAGATTGCTGTTTCGATCGGGGCAATAGCTCTGGCGCTGCATGGCGGATGTGCATTTTTACTTTTAAAGACAGTAAAGGCGGGTATGCTGGCAATCGTGATTGCTGTCATCTTATTTTATGGGACCGCAGCTGTTCTGGGCTTTTTGGCGGTGAGCCGCCTTTACCAATATCGTCAGGAATGGATTAGAACTTTCGGGGTCACCTTCCTGTCATCTGCTGTTGCGGCTCTGGCGGCGCTGTTGCTTAACAAAGTTTTAACGCCTTTAGCGGGAGCGGCTATATCGCTTGTGATATGTATTTTAATGGGCGCAGCCATCTATATGGTGCTTTTGGTGGTGCTGCGGGCCTTTGAAAGCGGTGAACTGGAGGAAATGGCAGGAGGGAGACTTCTGATACTGCTGGCTGAACTACTTCATTTTTCGATTGAATAAATTTACATTTTTTGACTGATACTGATTAGAAAGAAATAGTAAAGGTGTATATGCTATGAAATTTGTAAAACGTATCAGTTTGTTTTTCATTTATCCAATCAGTATGTTTTCTCTAGGGTTTGCCTCTAACATGGTTCTTATGGAGTATTTTTATCCCGGCAGGGGAAATGGAAATATACAGATTAAGGCAGCAGCAGAGGAGGGACCGGAAAAGGATACAGGAGAAAATACAGGCGGCTTTATGGAAGGCTTTACAGGGGAATCTGCAAAAGGCCTTGCGGAAGGAGCGTCAGGCCAGCCAAAGGAGGGCATGGTAGAGGTATCTCTCCATGACGAACCTATTGTAACAGCAAATACACAGTATGTGATCTTAAAATATAATACGGCCACTGGGGAAACAGTGGAAGAAGAGGAGGCCGCGCCTGACAAGTTTATGGGGCTTAACCGGGACAAGCTGGTAATGGAGATTCAGGAGTACAACCAAAACCCGTCTTTAACAGATTTAGAGCAGGATTTTTCCTTTATGGAACTTGTATCCTTTTCTCCGGCCAGAGTAGTGGTAAGAAAAAGTTATGATCCGCCTGTGTGGGATGACGGCTTTTTCCTGGTTAATGAAAACCATTATGTGGTTGTATACGACAGAAGTCTTACAAATATTTTTATGGATACGGATATTCTGGTGGAGAATCTGCCGGAGAGCCTGCAAAAGGAGATTTTATCCATGAAATTTGTAGATGATGAAAAAGAATTGTATAATTTTCTTGAGTCTTATTCGAGTTAATTATATTATATAAGTAGAAGAATATTACAAAGTCCGGATGAATTGTTACAATTCGTTTCAGAGGATATGCGTTTTGCAAACAGGTTTATTAAACAAAAGAAATGAGGAGGATTATAATGCAAAACAAAACGAAAATAGCAGTGATTGGAGCAGGAGCCTCAGGAATGATGGCGGCCGTTACTGCGGCAAAGTATGAAGCAGAAGTAACCTTATTTGAAAAAAACGAGAGGGTGGGCAAAAAGATTCTTGCCACAGGAAATGGAAAATGTAATCTTGGAAATACGGAATTTTCCATGGACCAGTATTATTGTGAGGATAAGGAAAAGCTTCGCAAAATGTTCGGAATATTTTCTGTGTGGGATGCCATTACATTTTTTGAAGATACAGGGCTGATGGTAAAAGAGAAAAACGGATATCTGTATCCGTATTCGGAACAGGCGTCTTCTGTTTTGGATGTTCTGCGCATGGAGCTTGACAGGGCAGAAGTGAAGCTTATGACGGAGGCGGAGATTGTCTGCGCCGATAAGAATGCGGAAGGTATGTTCATCATAAAGGATACAAAGGGAAACAGCTGTTTATTTGATAAGGTTATCATCGCCTGCGGAAGTCCTGCCGGCCTTAAAAAAGGAGAAGGTATGACCGGCTATAAGCTGGCGGAGGAATTTGGGCATCAGGTGAAGGATGTGGCTGCGGGGCTTGTGCAGTTAAAGAGTGACGAGACTTTTATAAAAGGTCTTTCCGGCGTCAGATGCCAGGCTAAAGTTACTCTTTTGATAAACGGACTAAAGGCAGACGATGAGGAAGGAGAGCTGCAATTTACCGATTACGGGATTTCAGGCATTCCTGTTTTTCAAATGAGCCGTCAGGTCTCTTATGCGCTTAAGGAAGGAAAGGATGTATCCGTGCTGGTGGATTTTTATCCGGATCAGCCTGATAATGCACTTTCCTGTATGAGCAGATTAAGATACAAAGGGCAGTCTCATAAGACACTGGAAAATTATTTCACCGGAACCTTAAATAAGAAAATTAATATGGTTATGATTAAGCAGGCCGGGCTTAAGCCGGATATGCCGGCCGGGAAAGCCGGATATGAAAAAATTTGGGAAATTACCCAAAAGTGCAAAGAATTTCCTGTTCATATCAGTGGTGTCAATTCAATGGAAAATGCTCAGGTATGTGCAGGCGGTGTCAGCTTTGAACAGGTAAACACCGAATTGGAATCGGAGATTGTAAATGGTCTTTACTTTGCAGGAGAGATAGTGGATGTGGATGGAAAATGCGGCGGCTACAATCTGCAATGGGCTTGGAGCAGCGGTTACATAGCAGGCAGGAATGCAGCAGGGAGTTCTACCAGAGAAATGATAGATAATGAGCATTACTGGCCGGATGGACCGGATATGGACAAATAGAAGGTTCGCAAAAATGTTACGGATCAGTGAGTTAAAACTTCCGGTAGAGCATACGCCGGAGGAACTTATAAGGCAGGTAAAAATATGTTTGCGCTTGCAAAAAGGGGCGCCTGAACCGGAGATCACCATAGTCAGGCGTTCCATTGATGCCAGAAAAAAACCGGAGCTTTATTTCAATTATATTGTAAATGTGCAGGTCAAAAATCAGGCGGAAGTTTACCGCAGGTGCGATAAAAAAAGGGTAGCGGTGTGGGAGGAAAGGCCTTACCGCTTTCCTGTAGTATCCTATAAGGGCAAGGAAAGGCCGGTAATTATAGGAACCGGCCCGGCAGGGCTTTTTTGCGGATATATGCTTGCAAAGGCGGGATTTCGTCCTATATTGTTGGAACGGGGAAAGCCTGTGGAACAGCGGACTAAGGATGTGCAGGAATTTTGGGAGAGGGGGCGGTTAAATCCGGAATCCAACGTACAGTTTGGAGAAGGGGGAGCAGGTACCTTTTCAGATGGTAAGCTGAATACTCTTGTGAAGGATAAATACGGAAGAAACCGGAAGGTTTTAGCCCTGCTGGCGGAGGCAGGAGCGCCAAAGGAAATTCTTTATGACCACAAGCCTCATATCGGCACGGATGAACTGTGTAAGATTGTTGCGCATATGCGTCAGGATATCATAAACATGGGAGGAGAAGTACACTTTGGGGCTAAAGTAACGGATCTTGTATGTGCCAAAGGACATGTGGAGGGAGTTATTGTAAACGGAAGCAGGATGTTTGAAGCCGAATATGTTATTTTAGCACCGGGGCATAGTGCGAGAGACCTCTTTCAGATGCTTTATAAAAAAGGGATTTCCATGGAGGCAAAGCCATTTGCGGTGGGAATGCGGGTGGAGCATCCCCAGGAGTTGATTAATTACGCCCAGTATGGCAGAGGGGAAATAAAGAGTCTGGGGAACGCATCTTACAAGGTGACTGCCAGGGCAAAGGACGGCAGAGGCATCTATTCGTTTTGTATGTGTCCGGGAGGCTTTGTGGTAAATGCATCCTCCCAGCCGGGACTTCTTGCGGTAAACGGTATGAGCTACAGCAAAAGAGACGGCAGCAATGCAAACAGTGCAATCATTGTGACAGTTACCCCGGAGGATTACGGAAGGGCACATCCTCTTGCCGGGGTAGCATTTCAGCAGGAACTGGAGGAAAGGGCTTTTAAAGCCGGAGGCGGTGCGATACCTGTGCAGCGGTATGGAGATTACAGGAAAGCCTTAATGGAAGAAGAGGAATATGAGGAAAGCAGGTGCGGGAAGGACAGATGCCAGGAAACGGACAAAGGAAGGGCGCCTTCGCCGGAAACTGTCAAAATTCCGGATGATTTCCTGCCTGCTATCAAAGGAAGGTGGTGTTTCGGGCCGGTACATGAAATACTTCCCAGGGCCCTTGGCAGGGCGTTTGTGGAGGGCATGGAGCAGTTTGGAAATAGTATTAGAGGATTTAACGATAAAAATGTACTGGTGGAGGGGATAGAGAGCAGAACATCCTCACCGGTCAGGATACTGCGGGATGAAAAGCTGCAATCTTCCTTAAAGGGCCTGTACCCGTGTGGGGAGGGCGCGGGATACGCAGGAGGAATCACCTCGGCGGCAATGGATGGCATCCGGGTAGCCGAGGAAGTGGCCATGGCAATTGCTAAAAGCGACCGGTCAGAACGGCATTTTTAGGATAAAAGGGGGCTGTCTATGATAAAAACAGGAATCAGTAGTAAACAGGAACTGCGCAGCAGACATCTTGCTTATAGAGATAGTCTTTCTTTGCGTGAAAGAAAAGAAAAGAGTGAAAGAATCTGGGAACAGCTGAAAGGGGAAAGGGCTTTTCGGGAGGCAGTAAATATTCTGGTGTATATGGATTACCGCAGCGAAGTTATGACCACCGGACTGGTGGAAGAACTTTTCAGGTTGGAAAAGAGGGTGTTTGCCCCGAAAGTGGAAGGAATGGACATCCGGTTTTACCAGGTGGACGGCATGGAAGATTTTGTAAGCGGCTATCAGGGAATCAGAGAGCCAAAAGGCCGCCCTGACAGGCTTTTTGATTTACAGAGAGCAAAGAAAGAGGCAGGCTATATTTTGGTACCGTTAGCCGTGTTTGACAGGGAAAGAGGCCGGATGGGTTATGGGAAAGGATTTTATGATCGTTTTCTTGCCGCCTTTCCTGTGCTTTCCAGTGCTGGTCTTGCATTTGCATGCCAGATGGCTGGCAGGGTTCCGGTAGAACTGCATGATAAAAAGCCGGATATTATCATAACGGAAAAGGAAATTATCCGATAAAACGGCTAAAATGGAAAGGACAGGGGGAGTATGGAGACATTAGTACAGTTGGGCAAAAATGCGGCGGCGGCCAAGTATGAATTGCAGAAGTTAACCACTGATGCAAAAAACCGTTCGCTTTTTGCAGTGGCAGATGCGCTTGTAAGAGAAAGCGGACGCATTCTGGCGGAAAATGAAAAGGATATTGCGGCAGGTGTGAAAAAGGGAATGCATCCCGGTCTGATTGACAGACTGCGTCTTACAAAGGAACGCATTAATGGAATGGCTAAGGGACTTAGGCAGGTTGCGGAGCTGGTGGACCCAATCGGGGAGGTTATGGAATCCTTCAAAAGGCCTAATGGACTGATAATAGAAAAACGCAGAGTTCCTATGGGGGTTATTGGCATCATTTATGAATCCCGTCCTAATGTTACAGCGGATGCTTTTGGTCTATGCTTTAAAAGCGGAAATGCGGTTATTTTAAAGGGGGGAAGCGATGCCCTTTACTCTAACAGAGCAATTACCGATGTAATCAGGGATGCTCTCAGGGCGGAAGGGATTACGGAAGATGCGGTGCAGCTGATTGCCTCCACCGATAGAGCGGTGACACAGGAGTTTATGCGTCTGAAAGAGTATGTGGATTTGCTGATACCCCGGGGCGGAGCCGGTTTAATTAAGAGTGTAGTGGAAAACAGCACTATACCGGTGATTGAAACAGGAACCGGCAACTGTCATGTTTATGTGGATGAGTTTGCAGACTGCGATATGGCAGTTTCCATTATCATAAATGCTAAAACACAGCGGATAGGCGTGTGCAATGCCTGTGAGTCTTTGCTTATTCATGAGGCGGTGAAGGATAAACTGCTTCCGGAGCTTTATGATGCGCTGAATAAATATCAGGTGGAAATCCGCGGCGATGAGAAGGTGGCACAGGTGATTGAATGTAAACCTGCCACGGAGGAAGACTATGGGCGGGAATACCTGGATTATATTATTTCCATGAAGACAGTTGCCTCTGTGGAGGAGGCTATTGCGCATATTAACAAGTACAACACGAAGCATTCGGAAACCATTATTACGGAAAACAGAGAAAATGCGGAGAAATTTTTGAATGAAGTGGATGCGGCATGCGTTTATGTGAATGCGTCTACAAGGTTTACGGACGGCTTTGAGTTTGGCTTTGGAGCGGAAATCGGTATCAGCACACAGAAGCTTCATGCCAGAGGCCCCATGGGACTTAAGGAGCTTACCTCGTACAAATACGCAATTAAAGGGGACGGGCAGATTCGTTTATAAATTTTATAGGTATTGTTTCTTTTGTTGTATGATAAAAATTCCTGTGCTATAATGGGAGCAGAAAAGGAAGAAGTACTCATGAGTTAACAGTCCGGCTTATCTAAGGGGCTGCCTCGTGAAAGGAAAAGTAAGAGAGGATCGTCATGGAAAAAGAAAAATATGTAGCCTATGTATCCACTTATACATCAGGGAACAAAAGCAGTTTTGGAATAAAGATTTATGATGTGGATTTAGAAGCAGGAAGACTTTATGAAAAGGATCAGGTTGAAATAACGAATTCTTCCTATGTTACAATATCGCATAATGAAAAATATCTTTATTCCATTACGGATTTCGGAGTTGAATCTTATAAAATATTGAAGGATGGAGGACTTTCCGTAATCAATCATGCTTCCATTAACGGAATGAGGGGATGTTACCTTTCAACAGATTATGAAGATAAATTTCTTTTTGTGGCCGGGTATCATGATGCAAAGGTGACTGTGCTGCGGGTGAGAGAAGACGGGTCAATCGGCGAAATTACGGACGAGATTTTTCATAAGGGCCTTGGAAGTATTGCGGAAAGAACTTTCAGGCCGCACATTAACTGCGTGAAAATGACAAGAGATAATAAATTCTTGTGTGCAGCAGATTTGGGTATGGATCACGTAATCGTATATGAGCTTAATCATTTAAACGGGAGACTGCGCCAGGTAGATATTATAAGAAGTGAGCTGGAATCAGCTCCCCGCCATCTGAAATTTTCCAGGGATGGAAAAATTGTATATATCGTACATGAGCTTAAGAACTACATTGATGTGTACAGATATTCCATTGATGAGCATGGCATTCCGGTTTTTGACAAAATTCAGAATATTTCTACCCTCAATACTTATCATGCAGGCGGATCGGCGGCCAGCGCTCTTAATCTTTCAGAGGATTTTAAATACTTATGCAGTTCCAATGCAGGCGATAACAGTGTAGTGCTTTATTCGATTGATCAGAAGACGGGGCTGCTCTCCAAGATACTGTGCCTGCCGATTAGCGGTGATTACCCCAAGGATGCTGCACTGTTTCCGGATAATAAGCATCTTGTTTCCTTAAATCATGAAACCAATACCATGACATTTTTTAACGTGGATATGGAGAAAAAGACGATTGTCATGAATGGAAAGGCAATACCGGTTGCCCAGCCTAACTGTATAATTTTTTACAAATTGAGATCTTAAAAAAGTTGGCCGTAGAGCCAACTTTTTTTTACAATAAGCCGACTGGCGAAGCATGGAGGCGTTTGTTTAATAAGCCGACTGGCGAAGCATGGAGGCGTTTGTTTAATAAGCCGACTGGCGAAGCATGGAGGCGTTTGTTCAATAATCCGGCCCGCGCAGGGATAATCACGGTGTCTTTGTCCCGGCTTTATAAAAAGCGGTCAGATAATTCAGCCGTGCACTCATGCCCAGCAGGCAGGCATCTAAAACAGTCAGTGCAGTCATTGCCTCCACAACTACCACAGCCCTGGGAACAATGACAGGGTCATGGCGTCCTTTAATGGCGATTTCAATGTTTTCCCCGGATTTGTTTACGGTTTTTTGCGTGGAAAAAATAGACGGCGTGGGCTTAATGAAGGCCCGAAGGATAATTTGCGAACCATCGCTGATACCGCCAAGAATTCCCCCGGCATGGTTGGCTGTTTTATAAATTCTGCCATCTGAGCTTTGGAACGGATCATTGTTGGCGGAGCCTTTGGCCAGCGCGGCCTGAAAGCCGTCACCGATTTCCACGGCCTTTACGGCGCCAATGGACATTACGGCCTTTGCAAGGTTGGCATCTAGCTTTTCGAATACCGGATCTCCAATTCCGGAAGGCAGTCCTTCTACCACACATTCAACAATTCCTCCGCAGGAATCTTTGTTTTCCATACATTCTTTTAGATAAGCCATAGCTGCCTTATCTGCAGCTTCGTCAGGCATACAGGTGGCGGTGGAGAAAATAAGCTGTTTGTCAAAGCGGGCCATATCTATGGAAACATGACCAATTGCTTTGGTGTAAGCGGTAACGGTGACGCCCATTTCAGCCAGCAGCTTTGCCGCTATGGCGCCTGCTGCTACCCGGCCCGCTGTTTCCCGGCCGGAGGAACGCCCGCCTCCTTTGTAATCCCGAAAACCATATTTGGCATCGTAGGTAAAATCCGCGTGCCCGGGCCTGTAATAAGAAGCAATTTCGCTGTAATCGGAAGATTTTTGTGAGGTATTTGGAATGATAAGGGAAATGGGAGTGCCGGTAGTTCTGCCCTCGAAGGTGCCGGAGAGTATTTCCACCTGATCGGATTCCTTCCGGGGGGTGGAAACAGAAGTCTGTCCCGGTTTCCTGCGGTTAAGATAAGGCTGGATATCCGATTCGTCAAGGGCAAGGCCTGCCGGACAGCCATCAATAACAACACCCAGGGCTTTTCCGTGGGATTCTCCCCAGGTGGATATTTTGAATATGGTTCCAAATGTTGATCCCGCCATAAATTCTCCTTTCATAATTTAAAATGTCAGTATTTTTTGGGTAACATCGTACCCATAACTTGGATTATAATGGATAAAAAATTATTTTACAATTATTTTTCTATCAACTATTGTAGAATGCGAAAGATTTGTGTAAAATATTTATGTGTATTGCCATACGGCGGGGGATGGGTGGAGAATATGAAGGATGGAGAATAAGTCATATAAAAAAATAATACGATTTTTTATAGATATGGGAAGGCGCGGCAGATTGTGGAGAATTCCGGCAGTGGCAGGGCTTGCTGTTAGTATGTTTATGTATCAGCTATATGAGCATGGCAGGAAGAAAACCAGGCGGTTTGCATGCGTTATTTTTATTTTATGTTGTTTTGTGACAGCCAACAGCTTTGCTTTTCCTGTTTTTTATGAAGAAGGAGGGTTTGTCTCTGCCCAGGAAAAAGCAGAGACCCGGGCGGATACGGCGGATATTGCATCTGCGCTTGTTCAGGCGAAGGGGGCCGGCTTACAGGGAGAAACAATTGTGGACGGGAATACGCCTTTAAGCAAAGAAGTGGAAGAGAACGGGGAAGTTAAGAAAGACAATTCAGACAGGCAAGATCAAAAAGAGCAGATAGTTTTTGATAAAGATGACTGGAGGCTGATGCTGATTAACAAACAGCATCCGATTCCGGCAGATTATTCTTTTACTCTTGGGCCGATTAAAACCATGAAGGGAACCATGAAGTGTGACGAGAGAATTATTGAGGATTTGCTTTCTATGATTCAGGATGCCGGGGATGAAGGGATAAATCTTGCCATCTGTTCGCCGTACCGTGATATGAACCGGCAGAAGGTCTTATTTAACCGTAAGATTAAGACTTATATGGCCAGTGATATGACTTATATGGAAGCCTATAAGCTTGCATCCCAGACCGTGACGGTACCGGGAGCAAGTGAGCATCAGGTGGGGCTTGCCATTGACATTGTCGCTGATTATTATCTTAATTTGGATGAAGGTTTTGCGGAAACGGAAGCAGGAATATGGCTTGTGGAGAATTGTGCGGAGTATGGCTTTGTCCTGCGCTATCCGAAAGGGAAGGAATATATTACAAGTATTGAATTCGAGCCCTGGCATTTCCGCTATGTGGGAAAGGAAGCGGCCGGGATAATGATGGAGGAGGGGCTGTGCCTGGAGGAATTCTGGGAAAAATACCTGTAACGAAAACTATTGGAGGTAAAATTATGTTTCGGCTGTTAAAACAGGAAGGAAGGGCAAAACGCGGAGAATTTACAACCGTTCATGGTATAATACAGACCCCTGTTTTTATGAATGTAGGGACGGTGGCGGCAATTAAGGGAGCTGTTTCCACAGAGGATTTGGAACGGATTCACACCCAGGTGGAATTATCCAATACCTATCATCTGCATGTCCGGCCGGGCGATAAAATAATAAAACAGCTTGGCGGGCTTCATAAATTTATGTCATGGGACAGACCCATCCTCACAGATTCAGGAGGATTTCAGGTTTTTTCTTTAGCAGGCCTTCGCAGGATCAAAGAAGAAGGGGTCTATTTTCATTCCCATATTGACGGACGCAAGATCTTCATGGGACCGGAGGAGAGTATGCAGATTCAATCCAATCTGGCCTCTACTATTGCGATGGCATTTGATGAATGTCCTCCCAGTCTGGCGGAGCGCAGTTATGTTCAGGCATCTGTGGCGCGAACAAGCAGGTGGCTTGAACGTTGTAAGAAAGAGATGGACAGACTCAATAGCCTGGAGGACACTATTAACAAAAAACAGCTTTTATTTGGCATCAATCAGGGTGCCGTTTATGCGGATATACGAATAGAACATGCAAAGCAAATTGCAGGGTTAGGACTTGACGGTTACGCAATCGGAGGTCTGGCGGTAGGGGAAAGTCATGAGGAAATGTACCACATTATAGAAGAAACAGTACCGTTTCTGCCAGAGGATAAGCCCGTTTACCTCATGGGAGTGGGGACACCGGCCAATATTTTGGAGGGAGTGGAGAGAGGTATTGACTTCTTTGACTGCGTTTACCCCAGCCGGAATGGCCGTCATGGGCACCTGTACACCAATCATGGAAAAATAAATCTTTTTAACGCTAAATATGAGATGGATGATAGACCAATTGAGGAGGGATGCGGCTGTCCGGCATGTCGGAGATATTCCAGGGCCTACATCAGACATTTGCTAAAGGCAAAAGAAATGCTTGGAATGCGGCTTTGTGTGCTTCACAATCTGTATTTTTATAATACCATGATGGAGGAAATACGGGATGCGCTTGATGCGGGTGAATTTGCCGCTTATAAACAAAGAAAACTGGCAGGTATGATTTCTTCCAGGTAACTTCAGGAGCCCCTGCCCATGTATAAAAATTAGAAAAGGACTTGTTTTTAATGGTTTAATTGTGTATGATAGTAACAGTCTGGTGTTGAAATTTGCACTTAATGTGAAGCTTGTAGGGGAAAAGTTGTCATGTAATAAAAAATATATTTTTTAGGAGGAAATTTAAATGGGTATTTTACTGACAGGTGGTGAAGCTGCTGCGGGAGCCGGAAGCGGTATAATCATGATAGTTTATCTGGTACTGATCGGGGCTTTTTTCTATTTCTTTATGATTCGTCCACAGAAGAAGGAACAGAAGAAGATGGCTGCCATGCTCTCTACCCTTGAGGTAGGGGACTGTGTACTTACCAACAGTGGTTTTTACGGAATCATTATAGATATTACGGATGATACGGTGATCGTAGAATTCGGTAATAATAAGAATTGCCGTATTCCCATGCAGAAGACCGCAATTGCACAGGTCGAAAAGGCTGATGCGGAATAAACAATGATAAGAGTCAGCTAATGGATGGAAATAAGGCGCAGGATATGCGTCTTATTTTATTAAATAAGCTAGCCCGCGAAGCGTGGCAGCGTTTTATCATAAGAGCAGCCCGCATAGAGTGGGCGTTGTATGCACAGGCCCGTGCATCGGGCAGGGAGGTATGGAAATGAAGTTAAATATTGCGTGTATACCGGGAGACGGTATCGGACCTGAGATTGTAGCGCAGGCTAAGAAAATTTTAGACAGAATTGCAGATGTTTATGGTCATGAAATAAAATATACGGATCTATTAATGGGAGGTGCTGCCATAGATGTGCACGGTGTTCCACTCACGGAGGAGACCATAGAGATGGCCAAGGCGGCCGACTGTGTGCTTATGGGCTCCATAGGCGGTAATACGGCAACCTCGCCATGGTATAAGCTTGCACCGAATCTGCGGCCGGAGGCAGGACTTTTGGCACTGCGTAAGGCGCTTAACCTGTTTGCTAATTTAAGGCCTGCGGTTCTTTATGATGAGCTGGCGGATGCCTGTCCTTTAAAAAAAGAAATCAGCCAGGCCGGGTTTGACATGGTGATTGTGCGTGAGCTTACAGGCGGTTTATATTTTGGAGAGCGCTATACCACGCAGGAGGGTGGTGTGCGAAAAGCGGTGGACACTCTTACTTACAACGAAAATGAAATTCACAGGATTGCAAAAAAAGGCTTTGAGATTGCAATGAAACGCCGCAAAAAAGTTACAAGTGTGGATAAGGCCAATGTGCTGGATTCTTCAAGATTGTGGCGCAAGGTGGTGGAAGAAGTGGCGGCAGATTATCCTGAAGTAATTTTAGAGCATATGCTGGTGGATAACTGTGCAATGCAGCTGGTAAAGAATCCGGCTCAGTTTGATGTGATTTTGACGGAGAATATGTTCGGCGACATTCTTTCTGATGAGGCCAGCATGGTAACAGGTTCTATTGGCATGCTTTCATCCGCATCTTTAAATGACAGCAAATTTGGCCTGTATGAGCCAAGCCATGGTTCGGCTCCGGATATTGCGGGAAAAGATATTGCAAATCCTGTTGCGACAATTTTATCTGCAGCTATGATGCTGCGCTTTTCCTTTGATCTTGACAGGGAGGCGGATGCCGTGGAGAAAGCTGTTAAGGATATTTTGAAAAAAGGCTACCGCACCCCGGATATCATGTCAGAGGGATGCCGGCTGGTGGGCTGTAAAGAGATGGGTGATTTGTTAGCAGATGAAATCAGATAAACAGCTAAAAGCATATCCGGGCGGACAGAAGACGGACAGACAGGGAAAAATTGCATTTTTTTTTCTGCTTGCGATCATGGCAGTTTACTATGGTTACCGCATGTTTGCGCTGACACCATGGTATGATGAATTGTACACTTACTACTATTTTATCAGTAAAGGGCCGGTATATGCGGCAATTCACTGGCCGCTGCCAAACAACCATGTAGGATATTCGGTGCTTTCGGCCTGTCTTGCCTTTTTAGGGAATCCTTATATCAGCCTGCGGGGCATTTCTTACCTGTGCGCACTGGCGAATATGTGCCTTCTTTATAAAATTATTCAAAATTACAAAAAGGGCTTCTGGCCTTTGGCAGGAGTTGTTTTGTATTTGTCGATGAATCTGGTAAATCAGCTTGCGGTACAGGGGAGAGGATATACCCTTGGGATTACCAGTTATCTCACGGCATGGCTGTGCCTGATTTGCATTTGCAGGGAGGGAAGGGCACCCAAAAAGAGCTATGTGATTTATGCGTTGTCACTTGTCTTGGGGCTGTATACGGTTAGCAGCAATGTGTACTGGGTTGTTCCCCTTTGTCTTTCAGGAGGTCTTTATCTTTTATTAAAAGGAATACGAAAGGACCAAAAGGCGGAAAGCTTTAAAAAGCTTGCAATGCTTATAATAGCCAGCCTTGTGGCAGCGCTGGGAACCGTTTTCCTCTATACCACTATCTGGCTTGCTATCGGTTCCAACCTTCTGGTGAAGGATGTGGCCAGCACCTATTACGGCATGGGACATGTGAAGATGATACTGAATGCTCCCTTTGCGGCAATAGGCAGAGGTATGGAATATATGCTGGATACACCGTATATACAAAGTGAGGACAGGACAGGCTTTACAGGCAGGCTTATAGAATGGTTTGGCACTTTATTTGGCTATTACTACAATTCTCTTCAGGGAGTGATAGCGCTGGTGTGGGCAGGAGGACTTATCTATCTTGCCAGGAAAATAGCGCAGAGCATAAAGCGCAGTACGGATCCATCGCTGTCGGGCTTTGGATGCCGGCATATGGATAAAGAATTACTGTTATATCTTTGTGTATTTATGGGAAGTATTTTTGTTCCGGTCTGTCTGTTTATACAGTGTAAACGGCCTTATTACAGGGTTTTCACTTATGGCGGTGTGCTGCTTGCCGTTTTGATTGTGTTACTTTTGCAGAAGGCTTTGGATAGTGCATGTGCCAAAATTCCGGACGAAGGGAAAAGAAAAGGAGTCTTTTGGCTGGTATTTTTACTGATTGGACTTTTTGGGATAAAATGCCTTTTCTTTTCAGGATACAATGTCCAATACGGAGACCGGGAGCATGAGATAGAGGATGCCCTTGCAAATGCAGACATAGATAAATGGGAACACTTCTGTGTTACGGACTGTAATCAGCAGTATTTGTTGTATTTCCTTTACGGGATCCGCTGTGAAAATACACAGATAGAAGGCGCGGATGTTGTTCTTTTGGATAAAAGAATGACGGAGCCGGATTTTGATGAAATGGTTTGGGAGTTTTATCATTATTATGACACAATTCCATGGGAGTATATGGAACAGGATATGAGCAGGATTTATGAAAATGAGGACTACGTCCTTTATGTAAAAAAGAGATGAAGCTATAATTAAAATTTTCAACCACGGGTTTGTGCCGGAGCCACAAACCCAAAATCACATGAGCCAAATTTGAAGTTTGGCTTATGCGGCCAGAAGTATTCCTTCGGAAAACTTCGCAAAAATTGCTCCGGCATGGAGGTAAAAAATGAAAAGTGATCATGTTAAAGCAGGTATACAGCAGGCCCCTCACAGAAGTCTGTTTAATGCATTGGGATTTACCGAGGAGGAAATGAAAAAGCCCATGGTGGGTATTGTAAGCTCCTACAATGAGATTGTTCCGGGACATATGAATCTGGATAAGATAGTAGAAGCCGTTAAGCTGGGGGTAGCCCAGGCCGGAGGCGTGCCGGTTGTGTTTCCGGCTATCGCGGTCTGTGATGGTATTGCAATGGGGCATATTGGGATGAAATATTCTCTGGTTACAAGAGATTTGATTGCAGATTCCACAGAATGTATGGCCCTGGCCCATCAGTTTGATGCGCTGGTTATGGTGCCAAACTGTGATAAAAATGTGCCGGGCCTTTTGATGGCAGCGGCAAGGATTAATGTACCTACCGTATTTGTTTCAGGCGGTCCTATGCTGGCAGGCCGTGTAAAGGGGCAAAAGAGAAGTTTGTCTTCCATGTTTGAGGCGGTCGGCTCCCATGCGGCAGGGACCATGACAGAAGAAGAAGTGAGAGAGTTTGAAGAAAAGGTATGCCCAACCTGTGGATCCTGCTCCGGTATGTATACGGCAAACTCTATGAACTGCCTTACGGAGGCTCTTGGTATGGGACTTAAGGGAAACGGGACAATTCCCGCTGTCTATTCGGAGAGAATCAAACTGGCAAAGCATGCAGGCATGGCGGTGATGGAAATGTACCGTAAGGATATCCGCCCAAGGGATATTATGACAAAGGACGCTATTTTAAATGCCCTTACCGTGGATATGGCCCTGGGGTGTTCTACGAATTCCATGCTTCATTTACCGGCCATTGCACATGAGGTTGGATTTGATTTTGATATTGCATTTGCCAATGAAATCAGTGAAAAAACACCTAATATATGCCATCTGGCCCCTGCAGGCCCTACCTATATGGAAGACCTGAATGAGGCAGGCGGCGTATATGCAGTTATGAAAGAGCTGTCAGACGCAGGACTCTTAAATGCAGGCTGTATGACAGTAACAGGAAAAACGATAGGGGAAAATATTGCAGGTGCGGTAAACAAAAATCCGGAGGTCATAAGGCCCCTTGACAATCCTTACTCTGCAACGGGCGGACTTGCAGTACTGAAAGGAAACCTGGCGCCTGATGGCAGTGTTGTTAAGCGCTCTGCGGTGGTGCCTGAGATGATGGTCCATGAAGGCCCTGCCAGAGTATTTGAGTGTGAGGAGGATGCTATAAGCGCCATCAAAGGCGGCAGGATTACAGCGGGAGATGTGGTTGTAATTCGGTATGAAGGCCCTAAAGGCGGCCCTGGTATGCGTGAAATGCTCAATCCTACCTCTGCTATTGCAGGAATGGGACTGGGATCCAGTGTGGCGCTGATTACGGACGGACGCTTTTCTGGTGCATCCCGCGGCGCTTCCATCGGACATGTTTCACCGGAAGCGGCAGTGGGAGGTCCTATAGCGCTTGTGGAGGAAGGAGATATTATTTGTATTAATATTCCTGAAATGAAGCTGGAGGTAAAGGTTTCTGATGAGGAAATGAAGGCAAGGGCAGAAAAGTGGCAGCCAAGGGAGCCTGAGGTTACTACCGGTTATCTTGCAAGATACAGGGAAATGGTTACCAGCGGAAACAGAGGAGCGATTTTGGAGATCCCTAAAAAATAAAGGATGGAGGCTAAATTAAAAAATTTCTGATTTTTAATTGGCAAATTTGTGCATACGCGCAAATTTATGGTTACTGGAAAGAAGGAGAGGATTGTGATGCAGCTTACAGGTGCGGAAATTGTAGTGGAGTGTTTGAAGGAACAGGGAGTTGACACTGTTTTTGGATATCCGGGAGGAACGATTTTAAATGTTTATGATGCTTTGTATATGCACAGGGAAGAAATCACGCATATACTGACTTCCCATGAGCAGGGTGCGGCTCATGCGGCGGACGGTTACGCCCGTGCTACCGGTAAGGTAGGAGTTTGTCTTGCCACAAGCGGACCAGGGGCAACTAATCTGGTTACCGGCATTGCGACTGCGTATATGGATTCGATTCCGGTGGTGGCGATCACTTGTAATGTGAACCTTCCGCTGCTTGGAAAGGATTCCTTTCAGGAGGTGGATATTGCAGGCGTTACCATGCCTATTACCAAGCACAGTTATATTGTAAAGGATATCTCCAAACTGGCTGATACCATCAGAAGGGCTTTTTCCATAGCAAGGGAAAAAAGACCGGGGCCGGTGCTGGTAGATATTACAAAGGATGTGACGGCAGGGGTATACGAATACGAAAAACAGGCTCCAGGGGAGTGTGAATCCGGCTGTAAGTATACGGATGAAGACATCAAAAGGGCGGTCAGTCTGATACAGGAAGCAAAAAAGCCTTTTATCTATGTGGGAGGCGGTGCGGTGATCTCGGGAGCTTATAAGGAAGTAAGAGCTTTAGCGGGGCTTATGGATGCGCCTGTATGTGATACGCTGATGGGTAAAGGTGTCATGGACGGGCACGATGAGAGATATACAGGGATGATTGGTATGCATGGGACCAAAACATCAAATCTGGGTGTCAGCGAGTGCGATCTTTTGGTAGCCCTTGGCGCAAGATTTTCTGATCGTGTGGTGGGAAATGCGGCAATGTTTGCCTCAAATGCGAAGATCCTTCAAATAGATATAGATGCTGCGGAAATCAATAAAAATATTCGTACGGACGCCTCTGTTGTAGGAGACTTAAAGGAAATTCTTACTTTAATCAATAAAGAGCTCCCTCAGATGGAACATAAACAGTGGAATGAGCATATAAAAGAATTAAAAGAAAAGTTCCCGCTTAACTATGATGAGAGCGGTCTGTCATGTCCTTATATTATGGAGCAGATTGACAAGGTGACGGATGGGAAGGCTGTGATTGTAACGGATGTGGGACAGCACCAGATGTGGGCAGCCCAGTACTTTAAATATTCCGAACCAAGAAGCTTTTTATCCTCAGGGGGACTTGGCACTATGGGCTATGGTCTTGGCGCTGTAATAGGGGCGAAGATGGGAAGGCCCGAACGGGTATGTATCAATATCGCAGGGGATGGATGCCTGCGGATGAATATGAATGAGCTGGCAACTGCGGCAAGGTATCAGATTCCAATTATTGAGGTGGTAATCAATAATCATGTGTTGGGAATGGTAAGACAATGGCAGACTCTGTTTTACGGGAAAAGATATTCTCAGACAGTCTTAAATGACGGGGTGGATTTCTGCATGGTTGCAAAGGGGCTTGGCTGCGAAGCGATTCGCGTTACACGTAAGGAGGAAGTTGCGCAGGCTATTACCAGGGCAATTGAGCTGAAAAAGCCGGTGCTGATTGAGTGTGTGATTCCGGAAGATGACAAAGTATTTCCGATGGTACCGGCAGGTGCGCCCATCAGTGAAGTGTTTGATGCAACTGATTTGGAAAAGGAAGCATGAGAAAAAATGTTTTAAAAGGAATGTGTATTGGGTTTTCCATTGTACTTATATCCATAGCGGCAATGTATTTGGGGCTGGCGCTTTACTATGGGGACAGTTTCAGCTACGGCACATGGATTAACGGTGTATACTGCACCGGAAAGAGCATTAATGAAGTAAATGACGAACTGTTAAAGCAATGTAATTACACCGGGCTTACCATCATAGACAGTGATGGTAAGTCTTATGCTGTTTCAGCGCAGGATGTGGGGCTGTCCTTTGATTTTGCAGAGGGTCTTTCCAGGTACCTTGACAGACAGAACCCTTATCTGTGGATAGAAAATCTGCTTGGGCAGCCGGATGGAAAAACCTTTAAGCCTGTGGCCCGTTATGATGTCGCAGCTTATGATAAAATAGTGAATTCTTTTCCTTTTTTTCATGGGAAGGCAGCGGATGAGCGCAGGGTGGAAATCTTAAAGGGAGATGCAGGTTATTATCTTTTGGATGAGAGAACCCATGTATTAAATGAGGGAAGAACAAAAGAAGCTATTAAAGAAGCATTTGAGAGCTTTGAGAATGTACTTGACTTAGAGGCGGAAGGGTGCTATGAAGATCTTCCTCTGACAAAAGAGATGGAGGAGCAGATTTCCTTATGGCAGAAAATTTCAGCTTATCAGGACTGTGGCATTGTCTATTTGTTTGGAGAGGATAAATATCCCATTGACGCAGGTGTGGTCAGCGGTTTTCTGCAATTGGACGAAAACGGAAATTTCATTTTTGATGAGCAGGGAAATTTGTGCACAGATGAAGAAAAAGTATACGCCTTTGTGGATGAACTGGCGGATCAGTTTGATACGGTGGGCACCATACGCCGTTTTCATGCCACCAGAGGGGAAACCGTGAACGTAGAGGGCGGTATTTATGGTAATAAGCTGGATCGGGAGGCAGAAAAGGAGTACCTTCTTTTGGCGTTTTTATCCCACAAAAGAGAAGAACACGAGCCGGCCTATCTGCAGAGAGCGTTTAAGCAGGGAAAGGATGATATTGGCGACACCTACATAGAAGTGGATATGACCAATCAGATGATGTACTACTATGAAAAAGGTGAACTGATAATACAAACGCCGGTGGTAACCGGCAATACACGGCTGCGCAGGGGCACTCCCACAGGAACAAATTATGTATATAATAAGCAAAGGAACAGGGTGCTCAGAGGGGCAGATTATGCCTCTCCGGTCAAATATTGGATTCCGGTAAAAGGAGCAGTTGGCATCCACGATGCTTCCTGGCGTAGTGAATACGGCGGTGAGATATACAAATCCAATGGATCCCACGGATGTATAAACACGCCTTTAGAGGAAGTGTCAAAGCTCTACGACATGGTGGAAATAGGGACGCCCTGCGTGATGTTTTACTAAAGCAGTTGACTAAAGTGCTAAATAAGGTTAAAATGTTTTCCAGGTGTTTATGTGCAAACACCAAATGAGTGTATTATCGGGCTATGGAATAGGCTGAAAATCATTTTTCATGTGTAAACTTATGACTGAGGATACAAATTTGCAGGTTGAGAAGGGAACATGGCTATTTATAAAAAAGTTGGGGAGATTTTTAAGGAGGAAATAAAGTAATGTCCAAAGAGTATAACAGAGTGTATAATTTTTCGGCAGGACCGGCAGTTTTACCGGAGGAAGTACTGAAAGAAGCAGCGACTGAAATGCTTGACTATGAGGGCTCCGGCATGTCCGTTATGGAAATGAGCCATCGTTCCAAGGTGTATGACAAAATTATTAAGGATGCGGAGGCAGACTTAAGGGAACTTATGAACATTCCGGATAATTATAAGGTATTGTTTTTGCAGGGCGGAGCCAGCCAGCAGTTCGCCATGATTCCCATGAACCTTATGAAGAACCGCAAGGCAGCTTATATTGTTACCGGGCAATGGGCTAAAAAGGCTTTCCAGGAGGCTAAAATTTATGGAGAGGCAATTGAGGTGGCTTCTTCGGCGGACAAGACGTTTTCCTATATTCCGGATTGCTCGGATCTTCCTATTCCGGAGGATGCCGATTATGTTTATATATGTGAGAACAATACCATTTACGGCACAAAATTTAAGACTCTGCCGGATACAAAGGGGCATACGCTTGTAGCGGATGTTTCATCCTGCTTTTTATCGGAGCCGGTTGATGTGACGAAATATGGCGTAATTTACGGTGGTGTTCAAAAGAACGTGGGTCCGGCCGGTGTGGTGATTGTAATTATCAGAGAAGATTTGATCACGGAGGATACCCTGCCCGGAACACCGACCATGCTAAAATATAAGATTCATGCAGATGCGGATTCTTTATACAATACTCCTCCTGCATACGGTATTTATATCTGCGGTAAGGTCTTTAAATGGCTTAAGAAAATGGGCGGCTTATCTGCCATAAAGGAACATAATGAAAAAAAGGCAAAGATCTTATACGATTTCTTAGATGAGAGCGCACTGTTTAAGGGTACCGTAAGGAAAGAGGACCGTTCCCTTATGAATGTCCCCTTTGTTACCGGAAGCAAGGAGCTGGATGAAAAATTTGTAAAAGAAGCCACCGCAGCCGGATTTGTTAACCTGAAAGGACACAGAACCGTAGGCGGTATGCGTGCAAGCATTTATAACGCAATGCCAGTAGAAGGGGTTTTAAAGCTGGTAGATTTTATGAGAGAATTTGAAAAAAATAATGGTTGAGTGATGGTAACAAAGGTCCGGCCTGTCCGAACTGTCACGGATATATAGAAGGAGAATAAGGTTGAATCAATTGCTATCAGGCAATTGATTCAACCACAAGATTTGTGTCTGCGCGTTGCTTGCCACAAACTTGTTATGCGCAAAAAAAGCAGCGCAGAAATGAGGAAAAAATGTTTCAATATTATTGTTTAAATCCAATTTCAAAGATTGGATTAGAAAATTTTACAGAGGAATTCGTAAATACCCATGATGTTAACGAGGCCCAGGGAATTTTGGTGAGAAGCGCGGCAATGCATGATATGGAACTGTCAGAAAACCTTCTTGCAGTAGCCAGGGCCGGAGCCGGCGTTAACAATATTCCCCTGGATAAATGTGCGGAAAAGGGCATTGTGGTATTTAACACCCCCGGCGCAAATGCCAATGGCGTAAAGGAACTGGTGATTGCCGGTATGCTGCTGGCTTCCAGAGATATTGTAGGCGGTATTAACTGGGTGGAATCGGCAAAGGATAATCCGGATATTGCCAAAGCTACAGAAAAGGAAAAGAAACGCTTTGCAGGTACAGAGCTTCAGAACAAAAAGCTGGGGATCATCGGTTTAGGTGCAATTGGCGTTAAGGTTGCCAATGTTGCTAAGTATATGGGAATGGAAGTGTATGGCTATGACCCGTACGTTTCTGTGGATGCTGCCTGGAATTTGAGCCGCGATGTGAAGCATGTGCTCAATGTGGAAGAAATTTATAAAAGTTGTGATATTATCACAATTCATGTGCCGCTTCTGGATTCAACCAAAGGTATGATTAACAAGGAAGCTATTTCTAAAATGAAAGACGGGGTAATCCTCCTTAATTTTGCAAGAGATTTGCTGGCAAATGAAGAAGATGTGCTGGAAGGAATTAAAGAAGGGAAGATACGCAAATACGTGTCTGATTTTCCAAACCCTGTTACTGCGGGTCAGGAAGGATGCGTGGTTATTCCACATTTGGGGGCGTCCACAGAGGAATCAGAAGATAACTGCGCTAAGATGGCAGTGAAACAAATGATGAATTATCTGAAAAATGGAAATATTATTAACAGCGTCAACTATCCGGGCTGCGATATGGGCGTGTGCTCTCAGGCAGGGCGTGTGGCGATTTTCCATAAAAATATTGCTAATATGATCACCAAATTTACTGCATGCTTTGGAGATGAAGGAATCAACATTACGGATATGATGAACAAGTCGAAAGGGGAAGTAGCGTACACCATGATGGATATTGAGAAAGCTGCTGATGTGGAAATTATCAGCAAGCTGGAAGCAATCAAAGGTGTGTTCCGTGTAAGAGTGGTAAAATAAGCAGGTCTGCTTCTAAATATTTAAATGAAAGATACCCCGTTGCCAGGGATTACAGGCAGCGGGGTAATTTGTTGCAATAGCTGTCATGCAAAGCGTGACAGCGTTTGTTTTGTACGTACCTTTACGGCATTTCTACAAAATTGGTTAATCCGTTTTCGTCAAAATCTTCTTTGAGCCGGGCGTTCTGTCTGGCGGTTACCACACTGGCAAGATCCATATATTTGATGAAAACATCCTCAAGCTTCATATTGTTTTCATCAGCAATTTCCTGCATGACAGGTTTTAATTTATCAAGCTGAAAAGAGATCCGTGTCTTTTGCGGATCAATGTCACCTAATACCTGCTCGGCATAGGTATTGATGCGGTCAAGCATAGCCTTGTCCTGTGGGCTGATATTATCAAATTGATCTGATGTTTTGGTGGTTTGAAACATATTTACTCCATTTCTGCGAGGTGAACAAAGTTCACCTTTGCTTTATTTCCGCGAGCAATGAGTGGGGCGGCTGCGAACGAAACCTAAGGTTCTGTATTCGTCTTGATGGATGCCGCGAGGGGCGCTTTGCGCCGGCAGCGCATAGTCAGCACGGACCGAAGCATAGCGTAGACCAAATACTCCACATATTTACATCTCCTGTATTATTGTAGCACTTGATGCTTGTGTTGTACAGTTATCTTTGATAAAATAAAATGTATAACAAATAACTGAATTATCGATGAAATAAAAATATAGCTGCAGGCAGAGTTTTGAAAAGCAGCTTTGAACCGCAACTGAAAAGGGAGGTCATGATTGATAAATCAAACGGATATGCTGATTTTTCAGTCCAGGGTTTGTGTTGGAGCCGCAAATCCGAAATCGCAGAGCCTAATCTTTGATTTGGCTGGCGGCCTTCGCAAAAAGCTCCGGCATGGAGGTTAAAAATGAACGACAAACTTTATAAACTGATGAACTGGCCCCGAATTGAAGGGATTATTTATTCAGAGGAAGACAATCCACATGAGGTTTTGGGTCCTCATATAACAGGAAAAAGCGTCCTGTTCCAGACTTTCCAGCCGGGGGCAAGCGGGGTTTTTGTGATAGCAGAAAGTGAAAATAAGAAATACAAGATGGAAATGGTGGATGAATCCGGGTATTTTGCCTGCCTGGCGGCAGGGAAAATTCCTGAGCATTATGAATATGAAGTACAGTATGGGAAGAAAGAAAGTGTACGTGTTAAAGATGCCTACAGGTATCATGTCGGCCTTACGGAAAACGACATAGATAAATTTAACGCAGGCATTCATTATACCATTTATGAAAAGCTTGGAGCCCATTTGATGACGGTTGACGGTGTGGAAGGGACATTTTTTGCAGTGTGGGCGCCAAATGCATTAAGAGTCAGTGTGGTTGGCGACTTTAACCACTGGGACGGAAGGGTACATCAGATGAAACGCAGCAAAGACGGCGGCATTTTTGAGATGTTTATACCTGATGTGAAGCCGGGAGAATGTTATAAATTTGAGATAAAAGCAAAAGGCGGCCTTACTTATCTGAAAGCAGATCCGTATGCCTTTGGACAGCAGCTTCGTCCGGAAAACGCATCTATTGTCCGGGATATCAGCGGATATAAATGGAAGGATAAGAAGTGGATAGGAGAGAGGGAAAAAAATCAGCAGGAGAATTCACCGATTAGTGTTTTTGAAATGTACCTGGGGTCTTTCAGGCGAAATAAGGACACGGATGAATATTTAAATTACAGGGAGCTTGCTCCTGAGGTTGTGAAATATGTGAAGGAGATGGGATATACTCACGTGGAACTCCTTCCCATTATGGAGCATCCCCTAGATGCCTCCTGGGGATATCAGGTGATTGGATATTATGCGCCAACTGCAAGATATGGTACTGCAGAAGATTTTATGTATTTTGTGGATACTTTGCATCAGGCAGGAATCGGCGTGATTTTAGACTGGGTTCCGGCTCATTTTCCAAGAGATACTTATGGCCTTTCCCAATTTGACGGGACATGCCTTTATGAACATGCAGATCCCAGACAGGGGGCGCATCCCCATTGGGGGACTTTGATTTACAATTACGGACGTCCCCAGGTTTCCAACTATCTGATTGCAAATGCCCTTTATTGGGTGGAAAAGTACCATATAGATGCTATCAGGATGGATGCTGTTGCCTCCATGCTTTATCTGGATTATGGAAAGAGAGACGGAGAGTGGGTAGCCAATATCTATGGCGGCAATGAAAATCTTCAGGCTATTGAGCTGCTAAAGCATTTGAATTCCGTCATGAAAAAAAGAAATCCCGGTGTGTTAATGATTGCCGAGGAGTCAACTGCATGGCCGAAAATTACCGGGAAATTGGAAGATGACGGACTTGGTTTTGACATAAAGTGGAATATGGGCTTCATGAATGATTTTATCAATTATATCAGTTATGATCCCTATTTCAGAGCACACCACCACAATGAACTTACCTTCAGCATGGTTTATGCTTACAGTGAAAACTTTATGCTGGTATTTTCTCACGATGAAGTGGTACATGGAAAATCTACTATGGTTGGAAAAATGCCGGGAGTTTTGGAGGATAAGTTTGCTAATCTGCGAATTTCTTATACGTATATGATGACCCATCCCGGGAAGAAACTGCTTTTTATGGGACAGGATATTGGAGAATTCCGTGAGTTTGACGAGACAAGAGAGACAGAATGGAGCCTGATCCAACATGAGCCTCATAAAGGACTTAACCGCCTGGTAAAAGATCTGAATTCTCTGTACAGGAAAAAATCAGCGCTTCATGCGCTTGATACCAGTCCGGAAGGATTTGAATGGATTAACTGTATTTCTCCTGAAAAATGTATGGTATCATTCCTTCGAAAAGCAGAAAAGAAAGAAGAAGTTCTTGTTGTCGTGGTTAATTTTGCAAATACAGCACAGAAATTTGTCATAGGTGTTCCCTATGAAGGAAAATATAAAGAAATATTGAATACGGATGCAAAATGCTACGGCGGCCTTGGGAGAGTCAATTCCGATGTTATTTTTGTTATGGAAGAAGAGGTGGACGGCAAGCCCTATTCCTTTACCATGGAGAGCGCACCATTGTCGGCAAGTATTTTCTCTTATATCCCTTACACGGAAAAAGAAAAGGAGCAGATAGAGAGAAAGAAAGCTGTGTTGGCAGCTGAACTGCGGGCAGAAGAGGCAAAGTGCGAGGCGGAAGTTGCCAAAGAGGAGGCAGCAAAGGCAAGGCAGGAAGCGGAAAATGCCAATAAACTGGCCCGGGAAGCCATGGACAGGGCCCGGGAAGCGGAAAAGAAAGCCGTTGAGGAAGTAAAAAAGGCGCAGGAAGAAATGAAGCGGGTGGAAAAATTGCGCAGGGAAGCAGAAATCAAAAGCAGTAATATCTAAAAAATTTTGCTTGCAAATTTAGAATATTGCCTTTATAATATTTCTTGATGCTACTGTGGCTCAGCTGGTAGAGCAGCTGATTCGTAATCAGCAGGTCAGGGGTTCGAGTCCCCTCAGTAGCTTATCAGGAGATGATAAATAAGGGATGTCAGGCTTTGCCGGACATCCCTTATTTTATCGTTTGCTGTATAAAAATTGAGATTTCTAAACCAAATCTATCATCTTAGGGTCGAGGCTCAGATTACAAAGCTCTTTCGCGTCAGCATAGCAGACCGCAGGGCTGATATCCAGGCCCAGCAGCGTACGGCCAATTACAGCCGCTGACAAAGACGCCCCCAGCACAGAGCTGTGTTCACCATCGGCAAAGTAGAGATCCTCTTCAGGATGGGCATTTACTACCTGCCACCAGATTTTTCCTACAGGACAGATGGTTGCGCCGGTTTTTTCTGCCAAAGCTTCGTAAGCTTCGCTCATAACAATCTGTCCCTGAGGATTGTTTTTCTCGCTCCAGGTCATGTACAGATATATCCTGGTGCTCTTTGGAGTTAGGGATGCCATCTGTTCTCCTGCTTTTAGCAGGGAATCCCTGCCGGGGAAAGGATGGGCATTGTGCTGCAAAAT
Source organism: Parablautia intestinalis (assembly GCA_003612395.1). Classification (GTDB taxonomy): domain Bacteria; phylum Bacillota; class Clostridia; order Lachnospirales; family Lachnospiraceae; genus Suilimivivens; species Suilimivivens intestinalis. Next base: position 109,746 of record RAYQ01000017.1, read on the forward strand.
GACGGCATCGTAACCACCGCATATCAAATTGAAATAAGTCTGAAATTGCTGTAGGTGCCATTCCAGCCCCATGCCGGGATGAGTGAGCATTACGGCATCAATAAGCTGCCCCTGACTTTGACAGAATGCTGTTACACGGGCGGGTACATAATGAACGAAAGTATGGCTGTTGCCGATAAATAAAACCTTCATATAAAACTCCTTTGCTTAAATGGTTTTTGCTACAATAAGCTGGCCGCAAAGCGTGACAGCGTTTGCTACAATAAGCTGGCCGCAAAGCGTGACAGCGTTTGTTATTCTGCATGATACCATATAAAGCATGGTGTAAGTCAAGGTATTTATAGTAAGCTGTTGCTGCTTTGATAACAATTTAGCCTTGGCTGGTTTGCTTAAGCTCTTTTTTTATAATAATGTTCTGTCCACTGAATACATTGATACAATCCCATTGCAATTGCACATAAAATAATAATGGAAGATATGACCATATTTAACTGAAATACCTGTGAACCATAGATTATAAGGTACCCCAATCCGCGTCTGGCAGCCAGAAATTCTCCTATAATTACTCCTACAAGCGCCAGACCGATATTGACCTTCATATTACTTAAAATAGTAGGAATGGAGGAGGGCAGAACCACTTTATGAAAGGCATCGAAACGGTTCCCTCCAAGAGTCTGGATAAGCTTTAGTTTTTCACTGTCCACACTTTTAAATCCGGTATAAAGATTTATGATGGAGCCAAAAACCGCCACAGAAATTCCGGCAACGATAATGGTGTTGATGCCTGTGCCAAGCCAGACAATAAACAGAGGCGCAAGGGCAGATTTGGGCAGACTGTTGAGGACGACAAGAAAGGGTTCTGTGATTTCGGACAGGGTTTTGGAATACCATAATATTGTGGCAAATAGGATGGAAATAATTGTAATCAGTAGAAAACTTATCAGTGTTTCAAGCAAAGTTATTCCTGTATGGGTAAAAAAGGATCCATCCCGCAGCATTTCCACAAAGAAGGAAACCACCATACAGGGGCTGCTGAAAAAGAATGTATCTATCAGTCCAAGTCTTCCGGAGAATTCCCAGATAAGCAGGAATGAAATAAGAACAAGCAGGCGTAACAGGGCAACAAGATGGTGATGCCTGTGGTGCTTTTTTATATAAAGCTGCTGAGCAGTCTGAGGTACTCCTTTAAATGTAGTGTTTGCAGATTTTCTATTCATAATCAATCTCTCTATACTTTCTTATTTCTTTTCACAACAAACGTTGTCACGCTTCACGGGTCAGATTATTGTAATAAAACATTTGTGTCTGATGGACACGTAATGTTGTACCGGATTCAGGTTCCGTTATATTCATCTGAAATATCCTTCCATAATAAGTTAAATAAATCCTGGAATTCAGGAGCATTCCTTGCAGCTAGGGGAGAGGAATCTTTCAGAGTAAGATGGACAGGAATATCATTTTTAATGCGGGCAGGGCGCTTTGACAGGACGAGTACTCTGTCTGCTAATGATATGGCTTCTGACAAATCATGGGTTATCAGGATGGCAGTGATACCGGAGGCCCTGATAATTTTCCCGATATCGGCGGACACGCTCAGCCTGGTCTGGTAGTCAAGTGCACTAAAAGGCTCATCTAAAAGAAGAAGCCCGGGCTCCATAACCATAGTACGGATTAATGCGGCGCGCTGCTTCATACCGCCTGATAATTCATTTGGCTTTTTGTCTTTAAATTTGGATAAACCATAATCAGAGAGCAGCTTGTATGCCAATTTTTCTTTTTCCCTGGTAAGGGATTTGTTGATTTCCGGGCCTAAAAGGATGTTTTTCCATATAGTGCGCCATTCCAGTAAATGGTCCTGCTGGAGCATATACCCAATATGCCCCTGTTCCTGCTCATTTAGCAATATTTCGCCGGATTCCGGATTAAGCAGTCCTGCAATGATAGAAAGCAGTGTGGATTTACCGCAGCCGCTGGGCCCTACAATTGCCATAAACTCGCCCTTATTTACCTGAAACGATATATTTGTCAAAGCTTTTGTCTCGCCGTTTAAGTTGTGATAAGAGAAACAAATGTTTTTACATTCCAAAACAGGCTGAGTCATAGTTCCTCCTTTTAAAGCAGCGCTATGAAATGCACCGATATTTGATTCTTATACATATAATCTATGAACTTTCGACATTTATGTGCAGAAAAAGGATAGTCCGTTACCGATATTTTTAGCGGACTCAAAAGAATATATTGAAATAAAGTTTAAAATATGGTAGTATCAAATTCAGATTTAATAATTGGAGGTACAAACCATGGCTCAGTTGTGGGGAGGACGTTTTACAAAAGAGACGGATAAACTGGTATATGATTTTAATGCATCCATTTCTTTTGATAAAAAGTTTTTTGAACAGGATATAGAGGGAAGTATTGCACATGTTGTGATGATGGAGAAACAGGGAATACTGACATGTGAGGAAAAGGACGCTATTGTCAAGGGACTTACAGGTATTCGAAGAGATGTGGAGGAGGGAAGTCTTTCCGTCACAGAAGAATATGAAGACATTCACAGCTTTATGGAAGCAAATCTGATAGAAAGGATTGGAGATACAGGCAAAAAGCTGCACACAGGAAGAAGCCGGAACGATCAGGTGGCTCTTGACATGAAACTTTATGTGAGGGGACAGGTGCTGCAGGTTTCGGATAGCTTGAAGGATTTACTGGAAACGCTGCTATCTATAATGGAAAATAATCTGACAACCTACATGCCGGGCTTTACACACCTTCAAAAAGCGCAGCCTACCACACTTGCACATCATATGGGGGCGTATTTTGAAATGTTCAAAAGAGATGTACTCCGCCTTGGAGATATCTATAAGCGTATGAATTATTGCCCATTAGGAGCAGGCGCCTTTGCGGGAACAACCTATCCACTGGACAGATCCTACACTTCGTCACTCATGGGATTTGAGGGGCCAACCATAAACAGCATGGACTCTGTGGCGGACAGGGATTATGTGATAGAATTTCTGGCAGCGCTTTCCACTATTATGATGCATCTTAGCCGCTTTTGTGAGGAAATCATTATCTGGAATTCAAATGAGTACCGTTTTGTGGAGATAGACGATGGATTTTCCACAGGAAGCAGTATCATGCCACAGAAAAAGAATCCGGATATTGCGGAGTTGGTTCGGGGAAAGACGGGGCGCGTATACGGCGCCCTTGTGTCCATATTAACCACCATGAAAGGCCTGCCTCTTGCCTACAATAAAGACATGCAGGAGGATAAGGAGGTCACATTTGATGCAATCGAAACGGTAAAAAACTGCCTTGTATTGTTTAACGGTATGCTTTCTACCATGAAATTCAATAAAAAAATTATGGAAGAGAGCGCTATGAAAGGGTTTACCAACGCCACAGATGCGGCAGATTACCTGGTAAACAAAGGAGTGCCTTTCCGTGATGCGCATGGAATCATAGGACAGCTTGTGCTCTACTGCATTGAGAAAAACAGCCCGATTGATCACTTAAGCATAGAGGAACTTAAGAAATTCAGCTCTTTATTTGAGGGAGATGTTTATGATGCAATCAGCCTGAAGACCTGTGTGGAAAAGAGGCTGACGATGGGAGCTCCAAGTAAAAAGGCTATGGAGGAAGCCATCAGAATGAATAAAGAGTTCCTTGCCCATATGCGGTCATGCCCGCAAGTGGATAAAGCCCACGAGCTGACAGGAAAAGTATTGTAATTTTATGCAGTATGCTGGCACGTGAAGAGAGGCTGTGTGTGCCTGATGCATCGAACAAGTTTTGTGTCTGTGCGTTGCTTGCCACAAACTTGTAAGCCATATATGACTTTGCGCAAAAAAGCAGCGCAGAAATGGAGAAAAAAATGAGTGAAAAATTAAAAGTAGGAATTTTAGGCGGAACAGGCATGGTAGGTCAGAGATTCATCTCTCTGCTTGAAAACCATCCGTGGTTTGAGGTAACCACAATCGCAGCAAGTGAACGCTCAGCAGGAAAGTCTTATGAAGAAGCGGTAGGCGAAAGATGGAAAATGACTACGCCTATGCCGAGAGCGGTAAAAGACCTTGTGGTTATGAACGTTAATGAGGTGGAAAAGGTAGCTTCACAGGTAGATTTCGTGTTTAGCGCAGTAGATATGACCAAGGAAGAAATTAAGAGGATTGAGGAGGAGTATGCGAAGACGGAAACCCCTGTTGTATCCAATAATTCCGCTCATCGCTGGACACCGGATGTACCTATGGTGGTACCGGAGATTAATCCGGAGCATATGCAGGTGATTGATTTCCAGAGAAAGAGACTGGGAACCCAAAAGGGGTTTGTAGCAGTAAAGCCCAACTGTTCTATACAAAGCTATGCACCGGTTCTGACAGCATGGAAAGAGTTTGAGCCTTACGAGGTGGTGGCAACCACTTATCAGGCTATTTCAGGTGCAGGAAAAACCTTTAAGGACTGGCCGGAGATGATTGAAAATATTATTCCTTATATTGGCGGTGAGGAAGAAAAGAGTGAAAAGGAGCCTTTAAGGATTTGGGGTGAAATCAGGGACGGTGTGATCGTTCCCGCCACAACGCCTGTGATCACCTGCCAGTGTATCCGTGTGCCTGTGCTTAATGGACATACGGCAGCCGTATTTGTGAAATTCCATAAAAAGCCTGTTAAGGAGGAATTAATTGAAAAGCTTATCTCCTATAAAGGATTGCCTCAGGAGCTTAATCTGCCCAGTGCGCCAAAACAGTTTATCCAATATCTGGAGGAGGACAACAGACCTCAGGTAAAAGCTGATGTGGATTTTGAAAACGGAATGGGAATCAGTGTGGGACGAATACGTGAAGATTATGTGTATGACTGGAAATTTGTAGGGCTTTCCCACAATACGGTCCGCGGCGCTGCAGGCGGTGCAATTCTTTGTGCTGAGCTCTTAAAGGCACAGGGATATATTGCCCATAAATAGAAACTTGTTGACTGAATGAAGATAAGGAGCAGGAATTTATGGACGAATTACGCTATCAGGTTGATCTCTTAGCCGCGATGAATCAGAAACTGACAAATGAAGAAAGAATGTATCAAATGATCTGTGATGTATCAGGGAGTGCATTTCTTTATATTAATTTTTCAGAAAATCAGGTCAGAGTTTTAGGGGACTGGAATTTCTTTTTCCAGGATGTGGAAGTAAAGGATGTTAAGGATTTGGCGAAGCTGTACGCTAAAGCGGAAGAAAAATATGTGCTTCCTTTTCGCGATTTGCTTTTTCTGGAAAAGTCCCAGAGAAATACCGATGGGGGAATTCTGCGCTTAAAGGATGAGAAAATGTGGGTAGAATGCACAGTTTCTGTCCTGTATGATGAGGGTGGAAATGCAACAGATAAGGTGATTCGCTTTAAAGACATCTCCAAGCTGAAAAATCAAAATGACGATCTGGCCTATATGGCGTATTATGATATGTCTACAGGTCTTTACAATAAGAATTATTTTATAAGACTTTTATCGGATTATGTGAACAGGGCTAAGCAGGAAAATGCTGTTATCTCCCTTCTTTCCATTGCTGTAAGTGACTGCAGAAAGCAAAAGGATGGCCGGAATGCTGTTGCAGGGGAAGAAGGGGTGCAGCAATTCGGAAAGTTTTTATCCTCTTTCCAGAAAGAAAATGTGATCGCTGCCTACTTTAACAGAAGCATTTTTTGCATTGCTGTCTATGATCCGAGAGGAAACAGAACTGTGGAAAATATCTGCGGACAACTTAAGGAGAGGATTAAGACGCCCTTTGAGCTTGCATCCGGACAGAAACTGATGCTTGCTGTAAGGGCAGGTGTAGCAGAATATCCGGAGGCAGCCGATACGGCGCTTAAATTAGTCCAATGTGCGGAAATTGTTATGCAGCAGGCAGAAAAAGACGGTCTAAGCGGGATTCGATACTTTGATACTGCCGTTTTGGATGAGCTTACAAGAGAACTGCATATAGAAAAGGAATTACAGGAAGCCCTCACGGATTTCAGTTTTGACTTGAATTTTCAACCGCAGTATGATGCGAAGGAGCAGAAACTGCGTGGAATAGAAGCTCTGGTCAGATGGAAGGGGCAGGATGGAATTCCGATAAGCCCTCTGGAATTTATTCCTATAGCAGAAAAAAACGGTTCTATGGTTTCTATTGGCGGCTGGGTAGTGGAGGAGAGCATTCGGACTTTCTCCATATGGAAAAAGAAGTATGATCTGAATTTAATTCTTTCTATCAATATATCTTCGGGCCAGTACAGAGAGGATGGATTTACGGAAAGGCTGCTTGGCATACTCAAAAAATATGGGATAAATCCGGAAGAATTGGAGCTGGAAGTAACGGAAAGCGTACTATTTGAGGATTTCAGAACAGCGGTGGAGAAAATGTCTGTGCTGAAAGATTACGGGATTAGGATTGCATTAGATGATTTTGGAACAGGGTACTCATCGCTTTCTTATTTAAAGGGACTGCCGGTGAATACTTTGAAAATAGATAAGGAGCTGACTGACGGCATTCTTAAGGATCTTAATACAGGAATTATGACAGAATCTGTTATTGCCATGGCAAAAAAGATGGGATTTGAAACTATAGCCGAAGGGGTGGAAACGAAAGAACAGCTCATCCGTCTAAAGGAGCTTGGCTGTGATTATATACAGGGATATCTGCTTGGCAGGCCGATGTCAGGAGAAGATATAGAACAACTGTTAAAGTAAAATTATGATTCATGGTTTGGGAATGAAATATAGGAAAGTAAAATGATATTGGGACGTGCTTCGGAGTTAAAATATTTAAATACTTATTATGGCCGCGAAGAAAGCCAGATTTTAGTGGTTTACGGGTGCAGGAACGTCGGGAAAACAGCATTGTTGCGCCAGTTTATCCAAAATAAACCCAGCTATTACTACCGGGCAAGAGCCGCCTCTGAAAGAGAACAGCGTTATCAGTGGGGCAGAGAGCTGGAAAAGGAGAAGATTAAGGTAGCCAGATATCCGGCCTACACGGAAATTTTTGATGCTTGCTTAAGGGGGAACGGCGAAAAGAAAATTATCATTGTGGATGAATTTCAACATATTATTAAGGCAAATGAAATATTTATCAAAGAAATAAATTATTTCCTTCATGATATACGTCCAAATGCGCAGATTATGTTTATTCTTTGTAGTTCATCTGTTGGATGGGTAGAAAACACCATGACCGAAAAAATTGGCGATTCCGCTTATACGATTTCCGGGCTGCTTAAGATTAGAGAGCTTGGATTTGAGGTAATGATGGAATATTTTCCGGGTTTTTCCATGCAGCAGGGGATCGAAGCATATGCAGTGTTAGGAGGACTGCCGGGGCTTTGGAAACAGTTTGATGATAAAATTGGCATAAAAGAAAATATTTGCAGATATATTTTAAATAAAGATGCTTTTTTATACGGGGAAGGCCAGCGGATGGTGGAGGAGGAGCTGCGCGAGCTGAGCGTATACAATACCATCTTAGCTTCGCTGGCAGCCGGAAATTTGAAGCTGAATGATTTGTACAGGCATACAGGATTCTCAAGGGCCAAAATCAGTGTTTACCTGAAAAATCTGATAGAGCTTGAACTGGTAGAGAAGGTTTTTTCCTATGATACGGAAGGAAAAGCAAATGCGCAGAAAGGAATCTATCGGATCTGCAGTCATTTTGTACATTTTTATTTTACTTATCTGTACCCCAACCTGAGCAGCCTAGAGAGGCTTACGCCGGGAGAATTTTATAATAAATATATAGAATTTTATTTCAAAGATTACGTGGCGGATTACTTTAAGGTAGTCTGCAGGCAGTATATTGAAAAGTGGAGTAAGTGGGGGAGTCTGCCTATTGAGGTGGACAAGATGGGAGAGTGGATTGGAAAGTTTGGAAATATTGATGTAGTTGCTCAGGATGAAAGTGGAAAAACAATTGTAGGTATTTGCAGCTGGGAAAAACCAATTGTGCGTTATGATGATTACGAGTGGCTTCTTTTTTGTGCTGAAAAAGCAAAGCTGCAAACAGATTATGTATATTTGTTTTCCGTTCAGGGCTTTGAGGAAAAGCTGCTACAGGAGGCAAAAGAAAAACAGAAGCTTAAATTGATCAGTATGGACGAGATGTGATGGGAAAAAATCTTTATATAGCTGAAAAACCCAGTGTGGCAAGGGAGTTTGCAAAAGCATTGCAGATAAATGCAGTAGGCAAAGACGGATATCTGGAATCGGCGGACAGCGTTGTTACCTGGTGCGTAGGACATTTGGTAACTATGAGTTACCCGGAGGCCTATGATGAAAAATATAAAAAATGGTCTTTAAGTACAATCCCTTTTATTCCTTCCGAGTTTAAATATGAAGTGATTGAAGGGGTTAAAAAACAGTTTAAAATTGTCAGTGGATTATTGAATCGCGAGGATGTGGAAACCATTTATGTGTGTACAGATTCAGGGCGGGAGGGGGAATACATCTACCGTCTTGTGGAGCAGCAGGCCCATGTGACCGGAAAAAAGCGCAAAAGAGTCTGGATTGACTCACAGACAGAGGAAGAGATTCTTCGCGGTATCAGAGAGGCAAAGGACCTTTCCGCTTATGATAATCTTGGAGCTGCCGCATACCTGAGGGCTAAGGAGGATTATCTGATGGGCATTAATTTTTCCAGAGTGCTCACTTTAAAATATGGAAATCCTGTAAAGGCTTATTTAAAAAGGGATCGGGCAGTGATAAGCGTAGGACGGGTGATGACCTGCGTTCTGGGAATGGTGGTAAACAGGGAGCGGGAAATCAGAGAATTTGTGAAGACGCCTTTTTACCGAATCACCGCCAGCCTGACAGTGAATCAAACGCCGTTTAACATGGAGAAATGGTCTGGGGACAGCCAGGGGCCGCCGTATCCTGAGGGGAGCTCTGTTACGGAAAAGAACTGTGAATGTGAGTGGAGGGCTGTGGAAAATACAAAATACTTTCAATCTCCCCTGTTGTATAAAGAAAACGGATTTAAAGAAAAAAAGGATGCTCAGGCGCTGATCGGATATTTGATGGATACGCCACCCGTCATGGCTATGGTGGAGGGGGTTGAGAGAAAAAAGGAAACCAAAAACCCGCCTCTTTTATACAACCTGGCGGAGCTGCAAAATGACTGCTCCAAATACTTTAAAATAAGCCCGGATGAGACTTTAAGGATTGCACAGGAGCTGTATGAGAAGAAAATGACCACCTATCCCCGTACCGATGCCAGAGTGCTGTCCAGTGCAGTTTCCAAAGAAATACATAAGAATTTGCGGGGACTTACTAATTATAGTCTGGCGGCAGGGTTTGCCGCAAAAGTGCTGGAGAGCGGAAGCTATAAAGGAATGGCAAAGACAAGGTATGTAAATGATAAACAGATTACGGATCACTATGCAATTATTCCAACGGGACAGGGATTAAATCAGTTAAACAGCCTTAACCCTACGGCAGCTAAGGTATATGAGGTTATTGTGCGCAGGTTTCTTGGTATTTTTTTCCCGCCTGCGGTTTACCGGAAAGTTTCTTTGAATGTGTCCATAAAAGGCGAGCAGTTCTTTGCCAGTTTTAAAGTCCTGGAAGAAGAAGGGTATCTCCGGGTGGCGGCTTTTTCTTTTGCCAAAAAAAAATCCCGCCAGGAACAGGAAAAAGACGAGGCCGGCAAAGGTGAGGGCGCAGGTGACGGTGCGGATCCGGATTTTATGGATGCTGTTAATCGTTTGAAAAAGGGAATCAGGCTTCCGGTGAAAGACATGCAGGTGAAGGAAGGGGAAACATCACCGCCTAAGCGCTATAATTCCGGAACAATGATTTTGACAATGGAAAATGCAGGCCAGTTCATAGAAGATGAGGACCTTCGTGCCCAAATAAAGGGCAGCGGAATCGGAACAAGCGCAACCCGTGCAGAGATCTTAAAAAAGCTTGTCAACATTCAATATCTGGCTCTGAATAAAAAAACACAGATTATTACGCCCACTTTGATGGGGGAGATGATTTATGAAGTGGTTCATAATTCCATCCGGCCCCTGTTAGATCCGGCTCTTACTGCAAGCTGGGAAAAGGGGCTTACCATGGTGGCGGATGGAACTATTACAGAAGAAGAATATATGCAAAAGCTGGATGACTTTGTTTCCAGAAGAACTAATATTGTCAAGCAGTTAAACAATCAGTCGGTTTTAAACCAGCAGTTCCATAAAGCCGCTGCAAACTATTTATCTAAATGAATGAGACAGAAAGGAGTATGAGCGCAAAAATGAAGGAGTTTACAACTGAAAATCTTTACAATCTGGAGGAGACGATTGCAGCTGAGCTTTTTGAAGGAGCTGAGTATCCATGGGAGCTGCTGCCTAAAATCAGCAGTTTTATTGTGGAGTTGGGAAAGAAGCTTCCGGAAGAAAAATTTACCCGGGTGAAAGAAAATGTCTGGATTGCTAAGTCAGCAAAAGTAGCGCCAAGCGCCAATATCAATGGTCCGGCTATTATTGATGAGGAAGCGGAGATACGGCACTGCGCCTTTATCCGTGGAAATGCTATTGTAGGTAAGGGGGCTGTTGTGGGAAATTCCACAGAGTTAAAAAATGTGGTTTTGTTTAATAAGGTACAGGTCCCCCATTATAATTATGTGGGCGACAGCATTCTCGGCTTTAAATCCCATATGGGCGCAGGCTCTATCACATCCAATGTCAAGAGTGATAAAACGCTGGTGGTGGTGAAAAACGGAGAGGAAAAGCTTGAGACGGGCCTTAAAAAATTTGGTGCAATGTTAGGTGACAATGTTGAGGTTGGCTGCAACAGTGTCTTAAATCCGGGAACTGTTGTGGGGAGAAATTCTAATATTTATCCCACCAGTATGGTGCGCGGCTGCATTCCTGCCGGAAGCATCTATAAAAAACAGGGAGAAATTGCCGAAAAATATTAGGAATAATCGAAAATTTGGTGAAAAACACTGGATTTTTTACGCTGGATATGCGAAAATATAGTTGCGTTAAGTCCCATAAGATGGGATTTTGTCGTTGAAACCTATGCCTCAGGCGAGTTGTTTTATGAGCAGGCTCTCAAACGAAAGTTTGGCTGCCAGGGCAGCATGTGGTCTGCACAGCGGGAAGGAAAATTTTTCCTGTCCCATTGATATATCCGGCTTGCCGGCAGGCTGGCGTTTATACTATCTACATATTGAAAGGAGTTTTCACATGATTTATTCAAAGGAAGTTGAAGAAATGTGTACAGTTGCACAGGGTGTTCATCATGGCTGTGCTCCTATCCCGGAAGAAGCAAAATGGGTTCAGGCAAAAAAGGTTGAAGACATTTCAGGCTTAACACACGGCGTTGGCTGGTGTGCACCTCAGCAGGGCGCCTGTAAATTAACACTGAATGTCAAGGAAGGTATTATTCAGGAAGCATTGGTTGAAACAATCGGATGTTCAGGTATGACGCATTCCGCTGCTATGGCATCTGAAATTCTTCCCGGATTAACTGTTATGGAGGCACTTAATACTGACCTTGTATGTGATGCAATCAATACAGCTATGAGGGAATTATTCCTGCAGATCGTTTATGGACGTTCTCAGAGTGCATTCTCAGAAGACGGACTTCCTATCGGTGCAGGTCTTGAGGACTTAGGAAAGGGACTTAGAAGCCAGGTTGGTACAATGTATGGAACTTTAAAGAAAGGTCCCCGTTACCTTGAGATGGCCGAAGGTTATGTGACAGGTATCGCTCTTGATGCTGACAACGAAATCATTGGCTATAAATTCGTAAACTTTGGTAAAATGACAGACTTTATGAAAAAGGGTGATGATCCTGCAACTGCATATGAAAAATCCTGCGGACAGTATGGTCGTGTAGATGATGCTGTTAAGATCATTGACCCCAGAAAAGAATAATTATAGGAGGAATGTAAAAATGGCATTATTTGAATCATATGAAAGAAGAATTGATACAATCAATTCCGTTTTAAACTCTTACGGCATTTCTTCTATCGAAGAAGCTGAGAAAATTACAAAGGATGCTGGCCTCGATGTTTATGAGCAGGTTAAGAAGATACAGCCTATTTGTTTTGAAAATGCATGCTGGGCTTACACGGTAGGCGCTGCAATCGCTATCAAGAAGGGCTGCAGAAAAGCAGCTGAAGCTGCTGCTGCAATCGGTGAGGGCCTTCAGGCTTTCTGTATCCCCGGTTCGGTTGCTGATACCCGTAAGGTTGGACTTGGACATGGCAATCTTGGCAAGATGCTCTTAGAGGAGGAGACAGAGTGCTTTGCATTCCTTGCAGGTCATGAGTCCTTCGCAGCTGCGGAAGGCGCGATCGGTATTGCTGAAAAGGCAAATAAGGTTCGTCAGAAACCCTTACGCGTTATCTTAAATGGTCTTGGAAAAGATGCTGCCAAGATTATTTCCAGAATTAACGGCTTTACCTTTGTTGAAACAGAATATGATCCTTATACAAACACCGTTAAGGAAATTGAACGCAAGGCTTATTCAGAAGGCCTTCGTGCGAAAGTTAACTGCTATGGTGCAAATTCTGTTCCTGAAGGCGTTGCTATCATGTGGAAGGAAAATGTAGACGTTTCCATTACAGGTAATTCTACTAATCCTACAAGATTCCAGCATCCTGTAGCAGGTACATACAAGAAAGAGAGAACAGAAGCGGGAAAGAAATACTTCTCTGTAGCTTCAGGCGGCGGTACAGGCCGTACTCTTCACCCTGATAACATGGCAGCTGGCCCTGCTTCCTATGGCTTTACAGATACTTTGGGACGTATGCATTCTGATGCACAGTTCGCAGGTTCTTCTTCCGTGCCGGCTCACGTTGAGATGATGGGGCTGATCGGAATGGGTAATAACCCGATGGTAGGAGCTACTGTTGCTGTTGCAGTTTCCGTTGAAGAAGCAGCTAAGGCTGGAAAGTTTTAATTGAGTTGAGTTAAAAATTGCAAAAATAGCATAAAAAACAGATAAAACGCCATAATTCTTTTGGATTATGGCGTTTGTTGTAGTGCGCCTTGCGGCGCACGTTTCTAACGGGTGAAAGTCCCTAATCCGCCCTAGTAGTGGGAAGGGTACAGCCAAGACCAAGGGTGTCCACCGTGAGGTGGAATCTGAAGGAAGGTGGAGGCAAATCTCTGGTCTGACGAACAGGAATCACATCAGGCTGCAGTTAAGGATAAGGTTGCTACTCAAACTAAAGTCCAATAACTACTCGGAATTAGCTGTAGCTTTTTAAAGAGATATCATGCTGTTCGCACCATACCTGATTCGTCAGGCCGGAGGCTCTGCATTGCCGGATCACATCCAGCCAGTATTGAAGTTTTACCTGTTTATCCGGAGTTAAAGTGGAAATGTCCATGGGTATTCTCCTTTGCTTGGATTTAGAGTTTTTGGAGTGAACCCTAAAAACTCTAACCCTGATTTTACAGGAGAACGCCATATATTTCACTACACGTTCTTATTTGACGC
>RAYQ01000018.1 GCA_003612395.1 Parablautia intestinalis
CTTATTGTAACAAACGCTGCCGCGCTTCGCGAGCCAGCTTATTGTAACAAACGCTGTCGCGCTTCGCGAGCCAGCTTATTATAATAAAAGGAGTCAGAGGTTATGGAAAAATGGTTTCAGAATAAAAATTTCTCTACAAAGAAATGGAAGCGGGGTATCAATACCTGGAAAATACACCGTGACATAAATGCACGGAAAAAGCACCGCGCCTTGGGAATCCTGCTGGCGGCGGCATTGATATTCCAAACGCTGCCTTTGGGAGGTATTTCTGTTTCCGCATCGGAAAGCAGCGGGGGCGGGCTGTGTGGACACCACAGGTCGCATACGCCGGACTGCGGTTACAAAGAAGCGGAAGCGGGGCATGTGTGTACCCATGAGCATACGCAGGAATGTTACAGGACAGTGGAGGGAGAAGACGGAAGCACCACAAAGGAGCCGGACTGCCATCATGAGCATGACGAATCCTGCGGCTACCGGGAGGCGGCGGAGGGAAGTCCCTGCATCTTCGTGTGTGAAATATGCAATGAAGGGACAGACGGAACACCGGAAGATAAGACGGAGGATAATGAGATAAATGACGGAGAATCCGAAAATCCGGGAACAGAAAAAGGAGATGAAGTAAAAGAACCGGATGTCAGCCTGTCAGACTGCAAGGGGAAGGATGTAGAAGATAGCACGGAAGATGCGGAAGAAAACACAAAACAGCCGGAAGATACCGGCCTCTGCAAGCACCATCCGGAACATGATGATACCTGCGGCTACCTGCCGGAATCGGAGGACAGTGAGGGGAGCCCTTGTACTTATGAGTGTCGTATCTGCCCTGTTGAGGAATTGATTGCCGCCCTTCCGGACGTAGCGGATGTCACTGAGAATAATGTAGACAAGGTGAGGGCGCAGCTTGAGGAAATCCTTGCCCTCTATCGTGAGTTGAACGAGGATGAACAGGGGCGGATTGACCTTTCCCGTTGTTACGAACTGCAAGAGAAGCTGGATGCGGCCAATATACCTGATCCGGTGGAGGAGGGGACGCCTGATTTGGAGTTGTTTGGACAGAAGGTCTGTAGCGGTGACAGCGGAGATGGTTGGAGCTATGCAGACGGTGTTCTGACATTAGCGGATTATCATTCTGATAATTCCGGTGAGGTTTTTATTCACATCACCAATGCCGACCTGGAGTTTACGCTATATCTAAAGGGGGATAATTCTGTAAAAACGAGTGAAAAACTCATTTATGGAAATGCATTTGGAAGTACAACGATTACAGGAGATCAGGGGGCTTCCCTTTCTTTGGATGGAAAAAGCTGGGCTGACCGTTATATTTTTATTCGCGGAGTAAACGTGGATGTTACTACACAGGGGATGATTTTTATTTCCTATGATATGGAGATCGACAACGCAACAGTGAACTTCAACATGAGTGGGTCAAATGGCTATATTTACACTACGCACGGTGGTTTTACCATAAAAAATGGCAGCGATGTGACCATAACCAATTCGTCAGGCGCTGTTGATTACTGTGTTGCAACCAATAAAACAGCGATCACCGGCAGTTCATTGAAGATAACTAATCCCAGCGGCTTTGGAGTGTATGTGACGAAGATATCCACACAGGTATCGGAGTATAAGGCGTCTATTACCAACTCCACTATATCAGCTTATGTTCCTGATGCAGGTATCCATTGCGAAGATGAGGCGTCTGTTACCGGTTCACAGGTTACAAACAGCGGCCAGTTCCTGATTCGCTCTAAGAAAGCGATTACCGTGGATGACAGCAGCACGATGGAGGGAATTACCTATGAATTTTTCAGTTCCGATACGGGAGCTGCTTATCAGGTTTATGGCAGCCACACCCTTGCAGCGAATTTGACCGTGGCGGCAAACGGTTCTTTTGCGATTCCGGAGGGCGCTGCGCTGACGATTCCCGATGGCGTTACATTGGAAAACAACGGTACAATGCGCATCCATGAAAAGGATTCTCTGACCGGAACAGGCGCTTTGACAGGGAACGGAAAATTCCTGATTGATGTAAATGAGAATATGATTTCTGTCCCGGAAGGACTGGTTTATACAGGGAAGGATTATACAGACCAAATTATATTGGAAGAGAACGCTACGGTTTGCGGGGTGGAGTTTACTGCAGATACGGAGGGGTGGACGCGTAACATCGAACCGGCAGTTGTAAGAGATGCAGGAGAGTATACGGTTACATTCACTAAAGGCGATAAGGAAATCAGCAAGACATTTACCGTGGCGAGGTCCGGCACACAGTTTGTCGGGGACGGTGTTGTGAAAACCTATAAAGACAGCGTAGCGTGTAGCGACTTCACCGCCAGCGACACCATCATCGTTAAGGCCACGCCCACCGCAACCGGGAAGGCTCTGGTAAAAGCGGCGGCGCGTCTGCGCAGCGGGCCGACTGCGGGCCAGATGGCAGTGTTTGTGGGTGATACGCAGGTATCCGATGCGGTGGAGGCAGGCGGGGATGGCAGCTACACCATGAGCGTCAATGCCGCCGATGTGCTGAGAGCGGCAGGAGGCCCCGGCACAGGAATCACCCTGACTGCAAAATTCGTGGCGAATAACAATATGGCGGATGCTGTGGGAACGGTAAATGTCAATATTTCCGCAGTTGCGAGGATGGAGAAGAACGGCACTACCACCTATGTGGACGCAGCGCACTTTGCAAACGCAATCGCGCCTGCCAACGGCAATGACGCAACATTTACGATGTTACAAGATGTAGTGTTAACGGGAAAGGCAAATATTTCTTGTTCAAACCTGGTTTTGGATTTGAATGGGCACAGTATTTCAGTAGAAAAATCTTTTCAAATCGCATCAATTTATCCGATAACAATCAAGGACAGCAAGGGCGGCG
The DNA here is from genome assembly GCA_003612395.1 of Parablautia intestinalis. Classification (GTDB taxonomy): domain Bacteria; phylum Bacillota; class Clostridia; order Lachnospirales; family Lachnospiraceae; genus Suilimivivens; species Suilimivivens intestinalis. The sequence goes on from RAYQ01000018.1 coordinate 2,876, forward strand.
GCGCAATGATTAGCCAGACCGCCAGCGCACTCATTGCAGAGGGCGCTACAGGATTGACCATAGAAGGCGGTACATTCCGAGGCACGGGCGGGAATACCGGACTTTATGTACAGTCTAAACCAATCGTACTTGCCGGAGGAACGTTTGAGGGTATTGAGTGTGTCCTGACCACGCTGAAAGAACATCTTAAATCGGGATACTGCTACTATGACCAGAACAATAAGCCGATAGCGTTGACGAATGAGCAGACAAACCTGACCGGCATAGTGACGGTGAAGCCCTGCACCCACGATAAAAGCGTCTGCGAGTACACCCATACCACTGGCACCACTACCCACAGCCAATCCTGTTCGGCCTGCGGGGAGACAAAAACCAACGAAACTTGCAGCTATGTTAACGGAGAATGCGCCTGCGGTTCCACGCTGTCTGTTGTCCTGACTAATACGGAAAGACTGGTCTATGATGGCAATCCTCATAAACCCGGAGTTACCGTTACACTGGACGGCACAGAGCTGACAGCGGCAAACTATGACGTCACCTATGCCAATAACATCAAAGCCGGTACGGATACTGCAACCGTCACTGTCAAAGGCAAAGGAACTTACAGTTTTGAGATAAAGAAAACATTCTCCATAGAAAAGGCGGTGCAGGAAGACTTTGCAGTCACGGTGGTGCCAATGCAGTATGAAAAGAACGGGACATTCACCTTGTCCACCACCGGAGGAGGCGGGGACGGCGCAGTCCTTTACAGGGTTCCTGAAAATAATGGCGTACTCATGGTAAACGGCGATAAGGCGACCATCATCGGGGTGGGAACCGTAACCGTTACCGCAACCAAAGCGGAAAGTGACAATTACAAAGAGGCAACGGCAACAGGGATTATAAGAATTACGAAAGCGCCTGCACCGACTGTTACTTATCCTGCGGCGGGCGGTATCACCTACGGGCAGAAATTATCCGACAGCGGCCTGACCGGGGGCAGTACGGAGTACGGGACATTTGCATGGGAAAACGGCAGTACGATCCCGGCGGTGGATAATACTGGCTATAGGGTGGTATTTACGGCAAGTGAAGAAACGAAGAAAAACTATGAAACAATCACAAATACAACCCAAAATGTGCCTGTTAAAGTAGAGAAAGCAGTTCCGGCAGTCGGCATCACGGCAGCGGTTTCCGGCAGCAAAGACAGCCGGCAGGCAGTGATTACCGTGAACGTGTCAAAGGCAGGCGCAGGCGCTTTTCCCACAGGAACGGTAACATTCACAGACTGTACGGACAGTACGGAAGTGAAGATAGGGACAGCCACGTTAAATAGTGACGGCACATCCTCTTACACATGGAATGGGCTTTCGGATAAAACATATACAATAAAAGCGGCTTATACAGGCGATAATAATTATGCGAAAGCTGTGAGCCGGGAGATTACTTTTGATACATCGAAACAGAACCAGCAGGATTTCTCACTGGATGCAATCGGGGATAAGATCTATGGCGATGCTGCCATCACCCTTAAGACCACCGGAGGAAGCGGCAGCGGCGCGGTCAGGTATGAAAGCTCTGATGAGAATGTGATCCGTATAGAGAATGGCAGGGCAGTCATTACAGGGGCAGGCACGGTCACCATCACAGCTATAAAAGCAGGGGATAACAATTACAATGAGGCTTCCGCAGGCAGAAATATCACGGTTGCGAAGAAGGTGCTCACGGTGAGGGCCGATGGCAAGACGGTTGTGAGGGGGAATCCCATGCCTGCATTCACTTACCGGGCGGACGGTCTGGTGAACGGCGATACCTTTACGACAGCCCCGTCCATAACAGCCGATGTGCAGAATACGGATACCCTCGGGAAATATGACATTGTGATAAACGGCGGCACGCTGCGAAACAGCGAAAGCTACAGGATTACCTATGTGAACGGCACACTGCATATCGTGGAACGTTTTTATACCGTCACCGTAACGGACGGTACGGGCGGCGGCGAATATGCCGGGGGAGATACTGTGACAGTTACGGCAAATGAAAGAAACGGCTATACCTTTACCGGCTGGAGCAGCGAAGACAGCGTTGCCTTTGCCGACAGCAAAGCAAAGACCACAACCTTTACCATGCCCGCAAAATCCGTGACCGTAAGGGCGAACTATATCCATAGCAGCGGCGGCAACACTGGCGGCGGTCCGGATGATGATGGAAATTCAGGCGGTTCCGGCAATAACGGCGGCGGTGGAAATTCAGGCGGTTCCGGAAACAGCGCCTCCGGAGGAAATTCAGGTGATAACGGAGGACAAGGCAGCGGTGGTAATGACAGTGCCAATCAGGGCAATGGAAACGCCGCCCCGCAGATACCCGTGATTCCATCTGCCGGTACAAACATTGCTCCGGAGAACGGAGCCGTGCAGAGGGCAGGAACCACGCTGGCAAATTCGGGAAATGGAAATGCAGTAAGATCGGGAACCAAACAGCCCTTTATCAAGGGTGAGGACGGCAAGACTGGCTGGGATGTGATCCGCGCCGAGGAAGAAAAGGCGCAGGAAGGAAGCACCATTAACGTGGATATGAACGGCTCCACCGTGGTTCCGGGAGATATTTTTGACAGCATTAAGGGAAAGAACATCACCATCACCTTTGACATGGGAAATGGCATTCTCTGGAGCGTGGACGGAAAGAGCATCACAAGGGGTACATCCCCGGATAAGGCGGGTGATATAGATTTTTCCGTAAAAACAGATGTAAACAACGTGCCGGTGGATATCATCAACAATGTCACCGGGGAAAGCTACAGCATTCAGATAAGCCTTGCCTATGAAGGAGAGTTCGGCTTTACGGCGGTGCTTTCCATAAGTCTTGGCAAAGCGAATGCGGGGCTTACCGCAAGTCTGTATTATTATAATAAAAATACAGGAGAACTGGAATTTATCTGCAAAGACCGGATCACGGAGGACGGCATGGCGTCTCTGGCCTTTACCCATGCATCAGATTATGTGATCACAGTAGATGTGGAGCAGGAAGAAGAGAGCGATGCCGCGGAGCCTGCACAGCCGGAAAATGTCGATCAGACAGCCGGGAGCGGAACGGAGCAGGGCAGTGATGGTATACCGGGAGGCCCGGGCACCGGTAAGACAGGCGGGGCATGGTGGGTTATTGTGGTTCTCCTGCTGGCAGCCGCTATTGGCGCAGGTGTATTCATGGCAGTAAAGAAGAAAGGGGAAGAGGAAAATGGTATACAGTGACCGGAAGAGCCGCTGTATGTGGGGAATTCTTTTTGGTTCATGAATATATTACAGTCGTTTTTCATATCTTTTTGTAACCTGTTTTATAAAAATAACGTGATTTCACAGGCCGGCAATGGAGATGGGAGACCGGAAATTTGCAGGTTGAGAGGGGAGTATGGTTACCAATATGAAAAACGTACGTTATCAAATATCCATTCTTGTATGCTGCATTTTGCTTGCGGCAATTTGTCTCATGATTGAAAGCCGGAATTTTCAGGGGGAAGAACCAAACGCCATTGAAGTGGCTGCCGGTACAAATGGGGATTATATAAAATGGGTGGACTTTAATGTTACCTATGAGGCTCTGTGCACCGCCTACGATTTGGATGTGCAGAGCTATGAAGCGCCGGTGCATCTTAACTGGATTGAGCTGCTTGCCTATACCGGAGCGAAAAGCGGGGGAAATTTTGATAAGGGCAGTCTTTCTCTCATCCGAAAGCTGGCCTCGGAGCTTTCGGAAGGTGAAACCACAATAGAAAAGCTCACACAGGATATGAAATATTACGACTATTACTACGAGGCCTACGAGGCAGTTCTGGGAGGAATGGTGGGAGAATACGAGATAGAGCAGGAAAACGAACAGGGAGAAAAATTCTGGAAAAAGGTATATGGTTTGAAGGCATTTTCTCCCATTGCAAAAGGATTTGAGTACAGCGATTATGATGATTTCGGTTCTTCACGCAGTTATGGATACAAAAGACCGCATCTTGGGCATGATATGATGGGACAGATTGGCACACCGATTATTGCGGTAGAATCCGGCTATGTGGAAGCCCTTGGCTGGAACCAGTATGGCGGGTGGCGCATCGGCATCAGGAGCTTTGACAGCAAACGTTACTATTATTACGCACACCTTCGCCAGAATTTCCCTTACGCTCTGGAACTGAAAGAGGGGAGTGTTGTCACTGCCGGGGATGTGATCGGCTATATGGGACACACCGGTTACAGCAAAGTGGAAAATACGAATAATATCGATACAGTGCATCTTCACTGGGGATTACAGCTTATTTTTGATGAATCCCAAAAGGAAGGCAATAATGAAATATGGGTGGATTGTTATGCGTTAACCCGTTTCCTTTATAAAAACAGATCCCTTACCGAAAAAAATCAGGAGACCAAAGAATGGTTCCGCAGTTTTAAGATGAAAGATCCGGCTGTCACTGCATATGAACAAAAGGCTGGGGAACTGTAGCACCCAAATTGTGAATGAAATCATTCTTTATACGGAAAATAGCTTGCAAAGAATTTCAAAAAAATGGAAATTTAATAAATAGCGTTTGTAATCAAACATTGTTTAAGATATTATCTGAAAAATTAAACAAAGTAAGTAAAAATAAATCAATGCAACATATAAATCCGCCAATTGAGGCATATGTTTTATAAAAGCTATTCGGCCAGCGCGTATTCATGGACTGTGATTAGTAACTGTTTTTATGGCATGGACCGTAAGAATATAACAAAACGTCTTGAAAAAAAATTAACAATATGCTAATATCATTTCAAGAGATGGAAGGGAGTAGCTGGTACTTAAGGAGGAGCCTTGGGTATGTTCGAGTCGTCAGGACGGTGGAAACATCCGATTCGAATCCGGAAAACAAAGCCGTAGCAAGACTTTTATCGCAGCTCATAGCTGTGGTAAAGGTCTTTTTTTATTCAGCAATGGAAACAAACTTTCAATCATGTGCGCTCTTTTGTCAGAAATACATAGGGAGATACAAAGAGCACACCATAAAAAAGGAGGAGAAAAATGTTCAAAGGAAAAAAGAAAAAGGAAACCGTATACGATCAGGCAACGGAAGAAAGAAGGAAAAGAATCGAAAAAGGCAGCCGGGCAGGGAAAATAATATCGTGCGTTATCATATGCGCATTTGCGATATTATATCTGCTTGGAGGGAGCGTTTATTCTTTGAAAGAAAACGAATATGCTGTTATTACAACCTTTGGTACGCCTAAGATTGTGGAGGAATCAGGTATTCATATAAAACTGCCTTATATCCAGCGCCTTGCCAGGGTGCCAAAGACAATCAATGGTTTTTCCATCGGATATGATGCGGAATCCGGGGAATCGGTTGACAAGGAATCCTTTATGATTACCAGAGATTATAACTTTGTGAATGTGGATTTTTATGTGGAGTACCGGGTAACGGATCCGGTGAAATATCTTTTCTCATCGGAGAATCCGGTGGCAATTTTAAAGAACCTGACCCAAAGCTACATCCGTGACACCATCGGCTTATATGATGTGGACAGCGTCATCACAACCGGAAAAAATGAAATTCAGGCGTCTATCAAGGACAAAATTATTACCCGTCTGGATTCGGAGGATATTGGCATTCAGCTTGTAAATATTACCATTCAGGATGCAGAACCGCCTACCCAGGAGGTTATCAACGCTTTTAAAAATGTGGAAAACGCCAAGCAGGGAAAGGAGACCTCCATCAACAGGGCAAACCAAAAGCGGAATGAGGATATCCCTGCAGCCAGGGCGCAGGTGGACGAGACCTTAAAAACCGCCCAGGCCCAGGCTGAGGAGCGGGTAAACGAGGCAAAGGGACAGACGGCCAGATTAAACGAGCTTTATGCGGAATATCAAAAATATCCGCTGATCACCAAGCAGAGGATGTTTTATGAAACCATGGAGGACATTCTGCCGGATATGAAGATTATCATTGAAAAGAGTAACGGCACAACCCAGACCATGCTGCCCTTAGAATCCTTTATAGATTCCGGAGCGCTAAAAGGAATTGGCGGAGGAACGGGCGCCGGCAGTACCGGGGCTTTATATGGCGGCGGTACTGCGGGCAATGCCGCAACAGACAGCGAAGGCGTGGATGGTGATGGCGATGAGGATAATGAATAAAACCGATGTCTGTGCCGCGAAGCGGCATGTCAGGAAATGAGAAAGGATAAAAATTATGAAGAAAAAATTTGGAATAGCTATAGCTGCTTTCGCCGTTTTAGCAGTTTTGATTTTGGCACAGGGGTGTATGGTGGTGACTTACCCTAACGAGTATACGATAATCAAGCAGTTTGGAAGAATTGAAAGTATCAGGGAGACGCCGGGCCTTAGCCTGAAGCTTCCCTTTATACAGACAGCGGAGTCTGTTGAAAATGAAGTGCTTTTGTATGACTTAGCGGTTAGTGATGTCATGACTAAGGACAAAAAATCAATGATTGCGGACTGCTTTGTTCTGTGGGAGATAGAAGATCCTTATAAATATACGCAGACCTTAAGCGCCCAAAAGAGCAACGCGGAATTCAGGATTGACACCATTGTGTACAACAGCCTGAAAAATGTAATCAGCAGTTTAAGCCAGGAGGAAGTGATAAGCGGCCGTGACGGTGAGCTGACAAAAGCAATCATGGAAAATATCGGAGATACCTTAGGACAGTACGGCATCAAACTGCTTGCAGTGGAAACAAAGTCATTGGATCTGCCGGATGAAAACAAAAATGCGGTTTATGAGCGTATGATTTCCGAGAGAAACAATATAGCGGCTACCTATCAGGCGGAAGGACAGGAGGAAGCAAAGGAGATTTCCAATAACACTACGGCGGAGATCATTGTCATGCAGTCCCAGGCCAACGCCCAGGCAGAGGAGATTATAGCCAAAGGCGAAGCCGAGTATATGCGTATCTTAAGCGAAGCGTATAACGATCCTGAAAAGGCGGACTTCTACCTCTTTCTGCGGGCTCTTGACGCGGCGAAGACAACCATGACGGGAGACAACAAAACCCTGATCATTGACGAAACATCGCCTATTGCGCAGATATTTTATTCCCGCGGGCAGTGACGGTTTAAATCAGGGCAGGTATGTCAGGATGCCGTCTTTCAGGACATATGCTTCATACATACTTTCAATCCAGACGCCGCCGGAAATGGTCTTGTCAATCTCTAATTCCCCGGGCGAGGCAAAAAGCTGGCCTTCGGCAAGCTGAAAGTTTCCGCTTTCATCGCAATAGATACACCAGCCGGCTGTGTAATTTTGGTTACAGGCGATGGAGCCGTCGCGCAGAGTAAGATAGCAGCGGTCGCTTACGACAACCCAGATCTCATCCTGACCGTCAGAATCAATATCATAAAAAAGCAGCCCGGCATATAAGGAGGTATCGGGGTAATCTTCTATTACAGGATGGGTATTAGACAAAAGAAGGTTAAGGCTGTTATGCAGAGCGTCTGTCAGAGAGAGGAAAAGTCCGTCTGGGGAGAGCTCAGCCTGTATATGAACGGAATCCGGCTGGCCCTTTAGGGCGGCGGACTCCTGTCCGGGGCGGGAAAAGAAATAAAATCCTGTGCCGGTTAAAAGGAATAAAAAAGGAAATGCGACGGACGGAGTAATTTGTCCGCAGTTTGCGGAGAAGGTTTATGGGTAAGCAATCGTATATCTTTGTGGAGGAAAAAATGAATTTTTCCTTCCGCAAAGATATTTTTTTATTAAAATTTTATTAAAGTATATTGTCATTAAATGCCGATTATTATATGATGAGTTTACATAATGAGAGTATCTGCCAGGGAGCGCCGCGGGCGGAGCCGAATCCCTGATTTGGCCGCGCCTTTGCAAAGAAGCGCTCCGGCATGGAGGTAAATATGAAAAAACGTGGAATTTTAAAATTGTGTATTGCGTTTTGCCTTGCATTCGCGCTGGTTTTTGCTCCGTTTAACCGGCTTGAAGCACAGGCGGAGGAAGTGACGGTGAGCGGAACGGTTATGTCAGGGACAACCTCCGAACTGCTGCTGCTTTCCACCAAAGAAGGGAAGATGGAGATTAAAATTGACAGCGGAACAGATACCAGCAGCTGTAAGGTGCTTCTTCCGGACAAGACAATTAATGTGACGGTTACGCATGGATCGGATGGATATCTTCATGCAACCAAAATCAGCAGCGTGGCGCAGAAAACCGCAGCTTCCGTTGACTCATCGTCAACTGCCACCGTATCGGGGAAGCTAAGCGATAAAACCCAGGAAGATATTCTGTACATAAATACAGCCCAGGGAGAAATGCAGATTAAACTGGATCCCACTACCAATTTAAGCGGATGCGTTGTGCTTGTGGTGGGAAATACTTATACCCTTTCCTGTGCCCGGGGATCGGATGCTTATATGCATGCGGTTTCCATTACTGACGGGATTACATCCGCGGCGGCAGGGGCATCTTCCGCCCTTACGCCAGCGCCGAAGTCTGTTGTTACCGCGGCCACCACGAAAGTTTCCGGTACCGTAGGTGAAAAAACAAAGGAAAATCTTCTATATCTTTCTACCAAAGACGGAGAGATGCAGATTGTAATTGATGAAAATACAGATTCCAGAAGCGGAATGATCCTGACTGAAGGCAGGAGCCTTACGGTTTATGTGTATCACGGATCGGATGCTTATATGCATGCGGCAAGTATTGTGGCAGGTAAGGACAGCGTTCAGGCGGCAGGAGTTGACACAACAAACCTTTCTACGGTGAAGGGAACCGTGGGGGAAAAATCAAATGAAAATAAATTATATTTAGACACCCAGCAGGGACAGATGGAGCTTAAACTGGATAATGTAAGAAGCGTTGCAGGATGCAAGGTTTTAGTGACCGGCAGGAAAATAACAGTAACCTGTGCCAGAGGGTCGGACGCATATATGCATGCAATAGACATCACAGGTTAAACAGCCGTTTGATAAAGGATTAAGTGTTCAGAACCGTTAGAAGCAGGGAAGAATATCATTGCAAACAGAAAGGCTTTGTGGTATAATATGGGCGTTAGCAATGATAAAAAATTAACAATCATTGCGGTGAGAAAATATAAGCTTTTATCAAACGGAGGAGAGAGAACATGGCAAAGAAAGTAGTATTAGCCGGCGCATGTCGTACTGCGATTGGCACGATGGGAGGGTCTTTGAGCACAGTGCCTGTTGCCGAGCTGGGGGCAATCGTAATTAAGGAAGCTTTAAACAGAGCAGGTGTTGCACCTGAGGCTGTAGATCAGGTTTACATGGGATGTGTTATTCAGGCCGGACAGGGACAGAACGTTGCCCGTCAGGCTTCCATCAAAGCAGGTTTACCTGTTGAGGTACCGGCAGTTACCATGAATGTTGTTTGCGGCTCCGGTCTTAACTGTGTGAATCAGGCAGCACAGATGATCATGGCAGGGGATGCAGATATTGTTGTTGCAGGCGGTATGGAAAATATGTCCATGGCTCCTTATGCAGTTCCTCAGGGTCGTTATGGATATAGAATGAACAATGGCGTATTGGTAGATACCATGATTAAGGATGCTCTCTGGGATGCATTTAATGATTACCATATGATCAAGACGGCAGATAACATCTGCGAGGAGTGGGGACTTACCAGAGAAGAGCTTGATGAGTTCGCGTTAAAGAGCCAGCAGAAGACAGAAGCAGCTCAGAAGTCAGGCGCTTTTGATGCCGAAATTGTTCCTGTTATGGTTAAGAAGAAAAAAGAAATGGTAGAGTTTAAGGTGGATGAAGGTCCGCGCCACGGCTCTACAATTGAGGGACTTGCAAAGCTTCGCGCTATTAATCCGGGCGGATTTGTTACGGCAGGTAATGCTTCCGGTATCAATGACGGCGCTGCCGCTATCGTTGTTATGAGCGAAGAAAAAGCAAAGGAATTAGGCGTTAAACCTATGGCTACCTTCGTGGCAGGCGCACTTGCAGGTGTTCGTCCTGAAGTTATGGGTATCGGTCCTGTAGCGGCAACAAAGAAGGTTATGGCTAAGACAGGCATGAAGATCGAAGACTTCGATATTATCGAAGCAAATGAGGCTTTTGCAGCACAGTCCGTAGCAGTTGGTAAGGATCTTGGCATTGATGTTGATAAGCAGCTCAATCCTAACGGAGGCGCTATTGCACTTGGACATCCTGTTGGAGCTTCAGGCTGTCGTATTTTGGTTACACTGCTTCATGAGATGCAGGCTAAGGGCGCTAAAACAGGTCTTGCAACCTTATGTATCGGCGGCGGTATGGGATGCGCTACTATTGTAAAAATTGAAGATTAATAAAAAAGACTTCTAAGGCGGTGTGTGACAGCGCCTTAGAAGTTTTATACTTATTAAAAAAGGAGCTGTGAATAAATTATGGAATTTATTGTGTATGAGCAAAAGGGCGCTTATGGTATTATTACTATCAGCCGTGAAAAAGCACTGAATGCTTTGAATTCAACTGTACTTGACGAACTGGATCAGACTTTGGATGCAGTGAATCTTGATGAAGTGAGATGTTTGATTTTAACAGGCGCCGGACAAAAATCCTTTGTTGCCGGAGCGGATATTGGCGAAATGAGCACCCTTACCAAGGCAGAGGGAGAAGCTTTCGGAAAGAAGGGAAATGACGTATTTCGTAAATTAGAGACATTCCCTATTCCTGTGATTGCGGCTATTAACGGTTTTGCCCTTGGCGGCGGCTGCGAGATTTCCATGAGCTGCGATATCAGAATCTGCTCTGACAATGCGGTATTCGGACAGCCTGAGGTAGGGCTTGGAATCACACCTGGATTTGGCGGTACACAGAGACTTGCCCGTTTAGTTGGCGCAGGCATGGCAAAGCAGATGATTTATACCGCAAGAAATATCAAGGCGCAGGAAGCTTTTAGAATCGGCCTTGTGAATGCTGTTTATACCCAGGAAGAATTAATGCCCGCAGCAGAGAAGATGGCGGCAGGTATTGCAAAGAATGCACCGATTGCAGTGCGCAACTGCAAGAAGGCAATCAATGACGGTCTGGACGCAGATATGGATCAGGCAATCGTAATCGAAGAGAAACTGTTTGGAGACTGTTTTGAGACGCAGGACCAGAGATATGGTATGGCCTTTTTCCTTGACAAGAATAAGGAAAAAGTAAAAGAACCTTTTAAGAATTGCTAGTAAATTGCCGGCAGACAGGGAAAGGTCAGGAGAGCCTGCCAGTGAGCGGACTTAAAAGTACGCTTACAGCATATGGAATATAACGGAGAGAAGCAGAGTTTAACACTGCCGAGCGGTGGTGATAAATACAAAACCAATTATAATTAGGAGGATTAAAAAATGAAAGTAGGTATTATCGGTGCGGGTACCATGGGTGCCGGAATCGCACAGGCATTTGCAATGACAGACGGATATGAAGTATGTCTTTGCGATATTAAGATGGAATTTGCTGAAGGCGGAAAGGCAAGAATCCAGAAAAACATGAACTTCCTCGTAAGTAAAGAAAAAATTACACAGGATAAGGCTGATGCGATTATGGCTAAGATTACCTGTGGTTTAAAAGATATCTGCACAGACTGCGATCTGATTGTAGAGGTTGCTCCTGAAAATATGAAGATTAAGAAAGATACCTTCAAGGAACTGATGGGTATTGTAAAACCTGACTGCATGTTTGCATCCAATACTTCTTCTTTATCCATCACAGAAATCGGCGCAGGACTTGACAGGCCTATGATTGGTATGCATTTCTTTAACCCTGCTGACAGAATGAAATTGGTTGAGGTAATTGCAGGCGAGAACACACCCGATGAGATGGTAGAGAAGATTAAGGCTATTTCCGTAGAAATCGGCAAGACGCCTGTTCAGGTAAAGGAAGCTCCCGGATTTGTTGTTAACAGAATCCTTATTCCTATGATTAATGAAGCAATCGGCATTTATGCGGACGGCACAGCAAGCGTAGCTGACATAGACGAAGCAATGAAGTTAGGCGCAAACCATCCTATGGGACCTCTAGCTTTAGGTGATTTGGTAGGACTTGACATCGTGCTTGCTATTATGGAAGTACTTCAGAACGAGACAGGCGATCCCAAGTATCGTCCTCATCCTCTTCTTCGCAAGATGGTACGTGCAGGAAAGCTTGGCAAGAAGACAGGCGTTGGTTTCTACAATTATAAGAAATAAATTTCTAAGAAATAAACTTCTATAGGAAATAACTTTCTATAAGAAATGGATTTACATTTTGACGGTTTTTCAGGAATTAAGATAAGAAAACATATTTTTATGGAGGAATTGAAATCATGGATTTTATGTTAACCAAACAACATGAAATGGCAAGAACTCTTTTCAAAGAGTTTGCAGAAAAAGAAGTAAAGCCTCTGGCACAGGAAGTGGATGAAACAGAAGTTTTCCCCAGAGGAACAGTTGAGAAAATGGCTAAAGCAGGATTTCTTGGAATCCCTGTACCCAAGGAGTACGGCGGACAGGGCTGCGATCCTCTTACATATGCTATGTGTGTAGAAGAACTTTCCAAGGTTTGCGGAACCACAGGCGTTATTGTTTCTGCACATACTTCTCTTTGCTGCGATCCGATTATGACCTACGGTACAGAGGAACAGAAGCAGAAATACTTAGTTCCCCTTGCGAAAGGCGAGAAATTAGGCGCTTTCGGTCTTACTGAGCCCGGCGCTGGTACGGATGCCCAGGGACAGCAGACAAAGGCAGTTCTGGACGGAGACGAGTGGGTGCTTAACGGTTCTAAAATCTTTATCACAAACGGTAAAGAAGCTGACGTTTATGTTATTTTTGCAGTAACTAACGTTGTTACCGATGCAAAGGGCAGAAGCAAAAAGATGATTTCCGCATTTATCGTAGAAAAAGGAACACCCGGCTTTACCTTTGGTACAAAGGAAAAGAAGATGGGTATCCGCGGTTCATCCACTTATGAGTTGATTTTCACAGACTGCCGTATCCCGAAGGAAAACCTTTTAGGACAGGAAGGCAAGGGCTTTGGTATCGCTATGCACACATTAGATGGCGGACGTATCGGTATTGCCGCACAGGCACTTGGCCTTGCAGAGGGCGCTCTTGACAGAACGATTGAATATGTAAAAGAAAGAAAACAGTTTGGAAGAGCTATCGGCGCATTCCAGAATACACAGTTCCAGCTTGCAGATATGGCTACTAAGGTACAGGCAGCCCAGCTGCTTGTTTACAAGGCAGCAATGGCTAAGGCAACCCAGAAGGTTTATTCTATTGAGGCTGCTCAGGCTAAATTGTATGCGGCAGAGGTTGCTATGGAAGTAACTACCAAGGCTGTTCAGCTTCACGGCGGATATGGTTATATCAGAGAATATGACGTTGAGCGTATGATGCGTGATGCAAAGATTACTGAGATCTACGAAGGAACAAGCGAAGTACAGAGAATGGTTATCTCAAGCGCTCTGCTTAAGTAATGATATTTACTTATATATCACAAGGACAAATAGATTAATTTATAAGGAGAGATAATACAATGAAAGTTGTTGTTTGTGTTAAACAGGTACCGGATACCAAGGGCGGCGTTAAATTTAATCCCGATGGTACACTTGACAGAGGTGCAATGCTCACAATCATGAACCCTGATGACAAGGCAGGCTTGGAAGCAGCACTCAGATTAAAAGATCAGTATGGCGCAGAAGTAACGGTAGTTACCATGGGTCTTCCCAAGGCGGAAGAAGTTCTTCGCGAAGCAATGGCTATGGGCGCGGATAAGGGTATTCTTGTAACTGACAGAGTATTAGGCGGCGCAGATACATGGGCAACATCCCAGACAATTGCAGGTGCAATCCGTAATCTGGAATATGATTTAATCATCACAGGACGTCAGGCTATTGACGGAGATACCGCACAGGTTGGCCCTCAGATTTCCGAGCATCTTGGAATTCCTGTAATTTCTTATGCACAGAAGATTGAAATTGAAGATGATCATGTGATTGTAGAGCGTCAGTATGACGACAGATATCATGTATTAAAGGCTAAAATGCCTTGTCTTATCACAGCTCTTGCTGAATTAAATGAGCCCCGTTATATGACTCCAGGCGGAATTTTCGATGCTTACAATGCAGAGATTACTGTTTGGGGAAGAGATAAACTGGTAGATGTGGAAGATTCTAACTTAGGTCTTAAAGGCTCACCTACCCAGATCGCTAAGGCTTCCGATAAGGTAAGAAAGGGAGCAGGTGAGAAGGTTACTCTTGACCCGGCAGCATCCGTAGATTATATTGTTGACAAATTAAAAGTAAAGCATGTAATCTAATTTTTTCAGATTTAGGTTTTACATAGTGGATTAAATATATTAATGGAGGTTCAAAATGAATATTCAAGACTATAAGGGAGTATTTGTCTTTGCACAGCAGGTAGACAATGTACTCAGCGGAATCGCTTTAGAATTGGTTGGCAAAGGAAAAGACCTTGCCAAAGATTTAAATACGGAAGTGACAGCAGTTTTGGTGGGTAGCGATATTAAGGGGCTTGCTGATGAGCTTGCTGAGTATGGCGCTGACAAGGTAATCGTTGTGGACGACCCTGAACTGAAAGAATACAGGACCGAGCCTTACGCACATGCGCTTGCATCTGTTATCAATGAGTTTAAGCCTGAAATTTTCCTGGTTGGCGCAACAGCTATTGGCCGTGACCTTGGCCCGAGAGTTTCAGCAAGGATACATACAGGATTAACGGCAGACTGTACACAGCTTGATATCGGTGATTTCCCGATTAACCCGGTTCCCGGCAAAGAACAGTTACATAATCAGCTTCTTATGACACGTCCTGCTTTTGGCGGTAACACAATTGCTACCATCGCCTGCCCGGATTTCCGTCCTCAGATGGCAACGGTTCGCCCCGGCGTTATGCAGAAAGCACCCAGAGAAGCAGGGAAGAAAGCAAATGTGGTAGAGTTCAATCCCGGATTTACCCCTAATGATAAGTATGTTGAAATCTTAAAGGTGGTAAAGGCTGTTTCAGACGTAGCAGATATTATGGATGCTAAGATTCTGGTATCCGGCGGACGTGGTGTAGGCAGCCCTGAGAACTTTAAGATTCTCGAGGAGCTTGCAGAGGTAATTGGCGGTACAGTGAGCTGTTCCCGTGCAGTAGTGGATGCAGGCTGGAAGCCTAAGGATCTGCAGGTTGGACAGACCGGTAAGACGGTTCGTCCTAACGTATATTTTGCAATCGGTATCTCAGGCGCAATTCAGCATGTGGCTGGTATGGAAGAAGCTGATATTATCATCGCTATCAATAAGGATGAGACAGCTCCTATCTTTGATGTGGCTGATTATGGTATTGTAGGAGATTTGAATAAGATTGTTCCTGCACTTACCGAGAGATTAAAAGCAGAGCTTGCTGCAAAATAAAAATCTGTGAAAATAGAAGCAATAGCTTCATAAAGGCAATAAACTTCTATGCAGATGAAGTGTAAAATATGGCTGGCAGAACCGTGAGGGGCTGCCAGCCTTTTTATTACAAACGCCGATTCGCGAAGCGTATCGGCGTTTGTTGTGGTCAGAAACCTTGCCTGTAGAGCATGCCGGTCGGGAGAAATTCAAACAAATTTCATCATTTCAAACAAAATTTAATATTTTTGTATATTGTGTATTGAAAGAGTGTTTTTGATTCTTTATATTTGTGCAAAATAATTGTAAACTGTGCTTGACTTCAAAACGTAACCGGTTACGGCCGGATTGGTTATGGTTTGAACCGATGTTAAAAATATGTTTTGCATAAAGAAGGAAATAATGTATTGCAAAGCAGCAGCCCGCAGGCTGCAGAAAGGGAGAGGTTATTGGGATTATGCAAAAGAAAATAATTGCAGCATTATTATCAGCGGCTATGCTGATATCTGTTCTGACAGGCTGCCAGAATTCCGGAAAACAGGAAGGGGAGAGCAGTCAGACCAGTGAGAATAAGGAAACAGAGGAAACAAATGAAGAAAAAAAGAGCGAGGTTCCTTCTGAGGAAACTGATACGGCTGATGCAGATGCGCCTTCCATAGATGCAACCGGAACGGTATATGATTTAGGAGGACTTAAACTTCCCATCTGCGAGCCGGGGGAGGTAGAGCTTACTTATATGGGAAATGACACATGGTGTGCGGGCGTCAGCTATAATGACGGGACTGCCGTGCAGCAGGAGATTGAGAAGCGAACGGGAGTCCATGTGAATTGGGATACCTACAGCAGTGACGTGGAAACGGTACTTCAAACCAGACTTGCGTCTATGGAAGGCCTGCCGGATATGGTGGAGCTGCCGCCCTTTGATTCCAATGTAGGAGTAGATACTTATTCAGGCAACGGAGTGCTTATTCCGCTAAACGATCTGATTGAGCAGCATGCCCCTAACATTCAAAAGCTGTTTGAAAAATATCCGGCGCTGAAAGCAATGTGCACCTCAGCGGACGGCAATATTTATGCACTGGCAGGATGGTGGGGCGATATTAACGACTATGTTCCCGATTATCTGTATATCAGACAGGACTGGCTGGATAACCTGGGCATTGAGATGCCCCGGACAATAGATGAACTTTATGATGTATTGGTAGCTTTCAAGGAACAGGATGCCAATGGAAACGGAGATCCAAATGACGAGATACCCCTTGCTACAAAAAATGGAATCTGGCAGCTTTACTATTTGATGACAGGATTTGGATATGATACGAATTCGTTGTGGTATGTGGATGAAGCCGGTGAGGTTCATTACGCGGCGGTAGAGGAACAATACAGGGAGATGCTGGAGTTTTTGAACAAATGCTACTCTGAGGGACTGATTTCTGATGATCTGGAGGGCAATCTTCTGACCCAGAATATTACAGAGGATAAAGTAGGCATTGTATGCCATGATCCGGCAGATAATATGGCGTCTTCCGATGATCTGGCCATGACGGGCAACCCCAATTGTGACTATGAATTTATGCCGGTAATCCAGACTGACGAAAACGGTACGGCGCAGATGACCAAAAGAAGTCTGACATGGCATTATTATGGAATTACTTCAGCCTGCGAAACCCCGGAAGTGGCAATTAAGTGGATAGATTATGTGTACGCGAGCGAGGATGGGAGCATGCTTTACAACTATGGGATTGAGGGGTTGACGTATGAATATGACGATAAAGGTGAAATTCAGTTTACGGATTTGGTGACCAATAATGAAACCTATACCTCTGCTTTTTCAGCGCTCAGAAGTGTGGGAGCATGGCCAACCTATTTCATCAATGACTCAGGAGAAGCCTTTATGAAAATCTTTGAGGGAACGAAAGTGGAGACGGCTTGTAAGGCAGCTTATAACAATATGAGGGATCCATTCCCTGAAATGCTGGGTACTGCAGAGGAATCAGAGGTTTATACCAGCATCTGGCCGGATTTGAGCACTTATCTGAATGAGATGTTTACAGCATTTGTGATCGGTACGGAATCTCTGGATAATTTTTACAAATATGTGGAGACTGCAAACAGCATGGGGATGCAGGATATTATTGAAATTAAGAAAGCACAGTACGGAAGATATCAGGAAATTGTGGGTAAATAGTAATTACACGACTTTGTGCAGGAACTTCAGGTACAAAGTACCAGAGCCCGCAGGCTATGAGAAAGAATAAAAATTGGTTTAACAGGAGGCAGGCAAAAATGAGGGCAATATGGGATTTGAAAAAAAACATCAGGAGAGATTGGATGCTGCTTTTAATTGTTCTTCCGGGAGTGGTGTATTTTGCGGTTTTCTGCTATGGTCCCATGTATGGAATTTTAATGGCATTTAAGGATTATAATGTGTCCAAAGGTATATGGGGAAGTCCGTGGGCAGGACTGAAGCACTTTAAGGAACTGGTAAATTCGGTTTATTTCGGGAGATTGGTAAAAAATACTTTCCTTTTGAGCATAGAGCAGCTATTCTGGTCATTTCCGATCCCAATAGCATTTGCCCTGCTTCTTAATGAATTAAAGCATAATAAGCTAAAGCGCGTGGCGCAGACAGCCGCATATCTGCCTCACTTTATTTCAGCAGTAGTTGTGGTGGGGATATTAAAGGACCTGCTGTCTTCGGACGGCGGGGTCCTTACCCGGCTGCTGCAGACTTTCGGAGTACAGCCTAAAAATTATTTCAACTTACCGGAGGCTTTCCGGACACTTTATGTGGGATCCGGGGTGTGGCAGGAATTCGGATGGAATTCTATCATTTATGTGGCGGCCATTTCATCCATTGATCAGGAGATGTATGAATCGGCTTCTTTGGACGGCGCAGGCAGATGGAAGAAGCTGGTTTATATTACATTACCATCCATCGCGCCTACGATTATCCTCCTGCTGGTTATGAATATGGGAAATATGCTGAATATCGGGTATGAAAAAGTAATTCTTATGTATAATCCCGCAACTTATTCCACGGCGGATATTTTTTCTACCTATGTGTATCGCAAGGGACTTCTCAGCGCACAGTACAGCTTTGCATCGGCAGTGGGGCTGGCGAATTCCATTATCAATGTGCTGATATTGCTGGGCGCAAATTTCGTGGCAAGAAAGGCCACGGATACGAGTATTTTTTAAAATATTTATGCTATATATGGCGGAATCCTGCAAAATAGAATCCGGAATTTCTGCTCAGCGTGCGGGAATGTGTACCGGGTGAGAACATGATTTAAGAGTAAGTAAAGGGAAGAGAGAAGTAATTTATGGGCAGAAAAGAAAGATTTGTCTTATCAGATATACCAATTTATATCATAACAGTATTTATTATTATAATAACTTTATATCCGGTGATTTATGTCGTGAGTATGTCTTTCAGCGATCCGGTTCACGTGCTTGCAAGAGATATTTATTTCCTCCCTAAGGGTTTTTCCCTAAAGGCCTATCAGATGATATTCAAAAATGATACGGTGCTGCGCTCTTTTGGGAATACCATCTGGTATACGATAGTGGGTGCGTCCGTCAGTGTGCTTCTAACAGCTACCACGGCATTTTCCCTTTCCAGGAAAAAATTTTTTTTAAGAAAGCAGCTTTCCTTTTTGATGACGCTTACGATGTTTGTCAGTGGGGGGCTGATACCACTATATATACTGGTTCAGAAAATGCACTTGTACAATACCAGGTGGTCAATTATTCTTCCTTATATTATCAGCGCATACAATCTGATTATCACCAGATCCTTTTTTGAATCTTTGCCGGAGGAAATGGCGGAAGCAGTAAAGATTGACGGCGGTTCGGAGTGGACGGTTATGATAAAGATATTTTTCCCATTATCAAAACCAATCATATCGGTTCTGATTCTGTTTTACGGGGTAGGCTATTGGAACAGCTATTTTGCACCGTTGATTTTTTTGTCGAATGAAAAGCTTCAGCCGATCCAGCTATACCTAAGAAGCATTTTAATTACCAGCGAGGTGAGAGTTGCAGGAATGGGAATGGACGCCATATTGATGAATGAGCAGATGAAATATGCCGTCATAGTGGTGGCATGCTTTCCCATCATGATTCTTTATCCGTTTATTCAGAAATATTTTGAAAAGGGCGTGTTAATTGGTGCTGTAAAGTAGGCGGTAAGTGTGAAAAAGACGAAAAGATTTTCTAAGGCGTCAAAGGACGCCGCCTAAGAAAATCTAAGTTTCGTCTTGAAGAATCGCAAGGCGATTCTTCTGAAATGATTTATGCCTTGAGCAAAGCGAAAGGAATGATAAAATTTATGAATATAAAAGCAAGAGAAGATATGAGCAGCGCAGAGCGCATTGCATTTTATGACTGCGAAGAAAATAAGAAATATTATCAGTATGGAACAGGCGGCGGATGGAAAAAATATGAAAATAATCCGGTTTTCGGCGGAAAGTATGGTACGTGCTTTGATGTGACTTTATTGGCAGAAGAAGACAAGTCTGGAAGTAAACTTTCAAACTCTTTATCGGAGGCGGCAGCGCAGGCACAGCCTGTGGCATGCAGGGGGTGGAAGGATGGGAAACTCCTGCTTCGGATGTGGTTTTCCTGGAGGCCCCAAAAAGGAATCGGATACACACAGAGCCATGATGGAATTAACTGGAGCGCTCCACAGTTAGTATTGCCGCCCCTGCAGGGTTCAGGCTGGGAAGCGGATGAGGTAAACCGTCCAACGGTTATTTTTCACAAGGGGCAGTACATGATGTGGTATTCAGGGCAGATGAAGCCTTATCGGGAGGATGGACGTTCAGTGATAGGCTTTGCCGTAAGCCATGACGGAATCATATGGGAAAGAAAAGCACAGCCTGTGATAGAGCCGGATCAGAGCTGGGAGAAACAGGCGGTTATGTGTCCTCATGTTTTGTATGATGAGGACGAGAAGCTGTACAAAATGTGGTATGCGGCAGGCTGCAATCATGAGCCGGACGCTATCGGCTATGCTGAGAGCCATGATGGAGTCAGATGGGAGAAATATCATCAGAATCCGATTCTGGCCCGGGACCCGGCTCATCTTTGGGAACAACATAAGGTAGTTGCTCCCTGCGTGGTGAAGGAGAACGGGTGGTTTTACATGTTTTATGTAGGCCATCTTCATGAAGAACGCGCCCAGGTGGGGCTGGCAAGATCACGAGACGGGATTACAGGATGGGAAAAACACCCGGACAACCCTCTGATTGCACCAACACAGGGTGCATGGGATTCGGTAGCAGTCTATAAGCCCTTTGTGATGAAGGTGAACGGACAGTGGTTAATGTGGTATAATGGGGCTGCATACGAAGAACCTGTATGGGTTTTTGAGCAGATTGGACTGGCATATGCGGAGGCAAATCATTTGTTCCCAGACGCTCTTTAGGGGCTAACAAGGAAATCCCTGCGCAAGACGGCAAAATTTTGGCTCCGGTTTATCCAGGCCAGGGTAACAGACTTTTGAAATCCTTACAGAGTCAGGGACAAAGAGATTCCGGGAGCCTGCGATAAGAAATGATGGGAAAGGAAAGAGTATGAGAAATGGAAAAAAGTATCAGACAAAACATAAGATGTTTGTGTCCTATGTGATTGTTCCGGTGAGCATTCTTCTGGTGATTTCCAGTCTTTTTTCCCTTGTCTATTACAGAATTTCCCATGACAGTATGCTGGCCTTTGAAAATTCCACCAGCGAGACGGTGGATA
Organism: Parablautia intestinalis; assembly: GCA_003612395.1. Lineage (GTDB taxonomy): Bacteria > Bacillota > Clostridia > Lachnospirales > Lachnospiraceae > Suilimivivens > Suilimivivens intestinalis. The sequence goes on from RAYQ01000018.1 coordinate 23,943, forward strand.
ATGAATTAAAAAATATCATGGATAATCTGATTAAATCATCGGCCCAGTATGCCATGACGCCCTGGGTAAAGAGGCTGAAATATATGCAGAGAACACCCCGGCTTATGGAGGAGAACATTACGGCGTCCGATATCTCAGACTATGCCGGAATGCTCACCCTCACGGAGATCAATGATAATATGATTGAATCTATTTACATTTATTACAGCCTGGGAAATTTCGGGATCAGCAGCTATGGAAAGACGGGTTGGGAAAGGTACCTGGATTTAAATCAGATACAATGCCGGGAAGAAGAATTTATTTCCGGTGAAATGCTGGATAAGAATAACCAGAAACTGATTTTTCATGATGTGAGCTTAGTGAAAAACGGCAGACGTATCAAAGGATTTTTTCTGATACAGACAATCCCTCTGGAAAATATGTATTCCGGGGAAGTGAATATTCTCTTTTTTGTTCCTTATGAAAATATTTATTCCTATATCAGCAATTTTACGGATGAGGGAACACGGTATTTGTACCTGACCGATGGAGAAAGAGTGATATATGATAACGGGCAGGAGGAACAGATTCTGGCGGTAGGGGAAAGCATAGAGTACTTAAAATCCGGAGAGAAAAACTATTATTACAGCATCGAATTACGACACTATGCGGCGGAATATACCAAAGTGGGAATGGAGATAGGGGTATTGCAGATTCTGGGAAATGATTTCCTCTATCGTGATTTTTTGCTGTTTGCAGAATGGATTTTAGCAGGCTGTTTGATCCTTTTGGGATTGATTTTGCTGGTGGCATACCGGATGACCAAATACAGCTACCAGCCCTTGGAGCATATTATGGATATGCTTTTGGAGGAGGACTATGGGGACAGCATTAACGAGTATCAGATTATAGAAAAGGCGCTGGAAGAACTGGATTCTCAAAAAAAGCGGCTGGAAGTAACTGTGTTTGAACAAAATCCTCTGATAGAGCAGTATATTCTGCATGCATTGCTGAATTCCAACAAACCACAGGCAAATGAAGTTAAGTATATCAATACCATCAGGCAGTATTCACTGTATCGTGCGCTGGTGCTGAAAGACAGCAGTGAGGTGCGGCAGTATATCAGGGAAATTGATTCCTGCCTGGCAATTTACCCACAGATTCATGCGGCTTTTTTGGAAGAAAATAATTATTATATATGGATTTTAAGCTACGGTGACGAAGAACTGATAGAAGAAATCAGTGAAATCCTGTCTCAGACTTTTTCCGAATCAGGATATGAAGATACTGCTCTTGGCATGAGCAGGGTACATGAAGATATCCTGCATTTGTTATCCGCCTATAATCAGGCAGTCAGGGCATTAGAATATGCTTTTTTCTATCCGGAAAAGAAAATTATTTCTATGGAAGAAAACTATATTGAGGAGAGGGAGCGGAGCTGTGCGTCTTTTGAAATTGATAAGAAATGGATGGATGAACTGAAAAAGGCCGTCATCGAGATGGATGCTGAGAAATTTGTCAGGCAGTATCAGGAAATTCTTGCATATAATTTTCGCAGTATTACGTTGAATAAGGAGGCATTTTTCATCGGAATACGCAGACTTAACAATGGAATTCCCGATTTGTTTGAGGGCAGTGACAGAGGAAATATTACCGAGCAGATGGAGCTTTTAAATCCTGAAAATTACCGAAGCATGAGGAGCTATCTTCAGACATTTGAACGGAAGGCAGGAGCCATGATGCAGCGTTGCGGTGCAAGGGAAAACCCCGTTTATTATGCCAGAAATGAGATTATCCGCAATTATGTGGAAGAACATTTGACAGATGCGAATCTTTCTCTGAATGAAACGGCTAAGCTTATGCATTACACACCAACATATTTTGGAAAGTATTTCAAAGAGCAGTTTGGCTGTACATTCCAGAAGTATGTTGCTTCCAGAAGGATTGAAAGTGCTAAAAAATATCTTTTAAAAGGGAATATGAGCGTGCAGGAAATTGCGCTCAAATGCGGCTTTACAAATGATGTCACTTTCAGGCGTACGTTTAAAATGTATGTGGGCGCTACGCCATCGCAGTTTGAGAAGGAAAACATTATGTAAATTTGTAATATTCACGAAGGATTCGGCAGAAAGCCACAATACCGTAGTGAAATTGGAAAAAGCATATAAAAAGAAGGTAGAATTACCACACGAGCTGCAATGCGGAATAAAATATATTCTTATGACTATTAAAAAAGCACAATATAAAGCTGTAAATCCGATGCCCCGCTGTCCGCAGCGGGGTTATTTATGCACAGCCCCTACAGATGAAATATGCCGCTAAAGTAGCGTACGCCCCGGGCGGCGGGCAGGGAGAAAACTTCCCGAATACTTGCAGTGGCAGGCTATATTTGATAGAATATTATTGGTTAATATTTATATTATTGAAAAATACAGGTTAATATTGGTAATTGTTAGCAGACGGCGTATGAAATGTCTGGCAGAGAGGATTTTCAGGCGTATGCCAGTGTTGACGGGAAGGATATGGGATTTAGGGAGATGGAAAACAGCAAAGCGGAAAATAATAAGACAGAAAATAATGGAATGGTAAACAACAGCATTATCGCGCCGATGACCAGGATCCATATGATCCCCATGGACGTGATAGAGGGCTTTGAGGTGCGGCCGGGGATGTATGATATTAACGGGGCTACGGCTATTCCCGGCGGTGTTAATTTTACGGTATATTCCTACGGGGCCACCTCCTGTGAGCTGCTTCTTTATAACCGGGGGGAGGACGAGCCCTTTGCGGTTCTGCCTTTTCCGGAAAATTACAAAATCGGCAAGGTTTATTCCATGATTGTTTTTAAGCTCAGCATTTACGACTTTGAGTACGCTTATCATATTGACGGGCCGTATAATCCCAAAGAAGGCTTGCTTTTTAATAAGAAGAATGTATTGCTGGATATGTATGCTAAGGCGGTGACGGGACAGAAGATATGGGGAATTCCCAAGAAAGAGGGGGTTTTCTATAAGGCCCGGGTGGTAAAGGACGACTTTGACTGGAAGGATTATACCCAGCCTCATATACCTATGGAGGATTTGATTATTTATGAGATGCATGTCCGTGGCTTTACCAGGCATTTTTCATCAGAGGTAACCCACCCCGGCACCTTTGAGGGGCTGAAAGAAAAAATACCTTATTTAAAAGAATTAGGGATCAACGCCGTGGAGCTGATGCCGATTTTTGAGTTTGACGAGATGAAGGATTACCGTGTGGTGAACGGCAGAGCGGTAATGGATTATTGGGGATATAATACGGTCAGCTTTTTTGCGCCCAACAGCAGTTATGCCGCAGGAAAAGAGTATAACAGAGAAGGTACGGAGTTAAAAGAATTAATTGGAGAGCTGCATGAAAATGGAATAGAGTGTATTTTGGACGTGGTATTTAACCATACGGCTGAAGGCAACGAGATGGGGCCGTGTTTTTCCTTTAAAGGGTTTGACAATAATATCTATTATATGCTTACGCCGGATGGATACTATTATAATTTCAGCGGATGCGGCAACACCTTAAACTGCAACCATCCCATTGTACATCAAATGATTTTGGAATGTCTGCGCTACTGGACAACTGCGTACCATGTAGACGGATTTCGTTTTGATTTGGCGACAATACTTGGAAGAAATGAGGATGGCTCTCCTATGAGCAAGCCTCCCCTTTTGCAGAGCCTCGCGTTCGATCCTATTTTGGGGAATGTAAAGCTGATTGCGGAGGCATGGGATGCAGGCGGCCTGTATCAGGTGGGAAGCTTCCCTTCCTGGAACAGATGGGCGGAGTGGAACGGCAGATACAGAGATGACATGCGCAATTTCCTGAAAGGGGATTTTGGCATGTGGGAGACTGCGGCGAACAGGATCACGGGTTCAAGGGATATCTATGATCCCAAGTACAGGGGAAATGATGTTTCAGTAAACTTTATTACCTGTCATGACGGCTTTACGCTGTGGGATCTGTATTCTTATAATGAAAAGCACAATGAGGCAAACGGCTGGAATAACACGGACGGGAGCAACGATAACCGAAGCTGGAACTGCGGTGTGGAAGGGGAAACCCAGGATCAGGAGGTGCTTACTCTAAGAAGACGGCTTGCCATGAATGCCTTTGCGGTGCTCTTATGCAGCCGGGGGACGGCGATGTTTTTTGCAGGGGACGAATTTTTAAATACCCAATACGGCAACAACAATGCTTACTGTCAGGATAACGAAATCTCCTGGCTGGATTGGGGAGAGGTAAAGAAAAACAGGGTTCATTTTGACTTCTGCAAATATATGACCAAATTCAGGAAAGAGCATAAGGTGTTGCGCAAATTTGCCGGAAACAGTGCATGCGGATTCCCGGAAATTCAGGTTATGGGTGTAGACGGGTATACGAAGGTGCTTCGGATTATTTATGCCGGAAGGAATGCAGAAAATACGCAGGACGATATTGTCTGCCTTGCTGTTAATACCTTCTGGGAAGAGCAGGAATTTACCCTTCCTTCCCTTGCGGACGGAAAAAGCTGGCGTATGGCGGTTGACACCAGCGGCAGGCATTTTCCGGCTTTTATACCGGAAGACGGGGAGCCAAAAGCTTTTACAGGAAATACCCTGCAGATACCGGCGCGCAGTGTGTATATTCTGACGGCGTAGCATGGTGGTAAGTTAGTGAAAATTGTCTTGTCTGTTAAGAAGCTTCGTGATAAAATGGGTATACTGCTCTTTGGAAAACAAATATGCCAAGGGGCTGATTACAGTATAGTACAGAAAGAAAAGGAGGACTGCAGTCATGAAATTTCTTAAGACTTTTTTAGAGCCGGTGGATATGACGGAAGGGTCACCCTGGAAAAAAATTGTATTATTTACGGTTCCCATGCTGGTGGGAAATATCGCGCAGCAGCTTTATAACACGGTGGACAGTGTAGTTGTGGGAAATTATGTAGGAGATAATGCTTTAGCGGCAGTGGGAAGCGCGGGCCCAATATTAAACCTTCTGATTGTTTTGTTTGTGGGAATCAGTGTGGGCGCGGGGATCATGGTGTCCCAGTATTTTGGCGCTAAGGAGAGGGAGGAATTGTCAATGACCATTGGCAATTGTATCACTCTTACGGGGATTGCCACTTTGTTTGTAATGGTGGTGGCTTCATTGCTGGCAAAACCGCTGCTGCTTCTTTTAGGTACGCCGGATACGATTATTGACTGGTGTCATTCTTATTTATTGATTTTGTTTATTGGTTCTGCAGGTTTGGCATATTATAACATTTTGAGCGGAATTTTAAGAGGACTTGGGGATTCCATGTCAGCTCTTGCCTATTTGCTGGTATCCACGGCGGTTAATATTGTGCTGGATGTACTGTTTGTGGCTAAGTTTGGAATGGGAGTTAACGGTGTAGCTTTGGCAACTGTGATTGCACAGGCAATTTCAGCTCTTTTATGTTTTATTCGTCTGATGCGGATGGGCACAATTTTTGATATGAATAAAAGATATATGAAGCTGCAGAAGAAGAATACTATGAAAATAATTCAGTTGGGGCTGCCTTCGGGCGTTACCCAGGCTATTTTTTCCATGGCAATGATTGTGGTGCAGTCCCTGACCAACAGCTTTGGAGAAATGTTCATTGCAGCTAACGTAATTGTTATGCGTGTGGATGGATTTGCCATGATGCCGAACTTTTCTTTTGGCACTGCACTGACCACCTATGCAGGGCAGAATGTGGGCGCAAGAATGTACGACAGAGTGGAGAAGGGGGCAAAACAGGGCACGTGGATTGCTATGGTCACATCTGCAGTGCTTACAGGTCTTATTCTGATATTTGGAAAAAGTCTTATGGGGATTTTCACCAAGACGCCGGAGCTGGTGGACCTGAGCAGGGATATGATGGGAATTCTTGCTGTGGGTTATATTGCAATGGCAGTCACTCAGAGCCTTTCCGGTGTTATGAGAGGGGCCGGCGATACGATAACGCCTATGTGGATTTCTATTGCAACAACCATATTCGTCAGGGTACCGATTGCATATGGAATTGCATTTCTTACCAGAACGCCGCAGCTGCCTAATGGCAGACAGGAATGTATTTTCATTTCCCTGCTGCTGTCATGGGTGATTGGAGCAATAGTTACCGTTTTCTTCTACAAAAAAGGAAAGTGGAAGAATAAGGCTGTTTAGGTATTTACATAAAACGAGATTGGAGGTTTTCATATGAACAAAAATGTATTTCACAAACTTTCTTATGGGGTGTATGTGATAAGTACCTGGGACAATGGCAGACCTACGGGCTGTACGGCAAACAGCGCGATGCAGATTACCTCTTCCCCTGCTACGATAGCAATAAGTATCAACCATGATAATTATACGAACAAATGCATTAGTGAAAACGGCAAATTTGCAATTTCTATCCTGGCAGAGGATACGGATCCTGCTATTATAGGAAATTTTGGATTTAAATCCGGTAGGGATTGTGATAAGTTTACGGAAGTGAAATATTCGGTGGAAGATTATATGCCTGTGGTGTCGGATTCCTGCGGCTATATTGTATGTGAAGTGATTGATAAGATGGAAACAGCTACCCATACGGTATTTTTAGGAGAAGTGAAAGGGGCGGAGGTTTTCGGAAACAGAGAAGCTATGACTTATGCTTATTACCATAAAGTAGTTAAAGGGAAAAGCCCTAAAAATGCGCCTACTTATATTGAGGAGGAGAAAAAACCGGAGGAAAATGCAGGGAGCAGGTTTAAGTGCCAGGTCTGCGGTTATATTTATGAGGGAGATGAGCTGCCGGCAGATTATAAATGCCCCATATGCGGCATGGGTGCGGATAAATTTGTGAAAATATAAATAACCTGTATGAAAAAAGACTTTAAAGTGAGAGTAAAATCTCATTTTAAAGTCTTTTTTGTTGTACGCTCGACAAAGAGGGCAGATAGGAGTCAGGTTAAATTTGAATTTTCAACCACGGGATTTGCGTCTGCGCTCTGCCTGCCGCAAACCGGATAGCATAGCTTGCATTGGAACCGCCTTCTAAAGCATCGTAAAACCTCATAAACCTTTCGGCTTTCAACAGAAGGCTCCTCATAGTCTGCGTAATTAAACTGAATTTGTACTACCTCAATTTCAGGATGCTCTTTCAGGATTTTTTCGAGAACGCAGGCTTTATCATGGAAGGAGATGCCAAAATGTTTGATTTTCCCTTCTGCTTTGAAGCTGTAAGCTGTCTGATAGGCATGGCAGCGTTCATATTTGACATAGATAGCTTCATCCTGTGCATGCATCAGGTAAAAATCAAAATAATCTACTCCGCAGGCCTTTAGCTGGCTTTCAAATAGAGGCCGGATTTCTTCCTGCTTCTGAAAATGATGGGTGGAGAGCTTATCGGTGAGAATATGTTTCTCCCGGGGATACCGGCTGGTGAGACATTCTTTCAGCGGCGGTTCGCTTTTGCCGTTTACATAACCGTGGGAAGTATCAAAATAATTAAATCCGCGTGTAAGAAAAAGGTCTGTAATTTTTTTATTTTTGTGATATCCACCTCATCGCCATCCATAGGCGGACGCATACAGCCAAACCCCAGCTTCTTATGTACTTCAGGGTAAAAGTGCTTCATATAACTTTCCTCCTTACGCAATGTAAAAATGATAGTAAATGTTTCAGTAAAAGCCGTAATGCCAGGAATTTGTTTATATTATAATAGAGGAACTGTCTGAAAAACAATCTGGTTTTTAACGGTTTTTGATAAGAATTTCTAATGGTTAAGTCTGGAGATTAAGAATTTACCGGCTGCTTGAATGGAAAAGACAGTATACGAAATTACCAATTTAAAGCAGAAAGTAATTTTCAAACATGCTTTGATGAAAGTCCCCCTGTATTGACGTGACCCGAAGCCCGTGTTATGATTACACAAATACAAATTTTTAACAGTATTCCGAAACAGTGCTTTTGAAGAATGCGCCTTACTGTGTCAGAATTTGCGGAGGCAGCAGCTTTCATTGAAAAGCAGTCTATAGGGAGGGCAGGCTTATGGGGTATTCAGGGGATCTTTTTGAACAGGCAGGAGATAATACGCCGGCGATGGGAGACCGTGAGCAGTACAGCAGTATACAGAGCGTTCAGAATCTGGAAGCTGTTATCAATGAGGGCCTTCGGGTTGCCCTGTTAGAGGAGACCCCGGATCAGTCACTGGAGGTGCTGTTAGAGCACCTTGGAAAGGCGCTGAGAGGAGAGAGAACCTACATATTTGAGCGCAATGAGTCCGGCAGTGATGACAATACCTATGAGTGGGTGGAAAATGGAGTAGTGCCGGAAAAGGAGAATCTTCAGAATGTTCCGCCGCAGGTGTGTGCCAACTGGTACCGCAATTTCAGTATAGGCAAGCATATTGTCATTGAAAATCTGGAAGATATCAGGGAAAGTGAACCGCTTCAGTATGAGAACCTGAAACGGCAGAAAGTTCATTCCCTTGTGGTGGTTCCTCTCTATGACGGCAAAAAGGTTATTGGTTTTTACGGAGTGGATAATCCGCCTGCGAAATCTTTAGAATACGCATCCAATATGCTCCAGACTGCGGCATATTTTATAGTATCTTCCCTGAAAAGACGTAATCTGGTCCGTGAGCTTCAAAAGCGAAGCCATAATGTTCTTCATGCCCTCAGTGTGGACTATCTGGGCATTTATCAGGTGAATTTCGATACAGGTGAATGTGAGGTATACAGGGACAATGAACAGGTGAGGATGGATTGGGCTGCCCATTTTAAGAATGGCTATCAGGAAGCCATGGAATGGTATATTTCCCAATATGTGGTTCCACGGGATCAGGAGCGGCTGCGTGCAGTGACAAAAAAGAGCTATGTGCTCTCTCAGCTTCGGGCAAAAAAGAAATTCTATGTCCGGTACCAGGTAAATGATAATATCTATGGTCTGAAACACCTGGAGATTCACTTTTCTTCTACAGAGAAGACCTGGGAGGAAAACTGCGCGATCTTTGCCCAGCGGGATGTGAATGCTGTGGTGGAGCAGGAGGAAAAGTACAAATTAGAGGCAAGACAGAGCCTTGAGGATATACTGGAAGGAGCAAGGACCGGTATCTGGACCATTGAACTGGAAGAAGGATGCAGGCCCAGGATGTATGCGGATAAGACCATGCGGATCCTTCTGGGGGTACCGGAAGAAATCGGTCCGGAGGAGTGCTATCAAAGCTGGTTTAAAAATATTGAGCCGGATTATGTGGAGATGGTGCAGGAGGCGGTACAGGAGATGGTGAAAACCGGGAGGGCAGAGGTGATTTATCCCTGGAATCATCCAAACTTGGGTAAAATTTATGTCCGTTGTGGCGGTGTGCCTGACAAAACCTTCAAAAAACCCGGCGTTTGCCTGAACGGATATCATCAGGACATTACCGAGACTATGGTGACGCGCAAGAAGCAGGAACAGGCTATTATGGAGCTGCTGGAGAAGGTCAGGCAGGCCAATTCTGCAAAAAGCGAATTCCTTTCCCATATGTCCCACGATCTTCGTACACCTATCAACGGGATTTTGGGGATGCTGGCCATCATGGAAAAAAGTCAGGATGATTTGGAGAGGCAGAGAGCATGCCGGGAGAAAATCCGCGTATCAACGGAGCATCTCTCGTCTTTGGTAAACGATGTTCTTCAGGTCAGCAAACTGGTAAGCGGAAGGTCATCAGAGGTGGATGAGCCTTTTAATCTTGACGATATACTGGAAAGCTGTATTACGATTTTGTCTGCCCAGGCACAGGAATGGGGCATCCGTCTGGAGCTTCAAAAAGTCGGCCTGAAGCATAGCAGACTGAACGGAAATCCATTGCATTTAAGGCAGATTCTGATGAATATCATCGACAATGCCATCAAATATAACCGTCCCCAGGGCTCGGTATTCTTACGGGCAGAGGAGACTGCCTGTGAAAATGGAATTGCACATTACCGGTTTGTAATTGAAGATACCGGAATAGGTATTGGGGATGACTTTAAAGAACATATTTTTGAGCCTTTTACACAGGAACATAATGGCGCAAGGACTTATTATCCCGGTGCCGGACTTGGCATGTCCATTGTGAAGAAACTGGTGGATCAAATGAATGGCACCATTGAGATGGAGAGTCAGGTTGGTAAGGGAAGTGTGTTTTGCATCACTTTGCCCATTCGCTTGGATGAGACATGGAACGCGCAGGCTGTGGAGGAGGAAGAAAATGTTCAGGACAATATTGCCGGGATGAAGGTTCTTTTGGCGGAAGATAATGAGATTAACTGTGAAATCGTGAAGTTTATGCTGGAGGAAGCAGGCGCAGTGGTGGTGACTGCCAATGACGGAAAAGCAGCCGTGGATGCATTTGCGGCAGCCCGGCCGGGAGAAATTGACTGTGTGCTCATGGATCTGATGATGCCGGTTATGAGCGGATATGAGGCATCCCGTGTGATTCGCAGCATGAATAGAGCGGACGCCGAAACTTTGCCCATTATTGCACTGTCGGCTAATGCGTTTGAGGAGGATATTGCCCTGGCAAAGGATGCCGGAATGAATGAGCATTTGGCGAAGCCGGTGGATATCAGGAAGATGTTCAGGGCGATGAGCAGGCTGAGGAGGGATTCCTGATAATAAGGAGATAAATTTCAATTGCCGGGCTGCTGAAGCGGGGAGACTGCAGTCAATTCGTTTAATAGCGCCTCGGTAATATTTTAGCAACAGCATTTTTTGATGATTCTATCAATTTATGATCCGCTTCAAAAAACGCAGATTTCATCCACGGGTGAAATTCTGTTAAAATGTCTTCTGCAACATCTATTAGAATTTCAGAATTGCTTTTTCTGTGATTTTGCAATCTTTTATTATGGATAAAAAAGGAGCAGGTTCTTTACCGCCTGCGCCTATAATTCCAATTTTCATGCTTATACCTCCTGTGTAAATCAGTATATTACAAATTGTAAAATGGTGCGGAATATTTCTGCAGAGTTTTTAATATTCAATATAATGAAGCGGTATAGCGAAAGCCGGACTGTTGATATATAAGTTTATAAAATAATGGTTGACAGATGTAACACGAATTGCTATAGTGATTTTAAGTTACATTTGTCAACCAATAGTGAAAAACAGGGGATTCTTATGGAGGAAAATATCAGCTTAAATAATTCGGAATGGAATATCATGGAAGAATTATGGCAGGGACAGCCAAAAACCCTGATGCAAATAGTGCATAGTATGAAGGAAAAACAGGGGTGGAGCAAAAGTACTACCAATACTATGCTTCGCAGGATGCAGGAAAAAGGCTATATCAGGTACGAAGCCGGGAAAAAGGCACGGCTTTATTTTGCTGTTTTAGAGAGAAAGGATGTTGTTTTAAGAGAAACAGAATCCTTTTTAAATCGGGCTTACGGAGGAAGTCTCGGAATGCTTATGAATACCTTTGCGGAAAATCATCAGCTGACAGCGGCGGATATTGAGGAATTGCGGCAGATTTTGCATAAGGCGGAAAAAAATGAAGGGTAATTACAACCGGGAAGGAGGAAATGTAAATGCTGGTAAAGATTATTGTATCTTCGCTGCTTATTCTTGGCGTACTGGTAATCAGGTCATTATTCCAAAAGAAGGTTAATCCGATTTATATTTATGCGCTTTGGCTGCCGGTGGCAATACGTCTTCTCATGCCGGGAATGCCTGTGGACACCCCTCTTAGTATTATGCATACCGGAGCCTGGGAGCGGGGAAGCGCTTTGCTCAAAGAAGAAAACGACAGGCAAAAAGACGAATTTAGGGAAAAGCAGTACCGGAAATATCTGGAAGAGGCAGAGGCTTTTGCCAGGTCAGAAAAAACACCGGAGCCGGAAATTGTCCATTATGAATTGAAATGGCAGCTGGCAGGAACATTTTCCTTTACAGATATTTACATGCTACAGGGAAGAAGCTTTTGGATTTACATTCCGGGGAGAAAGGAGCAGGAGGAGATTTTCATTTAAAGAGGCCTGTTTTTACAGCAGGAGATAAGCTTGCTTCTCCCTGCCTGTTTGGACTTTTCCCGTCAGTTTATATTCCGGGGAAGGCTTTAGAAGAAAATAAGGAAGAAACGCTGTCCATTATTTTGGCTCACGAGCTGACTCATTACAGACATTTGGATCATGTATGGGCGCTGGTCAGAGTCCTGTGTCTGATTATAAACTGGTATAATCCGCTGGTGTGGATTGGTGCGAAACTGTCTTTAAGGGATGGGGAGCTTGCCTGTGATGCGGGCTGTATCGGCAGGCTTGGGGAAGAAAAAAGATTTGCCTATGGAGATGCCCTGCTTTCTATGGTAAAACCGGTAAATGAACGGAAGGGCTTTTTCTGCCATACAGTTCTAATGGTATTCGAAAAGAAATTTATGAAAAAGAGGATAGAAAATATAGCAAAAAACCGAAGGGGCAGCAGAGCTGCAATGCTGGCAATGCTTATTATAATTTTCTTTTGCGCAGGCTGTACCTGTACGGGGAAAACAGAAGAAGAAACAGAACAGGGCTCCCGTACCACCCAGACTGCCGGGGACACGGCAAAAGCGGAGATGGTATTCCTCAATAATGAAAGTAAAACAGATGTGATAAAATCCAATGAAGTATGGAAAGAAATTCCAGATATAAGAGGCAAAGGCGAAGAGGCTGCCCGTGAAATTCTTAGAAAAGAGGGATTTTCTGTAACCTTTCTGGTTATCACATCATTTCCCCCAAAAATAATTTTCCCATAATTACAATGAAAAGGTGTGTCGATTGCCACATTTTCCCTCAGGCCACCTGACAACTTCCGTAATACACTATATTCCTCTTTAGCGAAAACTGTTTTCTACAACACAGGGAAGCAGGGCATAAACGGAACAGCTAAGCTGTTTGTCGAACAGAGCTTTAATCTCTAAAATTTTTCCACGTGTCTATTGTGACCGGATAAAAGCCGTACCAGGTAATGATGAAAATATGGATTGAATATTTTGTAGTGTTATGCTAATATACTACCGGGTGAGAAGTTCTTTAAAAATTCTGTATATGCCGGATTGAATACACTTCCTGCCCCAAAAACCACAAATGAGAGGAAAATGATACGTGAAGTCGATTAAATCAAAAATCCAAATCAGTATGTTATCAGTGGTGCTGGTCAGCTCAGTACTGATCGGTGTGATTACGGCCCTGCTGAACGCCAGCGGGATTGATGACGTTATGACAAAGACACTGGGTCCTGCCACTCAGATGGCAGCGGATGCGGTGGAGTGGAAGATGGGAAGCTACTGGACGGCGCTTCAGGAGGCTGCCGCTTCAGATATTTTCCGTGACTCCGATCCGATGGATGAGGAACTGGTGCCTGTCCGGGATGAAATTGCTCAGCGAAACGGGTTCCTATACACCGGAAAAATAGACGCAGACGGTTTTTCCTCCACAGGTTACAACTATATGGAGGAAGATTATTTCCAGCAGTGCAAGGCTACCATGCAGCCGTATATCTCTGATATTATGAATGATGGCAGCCAGATGATCTTTTTGCTGGAGGTCCCAATCATCACTGACGGCAGCTTTGACGGTATAGTTTATGGTGGGATTAGCGCTGATTTCCTGTCAGAAATCGTGGTTAGTCTGGCTATGGGCAATGATGGGGTGGCCTATGTGCTGGATGATCAGGGCAATGTCATCGGTCATCGGGAGACTGCTATCGTGGAGGAGGGCTCGAATATGATTGAGGCAGCAAAAACAGATTCCGGCGTGGCAGATGTGGCCGCCGTGAATCAGCGCATGATCCAGGGAGAAACCGGCTTCGGTTCCTATAATTTTTATGGCGATAATAAGTTCGTGGGCTTCGCGCCCATAGGCGGCTATCAGAAGTGGAGCATCGCAATTGAGACCAGCCAGAGGGAATTTAAGTCCACACTGGATCGCAGTCTCATGCTAACAGTCCTGGTGGTAATTCTTGTGGTGCTTGCAACATTTCCTGTGGCGGTGAAGGTAGGGCATTCCATTTCAGGACCCATTCAGTCCTGCGTTGCCCGGCTGGAGATGCTGGCGGAGGGAGACCTGCAAACTCCGACTCCGGTAGTCAAATCCAGGGATGAGACCGCTAAGCTGACCCAGGCTTTAGATACAACCACTCACCGGCTGAACGATATCGTGCAGGATGCCTCCTATCACCTTAGCAAAATGGCGCAGGGAGATTTCCGGGAGAATATTAACCGTACATACCCGGGGGATTTTGTAGCTATCGAACAGTCTGTTCGGGCGATCCATAATTCCCTGCGGGATATGCTTTCCCAAATCAGCAGCTCCGCCGGAGCCGTGGCTAACAATGCAGTTCAGGTATCTAACGGTGCGCAATCCCTGAACCAGGGAGCCACAGAGCAGGCCACTGCAGTCCAGGAGCTTTTCGCTACCGCTGCCAGCATTGCAGAAAACGCAAGCCAGACAGCCACCGCCGCAGAAGAAGCGGGAGAATTTGTGACACAGGTGGGAGCGCAGCTGGGAGTCTGTGTGGGGTATGTCAAAGAGCTGAATACCGCGATGCAGGAAATTTCTGTCTCATCCACGGAGATCGGCAAAATTATCGATACGATTGAAAACATTGCGTTCCAGACCAATATTCTGGCACTGAATGCCGCTGTGGAAGCGGCCCGGGCAGGCAACGCAGGCAAGGGCTTTGCCGTGGTAGCGGATGAGGTGCGCAATCTGGCTTCCCAATCCAACGAGGCGGTGAAGGCCACCAAGGAACTGATAGAGGCTTCTATTACCGCTGTTGCAGAGGGTGGCCAGGTGTTTGGGAAGGTGACGGGATCGCTGGATGAAACCAGCTCTATTGCGGAGAATGTAACAAGTAAAATGAGTGCAATGGTAGGAGCCGTGGGGGGACAGACCACTGCAATTGCCCAGGTTAAAGAGGGGATTGAGCAAATATCCTCCATTGTACAAAGCAATTCCACCACTGCGGAGCAAAGCGCTGCCACTGCGCAGGCTCTCTCGGATCAGTCCCTGCTAATGAACAAGCTGGTGCATCAGTTTCAACTGGATTAACCCCTTCCGGCTTCATAGAATTTCTGCATTGTTTTTCAGTGATGTTTTGTTAAGGGTTTTTAATTAAATTTTCAAAATGTTTATATTTCAGGACAAAAATAAGGCCGGGAATCTGTTTTAGATTCCCGGCCTGTGGTTTCATTCAGGACTTCTTTTACACCCTTCTGTAAAGATTCTTTTCTCATATCCTTCATGAACCTTACACAGGATTAAAATGTTCTACATACTTGACATTCTAAAGGAAATTCATCAAAATAGTGATGTACAGAAATTAGGAACGCAGGAGGGAAAGTCAATGCTAAGGAAAGGGTTTAAAATGCATTTGTATCCGGGGATGGCGCAGGAATACGAAATGCGTCACAATATGCTCTGGCCGGAGATGAAGGAGATGATCCATGAGCATGGGGGGAAAAATTATTCTATTTTTCTGGATGAGGAGACAAATGTACTTTATGGTTATCTGGAAATTGAAAGCGAAGAAAAATGGAGCAAATCAGCGGATACGTCGATTAACCGGAAATGGTGGGATTATATGGCCGATATTATGGAAACCAATGAGGACAACAGCCCGGTCAGTACAGATTTAATGCCGGTATTTCACCTTGACTGATGCTGTTTTTACAATGAATGAGGAGGCGAAGATATGCACTATAAAGTATTTGGCAGTCCAATGCCAGCGGTGACAATTACAATGGATCAGGGGGAAAACATTTATACCCAGTCAGGTGGTATGACATGGATGACAGATGGCATTTCCATGGAAACCAACATGAAAGGTGGTTTCCTAAAGGGAATTGGCAGGATGTTTGCCGGTGAAAGTCTTTTTATGGCGACTTACACCGCGCAGAGGCCGGGGGCGGAGATTACCCTAGCATCAAGCTTTCCGGGGGAAATCAAACTTCTTGAGCTTGGAAACGGAAAAGAATATATTGCACAAAAAAATTCCTTCCTTTGCGCAACCCCTGGTGTTACTCTGAGCGCTTACGTAACAGGGGTAAAAAGCGGCTTGTTTGGCGGAGAGGGCTTTGTGCTGCAGAAGTATACGGGGCAGGGGCTTGCCTTTTTAGAGCTTGACGGGACAATTGTGGAAAAGCAGCTGGCACCGGGGGAAAAGCTTAAGGTAGATACGGGCAATATTGCGTTTTTTGAGGCAAATGTGCAGTATTCCTCTGAGATGGTAAAAGGATTTGCCAATATACTATTTGGCGGAGAAGGCCTTTTTCTGTCCACTCTGACAGGCCCGGGGAAGGTATGGCTGCAGACCATGAGCGCATCGGAGCTTGCAAAGAAGATTATTCCGTTTATGCCCTCAGCCGGTTCATCAAATTAAGCTTTTCAAAATTGAATGGCGCACAGCGTTCCGGGGGCATTCGCCAAATGTCTGGTTTACGGCCCCCGCTTATTGTCTGTGGAAATCAAAAGAGACTAAAATGAGAGGAAAGGGCAAGGAAGGTGAAAAGAATATGGAAATGTCCGGGGAAAAAATAAAATTGCTCCGTCCTTCGATGGACTATGCGGAAGATATTATGAAATACCGGCAGGAATTTCTTGCCAATAATCCGGATGAGGATATGGGGGGCACCGGTAATCTTAAGGATTGTGAGAAAGCGGAGGACTGGCTTTTGTATGTAGAAGCCCTTAAGCGTCCTGAGACCTGCCCGGAAGGGCTGGTGGATTCAGACACTTATCTTGCAGTCAGGGAATCGGATAATAAAATAGTGGGAATTATAGAGTTTCGACATCACATTGACCATCCGATTTTGGGCTTATGGGGAGGCCATATTGGCTATTGCGTAAGACCCTGTGAAAGGCGGAAAGGATATGCGAAGGAGATGCTGCGTCAAAACCTGGTTAACTGTCAAAAGCGCGGGCTGTCCAGGGTAATGATTACCTGCTCTGAGACGAATATTGCAAGTGAGAAAACCATTTTATCAGGCGGAGGCAAGTATGAAAAAACCGTCTGGTCAGAAGAACTTAGGACCTATATGAAACGATTTTGGATAGCCCTGTAAACGATATGGCTTTGGTATTCATACATAAGTAAGCAGCCCTTCCGTCAGAGCTGCATAAACTGGCGGAAGGGCTGTGCGTTTGTTACAATAAGCCGGCCGCAAAGCAAGCCTGCGTTTGTTACAATAAGCCGGCCCGCAAAGCAAGCCTGCGTTTGTTACAATAAGCCGGCCCGCAAAGCAAGCCTGCGTTTGTTACAATAAGCCGGCCCGCTTTGCGGGCCTGCGTTTGTTCTACTCTACAAACACTGAATTATACCGATCAACACATTGCCCGAGAACTTCGGAAAAATGTGCCAGTGATCCCAGGGGCGCACCGGAACCGCTCATGTCCGGAAGAGTGCCGCTTTCGACCTGCTTCATCATCCACTCCAGCGCATCAATGAGACCGTCATATAGTCCGTCAAAGGGGCGGGAATTGGACAAGGATTCCTTAATAAGCTGGTCATTGTCTGCTGTAGCCGCATCAAAGTCCGCCACTACTTCTACCAGCTCATCATGCAGAATCTGAATTTCCGTCAAATCTAAATCTGTCAGATTACTATCGTTAACGCCCTGCTCGTAAACCTCATCTAATATCTGCTTTCCAATGGAGATAGACCGGCTGGCATTGTAGATAATCAGATTGCCCTCTGCTTTCATCTTTTCTTCTTCCTCGGCAGTTTTGGCATCTCCCATCTCATCAATGGCATCCATAAAGCTATAGCCAAGTTCCACCACAACATCTGTATTTTCCCGTATAACAGCATGATATTCCTTTGCCTTCTGGTACTGATTGTCCGCATAATCATTACTGCTGCTGATGTCCAGGAAGGTCTGCATCAAAGCGCCAAGGGGCTGTGCCATTTCTTTAACCAGAGCGTCCACATCCCCATAGCTGGGCTCCATGTCTGCAAGAAGCAGACAGTCTTCCAGGGTATCCGTATTATTACCATAGACGCGGTAGCCATAGGTGAGCCCTGTATCCGGCAGCAGAGAGAATTCCTCTGCGTCCTCTACGACCTGATAATAGTAATCAATAGAATTCAGAATTTCTATCAGCTGATTATTAAGCTCTACATAATAATTGTACTTAATCAGATCCATCTGCTCAGGGGGGATATCCTCCTCCACGGCCGCCGTATTCTCTTTCCCTGAAGCCATGTCGTCCTCTGCAGTGTCCGCATCTTCCTGCTGCGCTGCGTTTTCCTTACCGTCCGTTCTGTCCTGCTTTAGGGTCTGCCATTCTTCTTTGGCTTTATTTCCGCAGCCTGCCAAAACAAAGGCCAGTGTGAGCAGCAGGGCAGCGGCTTTTGCTAATATTCCTTTTCTCATGCTTTTCAATACCTCCTGTGTAAGAATGAAACTATTATAATCCTATTTTACAAAAAATGCTACTGTAATTGCCTGAAAAGGTAGTGTTATGGTATTGAAACAGAACATAAGTTCTGATATAATGTTTGAAAAGATGGTACAGAATACTTTTTAAACACGCCCGGGATTATGCGGACTGTTGTACAAGCTGCTCCGGAATGGAGGTAAAAATGGCAGAGGAAAATCGTATTTACATCGCAATAGACCTTAAATCATTTTACGCATCCGTTGAATGCGCGGAGCGCGGCCTTGACCCGCTGACAACCAATCTGGTGGTGGCGGATGTAAGCCGTACGGAAAAAACTATTTGTCTGGCCGTGTCCCCCTCGCTGAGGGCCTATGGCATTTCAGGCCGGGCAAGACTTTTTGAGGTGGTGCAGAAGGTAAAGGAGGTAAATGCGCAGCGCCGGCTTAAGGCACCGGGATATTCTTTAAACGGCACTTCCTATGACGATGGAGAGCTAAAGTCCTGCCCTGCGCTTTCGGTTTCTTATGTAGCCGCACCTCCGCGGATGGCTCTTTACATGGAATACAGCACGAAGATTTATAATATTTATCTGCAGTATATTGCACCGGAGGATATGCATGTTTATTCGATAGATGAGGTATTTATGGATGTTACATCTTATCTTTATACTTACCGGAGCTCCCCTAAAGAGCTGGCTAAAAAAATGATACAGGAAATTTTACAAAAGACAGGGATTACCGCCACAGCGGGGATTGGTACCAACCTGTACCTGTGTAAGGCGGCCATGGATATTATGGCCAAGAAGGTGGCGCCGGATGAGGATGGAGTAAGGATTGCGGAACTTGATGAGACGGATTACCGCAGGTTCTTATGGGCCCACCGGCCTCTCACCGATTTTTGGCGCTTGGGAAGAGGATACGCGCGGAAATTAGAGGAAAATGGTCTTTTTACCATGGGGGATATTGCCAGGTGTTCCCTTGGGAAGGACACAGACTATTATAACGAAGAGCTTTTGTACAGACTGTTTGGCATCAACGCTGAGTTGCTTATCGATCATGCGTGGGGGTGGGAGCCCTGTACCATTGCAGATGTGAAAGGATATAAACCGGACAAAAGCAGCATGGGATCAGGCCAGGTGCTTTCCCACCCCTACAGCTTTGAAAAGGCAAGGCTGATCGTAAGAGAAATGACAGATCTTCTGGTACTGGATTTGGTGGAAAAAGGATTGACAACAGATCAGATAGTGCTGACCATAGGATATGACAGAGAAAATTTATCCGATCCGGAAATCAGAAAGCGTTATAAGGGGCCTGTTACAACAGACCATTACGGGCGTAAGGTTCCAAAGCATGCCCACGGAACCATAAACCTTGGAAGGCAGAGCTCATCCACCAGGTTAATCCTGGAATCTGTTACCCGGCTGTATGAACAGATTGTGGACAAAGATCTGCTGGTCAGGCGGGTATATGTTACGGCTAACCATGTGACACAGGAAAGTCAGGTGCAGGAAAAGGAGACCTTTGAACAGCTTAATCTTTTTACCGATTATGATGCTCTTAAGAGGCAGAAGGAGGAAGAAGAGGCGGAGTTTAATCGCGAAAAAAAGATACAGAAGGCTATGCTGGATATCAAAAAGAAGTTTGGAAAAAATGCTGTTCTTAAGGGAATGAATCTGGAAGAAGGAGCCATGACAGTTGAAAGGAACAGGCAGATTGGAGGGCACAAGGCATGATGGATAAAAACATCCATGATTATGATGATATTATCAATCTCCCCCGCCACGTTTCTAAGCGACATCCGCCCATGCCCGTAACAGAGCGCGCGGCGCAGTTTTCTCCTTTTGCTGCTCTTACCGGCTTTGAAGATGCCATAAAGGAGAGCGGCCGTCTGACGGATCAGAGGATGGAATTAGATGAGGATGAAAAACGGATCCTGAATGAAAAGCTCCGGATATTAAATCAGCGGATATTGGAGTGCCCGGAGGTTAAGATAACTTATTTTAAACCGGATGAACAAAAGGAAGGCGGCGCATACTGTATGGTCAGGGGAAGGGTAAAAAAGATAGATGTATACGAAGGGGTAATAAAGATGCAGGACGGAACGAGAATACCTGTGGGTGATATAACAGGGCTTGAAGGAGAATTGTTTCCATAAAACAGGTTTCCTGCATCTTTCATCAGGCGGCGTTGACCCGCCAAACAGACGATTTTTATAATATGCCGGACAGAGCGCGACAGAATTTGCCCCAATAAGCCGGCTTGCAAAGTGTGACAGCGGTTGTTATGCCGGAGAATGCCCTCAATACGGGCATTCTCCCTGCAGATTTATAAAGGCCGCTGTTATTCGGACTTTACCACCGCAGGCAATGAGCCGGGCAGCTGCCTCGCGGCACAGACAATTTGGATAAAAAAGTGCTAAGAGTACATAACAGCCCGTCCCTCCTGGGCAACTCCGATGTAGGTCTTTCCGGTATTTATCTGAATTTCATTTCCATTATCATCATAGTATTTAGTAGGAGAGTAGTCGGAAGCCTTTTTCCAGGTGATATGTATACCGCGTCCTTTGGTAAAATAGTACCCGTCACCGGTGCTGTCAATGGTCTGGAAAGCAAGATAGCCTTTTGCATCCCGTTTAGACCACTTGGTATTTTGAATGATCACATTGGAGAAGGTAAGCTGCTGACCGCTAAGGCCGTCAACCTGTGCTTTGCCGTGAAGATCTTTTTGATAAAGCCCGTTTTCCGGATTGTAGGTAAAACGGCTCTTGGTATAAGGAAAGATATTGGATAAATCCACTACATTGCCGGGAACTCCATTGCCATACTGCTCTAAGGTATTAACCCCCTGGGCAAAGGTAAAATGGGAGGCATTATAATGATCGGGCCTTACGGACAGAGAATATCCAAGGGAAGCGCAGGCGTTTGTGATACCTTCGCCGTTTATATATGCGTTGTGAGGAGCGCTTCTGTCAGAGGTGCGGAAAAAGGCTCCCGATCCGGGTCTTTCACCGCCGGTGCCATACTCGCTGACCCCGGACAGATTGTTGATGTCAGGAGCGCTGATGCGGTCCTTCATATAGAAAACACCGCCGAAGTGAACCAGAATGGGATCCCATTCCGTAGCAATGGAGATGTAGTAATCCCGGCAGCTTCTGATATTTCCAATGCGTCCAAGACCCTGCCAGTCATCAATAATTGCCATCTGGCGGGAAATATCTCCTTCCTCCATGATTTCATAAAGCACTTTGGCATTGCCAATTCCGTAGGAAGGCTGGGCTTTTTTGTCAGTAGGCATCATGACTGCAATGGGACGCTGGGATGCCAAAGAAGCAGGCACAGGTTCATTTGTATAAACGCTGGAGACCTGTTCGTCTGCAAGAACCTGATCATTGCCCAAAAGGGAAGGCGCCAGAATTACACCTGAGGCACAAACACTTACGGCAAGAGCGGCTGCTGCAGTCTTTTTTAATAAATTTTTCATTTGCATAATGAGAACTCCTTTCTGACGTTCGTTCATTTCATAAGCTGACTCGCAAAGCGGGGCAGTGTTTAATAATATGCTGACTCGTAAGGCGGGGCAGTGTTTAATAATAAGCTGACTCGCAAAGCGAGGCAGTGTTTATTTTTATCATACTTTATTTGGAAAAGGTGGTCAATGCATACAATGCATAATTTTTTTGTTTGCCATGAGCATGGGACAATGCTACAATAGGAAAAGAAGGGAGAGCGGATTAAATGGGTAATGAATATGAATTTCTATCAAGTGAGGAATTAAGAGAGCTGCGCCGTGAGATGGAGCAGCTTGCAGAGACAAATGATGATCTGTCAGTGGAAAGAGATAAGAAAGCAGAGCAGGAGGCTGGGGAGCAGCCGGAGATTTTGGATATATTTGAAGATGAGGGAATGGAAGATACGTGGGAGGCTTTACCCAGTATTGAAAATAACGGATCTTATATCAGAGTTTCCCAGGACAATATGACGGCCTGGATGTACCTGACGGTTCCGAGAGAAGGAAAAGATAATTATACGATGGAAGAATTTGAGAATTTCCTTAAAAAGAAAGGAATTGTCACAGGATATCATCGTTCCAATCTGGCGGCAATGATTAAGAAGCGGGTATACGAGCGGGAGATCATAGTAGCCCAGGGACAGCCTGCCATAGAAGGCAAGGACGGGTATTATGAATATAAATTTGATCCAAAACAGAATAAAGCGCCTAAAGTTTTAGAAGACGGGCGGGTGGATTATACCACGATGAGCACCCTGCAGAATGTCAAAAAAGGAGATGTGGTGGCAATCTACCATCATGCGAAGGAAGGCAAGGACGGCTATAATATAAAAGGAAAGTCGTTTAAGGCAAGAAAGGTCAAAGAGGCCGCGCCGCTTGCAGGGCAGGATATTTACAATGAAGATAATCCTGATGTATATCTGGCGCAAAAGAGCGGAAAGATCGAGTTAAAGAATGGAAAAGTAGATATAAAGGCTGTCCATGAAATCAAGGGTGATCTTACCCTGATAACAGGAAAGGTTGAATTCTACGGAGATATTGTGGTGACCGGAAATGTGGAGGCCGGGGTTACCATCCGGGCAGGAAGAAATATTGAGATTAAGGGAACGGTTGAAGCTGTCAATTTATTTGCCGGGGGAAACATTATCCTAAGCCGTGGAATACAGGGAGCTCAAAGAGCCAGAGTTTCTGCGAAAGGCGATATTTTTGCAGATTTTATAGAGCACACCGTCATGATGGCTGGGGGCAATGTGCAGGCTAACAGTATTATCAATTCCAAGATTGTGGCTGACGGGGAGATTATTTTAACAGGAGCAAGAGGGACCATTATTGGCGGCTATACCCATGGAATGATGGGAATTCAGGCTACTGAAATAGGCAATTCCGTAGAAGTAAGAACAGTGGTTCACGCGGGCTGTGAGAAGGAAACTTATCAAAAGCTTTATGCTGCTAAGTCAAAAGAATTATCGTTAACGGAGGAAATCCGGGAGGCTTCAGATGAGTTCAGAGATCTGTGCCAGAAAAAGAAAGCCGGAAAAATTCCCCAGCGGCTGGAAACCCAGCGTC
Source organism: Parablautia intestinalis (assembly GCA_003612395.1). GTDB lineage: Bacteria > Bacillota > Clostridia > Lachnospirales > Lachnospiraceae > Suilimivivens > Suilimivivens intestinalis. Next base: position 47,356 of record RAYQ01000018.1, read on the forward strand.
AGTATCTGGAAGGCCGGATCAAGAGCCTCAAGGAGGAAATGGCAGAAAACAAAAAAATATTGGATGAAATGGATGCCCTGATTTTGAAGGGAAAGGATGCCAGAATTATGGTAACGGGCAATATTTACAGGGGAACGGTAGTCTGCCTTGCCCAGGCCCAAATGCCTATAGAAGATACCACATGCCTGATGAAATATTACCATAAAAACGGTATAATCGAAAGCAGCGTTATCGCCTATTCCTAAATACCTGCGACAGTTGTTTTTTATATTTGGTTTTGCACCGCTGCGGGTAGATTATGCTGGCATAAGAGAATGCAAACCGAATCAATATACGGGCGTTCTCATCACAGATTTTTACTGCCGCGAAGCGGCGGCATGGAGGATGGCATGAGGACATATACCTATCGGGAGGCGGAAGAATATATTCTGGAAATTCCGAAATTCGCCGAAAAGCATACCTTAGCGGAGATGAGAGCGCTTTTAAGGGAAATAACCGGCGATGATATACACAGTCAGGTGGTTCATATTGCAGGCACAAACGGAAAGGGTTCCGTTTGTGCTTATTTGCGCTCCGTTTTACTGGAAAGCGGTTTAAGTGTGGGGATGTTTACATCTCCCCACTTAGTGACCATGCGGGAAAGGATCTGCATGGGAAATGAAATGATTTCGGAAGAAGAATTTGCGGATGCTTTTTATAAGGTAAGGGAAATTGTGGAGGGTAAAAATCACCCTTCCTTTTTTGAGTTTCTTTTTTTGATGGCAATGGTATATTTTAAGAAAAAGGAACCGGAATACATTATTCTTGAGACAGGTATGGGAGGAAGGCTGGACGCTACCAACGTCATAGAGAAGCCGGCTTTATGCATCATAACGGAAATTGGTTATGATCATATGCGGTATCTGGGCAATACCATTGAGGAAATAGCGGCTGAGAAGGCGGGTATCATAAAGGCCGGGGTGCCGGTGATTTATTTTGATAAAAGGAAAAAGAGCTCGGAGGTTTTGGCCCAATATGCAAAAAAAGCACGAAGTCCCGCAATTCTTATCGGAAATGACAATATTTTGAATGAGAATATAAATAATAAAAGCATTGATTTTTCGCTTAATACTGGTTATTATAATTATGTTAGTCTTTCTTTAAATACGACTGCACTATATCAGGTAGAAAATGCGGCATTGGCGGTCTGCGCAGCAGAGAAACTTGGAAATGCCCAAATTACGCCGCAGTCGATTAAGAGGGGGCTGTGGGCCATGCACTGGCCGGGCAGAATGGAAGAAGTTTTACCCGGAATTTTTCTGGACGGAGCCCATAATGAAGATGGAATAGAAGCATTTTTACACGCTGTCAGAAATGACGGCTGCCGTGGAAAGAGATTTTTACTGTTTGGGGTTGTGGCGGATAAAAGTTACGAGGCAATGGCCGCCCGGGTGGCGGAGTCAACGCTTTTTGACCAAGCGGCGCTTACCCTTCTGGAAACAGATAGAAGTGTGTCTATAGATAGATTGAAAACTGTCTGGATACAGTATAAAAAACCTGACTGTAGTTTTCATGAAAGTGCGGGCGAGGCGCTTATGCACCTTTTATCCTGCAAAGAGAACGGAGATATGGTATATGTGGCCGGTTCACTATATTTGGTGGGACAGATAAAGTCCTTCGTTGGGAAACAGTGCACTGCCGCAGGCAGAGTCAGCGCTGTGCAGAAGGTATAAAATTGAAAAATCACATGGATGTGCTGATTTTTTAGTGGAGGTAAGAATGATTGATTTTGAAGAGGAATTAAAGAAATTTCACCCCAGTCTTGAAGTCGAAGATGCGGAGGAAGCTATATATAATCATGATTTGACGGACATGGTAGATTTATTAATCAAGATGACAGACAAACAACCAAAGGCAGAGGAAGAAGAATAAGGGGTGACGGCATGATTTGTTATAACTGTGGGTGTCGTTTGTCAGAACACGATTTTTGTACGGGTTGCGGCGTGGATGTATCATTATATAAAAGGATTATGTTCACCTCCAACCGTTTTTATAATGATGGTCTGGAAAAGGCTATGGTGAGAGATTTATCCGGGGCGATTGTCAGCCTGCGACAGAGTTTAAAATTAAATAAAAATAATATTGATGCAAGGAATTTACTGGGACTTGTCTATTTTGAGATGGGTGAAGTGGTGGCCGCTTTGAGTGAGTGGGTTATCAGCAAGAATCTGCGTCCCAAGAAAAATATTGCGGACGATTACATTGATATGGTGCAGACCAATCAGTCGAGACTTGACACCATCAACCAAACCATTAAAAAGTATAATCAGGCATTGCAGTACTGTTACCAGAGCAGCGAAGATTTGGCTGTGATTCAGTTAAAGAAGGTGCTTTCCTATAATCCTAAATATGTATGCGCCCACCAGCTTCTTGCTCTTTTATATATCCAGACGGAAGAATGGGAAAAAGCATACAGAGAGCTGCAAAAATGCTGTCAGATAGATACCAATAATACCATAACCCTCCGGTATATGAAGGAAGTGGAGCATATGCTCTCGCCGGAGGAGGGGTCTAAGGGAACGCCCAGAAAGAAAGCTTCCTCTGAAAAGATTGTTCGTTATCAGAGCGGAAACGAGACAATTATCCAGCCGGTGAACGCAAAGGAGCATAAGGGAGTTTCCTCCCTGCTGAATCTGGGGCTGGGAGTGATCATCGGTGTGGCTATTGCCTGTTTTTTGATTTTACCGGGGCGTATTCAAAGTGCAAAAGCAGTTGTCAATAAGGAGCTTCGGGCGGTAAGCGAACAGTCAGATGCCAAGACGGCTACCATTGATGAGCTAGAGCAGAAAGTTCAGAAGCTGACGGATGAAAAGGATCTTCTTTCGGAAGAACTTGCCGCTTACCAGGGAACAGACGGCACACTTCAGGCAACAGACGGTCTTATGATGGCAGTCAGTGCATATCTGCAGGCGCCTGATGATATTAAGGCGATTGCGGATTATCTGGAAACATTGGACGAAGAAGGGGAAGAAGCGGAGGAGTATAAGACGGACGCATTTACTTCTCTGTATGAGAGCTTGGTTGCTACCGTGGGTCCTAAGCTGGAGGAATATTATTACAATATCGGATATAGCAGTTTCCGTTCGGAGGATTATGCAACAGCGATTCCTAATCTGGAAAAGGCATATCTGTACAATAACACCAACGGGGATGCATTGTTTTATTTAGGAGAAAGCTACTTCTATACGGAAGATTACGACAAGGCAAAGAAAATTTTTGCACAGGTAATTGACGACTACCCCGGCACCAGAAAGGCAAGCAGCTCGGAAACCCATCTTGCAGAAATTAATAATGCGGGTTAAAAAATGAAAGCACAGAGATTTTTCATTTGGCAAATTGGGTCTGTTACCCAATTTGCGGAATACGGGAAACAGGAGGGCCAAATTTGGACTGGCCCTGAAATATCAGCATAGATCTTAAAGTAATGTACAAAAGAGAACAGACATATGGTTTGTTCTCTTTTTTGTAGGTGCAAATTCGCAGGTTAAGAAGGGAGCATGGTTATTAAAATGGAAGAAAACTTCAAAGTGATTGAAAATTATCTGATGGTAAAAATGCCGGAGGAGGTGGATCATCACAAATCGGTTTACATAAGTAAAATGGCCGATGATTATATTATGAAGGAAGGAGTGGGAAATGTGGTTTTTGATTTTGAGGATACCCGTTTTATGGACAGCTCCGGAATAGGTATTATTATTGGAAGATATAAGAAGATATCTTACTTTGGAGGCAAGGTTTTTGCGATCAACACGGATACGAGGATTAAGAGAACCCTGATGATATGCGGTTTACATAAAGTGATCGAAATAATGGAGTAATATGTCTTGCAAGTGATATATGGCTTTGCGCAAATAACAAACGCTGTCACGCTTCGCGGGCCAGCTTATTGTAAGCAAAGGTGAACTTTGTTCACCTCGCAGAAATGAGGAGAAAAGAGGAGAAAAATGGAAACAAAAAATAATACGATTTTGAGAAATGAGATGGAGATAACATTTGATGCCATATCAGTTAATGAAGCCTTTGCAAGGGTGGCGGTAGCGGCTTTTGTGACGCCCTTAAACCCTACCATGGAGGAGGTATCGGATATAAAAACGGCAGTTTCAGAGGCTGTGACCAATGCGATTATACACGGCTATGATTCTGAGTTTGACAGAGAAAACCACAGAGAAGAAAAAAATCAGGTTTATCTGCACTGCATAATAGAGGATGATGTTTTGGAGGTGGAAGTAAGGGATAAGGGAAAAGGCATTGAGAATATTGAGCAGGCTATGGAGCCTCTTTTCACAACGAAGCCGGAACTGGACAGATCCGGTATGGGATTTGCCTTTATGGAGGCCTTTATGGATGATCTGGAGGTAAACTCCGGACCGGGCTATGGCACGAGTGTTGTGATGAAAAAGAAGCTTGGAACCACTTCATGGATTTTGCAAGAGGAATAGTCTATGGAGGAGAACGCAGTATTGATTGAAAGGGCACAGGCAGGAGAAAAGGAAGCAAGAGAAGTACTGATAGAGCAGAATTTAGGGCTGGTGCGCCATATCGTAAAGCGCTTTTTAGGGAGAGGCTATGAGGCAGAGGACTTATTTCAGATAGGCGTAATCGGGCTGATAAAAGCCATAGATAAATTTAATACGGACTATGAAGTGAAATTTTCTACCTATGCGGTTCCTCTTATTACCGGGGAAATTAAAAGATTTATCCGTGATGATGGGATGGTGAAGGTATCCCGTACCTTAAAGGAAAACGGAATACGGATAAAATATGCGAGGGAAAGACTGGCAAATACTTTAAACCGTGAGCCAACCCTGGCGGAGGTGGCAAGGGAGAGTGCACTTACCAGTGAGGAAGTGGTGCTTGCCATGGAAGCCAATGTACAGGTAGAATCTATTTATAAGTCGGTTTACCAAAACGATGGAAATGAAATATTTATGGTAGACCAGCTTGCAGATGAAAGACAAAATGAGCAGGAGAAAGTTTTAAATCATCTGGTGGTGCATCAGCTCCTTGATGGTTTGCCGTTAAATGAACAGAAACTTATCAGACTGCGTTATTATCAGGACAAGACCCAGACAGAAGTTGCCAGAGTTCTTGGAATCAGTCAGGTTCAGGTGAGCAGGCTGGAGAAAAAAATTTTACTGAATATGAGGGAAAAAATGGCGGAAGGGGAAGAATAAAAGAAAGATAAAGATTTTAAAAGGAGAATATGAAACCATGACCAAAGACTACCTCACCGGGTTTCTTCCCGACCTTGACGAATTTCGGGAAAAAACCATTCAGTTTCATAAAGGAGAGCTTTCTGTGGCAGAATATAAGAAATTTTCAGGCGGCTTTGGAAGTTATGCGCAGCGCGGCGGACAAAAGCACATGCTGCGGCTTCGCATGGCAGGGGGCCGCCTTACAAAGGAAAGACTTAAATTCATCGCAGAAAGCTGTGGCAAATATGAAATCGGACGGTTAAAAATGACTACCTGCCAGTCCATCCAGCTGCACGATCTGGAAGCCGGACAATTGTGCGATCTGATGAAAGAAGCCTGGCAGGCGGGAATGATCTCCCGGGGCGGCGGCGGGGATTTTCCCCGGAATGTAATGGCTACCCCCTTATCAGGCCTTCAAAAAGAGGAATATTTTAATGTGATGCCCTATGCTGTTGCGGCCGGAGAATATCTGATGGGCTTTATCAAGACAGTGAAGTTTCCCCGTAAATTAAAGGTTTGCTTTTCTTCCCATCCGGAAAATGAAACCCATGCTACATTCCGAGACCTGGGGTTTGTGGCCGGACCAAACCATACCTTTGATGTTTATGCGGCCGGAGGGCTGGGCATAAAGCCTTCCCTGGGAATTTGTGTTGCAAAAAATATTTCACCTGATAAGATTCTCTACTATATCAAGGCCATGGTGGAGACCTTCGTGACTTATGGCAATTATGAAAACCGTGCCAGGTCAAGAACCCGTTTTATGGCAGAAGCGTTAGGCGAGGATGGATTCCGGCAAGCTTACCTTAAAAAGCTTGAAGAGATATTTGCATTACACACCGGTAAGGCAGCCATGGATTCAAAATCCGATGAAGCATTGGAGCTTTCGGAATATATGGACTTGGAGGAATATAAAGAGGCCGTGCGCCCTGTTACAAAACAGGAAGTGCCCATAAAGAGCCATATATTGTCGGATGAACGCATCTTCCCGCAAAGGCAGGAGGGGCTTTATGCCGTATTTTATCAGCCTGCAGGTGGTATTCTCACACCTGATCAGGCCATCCGGCTTTATCATTTGATTAAACCCATGGAAGAGGTGGAAATTCGGCTTACCCCCAAAGAAGGACTTTATGTAGTAAACTGTAGCGCCGCACAAGCGCAGGTCATTCTTTCCGCCACAAAAGACAGCGCCCAAACCCTTTTCGAGACTTCCGTAGCCTGCATCGGAGCTTCCGTTTGTCAGGTTGGCATTGGTGATTCCCAGGCATTATTAAATGCCTGCATCAAAAGGGTCCGCCAAGAAGGCTTTGCTAGTGGTGTTCTTCCCAAAATACACATTTCCGGCTGTCCTTCCTCCTGTGGAACGCATCAGATTGGAAAGATCGGTTTTCGTGGCGGTATCCGTCAGACGCCGGAAGGGCCCAGGCCTGCTTTTGCCATATTTACCGGAGGCTGTCCCATTCAGGGGAGGGAGGTTCTTGCGGATATGGGGAAATTGATACTGGCAGAAGACATCCCTGAATTTCTGACAGAGCTGGGGAGGATGGTAGAAGAGGAAGGGATGCTGTATGAAGAATGGACAGAAAAGTATCCTGAGAAGCTTAATGAGTTAATAGAGAGGTATGCGGGATGATACAGATCATCCCGTTTGTTATGTATGAAATTCTGTTTTTTGAAAAATTATGATTTGCATGGTGTACAATTTAGGACAGTATTGCTAAAATGATAATTAGAACAGTATTAGAAAAGACTGTTCTAAGCCGTATATGGCTTTGCAGAGTAAAATGGTGTAGACTCGGAATGGAGAAAGGCTGAAAAAATTGCCTGATAGCAATTTTTCCAACCAGGAATTTGTGCCGAAGCGTCACAAATTCTTTGATGGCAGGGTGAAATCTGACATTTAGCCCGCCTCCTTCGCGCAAAGCGCTTCCGAATGGAGGAAAATATGAGAAGAAAAGACAGAGAGATAAAGGATTTTGATGAGATTGTGAAAGTAATTGAAAAATGCGAAATTTGCAGGCTGGCTTTATATGATGAAGAATACCCATACATTTTGCCGCTGAATTTTGGCATGGCCCTAGAGAATGGAAAGATTGTTTTGTATTTCCACGGAGCGTTAGAAGGGAAAAAGTATGATTTAATTGCCGTAAATAATAAGGCTGGCTTTGAGATGGACTGTGAAACGAAGCTGGTTACCATTTTGGAGGATGGTAACTGCACCATGGAATATGAAAGCGTGGTGGGCACAGGAAAGGTTGAAATCCTGCCGGATGAGGAGAAGGAGCGGGCGCTTGATATTTTGATGAAGCATTATCATAAGGAAGACTTTCCTTACAATAAAGCAGTTATTCCCAGAACAAGGGTGTTCAGACTGACGGTGGAATCCTGTACGGGAAAAAGGCGCAGAAAGAACAGGTGATTTTAGAAAGTGTGTCACCATAATGTCTCAACTTTATACATTGGAATTTTTGCATCCTTAGTGACGATTGTAAGCCCTTCTGTGACTGCCTGAGAAATAATTAGCCTGTCGAAGGGATCACCATGTATTTGCGGAAGCATTTTGAGATAATCAAGATGAGAAGGTGTTATGGAAAGCAGATAGAAATCTTCATCCATACATATTTGAGCGATAGTTTCAATAGATTCATTAATTTCCAGTTTTCCGATACTTTGCTTTATTGCGATTTCCCATAATGAGGCGATACTCACAAAAATGTCATTATCATCTAAAATAACTTTTTTGGCATTTACAGATAATGATTCTTCATTAAACAGGGTCCAAAGTAACGTATGTGTGTCCAGCAGGTACATATCACATATACCCCCTAAAACAGTCTGGTGTTTCATCAAAATCATCGGCCATAACAAACTTGCTGTTTAAAACGCCTAATTTTCTTTCCGGATGCTTTCTCTCCGGAAAGAGAGCATCCGGATTAGATTCTGTTTTTTGCAGTTTGAATTTTAAAAATTGAATATATTCTATTACGTCAACAATACTTGATTCCGGTAAGTCCTTAAGTTCTTTTTCTAATAACTCATATGCCATAAAACCATATCCTTTCAAGATAAATATATGGAGTCAGCGTCTTTTAGTGCTTTATTTTGAGTTAGTATAGCAAAAAAAAAAAAAAATATCAATAAAATCCATTTGGGTTTTATAAAATAAAATTTTTTAAATTATTCCGATATTTGTCGTTATATTGGGCAAAGAGGAAAGCATTATAAAAATAGAACATAATATAGAATATAATTATGAAGGTAAGGGGGAATATTGCATATGCGTGTAACCGGACAGGAAAAAGCACTGCTATATCATTTCGATGATGAAGCGCAGCTGCAGGCGGTAAAAATGGCATTGTTTTTAGCACAGGTACAGTGCAGAATTGTATCAAAAGAGGAATATGGAGTACCGCTTAAAATACTGGCAGCAGATGAAGAAGGCTCTTCTGCCGCCGCTTATGGCGCAAAGGAACTGGAGGGGCAGATGGTAGTATTTGCAGGACTTGGGCAGGACAAGCTTGAAAGCGCCTTATCCCTTCTTCGCTCTAATCCGGCCTGTGGAAAGATTCCATATAAGGCTGTGCTTACGCAGACCAACCAGAACTGGAACGGATTTACTCTCTTTGAGGAATTGCAAAAAGAACATGCGGCGATGCAGGCGGCGGGAAAGACAGCTCAGCCGTAGAGCGTGTCATAAATTATGACGTATATCTAACGGAAAGCAATTTGCAAATACGCTCCGGGGGTTGTTTTTTTGCATCCGGGTGTTATCATAGGAAGAAAGAGCAGTTGAAACCGGAAAATAATTGTATACAGAAGGAGAAAGGGTCATGTCGGATCAGAATCAGTATTTAAAAAGCAGTAAGTTAATTGCAACCCACTATGGAGAAGAGTACGAGCATTATTACAATGCCATTGTACCGCCTGTATTTATGAATTCGCTAAACGTATTTGAGAGCCTGGATGATTATTATGACTTTGACCGTAGGGACAAGCACAAATACTGCTATGGGAGAGTGCAAAATCCCACTGTCCGCATTCTGGAAGATAAGATAGGGGCCTTAGAGCACGGCGTAGGGGCGCTGGCTTACGCTTCCGGAATGGCAGCTGCCACGGCAGCAGTGCTTACGGTCTGCAGGACAGGGAGTCATGTGATTTGTGTCCGCAATGCTTACGGACCGCTGAAAAGTTTCCTGAGCGGATATGCGAAGGAGCATATGGATATTACGGTTACCTATGTGGACGGGGACTGTCCGGAGGAATTTGAGGAAAACATTACCGATCGCACGGATTTAATTATTTTGGAAAGTCCCTCTTCGGTGGTTTTTTCCCTTCAGGATATCCGGAGCGTATCCGAACTGGCAAAGAAGGTAAATGCTAAAGTATACATTGATAATACATATTGCACCCCCATTTACCAGCAGCCTTTGGATTTGGGTGCGGATATTGTCATGCACACCACATCCAAATATATCGGCGGACACAGCGATGTCATTGGCGGAATGCTGGCGGTAAAGGATGAAGAGCTGTTTAAAAAATTATTGGAAAACAGGGAACTATTTGGAGGGATTGTGGGTCCTATGGAGGCGTGGCTGATGATAAGAGGGCTGCGCACCATGGAAGTGCGTGTTGCCCGCCACCAGGAAACCGCTATGGCGGTAGCAGAGTTTTTGGAGGGGCACCCAAAAGTGAGAAAGGTAAATTATCCGGGACTTCCTTCCCATCCCCAGTATGAACTGATGAAGCGCCAGCAGCAGGGGAATACCGGTTTGCTAAGCTTTGAAATTGACGGAAGCGCGAAGGAGGCGGAGGAGGTTGCCAGCCGCCTGAGTATCTTTAAGATAGGCGTGTCATGGGGCGGATTTGAAAGTCTGGTATTTCTCCCCCATGCAAGGACAGGCGAGGACGAATGCAAAAAGCTTCGGGGCAGCCAGAACATTATCCGCATCCACTGCGGCCTGGAAGGTACGGAGGATTTGATTGCCGATCTGGAATCGGCTCTTGCTTACTGATGCGGCCGGCTTATTTGTGGTAAATGGAAACGTTCAGATACAACGGAAAATCAGACTGGGAAGTATGAACGGATGGGGAAAGCAATGAGATGATGGACAGGCTTGTAAAACAGGTGGTGGAAAGCTTGATTATATTGCTGTAAAAGAGGCTGCAGAGAGGCCTTAAATCCAGGGGAGGAGGAAAAAGAAACCATGTTGAAGCAACTTAAATATTTTATGTCCGTGGTAGACTGTAACAGCTTTACGGAAGCTGCCGAACAATGCTTCATCTCCCAGTCAGCGATTTCCCAACAGATAAGCACTCTTGAGCAGGATTTGGGAGTTTTATTGATAAAACGCCAGAAACGTAAATTTTCTTTAACGCCTGCGGGAGAGTATCTATACCATGAATCAAGAGGTCTGCTTGAACAGGCGGAGGCGATCCGGCGGGAGACAGTGCGGATTGGACAGAATGCTGAACTCAGGCTGCGTATCGGATATTTGGAAGGATATGAGGGGAAGAAACTGCAGGAAGCTATTTATGAATTTACGGCGGCATATCCGGAGGTAGTACTCAGTGTAACAAAATACAGCCATGAGGATCTGTATCTGAAAGTCAGCAATGATGAAATTGATCTCGTTCTTTCTTATCAGCGCAGGGCTTTTCAAGATCAATATGAAAATTACCATTTACAATATGTGCCATGTCTGATAGAAATTTCTACACATAATAAATTAGCGCAGCAGTCTTTTGCTTATGCGGAGGAAATCAAAGAAATCCTCTGTATCTTAATTGCCAAAAAAGAACAGAGGGAACTGGAACGGATTTTTTATCAAAATACACTTGGAATAGGGCGGCATTTCTATTTTGTAGAAAGTGCCGATGATGCAAGGCTTTCCGTTATTGGTAACAGGGGATTTCATACGGTTGCGGATATTGGTCTGTATGACGATCCGCCGGGGCTGAAAAGGCTGCCCTTACTGCGCGGGGATCATACACCGATTGAACTTAATTACTGTGCGTTCTGGAAAAAGGAAAAGAGCAATTATTATATAGAAGAATTTGCGTCTGTTTTCAAAAAGAAAATAACAGAGGGAAAATAAAATGGATATGCAGGGCGTCTGTGGATAACGGACGCTTTTTTTAACATAAGGACATCCCACAAAACGGGCCGTCTGTTGTTTTGCATTAGAAAAACTTATCTATAGTATTTGTTATCTGAATTGATCCAGATGGGTAATTTCCTTAAAATAATAGAGGAAACAAGATACAAAACGAGGAGGCGATTCGATGAATAAGGTAACAAATCCAAGCGTATTTCCTATGGGTACAGAGATACCGGAGCAGATTGGCAGATATTATGTCGGTCAGGCGTATTTACAGACGCTGACTGAGCAGGGCGGTCCGATCTCCAATGTGACGTTTACGCCCGGCTGCAGGAATAACTGGCACATACATCATAAAGGCGGACAGATCCTGCTTATTACCGGAGGAAAAGGCTGGTATCAGACATGGGGCGGGGAGGCACAGGAACTGCATCCCGGCGATATTGTAAATATCCCGCCGGAGGTGAAGCACTGGCATGGTGCGGCTGAGGACAGCTGGTTTTCGCACCTTGCCGTATCCGTAACGGCAGAGGGCGCGGCCTGTGAATGGCTGGAAACTGTTTCAGACGAAGAATACGAAAAATTGCGGGAAGAAGGATACACGGACAGCTTTGTATAGGAATACCCCGTCAAACTATATTGGTATAGAGAAAACGTATTTAGATAATATAAAGTGACCTCACATTTGCAGGCTCGTGGATTTACCTATATACTGTTAGTTGAAGAGACTAAGGTATTCTGTTGTTTATCGAAAACCTGAAAATGAAGCTGGGACAGTTGCTCATTGGAAGTTCTCCGATTGTGGAAACCGGAGATTTTGGAAGGTTTGCTAAAGGAAATATCTATGATGCCTTTTTGGGGCTTGCACCCGGAGAGGATTCCAGTGGTCCTAAAACCACAGCAATAGCGAGGGAACTGGCCTGTTTCGTGTGGGGAATGATGACAGACAATATCAGTCCAAGATATGTATAGAAAGGTACATCATGTTCATCTGCCGCTCAAGAGTGCTTCGCACCGCCAAGGCGGCAGGCTCTTGACAGTCATCTGTCCATGATGAGCTGGGTGATTAAGCAGAAATAAGCAGTAAACTGCAGATTTCTGCATGCTGTCAATTAACAAATGTGACGATGTTGAGAGAAAAAGTTTGTAATGGTGAAATTTACTCTTGACAAGAGGTCAATTCATAACAGGAGGATAAAAAAATGAACAAAGTATGGTTAATCACAGGTTGCAGCGAAGGCGGCATCGGAGCGGGAATTGCAAAGGCAGTTCTGAAGAATGGCTATCAGGCGGTTATCACAGCAAGGGACACGAAAAAAATCGAGAATCTGGTTTCTGGATATGAAGACCGGGCCTTACCGCTGGCATTGGATGTCACAAAGCCAGAGAGTGTGCAGGACGCGGTGGAAAAAGCAATCGAACGCTTTGGGAAAATTGATGTATTGGTTAACAATGCGGGTTACTGTTATCGTTCATCCGTGGAGGAGGCAGAGGAAGACAGCGTGATGCAGATGTATCAGACGAACTTTTTCGGTGCTGTGCGCATGATTCAGGCGGTGCTGCCACATATGCGAAAGCAAAAGAGCGGTGCTATCATCAATGTTTCCTCCATCGGTGCGGTTCGCACAGGTGCCGCATCGGGCTATTATGCCTCCACTAAAGCAGCCTTGGAATTGATGAGTGAAGGTCTGTATGCGGAACTCAAGCCTCTGGGTATCAAGACAATGATCGTAGAACCTGGCGCTTTCCGCACGCACTTCTATGACAGTTCCTTAAAGGGTTCTGAGAATCGTATCGCTGATTACAGTGACACTGCCTGGCTGCGCTCAGTTGCACAGAGCAAAAATCCCGGTAATCAGCCGGGAGATCCGGACAAGGTTGGCAAGGTTTTGATAGAGGCTATCGAAAGCGGGGAAACGCCGCTACGCCTGCTTTTGGGTAGCGATGCAGTGGATGCTGTACGAAATGCGCTGGAGAATCGACTGACGGAAGTAAACAAATGGGAACACCTGTCAACCAAAACGGATTATGCAGCGGAGTAAGGCATTGCGGAGGAAGACCAGAAACCGCCGCTTGGAAGATATGAAAAATGCCCGGTAAAGGACTGCGCCCTGCTTATGACTCCGGCAGATGATCCTTTCTGGACGTTTGAGCAGGCGGTTTCTTATTATCAGTTTGCGCTGGTAAATTATATTGGTTTTAAGGATAGGGGAATGGTGCTTGCCGATGGATGCGGGGATACGAATGACAGGCCGCAGATTGATAAGGCGGAGCATCTGCAGGAGGCATATAAATTTGGGAAATGTATTTATCCCGCTTAATGTAAGCATGTAAACCGGGAAGGGAGGCGGTAAGTTTTATGGCATACGGCCTCCAGGGTCGGTATGGTCTGGGCATTGTTCCGTTTAAAGAGGTTGATGATCATGGAATGGGAAAGGCTGGCTTCTTTGCCGATTCGGTAGTTTGTCCAGCTGCGCTCATCCATGAGTTCTTTTATATGCTTTTGGATATCCATTTTCACCACCTCCCATATCTGTTTTAGTTCCTAAATGGGTGATATAATAGTCATAATCAGTAGAGTGAATATCGCCCAAAAGGAATATGATCATAGTATGGGTTTTTGTGGATATGCTATCATAGGAAGTTAGGAGGCGTTTTTTAGCATAGGAGAACATTTATTTGAGAGGCTTGCCCGTGAGCGGGATATCATGGTGAATTATCTGAACGAGCATTGCGTTAGTTGTAGAGTATCATGGAAATGTAGCCGGATACATCAATGTATATGCTAATGGTGAGAGCAGCGCCTTTGCCAATCAGGGGTATCCTGAAATTGTGGATTTTGGCGTACTTGAAAAGTATCGGAACAACGGTATCGGAAACAAACTGATGGACATTGCGGAGCAGATTGCCCCGGATTATTCAGATACCATTTTTTCCCCACAGGGAGCAGGGCTGCAATTGTATTTATGATTCTTCTGTAAACTCAAAGAGTTCTTCTACGCTCACATGAAACAACTTTGCAATATCCATTGCCAATTTTAAAGATGGATTATAACGGCCATTTTCCAAATGTACGATGGTTTCACGTCTTACGTTCACTAACTCTGCCAGCTCGTTCTGCTTCAGCCCTGCTTTCTCCCGGTATTCTTTTACTCTTGTTTTAAGAGCCATATCAGACCCCCTTACTGTCCATTATACTAAACATAATAAAGCGGATAACAGTTAATAGTAAAATCAGCCCCACAAGCGTATAGCCTGCCATTTGCCCGTTTAGGAATGTAACGCCACATGCAAAGGCAATTATTATCGTAGCTATCATCATAATTTTTAGGCTAACTGCGTCCGCCCTGCGCAAATTCTGAACTGCCATTTCATCTTTTTCTTCTTTGCTGTATTTTCGAATGCGGCTTGCCTGCATTGCGAAAAACACAACTGTAAACACACAAACCACATTCTGAATTACCACATAGTATTCATGCCAGTCCTGCCTCGCCCACATCCAGTAATAACAGACAAGGAGAACGGCATAAATAATTTTGGTTCCCACTAATTCTTTTAAAGTCACTTTAGATTTCATATTCTATTCCTCCATATGATATATTTTTAATTTGTTAGTTATAAATATATCACTTCAAAAACATTGTGTCAATATAAAATGTGAATTATTTATAACTTATGAATGATGTGGCTGAAACGATATGTAATGGCTTTTGTCAATAGGTAAATTGAGTCACCATAAACTTTTTGGTTTATAATCAGCAGTCGTTGCATTAGGATAGGAAAACTCATCTTTCCCGATCGAATAACAGCAAAAATTTTTCCTTGTGAACGTTCATTCCTATGAAAATTGTTTTATAATCCATTTGCAATGACTTCCTTTTGTATGCGGTAACCTCTGTTGGCATTGGTGTTTGCAGCCTGATATCAAAAAGGCAGCGGGAGGCCTTATTTTACATGAACGGCATTGAACAGGAAGACAAAAATTTAGTGACTTAAAGCTTCATATATTATATACTGGTACGTGGATATGAGATGCTGGTATTGAAGAAGTATGGAGGATTATGTATGAAGCGTTTTATGAGTCCAAGGATGATGCTTGTTATTTCCATGACGGTGTTTGGCACGCTTGGTCTGTTCGTGAGGAATATTTCCGTATCTTCCGGCGAGCTTGCCCTGTATCGGGCAATTCTTGCGGCACTTCTGATTGCCGTTTTTCTGTCTGTCACAAAACAAAAAATTCCATTTGGTGAAATTAAGAGAGAAGTCCCGCTTCTTTTGTTGTCGGGTGTGGCCATGGGATTTAACTGGATACTGCTTTTTGAGGCGTATAAGTATACCACTGTTTCCGCCGCTACCTTAAGCTACTACTTTGCCCCAATTATTGTGACGGCGTCCTGTCCTGTTTTATTTAAGGAAAAAATGTCGGCAAAGCAGTGGATATGTTTTTTTATGTCCACCCTTGGTATTGTGCTGATCACGGGCCCCGGGGAGCTGGCGGAGAAAAGCAATCATCTGCTGGGCATTGTTTTTGGCGGCTTTGTGAAAAGTAACTTTATTCTGGCGTGAATTCGCTGACTTTTCAGTAATTTCTGTTCAACCAGAGAAAAGTGTGGTAAAATATAAAAAATATGCTGTGAAAATAAAGAGGATTTTTTTGTTTCTATCTCCTGCTAAAGCCATATACGGAAGCTTTTGCAGGGGCGAAAACGAAATTTTTAATGTCGTTAACTATAGTATTTTCAGGTTAAATGAGGTATGGTATGGCGGATGTAAGGATTTTGGAGATTAAGCAGAGCGTTTTTGCGGACAATGACAGGCAGGCGGATGAACTGCGCAGGGAGCTTAAGGAAAAGGGTGTATTCCTTTTAAACCTTATGTCCTCCCCGGGGTCAGGTAAGACTACCACTTTAATGCGGACCATTGCAGCCATTGGGGAAAAGGTCAAAATCGGCGTGATGGAGGCCGACATTGATTCCGATGTGGATGCAAGAACCATAGCAGGGTCCGGGGCAAAGGTTATTCAGCTTCACACCGGAGGGATGTGTCATCTGGATGCGGCTATGACCAGGCAGGGGTTAGAAGGACTGGAAACAGGGGACGTGGAACTGGCGATTCTTGAGAATGTAGGGAATCTGGTATGCCCCGCCGAGTTCGATACGGGCGCATGCAAAAACGCAATGATTTTGTCCGTGCCGGAGGGGGATGATAAGCCTCTTAAGTATCCGCTGATGTTTTCCATCTGCGATGTGGTGCTGATCAATAAAATTGATGTGCTGCCGTATTTTGATTTCGATATGGATAAATGCGTGGAGAACATTCATATGAGAAATCCCGGGGCAAAAGTGATTCCCATCTGCGCGAAAACCGGAGAGGGAATAGACAAATGGGTAAAATGGCTTCTCGAGCAGAGGGAAATCTGGCTGCATAAAGCATAATAAAGCGGCAACAGGGGCACAGCAGCAATTCTGGTTTTATCAATTACAAATTAACATGTTGAGAAGGGGGCATGGTTATTAGCATGGAGAAAAAGACAGACAAGGAACTATATCCGGATTATGTCTATCCGGAGCATCAGGCGGATCACAGCCAGCCTGCAAGGGAAAGTATTTTAAAGCTGGGGAAAATGATAACGGACCGGATTCCCCAGAAGCTGGGTATCAAAAAGATTACCCGGGATGATCCGGAATATTGGGGGCTTGCCGGCGTGCTGACGGACGAGGAGGCGGAGATTGCCTTAAAGATGGGGGTGCGTAAGCCCAAAACCCTGGAGGAGATGGTAAAGCTCACAGGGCTTTCAAAAGAGGAATTAGAGCCTAAGCTAATGGGGATGTCCGTGAAAGGCATCCTGGAGTATAACTGGGAAAATGAAAGGCACGAAAAGCAATATGTGCTGCCCATGTTTGTGCCCGGCTGCGGGGAGTTTTTTAACATGAACAGCAAGGTGGTGGCCGAACATCCTGAGGTCAGCCTGTTTTTTGAGCATATGTCAAGGCTTCCCTTAGAGCATGTAACTCCTTTTGTGGGGGAGGGCGGTAACGGCATCGGCATGCACGTAATTCCGGTGGAAAAAGCGATTGAAATGGAAAGCGAGTCCATAGATTTAGAGCATATTTCTTACTGGCTTTCCAAATATGAGGGCAAGTATGCGGCCAGTCCCTGCTCCTGCCGCCGCTCAAGGCTCACCCATGACGAGGGCTGCGGCGATGATCCGGAGGGATGGTGCATCGCGGTGGGCGATATGGCGGACTATGTGGTGGAGACCCAGAAGGACGGGCGGTACATAAGCAAAGAGGAAGCGCTGGCTATTTTTAAACAGGCGGAGGACAACGGCTTTGTGCATCAGATCACCAATATTGACGGGGCCAACAAAATTTTTGCTATCTGCAACTGTAATGTGAACGTATGTTATGCCCTGCGCACCTCCCAGCTTTTTAACACGCCCAATATGTCCCGCTCGGCCTATGTGGCAAGGGTGGATAAATCCAAATGCGTGGCCTGCGGCAAGTGCGTGGAGTTCTGCCCGGCAGGGGCTGTGAAGCTGGGACAGAAGCTTTGTAAAAAGGATGGCAGCGAGGTGACATATCCGCAAATCCCCCTGCCTACAGAGCAAAAGTGGGGAGAGCATATGTGGAGCCACAATTACAGGGATGTGAACCGGATCAATTGTTACGACACAGGAACCGCTCCCTGCAAGACGGCGTGTCCCGCTCATATTGCTGTCCAGGGTTACTTACAGCTTGCAAAGGAAGGCCGCTACCAGGAAGCCCTTGCGCTGATTAAGAAGGATAATCCCCTGCCTGCCATCTGCGGCCGGATCTGCAACCGCCGCTGTGAGGATGCCTGCACCAGAGGAACCATTGACGAGGCGGTTGCCATTGACGCGGTAAAACGGTTTGTGGCGGAGCAGGACCTTAACGCTGATACAAGGTATATTCCAAAGCCGACGGTACCTTCCCTTAGGGGCGGCTTCGAGGAAAAAATAGCCATCATCGGCGCCGGACCGGCAGGACTTTCCTGCGCTTACTATCTGGCAGACAAAGGCTATAAACCTGTTATTTTTGAAAAAAATGCGCGCCCGGGCGGTATGCTGTCCTACGGCGTTCCTTCCTATAAATTAGAGCAGGATTTGATTCAGGCGGAAATTGATGTGATTAAAGCCATGGGCGTGGAAATAAAATGCGGTGTGGAGGTAGGAAAGGACGTGACCATACCACAGCTCAGAGAGCAGGGCTACAAGGGATTTTATGTGGCTGTGGGCTGTCAGGGCGGTAAGAAGGCGGGGATTCCCGGCGAGGATGCGAAAGGCGTCTGTACGGCGGTGGATTTCCTTCGGGAAGTGAAAGAAAAGGAAGCCTTTGACCTTGGCGGAGATGTGGTGGTGATTGGCGGAGGCAACGTTGCCATAGATGCGGCCAGAACCGCCGTCCGGTGCGCAGAGGGAAAGGTGTCCATGTTCTGTCTGGAGAGCAGAGACGAGATGCCTGCAGGCAGGGAAGAAATTCTGGAGGCAGCTGAGGAACATATTGCCATCAACAACGGCTGGGGACCGAAGGAAATCCTTACCGAAAACGGCAGGGCGGTTGGCGTGGTATTTAAAAAATGTACAAGAGTTTATGATGAAAACCACAGATTTGCGCCGGTGTATGATGAAAATGAGACCATGTCCGTTTCCTGTTCGGCTGTTATCTTCAGTGTGGGGCAGACGATTTTGTGGGGAGATCTTTTGAAGGGAACGAAGGTGGAGCTTCGTCCAAACGGCGGAGCCATTGCAAACAGGCTCACATACCAGACGGCAGAATCGGATATTTTTGTGGGCGGCGATGTTTACACCGGACCTAAGTTTGCGATAGATGCCATTGCGGCGGGCCGGGAGGGCGCGATTTCCCTGCACCGTTTCGTACAGGAGCACTGTACCTTAACCATCGGCAGGAACAGAAGAGATTTTATCGAGCTTGATAAGGAGGATATCTTTATCGCAGGCTATGACAATACGGACAGGCAGAGTCCGGAACGGGCTAAGCAGGAGCAGGCAGAGTCCTTTAGGGATCTTTCTCATACCTTAACGGAAGAGCAGGTGAAGGCCGAAACCGCAAGATGCCTTGGCTGCGGCGCCTCCGTGGTGGATGAAAACAAGTGTATCGGCTGCGGCGTGTGCACGACAAAATGCGCTTTTGACGCCATCAGCCTGCACAGAGAGCACCCTGGCTGCTCAGAGATGGTGAAATCGGAGGATAAGCTGAAATATGTGCTTCCCAACATGATAAAGCAGTCCATTAAACTGACATTTGCTCCTAAAAAGTAAACAGGGCTTCCCGAACTTTTTGAGTCCTATTTGTGGTGAGACAGCGTGAAAGGAAGGAAATGATGCACGAGCTGGGAGTTGTTTTTCATATTATGGACAGTGTGGAAAAGGTGGCCGCGGAAAATCAGGTGCAGGGCATTAACAAGGTGATCCTGGAGCTTGGAGAGGTGTCCACGGTGATTGATACTTACCTGCAAAGCTGCTGGAAATGGGCGGTCAAAAAGCGGGAGCTTTTCACAGAGGCGGAGCTTGTGGTTTTAAAGCTTCCCGCCGTCACCTACTGTGAAAACTGCGGACAGACTTACCCTACCGTGACATATGGAAAAATTTGTCCCCACTGCCAAAGCCCGGATACCTGGCTTTTACAGGGGAATGAATTTAACATAAAGGAAATAGAGGTATATTAAAGAAAGTCCTGCCTGCACCGGTGCGGCAGATGCAGGCAGGGAGAGTAAAGCGCCGCGCAGAAAAGAGGAAGATATGATTTTTCAAATTTACAGTGGCACAACCGGCTGGCAGCTGCTTGGCTGGGTAATGGTTTTTGGAGGGCTTATTCTGGTAAATGAAATTGCCCGCCGTACAAAGGCAGGGGGGATGGCGTGCTTTTTTGCACTTCCCGCTGTGCTAACGGTTTACTTTATTTCAATTTATGTGGGAGCGGCAAGGGGAGCTGAGTGGGCCCTGAATAATCAGACCTATGTACATATGAACAGCTGGTTTCATTACGCAAAGCTGTATGCGGCTCTTGCCGGATGTATCGGCTTCATGGTGCTGAAATACCATTGGGGCAAATTAGGGAAATCCCACGGCTTTAAGGTGTTTCCTTTTGTGATTGTGGCAATCAATATTCTGATTGCAGTGGTATCTGACTTTGAGTCCGTAGTCCGTGCCGGTTCTATAGCGGGAGGCTGGTGGAAGTCTTCCGAGGGCGTCTGGCTTTACGGGGGCTGGTGGAACATTTTAAACGGTATTGCCGGAATTTTAAACATTCTGTGTATGACCGGATGGTGGGGCATTTATTCTTCCAAAGATAAAAAAGATATGCTTTGGCCGGATATGACCTGGTGCTTTATTTTAGCTTACGATATCTGGAATTTCCAGTATACTTATTTGAACCTGCCTACCCATTCCTGGTATTGCGGATTTGCGCTTCTTCTGGCGCCCACTGTGGCAAATGCCCTGTGGAACAAAGGAGGCTGGATTCAGAACCGTGCCAACACCCTTGCTCTTTGGTGTATGTTTGCGCAGGTGTTCCCGCTGTTTCAGGATGCCAGCCGGTTTACTACGGTATCTTCCGTATATGGGGCAGGCGGTGCGGCGGCAGCATTTGGAGAAGCTATGCCAACCACGGCAAACCCTGCCGCCCAGGGAATCATTTCCGTGATTTCCATTGTGGTGAACCTGGCAGTATTCCTTGTAATCTTAAAGCGTGCTAAGCAGCAGAATAAGAATCCGTATACCAATGAAATCTTTACGGATCAGAAGGACTTTAAGCTGGCAATGGACAGAGCGGAGTGAGCAGATTAATAGTTGAGCTTCCATAGCAAAAGCCATAGGCTAATGTCATAGCCTATGGCTTTTTATAGAAGGCTTGGAAAGTACTGTTAACGATACGCTTTCATATATTCCCCGTGGGCATCAATCAGTTCATCGCACATTGCCACAATCTCGTCCACAGACAGTTCTCCGGCAGTGTGGGGATCTAACAGGGCGGCCTGATAAATCGCCTCTCTCTTTTTGGTTACGGCAGCTTCGATGGTCATCAGCTGGGTACCTATGTTGGTCATATTCATGGCAGCTAACTGTACAGGAAGCCGGCCGATTTTGCAGGGATGTACGCCCATATTGTCAATCAGGCAGGGAACCTCCACACAGGCATCCGCAGGCAGATTGGTAATCAGGCCTTCATTTAATACGTTTCCTCCAATTTTATAAGGATTGTTTGTTACCATAGCTTCCATGATATAGGAAGCATATTCCTTAGAACGCTCATGGGTAACCTTTCCATCCTTTAAGATATCATTTTTTTCTTTCTCCCAGCCTTCTATCTGTTCAATACAGCGGCGGGGGTATTCATCCAGAGGAATGTTATAGGCATCAATTAATTCCGGACAGCGGCTCTTGATAAACCACGGGTTATATTCCGCATTGTGTTCGCTGGATTCCGTACAATAATATCCTAAGTGGTGAATATACTCATAGCGCACCATATCTTTATGCTTTTCATTCCGATTCTTTTCCAAAGCGCGTTTTTTGATTTCGGGATAAAGATCATTTCCGTTTTTATCATAAATTTCCAGAAGCCATGCCATATGATTGATTCCGGCAATGAGTTCCTTTCGCCCTTCTAAAACATTCTCCATACCAAGATCCTTTAACAGATGGTCGGAGCAGACCTGCACGCTGTGACAGAGTCCTACTGTTTTGATATCGGTGTATCTTTGCATATAACCGGAAAGCATGGCCATGGGATTGGTGTAATTCAAAAACCAGGCGCCAGGGCAGACCGCATCCATATCATCTGCAAAATCCTGAAGCACGGGGATGGTGCGCAGCGCACGCATGATACCTCCGATTCCCAGGGTGTCCCCAATGGTCTGGCGAAGGCCGTATTTTTTCGGTATCTCAAAGTCTGTGATCGTGCAGGGGTCATATCCTCCTACCTGAATAGCGTTCACTACAAAGTCAGCGCCTCTTAGGGCCTCCCTGCGATTTTCCGGGCCTAAATAGGTTTTAATTGCGGCCCGGCCTTCATTGGTATTTTGGTTGATTGCACCCAGGATGATTTCTGATTCCTGAAGACGCTTTTGGTCAATGTCATAAAGTGCAATTTCACTGTCTCTCAGAGCGGGTGTACACATACAGTCTCCCAGCACGTTTCTGGCAAAGACGGTACTGCCGGCTCCCATAAAAGTAATTTTTGGCATTTTAATCCTCCATTCCTGCCGATGCCCTTCAAATTTGGGCACAGGCACAAAATCAGTTACAATATGAATACCGCGCGATAATATTTTTTTCATTATAAAAAAAATATCCAAAACATTGTTAGGTATTTTGTTTGGAAAAATAGTGGAAATGTTACATTTGATACGGATAGTTAAAAATTGGCATTGACAGGGACAGGGAGCTGTGATAATTTAAATTAGACAAATGTAGAATATCTGTTTTACATAATTGTATTCAATATTGTGCTATAGAGCTTCGTACAACAAAAAGTTCATGCTTTTTGCTGGCGGGAATTCGAAGGCCGGGAAAGGGAATATGGATATTTATTATGAAAAAATTACCGGAAGCGGAACAGGAACTGATGATGATTATTTGGGATGCCAGAAGGCCGGTTACAAGAAACGAGATAGA
This sequence comes from Parablautia intestinalis, assembly GCA_003612395.1. Classification (GTDB taxonomy): domain Bacteria; phylum Bacillota; class Clostridia; order Lachnospirales; family Lachnospiraceae; genus Suilimivivens; species Suilimivivens intestinalis. The sequence continues at coordinate 70,344 of RAYQ01000018.1, forward strand.
AGAAAAAATGTGCAGTGACAGGAATGTAATGCCGAGTACGGTTTTGACCCTTTTATCCCGGCTTGAAGAAAGGGGCTTTGTAATAAAGGAAAAAAGAGGAAAAATAAATTATTATACCGCTGTCAGGGAAAAGGGACCTTATTTAAAAGAAACCGGAAAAAAGGTTTTGAAAAATTTGTTTGGAAATTCCCTGTCCGTTTTTGCTGCTGCGCTTTATGGCGGTGAAAAACTAAGTGACGCAGAGATTGATAAGCTGCAAAGTTTTCTGGATGAACAAAGGGGGGCGAAGGGGCCGGAAGAACCAGAAAATAAGCTGTAAGGAATTGCTGCAGCATGCAAATCAGAAGGAGAGAGCAAATGAGCGGAAGGTGGAAAAAGATTATATGGGCCCTTTTGATGGTGCAGCTATGTCTGTTCCATGTTTTTTTGCTAAATAAAATCAGATATAAGGCAGATGATATCTGGTACAGGGGCTGTGTCAGATTAAATTTCCCTTATGTGCTTTATCATAAAGGGTTTGTATTTGCAGTGCTGGGAACGACCTTTGTAAGCGCAGTGATAGTACTGAACTTTTTGCTCCGCTATCGGAAGTTCCGGACGGAATGTATTGGCGGAATGTATCCTGTGTGTGAGGAAGGGCTTAAAAGCAGATATGAAAAAGCCTGTGTACGTGCAGGAATAGAAAAGGGGAGCAGGAAGGTTATTTACAAAAACGCCAAAGCGGCAACGCCTTTTGTACTTGGGTTTTACAAACCGGTGCTGGTGCTGCCAAAGTGGGTGAAGGAGGATGAGACCTGCGACATGGTGCTCCTCCACGAATGTGTGCATATCAGGCACAGGGACACCTGGTATAAGCTGTTCCTCTTTTTATGCAGGGCAGTTTGCTGGTATAATCCATTGGCATATTTGATTTGCAGTGTTGGCAGAAGGGATATTGAAATTGACTGCGATGAGACAGTGACAGCAGGCTGCGGAAAGGATGAACGGGCCGGGTACGGACAGTTTCTGATTGACAGCCTTAAAAAAGTGCAGGAAAGGGAATGTATTCATTCCGCATTTTTTTGCGCAGACGGAAGGGAAATGAAAGCAAGAATTTTGGCAATTATGGAGGAAAAAAGGCCCTATGATATGATTGCCCAAATCGCTGCCGCTCTGTTAGTGACTGAAACAGTACTGATAATAGCAGTGTCAGGATGGGAAAGGATAAGGAAACAGCAGGAGCAGAAGGCGCCGGAAAATATTTATGAAGGATATGAAAAGCCGGAGTGCTTTACGGACGAAACCCTTGCGCGAATGTTAGCTTTAAATCCGGTCGGGGAAGACGCTTACAGCAAAGAGGTACAGAGTCTGAGCGGAAAGGCAAACGGGGCAGACCCGGATAGTCAATTATCCTTTGAGCCGGATGGCCCATGGCAGATTAGGCTTACAAGATCCGGTTATTATGGAGAAAGTGTCGGTCAGCTGGTGCAGAGGTATTTGTATTATGACAGGGACCAGATTGCTGCCAGTGCCGGATTTTTGGCGGACGGAGCTTACGATCACCTTGAAACTTCCTACCAGAGGCTTCTTGCAGGAAATCAAAAGGAAGCTGTGTTTGCAGTGGTCCTTCGGGAATTCTGGCCGGAAACGGAAGAAGAAATACCTTCTTTTGCCAGACTGGAAAAAGTTGATGGTTATTATTATGCTTATTATCCTTTAGCTGTTCATGTAAAAATGGCGGGGGACTGTGTATTTGAATTGCAGGGAATTGGAATGATGGATGAGACTGTGGAGGCATTTCGTGCCAGATACTCCGGTACGGATTACAGTGATGTTCCCTGTTTTGCGGGAAAACCGGCTTTGGAGGCGGATACGGGATACACCGTGCGGACTAGTGAAGGCAGACTTGAAATGAAAAAAGCCGGAGAAGAGGAGTGGATGACCGTTCCGGTCAGCTTAGAGGATCTCTTTACAAGAGGAGATGATATGGATGGCGCCCTCACCAGAGTACAGGATGGAAGCTGCCAGTGTGATGGGGTAAAACAGATTTTTGCCTATGGAGGGTGCGGAAGCTACGGTCAAAGTCCGGGCCTGCCGGTTCAGGTAGTTTTTTATGACGGGGAGGCAGGGGCATTTAGAAACAGTGTTGTGACGAAGGATTACGCTTCCGTCAGACGGTTGTTTGTGTCTTTCCCTGAAAACGGGCAGACCGGATATCTTCTGCTTACCTATGACCGGACTATGTGGCAGGAATGCACGACATGCTTCGTGACGGGAGACGGAGGCAAAAGCTGGAAAGAAATAATAGTGGAAGATGGGGAAGAACTTATGATGCATTCCCTGACAATGGATATGCGGTTTATTACCAATGAAACAGGCTTTATCACTGTCAGGGATTCTAAGGAGCCCCATGTACTCAGGACAGATGACGGAGGAAGAAGCTGGGGCCTTTCCTCTTTTCATGGAAAAAGGGAATATTATTCAATTGCTTATGCGCCGTTTTGGGAAGAAGGCCAGCTGGTGGTAGATGTGGGGGAAGAAGAATACAGCAAAAATAGCGGCATCAAGGCGCGGTATTTCTCAGAGGATATGGGAGAAAACTGGATGTTTGGAGGATTTGTGCTGAAACAGTAGAATTAGTAATGGTCTGTATCTGCCGCTTTCCGAAGCATTTACAAACAAACTTCTAAAGCTGGCCTGCACTGATAATGCCGCAGCCAATTTTGGATCCGCTGTCGCCTGAAGGCTGTGTCTTAAAATCGTCCGGTAAGGCATGAAGGACGATACTGCGCCCTATGATTTCCTCTACACGGAAGGCGTCCGTCAAAAAAGACTGCCACGCGTAACCATTACAGTTAAGAACAGGCGGCAGATCGCCCCGGTGACTGGGGTGAAGCTGAGTGTCCGGATTATAGTGATTTCCTGTAAAAGCTAATTCCTGATTCTCATCCAAAGAACAATTGCCATTTTCATGGATATGAAAGCCCATAAAACGATTGGGATTTGATTTGCTTATGGGCGGCAGTCCGTGAAACTGCGCGTTGATAAAAACACCATATGGCATCTGGCAGAAAAGGACAATGCCATTTAGGTCCGGATAGGATTCCGTTCCATAGACGGCTGCCCGGGCATCAGGAATTGCCGGATAAAGGGAATTGATGAAAGGCATAAGGTTTACCCCCCTATTTGGTCAGCATTTGATTGCTTTCCTTATTACTTCTATATTCTATGCAAAAACCCCGGTTTTGACAAAGCAGGGCAGACAGGCTGTAAAGAAAAGAGGAAAATAATTGAGAAAAGGAATAAAATGTTCGCAGCTTAGGACAGAAAAGATTTTCAGAAAAAGAATACGCAAAGAAATGTTTTACCGCTTTTTTTGCCGCGGTCCGGTTTTGCTTTTGGGCGGGATAACATGGTTTCATATCTTTTCTTTGTGCCGGTATGGAAGGATAAAAAAGAATGTTCCGGTGCTGCTTGTATGCTTTGCGGTTTTCCTTCTGCTCCTATTAAGATTCCTTTTGGCCTGCAGAAAATACCAGAAAAACAGTCTTCCGTTTACTTATAAGGAATTCTCAATAGAAAATGAGAAATTGACCGTACAGATTAACGATTATCAAAGAGAGATTCCTTTTTCCGGGCTTGTGTATTATAGATGGAACAGGGAAAGGTGTTTCATTGCCGACAGATCAGGGGGTTTTTTTATCATAGAACTGGAAGATACAGCAAAGGATTCATCACCCGGATTTATGAATGGCGGGGAAGGCCGGGAGTTTTTGAAATTAAAGCTGTCAGCGGCGGGAGCCGGAAAGAATTGCTTTTTGAAAACGCCAATCCTTTCAGGGTGGATAGCAATCAGCCTTTTGGGAACCACACTGGTGATAAGGAGCGCTGTGCCTTACAATGGAAAGCTGTCGTGGTTTTTACAGGAAATAAAGAATACGAAAAGGACGGAACTGGTACATGACAACCTTTTTGAAGATAAGCTGTCCGGGGTTTTGGAGGATATTGAAAAGAAAATAGAGATGCCAGAAAGGCTTTGCCTTGCCACCGGCTTTTCACTTCATTTCAGGCAGGACGGAACAATCTTAAGCTTTGATACCATGCTGAAGGGATTTGACGAAGACGGTAATTACGTGGGCAGCTATCTGATTTCTTATAACAGAAATAAATCAGATGATATACGCATTGACTTACACGGTATTACCGATGGGATATATGAGGAAGAAAAGGATTTTACTATGCTGGTGGCCGGGATGGAGGTGGCACCGGTAAAGGAGACCGTAGGAAAATGGCGGGAGGAGGAGTATGGCATCCTGTATTACGGGTGGAGGGAATTTTCTTCCTATGAAAAAAATGTGGTTTATCTAAGTGAGAAAAGAGAAATTTTAGAGCCGGCGGATATACTTTGGGGCAAAAGGAGCCTTAGCGGATACAGTATTTCGGTTTACTGTCCGGGGAAGGAGGATATCACCCCTTACAGGTATTTGTTCTTACCAAAGGAGGACTTTGACAGGATGAAAAACTTTACCGATTTTCGGTATTTTATATGGGATTAAGGTGTACAAAGTATGCTATATATGTTAAGGTGTCCAATAAGCACGCTGCGCTGTAAGCAGGAAATAACGGACTTAAGCAGAGTATAGAAATTATGACTATATTTTCATATTGGAAAGAGATAGAGGAATTAATTAAAATTTTTTGTAAACCATTCTATACAAATTCACCTGTTTTTCCTCCAGTATATTTTTTAAAATCAAAAGCCATTTTCTTAATTGTATGAACGTTTGTAGTACAATCAGGGAGAAAAGGTCTAAACATATGAAAGGAAGAAAAAATGTCGAAAGTTTTATTTCTGGATATAGATGGTGTTCTCAATTCTGATTTATGGAATGATAGCCATCGGGAAGAAATCAGTGATGGTACACTGATTGATGAAGGAAAAATCAAATTGTTGGCGGGTTTGGTAAAAGAGACAGATTCAGAAATAATTCTTCATTCTGGTTGGCGCTTTTGGTTTGACACCGAATTAAAACCGTTATGTACACAGGCAAATAAACTGGTTGAGTTATTGGAAAAGGAAAACTTGCATATAAGCGGGGTAACACCGGATTTGACGACAGAAGAAATTCGAAAAACAAAGAAATTCAGTCTGGTAAAAGCCAATGAAATTCTGTTGTGGATAAATTTGCATAATAGTGTTACGGAATGGGTAGTTCTTGATGATCTTGATTTGCACAGTGCTCAGATTAGCCGGCATCAGGTAAAAACGGATCAGACAATAGGACTTACTCTTGAGAATGTAAAACAAGCTGTAAAAATTCTATCAGGAAATAAATAGCTGTTAATATCATTTCCGAAAAGCCGTGAATTTTACAGAAGCAAATGGGGGGACATATATGGAACAATTATCGCTTTTCACACAGGAAGTAAATATGAATGCACCTCTGGCCAGCAGGCTTCGTCCACGGTCTCTGGATGACTATATCGGTCAGGAACATCTGGTGGGAAAAGGAAAGGTGCTGCAAAATCTCCTGGAGAAGGATATGCTTTGTTCCATGATTTTCTGGGGACCTCCGGGGGTGGGCAAGACCACGCTGGCACGGATTATTGCAAGAATGACGCAGGCGTCATTTGTTGATTTCAGCGCTGTCACAAGCGGCATCAAAGAAATAAAGGATGTCATGAGGCAGGCGGAGCTTGACAGGATGTCAGGAAAAAGAACAATCGTATTTGTAGATGAAATCCATCGCTTTAATAAGGCACAGCAGGACGCTTTTCTGCCCTATGTGGAGAAGGGAAGTATCATTTTAATCGGAGCTACTACGGAGAACCCTTCATTTGAAATTAATTCCGCGCTTTTGTCAAGGTGCAAGGTGTTTGTGCTTAAGGCATTATCCTGTAAGGACATAGAAAAGCTTCTTGGCCATGCGCTTACGGATAAGCGGGGCCTTGGCAATTATACAATTCATATAGAAGAAAGACTGCTGAAGGCCATTGCCGTTTTTGCAAACGGGGATGCAAGGACGGCTTTAAATACGCTTGATATGGCTGTTTTAAACGGACAGATAGAGGCGGATGGTTCCATTACCGTGCAGGAGGAAATTTTAGAGCAGTGTACCGGGAAAAAGATGCTTCTGTATGACAGAAACGGAGAAGAACATTATAACCTGATATCGGCACTGCATAAGTCAATGCGGAACAGTGATCCGGATGCGGCCATTTACTGGCTGGCCCGGATGTTAGAAGCCGGTGAGGATCCCCTTTATGTGGCAAGGCGGTTAATCAGATTTGCCAGTGAGGATGTGGGAATGGCGGACTCACAGGCTCTGCAGGTGACGGTTGCCGCATATCAGGCGTGTCATTTTAACGGGATGCCCGAATGTAACGTGAATTTAAGCCATGCAGTGGTTTACCTATCCATGGCGCCGAAATCCAATGCCCTTTATACAGGCTATAACAGGGCAAAAGCAGATGCGGAAAAAATGTTGACTGAACCGGTACCGCTTCAAATCAGGAACGGCGTTACCGGCCTGATGCAGGAGCTTCACTATGGGGAAGGATATCAGTATGCCCACGATACGAAAGAAAAACTTACGGATATGAAGTGTCTCCCGGACTCCTTAGAGGGCAGGGAATATTATGTGCCTACTGACCAGGGAATGGAGCGTGAAGTAAAGGAGCGTTTAGGAAGGGTGAAAGAGTTTAAAAAATCCGCTTCCGTCTGCGAAAATGGACAGGCAGACAATGAATAAAAAATAGCAGACTTATGCAAAATAAGAACAAACATTCGAAAAACTATTGCCTACCACTAAAAATTGTGATATGATATCACAAACACATGTTCGCGCTTGGCATATTTGCTAAATACGAACCAGTTTATGATGTGGGAGTGTAGTTATGGAGAGTGGTCTTACTGTCAGAAAAAGAGAAGATAAGTCCGTTATGGAAAAGCTCAGAATACTGTCGGATGCTGCCAAGTATGATGTTTCCTGTTCCTCAAGCGGTGTGGGGCGAAGGGGGGACGGGACCGGTATTGGAAATACACTGGCGGCAGGCATCTGCCACAGCTTCGGAGCGGACGGAAGGTGTATTTCTCTTCTGAAAATTCTGTTCACCAATGAGTGTATCTATGATTGCAAATACTGCATCAATCGAAAATCCAATGATGTGCCGAGAGCGTCTTTTACGCCGGACGAGATTTGCGAGCTGACGATTCAATTTTACAGGCGCAATTATATAGAAGGGCTTTTTTTGAGCTCGGGGATTCTCCATAGCCCTACGTATACCATGGAACTAATTTATGAGGCGGTGTATAAGCTGCGGACATTCTATCGGTTTCAGGGATATATACATGTCAAGGCGATTCCGGGAGCAGATCCGGGGCTGGTAGAGAGAATGGGGCTTTTGGCGGACAGGATGAGCGTTAACTTAGAGCTTCCCACAGCGGAAGGGCTTAAACAGTTAGCGCCCAACAAGCATCGTAAAAGCATTCTATGGCCTATGCGCCAGATTCAACAGGGAATTACCCAAAGTAAAAACGAGATTATGGTTTATAAACATGCACCTTCTTTTGTGCCTGCCGGGCAGTCTACGCAGATGATTGTGGGCGCTACCCGGGAGAGTGATTATCAGATTATGATGGTGGCGGAGAATCTCTACCAAAAATTTGATTTAAAGAGAGTTTACTATTCCGCATTTATCAGTGTAAATGAAGATAAGGATTTACCGGCGCTGCCGGAGGGGCCGCCGCTTCTGCGGGAGCACAGACTATATCAGGCGGACTGGCTGCTGCGCTTTTATGGCTTTGAGGCAAAGGAGCTGCTAAGCGAGAAAAAGCCGAATTTTAATGTATTATTGGATCCGAAAGCAGACTGGGCATTAGGGCATCTGGAACAATTTCCTGTTGAAATTAATAAAGCGGATTACCGGAGTATTCTGCGTGTGCCGGGAATTGGCGTAAAAAGCGCACAGAGGATTGTGAGAGCAAGAAGAAATGGAAACCTTGGCTTTGATGACCTTAAAAAAATCGGTGTGGCATTAAAAAGAGCTCTGTATTTTATTACCTGCAATGGAAAGATGATGTATCCAACGAAACTTGAGGAAAATTATATAGCCAGAAACCTGATCGATGGAAAGGAAAAGCTGCCCTTTGACAGAGATGGAATGACCTACAGGCAGCTGTCTTTGTTTGACGATGTTCGGGCGGCAGGGTGGAAACAGATGAATGCCTGAAAGCGCTTTTAGGTGCGGGCATAGAAAGGCATGGACATTATGGAAGAATATTATCTGGTCTGTGAGGACTCTCTGGAGGGGATCTTTACAGGCATATATGATGCATACCTTAAGAAAATTTCTCATGGTCAAATACACATCTGCGTGGGGGAAGAAGAAAATTACAGACTTTTTGCCGTTTATGAGACCTGTGTGCCGGATGAGAAAAAGACCGCCAGCGTAGCCAAAACCATAATAAGGGAATTTGGCATGGAGACATATCTGTCTGTGTGCAGGGCGCTTGCATCCGGGGAGGCAGATAAGGGCGAGGCAGTGTATAAGACGGTGGTGACAGGGTTTTCCATGAAAAATAAAAAGGAACTGATGGGAAATCTGTCAAATCCTTTTGTCCACAGAGTATTTGAACTGGCCCGCTTTACTGCCAATGAAGCCCATTACCATGTGGAATTTCTTCGTTTTAAGGAACTGGAAAGTGGAATTTTATATGCTGAGATAGGGCCAAAGAACAATGTGCTTACTTTTATCGTGCCGCATTTTGCGGACAGGCTTCCTCTTGAAAATTTCGTGATTTATGATGAAAAAAGAGACATCTACGCGGTACACCCTTCTAAAATGGACTGGTATCTGGTCGTTGGTGATGAGAAAAGGAATCAGCAGGAGCGCATATTTTCCCAAGGGGAGAAAAAATACAGCGAACTGTTTAGCTGCTTTTTTCATACAATAGCCATAAAGGAGAGGGCCAGCTATGGACGGCAGCGGAATATGCTGCCACTGCGGTACCGTCAATATATGACGGAGTTTCAGGAAAACAAAGGCAGTTACGGTTCATAAGCCGGCAATTGTAATAAAAGGCTATTTTTTACCGGCTTTTACCAGCAACATCATTGGACGGCGCATTTCATCTTCCATCCCCGGAAGATCCATCAATTTTTCAGATGGCTTGGCCTCTTCCACGGCTTCAAGCGAAAAGCCGTTATCCAATAGCCCCATTAATATTTGGGTGAGCGTGTGGTGCTGCTTTACCACGTCACACCCCAAAAAGTGCGTACTTCTCGCTCCCGGTATGAAATAATTATCAACCGGCCAGTAAAGGGGCTTCCCGGACTGCGTGTAAATCCAGTCCTGCCCAACACCTGCGGTAAAAACCGGATGTTCAATATTAAAAATAAATGTGCCGCCGGGTTTCAGTGTTTTATACACATTTTGAAACACCTTTTCAATATTTTCGATATAGTGCAGAGCCAGGTTGGAGACGACACAATCCCACATACTTTCAGGATATTCATATTCCTCTATGCCACAGACACGGTACTCGATTTGTGTTTTTTTATTTCTTTTTATGGCTTCTTCGATCATTTTTCTGCTCAAGTCAAGCCCTAATACCTGCGCAGCTCCCTGCCTGGCGGCAAAGATACAATGCCAGCCATAGCCACACCCTAAATCGAGGACATTTTTCCCCGCTAAGGAAGGAAACAGGGGTTTTAGCTGATGCCATTCTCCGGCAGCGCTCAAACCGTCCCTGCTGCGTGCCATTTTGGCATATTCTTTAAAAAATTCTTCATTATCGTATTCGTTGTTCACGGTTAGAGATCCTCCTGTTTCTTCCTGTTTTGGTAATTGTCATTATTATGCCATAAATTGGGGAACAGGGAAACAGAAAAATTTCCGGCTGTTTTTCAAAATGAGGGGCCAAAAGGAAAACCCGGGTACAAACATACCCTGGGAAAATTTAAAGAAAGGTATAGGAAATAAAAACTTTGGTGATAATGGATATTAATTAAATATAATTTTGACAGATGTGCACAACAGGTTTGCCGTTTTACCTTTGAAAATGATTTGGCAGGCTTTGCAGATGGGATGGGAATGGCTAAATGGCATAAAAAGCTTCAGGCCGGTTTATTCAAATTGCTATTAAAAGGCGGAGGACATGACAAATTGTATTAAAAAAAGTACTTTACAAATTTGGAATGGGATGGTAATCTTTTTCCATTACTAGAAAACGTTTTCCGTCATATATTGACAAGAAGGAAGGATGATAATTATGATGCAGAGACAAATAAGGTTAAAATTGGACGAAGTGAAAGACTTTGTAATTACGGCTTCTAGATGTGATTTTGATATTGACGTTTCCTATAACAGGTTCACGGTAGATGCCAAATCGATTGTTGGTGTGCTGGGGTTAGATTTGAACCGGCCTCTGACAGTGGCCTATAACGGGTACAACCTGGAGTTTGAAAAAATGATGAATCGTCTGGCGCTTGCATGTTAGTAAAAATTTACCTTAGGAAAATGAAAGTGAATTATACTGGTGTGAGCTTCCATCGGAAGTATTTGGTTGACTCTCCTGAAAAGATAGCGTACTATTTTTTCAGGAGAATTTTTTTTGTATAAGACCAGAGCGAGTGTGTGTTGACCGCTGTCTGCAATAAGCCGGTCCGCTTAAATGGAGATACTCAAATGGAGATACATATATCGGTGCGGAATCTGGTGGAGTTTATTCTGCGTTCCGGAAACATAGACAATAGAAGAGCAGCCGGCCCTGAAAACGCCATGCAGGAGGGCGGAAGGATTCACCGTATGATCCAGCGCTCTATGGGAGCGGATTATCATGCGGAGGTTTTTCTGCGCCATATTGAAAAAACACCGGATTATGAAATACATATTGAGGGGCGGGCAGACGGTATCATTATAAGCCGGGGAGGGGATAAGATATTTCCGCCGGGGCTGCCGGAGAACGGGGCGGAGCCGGAGAGTGGGGATCTGGTTACGGTTACTATAGATGAGATTAAAGGCACCTACAGAGATATCCATAAAATGAAGGAAGCAGTACCGGTGCATTTAGCCCAGGCAAAGTGCTACGCACACATTTATGGGATACAAAATGGCCTGAAGCATATCAGAGTGCGCCTTACCTACTGTAACATCGACACGGAGGAAATCAGATACTTTCATTTTGCGTATGAAAAAGGGGAGCTGGAGAAATGGTTTGAGGAGCTGATGGGGCAATACAGGAAATGGGCCGATTTCCAGTTTGCATGGCAGAAGGAAAGGCAGGCGTCTATAAAAAATCTTTCTTTTCCTTTCCCATACCGCAAGGGACAAAAGGAGTTGGCATCTTACGTCTACCAGACGATTTACCATAAGCGAAAGCTGTTTATCGAAGCGCCTACCGGGGTGGGAAAAACTATTTCCACATTGTTTCCCGCAGTGAAAGCCTTTGGGGAGGGAATAGGGCAGAAGATTTTTTATCTGACGGCAAAGACCATCACCAGGACAGTGGCAGATGATGCTATTGAGCTTATGAGGAAAAAAGGGCTGAAATTTAAATCAGTGGTTTTAACCGCTAAGGATAAAGTGTGTTTTATGGAGGAGACAGACTGTAATCCTGAATACTGTCCTTATGCGAAAGGGCATTTTGACCGTATCAACGATGCTATTTATGATTTATTGACTTGTTCGGACAACTTTAACAGGCAGGCGGTGGAGAATTGTGCCAGAGAGCATAAGGTATGCCCGTTTGAGCTGTGTCTTGATATGAGCCTTTTCGCGGACGGGGTGATTGGCGATTATAATTATCTGTTTGATCCGCATGTGTATTTGAAACGTTTTTTCTCGGAGGGAGTCAGAGGGGATTATATTTTTCTGATTGACGAGGCCCATAACCTGGTGGATCGTGGAAGGGAAATGTACAGTGCGGTTCTATGGAAAGAAGATTTCCTGACGCTAAAAAAGACTGTAAAAGAATATGAGCTGAAATTATACCGGCAGCTTGAGGCCTGTAACCGGGAGCTGTTGACATTAAAAAGGCAGTGTGAGGATTACGCATATCCTGATGATGAGGATATGGCGCCGTTTATACGGGCACTTACAAGGCTTTCCGCCACCATGGAGGATTATCTGGAGGATAATGAGGAAAGTGCTGTGCGTGAGGATGTGCTGGCATTTTATTTCGAAGTGTCGCACTTTTTGCTGATCAATGATAAGCTGGATGAAAATTATGTGGCTTATACGGAACTTGCATCAGACGGCGGGTTTTGCATCAGACTCTTTTGTGTTAATCCTGCTAAAAATCTGCAGGAATGTATGATGCGGGGGCGGAGTACAATTTTATTTTCCGCCACCTTGCTGCCTATTCAGTATTATAAAAGGCTTTTAGGCGGTGAGGCGCAGGATTATGAGGTCTATGCCCATTCTGTGTTTGATCCGGAGAAAAAAAGGGTATTTGTGGCGGGAGATGTGACCAGCAGGTATACCAGGCGTTCCGATATGGAATATTACAACATTGCCGCCTACATTCATGAGATCGCCAGCCAACGGCAAGGCAATTATATAGTGTTTTTCCCTTCCCATGTGTTTCTGAAAAAAATATATGATATGTATTGCAGCTGCTTTCAGGATTCGGATCAAGTGCAGTGCCTTTTGCAGGAGGAGCGCATGGATGAAAAAAGCAGGGAAGACTTTCTTGCCAGATTTGCTGCTGCGGAAGATGGGGAAAAAACTCTGCTGGGGTTTTGTGTGCTTGGGGGAATTTTCAGCGAGGGGATTGACTTAAAGAAGGACAGATTAATCGGTGCCATTATTGTAGGAACAGGACTGCCCCAGGTGTGCAATGAGAGGGAGATTTTAAAAGGGTATTTTGATGCCCGGGGAGAGAGCGGATTTGACTATGCCTACAGATATCCGGGCATGAACAAAGTACTGCAGGCAGCGGGAAGAGTGATAAGGACAGTGGATGATGTGGGAATCATTGTGCTTTTGGATGAAAGATTTTTAAACAACTCTTATCTCAGACTTTTTCCAAGAGAATGGGAAGAATATGAAAGGACGTCTCTTGGACAGATTGGCAGAAGGGTAGAGCGGTTCTGGAATGAATGGTTATAACTTTTAAAGACATAAAGACACTTAGGCATGTGGATAACTCCATGTGCTTTTTTCTTTTGTGGATTTCTTAAAATGTTGGATTTCTGAGGGGGAAAATTGGGAAAATGATGAAAATTGCAGGATTTTACAGTAAATGACGCCGTAATTTTTTAGAAAAGATGAAGGAGTCATAATAAATGACATATATGTCATTGTGGATAACTCTGTGGAAATTGGGGATTTCTTCGGATTTTTCCCATTTTTTGCAAAAATGCTGTGGATGATTTTTAGTTAAAAATTGAAAGAGTAAAATTTCAAAATCAAGAAAATACTAGTTTAGTCAATGAGAAATGCTTTGAAATTGACTGGACTCGTACTACGAAATACAGATATGATTTATATATTTTTCAGAGAATACTACCTTTTATCGCTGGCCATCTGCCGGTTCTTAAATGTGTTTGCGTGAGAACATGATTCAGGATTGAGGGGAAAATATCGTCCTGAATGTTACTATGAGCAGATCCGGGCCGGTATATAAAAAGAGGATTCATTGCGCAGAGAGTGAAAATATGGTACACTTAATGACGGCTTGGGTTATCTCCAATCCAAAAAGCTCTGCCGGTGTTTTAGTATTTATATAGATTTTATTTCTATAGTTAATGAGGAGGCATCTGGCAAGAATGGAGGACTAATATGTGGGCATATGAAAGTGTTTTTTATCAGATTTATCCTTTGGGATTCTGTGGAGCTCCTTTTGAAAATGATGGGGTTTTGGTAAACAGAATCAAAAAGGTGGAGGAATGGATTCCTCATATGAAGAAGCTGGGGATAAATGCAATTTATTTTTCCCCGGTATTTGAGTCCGATACCCATGGGTATAATACAAGAGACTATAAGAAAATTGATACCCGGTTAGGTACAAATGAGGACTTTAAGGAGTTATGTGAAAAGCTCCATGAAAACGGCATCAAAGTGGTATTGGACGGCGTGTTTAACCACGTGGGCAGAGGGTTCTATCAGTTTCAGGATGTAGTAAAAAACAGGGAGAACTCCCGCTACCTGGATTGGTTTAAGATTAATCTGGGGGGAAATTCCAACTACAATGACGGACTTTGGTATGAAGGCTGGGAAGGCAACTATGATCTGGTGAAGCTGAATCTTCAAAATGGCGAAGTAGTGGAACACATTTTAGATGCGGTGCGCTTCTGGGTGGAGGAGTTTGACATTGACGGCCTCAGATTAGATGTGGCTTACAGCCTGGATGAGAACTTTTTAAGAAGACTGCGTAGTTTTACGCAGGAGTTAAAGCCTGAGTTTTATCTGCTTGGAGAAATGCTGCACGGAGATTATAACCGCCTGGTCAATGACGAAATGCTCCATTCGGCAACTAATTATGAATGCTACAAAGGATTGTATTCCAGCTTTAACAGTATGAACATGTTTGAGATTATCCATTCTCTGCTCAGGCAGTTTGGACCGGAGAACTGGACTCTTTACAAAGGGAAGCATATGCTTTCTTTTGTGGATAACCATGATGTTACCCGGGTGGCAAGTATCCTTACCAATGAAAAGCACCTTCCCCTTATTTATGCAATGTGCTTTGGCATGCCGGGTATTCCCTGTGTATATTATGGAAGCGAATGGGGGGCAAAGGGAAATAAGAGCGAAGGAGATCCTGCCCTTCGAGTCAGCTTTGAAGAACCGGAGTTCAACGAACTTTCAGAGTGGATCAGTAAGCTGGCTGAGGCAAAGAAGGGGTCGGAGGCGTTAAATTACGGCACTTTCCGCTCAGTGGTTCTGACCAATAAGCAATGTATTTTTGAGAGAAAAACAGAGGCGGAAAGAGTGCTTGTGGCCATTAATGCGGACAGCGAGCCGTATGTGGCGCATTTTGACGCGGGATGCGGACAGGCGGTTGACCTGATTACCGGTAAGCTGCATGATTTTGGAGGTGGAAGCGAGCTGCCGCCTTACAGTGCCGCGTTTTGGAAGATGGAGCGTTAAAGAACAAGGTTTCTGTGATTAGATAAAGGAAAGCCGGGGCAGGAGCTCCGGCTTTTCTAAATGCGATAAGCTGTCTCGTGAAGCGAGTCGGCGTGTGATTGCATCTTGACGAAATAAGTTCTATATAGTACTATTAAAATTATGAAAAGGAGACGTCCTTTTTGTTGCTGTACAGCAAAACTACCGCTTTTATCCTTGCGAAGCGGTAAAGCAGGGAAAGGTGTGATATAACTGGAAACACGAACAGGTTTTTTGATTTCTTATATAAAACAGGTTCAGGGGAGAGTCTTTGATCGGCTTTTACAGAGATGTGGTGTAGATGAATTTAATGGACCACAAGGGCATATTCTTTATGTGTTATGGAAAAGTGAAGGCATTCCTATTGTGGAACTTGCACAAAAGACGGGATTGGCAAAAAATACACTTACTGTAATGCTTTGCAGAATGGAAGAAAATGGCTTAATCTGTCGGGAAATTTCAGCTTCTGATCGACGTCAAAGCCTAATTAGCCTGACACCCCGGGCTCGTGCATTGGAGAAATGTTACAATCAAGTCTCTCAGCAAATGAACAGCTTGTTTTTTAAGGATTTTGAAAAGGCGGAAATCAAGCAATTAGAACAGTATCTTGACCGTATTGTTTCCAACTTGGAGCAAGCGGAACAAGCATTAAAAAAAGGAAAGGATGTACATGATGGCAAAGATAAAAACTAAGATTGGTAATGATTACTGCCCGCAGGCGTTATTTCTTTATGGCACAAAACAGGAAGACGGGCAGCCCCATTTTGGTCTTTTTTGTTGGTTTGGATACTATCATTCTTCAGAGGGAATCGGGGTAATGGCTTGTATAGGTGAGGAAAAACAGACTAAGGATTTGATACGCAAAAATGGTATATTTTCAGCTAACCTCGTATCTGAACGGCTGCTGCCTTTGGCAGATTATTATGGTTGTATCTGTGGCAGAACCACACCTGATAAGATGAAGCACCTGCCTACTGTGGAGTGGGGACAAGTGCTGGATGTGCCAATCATTGCAGAAAGCCCTGTTAGTTTTGAACTGGAAGTGAAAAAAGCAATCCCTATGGGAGACGGATCAGATATTTTTCTGTGTTTAATCCGTAATGTAACTCAGGATGAAAAACTGCTGGATATAGAGGTTCCCTTTACAGAAAGATTGATGAAGGCTGCACCGGTATTAGCTCCGGGTGAAAATACCTATTTTTCCATTGATGGAAGATATCTCGGGAAATGGGGAGAACCTATGAAAAATCTGACTGATATCAAAGAATAAGCGATATTGAAAAACGCTTAAAATTAATAGAAAGCGCAGCTTTCTATTGGGATGTTTGAAAGAAGATGAAGCTATGATTCTAAGCGCCAGCCGCAGAACAGATATTCCAAATTACTATTCGGAATGGTTTTATAACAGGATAAAGAAAGGATATTTATATGTCCGTAATCCGATGAATGCCCATCAGATCAGTAAAATTATATTATCTCCGGAGGTGGTAGATTGTATTGTATTCTGGACCAAGAATCCGGAACCGATGTTTGCAAGGTTAGATGAACTGGATGCCTATAAATATTATTTTCAGTTTACACTTACCGGATTCGGAAATGATATAGAATGCAATGTACCGCATAAGAAGGAGAAAATGATACCGATATTCCAAAAGCTGGCAGATAAAATCGGCAGGGAAAAGGTGATATGGCGATATGACCCAATCATTTTCTCCGACAAATATACGCCGGAATATCATTTAAAGGCTTTTAAACAAATTGCGAAGGAATTAAATGGATATACGTCTATATGTGTTATCAGCTTTGTTGACATATACGCTAAAAACAAAAAAAATATGAATGCAATGAATGCCTGTTCTTTACCGGAAAAGGAACTGGCTGCATTTGCGGCGCAGATTGTGCTGGCAGCCAGGGATAATGATATAAAGGTTGCATCCTGTGCAGAAGCGATTGATTTGTCAGCTTGCGGAATAGAACATAATTGCTGTATAGACAAAGAATTAGTGGAGCAGATTACCGGGTGTAAAATACAGGTGGATAAGGATAAAAATCAGCGAAAAGAATGTGGCTGTGTGGAAAGCGTTGAAATTGGTACCTATAACACATGTAAAAACGGCTGTGTATATTGTTATGCAAATTATAGTCATGAAAGCGTTTTGCAAAACGGTAAACTGTATGACGTAAATTCTCCGCTATTATGTGGAACCATTGGGGAAGATGATAAAATTACACAGAGATCGGTAAATTCATTAAAGGAACCGCAACTGACCCTGTGGGATAATTAGAGAAAGGCGCATAGCAGGCGGTGGGTTAACTGCAGCCATAGCAGTAAATTATGATCGATTTCGGTTCCCTTGATAATATGTCTGGCAAAGCCTGACATCCGCTGCTTTTTTATCTTGCCAATAATTACACGAAATGGTATTTTTATTTTATGGAATATACTGTGAAAATTTAGTTTATCTGATAGCAAAAGGAGACTGCGTATGAGAGCATGTGGCATTTTATTACCGATATCCAGTATATGGTCGGCTTACGGAATTGGAACATTTTCAAAAGAGGCCTATGAATTTGTGGATTTTTTGAAGGAGGCGGGTCAGACTTACTGGCAAATATTACCTTTAGGTCCTACAGGTTACGGAGATTCCCCCTATCAGTCTTTTTCCACATTTGCCGGAAATCCTTATTATATTGACCTGGAGGAACTGATAAAGGAAGGCCTTTTATCAAAGGAATTTTGCGAAGAATGCGACTGGGGAGAAAGCAGGGCCTATGTAGATTATGAAAAGATCTACAGGTCAAGGTTTAAGGTGCTCAGGGAAGCATTTAATAACAGCAAAAAGGATGAGGAAGAAGGATTTAAAGATTTTGTCAAAGAAAATGATTACTGGCTTCCTGATTATGCGCTTTATATGGCAGTAAAGGATTCCTATCAGGGAAAAAGCTGGTCCTTGTGGGAGAGAGACATTCGCCTGCGGCAGCCGACAGCTCTTAAAAAGTATCAGGAAAAATTGAAAGAAGAAATTCTGTTTTATGAATTCCAGCAATATCTTTTTGTAAAGCAGTGGACAAAGCTCAAAAAATATGCAAATGATAAAGGAATTAAGATTATAGGAGATATTCCTATTTATGTGGCCTTTGACAGCGCGGATGCCTGGGCTAATCCGGAGCTTTTTCAGTTTGATGAAAACCGGATGCCTACAGGGGTGGCAGGGTGCCCGCCGGATGCCTTTTCGGCTACCGGGCAGCTCTGGGGAAATCCTCTGTACCGTTGGGACTATCATAAAAAGACCGGCTATGCATGGTGGATGCTAAGAATTGCCTATTGCTATAAGCTGTATGATGTGGTGAGAATTGACCACTTCAGAGGATTTGACGAGTATTACAATATTCCCTTCGGAGATACAACAGCTGAGGCGGGCAAGTGGGAAAAGGGACCGGGCTATGATTTGTTCAGGGTTATGAAAAAGGAAGTTGGGAATAAACCTGTGATTGCGGAGGACTTAGGATATTTGACTCCTTCGGTCTTTGAATTAGTAAAGAAAACCGGATATCCGGGAATGAAGGTTTTGCAGTTTGCTTTTGACTGGACGGGAGACAGCGATTATCTGCCTCACAAATATTCCGGAAACTGTGTTGTCTATACGGGAACACATGACAATGACACGACTCTTGGATGGTTTGACTCGCTCGGTCGAAAGGATCGGAGCTTTGCCAGAACATATTTAAATTTTAAAAGCAGGAAGGATATAGGCTGGCATTTTATCCGTGCTGCCATTGCAAGTGTGGCTGACACGGCCGTTATTGTCATGCAGGATTATCTTGGTCTTGGAAGCGAAGCCAGAATCAATCTTCCTTCTACCCTGGGAAATAACTGGAAGTGGAGACTGGTGGAAGGGCAGGTAAATGATGAGCTTGCCAAAAAGATATATGCGCTTTGCAGATTATATGGCAGGACGCAATGACAGAATTTAATGGCAGAAAGTGCAGGCTGCAGAGCCTTCCTTAAGCGGCATCGCAGAGTAAATGCAGATGCCGCTTCATAAATTAAAAAATTTTGCAGGATAAGGTGGAATTGTGGTAGGCGGTCTCATCAGTCACATCCTCACCAAGCCATGCCGGAGGGAGAAAGGCCTTTGCCATTTCTTCATTAGGAAATTCCACCTCCGCAATGATTAAAGGAGCAAAAGGTTCATGAAAGATATCCAGTTCCACCGTGAGATTTACAGGTGATAAAGACACATATTCGCCGGAAAACGAAGGATTTAAAACGGGAATCAGGTATCTTTTTTTGGTAATGATATTTCCGTCCGCTTTTTCCAGCAGGTGATGATAAGCTTCCTTATTTAATGGAAGATTATATTCTTCTCTTGCCATAAGGCCTTTGCCCTTATAAGTCAGATAATATTCATTGTCCTGCCTGCGGATGCGGATAACCGGATCAATATTGAGGTAAGCCTGTTCAATGAAAAGGCATGGATAAGTGTCAAGTTCAGAGGGGAGTTCTTTTACTAAAAATTTGCGTTCAATTTCCATAGTGAGGATCCTTTCCTTATATAATATATATGCAAAATTTATAATTGCCAATAGATAAGATTGTAAACCATTTGTTAATTTTTGGAATTTATTTCTTAATTTCATTATAACCTTCCTTAAGAAAGTTTACAAATCGTTAATTGGAATTTTTACATTTTAAATGATAAAATAATGTTATGAGCGTTAACGCTTTTACCATCGGGAATTTGCAGAATGAGAAAGGAGCATGGCTATTAGCATGAGTAAGGTATGTGTATTTTTTGGTACGGGGTTTGAGGAAATTGAGGCTCTTACAGTGGTGGATATTTTGCGCAGACAGGGTATTGATA
This sequence comes from Parablautia intestinalis, assembly GCA_003612395.1. GTDB lineage: Bacteria > Bacillota > Clostridia > Lachnospirales > Lachnospiraceae > Suilimivivens > Suilimivivens intestinalis. The sequence continues at coordinate 90,302 of RAYQ01000018.1, forward strand.
CGAAAATGGTTTCTATTATGGGGGACAGAACGGTAATGGGTTCCCATGAAATTCCGGTACTTACGGATATGGTGCTTGAGGAAGTGGATTTTGGAGAAGTGGATATGCTTGTACTGCCAGGGGGGCTTGGCGGAACGAAAAATCTGGAAACATGCGGACCGCTTATGGAGCAGGTGGACGCCTTTGTGGCAGAAGGAAAAGCGGTGGGCGCAATCTGTGCGGCTCCCACTATTTTAGGACACAGGGGCCATTTAAAAGGAAAGAAGGCAATCTGCTATCCGGGTATGGAGGATCAGCTTGAGGGAGCTGTCATATGCTTTGAGCCTGCAGTGCAGGACGGGAATATTATAACTGGCAGGGGTATGGGGTGCTCCATTGCGTTTGGACTTTTGCTGCTGCAATATCTGACAGACAGTAAGACCAGCAGAGCTATGGCGGAGAAGATTGTTTACGGGGCAGAGCAATGAAGGCAGGCTGCCAACTTCGGGAAGGTTTGCTGAAATTAAGAAATAAGTTGGAAGGGGTACAAATGAACGTTTTATGAACATATTATTTTTTTTGACGCCCAAAAGTGAAGTGGCATATGTCTATGACACGGATACGGTGCGTCAGGTTTTGGAAAAAATGGAAAATCACAGATATTCCGCAATTCCTGTCATTTCAAAGGAGGACGGGAGCTACATAGGAACACTTACAGAGGGCGATTTGCTATGGTATATCAAGGAGCAGGATGATTTATCCGTTCGGGATGCAGAAGAGATCCTCATGACGCAGGTTCCGCGCATGCGTGATAATGAACCGGTTGAAGTGGATGTGAATATGGAGGATCTGCTCAATAAGGCTATGAACCAGAATTTTGTTCCGGTGATTGACGACAGAAAACGATTTATTGGTTTGATTACCAGAAAGGATTTGATTCAGTATCTTTGTAAGAAACTGGTAAAGGCTCAGCTTGAAGCAGGGGGAATGAGCATCAGGTAAGAGAACCATGTAAGAAAAACAAGGCAGAAAGGCTGGAAGAATTGTATTCTTTCAGCCATAAATTTATATTTACATGCAAAAAACAGTATGCTGAGAAGGGAGCCTTTTTATAAAATGTTTAATCAATTAACGCAGAAGGATATCGCAGCTATGGAGGCCGAGATTGAGGAAAGAAAACTGATAATACGTCCAAAGCTTTTAGAATCTGTGAAGGAGGCCAGAGCACAGGGAGACTTAAGTGAAAATTTTGAATATTATGCTGCAAAAAGGGAAAAAAACAAAAATGAAAGCCGTATTCGCTTCTTAGAACGGATGATTAAAACGGCGCAGGTTATATCGGACGATTCCAAAGAGGATGAGATCGGTATAAATAATATTGTGGAAGTAGAATTTGAAGAGGATGGCAGCATTGAAAAATATAAAATTGTAACAACTATGCGCGGAAATTCCTTAGAGGGTCTTGTAAGCGTTGAATCGCCAATCGGGAAAGCTCTTATGGGACATAAAGCGGGCGATAAGGTTTATGTCCAGGTGAACACCGAATACGGCTACTACCTTACGATTAGGTCCATCGAAAACACGGAGGATGGCGACAGCGATAAGATACGAAGCTTTTAAAAATAAATAATTTTTACAACATATGGACAGACGGAAAAACTTACCATAATATTTTCACGAACACCGTTAATACTATGAACAAGATAAGTGATAAAGACGGCGCTTAAAGCGGAGGAAACTTCGGGATAAGCGTAGAGTCCAAAACGCTTATCTTGAAGCAGGGCTGCATCAGGCAGTCAAAAATAATAACGGAGGTGAAAAAGATGGCTAGCAGCAAATCTAATAGAGTAGAAGTTCCTGAAGCTAAGGCAGCTATGGATCGTTTCAAAACAGAAGTTGCTTCTGAACTTGGTGTTAACCTGAAGGAAGGCTACAACGGCGACCTGACATCCAAGGAAGCTGGTTCTATCGGCGGTGAAATGGTTCGTAGAATGATTAAGAAGCAAGAAGAATCTATGAAATAACACTGAACACTGCTTTAAAATGAGAAAAAATGAATGGCCCGTCTGCAAAGCGCAGGCGGGCTGTTTAGATTTACTCACCTCTGCGCAAATATTTCTGCAGGGGCAGCCATATGATACAGGCAAGAACACTGCCGGTAAGAGCTGTGATAAGCTGGGTAATGGAAAAAGTAATTCGCGCAGTGGCTAAAACCATTGGCAGGGCTTCAGGCTTTGGAAGATGAGATCCCACATTGCCGCCAAATGCAGGCAGCAGGATAAGCACAATCACGATCCCCATAAAGGCGGCCTTTAAAAGGCTCCCCGCCGCCAACCCGGCAATGAGCCTGTGTGGGAAACCTAAACGGGTCTGAAAGTACCATGTGCAGACTGCCAGAATGGCATTTCCAGCCATAACGGCAGGAAACATAAGGGGTATGGCTGCCATAAGGGGCGAGCCTGAAATAAAAAAGGCAGTGACGGGTGCAATGATACTGATAATAAGTCCGCTCCATAACCCTACGGCCAGCACTGCAATTATGATAGTCGTATTGACAATGGGGCCGGTTAAATACACGGAAAGGTTTTTAAAAAACTGGCTTGCAATACATATGGCAAGAAGTAATGCGGTTTGTATTAACTGTCTGGTTGAAATTTTCATAAGTCCTCCCTTCATAAGCCTTCTGCGCGGAACAGTCGATTCCAAACTGTTCCGGTGCATTTTAAGCCGGTGAGCCTGCGGGAAAAGTCCCAGGCTGAATGGTTAGTAACATTTAAAACCATAAACAGTATAAAAGGTCTGAAAAGAAAAAGCAATACATTGAATTCCCTGAATAAAATTCTGGTATTTTCTTTACAGGTATGCTATAATCGGATAATGACTGTGGGTATATATGGAATTTACTCGTAGTATAAAATGATAAAGTGATAAACGGATAGAGGATTTTAAGGAGGATGCACCAGAATGGGCGTACAGGTAGAAAAACTGGAAAAAAATATGGCAAAGCTTACAATTGAAGTTTCGGCCGAAGAACTGGAAAAAGCATTGCAGAATGCGTTTTTAAAGAACAAGAATAAAATCAGTGTTCCGGGTTTCCGTAAGGGGAAAGTGCCCCGCCAGATGATAGAGAAGATGTACGGGCCGGAAATTTTTTATGAGGATGCGGCTAACGAGCTGATCCCTGATGCCTATGAAAATGCAGTGGAAGAGTGCGGTGAGGATATCGTTTCCAGACCCACAATAGATGTGACGCAGATTGAAAAGGGAAAGCCCTTTATCTTTACGGCAGAGGTTGCAATTAAGCCGGAGGTGAAGCTTGGCAAGTATAAGGGCGTTCAGATTGAAAAGGTTGACAGCGCAGTTACCGATGAAGAAGTGGACGCAGAGATTAACAAAGAAAGAGAAAACAACGCAAGAAACATCACCGTTACGGACAGACCGGTGAAGGACGGCGATAAGACTGTTCTGGATTTCGAAGGTTTTGTGGACGGAGTGGCTTTTGAAGGTGGAAAAGGGGAAGATTACCCGCTGACCATTGGTTCAGGCGCATTTATTCCCGGATTCGAGGAGCAGTTAGTGGGCGCAGAAATCGGTAAGGAATTGGAAGTAAATGTAACGTTCCCGGAAGATTACCAGGCGGAGGATTTGAAAGGAAAAGCTGCCGTATTTAAGTGTACGGTGAAGGAAATTACGGAAAAAGAGCTTCCTGAACTGGATGATGAATTTGCAAGCGAGGTTTCCGAATTTGATACGCTTGAGGAATATAAAACCAGCGTAAAGGCTACACTGACAGAGAGAAAAGAAAAGGAAGCTAAGGAAGCTAAGGAGGCAGCAGTCATTGAGGCAATTATAAATGATTCCGACATGGAAATTCCTGATGCCATGATTTCCACACAGCAGGAACAGATGGTGAATGAATTTGCCCAGAGGATCCAGATGCAGGGGCTGTCTTTTGAGCAGTATCTTCAGTTTACAGGTACATCCTATGATAATATGCTTGCGCAGATTAAGCCGCAGGCTGAAAAGAGAATCAAATCCAGGCTGGTATTAGAGGCGATTGTGAAAGCGGAGAATATTACAGCTTCAGAGGAAGAATTTGAAGAAGAATTAAAGGTGATGGCCGAGGCCTATCAGCTGGAAGTAGAAAAGATCAAAGAAGATCTGCCTGAAAAAAATGCGGAGCAGATCAGGGAAGATATTGCAGTGAGAAAGGCCGCTGAATTTGCAGTAGCAAACGCAAAGGAAAAATAAGATATTTGCGGGCTGTTTTAAGCATGAAGGATTAGTTAGAATGGAGGATATATAATGAGTTTGGTGCCTTATGTCATTGAACAGACAAGCAGAGGAGAGCGTTCCTACGATATTTATTCCAGACTTTTAAAGGAAAGAATTATTTTCCTTGGAGAGGAAGTCAACGAGGTGACAGCCAGTCTGATAGTGGCGCAGATGCTTTTTTTGGAGGCTGAGGATCCGGAGAAGGATATTCAGTTTTATATTAACAGTCCTGGCGGAAGTGTGACGGCAGGCATGGCAATCTATGACACCATGCAGTATATTAAATGTGATGTGGCAACCAATTGCATGGGTATGGCGGCCAGCATGGGCGCATTCCTGTTAGCAGGCGGCGCTAAAGGCAAAAGACTTGCCCTGCCTAATGCTGAGATTATGATTCACCAGCCTCTTGGCGGCGCCCAGGGGCAGGCCACTGAAATTGAAATTGCGGCAAGGCATATTTTGCAAACCAAGGAAAAGTTAAACAGAATGCTGGCGGAAAATACCGGCAAGGATTATGAGGTAATCGCGGCGGATACAGAAAGAGATAACTGGATGAGCGCCGAGGAAGCCAGAGAATATGGTCTGATTGATAAGGTACTTTATAAGCGGTCAGATAAATAATGTAACTAAGCGATGCTTGTGCTATGCGGGGGTGAAAGGATGGCAGGAAAAAATTCCGATAACATCAGATGTTCTTTCTGCAATAAGACCCAGGATCAGGTCAGAAAATTAATTGCCGGTCCGGCAGGGGTGTATATCTGCGATGAGTGTGTTGAGATATGCGCTGATATTGTGGAAGAAGAATACGAGGATGAAATTGAAGAAGAGGAAGAGTTTACAATCAATCTCCTAAAACCTGTGGAAATCAAGGAATTTCTGGATGATTATGTGATTGGACAGGAAGAGGCAAAGAAAGTTCTGTCGGTGGCTGTATATAATCATTACAAGAGAGTGACGGCCCCGCAGGATATAGATGGTGTGGAGCTTCAAAAGAGCAATATTATCATGATAGGACCTACCGGGTCAGGTAAGACCTATTTAGCGCAGACACTGGCAAAGATTATTAATGTACCCTTTGCAATAGCGGATGCCACCACTTTGACGGAGGCCGGTTATGTGGGGGAAGATGTGGAAAACATTCTTCTGAAATTACTGCAGGCAGCCGAGTACGATGTGGAGCGTGCCCAGCTGGGTATCATTTATATTGATGAGATTGACAAAATTACAAAAAAAAGCGAAAATGTCTCTATTACCAGAGATGTGTCAGGTGAAGGCGTACAGCAGGCGCTCCTTAAAATCATAGAAGGAACAGTAGCCAGTGTGCCGCCTCAGGGCGGAAGAAAGCATCCTCACCAGGAATTGATTCAGGTAGATACTTCCAATATTCTGTTTATATGCGGAGGTGCTTTTGACGGACTGGAAAAGATTGTTGAAAACAGGCTGAACCGCAATTCTATTGGTTTCGAGGCTGAGATTGCGGAAAAGGGTAATCAGGAGATCAGCAAAATGCTTGCTGAGGTAACACCACAGGATTTGGTGAAGTTTGGATTGATTCCCGAATTCGTGGGGCGTGTCCCCATCAATGTATCCCTTCAGGGGTTAGACGAAAAGGCGCTTTACAGAATTCTGACAGAGCCCAAAAGCGCTCTGATCAAGCAATACCAGAAGCTGTTTAAATTTGATAATGTAAAGCTTACTTTTGAGAAAGACGCGGTACGGCTGATAGCCAGTCAGGCTTTTGAGCGTAAGACAGGAGCAAGAGGACTGCGCTCCATCATGGAAAAAGTAATGATGGATGTGATGTACCAGATTCCGTCAGACGATACAATTGAAGAGTGCGTTATTACGAAAGGCGCGGTAGAAGGTACCAGTGAACCCCTGTTAATACATCGTGAAATAATGCGCAAGGTCAGATAATAAGTGCCGCCGTCAGGGCGGCATTTTGTTACAATAAACGGCTGGCGAAGCAATTAAAAGGCTATGGAAAGGCGTGGGGATTTTTATGAGTGAAATGATAACTAAGACAGAGCAGCTTCTTATATTGCCTGTCATCTCTTTACGCGGGATGACCGTATTGCCGGGCATGGTAATACACTTTGATTTAAACAGGGAAAAATCCGTTCAGGCATTAGAATATGCCATGATGAAAAGCGGCAGGATTTTTCTGGTAACGCAAAAGGATCCGGGGGTGGATGTGCCCGAAGAGGAAGACCTCTACCGTGTGGGCACAATCAGTGCGGTGAAGCAGATTACAAGGCTGCCAAACAAAATAGTCCGCGTATTGGTGGAAGGTATTGGACGGGGAATTTTGCATGAAACAAACAAAGAAAATACAAAGTTTCTGGAAGGATATTTAGAGCAGGTTTCTGATGAATGGCCGAAGGAAGATGAGATGGAGCAGGAGGCCATGCTAAGACAGCTTCGGGAGTATTTTGCTGCATTTGCAGCTCATTATCCTAAGCTGGATAAGAATGCCGTACAAAGGTATGCCCAGATTCATTCTATCGGAAAACTGATTGACCAGATCACCATGAATCTTCCTGTGGGTTATGAAAAAAAGCAGGAAATTCTGGAGATGATTTCTATAAAGGAACGTTACGAAATACTGTGTACCCACCTGCTAAATGAAATAGAAATTGCCAGGGTGCGGGAAGATTTGGCAGGCAGGATGCGGGAACGAGTGGATAAAAACCAAAAGGAATATCTTTTGCGGGAACAGCTCCGTTATATCAGGGAGGAGTTAGGAGAAGAAGGTTCCTTTTCAGATGCGGACCAGTTTGAGGAGGCGCTTAAGGCTTTAGAAGCCTCCGATGAAGTGAAAGAGAAGATTAAGAAAGAAATCACACGTTTTAGAAATGTGATGGGCAGCAGCTCCGAGAGCGCCGTGGAACGCGCTTATATTGAAACGCTCTTAGAACTTCCATGGGATCATGCATCAAAGGATAATGAGAGCATGAAGCGGGCCAAGAATATTCTGGAAAAGGATCACTATGGCCTTTCGCAGGTGAAGGAGAGAATTCTGGAATTTTTAGCGGTGCGCTGCCTGACAAAAAAAGGGGAAAGTCCGATTATCTGTCTGGTGGGGCCCCCGGGAACCGGCAAAACATCCATTGCCAAAAGCGTCGCCAGAGCGCTTAGCAAAAAATATGTGCGGATTTGCTTAGGCGGCGTGCGGGACGAGGCGGAAATAAGAGGCCACAGAAAAACCTATGTGGGAGCTATGCCTGGGCGTATTGCAGCGGGCTTAAAGCAGGCGGGGGTAAAGAATCCCCTTATGCTTTTGGATGAAATTGACAAGGTGAGCAATGACTACAAGGGAGACACCTTTTCAGCGCTTTTGGAGGTTCTTGACGGCGAGCAGAATGTGAGGTTTAGGGATCATTATGTGGAGATTCCGTTAGATCTATCCGAGGTGCTTTTTATCGCGACAGCCAATACCACGCAGACAATTCCAAGACCTTTGCTTGACAGAATGGAGGTCATTGAGGTAAACAGCTATACGGAAAATGAAAAGTTCCATATAGCCAAAGATCATCTCCTTGGCAAGCAGATGGAAAAAAACGGTATTACAAAGCAGATGATGACCATTCAGGATGGCGCGCTTAAGAATATTATTACTTATTATACAAAAGAAGCAGGCGTAAGAGAACTGGAGAGAAAGATTGGAGATATCTGCCGTAAGAGTGCGAAGGAAATTTTGGAGGCCCGGGAGGCAGATGAAAAGCAGGAGAGTGTACGGGTCAGGGTGACAGCTTCCAATCTGGACAAATATCTGGGTAAGAGAAAATACAGTCTGGACAAGGCAAACAAAGAGCCCCAGGTGGGAATTGTGCGCGGTCTTGCCTGGACAAGTGTAGGCGGCGATACCCTTCAGACAGAAGTAAATATGATGCCGGGAAAGGGCGATATTGAACTTACCGGTCAAATGGGAGATGTGATGAAGGAGTCCGCTATCATCGGAATGAGTTATGTGCGCTCCATTGGAGAGAAATATCACATTTCACCGGAAGTGTTTAAAGAAAATGATTTTCATATACATATTCCGGAGGGCGCTGTTCCCAAGGACGGTCCTTCTGCCGGTGTTACCATGGCAACAGCACTGTTTTCAGCTATCACAGGCAAAATGGTGCGAAGCGATATTGCCATGACAGGCGAGGTGACGCTGCGCGGCAGGGTACTTGCCATAGGCGGCCTTAAGGAGAAAATCCTGGCGGCAAAGATGGCCGGCCTTAAGGAAGTCCTTGTGCCGGCAGATAACAGGAAAGATATTGAGGAAATTTCAGAGGAAATTAAAGAGGGGCTTATCATCACTTATGTGAAGGATATGAAGGAAGTTTTAAAACATGCGCTGCTTTGAGGCAGGAATGGGTGTTAGATTTTATCAGTTACAAATTTGCGCCCGGGCCTGATGGGCAGGCTATGGAAAGGCATGGTTATTAGTATGGTAATTAAAGATGTCACGTTGGAAACGGTGTGCGGCGTTACAAGTGTGCTGCCGGAAAACACCCATATGGAATTTGCTTTTGCAGGTAAAAGCAATGTGGGGAAATCCTCCTTAATCAACGGACTTATGAACCGGAAGGCTCTTGCGAGAACCAGCGCCCAGCCGGGAAAGACACAGACAATCAATTTTTATAATATTAACGATGCGCTGTATTTTGTGGATTTACCGGGTTACGGCTACGCGAAGGCAAATGAGGAAGAAAAGGCAAAATGGGGAAGGATGATTGAAAATTATCTGCATCGCTCCAGACAGCTGCGGGTGGTATTCCTTCTGGTGGATATTCGCCATGAACCCTCGGGAAATGACAGGCTGATGTATGACTGGATTTTAAAGCAGGGATTTGAACCGGTGATCATAGCGACTAAGCTGGACAAAATAAAAAGAAGCCAGATACCAAAGAATATTAAGCTGATTAGGGAAGGACTTAAGACAGTAAAAAATACCGTGATAATTCCTTATTCGGCAATAACAAAACAGGGGCGGGAAGAAATTTATACGCTTTTGGATTCCTATCTGGAACAGGAAAGCCCGGAAAATGGAGGCATAAGTGAAGGGAAGATATAAAACTTACTTAAAGGTACTTTTAAATCTGGGGATCATGCTGGTGCTCTTGCTCTTTTGCATGTTTGTACTTCCCAGAGTGGTGATTTATTTTATGCCTTTTGTTTTGGGATGGGTGATTGCATGGATTGCAAGCCCTCCGGTTCGTTTTTTTGAAAAGCAATTAAAAATAAAAAGGATGGCGGGATCCGCCTTTGTGATTATTACTGTAATTGCGCTGGTGATACTGGCGGGATACTTTTTAGGGGTAAGACTTACGGAGCAGATGGTGAATTTTATTGGAGAACTGCCAAATATGTGGGAAAGCGCCCAGGAGGATTTGGCGCAGATAGAGCAAAAGCTGGAGGCATTCAATAAATACCTGCCCCGGGAAGTCCAGACTGCGCTGAAAAGCCTTACCGAAAACGTGACAGATTATTTGGGCGGCTTTTTTGGAGATTTAAGCCTGCCTACCATAGAGGCCCTCAGCCGCTTTGCCATGAATCTGCCGTCCATTTTAATAGGAGTTATTATGTGTGTGTTGTCCGCTTACTTTTTTGTGGCGGACAGAGAGTATGTACCGAATCTCCTTAAAAAGGCTTTGCCGGAATCCATTATCGGCCACTATGAGATGATTAAAAGAGGATTAAAACATGCGGTGGGAGGATATTTCAAGGCGCAGCTTAAAATAGAATTATGGATGTATGTTCTTTTGGGGATTGGCTTTAGCGTGCTACGGATCCGGTATGCGTTTATTATTGCTATCGGTGTGGCTTTTTTGGACTTTCTTCCCTTTTTTGGAACAGGTACGGTTTTGATTCCCTGGGCGGTTATTAAGTTTTTAAGCGGAGATTACACACTGGTGATTGGGCTTTTGATTATCTGGGGAGTTGGACAGCTTGCAAGGCAGCTTATTCAGCCTAAAATTGTGGGGGAATCCGTGGGGCTTTCGCCTATTCCAACCCTTTTTTTACTGTTTATCGGATATAAAGCAGGGGGAGTTGCCGGTATGATCCTGGCCGTTCCTATTGGGATCATTGTGCTGAACATGTATCAGGAGGGGGTATTTGATACCACACTGGACAGTCTGAAAATTTTGTATGCCAGCGTAAGTAATTTCAGGCATTTGAATGCGGATGATATGGAGTCCGTGCGTATTTACAGGGAAAGAGAGCGCATTGAGAAAATGCAAAAGGAAGAAGGAAAAAAAGTTTGGAAGTAAACTTCCAAACTTATTTATCGGTAGCAGTACCACAAGCAAAGCTTGTGGTATGCAGGGGGTATAAGAATGAAAGTTACAGTATATAACTGCAGGGAATTTGACGAAAAGGAACTGTTTTTAAAATATGGAAAAGAGCTGGGGATAGAGCTTTTACTCTGTCCGGATGCGCCTCATATGGAAAATGCGGCTCTTGCAAAGGGAAGCACATGCATAGATATAATTACATCTCCCATGCCGGCAGAGCTTTTGAAAGCCTTCGCCGATGTAGGTGTTAAATATGTCACAACGAGAACCATCGGTTATGATCACATTGATGTAAAGGCTGCAAAGGAGCTGGGTCTGACGGTGGCAAACGCTCCTTATGGCCCGTATGGTGTGGCCGACTATGCAGTGATGCTTATTCTCATGACAATCCGTAAAATGAAGCGGATTATAGAACGCACGAATATTCAGGATTATTCCTTAAAAGGGATTCAGGGCAGGGAATTAAAAGATTTGACCGTAGGGGTCATTGGCACAGGGAGGATTGGGCAGAGGGTTCTTGAGAATCTGACCGGTTTTGGCTGTAAACGGATTGCGTATGATTTGTATGAAAATGATCAGGTGAAAGCATCCGGTGTGCCCTATGTAACTCTTGATGAGATGTGGCAAAGCGCAGATGTAATAACCCTGCATGCGCCCTTAACGGATGACAATTACCATATGATCAATGAGCAGGCAATTGCCAAAATGAAGGATGGCGTAATGCTGGTCAATACGGCAAGGGGGGGACTGATTGACTCTGCGGCTTTAATAGACGGGATTGAGAGCGGAAAAATAGGCGGAGCAGGCCTTGATGTAGTGGAAAATGAGTTTGGATTGTATTATTATGACCACAAATCAGATATACTTAATAACAGAGAGCTGGCGATCCTAAGGGGGTTTCCCAATGTGACGGTGACTCATCACATGGCTTTTTATACGGATGATTATGTAGTAACCGTAGTTAGAGATTCCCTTCTCGGGTGCAAATGCTTTATGGAGGGCAGAGAGAATCCCTGGGAAGTATAAGAGATGATAAGAGATGAAGATTTTCTAAGGCGCCGAAAGACGCCGCCTAAGAAAATATTCATCTCTGGAAGAATCGCTGTGAGCGATTCTTCTGAAAAAGTTTATGTATTGTTTGTGTAGCAAAACAGCGTGTCTGGAAGATGAAAAGAAATGAAGATCTTCAAAGGAGCTGAAAGATGCTGGCGATTTTTCTGAAATGGTTTTGTCTAAGTATTGTTTGTGCCGCAGGGCAGGAATAGGGAGAAGATGTGCGTAATTTTAAAATAGTTTTGCAGTATGAGGGTACCCGTTACAGGGGGTGGCAGAGGCAGGTCAGCACAGAAAATACTATCCAGGGAAAGTTAGAGGCCCTGCTTACCAAAATGACGGGAGAAAAAATTGAAATCATTGGCTCCGGCAGAACTGACGCGGGGGTACACGCCTTAGGACAGGTGGCCAATTTTCACGCGGATACGCAGATGAGTCCAGAGGAAATTTTAAATTATATGAATTTTTATCTCCCTGAGGATATTGCGGTGATTTCCGTAAAGGAAGTATCCGAAAGATTCCACAGCCGTCTGAATGTGAAAGGAAAATCCTACTGCTATCGTGTTGTGCAGACAGAGGTTCCCCACATATTTGACAGAAAATACGCGCATTTTATGAAGGAGGATCTTGACGTTGCCGCTATGGAAAAGGCAGCGGAAATTTTGGTGGGGACCCATGATTTTAAAGCTTTTACTTCAAGCAAAAAAGGGAAAAAATCTACGGTTCGGACCATAGAAAAGATTGAAATTAAAAAGACAGTAAGCGCTTCTATGAGAATGCAGAATGTTCAGGACGAAATTCGCTTTATCTACAGCGGAAACGGATTTTTGTACCATATGGTGAGAATTATGACAGGCACGCTCTTAGAGGTGGGGACACATAAGAAAAGACCTGAAGAAGTAGCGGAAATTTTGGACTCCGGTCTGAGGGAAAAGGCCGGAGAGCTTGTTCCTGCAAAAGGACTTATTTTGATGGAGGTTCGTTATTCGTGAACAATAAACTGTTTCGCAGGAAACATGTCAGGCTCATTTTCTTCCTTTATCTGCTTATCGTATTAAAGGTGATTATTTTTAAATATCCGCTCTGGCAGCTTAGGGAAATCGCAGCAGGCTGGGAAAAGGATGTAATTCTGGAAGGGCTGGATACGGCTAATTTTACGTTGTTTAAAACCATACGTATGTATATAGATTATTCTGACAGGCTTAACAGCTTTGAAAATCTGGTGGGAAATGTTGTAGTGTTTATTCCTTTTGGATTTTTGCTGCCCTATGTGATTGACTGGGGCAGAAATTTTCTGGTAATGTTGTTTCATGCGTTTACTTTTGTGGTTGGGATAGAGGTTTTTCAGCTTTTCAGTGCATTTGGAGCATTTGACGTGGATGATATTCTGCTGAACTGCTTTGGAGCGGTGATTGGATATCTGTTTTATCTGGGATTTGAGAGTTACCGAAAACGCTTCGGAAGATCACAGTCACAGATATAAAATCATATATGATTTAGAGGATGCAAAGGGACTGCTGTAGATATAAACATGATAAGCAAATTTGTGCCCAAGCCCAAATATGAGGGCGGCCAGCAGGAATGGAGGATTAGTATGGTCAGATTTATTAAGGAATTAAAAGCAAATTATATGGCGTCAGCAATATTGTGTGTGATATTTGGTCTGGTACTTATCATCTGGCCCGGAACAACCGCGCAGATTGTGTGCAGAATGCTGGGAGGGGTATTGCTCATTTACGGTATCATACAGATTGCCGTTTATCTGTTTAACAGAGAACGAACGGTTCTCTCCCAGGGGATGCTGGTTTTGGGGATTGTTTTTGCCGTGATTGGCGCCTGGATTTTATTAAAGCCTGATACGATCATTAAGGCAGTGCCGGTGATAATAGGGGTTTTAATTGTGATACATGGTATGCATAATATTGTCCAGGCGGTTGCCCTGCAAAAAGACGGGTACGAAAAATGGTGGCTTGCGTTTATCTTTGGGTGCCTGACTGTGGCAGCAGGCGGCATACTGATTTATAATCCCTTTGAGACTGTGGAAACAGTAGTCAGACTGATAGGCGCTTTCCTTGTCTATGACGGAGGTTCGGATATCTGGATTTTATCAAGGGTGGTTAAGGTAAAGCGTGACAAAGAACGGATTATTGACGCGGAATTTGTGGATATTGAGGACGCAGATTGACAGTCCTGTTCTAATTACCATAATGTTTCACGCAGGATAAATTTTCAGCCTGCGGGACGCAGGAGTCAGGCGATGCGATGGCATCTTAGACTGCTTATTTATATTAATAAATTTTTCACGGACAAATTTGTGCCCGGCCCCAATTTGAGGGCTGCCGGCAAGAAAGGAGGATTATTATGGCGGTATACGAACTAAAAAATGACGGGGTGGAAATCAAGGTTCACTCTAAGGGAGCGGAGTTAAAATCATTGAAAAATCCGGTTACGGGAACAGAATATCTGTGGCAGGGGGATCCGGCCTTTTGGAACAGGTCGTCACCGATTCTGTTTCCCTTTGTGGGAAAGACGGACCGAAATGAATTTAGGACCAAGGGAAAGACTTATTCCATGACCCAGCATGGCTTTGCAAGGGATATGGAATTTGAGCTTCTTTCCCGGACAGAGGATGAAATCTGGTTTGTTCTCAAAGACAGTGAAGAGACAAGGCAAAAGTATCCATATGGTTTCACATTGAAATTGGGATACAGGCTGTTTGATAATGGTGTGGAGGTCTGCTGGCAGGTGGAGAATGAAGAAGAGGAGGAACTGCCTTTTTCCATTGGAGGGCATCCTGCCTTCTACTGCCCAATAGAGGAAGGAACAGCTCAGACGGATTATCTTCTCCGGTTTGACTGTAAGGATCAGGTGGTATGCACCAGAATCAGTGATGAGGGACTTGCATTGAATGAAGAGGATGTCTATCCCCTGAAAGATGGCTTTTTGCCAATCACAGAGCATTTATTTGATCATGATGCGCTGGTGATTGAGAACAGACAGGCAAAAGAAGTGGCGTTTTGCAGAAAAGACGGGACCGCTTACCTTACGGTAAAGATGGAGGCGCCTTTATTTGGTGTATGGTCTCCACCTACAAAGAATGCCCCTTTTATCTGCATAGAACCCTGGTATGGCAGATGCGACCGGGCAGGCTATGAGGGAGATTTAAAAGACAGAGAATGGGGAAATCTGTTAGCTCCCGGCGGTGTGTGGAAGGCATCTTACCGGATTTTAATCGGATAACTGTGCGGGGCGTAATAGCGCCCCCTTTTTACAATAAATAAGCTGGCCTGCAAGGCGTGGCAGCGTTTTACTTTACAACAAGATCATCCAGATCAAAGCGTATTATTTTCTTAAGCTCATCTAAAGAAGTTTCGACCTGATAGCCTATTTTTCCTGCGCTGAAAAGGATAGTGTCAAAATCGGACGCGGACAGATCTATCACGGTCTTAAACTGCTTCTTCATTCCCACCGGGGAACAACCGCCGTGGATATATCCGGTCAGCGCCAGCAGATCTTTAGACTTGACCATGCTGATATTTTTTTCTTTCGCGCAGCGGGCCGCCTTCTTTAAATCCAGCTCTGCATGCACCGGAATCATAAATACATAGTAATTTCCTGAATTCGCAATCGTCACCAGTGTTTTAAATACCTGGCGGGGATCCTGATTTAGGACAGTGGCAACGTCAATACCGCTGATCACGCCGGTATCCGCATAGCAGTAAGTCCGATAAGAAATCTTTTTCTGATCGAACAGTCTCATAACGTTTGTTTTTTCCGTGGTCTTTTTCAAGATTTTTCACCTTCCGTTATTGTTCCTGGCTTTTCTTATCGGCTGTCCATAGCCCATAATGCTTCAAGAAGTTTTTTGGATCTTTCCAATGAATCAATCACTTCATTCCAATTCATAGTGCTGATTGCATTTATATATTCCTGATCCTTCAGCTCCACACGTAAAAAATCCAGGTATCGTTTTTGCGCATCTGTATCCAGTTGGTATTCCCTAAAAAGGCAGTCCCATTCATCAATCAATATCATAAAAGAACGCTTTGCTCCCAAAAAGATATCTTTCATTACCTGAATCAGGTTATCTTTATCCCAAAAACGTACCTGTTCAAAGGACTCTGCCAAATCAAAAATCAAATACTTCCCAAGCATTGAAAGCATCTCATCCACACTATGCGTCATGCGCAAAGCTTCTTGTAACTTTTTCATCAAGATCCTCATAAAAAGTGGCAGATAGCTCAATCTGTACTTTTTACTGAACATTTATCTTCCTCCGCAGTCCTCCAAAAACTTCCTCATGGCTCATCCGCGTATCGTTTTCCGCCGCAAATTTATCTGCTTTATCTAATGCTGCTTCAACGCCATCCGTCAACTTTGAATACTCTTCAAGACTAAGCACCACCATTGCTCCATATCCGTTTTTTGTTAAATATACCGGCTCTCCTGCATTTACAATTTTCTCAATATCAGGAAACTTATTTCTTAAATCTGAAACAGGTCTAATCTGTAACATAAGCACCCATTTCCTATCAATATTTTATCTTAATTTTATCATTATCCATATTCTACTCTACTATTCTAAAAAAGCACCCATTGTAAAAATCTTTCTTCTTAATCACTAAATATCATCTCAAAATGAACGATTTATGTAAGGAAAACAAAGACATCAATATTTCTGGGATTTTTTGAGAATCCTTATTTGCGTTATACTCTGTTTATGTTATGATCCTCAGACTTCGCACTTGAATAAGTGCCTATGCACCTTGAAAATCCAATAATAACTGGCGTAAAAATAGCATGAAACCGTCTG